>NZ_VEIP01000004.1:0-407137 GCF_007680655.1 Pantoea sp. PSNIH1
CCCAACCGCGTTTGCATCACGCTGGAATCTGGGTGATGCCCAGACCGACATGGCGCTTTATGAGCGGGTCGAGGTGGTGCGCGGCGCGACCGGGTTACTCACCGGGCCCGGGAATCCTTCTGCGTCGATTAATATGGTACGTAAGCACGCTGACAGTAAAACCCCTACCGGATCGCTGGAAGCGAGCTACGGCAGCTGGAATAAACAGCGCTATGTTGCCGATCTCTCTGCGCCGCTCACCCCTGAGGGTAACGTGCGCGGGCGCGTAGTAGCTGGTTATGAGGATAAAAACAGCTTTATTGAACGCTACGGTTTTGAGAAAAAATTTATTTATGGCGTGATAGACGCCGATCTGACTGAGAGCACCACGCTTTCCGCGGGCTACGAATTTACGCAGGTCGATACCGATTCGCCGATGTGGGGTGGGGCGCCGCGCTGGTATACCGATGGCAGCCAGACGCATCTGCGTCGCGGCTATAACACTCAACCGGAGTGGGCTTACAACAATAAAGAGAACCGCAAGGTTTTCGTCAATCTGCAGCAGAATTTTGATAACGGCTGGAACATTACGCTCAACGGCACGCATAACGAAATGCTGCTGGACAGTAAGCAGATCTATCTCGACGGCTATTTCAATAAGGTGACCGGTGCAGGCAGCTCTGCCTACGCAAATTATCCGGTCATCGGCGGAACCGGTTATAACACCGGCAAGCGCAAAGTGGATGCGGTAGATGCCTTTGCCAGCGGCCCTTATGAGCTGCTGGGACGCCAGCATCAGCTGATGCTGGGGGTTAACTACAGTCGTCAGGATAATAAATATTACAGCGCCTGGACCAACATCTCCTCTGCTGAACTGGGTAACTTTAACGACTTCAACGGCAACTATCCGGAGCCTGACTGGTCGCCGCGCGAACCTGCCACGGACAGCCAGCTGGTGCGGCAAAAATCGGTCTATATGGCTACGCGCCTGACGCTCGCCGATCCGCTGCATCTGATTGTCGGGGCGCGATATACCAACTGGAACCGTCAGGGCATTACCTCTGAACTGGAAGAGAACAATACCACGCCGTATGGCGGTCTTATCTGGGACATCAATGACGCCTGGTCAGCGTTTGCCAGCTATACCTCGGTCTTTCAGCCGCAGGATAATCTGGATGCCAGCGGCAGTTTCCTGACGCCAGTTGTCGGTAAAAACTATGAGACCGGGGTTAAATCGGACTGGTTTGATAGCCGTCTGACCACCACGATCTCTCTGTTCCGAACCGAGCTGGATAATGCGCCGGTTGATACCGGACGTTTCAGCGAGAGCGGAAGCGCTATTTATGAAACCACCGATGGCGTTGTCAGCCGCGGCGTTGAATTTGAGATCAACGGTGCGCTGACGGATAACTGGCAGATGACGTTTGGCGGTACGACCTACATAGCAAAAGACAGCAAGGGTGAGGCCTATAACTCCCAGCTGCCCCGTACCTCTTTCAATCTCTTTACGCACTATCGCCTGCCTCAGTTCGATAAACTGACGCTGGGCGGCGGCGTTAACTGGCAGTCAAAGACCTGGAAAGATATCGGCGGACCTGAAGGTAACGGAACCTGGCGTGTGCGTCAGGGAAGTTATGCGCTGGTGGACCTGTTTGCCCGCTACGACGTGACAAAAAATCTCTCCCTGCAGGCCAACCTGAAAAACCTGTTTGATAAAGAGTATGACGAGAATGTGGGCAGCAGCGGCATCGTGTATGGTGAACCGCGCAGTTACTCGGTAACGGCGAGTTACCGCTTCTGATCCCGGCAGGCGCGTTCTGAACGCGCCTCTTCTCCTCAGGCGGCTAATGGTTTATACCCATCGCACTCTGCTCTCCTCTTAGGCTAAAGTGCATTCAGGCTGAATAGATTTTTTAATCTCCGGACAAAGTAACGCACCTTACTGTTTAACGCGGTTATGCATTGATGCGCCTCTTTTGCGTACATCACAGGCGGTCGCATGTATAGGCGTCCGGTTATGAATCAGGTCTGCAGGGTGCGCCTTCGTTTAATGGCATGATAATTAAGAATAATATCCACCATATTTACACTCTCCGGCCCGTTATTAAGGATTGTATCTCTGTCTGGTATCAGATAATGCCAGGCTGGCTAATGTTATCAACGTTAATCAAAAGACGATTTAATAGTCGTTAATTTCAATTGATTGATAATGTCCGCTATGCATTCAGACAGGGAATTTTTAATTAGCAGGCTATAAGTTAGTGCGGTTATTTTAATATCTGCCGTAAAAATAATTAATATAAAATAACATGCTGAAATGATTTTCGGGGAATAATCCGAATAACCAATATGAAGGCTGATAAAGCATTATACTCGTCGGGCGATCTGCAATTTTTAACTTTTTGAATGCCGGGTTTGTAGTGCTTAAAGTTTATGGCCGGAGTATAAAATGAAAATCATCATTAGCGGCAAGGGATATCCCGAAAAAAGAAATATTGTTACTGATGTTAAGAAAACGTATATCGATTTTCACTCCAGAAATATCTGGACGTATATTAATGCGTTTCGTGGGAAAATTCTGAAACGCAATAAGCTGTTTATATTTTCCGCGCCGCTATGGTCAGCCGGTAGCGAAAAAAAGGTAGTTCATCTCTTTAATGAAGTGGCAACCAGCCGCGAGCGCTGGGTGTCAACCTTTGAAACCGAGCTGCCGCGGGTATTGCCGGTACCGGGCGTCGCCAAAACAGCTAATCCGCTGTTAAAAAAGCTGATGTACTATGTTGCAGCACCGGAATGTGCCGGCATTATCGCCATCTCAGAGGCAACGCGAAAAATTGAGCTGAAACTGCTGGACGCTTTTCCCATTGAGCGGGAAGCGATTAGCGACAAACTGCACGTGCTGCATCCGCCGCAGCCGGTGCTCTATGAGGGCGGACGCACGCCAGCGGCCGATAAAATGATCTTCACCTTTGTCGGTAATGAGTTCTACCGCAAAGGCGGAGCCGAAGTGGTAATGGCTTTCTCCGAACTGATGGACGAGGGTGTGATATCAGCTGACCAGATCGGCGTTAACCTGATCGGCGACATTAAAAAGCAGCATAATATTGCGCATCGTGAGTGGCAGGACGATGCCGCTTTCCATCATCAAATTGAAACCCTGATAGCTGAGCGCTCCGTATTCACCCATCATACTGCATTGTCTAATGATGAGGTGATGCAGCTGCTGCGTGAAACGCATGTCGGATTGCTGCCGACCTGGCAGGATACCTATGGCTTCTCCGTGCTGGAAATGCAGGCGTGCGGCTGTCCGGTGATTACCACTAACGTCCGGGCGCTGCCGGAAATTAATCCGGCTCAGAGCGGCTGGCTGATCAACTGTCCGCTCAACGATATGTTTGAACTGAATGTGGATACGCTGGCGGAGAAAATGGCGCTGCGCATATTAATTGTGTCGCAGCTCAAGGCACATATTAAGGCGATACTTGAAGACCGGATGCGCGTGGCTGATTATTCAGCGGCAGCCGTAAACAGGATCCGTGAGCACCACGATCCGGATAAATTTAACCGCGCGCTCTCTGCCATTTATGGCGCAAAAGATACGCATGATTCATTTGATCGCAGTGAAGCAGTCGCACTCAAACGCTCTTAATCTTTATCCGACAGCTATTCTTTTTTTAATCTGACTCCTGCAGCTGCTGCAGGAGTTTTTTTATTTCTGTTCCGGCCAGCCGGGTGATATGCGCAAAACAGCAATAGAACTAACAATATGATGTTTTACGTAACGGAATCATAGCCTGCAAACTAAACGCCATATTCATCAGGACAAGGACAGGGCGTATGTCTTACCAATTAAGCGTGCTCGATAAGTCGCCGGTTGCGGCAGGAGAAAATGCGACACAGGCGCTGGCGCGCTCGCTAAAACTGGCGCAGCGGGCTGAGAGCTGGGGCTATAAGCGCTTCTGGGTCGCAGAACATCATAACAGCGAGCAGCTGGCCAGTCCGTCACCTGAATTGCTTATCGCCTGGATCGCCGCGCAGACGCGCACCATACGCGTCGGCTCTGGCGGCGTCATGCTGCAGCACTACAGTCCCTATAAAGTTGCAGAGAACTTTAATCTGCTGTCATCGCTGGCACCGGATCGCATCGATCTCGGCGTCGGTAAAGCGCCCGGCGGTTTGCCGCTTTCAACGCGGGCGCTTCAGCTCGGGGTTAACCTGGCTGAAAAAGGCAGTTTTGCTGAACAGCTGGCGCTTCTCGATAGCTGGCTGAACGCATCTCCCTCCGCTGACGAAGAGACGCTGCGCGCCACGCCACAGCCACCGCATCCCGCCAGCCGGTTTCTGCTGGGTGCCAGCGAAGCAAGCGCCGGGCTGGCCGCAGAGCTGGGCTGGCAGTTGGTGTTCGCTGCACACCATAACGGCGATCCGCAGCTGATGGCGCGCGTTCTGCAGCGCTATCATGCCCGCAGCCGCGGCGGCCGTGCGCTGGTAGCGGTTCAGGTGGTTGTGGCGGATTCGCCGGCAGAGGCTGAACTGCTTACCGATGCGCTGCGTCTTTATCACGTCAGCGTGAAAAATGGCCCGGCGGTTAACGTTGCCAGTCTGGAACAGGCTGAACGTTACGTACGCCAGGGAGGATACGCGGATTACGTCATAGAGCCGCGCACGCCGTCACTGCTAAAGGGCACGGCTGCACAGGTGCATGCTCAGCTGGAGTCGATGCATCATCGCTACGGCATTGACGAATTTATTATCGATACGCCACTCGCTGACGAAGCCGCCCGGTTTAAATCCCTGGAGCTGCTGGCCACCGCGCGACTGGTTGCGGCCTGAGGATAGCGTAATGATCCGCTCCGCTTTTCTTATCTGCTGCTCATTCTGGCATCGCTGCGAGCGATGTTGCCCGGCACCGATCTGATTCTGCCTGCATAACAATGTTTACCTTTTTCGCCCGGCAACCTCTGCGCTGCCGACGGCTCTGCTTTGTCAGGAGTTTATAATGAGTAAAAGAGAATTACGTCTCGGTACGATATTACACGGCGCGTCAGGCAATATGTCCGCCTGGCGGCATCCGGCTGCGCAGGCTGACGCCAGCATCAGTTTTGACTACGCCAGAAAAATTGCGCGCAAGGCGGAAGCGGGCAAACTCGATTTTCTGTTTGTCGCTGACGGTCTCTATATCAATGAAAAATCGATTCCGCACTTCCTCAATCGCTTTGAACCGCTGACGCTGCTCTCAGCGCTGGCGGCGGTCACAGAGCATCTTGGCCTGGTTGGCACCGTCTCAACCTCTTATAGCGATCCTTTTACCATCGCCCGGCAGTTCGCCAGCCTCGACCATCTCAGCGGCGGCCGTGCCGGCTGGAACGTTGTGACCTCGCCGCTGGAAGGATCGGCAAAAAATTTCTCGCGTCAGCAGCATCCGGAACACGCGCTGCGTTACCGGATTGCGGATGAGTATTTGCAGGTGGTGAAAGGCCTGTGGGATTCCTGGGAAGAGGGCGCCTTTGTACGCGACAAGCGCAGCGGTCAGTTTTTCGATCCGGCCAAGCTGCATACGCTCGATCACCGCGGCGATTTCTTTCAGGTGCAGGGGCCGCTGAATATTGAGCGTACGCCGCAGGGGCGACCGATCATTTTCCAGGCGGGCGCCTCCGGAGACGGACGGCGGCTGGCCGCGCGCCATGCGGATGCGATTTTTACCCACCATGCGACCCTGGAAGAGGCGCAGGCGTTCTGGCGCGATGTTAAACAGCAGCTGGCCGAAAACGGACGCGCCGCGGATGACCTCCATATCTTTCAGGGCGTCAGCGTGATCGTCGGTGACGATGCCGCAGATGTTGAGCAGCAGTATCAGGCTACCGCGCAGCTGGTCTCAGTGCCGGATGCGCTTAATTATCTGGGGCGGTTCTTTGACCACCATGATTTCTCACGCTACCCGCTGGATGAACCTTTCCCAGAACTGGGTGATATCGGTCAGAACAGCTTCCGCAGCACCACCGATGAAATCAAACGCAACGCCCGCGTGCGCGGTCAGACGCTGCGCCAGACCGCGCTGGAAGCGGCCACGCCGCGGCCGCTGTTTCACGGCACGCCAGAACAGGTCGCCGATGGCCTGCAGCACTGGTTTGAACAGAAAGCTGCTGACGGTTTCATTATCCAGGGCGGAACGCCCGACACGTTTGAACGCTTTGTCGATCGGGTTATCCCGCTGTTGCAGGCGCGCGGACTAAGCCGGCGCGACTATCCGGGCACCACGCTGCGCGCCAGTCTGGGTCTGCAGACCCCCGAAAATCAGTTCACATCATAATAACGATCAGGATGAATGCTATGCAGAAAAAATCATTGATAGCGCTGCTGTTACTGGGGCTAAGCAGCGCTGCCGGGGCGGAAAACGTCGCCGTTAACGGGCAGCAGGTCAGCGTGGAGGCGAATAAGACGCCCATTAACACTGCAAAAAATGCAGCGGCTATCGCGCAGATCCCGGCCGGACACCGGTTTGCTGTACCTGGCGCGTTTACCGTGGCGGTGGCCGCCCTTAATTCCCCTCCGCTTACGGTGTTCAGCGACGACAACAAAACGCTGCTTGGCAGCGAAGTGGATATGGCGCGTCTGGTGGCGGACAGCCTCGGCCTGAAGCTCAACGTCGTGCCAACCTCCTGGGAAGACTGGCCGCTCGGCGTGGCGTCCGGCAAATATGACGCGGCGATCACCAACGTAACCGTCACAAAAGCGCGCAAAGAGCGTTTTGATTTTGCCACCTACCGCAAAGACTCACTGGGCTTTTATGTGAAAAAGAGCAGCCCAATCGTTTCGCTCAGCAAAGCAGAAGATATTGCCGGCCTGCGCATTATTGTTGGCTCCGGGACCAATCAGGAAGCGATCTTACTGGCGTGGGATCAGGAAAACCGCGCAAAGGGCCTGAAGTCGTTTATCCCGGTTTATACCAAAGATGACGCAGCGCAGACGCTTTCACTGCAGGCCGGACGTGCGGATGCTTACTTTGGCCCCAACGTCATCGGCGCCTGGAAAGCGGCGCTCAACGGGCAGACCAGGCTGGTGGGCAGCGTGGACGGCGGCTGGCCTAAAGCGGCGCACATTGCAGTGACGGTGAAAAAAGATGGCGGGCTGGTGCAGCCAGTCAATACGGCGCTTAACGGCGTGATACAAAACGGCGACTACGACAAGGTGCTGAATCGCTGGGGCGAAGGCATTGAGCGGCTCGACCGCTCGGAAATCAATCCACCGGGCCTGGGCGACTAAGGGGGCAATATGCATTTTTTTCGTGACGTTTCACCCGCAGCGGCAGAGCTGCAGCCGATTATTACCGGCCTGTTTGGTGAATATGCTGCCCGCTATGGCGACTATTTCAGCAGCCAGAATGAGGTGGAGCAGGATGAGTGGTTTCTGCCTGCGCAGGGAGGCCTGTTTATTGTACTGGAGCGGGATGGCGAAATTATCGCCATGGGCGCCTACAAGCGCTTTGACGCACAGACGGCGGAACTGAAACGCATCTGGACGCGCTCCGATCTGCGCCGTCAGGGCCTGGCACTACTGATCCTGCAGGAGCTGGAGCGTCGTGCGCTGCGCGCCGGCTATCAGCGTGTCTGGCTGACCACCGGCTTTCGTCAGCCGGAGGCGGTGCGCCTCTATATCGGCCACGGCTATCAGCCGCAGTTTGCCCTGCTGGAAGATATGGAGATCTACGGCCGGCCGCCGCACGACGGCCGCCTGCGCTTTCTGAAGATAATTGATGTCCACGCTGCGGCACAGGCGAGCTGAGGAGCCGAAAATGAGTGAGACGCAAAAACTGACCGTGGTGCCGGCACGCTATCCGGCGCGCAGCCTGGGCGCCGTGGCGGCGCTGTTTATTCTGGCAGCGGTGGTGGATTCCATCGCGTTCAATCCGCGCTGGGAGTGGGGAGTATTTGCGCGCTGGTTTTTTGACCCGGTGATCCTGAATGGCCTGGGTCAAACGCTGCTGCTGACGCTGGCAGGCACCGTACTGAGTCTGATTTTCGGCGGTCTGCTGGCGCTGGCCCGGCTCTCCTCCTCGTGGCTGCTGAGCACGCTGGCGTTTGGCTATATCTGGCTGTTCCGCTCGCTGCCGCTGATTGTGGTACTGATCATTCTCTATAACTTCTCCTACCTCTATGACACGTTATCGCTGGGGATCCCGTTTACGCCCTGGTCGTGGGGTCACTTCCAGACCATTAATGTGCTGGGCCAGTTTCCGGCCGCGGTGATCGGCCTGACGCTGGTGCAGAGCGCCTATAGCGCAGAGATTATCCGCGGCGGGTTCCTCGGCGTGGACCAGGGGCAGTTTGAGGCGGCGTCAGCGCTGGGACTCTCTTCTTCGCGCCGGACCTTCCGCATCATCCTGCCGCAGGCACTGCGCGCGATCATTCCAACCACCTTCAATGAAATCATCAGCCTGGCCAAAGGGACGTCGATGGTTTACGTGCTGGCGATGCCAGAGCTGTTTTACACCATTCAGATGATCTACAACCGCACTCAGCAGGTGATCCCGCTGCTGATGGTGGGCGCCGCCTGGTATCTGATTATCACAACGGTGCTGTCGCTGTTGCAGCACAGCGTTGAACGCTCGCTGGCGCGCAGCGTAACCCGCGAGCCGCAGCCATCGCGCTGGCGGCAGTGGCGTAATCGTTATTCAACCCCTGCTGTTATTGAGGAGCGCTCTCATGTCCGAAGCCATTGATTATCGCCCGTCCTATGCTGCCGGGGCGGTTACCATCACCGGCGTCAGCAAGTCGTTTGGTAAACACAAAGCGCTGGACGCGGTCTCGCTGTCGCTGGCGCCGGGATCCGTAACGGTTATTCTCGGGCCTTCCGGTTCGGGTAAGTCAACGCTGCTGCGCACCATCAATCACCTGGAGCGGGTCGATGAGGGCTTTATTCAGATTGATGATGACTATATCGGTTATCAGCGCCGCGGCGATAAACTCTATGAGCTTAAAGAGCGGGCGATACTGCGTCAGCGGGTCAACGTCGGCTACGTTTTTCAGAACTTCAATCTTTTTCCGCACCTGACCGTGCTGGAAAACCTGATTGAAGCGCCGATCGCACATCGTCAGCTTACGCGACGTGCGGCGATTGAACGCGCCGGTGAGCTGCTGGACACGGTGGGACTGCGGCATAAAGCTGACGCCTGGCCGCGCCATCTTTCGGGTGGTCAGCAGCAGCGTATCGCGATTGCGCGTGCGCTGATGCTCAATCCGCGCGTGATGCTGTTTGATGAGCCGACGTCGGCACTGGATCCGGAGCTGGTGGGTGAGGTTCTGGACGTCATTAAAAAGCTGGCGCGCTCCGGCACCACGCTGGTGATTGTGACGCATGAGATTGGCTTTGCGCGTGAAGTGGCAGACAACGTGGTGTTTATGGTTGACGGCCGCGTGGTTGAGCAGGGCAGCAGCGTGCAGGTGCTGAATCAGCCACGCCACGAGCGCACCCGACGTTTTCTGGCCCGGGTGCTGTGATGAAGCGGTTCATCCTGACGCTGGTGGCATCCGGCCTGCTGTTTTCAGCCGCGCAGGGCGCGGCGCTGGATGCGGCTAATAATGAAACGGCGATTCATATCGCCGCCGATCCGCAGGCGATAGCCAGAATTCCGGCGAACTATGCGTTTGTTCACCCCGGCTTTCTGACGGTCGCAACCAGCGCCACTAACTCACCGCCCATCGGGTTATGGGCGTCAGATAACAAAACGCTGATTGGCAGCGATCCCGATATGGCGCGACTTCTGGCTGAAAGTCTGGGCCTTACGCTAAAGCTGGTGCCCGCCTCGTGGGAGGAGTGGCCGCTCGGCATCAGCGCCGGACGCTATGATGTTGCCATGTTTAATATCGCCGTGACCGAGGAGCGTAAACGCAAATTTGACTTTGCCACCTATCGGGCTGACAACCACGCCTTTGCCGTACGGAAAGGCAGTCCCATCTCTGCGATTACCGGACGTCAGGATGTCGCGGGCAGGCGCATCATTGTCGGGTCCGGTACTAATCAGGAGAAGATCCTGCTGGGCTGGGATGCGAAAAACCGCCAGGAGGGATTAGCGCCGGTGCAGCCTGTCTATCTTAATGATGACGCTTCTGCCACGCTCGCGCTGTTGTCCGGACGCGCCGATGCCACCTTTGGCCCGCAGGCGGTGGCGGCGTGGAAAGCGGCGTCGCGCGGGCAAACAGCGGTTGTTGGTCACGGCCCGTATCGGGCATGGGTGGCCGTCACAACCAAAAAGGGTAACGGGCTGGCCCCGGCGCTGCAGCAGGCGGTTAATCATGCCATCGCCAGCGGACAGTATCAGCAGGTACTGACGCGCTGGGGAGAGCAGGATGAGGCGGTAGCGCAGTCGCAGATCAATCCGCCGGGCATCGTTTATCAGTAAAGACGGGTCGCACTGCGGCCCCGTTTTTCACCCTGATATTTTTTCACCCAGCTTATCACCTCTGCCGCTGGCAGAGGCCGGGCAAAGTAATAGCCCTGGAAGAACTGGCATCCGCGACTGCGCAGGTAGTGAAACATCTCTTCACTTTCAACGCCTTCAGCCAGCACGTTCAGCCCCATTTCGCGCGTCAGCTCAATGGTTTTATGCACCACAATAGCGGCAGATTCATTTTCAAAAATGTGCATAATCAGCGACTTGTCAATTTTAATATCATCAATCGAAAAATCGCTGAGCGATTTCAGCGAAGAGTAACCGACGCCAAAATCATCGATCGCCCATTTTACGCCAAGCTGGCTGAAGTGCGCGATAACAGAGCTGATATGCTGCTGATCGTAGATAAAGGTGCTTTCGGTGATCTCAAATTTAAGCCGCTGTGGCTGGATCCTGTAACGCGAGAGCAGCAGCAGAGTTTCAGCGGTAAAGTCACGATGCATTAGCTGCAGAGGACTGATATTGACAGAAAACACCAGGCTGTCGCCGTGCCGGAGACTCTCCCAGGCAGCCATATGCTGCAGCGTGCGCTCCATAACCCATCGGCCAATCTCAATCATCAGGCCACTCTTTTCCGCTACCGGGATAAAAACGTCCGGTGAAATGAATCCTTTAACCGGATGTTTCCAGCGCAGCAGAGCTTCAAATCCGATCAGATGTTTACCGGCATCCACTTGCGGCTGAAAATAGAGTTCGAGCTGATCCTGGCTGACAGCGGCAGAGAGTTCGCGCTTTATCAGGTCAGTTTCAGAGTAATCGCCGCGAAAGGTCAGCGCGGTCAGCAGCAGAGAAACTACGGGCACGATACAGTTAACAATGTAGAAACTGGCTTCCGCCGGCAGCGCAAAATGAAACGATCCCTGCTGCCAGGTCAGGCCGGTCAGGGTAAAAATGAGGTAACAGGCGAGGCAGATTAGCGGAAATATTTTGCTGAGATAGCGCGGCTGCTGCCGCAGGACGAGTGCCGAGCCGATGGTCAGCGCGATCAGATAATTACACGCAGAAGGTTTAACGGCAGGATGGTCATTGTCCAGCAGCAGCAGAGCTGTAATGATAAACAGCAGCGCATGCGTGACGATCGCCAGATGCCGCTGCAGTTTGCCGTGAAAGGCAACGGCGCAGATATAGAGGCCCAGCGCCACGCCCAGATAGTAGAGCGACGGTATTGCTGGCGAACGGCTATGGGCGTTAAGCAGCGCCATATAAATGCCTGAGGTAGTGCTGGCCACACCCGCAATCAGCAGCGTAAAGCGCAGCTTCTTTTCTGCGCTCTCTCCCTTCAGGCTAAAGGGCAAATTACGTACACGCGAATAGCCCGCAGTCAAAAACGCTATCATCACTCTGCTCTGTAATTGATTAGTTTTATTGTATTCAGGAGCGCTATCTTAGTGCTAAGCGAGACGGCTGTCACAGCGCTTTTTCTGCGCGTTGATCTGCTCCGGAGATTTGACATTAGAGATGATATTTATGCGTGGCGGGGGGTTATCGCGCAACTTTTCACGGAAGCGAACCGCAATCTGCCTGCGCTAAATTGCGCGCGCGGTTGTTCCTTCCGCCGGTCACAGAGTAGAATCACTCCCGGCACAGGCTGATGTGCTAAATATAATAACAGGCGGAAAACAGCCGGATCACCTCACTAATGCAGTTTAACCCTACTTAACATTACTGGTTGCAATGAAAATTCGTTTCTTATCGGCTAACGAGCTCAAACTCTCTGAAGTGCGTACCATCCTTGAACCGGTAGGGGTGGAAGTGGTGCCTATCGCGCGGCGGATTGAGGAGATCCAGACGGAAAATGAGGTTGAACTGGTACGCGATAAGCTCACTAAAGCGTTTTCCATTATCGGGCGGCCGCTGTTTGTCGAGCATACCGGCCTGTTTCTGGACGGGCTTAACGGTCTGCCAGCCGGACTGACGCGCATCTTCTGGAGCCGGCTCAATGCCGATCGCTTTACCAAACTGGTACGCGGCCTTGATACGCCCTGCGTGACGGCAAAAACCGTGCTGGGGTATTGCGATGGTCGCAAGATGTATCAGTTTGAAGGACAGCTGCGCGGTCGCATTGCGCCAGAGCCGGCCGGGCCGCAGGAGTTTCAGTGGGACTGCGTGTTTATCCCGGAAGGGTATACGCAGACCTTTGCTGAAATGGGCGATCTAAAGAATGAGATCTCCAATCGGCGCCTGGCGCTGGATCGCTTTGCCGCCTTTCTCAAAACCGCGCGGGGTTATGTATGAAGCCTGAACTCAAACGCGCCTACGATGCCGGCAAACTGATCCTGTTTGCCGGTGCCGGCATCTCCCGCAATCTTGGCCTGCCGGAGTGGCACGAACTGATTGCCCATCTGGCAAAAGAGCTGGGCTACGATCCGAAAATATTCAACACCTACGGGACACACCTGTCGCTGGCGGAGTATTACAAGCAGCGCAAAGGCTCACTGGGGCCGCTGCGCAGCTGGATGGATCGCGAGTGGCACCGGCCCGATATCGATGTGCGCAGCTCCGAAATCCATACCATGATCACTCAGGGTAATTTTTCGCGCATCTACACCACCAATTACGATCGCTGGCTGGAGATGGCTCACGAGGCGCACAACGTCCCCTATAGCAAAGTGGCTAACGCCGCCGATCTCGTCTCACTCACTGAAGATAAGCGCCACATCATTAAACTTCACGGCGATTTCGATGACGATACCTCGATTGTGCTGGATGAGAGCAGCTATTTTGAACGTCTCTATTTTGATTCCCCACTGGATATCAAACTGACGCACGACGTGATGGGTAACTCGGTGCTGTTTGTTGGCTACAGCATCAGCGATTTCAACATCCGCCTGCTGTTCTACCGGCTGACTAAAATGTGGGGACGAACCGGACTCGCAACGGCCCGGCCTAAATCGTATCTTTTTACCAATCGCAATAATCCGGTGGCTAAAGAGGTACTGGGGCAGTGGGGAATTGAGATGATTGTCTCGGAAGAGGATGACCCACGAAAAGCGCTGGCCACCTTTCTGGAGGAATTGCTTGCCTGAAACGCGGGCAGACTTGCTCATCGCTGCATAACAGAATATACTGTATATAAATACAGTTAATGAGGTGCATCATGGCAGTCGAAACCAAATATGTTGTAGTCAGAAAAGGTGAAGAGAAGATGACGTTTGCCAGCAAAAAAGATGCCGATGCCTGGGATAAGATGCTCGATATGGCAGATGCCTTTACCGACTGGCTGCAGCAGATCAAGCCAGAGCTGGCGGATGCGGAAGCGGAAACCTGGGGCATGCTGCTGGCAGAGCAGAAAGACGCGGTACAGCATATTCTGCGCACCAGCAAACTGCCTGATGCGGCGGCAGACAAAGATGCTAAATCTGAAGTGAAAGAGAGTGATTCTGCCCCTGAAAAAAAGGTGCGCGCGGTTAAAGCGGCCTGATCGTTGTGATGCACCCCGGCGCCGTCTTCCTGACGGCGTTTTGCTGTCGCCTTACTCACCTTTGCTACTTTCTGATTAAGCCTGAAAAAGCCCGGCATGCGGGCCATTTTATCAGTGTGAAAAGAGTGAAAAGGTTCCCGAGTAGTAGCTCACCATCCAGACAACATAAACCAGCCACACCAGTAAAAAACCGGTTAAACCCATTTTACCTGTCATTGTATGCTCCTGTAATCGTAAGGGCGGAAAGCCTGCAGGAGATACGTTGACAGCAGTTGCGCACAAAGTTCTTGCGCCAGATCAACCCGCCAGTGAAATACCTAATTAATCCCCAGGGGCGGCATTTATATGCCAGGGTCGCATAAATGCGACCCCTACGGGGGCGTCTGTAGGGGCGGCATTAATGCCGCCCTGGTCACGTTCCGCACCTAACCTCAGGGTCGCATTAATACGCCAGGGTCGCATTAATACGCCAGGGTCGCATTAATACGCCAGGGTCGCATTAATGCGACCCCTACGGGCATCGATATTGATTATTTTTTAATCCGGGTGCGGATGCCATCAAGTTCAGCACGGTTGAGCCGATAGAGTGATAAAGGATCGCTGGTGGCCCAGGATGTGGCGCAATTATTGCTCTGATTTGCCAACCCCAGGAGCGCCATCATGGCCACAAAAGCAGTTATAACGCGAAAAATGCGTACCCGTACTCAGATGCTGCTGACGGGCGCGGTCACAATTACCCTTGGTTTTGCTATCACCATCGGCGTGCTCAGCTGGCAATCCAGCAGAGAACAGAAGTCGCTGGCGGAAAACTATCTGCAGCAGATTGCGCAGAGTCAGGCATTGCAGATTCAGCAGGAGCTGAGTTACGCGCGCGATGTGGCGCATAATCTGGGACATAGCCTGATTGCGCTGCCGGCGGCAGGGATCAGCGATCGGAAGGTGGCGGACCAGCTTCTTATCTCCACTCTGCGTGACAACCCCGATTACCTCTCCATCTCTGTGATATTTGAACAAAATGCGTTTGATGGCCGCGATGCGGAGTTTGCCAGCCAGCCTGGTGCTGCACCTCAGGGACGCTACGCCTACTTTGTCGATCGCAACAGCAGCGGCAGCTTCAGGCTGCATCCACTGGCCTCGATGCTGACGCCAGGGCAGGGAGATTACTATCTGCTGCCACAAAAAAGTCGTAAGGATACGCTGATTGAACCCTACAGCTACGCCTATAACGGGGTGCCTGTGTTACTCACTTCCGTCGCCGCTCCCATTATCAGTCAGGGCAAGCTCTGGGGCGTAGTGACCTCTGATATCTCACTGGCGGCGCTGCAGGCGCGCATCAACAAGATCAGGCCCTGGGAAGGCAGTGGCTATGCGATGCTGCTCTCCAGCGGTGGCCGGGTGGTTTCCTATCCGGACCAGACGCAAACCGCGAAACCCTGGCAGGGAGAAACGCATGGGTTCAGCCGTGCCGTTACTGAACAGCATGACGCCATACTGGGGGAAGCGGCGCTGATAACATGGCAGCCAGTGACTATCGGCAGCAGCGACCAGCACTGGTATCTGGGTGTCGTTGCACCGGTGAGCAAAGTGATGGCGGCGGCGCACCGCCAGCTGATGCACGCGCTGATACTGATGCTCATCAGCATCGTTGCCGTGAGTGTGCTGCTGGGATGGGTGTTCAGCCGGAAAGTGCTTAAGCCGATTGGCGGCGAGCCGGCCGAAGCCACGGCTATTGCGCTGGCGGTGGCCGGCGGCAGACTTGATAACGCGATTCCGCTGGTGTCACAGGATCGCAGCAGCCTGTTTTACGCGCTGCATACAATGCAGACGCAGCTGCGCGATATGGCAAGCCAGATTCAGGACGCCAGCGCATCAGTGCGGCAAGGCGCGGGCGAAATCGCCAGCGGCAACCTCGATCTTGCATCGCGAACCGAAGAGCAGGCGGCTGCGCTGGAGCAGACCGCGGCCAGTATGGAGCAGATTACCGCTACGGTGAAACATAACGCGGCAAATGCGCATCAGGCAACCACGCTGACAGAAAATGCCACGCATATTGCCAGCCGCGGCGAAACACTGGTGGGTGAAGTGGTGCAGACGATGGCGCAGATAGATAACAGCGCGAAAAAGATCGGCGACATTACTGCCATTATCAACAGCATCGCATTTCAGACGAATATTCTGGCGCTCAATGCGGCGGTGGAAGCTGCACGTGCCGGCGAGCAGGGGCGAGGCTTTGCCGTCGTGGCCTCTGAGGTTCGTAATCTGGCGCAGCGCAGCGCCAGCGCGGTGAAAGAGATTGCTGCGCTGATCGAGGAGTCCGGGGAGCGCGTCAGCAGCGGCGTCGGGCTGGTTCAGCGTGCCGGTAAAACCATGACTGAAATGACACAGGCGGTAAACTCCGTGCGCAATATTATCGATAAAATTGTTATCGCATCTGATGAACAGGCGCGCGGCATAAGCCAGGTGACCATTGCAGTGAATGAGATGGATAGCGCTACGCAGCAGAATGCGGCGCTGGTTCAGCAGATGTCGGCAGCAGCAAGCTCACTGGAAGATCAGGCGGCGCAGCTCGCTCACACCGCCGCACGTTTCACATTAAGCTGACTGACGCAGCCCGGCCGCGTGCCGGGCTGCCGTTAGCGCGGCTTGCGCGAAGGCATCATGCGCAGCAGCGTATTGTCCTTAAACAGATAATGATGCGCCAGCGCCGCCAGCGCGTGCAGGCCGATTAACCAGTAACCCAGCGGTACCAGCGTTTCATGCCACTCAATCAGCGTATCGGCCAGGTCGGGATCGGGCGCGGCGCTGACCGGCATCGAAATACCAAATAGCCACCAGTCGCGGCCAAGCCAGAATCGGGAGAGAATGCCCAGCACCGGCAGGGTAATAAACAGCAGGTAGATTGCCAGATGAGTAAGGTGTGCCAGGCCGGTCTGCCAGTGGGCGGGCTTCGGCACAATAGCCGGCGTGCGATGGCGAAACCGCATCACCAGACGCGACAGCATCAGCAGCAGCACGCAGCTGCCAGCAGAGAAGTGCGTCACCACCATAAAGAGACGCTGCCAGGAGCCGCGCGGTGCCAGGCCGCGAAACTCCATCGTGCAATAAGCGAGAACAATCAAAATAAATGTCAGCCAGTGAAGCAGAATCTGCGCGGGGGCATATTTTGTGCTCATTATTCCATTCCATTCGGTACGAAGCGGTAGCGCTACAATAGCCGAAAGCAGAGTGAAAAAAATGCCCTTTCTGCGTCATTGCTGCCTGAAACTCAGCGCCGGGCGACCTGTTGCGCCTCATTGCCTGACTTACCGGCCGCCGCAAGCTCACTGTTGAAATGTGCGGTCAGAACGGAGTAGGTCTCCTCAGCTTTCATACGATAGAGCTGTTCAGAGGGATGAATACAGTCAGGTGACATCAGCGACTGCCACTCTTTCATTTGCAGAATACGCTGATACTGGCGTGCCAGCGGCAGCGACTCGGCGCGCGCCAGTGCGTCCAGCTTCGTGACATAAGGCGCAACGTTCCACTTTTTTGCCCCGCCACAAATCGGGTGCGGCTCCTGCAATACCACCTGTTTACCCTCTTCGCGGGCAATCGCGATCAGCTCCGTCATCACTTTAGTATACTGATCCGGGCTGACGATATATTTCGCTTCGGTATCTTTGAAATGAAAGTGTCGCGCATCGTTGGTTGCGAAGTTCAGCAGGATTATTTTAGCGGGCGAGCGCTGCATCTCTTCACGCCAGCTTTTATTCTTTTTATAGAAGTATTTCGGGTGCAGTAAATCCATTGCCTGTGCAGAGGCTGCGCCCTTATTTACCACGCGGATGCCCGGGCCATACTTTTCGCCAAGCCACTTATTTATCAGGGCAATCTCATTGTCTTTGATGTTGATGTTATGTTGTTTGCCATTCTCTCTGACTGCCATTGCGCCCAGCGTACTTGAACCACCGTAAGCTTCAATAATAAAGTTATTACTGGTATCAGGCGTCGTTGCCCATGCGGTATTTTGCAGGATAAATCCGGTAACCAATAATGAAGCAAAACGAATCAGTGAATAAGGCATAGCAAATTTCCCGCCTGGTGAGGCTCAATAATATTTAATGGATCGAATAATTAAAACGTAAAATGTAACCATAACAGCTGTGACGCAGGTCATACAATCTTAAAGCATCAGTGAAAAATCAAAATCAGGTTAATTCTTAAACTCTGGTAATAACGCTGTGAAATTATTTGTTTAATCAGCATGATGTGCATAGTGACTATAAAATAGTCTGGACCTGATTTCAGGAGGGGGACAGGGGACTGCTCTGGAGTCTCAGGATGACCACGCTAACCATTTTTATGATTTTCACCTGTCAGGCCAGGATGTAGGAAAAGCGCTCAGGCTAGCGGAGCCGGGCTTCTTTGTCAGTAAGGCCGCCTGCCAGCGCGGCATTAACCCGGTTCAAAGCATTAACTCTCTAACACTTTCAAACAGATAACGCTGCTTTACTGAACAGGTCCGTAAAAAAGTTACAACTTTTACACAATAGCGAAATTCCGAATCGTTAGTCACAGGAATGTATACAGAATTTTCTGGTATTACCCCGTCCACGATTCCCCTATATTCCGCTCACTATCCCCATCAAGGTATGCGATGTGAAAACACAATCCTTTTTGTCCAGCCGAAATATCGGTCTGGATCTGCTGCGTGCCGGGCTAATTCTGGAAGGTGTCTTGTTACATGCCTCAAGAAGTTTGCCCGGCGAGAATCCCTGGTATTATACGGCGCAGCGCGATCCCGCTGAGATATTTACTGCGCTGTTGAGCATGTTTCATACCTTCAGGATGGAAGTCTTTTTCTTTTTATCAGGAATGTTTTCCGCCCTCATTATTCTCCGTAAAGGACAGCAGTTTTTTACCGAGAACCGTCGCAAGCGTGTATTTATTCCGCTTATTTCAGCCTATCTGTTTATTCCGCCACTGATGTATTTTATCTCTGGACAGATAAATGACCGCCCCTACTCGGCGGAAGGCTGGCTGAACAGCTACACCATGATGCATCACCTGTGGTTTCTGGTGTCGCTGAGCATTATGTCACTGGCCATACCTGGCAGCTTTTATCAGTGGAGCGCGCGCCAGCTGGGCAAACTCTCACTGCCTGCGCTTATCGCGCTACTGGTTGTGCTGGGTAACGCCTGTTTTGTGCTGAAATTCCTGGTAAAAGGGCGTGGCGAATTTATCGAGCTGATTCCGATTACGGCGCGCTTCCTGGTCTACTACACGGCAGGCTATGCGCTCTATATCAATCGCGAGAAGATTGCGCATTACGCAAACAGTAAGCTGATGAACAACTGGCTGATTGCCGCGCTGGTGGCTGCCGTCTGGGCGGGCTGCTACTACGTTGCGCATAATCATATCGGCGGCGTGGTGAAGTACGTGCCGGTAATGATGGGCAGCGTGCTGTCCGCCATGCTCTCTTACTGGATGGTGTTCACCTTTGAAAAAATCCAGGTTAAAGAGAATCGCATACTGACCGCTATCGTGGATTCAGCACTGATCATCTATCTGCTGCACTATCCGGTGGTGATTGCGTTCTCCTGGCTTATTGATGACTGGCTGCCTGCCAACTATGCCGTTCTGTATGTGCTGATTGACTGTGCTATCGGTATTGGCCTGAGCGCCGTCTGCTACTGGTTCATCAAGCGTTCACGCATTGCCTCTTTCATGTTTGGCCTGAAGCCAAAAGCGAAGAAGGTGCCGGTGCCGCTCGAAGCCCGCATGTAATCCGTTTTGCCCGTCAGCACGCCTGCTGGCGGGCCCTGCTTTATACCGCCCTGAACCCGATTATTCTGACGGATACCGCAAATCCCCGGTCACAATCTGGTAAATGCCTCTCTGAATGTCTACACCTTTCCTGCAATACCACGCCGCCTGCGGATAAGCCGCACGCGTAGTCCGCCCGTCTCGTCGCCAGCGTGGCGATCGGGTATTTCAGGAGTCTGATATGCCTCATTCCTGTTTTACGCCCCTGGCGCTTGCCGGTGCCATTGCTGCCACTCTTGTTGCCTCAGCGCCTGCTTACGCCTGGGATAGCCTGACTGTATTTGGCGATAGCCTGAGCGATGGCGGCAATGTCGGTCGCTTTACGTATGATGGTGCACAGCATCCCCTCTATGACGAAATTCTGGTAGCAGACTCTGGCCTGTCGCTGCGCCCTTCATCGCAGGGCGGAAATAACTACGCTCAGGGCGGCGCCGTGACCGTTCCGGCGCTTAACCCGGCGTTTAATACGCAGGATCAGCTGGCGCGCTGGCTGCAGCGTAACAACGGCCGCGCGGAGCGCAATGGTCTCTATATTTACTGGGCAGGTGCCAATGACATTGCGGCGGCGGTGCTGGCAAATCCGCTGACTGCGCCGCAAACCGTTGCAGCCAGCGCCAGCGCGGCGGCGGCACAGGTTCGAACGCTGCTGGATGCAGGTGCGGGTACGGTAATCGTGCCGAATGTGCCGCAGCTTGGCACAACCCCGCTGATGATTGAGACGGTGCTGCAGCTGACAGGCCCCCTGGCAGATTCAGCGCTGCAGGCGGCGTTTCAGTCGCTGAACGCGACGCCTGTGCTGAGTCAGGCTGCCCGCGAGCAGGCTATTCAGACCGCATTCAGCCGTGCGGCGGGAGAAGTCTCTGCGATCCCTGCCGTACGCGATGCGCTGGCGCAGCAGCTGTTCGCGCTCTGGCAGGTGCTGAGTGAGCAGGTGACGGCACTCTCTGATGGATTTAACCAGCAGGAGGAAGCGGGGCTGGCTGCGCTTAAAGGCAATATCGTGCGTGCTGATATCGCTGGCCTGCTCAGCGAAGTGATCGCGGACCCCGCGCGGTATGGTTTGAGCAACACCATCGGTATGGCCTGCCCGCCAGGCACATCCGCCGCCCAGTGTACGTCTGCCACGCCAGGCTTCAGCGAGGCGCAGCGCTTTCTGTTTGCTGACCGGCTGCACCCCTCGCCAGCGGTACATGCGATGATTGCCGATTATATCCGCTCGATTCTCGATGCACCGGCGCTGGTCTCATCGCTCACCGCAGCGCCAGCAGGCGCGGCCCGTGATATGCAAAATACGCTGGAGGGACATCTGCAGCAGCAGCGTCAGCAGGCGCAGAGTACCGGTGAGTTTAGCCTGTTTGGTGGCTACGCCGGGCAGCATGCTGACTATCGCCGCAGCGATCTGCTTACGGGTGATGCCACTCAGGCCAGCCTGACGCTGGGTATGGGATATCAGCTGACCGATAGCTGGCAGGCGGGTCTGGTGCTGTCACGCAGCGACCAGCGCCAGCATCCTGACGATCGTTACTCATACAAGCTGCGCGGCAATCTGGTGGCGCTTTACAGCCAGCTTACGCTGTTCGAGCAGGGCTGGATCAACGCAGACGTGCACTACGGCGATCTCAGCTATGACGCTATTGAGCGCCGTGTTCAAATCGGGCCGGCCACCCGTACAGAACAGGGAAACAGCAGCGGTAAACTGCTGGGCTTTCGCGTGCAGAGCGGCTGGGATTTCCCGCTGACCGCACATCTCTCTACCGGTCCGGTTGTGCGCTATGCGCTCGATTACGCGCGCGCCGGTGGCTACCGTGAAAACGGAGAGAGCAGTACCGCAATGCGTTTTTCCGATCAGACCCGGCATACCCAGACTGGCGCAGCCGGCTGGCGTATCGACACCACGCGGTGGCCCGTCAATCCCTGGGCGGAAATCAGCTACAACCGTCAGTTTGGTGATGCTGAGAGCAGCGTTCGCGGTGGACTAAAATCAACGCGCACGGCTTTTACCCGTACGGTTAGCAATGGCGATGATAGCTGGCTGGAGGCGGCAGCGGGTGCCTCGGTGCCGCTGACTGACGCCGTCAGCGCGTTTACCGGCGTTTCTGCGATCGGCGGCAACAGCGATCGGCGGCAGATAACATGGAATATAGGCATTAATGCCACCTTCTGATCGCTGAGAGCGCCGTCTGCTGCAGATATCCGCTCACGCGGATGCGGCTGGCCGGTACAGCCCGGTGAATAACAGGTATAATCCGGCAGATTAGCCAACAGATTCAGGATCGGACATGACCAAACTTACTCTTCAGGAGCAGATGCTCAAAGCCGGATTAGTCTCCAGCAAAAAAATGGAAAAAGTGCAGCGCACGGCCAAAAAGTCACGCGTGCAGGCGCGCGAAGCGAAACAGGCCGTTGAAGAGAATAAAAAAGCGCAGCTTGAGCGTGATAAGCAGCTTAATGATCAGCAGCGTCAGGCGGTGCTGGAAAAAGAGTATAAGGCGCAGGTAAAGCAGCTCATTGAGATGAACCGCATCACCATTGGCCGGGGTGATATCGATTTTAATTTCACCGACAACAATCTGATTAAAAAAATTACCGTTGATAAAACGACGCAGACGCAGCTTATCAACGGGCGTCTGGCGATTGCCCGGCTGGTTACGGAGAAAAGCGACTACGCCATTATTCCGGCCAGCGTGGCGGATAAAATTGCGCAGCGCGACGCCAGCGCGATTGTGCTGAACAGCGCGCTGAGTCAGGAAGCGCAGGATGAGGACGATCCATATGCTGATTTTAAAGTGCCGGATGATCTGATGTGGTAAGCGCTCTGGCGTTCAGAACGGGGCCGGCAGCTGCAGATGCAGCGGCTGCTGGCTGACCGGATGAACAAACCGGATCGCACTGGCGTGCAGCATCAGACGCGGCGCCTCTTCTGTTCCCGGCAACTGCCGGCCACCATAAAAGTCGCAGCCCAGAATCGGGTAACCCAGCAGCTGGCAGTGCAGACGCAGCTGATGGGTACGTCCGGTTTCGGGCATCAGCATCACCCGCGTCAGCGGCGGCCCTTCAGGCGGGAAAAGGCGTGCAGTCACCTGATAACGCGAGCGCGCAGGTTTACCCTTTACCGGGCACACCGACATCAGCGGAAAGTGCGCGGGATCCTTTGCTATCGGCGCATCTATCACGCCTTCGTCATCGGGCAGATGACCGCACAGTAGCGCGGTATAGGTTTTTTCCACCCGGCGCGTACTGAACTGCGCGGAGAGCGCAGCGTTAATCGCTTTGTTCCGGGCGATGATCATCAGGCCGGATGTGCCAAAGTCGAGCCGGTGCACCAGCGAACAGCCGGGATAGCGCTGCAGCAGCCGGTAATGCACCGAATCGCTATTTTGCGGATTCTTACCGGAGAGGCTCAGCAGACCGGCGGGCTTACCTATCACCAGCAGGTGCTCATCCTGCCAGACTACCGCGATCTGTTCATGGCACGGCGGTGCAATAAACGCGTCAAAATCAGCAGACATAGCACATCCTAATCGGGCTAACGGGCGCTGATGATAGCGGATTGATGCGGGTCAGTCGCGGCTTTTCCAGCGGTTCTGCAGATAGCGCACGGCCTCCTGCGTCTGCGGCTGCGACAGATACCCTTCCCGGAAGAGAATGGTGCCATCCACATCCGGCAGCGACTCATTCAGCTCAATCTGCTTTTGCAGTTCGGGTACCCCATTCTGACGCGTCCAGTCGGGCTCCATTTTAGACGCCACGCCCACTTTATAGAGCGCAACGCCAATGTAGAGCTGCACCGGCGTCGGACGGACCACGTCCGCCCACCAGCGGGTCAGCACGTCATAGCGCGCTGCTGCGCGGGCAAACGGCCAGTAAAGCTGCGGCGCGATATAATCCAGCAGACCACGCTGAACCCAGAGGCGCGTATCGGCGTAGGCCTCGTCGTAGGCGGCTGCCCCGCGCGTATCGGAACCCGCCGGGTCGTGAGAGAGATTGCGCCATACTCCAGCCGGACTGACGCCAAACGCCACGCCGGGCCGCACTTTTTTAATCGTGCGGGAAACCTGTTCAATCAGCTGTAGCGTGTTATTGCGCCGCCAGTCAGCTTTAGTGGTAAAACCGGCGCCATATTGCCGAAAAGTCGCACTGTCATTCAGAGGAGAGGCCGCGGTTTCCGTGTAGAAATAGTCGTCAAACTGCACGCCATCCACGGCGTAGTGCGAAACAACTTCAGCCACGATGCTGGTGATCCAGTCGCGTGCGGCGGGAATACCCGGGTCCAGTACCAGCCGGTCGCTGGCAGTGCGGATCCAGTCAGGATGCAGCACATAGACGCTGGCAGGCTGCTGCGCCAGCGTACGCTGTAGTTCGCGCAGGGTGCCGGGTTTGACGTTAGTCGAGACGCGATAGGGGTTAAACCAGGCGTGCACTTTTATGCCACGCTGATGGGCTTCTTTCAGCAGAAACGCCAGCGGATCGTAGCCGGGATACTCTCCGATATGGCCGGTCAGGGTATCGGACCACGGCAGGATCTTTGAGGACCAGAGCGCGGTACCGTCAGGCTTGACCTGGAAAAACACTGTGTTGATCCCGAGCTGCTTTAACTGGTCCAGTTTTGCGATAAGCGACGCCTGCTGCAGACGCACACGCTCAGGGTGTGCAGCCGTCACCGATGTCACTGGCGGCCAGTCGAGGCGCGAAACGGTGGTGAGCCATACGCCGCGCATCGGCACGCGCCGGGCGTCCGGAGCAGGCGTTACCGGCGGCTTTGCCGCGGGCGGCAGCGGCAGCGGCGTCACCAGCGACTTCGGGGGGGTACCGGCACAGCCTGCCAGTAGCAGCGCCAGCGCAGCGGTGCGCAGCAGCGCTGTCAGATGAAAACGCGATAAACAGGCTATGGTAAACTCCCTTTATAAACGGCTAAAACTGGCGCTGCCATTGTCAGGGCATGCGGCAGAAAGTCAACCTTAACGGGTGGTGCAGTGTCGCCATCCACGCGCGGGAATAAAAAATATGCAATATGAAGATCTCTATCGCCGCATCGGACAGATTATTTATAGCTGCGGGCCTGAGAACGCACGTCAGCTGACGGTACAGGCTGAACTGTTTGCTGATGAGGAGGGGGGACAGTATCAGTTTAACTATCTGGATGAGCAGGGCGAACCTGACTGGTTTGAGCCTGATGCGCGTGCCGTAGGCGACCTGACGGAGGCGCTGAGAGCGTTTCAGCACTATTTCATTGAGCATGAACTGTCACCGGGCCAGCCCGTCTGGACGCACTGCGTGGTGAAAATTGATGTGCCGGAGTCAGCCATCAGCATCGACGTATACTGAAACCGGGCATCCCTGCCCGGCACTGTGACTCAGGAACGAACGGCGACCATTCTGGCGTGGCGGCGTGCCGCGCGTTTGCGGTGTACCAGCCGGCTGGCAGCCAGCACCAGCAGCGTCAGAATAGCGGTTGCGATGATCTCCGGGCGATGCTGCTGATTAAACAGCATGGAGCCCAGCACGCCGATGATAAACACAATGGTTGCCCAGGTGAGTCCCGGGAAGAGCCACATGCGGTAGCTCAGGACCTCACCACGCGCCTCGCGCTTTTTACGCAGCACCAGGTGAGAGGCTGCAATAACCAGATAGACCAGCAGCGCAATGGCTCCGGAGCTGGCCAGCAGGAACTCAAAGACGGCGCTGGGTGCCACGTAGTTGGCAAATACCGCCAGAAACGCCGCTGCGGTTGAGAGCAATACCGCAACCCATGGGGTACCGCTGCGCGTGGTGCGTGATGCGGCCGCGGGGGCATCCTGACGGCGCGACAGCGAAAACAGCATACGCGAGGCGGTATAGAGCGCAGAGTTCAGGCAGCTGCAGACGGCAATCAGTACCACAATATCGACAATCAGACGCGCGTGCGGGATGTTCATTATCTCCATAGCGGTCTGATAAGAACCGTTCTTCATCAGCGCCGGACTGTTCCACGGCACCAGCGAAATTACCAGGAAAATTGACAGCAGATAAAACAGCGCGATACGCCAGATGACGGAGTTAGTCGCCTGGGTGATCTGCTTTTTCGGTTCACGCGACTCCGCTGCGGCAATGGTGACAATCTCCGTGCCCATGAAAGAGAACATCGTGGTCAGAATAGCCGCCAGTACGGCGCTGATTCCGTTTGGCATAAAGCCTTTGGTATCCCAGAGATGTGAGATCCCCTGCGTATTGCTGCCGGGCAGCAGGCCAAATACCGCCAGGCTACCGGCGACCAGGAAGCCGACGATTGCCACCACCTTCAGCAGGGCAAACCAGAACTCAAACTCGCCATAGTTTTTCACGCTGAACAGATTACTGATGGTCAGAAACGCCGTAATCGCCAGGGTATATTCCCAGACGTCTACCTGCGGAAACCAGCCGTGCAGGATAGTGCCTGCGGCGTTAGCTTCAAGCGGGATCACCAGCACCCAGAACCACCAGTAGAGCCAGCCGATGGTAAAACCGGCCCAGCGCCCCAGCGATTTATCAGCATAGGTGGAAAAAGAGCCGGAATCAGGCGAGGCGACGGCCATTTCAGCCAGCATGCGCATAATCAGCACCACCAGCGTACCGGCGGCAATATAGGCGAGCAGCACCGCCGGTCCCGCTTCGGCGATGGCGTGACCGGATCCGACAAACAGGCCGGCCCCGATAACGCCGGCAATAGATAGCATCCTCACGTGGCGCGGCTTCAGGCCTGGTGCCAGTACGTCGGCATTCTGAGCAGTCATAGTTTTTTCTCCGAATCGTCTCTCAGGCGACGTACAGCGCCGCCTGGCGTGAAGGTGGACAAGTCAGGCCTGCAGCGGACAGGCCTGAGGTGCAGCGCGGTTTAACGCTGCGGAGTGAGCAGACCGCCGAGAATATCGAGCGCCTGACGGAACTGCGCGTCCGGAATCGTCAGCGGATAGAGGAAGCGGATGACGTTACCCTGCGGTCCGCAGGTCAGCAGCAGCAGCCCCTGCGCCATCGCCTGCTGCTGCAGCGCCTGTGCACTCTGCGCATCAGCAAACTCCACGGCCACCATGGAACCCAGCGCGCGGATATCGGTAATAGCAGGCTGCGTGGCGCGTACTCCCTGCAGAAATTCGGTCAGCGCAGCGCCAAGCTGTACGGAGCGTTCGCAGAGCTGCTCTTCGGCGATGACATCCAGCACCGCGTGCGCTGCCGCAATAGAGAGAGGGTTACCGGCATAGGTTCCCCCCAGGCCGCCGGGACCGGGCGCATCCATAATTTCTGCTCGTCCGCTGACGGCGGAGAGCGGCATACCGCCGGCGAGGCTTTTTGCCATAGTGATAAGGTCCGGCTCCACGCCATAGTGTTCCATGGCAAAGATTTTTCCGGTGCGGCCAAATCCGCTTTGTACTTCATCAGCAATCAGCAGAATGCCGTGCCGATCGGCCAGCGCGCGCAGCTGCGTCATAAATTCAGGGGGGGCGATATGGAAGCCACCTTCGCCCTGGACCGGCTCCAGCACGATCGCGGCCACATCCTGCGGGGCGATATCCTGCGTAAAGAGGTCATCCAGACTTGCCAGCGCATCTGCTGTGGTGATGCCGGTGACGCTGTTTGGATAACGGGCGTGGAATACGGAGGCGGGCATCGGGCCAAAGTCGCGCTTATAGGGAGCCACTTTGCCGGTCATCGCCATGGTCATAAAGGTGCGGCCATGAAACGCATTGCCAAAGGTGATGATACCGTGACGCCGCGTGGCGGCGCGCGCAACCTTAACGGCATTCTCTACCGCTTCAGCACCGGTGCTGAAAAACGCGGTTTTCACTTTACCGGCGATAGGAACCAAATCGTTAATGCGTTCCGCCAGCGCAACATAGTTCTCATAAGGCGTGACCTGGAAAGCGGTATGGGTAAACTTCTCTAACTGATCTTTGATGGCCTGCACGACGCGCGGATGGCGATGGCCGGTGTTCAGAACCGCAATACCGCCGGCAAAGTCGATCCAGCTATTACCTTCAGTGTCGCGCAGCGTGGCGTTTTCCGCCTGCTCAACAAACCACGGGCACAGGTTGCCGGTGCCGCGTGGCAGGGCGTCATCTTTACGTTGTTGCAGCTGGCTGTTTTTACCTTCCATAACCTTTCCTTAGCGATAAGCTTCTTTACAAATCACGACAAACACGCTTATTTATGCCTGCAGCGGCACAGGTTGCCAGAGCCAATTCAACGAAAAAGGATGGAGCCAATTGCGGAGTTTGTATGCCGATCATGTTCTGGAACGTCTGCAATTTGTTGCAGAGGGCACGCTGCAGCAGCGCCTGCTTATCTGCATGCAGCAGGCGATTGCTGAAGGTATTTTCCCGCGCGCCTCGCGCCTGCCCGCCACGCGCGATCTGGCACGCGAGCTGGCGGTATCGCGTAATACGGTGCTGAACGTCTATGAAAATCTCATTGCGCAGGGATACGTCACGGCGCGCACCGGCAGCGGCACCTGGATTGCTGAAACGCTGCCTGAGGGGTGTCTGAACAGCCCGCAGCGCGTTCCTGAGCCTGCTGCCGCGTTGACAAAACCTGCTGCGCTGTCGCGACGGGGGGCAACCCTGCTCGGCCACGCCAACGCCTCACCGTGGCAGTGGGGCGCATTTGTTCCGGGCGCGCCCGATGTGCGTCAGTTTCCGCATAAGCTGTTCAGTCAGATCCAGGCGCGGCTGAACCGCGATCCGGAGATAGAGCGGCTGATCTACAGCAGCAGCGGAGGCTGTCCGCTGCTGCGTCAGGCGCTGGCGGAGTATCTCAGCGTGGCGCGTTCGGTACGGGCGGACGCCGACCAGATTATTATTACCGAGGGTGTGCATCAGGCGGTGGATCTGGTGACGCGCGTGCTGTGCGACGCGGGGGATCCGGTCTGGATCGAGGAGCCAGGCTACTGGGGAACGCGTAATTTGCTGCGCATCAACGGCCTTAAAATCCAGGCGAAAGCGGTGGATGAGCAGGGCATCATTCCAGATCTGACGTCGCGCAGTAAACCGCCAAAAATGATATTTGTGACACCGTCACACCAGTATCCGCTGGGCGTACATCTTAGCCTGGAGCGTCGCAGGCAGCTGCTTGATTTTGCGCGAAAACATAAAAGCTGGCTGGTAGAAGATGACTACGACAGTGAATTTCGTTTTTCCGGCCAGCCGTTTCCGTCGCTGCAGGGCTTTGAGGCGGATGCACCGGTTATCTATATGGGCACGTTCTCTAAAACGCTCTATCCGGCGCTGCGGCTGGGCTATCTGGTGGTGCCAAAAGCGCTGGCACAGCCGCTGCGGCTGGCGGCAGCGGAGCTATACCGGGGCGGTCACCTGCTGATCCAGCGCGCGCTGGCAGAGTTTATTCAGAAAGGGCATTACATGGCGCATATCCGCCGCATGCGCAAGCTTTACAGCCAGCGGCGGCAGTTTCTGACCGGGCTTATCTCCCGCTATCTTGGGGAGGCGTTTATGCCTGCGGTGAACTATCAGGCGGGTCTGCATCTGGTACTGCCGCTGCCGCAGGGGTGTGATGACGTGGCGATAGCTGCGCTGGCGCTCAGGCGCGGCGTGAAGGTGCGTGCGCTGTCGCAGTATTATATGCATCCGCAGGAGAAACGCGGTTTACTGCTGGGATATGCCTGCGTTGACGAGCGTCAGTGTCAGGATGCGTTTGGCGCGCTGAGAGGCTGTCTGCTGGAGGCGGGCGTGATCGCGCGTGGCAGCGGCACGGAAAATCTGGCATAAAAAAAGCCGGCAACCCGTGAAGGTTGCCGGCCTGATGTCAGCCGGAGAATCAGGCGCTCAGCAGCTGATCGGCGGTTTTTTCCACCAGAGCCAGCAGCAGCTTGATATCATCCAGCGTCACGGTCGGATTCAGCAGCGTCAGCTTCAGGCAGGTCACACCCTGATTTTCGGTCACGCCTACGTTAGCGCGGCCCGACTCCAGCAGCACATCGCCGATGCGCTGATTAAACAGGGCAATCTGCGCGATATCGGTGAGCTGCTGCGGACGATAGCGGAACAGCACGCTTGCCAGCTGCGGCTGCATCACCAGCTCCAGGCGCGGTGTCGCTTCAACATACTGCGCCACTTCCTGCGCCAGCGTGACGCCGTGGTCGATAATTGCCGCATACTGTTTCTGACCCAGCGCTTCCAGACCCATCCACAGCTTCAGCGCATCGAAGCGACGCGTGGTCTGCAGCGATTTAGAGACCAGGTTTGGTACGCCCGCCTCTTCATCAAACTCAGAATTCAGGTAAGCCGCCTGATAACGCATCAGTTCATAGTGACGCGCATCCTTCAGCAGAAATGCGCCGCAGCTGATGGTCTGGAAATATTGCTTATGGAAGTCCAGGGTAACGGAGTCCACCATTTCCAGGCCATCCAGATAGTGGCGATACTTCTCTGACAGCAGCAGCGCGCCGCCCCATGCCGCATCCACGTGCACCCAGATGTTACGTTCAGCAGCAATGGCAGCAATTTCGCGCAGCGGATCGATAGCGCCTGCGTCAGTGGTACCCGCCGTAGCAACAATCGCCAGTACCTGTTCGCCATTCGCTTCAGCCTGCGCCAGTTTGGCCTGCAGATCGTTGACGTCCATGCGCGCAAAGTCATCCGACTTCACCTGAACCACTGACTGATAGCCGTGGCCGAGCAGCGCCATGTTCTTTTGTACGGAGAAGTGCGCATTTTCAGAGCAGAACACTTTCATCTTACGCAGATCGCCGGTGATGCCATCCTGCTGCACCGAATGTCCCTGGCGGGCAAAGAAGGCATCACGCGCCAGCATCAGACCCATCAGATTGCTCTGGGTGCCGCCGCTGGTAAAGACGCCCGCGTCGCCGGCAGCGTAACCCACCTGAGCACGCAGCCATTCAATGAGTTTGACCTCAATGATGGTCGCTGATGGGCTCTGGTCCCAGGAATCCATGCTCTGGTTTGTGGCGTTGATCAGAACTTCAGCGGCCTGGCTTACCACCAGGCTTGGGCAGTGCAGATGCGCCACACACTGCGGGTGGTGCACTGACAGGCTGTCTTTCAGGAAATACTCAATTGCGCGCTCAATCGCGGCCTGGTTACCCAGGCCGTCAGGATTGAAGTCAAGCGCAATTCGCTCGCGCAGTTCGGCAACCGTTTTGCCCTGATACATCTCAGGCTGTTGCAGCCACTGCACAACCGCGGCGCTGCTCTGGGCAATCGCCTGCTGATACGCCTCAATGCTCTGCGCAGAGCCGGCCAGAATCGGGTTCACTTCACTCATTTACTTTTCCAGTCAAACAGGTTTGACGCCAGCGCCCAGCAGCGCCTGCTCAAATTTATCCAGGAATACAGCCAGCTCTTCGTTTGTGATAAGCAGGGACGGCAGCAGGCGCAGGACAGAACCGTGACGGCCGCCGCGCTCCAGAATCAGGCCCGCTTCGAAGCATTTCTTCTGCAGCAGCGCAGAAAGCTCGCCATCTGCCGGGAAGCTGCCCATGTGATCGGCTGGCTCATCAGGCTTAACGATTTCGATACCGATCATCATGCCCATGCCGCGAATATGACCGATAACCGGGAAGCGCTGCTGCATCTCTGCCAGCTGTGCTTTCAGCCATTCACCCTGTTCCGCAACTTTGGCAGCAATATTCTGCTCGGTCAGCACTTTCAGGGTAGCCAGACCAGTCGCCATCGCCAGCTGATTGCCGCGGAAAGTACCGGTATGGTGTCCTGGTGACCAGGCATCAAACTGCTTTTTAATGCCCAGCACAGCGAGAGGCAGGCCACCGCCAACCGCTTTTGACATCACGATGATGTCCGGCTCAATGCCGGCGTGTTCAAAGGCGAAGAATTTGCCGGTGCGGGCAAAGCCTGCCTGAACTTCATCCAGAATAAGCAGGATGCCGTGCTCCTGCGTGACTTTGCGAATGCGCTGCAGCCACTCTGCCGGTGCCGGGTTCACGCCGCCTTCACCTTGGACCGCTTCCAGAATAACGGCTGCCGGCTTGCGCACGCCGCTTTCTACGTCATTGATCAGGTTATCGAAGTAGTAGGTCAGCGCTTTCACGCCTGCGTCGCCACCGATACCCAGCGGGCAGCGGTACTGGTGCGGATAAGGCATAAACTGCACTTCCGGCATCATGCCGTTAACCGCTTCTTTTGGCGACAGGTTGCCGGTCACCGCGAGCGCGCCGTGCGTCATGCCGTGATAGCCGCCTGAGAAACTGATAATACCGCTGCGGCCGGTGACTTTTTTCGCCAGCTTCAGCGCAGCTTCAACGGCGTCCGCGCCGGATGGGCCGGTGAACTGCAGGCAGTACTCTTTGCCCTGGCCTGGCAGCAGAGAAAGCAGAGATTCAGAGAATTGATCTTTCAGCGGTGTGGTCAGATCAAGAGTATGTAACGGCAAGCCGCTGGTAATGACATTTTGGATGCTCTGCAGAACATCAGGATGGTTATGACCAAGTGCCAGCGTCCCTGCGCCAGCCAGACAGTCAAGATATTGCTTATTCTCAACATCCGTAATCCACACGCCGCTGGCTTTAGCGATGGCTAAAGGCAATTTGCGCGGGTAACTCCTGACGTTTGATTCAAACTCAGCCTGACGGGCTAAGAATGCGTCGTTGTTTCCGTTGAATGAGCTGGCACCAAAATTATCAATACGGACTTTATCCGTCATCATATCTCTCCTTCAACCGGGGCTCGCAGTGGCTGGCCGATTGACTAATTGAACAAAAAAGTATCAGTAATGTAAAAAGCGCGGCCAATATAGAGCCTTTTGCCTCACATCACAATGATTAATTTTGTGTAGAATTGTTTATTCTTTTCATATACGAATCATAACGTTGGACAGAAACTGGCCGCTGTTATTTCTCCGCTAAAATAGCCAGCTTTAAATTATCGAATGAATAAAGAGACTTATACCCGCCAGTGAAAGCCACGGACCAAACGGAACAGGGCGGTCTGGCCGCTGAAAACAGCAGGGTTTGATAAAGATCACAAAAATCAGCGCGCTGCCGCAGGCGATAAGCAGCAGCGCCGGCAGCAACGTCCAGCCAAGCCAGGCACCCAGCGCTGCCATTAATTTTGCATCCCCCAGTCCGATGCCGGGCTGATTTCTCAGCAGCTGATAGCACCAGCCGGTAAAGCGAATCACGCTATACCCGGCCGCTGCGCCGGTAACGGCATCACGAAGCGTACCGGGCATCGCATCACCGGCATGCAGTAGCAGGCCAAGCCAGAGCAGCGGCAGCGTAATCGCATCCGGCAGCAGCAGATGCGTCATATCGATAAGCGAAAGCGCCAGCAGTGACCATGCCAGCAGCAGTGCGGCAATCAGGCGGCTGTCCGCGGGCAGCAGCTGCATCAGCAGCAGGGCGATCAGCGACGTCGCGGCCTCAGTAACCGGATAACGACAGCTGATAGGGCCATAGCAATCGCGACACCGGCCGCGCAGCAGCAGCCAGCTCAGCACCGGGATCATGTCATACCAGCGCAGGGCGCGTTCACAGTGTATGCAGCAGGAGGAGGGAGCCAGCAGGGAAGTGAACGTGGCCGCCCCGGCGATGTGTCGTGGCAGCCGGTACACCACAACGTTAATAAAACTGCCCGTCGCCAGCGACAGCAGCGTCACCATTACCAGCATCATATTCTCCTCCTTCTCACATGACGTAATTCATCTGCGAGTAACCTACCTGATATCCGGCGAATGAGGTATTTAAAATCAATATTTTCAGCGCTTTGCAGAAAAAATTGCGCGCCATATCCAGAAAAATCAGCGTGTAAAAATCTCAACGGCAGCCCTGCTTTTTGTCATGCCGCGCTCTGCACAATTATCAATCAACCCTAAACGCTGAAGAAGTTGGCTGAGTAAACACTGCAAATTTAATGTTGCGTTAAGTTTTGTTGCTTATGGTGATTACGCAGGAAAAATAGCAGGTGCACTAATGTTTTAGTCGATCGGCTATGTCAGCGCTGAGCCAGTGAACGGGCGTGATGTTAACCAGTTTTTCACTATAACACGTTGAGAGTGCGTTGAAGTTGCGCAGAGTGACAGGTGCAGAGTTTATTCCTGCATTGTGGTCAGAGCATAATTGATAAGGTGGATTTATGTCTTTCTTACCCTTTTCGCGTCCCGCTTTGGGCGAAGAAGAGCTGGCCGCCGTCAGTGCGGTGTTCGCTTCAGGCTGGATCACCACCGGCCCGAAAAATGCTGCGCTGGAGCAGGCTTTCTGTGAATTGACTGGAAACCAGCACGCCATTGCCGTCAGTTCAGCGACTGCCGGCCTGCACGTTACGCTGCTGGCGCTGGGCATTCAGCCCGGAGATGAAGTGATCACCCCTTCGCTAACGTGGGTCTCTACGCTCAATATCATCACGCTGCTGGGAGCCACGCCGGTTATGGTTGATGTCGACCGTCATACGCTGATGGTGACGGCACCGCAGATTGAAACGGCGATCACACCACGCACCCGGGCGATTATTCCGGTGCATTACGCCGGTGCGCCGGTTGATCTGGCGTCAATCTGCGCGCTGGGTGAGCGCTACGCCATTCCGGTGATTGAGGACGCCGCGCACGCTACCGGCTGCCACTATAACGGCCAGCATGTCGGACAGCGCGGCACGGCGATCTTTTCACTGCACGCCATCAAAAATATCACCTGTGCCGAGGGCGGCGTTGTTGTAACGGATGATGCTGAACTGGCCGACCGGGTGCGCAGCCTGAAGTTTCACGGCCTGGGGGTGGATGCCTGGGATCGCAATACGCACGGGCGCAAACCGCAGGCAGAGGTGATAGAACCCGGTTTTAAATACAATTTGCCCGATATCAATGCCGCTATTGCGCTGGTTCAGCTCGGTAAGCTTGAGGCTATCAACCGGCGCCGCCGGGAGATTGCGCAGCGCTACCTGCAGGCGCTGGCGGATACGCCTTTTCTGCCGCTGAAACAGCCGGACTGGCCGCATCAGCACGCCTGGCATCTGTTTATCATTCGCGTGGATGAAGCTACCTGCGGCATCAGCCGCGATGCGCTGATGGAGGCGCTGAAAGCGGAGGAGATCGGCACCGGACTTCACTTCCGCGCGGCGCACACGCACAAATATTATCGCGAGCGTTATCCGCATCTTTCCCTGCCTGACACGGAATGGAACAGCGAACGTATCTGTTCGCTCCCGCTGTTTCCTGATATGCAGGATGAGGATGTCAGCCGGGTGATCGGCGCGCTGCGTACGCTGGCAGGAGGCCGCCATGCTGGATGAAAAACCGCTTCAGAAAATCTCTGTGGTTATCCCGGTCTATAACGAAGAGGAGAGTTTGCCGGAGCTGGTACGCCGCACCAGCGCAGCCTGTAGCACGCTGGGTCTGAGCTTTGAGATCCTGCTGGTGGATGACGGCAGCAGCGACCGCTCGGCGCAGATGATCGCTGATGCCGCTGATATGCCAGGAAGTCACGTCGTCGGCGTACTGCTTAACCGAAACTATGGTCAGCACTCTGCGATTATGGCGGGCTTCGCCCATGTATCGGGCGACCTGATTATTACGCTGGACGCCGATCTGCAGAACCCGCCCGAAGAGATCCCGGCGCTGGTCAAAGCTGCGCAGCAGGGTTACGACGTGGTGGGCACAGTACGCCAGAACCGGCAGGATAGCTGGTTTCGTAAACGCGCCTCACGCGCCATCAATCAGCTGATCCAGCGCGTGACCGGCAAAGCGATGGGCGACTATGGCTGCATGCTGCGCGCCTATCGCCGGCATATTGTTGACGCCATGCTGAACTGCCATGAACGCAGCACCTTTATTCCCATACTGGCCAATACCTTTGCCCGCCGCACTATCGAACTGCCGGTCGCACACGCTGAACGCGAGTTTGGCGATTCCAGATACAGCGTCATGAAGCTTATCAATCTGATGTATGACCTGGTGACCTGTCTGACCACGACGCCGCTGCGCCTGCTGAGTATTGCTGGCAGCCTGATTGCGCTGGCGGGCTTTGCCTTTTCGATAGTGCTGGTGATCTTGCGCCTGTTTTTTGGCGCCGGCTGGGCCGGCGACGGTCTGTTTATGCTGTTTGCAGTGCTGTTCATTTTTGTCGGCGCGCAGTTTATCGGGATGGGCCTGCTGGGCGAATACATCGGGCGTATCTACAACGATGTACGCGCGCGGCCGCGCTATTTCATTCAGCGGGTGATCCACCCGCAGCAGGAAACTCCTCAGGTTCAGGAAATCAAACCATGAAAACAGTTGTTTTTGCCTATGCGGAAATGGGTTGCGCAGGAATCAACGCGCTGCTGAAAGCGGGTTTTGAGATTGCGGCGATCTTTACGCACACCGACACCGGCGCAGAGAGCCATTTTTTTGATTCCGTCGCGCGCCTCGCCGCTGAGCGCGGCATTCCGGTGCATGCGCCTGAAGAGATCAATCACTCGTTATGGATTGAACGCATCCGCGCCTTGCAGCCTGACTATATTTTCTCCTTTTATTACCGCGCCATGCTGAGCGACGCTATTTTGGAATGTGCGGCACGCGGCGCGTTTAATCTGCACGGCTCGCTGCTGCCCGCCTATCGCGGACGCGCACCGCTTAACTGGGTGCTGGTTAATGGCGAAACGGAAACCGGCGTGACGCTGCATCGCATGGTTAAGCGGGCCGATGCCGGTGACATTGTCACGCAGGAAAAGGTGGCGATCGATGAGCAGGATGATGCGCTGACGCTGCACCGTAAGCTGGTCGCCTGTGCCACACAGTTGCTGGAAGGTACGCTGCCAGCACTGAAGCGCGGCGAGATTGTAGCCCGGCCGCAGGATGAGGGGCTGGCAACCCGGGTCGGACGCCGCACGCCGGAAGATGGACGTATCCGGTGGGAGCAGAGTGCGCAGCAGGTGAATAATCTGGTGCGCGCGGTAACCTGGCCGTGGCCCGGTGCTTTTGCCTTTGCCGGTACGGTGAAGTTTATGGTGTGGAAAGGACGTGTGCACGCCGGCACGCCGGGTGCCAGAGCCGGGACCGTACTCTCTGTCGATCCGCTGCAGGTCGCCTGCGGCCAGGGCGCACTGGAAATTATCACCGGCCAGTGTGACAACGGCGTGTTTATGAATGGCAGCCAGCTGGCGCAGAGCCTGGGGCTGGTGCCCGGCGCGCTGCTTTACTCTGAGCCGGTGGCGGCTGTTAAACGCCGCACGCGGGTGCTGATCCTCGGGGTGAACGGCTTTATCGGCAATCATCTGACTGAACGCCTGCTGCAGGATGATAATTTTGAGGTTTACGGGCTGGATATCGGCTCTGATGCGATAAGCCGTTTTCTGAACGAGCCGCGTTTCCACTTTGTTGAGGGCGACATCAGCATTCATTCTGAATGGATTGAGTATCACATCAAGAAGTGTGACGTGGTGCTGCCGCTGGTGGCGATTGCTACGCCGATTGAGTACACCCGTAACCCGCTGCGCGTATTTGAACTCGATTTTGAAGAGAACCTGAAAATCATTCGCGACTGCGTTAAATATAAAAAACGCATCATCTTCCCTTCTACCTCTGAAGTGTACGGCATGTGTACCGATCGGCATTTTGATGAGGATAGCTCTAACCTGGTGGTCGGTCCGATTAACAAGCAGCGCTGGATCTACTCGGTTTCCAAACAGCTGCTCGATCGGGTGATCTGGGCCTATGGTGAAAAAGAGGGCCTGCGCTTTACGCTGTTCCGCCCCTTTAACTGGATGGGCCCCCGGCTGGATAACCTCAATGCTGCACGCATTGGCAGCTCGCGCGCCATTACGCAGCTGATCCTCAATCTGGTAGAGGGATCGCCCATCAAACTGGTGGATGGCGGGGCGCAGAAGCGCTGCTTTACCGATATCCGTGACGGCATTGAGGCGCTGTTTCGCATCATTGAAAACCGCAACGGTAACTGTGACGGGCAGATCATCAATATTGGTAATCCTGAAAATGAAGCCAGTATTCGTGAGCTGGCGGAGCATCTGCTGGCAAGCTTTGAGCGCCATCCGCTGCGCGACCGTTTTCCGCCGTTTGCCGGGTTCCGCGAAGTAGAAAGCAGCAGCTACTACGGCAAAGGGTATCAGGATGTGGAGCATCGCAAGCCCTCGATAAAAAATGCGCGCCGGCTGCTGAACTGGGCACCGGATGTGGATATGGATACCACCATCGATAACACCCTTGATTTCTTTCTGCGCACTGTTGAACTGCAGGAGAAGCCATGAAAAAAGTGGGGCTGCGGGTCGATGTTGATACCTGGCGCGGCACCCGGCTGGGCGTCCCGGCACTGCTGGAACAGTTCAGCCTGCATCAGCTGCAGGCGAGCTTCTTTTTCAGCGTCGGGCCGGACAATATGGGGCGCCATATCTGGCGCCTGCTTAAGCCGCACTTTTTTCACAAAATGGTGCGCTCGCGGGCGGCATCGCTCTATGGCTGGGATATTCTGCTGGCCGGTACCGCCTGGCCAGGACGCCACATCGGACGCGGCCAGGCGGACATTATCCGCGCCACCGCCGATCATCATGAGGTTGGCCTGCACGCCTGGGATCACTTCGCCTGGCAGACCTGGGCGGGCGTCTGGTCAGAACAGCGGCTGGCGCAGGAGATCGGGCGGGGCAGGCAGATGCTGGAAGCGCTGACAGGTGACGCCGTCACTTGTTCAGCCGTTGCCGGCTGGCGGGCAGACAGCCGGATTATTGCTGCAAAAGAACCTTTCCATTTTCGGTACAACAGCGACTGCCGCGGCAGCGGCCCGTTTATCCCGCTGCTACCGGACGGTACAGAAGGCACAGTACAGATCCCGGTCACGCTGCCTACCTGGGATGAAGTGGTGGGGCAACAGGTGAGTGCTGCGCGCTTCAACGATTTTATCCTTGAGCGCATGCAGCACGCTGCGGGCACCGCGGTTTACACCATTCATGCCGAAGTTGAGGGGATCGCCGCGCGCGACGCCTTTAGCAACCTGCTCGATCGCGCCCGGCAGGCCGGTATTCAGTTCTGTCCGCTCAGCGAGCTTCTGCCTGCCGATCTCTCCACTCTGCCGCGCGCGCCTGTGATACGCGGCCGGATTGCGGGTCGGGAAGGGTGGCTGGGCTATCAGGCAGAAAACTAATCAGGGAGTTCTGATGCGTACAGGCACCAAAATTACGCTGCTGCTGATGCTGTTTGCGCTCTATTATCTGCTGCCGGTTCCGTTTCGCGATCTGTGGCAGCCCGATGAGCTGCGTTATGCAGAGATCAGCCGCGAGATGATTGTCAGCGGCAACTGGGTTGTGCCGCACTTTTTTGATTTGCGCTATTTTGAAAAACCTGTCGCCGGCTACTGGATAAATAATCTGGGCCAGCTGCTGTTCGGACACACTAATTTTGGCGTCCGCGCCGGCGCGCTGTTCAGCACGCTATGCAGCGGCCTGCTGATTTTCTGGCTGGGATGCCGGATGTTTGCCAGCCGCAACGTCGCCCTGCTGGCCAGCACCGTTTTTCTGACCTCGCTGCTGGTTTACGGAGTCGGCACTTATGCGGTGCTGGACCCTGTTCTGCTGCTGTGGCTGACGGGAGCGATGTGCAGCTTCTGGTACGCGGCTCAGGCATGCACATTCCGGCAGCGCTTCTCCGGCTATCTGCTGCTGGGTGCGTCCTGCGCCATGGGGTTTATGACCAAAGGCTTCCTGGCGCTCGCGGTTCCGGTGCTGGCGATTGTGCCGTGGATGGTGTGGCAGCGCCGCTTCACGGAACTGCTACGCTGGGGGCCGCTGGCGCTGCTGACCGCAGTACTGCTGAGCCTGCCGTGGGCGCTGGCGATAGCGCAGCAGGCGGGAGATTTCTGGCACTACTTTTTCTGGGTTGAGCATATTCAGCGTTTTGCTGAAGAAAACGCGCAGCACAAAGCGCCTTTCTGGTATTACCTGCCGGTGCTGGTTGCGGGCACGCTGCCCTGGCTGGGGCTGCTGCCCGGCACGCTGATAAGCGGCTGGCAGCAGCGTCGCCAGCAGGCAGGCGTGTTTTATTTACTGAGCTGGGTCCTGCTGCCGCTGCTGTTTTTCAGTATTGCAAAAGGCAAGCTGCCAACCTATATCCTGCCCTGTTTTGCTCCGCTGAGCCTGCTGATAGCAGGTTATGCATCAGGAAACAGCGCACGCTTAAACACCGCGCTGCGGTTTAACGGCTGGATCAACCTGCTGTTTGGCGCGCTGACCGCGCTGGCGGTGATAAGCGTACTGGCACCGTGGGGGCTGGCTCACCGGCCGCTCTACAGCAGCGACGAGAAGCTGCGTGCGACTCTGGCTGCGCTCGCTTTTACCGGCTGGGCGCTGGCAGCAGGTGTCAGCCTGCGCACCGGGCGCTGGCAGCTGGCAGCGCTCTGCCCGCTGGCGCTGGCGCTGCTGGTGGGATTTGCTATTCCCGACCGGATACGGGACGCCAAACAACCGCAGAACTTTGTTCGCCACATAGAGGAGCGGCTTGCGCAGAGCCGCTTTATCCTGGCGGATAATCCCGGCGTCGCCTCGGCGATCGCCTGGCAGCTCAAACGCAGCGATATCTTTTTTTACAGCAGCAAAGGCGAGCTGGAGTATGGTCTCAGCTATGCCGATGCCCGAAAGCGCTACGTTGCCGGAGCGGAGTTTGCCGACTGGCTGCGCGTCCATCGCAGAGAGGGTGGTGTCGCGCTGGTACTGATGCTGGATGCCGGGCAGAAAACGCCGGATGCGATGCTGCCGGTGCCGGATGATGTCTGGCAGCAGGGACGGCTGGTTTATTACAGCTACCGTCGCGCGCCATGAATCTGCTGCTGATTGTTCTGGTCAGCCTGCTCAGCTGTGCAGCCCAGCTCTGTCAGAAGCAGGCCGCGCTGATGGCGTCAGGCGGCAGGCGCATGGCGCTCTGGGTCGCGCTCAGCCTGCTGCTGCTGGGGGCGGCGATGCTGCTCTGGCTGCTGGTATTGCGCAGTGTGCCGGTCAGCCAGGCCTATCCGATGCTCAGCCTTAACTTTGTGCTGGTGGCGGCAGCCGCACGCCTGATCTGGCGCGAAGCCTGTACGCTGCAGCAGTGGCTGGGCACGCTGCTGATTGTCGCGGGGGTGGCGCTGATGGGGAGTCAGCTATGAAAGGTACAGGGCTGGCGCTCGTAAGCGTCGCGCTGGTGACGCTGGCGCAGCTGATGCTGCGCAGCGCGATGATGGAGTTTCCCGCGTTCAGTGCGCTGCTGCAGGGCGGCGCACGCCCTGTGCTGATGCTCTGCGCCGGCCTTGCAGCCTACGGGTTATCGATGCTCTGCTGGCTTGCCGCGCTGCGCTATCAGCCGCTCAGTCAGCTCTATCCGCTACTCAGTCTGAGCTACGTACTGGTCTGGCTGGCTGCTGTCGTTCTGCCGTGGTTTCATGAGCCTTTTCGCTGGAGCAGTCTGGCGGGCGTAGTACTGATTGTGGCGGGTCTGCTGGTGGTATCGCTGCCGCGCGGTAAAAAACAGGACTGCTGATATGCGCTTAGTCAGCACGATACGGGGCTGATGTAAATCACTCAAAGAAGCAGCGGAGCCGCTCAGCCTGATGTTTTAGTATCCCTTCAGTTGCCTTCCAACCCGTACGCATCAGGACTGAATATGACCGGTAAACTAAGCAGCGACCGCCTCTGTATTAATCGCAAAATTGCTCCCGCTCTGAGCATCAGTGAATTTTTTGCGCTGGTGGCAAAGCTGGGGCTGCACAAGGTTGAAATCCGCAACGACATGAAAAGCGGCAGCGTGACCGACAATCTCGGTGGCGCGCAGGTCAGCGCGCTGGCGCGCGAGCACGATCTGACTATCGAAACAATCAATGCGGTTTATCCATTTAACCAGCTCAATGATGAGGTTCTGGCAAAGACCCGCGGCCTGCTGAAAGACGCAGCTGAAAGCGGTGCCAGAGCGCTGGTGCTCTGTCCGCTCAACGATGGTGCGCCGGTCAGCGACGCACAGACTATCGATGCGCTGCAAACGCTGGCGCCGCTGTTTGCAGAATACGGCATTCAGGGGCTGGTTGAGCCGCTGGGCTTTCCGCAGAGTTCGCTGCGTTCTGCCGCGCAGGCGCAGCAGCTGATCAAACAGGCCGGGGTGCCGTTCAAAATTGTGCTGGATACCTTCCATCATCATCTTTATGAAGGTGCCGAGGCGGACTTTGCCGGGCACGTCAACGTGCATGAGATTGGTCTGGTTCACCTGTCCGGCGTGACCGATACGCGGCCGGCGGCAGAGCTGACGGATGAAGAGCGTATTATGCTCAGCGCCGATGACAGACTGCAGACAAAACAGCAGGTGGCCCGCCTTGAAGAGATGGGGTATCGCGGGATCTATGCATTTGAGCCTTTCTCATCGGTGATGGAGAGCTGGAGCGCTGCTGAGATTGAGCAGCAGATCCGCAGCAGTATCGACTATCTCAACCGCTAACCGCAACCGGCTCAGGAAACAGACTATGACACTCAATATTGGCGTAATTGGCACCGGTGCAATCGGTCGTGAACATATCCGGCGCTGCAGTCAGGTGCTGCAGAACGCGCGCGTAGTGGCGCTGAATGATATCGACCGCCGTCAGTGTGAAGAGGTCGCAGCTGCGCTACAGCTGCAGGCGGAGATCTACGACAGCGCGCACGATCTGATTAATGCGCCTGACGTACAGGCCGTGCTGGTGACCTCCTGGGGCCCCACTCATGAAGAGTTTGTGCTGGCGGCGATCAAAGCGGGCAAGGCGGTATTTTGTGAAAAGCCGCTGGCAGTGACGGCGCAGGGCTGTATGAACATCGTTGAAGCGGAGATGGCCGGCGGTAAAAAACGCGTACAGGTCGGCTTTATGCGACCCTATGACAGCGGCTATCGCGCGCTGAAGCAGGTGCTGGAGAGCGGTGAGATTGGCGCGCCGCTGATGCTGCACTGCGCGCATCGCAATCCGGAGGTGGGTGACAGTTACACCACGGATATGGCGATTACCGATACGCTGATCCATGAGCTGGATGTGCTGCGCTGGTTACTGAATGATGATTACGTCAGCGCGCAGGTGATCTGGCCACGCAAAACGCGTCACGCCAGTTCACACCTGAAAGATCCGCAGATTGTTCTGCTGGAAACGGCGCAGGGTACGCGCATTGACGTCGAAATTTTTGTTAACTGCCAGTATGGCTATGACATTCAGTGTGAAGTTGTCGGAGAAAGCGGCATTGCCCGGCTGCCGGAACCTGTGGCGGTGCAGACGCGCAGTAACGCAGCGCTCTCTGTGGCCATCCTGACCGACTGGAAAAAGCGCTTTATCGATGCATACGATGTGGAGCTGCAGGCGTTTATCAACAATGTGCTTGCCGATGAGCTGACCGGGCCTTCTGCCTGGGATGGTTATGCGGCGGCGGTAGCGGCAGACGCCTGCGTCGCGGCTCAGAAGAGTGGCGATATTGTTCAGATTACGATGCCACCCCGTCCGGCTTTTTATCAGTAACCCCCGCCTGAACTGCGCGCCTGCTCTGCAGGCGCGCTGCTGTCATTATCTGCTTACAACCCTGCCAGTCTGTTTTTGCGTTTTGTACTCTACATACTAGTACATGATGTGTATCATCCCGCCTTTGCTAATTTTCTGAGTCGTCTTAATGTCAGTACCTCAACTCACGCCGCGCCAGCCCTCAGTCTGGTGGGGCGCTATGATCATCTGTGGCACCGTTGTGGGTGCCGGTATGTTTACGCTGCCTGTGGTTATGGCAGGAAGCTGGTTTGGCTGGGGCGTGCTGCTGCTGTTTATCAGCTGGGGCGCGATGCTGCTCTCCGGCCTGCTGTTTATGCGCGTCAGCCTGCACTATACTGCCGGCGCCGGCTATGACACGCTGGTGCGCGATCTGCTGGGACGCGGCTGGGCAAGGCTCAACGGGTTAAGCATCCTGTTTGTACTGGGTATTCTGACCTACGCCTACATTTCAGCCAGCGGTCCGGTCTATCAGCACTCCCTTAATCAGCTGGGACTGCCGCTGACAGCGGCCGGTGCGAAAATTGCGCTGACGCTGCTGGTTGCAGGGGTCGTGCTGCTCGGCACGCGTGGCGTGAGCCGGCTTATGACCTTCTGCGTAGTGGCAAAAATTGCGCTGCTTATTATGCTGTTTGGCGGACTCCTGATGCAGGTTGACAGTGCCTCACTGCTGCAGCCAGCGCCAGAAGGCAGCGCTTACTGGCCCTATGCGCTCGGCGTGCTGCCTTTCTGCCTGGCCTCTTTTGGGTATCACGGCAATATCACCGGGCTGGTGAGCTATTACCATCGCGACCGGCGCAGGATCGCACGTGCGCTGCTGCTCGGGACCCTGATGTCGCTTGCGCTCTACCTGTTCTGGATCGTCAGCACGATGGGAAACCTGCCGCGCAGCGCGTTTCCGGGTATTGTTGCGCAGGGCGGGGATATCGCCGCGCTGATGGCGGCGCTGGGCTCGCATCTGCAGGTGCCGGCATTAACCCTGATGCTGTCGCTCTTTTCCCATTTTGCCGTTATCGCTTCGTTTCTTGGCGTCACCGCAGGATTGTTCGACTATATCGCCGACCGTATGGGGCAGGGCGATACGCGCCGGGCGCGTGTGAAAACGGCGCTGCTGACCTTTTTGCCGCCGCTGCTGGCGTCGATTGTCTGGCCACACGGGTTTGTGGCGGCCATCGGCTATGCCGGATTGTTTGCCACCCTGTGGGCGGTAGCGATCCCGGCCTTGCTCGCATTACGGGCAGAAAAGCGCTTCGCCACGCATAAAAAATCCTCGCTGGTGATTACGCTGGTACTGCTATTTGGGGGACTGAACATCGTAGCGTGGCTGCTGAGCTGGCTGGAGTGGTTGCCGCAATTTGGCCCAGGCTGACAGGAGAACGCGCTGGCCTGACGCCAGCGCGTTTTATCAATCAGTTACCGCGATAGGTTGAATAGCCATACTGGCTCAGCAGCAGCGGGATATGGTAATGCTGATCGGTTTTCTCAAGGTTAAAAATCACCGGAATTTCCGGAAAGAAAGTCTGCTGATTAACTGACTTATAATACTCCCCGGTTTTAAACACCACGCGATAAATACCTGACTGCGCCATTTTATCTTTCGGATAGAGTGCCGGGATCCGCCCCTGCGCATCCGTGGTGGCTTCCGCCAGTTTTGTCCAGTTATCGCCTGCTTTCTGATCCAGTTCTACTTTTACGCCAGCGGTGGGGATGCCGGTCTGCAGGTTGAGCACGTGCACGCTCACCGGGTTTTTCATGGTATCGGCCGCGGCGACGCCAGCGGTGCAAAGTAAAACAGCAGAAAGCAGAAGGTGTTGAGGTTTCATTTCATCGTCCTTTAATGTGAATGCGTGAAATGAAGCATAGAGGCTAAGGGCCGGAGCGCCTCACGCTGGCCACAATCTGTGAAATTTCCCAGAGGGTGCGGCAGGCGGAGCGCCTGCCGCAATGGATCACTTGCCGTTCTGTACCAGAGTGCCTTTCAGACCGTGCGGCTCTGAACGCAGATACTGCGGCGGAGCCTTAACGGTGGCGCCCAGCTCAGCGGCAGCGTGCCACGGCCAGTGCGGATCCCAGAGCATGCCGCGCGCCAGCGCAATCAGGTCTGTATCACCGGTGTGCAGAGCCTGTTCCGCCTGCTGCGGATCGGTTATCAGTCCGACACCGATTACCGGTATATCCACCACTTTGCGAATATCGCGCGCAAAAGAGAGCTGATAGCCTGGGCCGATATCGATCTCCTGATCGGGCGACAGTCCGCCGCTGGAGACGTGAATATAGGCACAGCCTGCGGCGGCCAGCTGCTGGCTGAACGCAATAGACTGCTCATTATCCCAGCCGCCTGCGACCCAGTCAGTTGCTGAAATACGCACGCCCACCGGTACTGAATCTGGCAGAGCATCGCGTATCGCCTGAAACACTTCCAGCGGATAGCGCATGCGGTTTTCCAGCGATCCGCCATATTCATCATCGCGCTTGTTACTGAGCGGAGAGAGAAACTGATGCAGCAGATAGCCATGGGCAGCATGCAGTTCAACCAGTTCGATACCGATGCGGACCGCGCGCTGCGCGCTGTCAACAAAGGCCTGTTTCAGGCGCATCAGCTCCTCTTTACTCAGCGCGTGTGGCGCCTGTTCGCCCGACTGGTAAGCCTCTGCGGAGGGAGCCACCGTCTGCCAGCCGCCCTGTTGAGCCGAAAGCTGCTCGCCGCCTTCCCACGGCACGGCACAGGAGGCTTTGCGACCTGCGTGACCCAGCTGGATACCTATTGGCAGGGTTGCCCATGGACGGATATCCTCCAGCACGCTGGCCAGTGCCGCCTCAGTCTCATCGTCCCACAATCCCAGATCGCCCGGCGATATGCGGCCGATATCCTCAACGGCTGTTGCTTCGATAATCAGTAAGCCCGCACCGGACAGGGCAAGCTGCCCCAGATGGATACGGTGCCAGGCGGTGGCTTTACCCGCCTCAGCGGAGTACTGACACATGGGCGCAATAATAATGCGATTCTCCAGCGAGAGCTGTCCCAGTTTCGTGGCGCTAAATAACAGACTCATCTTAACCTCATGTTTTCAGGGGATCTCAGGTGAAATAAGTGTAGATGGTCATCGGCGAACGGAGGCGGCCCGGCACAGGGATTCTGTTTCTAAGCGTTAACCGGAAAGATTTGGCTTTCTAGTTACAACATACCATTTTACTATAAATACACCCTCTTCGGCCGCGGCAATGATATCGCCTGACAGGGCTTGCGGTGGCCTTTAATTTACCTCTGAAGCGAGCAGAGATAACGATAAACAGCGGCATCCTGCGGATCCGGCCTGAAGCGCTGGCCATTACGACACTGAGCACAGATGGTACGATAGTGCCGGTTCAGTCCAAGTTCGCATAAAATACGCAGCCAGCCATTGGCTCCGTAGCACTGTTGTTCATAGATTTTTTCCCGCATCTTCTTAACGTCGAGACGCAATAACACAGCATTCAGATCGCTGTACTCAGGATGTTTTTTGGTTTTACCTATCCGGGTAAACATGAAATTGCGCATATAAAAAGGCGCTACGTTCTCTTTAACCTGAATAAGCAGATCGTCTACCTGCTCCACAAAAATCGTATAAATCATAATCCTGAGATAGAGCATAAACACCAGATTGTCCTGCTGCTGCGTCTGCTTGACCGACAGCGTACCCAGCTCTACGACTTTCCGGTTTTCCAGCCCGAGGGCGGCTATCTCTGCACCAAACAGCAGGGAGCAGGGCAGCTGCTGGTTTCGCTGAGCAATCACGCTGATTGTGCCGAGGATCTCCTGTTTTTTACGCGCCAGAAACAGGGTGCTGTCAGGATGAAGCAGGCCTTCGTTATAAAGGAACAGCGCACGCTTGCTCTTGATAATACCGCTACGCTGGTAGGCGCTATGCGTGACTTCCATGCCTTTCAAAAAATCGAGAAAAGCGGTCGCTGGCGCAATATCGATCAGCTTATCGCTATCATTAAGCAATCTGCATAGTTTGAGCGTTCTTTTACTCAGAACGCCATCGGATACTGCGCTGACAGTCACTGATTTCCTTAGCGAATCCACAATTATCCCTGACAATAGATTTTAGTATCGCTAATGTATTCAGGGTATCTAATGATTGGAATTAGTTTTGATCGAAAATTTAGTAATCACTGCTTAAAGTAAAATCTGTTATTCAGCTTAAAGAGCAGCAGCGCCACTGCAGCATTTTATGCTTAATGTTAAGCGGTATGTCGCACGTGCCTGTGGCCTCAGCGCAGTCTTTCAAAGTGTCTGTAACAGATAATACTGGAAAAAACCTGCTGAACGTTCGCTATAGCCGCTTGTCATTTTAAGAGCAATGTTTTTGCCTCGCACATGATTTTTAACATCACAATTTACAGGGGTATGACCAAAAATAATTAAATACCCTTTCTTATTAAGCAGCGTAATAAGTTTATCGATAACAGGTGCTGCCTGATCGTGTCTTATCACTTCATGATTGGCGAAGCGGCAAAAAATAATATCATACCTGTCACGGTCACAGGATTGCATAAAGTCGCTCTGTACAACCTGCGGCAGCTGCTGCCTGGCCTTCAGGACCATTTTTTCCGCGCGATCGGCAGCGAAATAGTTTAGCCGGGGAAGCTTTTGTTTTACTGAGGCAAGGAAGGTTCCGGTAGAGCAGGCCGGGTCAAATACGCGGCAGTCGGGAAAAGCAATCTCACGCAGCAAATTTACGGTATGCAGGCGGAAGTGCGCTTCCTGTATGTCCAGCTTCTCCGGTGTACCGGCCATCTGATCCCAGAATGATTCCGGGCATATAGCCTCATTCCCTTCATCATCCAGCGGCGGCCATGGAAAGTGGATATTGTAATCCGGGCAGGGGGGAAGTAATTTTTCACGCCACGCCGGATCGTCCAGCACTCTGATGCCGAGGGTTATTTCATCTTTGGTTTCATCCAGCGAAATGAGCGGGCCTTTTATCATATCGGGAAGAATGATGCTGTAAGCCACGTGGCTTAACGGCTTTCGTATGCCGGCAAAAATCGATTCAGAGGTTGTCATGATAAAAATATCATGCCGTTCCCGATTCGGGACCCGGATGTAAATTATTCTACTCATATCTGATCCTGATAGCTTCGGCAGGGAATAACGACGTTACCCAAACTGACCAGGGCAAATCGCTCCATACCGGGCATGACGGCACAGGCCAGTGATACGCCGGCAGGATCGCTGTCTATTTCTTTAAGCCATACAGGCAATCCGGCCATTTCGCATAGGGTTGTCAGGCGGTGAAGGTGCTCTTGCAGAGTCAGTTCAGCGCGTTTCTCTGGCAGCTCAACGCTGACAGAAGCGAGGCTGCCAAAATCGGCAACAAGGCTGCGATATAATTTTTCATGCTCTCTCAGGTTATGCTGGTGTTTTTCCAGTTCCTCAGTAAAGCAGGTAAAATTATCGGCCAGTTTATGCAGCTGGACCAGTTCTTTGATAGCCCGGGCAACCGCATGGTCAGCATAAAGTGAACAGCCAGCGCCGTAGATGTTTATCCCCAGGCGCGGCTTACTCTTACAGTAAGCAAGATAAACAGGAGGCAGTGACGGTTCTGAGGCATCAATAATATTGATTTCATCCTCTAAAGCAGACTGAGCATCATTGAAAAGTTTTTCAGCTGCAGGGGGCAGTGAATCCGTATTAACAAGTCGAACCTCTTTTTGTGTACCATAGAAAAATGTTTTTGCCAGCAGGATACCTGTGCAGTGCCGCTCTATTATTTCTCCGATGGCGTGAATCGCTGCTTCAGTAAAACCATAACCCGCAGCGATACCTGCATTACTGGTATAGCGTCGCGCTGCGCTATAGTCTGTAGTGTCTCCCTGAATGATATGGCTAAAATATTCGCAATCCGTTAAAAAAAGAGGCCAGAGCAGTGACGCACAACCCTTTTTATCTGTAAATTCCACTGCTGCAATTTTGGCGGGTGATGATTTCGCAAGAATAGTCAATGGCAACATCCCGCGAAGTTCTGCCTGCTGAATGACTGACCCGAAGGGATATAACCTGCTTTTCTCTCTGAGTGCCGGAAAGCTTCTGTAATGTTCATAAGCTTCATAGAGTGCACCAACACTGGCTTCCTCTGCATAGCCTTTACCGCAGCCAGAAATCGGTTTGGTGCCACTTTCCCTGTTTAACAGCGTAACCGTAGCTGAAAGCGTATTGCCAAAGTTGTCATTTTTTATCTGAATATTCTGTCGGGAAAAATAACGCTCTATTGCGTTTCTTGACCGGGTAAGGGTGACAGATCTTTCAGGCAGGATAGTCATGATAAATGTCCATATTAAAGCGGCACAATAATGTGCCGCTGAAATGTTAGTCTTCAGACTGACTCTCTTCATCCGCCTGCGAGGCGGACGCTAACACTTCCTCTTCTTCAATAGTGAGTACGGCTTTGTTCGCATTCTCGCTATTGCTGTTGCTGATGCCTGAGTTTAAATATCCCATGATTAGACTCCTTTATTAGCAAACCGCTGATTGCGGCAGGGATATATTTAATTAACGTTCACTCTGAATTCAAACCCTGAATAATATAAATGTGCGCCAGATCAATTTATACTTATTGAAGTTTTTGGCAGTTTTATCTTTGATTTTTCATATTACTTTCCCGGAAATATTACTATTTATAAAATAATTCCTTGCCGCTTTATCGTTCATTTTCCGGGTGATTGATTTCAAAGGTAATATCAGAATTTTTATCTGCGCGGCTATGCCTCTTTTTTTCTGAATAATTTCCTGATGGAGTTGCATAAATCAATCATTTCTTATTCCAGGGGAGGTCGGGTTCAGTAAGAAAAAATGTTGATTATTTCCCTCGCCATAAAAAAAGACGGCCCGGGGGCCGTCAAACGCCCCAGCGGTGGTTAAACACCGGGGCAGCGAGGTCACACAATGATGAAGAGGTTAGCCTTTAATACCGCCCGCTGTCAGACCGCTGACCAGCCAGCGCTGTGCCAGCAGGAATACCAGCGTAATGGGAATGGCAGACAACACCGCAGCGGCGGCAAAGTCGCCCCAGAGATAGTTCTGCGGATTTAAATATTGCTGCATACCAACGGCCAGCGTATAGCTGTTAACGTCACGCAGCAGCAGCGAAGCGACCGGCACTTCGGTGACCGCGGCGATAAAGGCCAGAATAAAGACCACTGCCAGAATCGGCACCGACAGCGGCAGCAGCACCAGACGAAACGCCTGCCAGGGCGTTGCGCCATCCAGCGCGGCCGCTTCTTCCAGCGAGCCATCGATGGTTTCGAAGTAGCCTTTAATGGTCCAGACGTGCAGCGCAATGCCGCCAAGATAGGCAAAGATTACGCCGCCGTGCGTATTGAGTCCGAGAAAGGGCACATACTGACCGAGCCGGTCAAACAATGCATAGAGCGCGACCAGCGACAGCACCGCCGGAAACATCTGGAAGATCAGCATACCTTTCAGCAGGGTTGCGCGGCCGGCAAAACGCATGCGGGCAAAGGCGTAGGCACAGGTCGTGGATAGCGTCACGATACCCAGCGCGCTTATCGCTGCGATCTTCACCGAGTTCCACAGCCAGAGCAGTACCGGGAAGGGTGGCGGTGTGACGCTGCCATCCGGCTGAGTAACGCTGAATCCCAGCGCCAGCTTCCAGTGCTCCCAGGAAATCTGCTCCGGGATCAGCGAGCCGGTCGCAAAATTGCCGGAACGCAGTGAAATAGCGACCACCATCAGCAGCGGAAACAGGATGGCGGCAATAAAAACCAGCAGAAGCAGATGCGTCAGCAGCAAACGAAGCTTTTGTGATTTGGGTTGTACCATTGCCATAATTTTTCCTCAGTCAAACTTCATGCGCACGGCTTTCAGGTTGATGACCGCCAGTGCCCCGACCAGCATGAAAATCAGCGTTGCAATCGCCGCCGCGAGGCCAAAGTCCTGCCCGCCGCCGCCCTCAAACGCAATACGCCAGGTGTAATTGACCAGCAGATCCGTGTAGCCGGCGGGCGTGGTAGTCCCGATCCGATCCGGTCCGCCGTTGGTAAGCAGCTGCACCAGAACAAAGTTATTAAAATTAAAGGCAAAGCTGGCAATCATCAGCGGCATAAGGGGCTTAAGCAGCAGCGGCAGCGTGATGCGGAAAAAATTCTGCAGCGGACCCGCGCCATCCATCGCGGAAGCCTCATACAGATCGTCCGGGATAGCTTTTAACAGCCCCATGCACAGAATCATCATGTAGGGATAGCCGAGCCAGGTATTCACGATGACCAGCATGGTACGCGCCAGCGCGGGATCGCTGAACCAGGCAGGCTGGACGCCAAACAGCGCCTTGAGCATGACGTTAACTTCACCAAAACTCTGGTTAAACAGCCCCTTGAAGATAAGGATGGAGATAAAAGCCGGTACGGCGTAGGGCAAAATCAGCATCACGCGGTAGATAGCCTTACCGCGCAGCGCTTCCCACTGCACCAGACAGGCCAGCACCATGCCCACTGCAACGGTCAGGATCACCGTCACCAGCGAGAAGATCAGCGTCCAGCCAAAAATGGCGAGAAACGGTTTCTGGATCCCTTCGTCAGTAAAGACGCGAACAAAGTTTTTCCAGCCCGCGTTAACGGTAAATCCAGGGCTCAGCTGTTCACTGCCCCAGCTGCCGTCAGCCGCAATCTGCTGGTAAAACCCCGTGTCCTGATTAGCCTGATAGCGTACGCCAGTTTGCTGATTTTTCAGCACGCCCTGGTGCCCGGCAACATAGAGCGGACGGGTACCCGAGAACTGGCGTAAGGAGCTCATCACCAGCTCACGTCCATCCGGCAACCGGGCACGGATCTGGCTTAGCGCCTGGCGATGCGTGGTGATGACTTTCAGCGTGGCGCGCTGAGTAGCGGGCAGCGGCGCCTGCTGCAGCGTCAGGGTCTGTACGCTGCCGAAATCGAACGGCGTGGAGACGTAGCGTTCATCGCTGCTGCTGTCGCTGAGCACCAGCTGCCAGCGCCGATCGGCCGGGTAGAGCGCAAAATTCAGCCCGACGCCATCCTGATACTGCCTGCCAAGCAGCACCTGCTGCGCCCGTTCCTGCGAAAGCTGATTGGTACTGCTGTAATTGGTGAACGCGATAGCGATAGTGCAGGCCAGCGGAAACAGCACAAAAATAGCCATGCCGGCCAGGCCCGGATAGACATAGCGCCAGGCATAAGCGCGGCGATTAGCATAAATCCAGATGCCGGTTGCGCTGACAATCAGCGTCATGAGCGCAAACAGGTACTCTCCCTGCACATACATCAGCACCAGCAGATAGCCGACTAACAGACAGCAGCCGCCAACCAGTACGCCTTTCAGCATCTGGCTGTACCGTTCCGTTTTTCCTGACATGATCCGAAATTCCTCAACAGCTGATAAAAAGCCGGACAGCGCCGGCTTCAGACAGGGTTTACTTGTTCAGACGGGTCTGCGCATCTTTCAGCGCGGCGTCCACGCTCTGGCGTCCTTTCAGCGCGTTAAGGGTGGCAGTGCGCATGGCGTACCAGAAGGCGGACATCTGCGGGATGTTTGGCATGATATCGCCGTTCTGTGCGTTGCTCATGGTGGCGGCGATACGCGGATCTTTCTCCAGAATTGCCTGATACGATTTCAGCGCCACGGCGCCCAGCGGCTTATCTTTATTGACCGCCTCAAGCCCGCTGTCGGTCAGCAGATAGTTCTCCAGAAACTCTTTTGCCAGCTCTTTGTTGGGGCTGGCGGCGTTGATACCGGCGCTCAGTACACCGACAAAGGTTTTAGAGGGTTTGCCATTGAGCGTTGGCAGGGTGGTCACCCCGTATTTGATGCCGCTCTTGTCGATGTTGCTCCACGCCCACGGACCATTAACCGTCATCGCCGTCTGCCCTTTATTGAATGCCGCTTCAGCGATGGAGTAGTCGGTATCCGCATTCAGCACTTTGGCTTTGACCTGATCCACAAGGAACTGCATGCCCGCTTTCGCCCCGGCGTTATCCACGCCGGTGTCTTTGATATCAAATCCACTTTGCGTAGGTTTGAAAGCATAGGCACCGCCTGCCGCCAGCAGTGGCCAGGTGAAGTAAGGCTCCTGCAGGTTAAACATGATGGCGCTCTTGCCTTTGGCGCGCAGCTGCTTGTCCAGATCGGCGATGGCTTCCCAGCTTTTTGGCGGTTCGGCGACCAGATCTTTGTTATAAATCAGCGAGAGGGACTCGACCGATACCGGGTAACCAATCAGCTTGCCGTTGTAGCGCACCGCATCCCAGGTAAAGGGAAACAGCTTGTCCTGCACATTTTTGTCAGGTGAGATCTCCGCCAGCAGACCTGACTGCGCATAGCCGCCAAAACGGTCGTGAGCCCAGAAAATGATATCGGGGCCATCACCGGTGGCGGCCACCTGCGGATACTTCTCCTCCATCTTATCCGGATGTTCCACGGTGACTTTGATGCCGGTCTCCTGCTCAAATTTTTTGCCAACCTCGGCCAGTCCGTTGTAGCCCTTGTCACCGTTGATCCAGATAACCAGTTTTCCCTCTTCGATCTTTGCGAGAGCCGAAGCAGAGAACAGCACGGCGGAGAGCGCGGAGAGGGCGAATAAGCGCGAGACGGTTTTCATTGTCATAAGTCCATCCTGTAAACGAAAGCGGGAAGTAAGCGTCCCGTTTATTGTCAGGTTCTGTAGCACGGTTTCATCCTCCTGCTCTCTACGCCTGCAGGCGTAAACGCGTGATCCTGCTTGCAAAAATCCCTGTTTTTATGGGCTGGCGCACACTTTCTCCCGCTTTTTTCTGCGTCTGACATCACAAAAATTTCTTCATCCGGCAGCTGGCAGCCGGCACGCATCCTTTCTCCTCCTCCCGGCTCATCCCCCGTGCATTCACGTTGTGGCGGAGGATGTCAGCGGCTGCCGGGGCTTTCATGATGAGCCACAGAATCGGCCAGCAGTCATATCAGCCAACAGGGCACGTTGAGAGGAAAAGTATTATGGCGAGCGTTGCGTTACGTCATGTCTCCAAAACATGGGGTGAAACCGAAGTCTCGAAAGATATCAATCTTGAGATTGCCGAAGGTGAATTTGTGGTGTTTGTCGGACCATCCGGCTGCGGTAAGTCGACCCTGCTGCGGATGATTGCCGGGCTTGAAACCATCACTAAAGGCGACCTGCTGATCGGCGGCAAGCGCATGAATGAGGTACCGCCAGCAGAGCGCGGGATCGGCATGGTGTTTCAGTCATATGCGCTTTATCCGCATCTGGACGTTGCGGAAAATATGTCCTTTGGCCTGAAGCTGGCCGGCGTCAGGCGCGCCGAGATCCAGCAGCGTGTAAACCAGGTAGCCGAGGTGCTGCAGCTGGCGCATCTGCTGGACAGGCGGCCCAAAGCGCTCTCTGGCGGTCAGCGGCAGCGGGTGGCGATTGGCCGGACACTGGTGGCTGAACCGCGCGTTTTTCTGCTCGACGAGCCGTTATCCAACCTTGATGCCGCGCTGCGCGTCCAGATGCGCATCGAAATTTCGCGACTGCATAAACGGCTGAAGCGCACCATGATCTACGTTACCCACGATCAGGTAGAAGCGATGACGCTCGCCGACAAAATTGTGGTGCTCGAAGCAGGGCGCATCGCGCAGATTGGCAAACCGCTGGAACTTTATCATTACCCCGCCAATCGCTTTGTCGCCGGATTTATCGGTTCCCCGCGGATGAATTTCCTTCCGGTAAAAGTAACCGCCACCGCAATCGATCAGGTTCAGGTGCGTCTGCCCAACAATCAGCTGGTCTGGCTGCCGGTCGAGAGCACCGGCGTGCAGATCGGCAGCAACATGTCGCTGGGTATCCGGCCTGAGCATCTGCTCTCCAGCGACATCGCCGATGTCACGCTGGAGGGAGAGGTGCAGGTCGTTGAGCAGCTCGGCAATGAAACGCAAATCCACATTCAAATCCCCGCCATCCGTCAAAACCTGGTTTATCGCCAGGAGGACGTGGTGCTGGCAGAAGAGGGCGCCCTGATGGGCATCGGCCTGCCGCCGGAACGCTGTCATCTGTTTCGTGAAGATGGCAGCGCCTGTCGCAGGCTGCATCAGGAGCCTGGTGTGTACCCTGCAAAACAATAAAAGCAATGATCTCAGGAGATAAATAAATGATAACTCTGCGCAAACTCCCCGTGGCGATCGCTATCGCTGCGGGTACCCTGTCCGCCTCCTCTATGGCGGTGGACTTCACCGGTTACGCCCGTTCCGGCATTGGCTGGACCGGCAGCGGCGGTGAACAACAGTGCTTCCAGGCGACCGGCGCACAAAGTAAGTACCGTCTGGGTAACGAATGTGAAACCTACGCCGAGCTTAAGCTGGGACAGGAAGTCTGGAAGGAGGGCGATAAGAGTTTCTATTTTGACACCAACGTTGCCTACTCCGTATCGCAGCAGAATGACTGGGAGGCAACCTCACCTGCCTTCCGCGAAGCCAACGTTAAAGGCAAAAACCTGATTGATGCTTTGCCGGGCTCTACCATCTGGGCCGGTAAGCGCTTTTATCAGCGTCACGACGTGCATATGATCGACTTCTACTACTGGGATATCTCCGGTCCCGGCGCAGGCCTGGAAGATGTTGACCTCGGCTTCGGCAAACTCTCTTTCGCCGCCACGCGCTCATCAGAAGCGGGCGGCTCCTACACCTTCTCCAGCGATCGCATCCGCGACTACGCAACCAGCACCGCGAACGACGTGTTTGATGTGCGCCTGGCGGGTCTGGAAACCAACCCGGATGGCGTGCTGGAACTCGGCGTCGACTATGGCCGTGCTAACGCGCGCGACGGGTATCGTCTGGAGGATGGCGCGTCCAAAGATGGCTGGCTCTTCACCGCCGAACATACGCAGAGCATGCTGAAAGGCTACAACAAGTTTGTACTTCAGTACGCAACGGACGCGCTGACTTCGCAGGGCAAAGGGCTGCCGCAGGGCACGAATATCAATAACGACGGCAAAATGTACCGCGTGCTGGATCACGGTGCCATCTCGCTGGCCGAGCGCTGGGACCTGATGTACGTCGCGATGTATCAGAACACCGACCTCGATAATAATCGCGGCAACGAGTGGTACACCGTGGGCGTGCGCCCGATGTACAAATGGACGCCTATCATGAGCACGCTACTTGAGCTGGGCTACGACAACGTGAAGTCGCAGCAGGTCGGCGATCGCAACGGGCAGTACAAAATTACCCTGGCCCAGCAGTGGCAGGCGGGCGACAGCATCTGGTCCCGTCCGGCGCTGCGCCTGTTTGCAACCTATGCCAAATGGGATGAGAAGTGGGGCTATAGCAAAAATGCCGATGGCAACCTGACCACGCTGGCCGCTGCTGACAGCACCGGTAATGGCCTGTTCACCAACAGCCGGGGCGACAATGACGAGTGGAGCTTTGGCGCACAGATGGAAATCTGGTGGTAAGCCTCAGCGTTACCCTGTAACAGAATGGCCGCACCCACCGGTGCGGCTCACCGATTAGGCAGCGCTGGCCATTGCCTGGTGCCGGCGCTGCCTCCAGCTATCAGAGATAAAACGATGAAAAAAACGCTTACCGCGCTCTGCCTGAGCGCTGCGCTGCTGACCGGCGTTACGCTGCCCGCTGTCGCTGATATTAATCTGGTGCCGCAGGATCTCTCCACCGCGCCCGCCGTTTCACCTGAAACTCTGCAGCGCCTGAACTGGCAACCTGCTGACACGTCGCGTGCGGTAACCACTCAGCTGCGCGACAGCGGCACCGGAGATGCTCTGCCGGGGATCCGTGGTCCGGTTGCGGCGTATAGTCTGCCAGCCAGTCAGGGTGAGCTGACCGTTACGCTGAGCAGTGAGGTTGCTGACAACCGCGTGTTCGCGCCTAATGTACTGGTGCTCGATGAAAACCTGCGTCCGGCAGCGTGGTTCCCGTCGCAGTTCTTTGCTTACCAGCAGCCGGGCGTCATGAGCGCCGATCGTCTTGAAGGCGTAATGAAACTGACGCCGGTGCCGGGACAGCAGAAAATTTATCTGCTGGTCTTTACCACCGACCGGGATCTGACCCAGACCACCACGCTGGTCGATCCGGCCAAAGCTTACGCGAAAGGCACCGGCCATGCGGTTCCTGATATTCCCGATCCGGTTGCCACACACAGCCAGAGCGGCAGGCTGAAGCTGAAAGTCTCTACCAGTTCCGCGTCCTCTATTCTGGTCGGCCCGCTGTTCGGTCCATCGGCATCGGCTCCGGTTGTGATCGGCAATACTCAGGCGCCTGCGCCCGCTGCCGTGCGTCCCGCCTCTGCCGTGAAGCCGGTGCCGCTGGAAAACGACACCGAAAGTTACTTCAATCAGAATATCCGTCAGGCGGTCAGCCAGGGCAACATTGATAAAGCGCTGAAGCTTCTGAATGAGGCCGAGCGACTGGGGTCCACCTCAGCGCGGCAAACGTTTATCAGCAGTGTAAAAGGCAAGGGGTGAACCTGCCCCGACAGTGCTGAGTTGCAGCACCTGGTGCGCTCCGGCGCACCTTTTTTATTGCAGAAACCGCCCCGGTCCGGGGCGTCTGATCAGGGGTGCCGCTGACGCACGTGACTGACCTCCTGCAGCAGGTGCGTAATCCCTTCATCCGTAAACATCGCCTCCAGCGAAAGCGTGAGCTTGCGGCGCCAGTTAGGGTAACTGTCCACCGTACCGGGCACGTTTACCGGCCGATCCATATCGAGCCACTCCTCCGGCTGCAGGCCAAGCAGGGCGCTGTTACTGGCCGCCACCAGGTGGTGAACCGCACGGTTTATCGCGCGGCGCATGGGCGCACGGCCGCGCTGAAGCGGATAGCGGTGCGCCAGCGCTCCCTGCTGCTGCAGCGTATGCAGCAGCGCCTTTTTTGCCGCCGCGCGCTCGCGGTACAGACCCGACAGGATCGCTTTATCCGGATAGAGTCCCAGCCTGCTGCCCAGCGTTAAGTCATCACTCTGCCACCAGCCGCGCAGGGTAGGCATATCATGCGTGGTGACAACCGCCATCGCCTGCCGTGGCCAGGCTTCCGGCGGGCGAAACGCGCGCGTTGCCGTCTGCTCAAAGTAGAGCACTTTGTAGGAGTAGACGCCGCTGTCGCGCAGCTTAGCGACAATCGCTTCCGGTACGGTGCCCAGATCCTCACCTATCACCATACAGCGATGGCGCTGGCTCTCCAGCGCAAGAATGGCCAGCAGGGCATCAACCGGATAGTGAACGTAGGCGCCTTCAGCGGCCTTCTCATGTTGCGGGATCCACCAGAGGCGCAGCAGTGCCATTACGTGATCAATGCGCAGCGCGCCGCAGTCGCGCATATTGGCCCGCAGCAGATCGATCCACGGGGTAAACGCACGCATTGTCAGGATCTGCGGATCCATCGGTGGCAGCCCCCAGTTTTGCCCCAGCGGCCCCAGAATATCGGGCGGCGCACCCACGCTGGCCTGCAGACAATAGAGATCGCGTTCGCGCCAGGTCTCTGCGCCATCCTGCGCGACGCCTACCGCCAGATCGCGGTAGAGGCCAACCGGCATCTGCTGCGCGCAGCATACGGACCAGCAGGCCGCGAACTGAGAGGCAGCCAGCCACTGCAGCCAGAGGTAAAAGCGTACTTCGTCGCTATGTTCAATACGAAACGCCAGCACGGCGGCGCTGTCGGGATGCTGATACGCTTCCGGCCAGCTTTTCCAGCCGTACAGCGCAGGATTTTTGGCGCGCTGGTGCGCCTGCAGCGCATCAAACAACGCCTGACTCAGCAGGCTCTGTCCGCCCGCTTTAACAAACGCATCAAATTCCTGCATTACCGGTTCATCCGGCGAACGTCGTCTGAACTGTCTCCAGGCAAGGCGTAAGCCCTCCAGCTTTAGCGCGGTAACGGCGGCGTAATCTACGTATTCGCTGTCACGCGCGGCCGCAAGCCGCTGTTGGGTATCAGGCTGCTGCCACCACGCCTGCGCCGCCTCACTGAGTCTGAAATCCTCCACGCTATTGACGTCGATATAGAGCACATTCAGCCAGCGGCGCGAGGAGGGGCTGTAAGGGCTGGCACCCTCAGGATTAGCCGGAAAGAGGGCGTGCAGCGGATTAAGCCCGATAAATGCGCCGCCGCGCTGCGCGATCTCTGCCGCCATCTGGCGCAGATCGCCAAAGTCACCGATGCCCCAGTTATGCTGCGATCGTAGCGTATAGAGCTGCACGCAGCAGCCCCAGAGCTTGTCGCCGGCCAGCAATGCCGGTGGCTCATAGCAGCGCGGTGGCGCAACAATCAGGCTGCAGCGCGACAGCAGCGCCGGCTGCGTCAGGGTCAGCTGATGATAGCCTTCCGGCAGTGCCGGCAACCGCAGCGTTTCACCAGGCTGGCACTCACCTGACCAGCGCTCGCCCGCTTCACTGGTCAGCTCCCATGCTGCCGCCCCGCTCAGCGCTGGCTCTACTACCACGGCTTCTCCGCCACGAAAAATTGCTACCGGGGGCAGCGCTGACGGTGTAGCGAGAGGCGGCTGTATGATCGTGTGCAGCCACTGCTCGGTGGCGGCCGGAATGCGGCGCGGTCTGCCGTGAGCATCAATATATTCCGGCGCGATCAGCGCTGCCGGAGTAAGCGTTGTCATTGTCATCTTCAGCGCACCGCCTGCCAGATTCGTTGCTGATAGTCACGAATAGCGCGATCGGCGCTGAACATGCCACAGCGTGCGGTATTCAGGATCGCCGCGCGGGTCCAGGCTTCACTATCGGCCCAGCGTTTTTCTGCATCCTGCTGCGCATTGAGATAGTGACGGAAATCGGCCAGTACCAGATAAGGATCGCCACCCTCCGCCCCGAGACTTTTCACCAGCGCATCAAATGCCGTGCAATCGCCGTCGCTAAACGTCCCATCCTCCAGCGCCGTCAGCACCTGATGCAGCTGTTTATCTTTTTTGCGCCAGACTGCCGGGGCGTAGCCCGCGCTCTTCAGCGCGCTGACCTGCTCCACGGTATGGCCAAAGATAAAGATGTTCTCGTCGCCAACCTCGCGGGCAATCTCCACGTTAGCGCCATCCAGCGTACCGATAGTCAGGGCGCCGTTCAGCGCCAGTTTCATATTGCCGGTGCCTGACGCTTCTTTGCCGGCCGTGGAGATCTGTTCCGAGAGATCGGCCGCCGGGATCAGCCTTTCTGCGACCGAGACGTTATAGTCCGGGATAAACACCACTTTCAGCCGATCGCCCACGCGCGGGTCAGCATTTATCGTCATGGCAACTTTGTTAATGGCATAGATAATATTTTTGGCCAGCGCATAACCAGGTGCAGCTTTTGCGCCAAACAGCATCACGCGCGGCGCCAGGTTGGCCTGCGGATCGCTGACCAGCGTCTGCCACAGCGCAATAATATGCAGTAGCATCAGATGCTGACGCTTGTACTCATGCAGCCGTTTTATCTGTACATCAAACAGCGCGTCCGGATTGATCACAATGCCGGTTTTCTGTTCCACCCACTGTGCCAGATCGCGTTTGTTCTGCTGTTTGATGGCGCGATATTCTGCGCGGAATGAGGCGTCCTCTGCCAGCGGCTCCAGCGCGCGCAGCGCGTCGAGATCGGTCAGCCAGGGTTTATTCAGCGAGCGGTCGATCAGTGCAGCCAGTGCCGGGTTGCACTGGTTGATCCAGCGGCGCGGCGTCACGCCGTTTGTCACATTGTGGAATTTCGCCGGCCAGAGCGCGTGATATTCCGGAAAAAGATCCTCTGTCACCAGTTTTGAGTGCAGGGCAGCAACGCCGTTAACGGCAAAACAGGTCACCACGCAGAGGTTAGCCATACGCACCTGATGATTATGCACCACCGCCAGTCTGGCCCAGATGGCAGCATTACCGGGCCACTGCGCCTCAACCTGCTGCTTAAGTGCCGCATTGATGGCATTCACAATCATTATGTGGCGCGGCAGCAGGGTACGGAACAGCGTCAGATCCCAGCACTCCAGCGCCTCCGGCATCAGCGTGTGGTTGGTATAGGCGAAGGTGCGCTGCGTCAGCTGCCAGGCGCTTTCCCAGCTGAAATCATACTCATCCAGCAGCAGGCGCATCAGTTCCGGAATCGCCAGAGTGGGATGCGTATCGTTGAGCTGAATGACTTCGCGATCGGCCAGCGTGTCAATAGCGTGACCCGCCTGCTGATGGCGGCGCAGAATATCCGCCAGCGAACAGGCGCACTGGAAATATTGCTGCATCAGGCGCAGTTTCTTACCCGCCTGATGGTTATCGTTAGGGTAGAGCACTTTAGTCAGCTTCTCTGCATCAATGCCCTGCTTTTCCGCCCGCAAAAAATCGCCGTTATTGAACCGCTGCAGGTCAAATGGCTGCGCGTGGCTCGCCTGCCACAGGCGCAGCGGCTGAACCACCCCGTTCTGGTAACCCACAACCGGCAGATCCCAGGCCTCACCCTGCAGCTGAAACGCCGGGATCCAGCGGTTTTTTCCCTGCTCAGTTTTCACCTTGCCGCCCAGATTAACCGTTACCGTCAGCGCCGCATTATGGCGAAACCAGGGGTAGCGATTTCGCCCCCAGTCATCCGGCCGCTCCTGCTGCGCGCCGTCGCTGAAATGCTGCCGGAACAGTCCGTACTGATAATTAAGGCCATAACCGATAGCGGGCTGACCCGTGGTTGCCATCGCATCGAGAAAACAGGCGGCCAGGCGGCCCAGACCGCCGTTTCCCAGCGCCGGATCGATCTCCTGTTCCAGCACATCGCTCAGCGACTGCCCCTGTTGCTGCAGCAAATCGTTCAGCGCCGGGTACCAGCCGAGGTTAAGCAGGTTATTGCCGGTCAGACGGCCGGTGAGAAACTCCATCGAAATATAGTTAACGTGGCGCTGCGGTCCCGCTGCCAGCTGCGCGGGCAGTTCAGCCAGCAGTTCGGCAAGCGCACCGCTCAGGGCATGCCACCACTGCTGCCGGCTCATCGCCTGCGCGTCGGGCAGGCCAAAGCGCTGCCACTGTCGCGTCAGGGCAGCAGAAAAACGGTCGGAATCAAAAGGTAACTGGGTCATGGCTTAAGCATCCGTCAGAGGAAGAGGTCAGCGTGCATTTTGCCTGCGCCGGTTGTGTATCTCCTCCTCCCCGGCACTATTCAGGCAGGAGGATAGAGAGGGAGGAGAGGGTAAGGAAACTCCGAAAGCGTGACAGGAGTGTGATACCCCTCGCTTTTGTTAAGCCGCGCTGCTGAGTTCGCTTGCATTAAGATGGCGTATGGATAACGTGTATGTCGAATAATTACGAAGCGTAAAATAATACTGCGCAGACGTTAACGGAGGAGCGTGCGTCGATGTTGATCCCGTCAAAACTGAGTCGTCCTGTGCGCCATGACGCCATGGTGGTCCGTAGCCGTCTGCTGCAGAAACTGAATGCCGCCGCCGTTTACCGGTTAGTGCTGATTACCAGTCCCGCAGGGTACGGTAAAACCACGCTGATTTCGCAGTGGGCGGCAGAAAAGCGCGACCTGGGCTGGTATTCGCTGGATGAGGGGGATAATCAGCCGGAACGGTTTGCTGACTATCTGATTGCTGCGCTGCAGCAGGCCACTCAGGGCAGCTGCAGCCGCAGTGAATCACTGGCGCAAAAGCGGCACTACGTTAATCTCAATGCGCTTTTCTCGCAGCTGTTTATTGAGCTGGCTGACTATCAGCGTCCGGCCTGGCTGGTTATTGACGATTACCATCATATTACCAATCCGGTTATTCATGAGGCGATGCGCTTTTTTCTGAAGCATCAGCCGGAAAATCTGACCCTGGTGGTGCTGTCGCGCGGTCTGCCACAGCTGGGCATCGCCAATCTGCGCGTGCGTGAACAGCTGCTGGAGCTGAGCAGCCAGCAGCTCGCCTTTACGCACGATGAAGCTAAACAATTTTTTGATAACCGGCTGCAGGCGCCACTGCCCGGTGAAGAGAGCGACCAGCTGTGTGATGATGTGGCTGGCTGGGCGACCGCACTGCAGCTGATTGCTATCTCAGCCCGGCAGGGCGCAGGCTCAGCGCAGGACTCCGCGCGCCGTTTATCAGGCATCAACGCCAGCCATCTCACCGATTATCTGGTTGAGGAGGTTTTGGATACTGTCGATGCCGATACCCGCCAGTTCCTGCTGAAGAGTGCGCTGCTGCGCTCGATGAATGATGCCCTCGTGACGTCAGTCACGGGTGAAGATAATGGCCGCATGCGGCTGGAGGAGATTGAGCGGCAGGGGCTGTTTTTGCAGCGCATGGATAATGCGGGCGAGTGGTTCAGCTACCATCCGCTGTTTGGCAGTTTTCTGCGCCAGCGCTGTCAGTGGGAGCTTAGCGCGGAGCTGCCGGCCCTGCATCGTGCGGCGGCGCGAGGCTGGATGAGGCAGGGTTTCCCGGGCGAGGCGATCCACCATGCCCTGGCCTCGGGTGATACCGATATGCTGCGCGACGTGCTGCTGGAGCACGCCTGGACCCTGTTTAATCAAAGCGAACTGGCGCTGCTGGAGTCTTCCCTGCGGGTTCTGCCATGGCCACTGTTGCTGGAAAACCCGGAGCTGGTGCTGCTGCAGGCGTGGCTGATGCAGAGCCAGCATCGTTTTTCCGAAGTTAACAGCCTGCTGGCGCAGTTTGAACAGCAGCGCTGCTGTGAGATGGATGCCTCTCTGCAGGGCGAGCTGCACGCAATACGCGCTCAGGTGGCCATTAACGATGGCAATGCGGAAGAGGCCGCGCAGCTGGCGCGTCTTGCTCTGCAGCTGCTGCCGGCGTCGAAAAGCTACAGCCGCATTGTCGCGACCTCTGTCCACGGTGAGGTCATGCACTGTAAAGGAGAGCTGGCTGATTCACTGGCGCTGATGCGTCAGACAGAGCAGATGGCGCGGCAAGAAGAGACCTGGCACTACGTTCTCTGGAGCCTGATCCAGCAGAGCGAGATTCTGTTTGCGCAGGGATTTTTACAATCGGCATGGGAGATGCAGGAAAAGGCGTTTCGTCTGGTTCACGAACAGCATCTCGCACAATTTCCGCTGCATGAGTTTCTGTTACGCATTCGCGCGCAGCTATTCTGGGCCTGGGGTCGGCTTGATGAAGCTGAACAGGCGGCTCGCAGTGGTATGCAGGTACTGCGCGGCTTTCCTCCGCAGCAGCAGATCCAGTGTCTGGGACTGCTGATCCAGTGCTCGCTGGCGCGGGGTAATCTGGATAATGCCCGGTCGCACATTACCCGGCTGGAGAATCTGCTCAATAATGGCACGCTGCATATCGACTGGATCGCCAACGCGGATAAAGCGCGTATCCTTTACTGGCAGCTGACCGGGGATAGCGCCAGCGCCAGTCAGTGGCTGCGCGTTACCTCCCGGCCGGCCAGCGCCAATAATCACTTCTTACAGGAGCAGTGGCGTAACGTGGCGCGGGCACAGCTTCTGGCGGGCGATCTGATTCAGGCGGAAGTGATTCTGGATGAGCTGAATGAGAATGCCCGGACGCTTCAGCTCACCAGCGATTTTAACAGCAACCTGCTGCTGCTTAATCAGCTTTACTGGCAGACTAATCGTAAACCCGATGCACAGCGGGTGCTGATTGCCGCCCTGAAGCTGGCGCGCAGTACAGGGTTTATGAGTCAGTTTGTGATTGAGGGCGAGATCATGGCGCAGCAGCTGCGGCAGCTGTTGCAGCTTTCGGTGCTGGAAGAGATAGATGAACATCGCGCCCGCCGCATCCTGCACGAAATTAATAAGTATCACCGGCATAAATTTGCCCATTTTGATGAGGGCTTTGTCAGCCGTTTACTCAACCACCCCGATGTTCCGGAGCTGGTCCGCACCAGCCCACTGACGCAGCGCGAATGGCAGGTGCTGGGTCTGATCTATTCCGGTTACAGCAATGAGCAGATTGCCGGCGAGCTTGATGTCGCCGCTACCACCATCAAAACCCATATCCGCAACCTCTATCAGAAGCTGGGAGTGACCCATCGCAATGAAGCCATGCACGAAGCGCGGTCGATGTTGAGACTAATGGGGTATGTGTAAACGTCGTTAAGCGATACGCAATCCCGTATTACGCGCTATACCTTACCAGTGCGCTTGCACCGGGACAGATGCCGGCAGATTACTTTTGAAAATAAGTAGCGCCATAGCCGGAATCGCCCGTATTATGTGACAACGTCACTAAAAGCGGGTTATTCCGGCTCTCACTCTGAATTTGCATTTTCTGACATTATTAACTATTGAAAGCAGTTAGTTACAGGCGTCCTGGCCAGACTTCGCTATGCTGAATAGTGCGCTACGCTAATATTATGTGCCTTAACGCTGCGAGGTAAGAGAAGGATGCTGCTGAGAAAAAAGAAGTTACGTTCGCACAGCGAAGATCGCCTGCTGGCGCTCACGCTGGCGACCACTGCAGGTATACTTAACGCCATGGCATTCGGTGCTTTTGGTTTTTTCCCCTCCCATATGACCGGTAACACCTCCCAAATCTCCGCTGAAGTTTCAGGCTCCGATCTGCAGGATCTGCTGTTTCTGGCCGGCTTAATTCTGGCATTTGTTACCGGATCAATGATCGCGCGCCTGACGGTTGCCTGGGGGCTTAAACGCAATATCAGGACCATTTTTTGTCAGGTGCTTTTCGTCGAGGGGCTGCTTCTGCTGATGACGTCAGTGGTAGAGATCCTGTGGTACTCCGAACGCAACAACGGTGAAATCCTCGTCACGCTCGGCCTGCTGATGGGGATCCATAATTCCACCTCGACTCAGCTTTCATCCGGTCGCGTCCGCTCAACGCACGTAACCGGTACGCTGACCGACGCCGGTATTGCGCTGGGCTCGTTTCTGCGGGCAACGTTCAGCAGCAGCGAAGCGGGGGAGCGCCATCTGCATCGCAAGCTTCTTTATACCCATCTTGTGACCATCTTCTCTTTCCTCACCGGCTGCGTGGCGGGGTATTTACTGTTCCGGCACTTTGGCTTTGACGCAATGGCTATGCTGGGGATCGCGCTTTCGCTGATTGCCGCAGGCGGCATCGCCCGTACGCTACATCTTACCGGCGTGCGTTTCTGGTAACCCGACAAACTACACAGCACTCGGTGCTGTTTTTTGCTGATAAAACCGGCAACGCTGGGTGAATTCTGCAGGGTAACCAGTGCTGCAATACCTGCAGAATTCACGTAGCGACGCCGGTTTTTTGAGCTGAAGCACCACGCCAATCATCACAACTCCCGTCAATACCCTCTTTATAAGTTCATATAAGTCCCATTATATGAACTTATGTACATAAAAGATCATTAGCAGTGACAGCCGTTGTTCTCACTGAGCACTACGCGGGGAGTATTCAAACATAATCGGTAAGGTATCGGGACACACACGCCGCGCGCGAATGATTTTCCCTGCAGCGTTCATCCGCAGGCAGGTGGCAACTGAAGAAAGATATCGTGTTCCACATATATCGTTCTGCTTAAGCTCTTGCCTTCAGTGAAACGGCGCGCGTGATAACGGAGTGTAATGAGCAATTAACACCAGCTGCTCACGTTGCCCACAGGCTTCAGTTGACACCCTGCAGCGGGTCAGGCTTGAAGCTGGTATTCAGAACCGAGAGGTCAACAGTTTTGGCTGCCCGCTCTAAATCATAAGCGGCCTGAATGCGCAGCCACATCGCAGGCGTACTGCCAATCACGGCCGATAATTTGATCGCCATCTCTGGCGTTACCGCCGTTGCTCCCGATACTATTCTTGAAGCGGTAGAGGGGGCTACAGCTAAAGCACGCGCCAGTTCTCTGATACCGATCTGAAGATCTTCCATAATATCGGCAATGATTTCACCCGCGTGCGGGGGGTTGTGCATAGTCATTAATGATAATCCTCATAATTCAGAATACAGGCGTCACCATCTTTGAATTCAAAAGTGATTCGCCAGTTTCCTGTCACCGTGATAGACCAGATACCTTGTCTGTCACCTTTAAGAGGATGCAACCTGTAGCCACTAAGGTTCATATCCTCAATTTTCTCAGCCAGGTCAATTACCCTCAGGCGCATACGTAGCCGCTTCTCATGAGCTGCGTTAATCTTGCGGGTAGGGCCGGTTGTATAAAATTCTTCAAGTCCTTTATGTAGCCAGGTTTTGATCATCCTTGTATCCCAGTGTTGCTTAACAGGGAACACTATAGCATGTGTTGCATGGTAAGCAACATCTCATGGCGTGTAATTTAAGAGATGAACGTTAAGATAAAAAGGGAGAATAATTGTCTGGACTAGCGGGGCTACAGATGAACTAAAAAGATAGTTCATTTAACATAATCATGATTATGCGCACTTAAACGCGTGTAAGGCACAGCGCATATTCGCGCGTGCCTTACACCTTGCCGGATAAGTTTATCTGCACCAGACTATTTTGCCGTCAGCATGCCGTGCGGATCCAGCACATATTTGGCGGCAACGCCGGCGTCAAACTGAGCGTACCCCTGCGCCGCTTCTTCAAGCGGGATCACTTTGGCATTAACGATTTTCGCAATCGGCAAACGATCGTGCAGGATGGCGTTCATCAGCTGCCGGTTGTAACGTACCACCGGGGTTTGCCCGGTATGGAACGACTGCGCTTTAGACCAGCCGAGACCAAACTTCAGGCTCAGGGAGCCTTCCTGTGCTGATTTATCGTGCGCGCCCGGATCTTCCGTCACATACAGACCCGGAATGCCGATATTACCGGCCACGCGGGTGATCTCCATCATCTGATTCAGCACCACCGCCGGCTGCTCCTTGCCGGAATGGCCGCGCGCTTCAAATCCGACGGCGTCGATAGCTGAATCGACTTCCGGCGTACCAGTGACCTGCGCAACCATCTCTCCCAGGCGGTCATGCTGACTCAGGTCGATCGGCACAAAGCCCATTTTCCTGGCGTGCTCCAGACGCTCTTTGTTGAAGTCACCTACCATCACCACCGCCGCACCGAGGATCTGTGCTGAGGCCGCCGCGGCCAGGCCAACCGGACCGGCGCCTGCAACATAGGTGGTTGAGCCGACGCCCACACCCGCGTTGATCGCGCCGTGAAACCCGGTCGGTAAAATGTCAGACAGCATGGTCAGATCCAGAATCTTCGCCAGTGCCTGGTCACGGTCAGGGAATTTCAGCAGGTTAAAGTCCGCATAGGGCACCATCACATATTTCGCCTGCCCGCCTACCCAGCCGCCCATATCAACATAGCCAAACGCGCCGCCCGCGCGTGCCGGATTGACTGTCAGGCAGACGCCGGTATCGAGTTCACGGCAGCACCGGCAGCGCCCGCAGGCAACGTTAAACGGCACAGAGACAATATCACCGACGTTAAGCATCTCAACGTCAGCGCCCTTTTCGATAATTTCACCGGTAATTTCATGGCCGAGCACCATACCCGCAGGCGCGGTGGTACGTCCGCGCACCATATGCTGATCTGAGCCACAGATATTGGTGGAGAGCACTTTCAGGATCACGGCGTGCCCAATCTTCTTGCCGGCCGGATTAGCAAAGACCGGATCGGCAATATCCTGCACCTCGACTTTACCTGGCCCCTGATACACCACACCGCGGTTGGAATTTGCGCCCATAAAATCTCCATTATATGTTGATATGCACATTAACTGCCGGACACTTACGAAACCGTAAGATAATAAAGAGTGATGACGCGTTAAATCTAATACGCAATAGTGCGTAATTAAACAGGGAATGGATTACGCGTGCCGGAGTTGTGACTGGCTTCATGAATGCAACAAGTGGCTATACAGGAAAACCCATTAAATACATGTAGATAAATATATTAATTTTGAAATATCCGCGTTATGTCGCAAACTGACAGTACAATGTCGCACAGTGATACGCTATTAATTAAAACAGTTATTCGGGCAGGGAATTATTATTATCTCACCTGCCATTTCCTGCTTATATTTGAATAGAAGATAGCGTAATGAATGGCACGCATTATTTACGGTGCGGCGGTTTCTCAAACCACGGCGTGATCAGTAAATGCGGGATAGCGAGCGCGGCCAGCGCGGCAAACAGTGAACGCACGCCGGCGGTATCGGTGGGCTGCATCATAAACATGATCAGTACCGCCAGCAAAATAGCTGCCGTCAGCACCGGCCAGACGGCACGCAGGTAGTCAGCGTAATGTCTGAACCCCAGCAAATCGCGCCGTTCGCGGGTCTGCGGTAGCGCATGCAGGATCAGAAAGCCTACAGAAAAACCGACAAAAGGCGGCAGAAGCAGCAATGCCAGCGTCCCGGCCAGCAGACGCCTGTCGCGCCGTACAATGCCTGTCAGCAACAGCGCTGCGGCGGTAAAGCCGCCCGCTATAGCCAGACCCGCAGTCACGCTATCCGGCATGGCAGATGCCAGCCCGGCCTGATGTAAAATCGTTCTGTACGCTGTCAGATGCAGCGCGGCAGGCGTTGCAATCAGACTGATGCCGCGCGCCAGTCGTTCAGCCAGAGAGCCGTGCGGCGCATCTTCCAGCGCAAAATGGATGGCAGAGGCGAGCAGAAAGCCCGGTAGCGCGATTGCCGGACGCCAGTGCCACCAGAACAGGCACAGCACAATCACTACGCCGTAACCTGCCAGAAAAGCGCACTGCTGTTCGCGCCTGACAATCTCAAGATCGCTTGCACCGTGCGCCATGCCGATAATGCCAATGGCCACGACGGCAAACAGCAGCTGAACCGGCAGCGGGCTGAAAGAGGCAGCCAGAGCTGCCCCCCAGAGCGTCAGCCAGCCGGTATGCTGCCGCAGGATCATACCCGCACGGCACCATCGCGTTTTGCGTAGCGCAACGCTTTTTCCAGATTCGCCGCCGCGTAAAAGGCGTAGAAAACTTTGGCGATAATATCGAGAATCAGAAATGCCCAGATTGAAGCAGGATCAGAAATGATCTTCAGCCCTTCCGGCCCGATCAGAAATACCACCGGATAGATAAACCAGACCACCGTCAGCAGCGCCACGTTTTTGTTGTAGGCGCCTGCCAGTGCGCTGCCCCGCTCCGCCGCCATCGTACGCAGCGGTCCCCACAGCAGATAGATCACGCCGAGGAATGCAGCGCAGGACCAGAAATACCAGACCCATTTTCCTGCTGCGGTTTCCGCCAGCGAGGAGACAAGACCGGTCACAATCATCATCACATCCAGCACGATAATAGCGGTCAGAAAGCCACCCATCTCGCCTGGCTTGCCATGCTCATGAAAGGCCAGCATAACCAGCCCCGCCAGCAGAATCGGCGTGGTCACAGACCAGTCAGCATAACGCGCCATATAGACCGTCGTGCCGCTGTCCAGGGTGAGGTTGCCATAGCCAAACGCCATTGCCAGATACGCCGTAGCGGCAATAAAAGGCACTGATGCATGCATCAGGGTGTGGTGACGGGAGGGAAACGTTTTACTGCCGGTGGCGTAAATCGCCAGTGATGCAAGCGCCATCACTGAAAATCCAATGATAAATGCAGTCTGATCCATGTTGATTGCTCCTGTACAGCGGCGTCATTATCACGCCCGCTGCGCTGCCATAGAAAATTAAAAGGTAATGTTATATTCCGGGAGAGAATACGCTTAAAGTATATGGCGCTATTTGTATTATGCCATTATTCAAAGCCATGATGGTCTTCAGTAGAAAGAACTGGAAAAAAGTATCGTCCTCCGCGGGACATTATTTGTTTTTAATCAGGCATAAAATGTAATTTTTTATGTAAAGAAGAGTATACAAAATAGACACTTGCGGTTTAATGAAACAGAAAGTTAATTAATTTACTTTAAAATCAAAAATATAAATAGATGCTGCTGCACCAGCCTGATGTAGTGCACAAAAGGGATTGATGCAGGAAATTTATTTACCTGCATCTCTGATTTTCATTTTCTGCTATCAAAGCAATAACGCTGCTTTAGCGTGCAATAAACCTTTCGGGGAAGTCGGGAGAGAGGTGCTTAACGTCGTCATAGCGGCCAAAAAGGCGATAGCGGTTGCGGGCAATAAGGTTATATATCGCGTTGCTTACCGCATCGGGGAAATAACGCAGCAGCGCAAAAATACGCCAGCGACTGTGAAGGTTTTTCATTACGCGACAGATTGCCTGGGCGCGCAGCCAGTGTCCGTTTTCACCAATCAGCGCGATGGTGCGGATATCGTCAACGGGCATGCTGACATGACGCAGCAACGTTTTGCCCTCCTCACTCTGCACGGTGGCAAACCGTACCCGCCGATCCAGCCGGTGTCGCAGCAAAAATGCCACCCAGCCATTGCAGAGTTTGCACACGCCGTCGTAAAGCACTACCTGTTCACCAGGCCTGAGATAGGGAATAGTCATGTAAGCGCCCACGGGATGAAGCGGCGGCATCCTCCTGACGCCGCCAGCCTGCATTAATCGATCAACTTCTCCAGGGAAAGCGGCAGATCGCGAATGCGCTTGCCGGTTGCGTGATAAACAGCATTACTGATGGCCGCAGCCATACCCACAATACCCAGTTCGCCCACGGCTTTTCCGCCCATCAGCGTGGCGTGATGATCCGGCTCACCCACGTCGATAGTGATAATTTCCGGTACGTCAGCGTTAACCGCAATCAGATAATCGGCGAGATTATTGTTCACGATGCGGGCGTTACGCGGATCGACCGCTCCACCCTCCAGCAGCGCCTGCCCGAGCCCCATCACCATTCCGCCAATCCACTGGCTGCGCGCCAGTTTCGGATTATAAAGCCGTCCGCTGTCAAAGGCAGAGACCATACGTCTGACGCGCACCGTACCGAAATCCTCGTCAACGCGCACTTCAACAAACTGGGCACCCCAGCTGTGTGAAGAAAATTCTTCCGGCGTGGTCATTCTCGACATCGAGTGCACCGCTTTATCACGCTCCTCTGCACTTTCGTCCGGCTTAAAGGTACCGTCCGTTACCGCCAGCGTCTCTTCACCGCTCAGCCGCACCAGATCGCCCAGCGGCACCGCACGCTCCGGCTGACCTTTCAGGCACACGCCTCCCGCGCAGAGCGTCAGCTGTTCAGCGTCGGTCTGCGGGAACGGAGCATCGGAAGAAGCACCTGCCAGCGCGTAGAGCCGGTCACGCAGCGCCACCGCCGTCTTATGCACGGCACCGGTCAGGTTGCCGGCCAGCTGCGAACCGCCCGCCACGCCGGCACGCGGCAGCCGGGTATCACCCAGTTCAACTTTAATGCGGGTAGAGTCAAGACAGAGCACTTCTGCCGCAGTCTGCGCCAGAATGGTGTAGGTTCCGGTGCCGATATCAGCACCTGCACTCTGCACCACCAGCTCACCCTGACTGTTGAGGATCAGGCGCGCCTCAGCCGGGGCTTTGTTTACCGGATAGGTTGCCGTTGCCATGCCCCAGCCTATCAGCTCGCGGCCTTCGCGCATTGAGCGCGGTGCCATAGTGCGATCTTTCCAGCCGAACGCTTCAGCCGCTGCGCTGTAAGCCTCTTTCAGACGGCGCGTACTCCACGGCAGATTTTCCTGCGGATCCTGTTCTGCATAGTTGCGCAGACGCAGCTCCAGCGGATCGATACCCAGCGCATAGGCCATCTCATCCATCGCCACCTCAAGTCCGAACGCGCTCGGGTTCTCGCCGGGCGCACGCATCCATCCTGGCGTAACGGTGTTGATAGCAGCCACATAATGACGCGAATAGACGTTTGGCACATCGTAGATACGTCCGGTGACTTTGTTCGTCCCTTCCGCGAACGTGTCAATGAGCGAGGTATCGCTCAGTCCTTCATGCAGGATCGCCAGCAGTTTTCCATCCTGTGCGGCACCCATCTCAATAGTCTGCTGCGTCGCCGGACGACCGCCCAGTCCGGTAAAGGTCTGCGGGCGCGACAGCGCCACTTTCACCGGACGCGTCAGCGCGCGCGATGCCACGCAGGCCAGCGCCACATGGGTATAGGGCACAGGTTTTGATCCAAAACCGCCGCCCACATAGGGAGAAATCACCCGAACCTGCTGCTTCTCAATGCCGAGCCATTCAGCTATTTCAGTCTGTGCTCCCATCACCCACTGGCTTGGCTCCCATACCGTGAGCGCATTATCCTGCCATGAGGCGATGCAGGCGTGCGGTTCCATCGGCATGTTATATTCACGCGGTGTGGCGTAGCAGCTTTTGATTTTCACTTCTGCCTGCGCCATCGCCTGCTGCGCATTACCCATTTCAACGGTAGCGCTCTCCTGGCGCTCTGCTGCCGGATCGTCCATCCAGACCAGCGGCTTCGCTTCCTCATAGCGCACTTTCACGAGGCTGGCAGCCCAGGTCGCCTGCTCAAACGTTTCTGCCACCACCAGCCCGATGTTCTGACCGTTATGAATGATTTTGTCATCCTGCAGCGGTGTGTAGGTAGACTGCGCCGCGCCGCCGTCAGCAATGGCGGTGGGCTTGTTGATCTTCAGCGGATTGAGATGGGTATAAATCGCCACTACGCCAGGCTGCTGTTCCGCCTCTGCGGTGTCAATATCCGTCATCCGGCCGCTGGCGATAGTGGACTGCACCACCACGCCATATAGCATATTCTCAGGCTGATACTCCGCTGCATAGCGCGCGGCGCCGGTGACTTTCACCACGCCGTCGCCCCGACTGCGTCCGGCACCGAGTGCCTGATAGTTCTGTTCCTGCTTGTCCATACAATTTCCCCGTTACGCCTTGCCGCCAGCCTGAAGTAGTGCACGTGCAATCACGCGCGGTGTCAGCACTTTTTTGTGCTGATTCTGCGGCAGGGTTTTCGCATCCTGCACGATACGCTCTGCGGCACGACGCAGCGTCTGTTCATCAAACGGCTGGCCGCGCAGCGCCCCTTCCACCTGCTGCGCCCGCCAGGGTTTTGTCGCCACGCCGCCGACGGCGATACGCACGTCGCGGATCCGGTCGCCATCCAGCTCAATACCGACAGCAGCGCTGGCGGCAGCAAACTCATACGAGCTGCGATCGCGCACCTTCAGGTAGTGCGAATGTTTCAGCGCGGCGGTGCGCGGCAGTTCCACCGCGATAATCATCTCATCGCTGGCGAGATCGTGCTCGAGATGCGGCGTATCGCCGGGCAGCAGATAGAACTGATCGATCGGGATACGGCGCTCCCGCTGTGCGGCATTGCGCACGATAACCACGGCATCAAAGGCGGTCAGTGCGACAGCCAGATCACCCGGATAAACCGCAATACAGCTGTCACTGGTACCCAGAATGGCGTGGTTGCCGTTAATGCCCTCCAGCGCGGCGCAGCCCGAGCCCGGATTGCGCTTATTACAGGCGCTGAACGTATGCGGATCGCGGAAGTAAACGCAGCGGGTACGCTGCAGCAGGTTGCCGCCGATGGTGGCCATGTTACGCAGCTGCGGCGACGCCGCCTGCCACAGGCTGTGATAAATCGCCGGCGCTTCACGCTGACACTCTGCGTGATGCTCCAGTTCACTCATGCGCGTCAGCGCGCCAATGCGCAGGCTGTCAGAGCTGAACGCAATTTCACGCATCTCCTGCAGGCCGCTGATATCCACCAGCGCTGCAGGCTGTTCCACGTCACATTTCATTAAGTCAATCTGCGTGGTGCCCCCTGCCAGAAACCGGCTGCTGGCACGCTGCTTCTGCTGCAGCGCCTGTTCAGGGCTGCTCGCCGCAAGGTAGTCAAACGGATTCATCGCGCCTCCGAACTGAGATCGGCGGCGGCCTGCTGAATAGCGTCGACGATATTAGGATAAGCACCGCAGCGGCAAAGATTACCGCTCATATATTCCCGGATCTCATCGGCAGATCCGGCATGTCCTTCGGCAATGCAGGCGGCGGCAGACATGATCTGCCCCGGCGTGCAGTAGCCGCACTGAAACGCGTCATGCTCCAGAAAACGCGCCTGAACCGGATGCAGCGTGCCATCAGGTCGCGCCAGACCTTCAATAGTGGTGACCTGCTGCCCGTTGGCCTGTACAGCCAGCGTCAGGCAGCTCAGCACCCGCTTGCCATTGATATGCACGGTACAGGCGCCGCACTGGCCCTGATCGCAGCCCTTTTTTGTACCGGTCAGCGTCAGGTGTTCACGCAGCGCGTCCAGCAGCGTCACGCGCGGGTCGACGCTAAGTTCAATGGGCTGCCCATTGACTTCGAGGTGCAGTTGTATGTTTTCTGACATGGCTCATTTCCAATAGTGAAAGAATCGATCGGGATGCGCGTTTAGGATCTCTTAATAGCGTGCGCACCCGCTAAGTCTAGACGCTGAGCGCATTTCGGAAGGCGTTGTCAGAAAAAAGGACAAACTTTGTGAGGGATTAGCGCAAAAATGCCATAGCGCAAAGGGCTATGGCTGCCGGAACGGGCTTACTGGCGTGCTGCAAGGCCATTTTTATGGCGCACAATGTCCGCCATAATCGATAGTGCGATTTCTGCCGGCGTTTTGCTGCCAATATCCAGCCCCACCGGCGCGTGAATGCGCGTCAGCTGCTCAGGGGTCAGTCCGGCGATCTCCGCCAGACGCGACAGCCGCCGGCTGCTGTTGCGCTTCGAGCCCATCGCGCCGAGGTAAAATGCCGGCAGCATCACCGCTTCCATCATCGTCAGGTCATCGATTCGCGGATCGTGGGTCAGTGACAGAATCGCCGTTGCGCTGTGACACCCCTCACGCTCCAGATAACGGGCCGGAAAACAGCGTATAATCCGCACGCCAGCCTGTAACTCCGCACCCATATTCTCCAGCACCTCATCGCGATGCTCGCAGACCAGCGTCTCAAACCCCAGCGCCTGCGCAAAGTTGGCGCAGTAAATGCCTACGCTGGAGAGACCGGCGATAATCAGGCGCGGCGGCGCAGAGAGCGTCAGCGTAACCTGGTTGCCAGTAATGTGCGCTGCGGTCTGCTGCGTATAGGGGTGCGTCTCTATGCCGGCGCAGGGGTGCGGCAGCAGCAGCGTTTTACTGATGGCTTCGGCCCGAACCAGCGCATCGTGCATCTGACGCAGATAGTGAATGGATGCCGCTCCTTGCGGCAGCTTTTCCACCAGAATATCCAGCACGCCGCCGCATGGCAGTGCCCGGTCAGGCGTCAGCCCGCCATCGCCATAGCGCACAACAGCGCTCGCCTCGCTGAAAGCATCTGCTGCTATGCGCTGGCGAAAATCCTCCTCCACACAGCCGCCGGAGAGCGAGCCGCAGAAGTGTCCATCGGCGCGGATCGCCATCATGGCGCCCGGCGGACGCGGCGAGGAGCCAAAGGTGCTCAGTACGGTACAAAGCCATACCGGATGTGCTTCTGCCCAGTGCTGCGCGGTTTCAAGAACCTGCACATCAAGGTGATACATGAATTGCTCCGTCGTAATGTCCCCCTTTTTTACCTGCAGGGACCTGAATCTTCCTATGAGTAAATGTCACATTTGGCGTTTCGTCTAATCGGCGCGAAATTTTTCCCGCCCGTGACGTTTACCGGCCCCGCCCGCTGCGTCACAATAGCCGGTTCGTATAACGCAACCCTTTACAGGAGTGGTATGAAACCTCTGTTTGTCTACGGTACGCTGCAGCCCGGGCACGATAACGCCTGGCTTCTGGAGCAGATAGGCGGCGAGTGGCTGGCCGGCAGCGTCAGCGGCACCTATTATGCGCGGGGCTGGGGCGCTGCCGCGGACTTTCCCGGCGTGGTGCTCTCACCGGAGGGCGCGCGCGTACCGGGCTATCTGTTTTTCTCGCCGCATCTCGACGCGCACTGGCCGATGCTCGACGCGTTTGAAGAGGGATACGATCGCGTGCCGGTCGCCGTGACCACCGACCGGGGTGAGCAGATTAGCGCCTGGGTTTACGAGCTGCAGCCCGCGACAGAGTAACTATCCTTATCGGATCAGCTGATAAGGAGAGATTATGATTACGCTCTGTACTGCCTGCGGCACCTCTTACGCCGAACCGGCTCCCCGGCGCTGTCCCGTCTGTGAAGATGAGCGCCAGTTTATTCCGCCAGGCGGACAGCGCTGGATAGCGCAGGCGGATTTACGCGCCGCACATACCAACCGATGGCAGCAGCACCTGCCCGGACTGCTTTCGCTGCAGAGCCTGCCGGCATTTGGTATTAATCAGCGCGCTTTTCTGCTCTGTACCCCGCACGGCAATATTCTCTGGGACTGCATCGCTCATCTGGATGACGCCACCGAAACGCTGATCCATGCGCTGGGAGGCGTGCAGGCGATAGCCATCTCCCATCCCCACTACTACACCACGATGCAGGACTGGGCCGCCGCTTTCAGCGCCCCCGTCTGGCTGCACGCCAGCGACAAAGCGTGGATTATGCGCGACAGCCCGTGGATCCGTTTATGGCAGGAGGAGGAGCATGCCCTGCTGCCAGGCATCACGCTGCTGCGTCTTGGCGGCCATTTTGCCGGTGGCACGGTGCTGCACTGGCAGCGTGATTCGGGGGTAATGCTGAGTGGCGATATTTTGCAGGTAACGCCAGGCACGGATGCCGTCTCGTTTATGTGGAGCTATCCCAATATGCTGCCGCTCTCTGCCCGGGTGGTGCGCGACATGATGCAGCGGTTGCAGAACCGGCATTTTGCCCAGCTTTACGGCGCATTTGACGGCCGTGAGATCCTGCAGGATGCCGATAGCGCCGTCGCACGTTCCGCGCAGCGCTATCTCAACTGCCTGAAGTAGCGCATAACTTATGCAGTAAAAGCATAAGCCACCTGTAAATTATGGATGTACAGACGTCTGGACGCATATTATAGTCCGGGGCTGACAAGAATAAGGATGCTGCAAACATGAAAAAACATTTACTGACCGCGCTGCTGGCCGCTTCTGTTACGCTGCTTAGCGCCTGCGACAATAATAACGACGAAAAAATCAAAGTTGCGATCAACAGCGGCCCGGATGAACAGCTCTGGCAGACAGTGAAGCAGGTCGCCCATGACAAATATAAGCTGGATGTTGAGGTGATTGCGTTTAACGATTATGTGCAGCCCAACGAGGCGCTCTACAATAAAGACGTGGATGCAAACGCCTTCCAGAGTCTGCCCTATCTTGAGATGCAGTCAAAAGAGCGCGGTTATAAATTTGCGGTAATCACCAATACCTTTGTATTCCCGATTGCCGGCTACTCCCGCAAAATTAAAAGCCTGAACGAACTGCCGGATGGCGCGACGATCACGCTGTCAAACGAAGCCACCACGCTGGGTCGCAGCCTGCTGCTGCTGCAGGCGCAGGGCCTGATTAAAGTGAAACCTGAAGCGGGTCTGCTGCCTACCACGCTGGATATCACTGCTAATCCTAAAAAGCTGAAGTTTGTTGAAGTTGATACGCCGCAGCTGGCACGCACGCTGGACGATCCGCAGGTCTATCTTTCCATCATCAATAACAACTTTGCGGCGCTGGTAAATCTCTCCGCCTCACGCGACGGTATGTTTATGGAAGGTAAAGCATCGCCATACGTCAATGCCATTGTGGCGCGTGAAGATAATAAAGAGAGTGCGAACGTGCAGAAACTGAAAGAGGCCTTCCGCTCGCAGCCGGTACTGGATAAAGCCAACGAGATTTATAAAGGCGATATTATCAAAGGCTGGTAAACGCTGCCTGCTCCACGCCTCTTCTCCGGAGAAAGAGAAGAGCGCGTCATTATTATGTTTTACTGCTCTTCTGAACTATCTGCCGTGGCGTCCCGTCCGGGCCGCCACGCTCTTTTTTAATTAGCAGGCATGATAAATGCAGCATCCGGCTTTGTGCATTGCTTCACAGTTACGGTAAATAATCCTCCGGTTAAATCCTGTAACTGTTTTTTGAATTCTGATCCAGTCAATAGTAAAGCCCGGAAATTAAATAAGTGTCATAACAGTCGGCTAACCTTTAAACCTGATAAAGAACAGGGTTATGCCTTCCTGTTTTTGATCACGCTGTTATTTTATCCTGTTAAAAATCGCCACCTCGCTTTTTTGCCTTCTGCGCCCGCAACGTCTATAAAACCAACAGAATTTGCCTTAAATATCGTCACGCCTGCCCTGCCTGAACATAAAGCCAGGCACTTAGTTCATGCTGAAAAACATTATGCGCTTCGTGCTGTCCGCTCTTTTAGCGCGGTGAATTCATCATGTTGCTGAAAAATCGTTTACCGGAGGATGTATGAGATTCACCCTGAATCCCATTGCGTTAGGAATAGTGGCAGTACAGACCGCGCTCTGCGTCCCATTTGCCAGCCAGGCTGCCGCTCTTGGCCCCTACAATCCCCGCGATAACGATCAACAAAACGGCGCGCTGATTGTCACCAGCGGCAGCCAAACCCTGACCGGCAATCAGGCATTTGAAACAGGCATTGATGGCGCAACAAATACGACGCTCGGGCAGGTCAGCATCGTCTCTGGCGCCGGATTTATCGATGGGGCGAGACTTGATACCGGCCCGCAAAATTTTGCTATTACCGTGCCGGATCTCACCACAGGCGGCAATACGACCTTTCAGGTTTTCGATTCAGCCAGTCTGGTAGCACTGGCACCGGTTAGCAGCACCACCGTGGTGCCAGACCTGCAAAACGTGAATAACAATCAGTATATTAACGCGCGCGTAGCGGATGTAACCGGCAGCGGAAGCTCGCTGGATGTCGCTATCGGGCAGAGCAATGCCAGCAGCAGTGCCAGTACCAATGCCTGGAGCATGGCGGCAAAAAACACCACGCTGTTTCAGGCCAGTAATGGCGGGGTGATTAACTGGAACAGCAATAACCGTATCACCTTCACCGGTTCAGCAGCAGATGTAGCCGGAAGTGGCGCAACTGACAGTCTGAGCGTGCAAAACCTCGCCACTTACCACGGCAGCTTCAGCGTACAAACGCTGGATGGCAGGCGCACCTCTTTTAACGTGACCAATGCCAGTCAGCTGCAGCGCTATAACAACTGGCTGGTGAGTCAGCTGCAAAACGGCAATCTCGCCACGGCCAGTTACCTCAGCGAATTTAATAAAGCCGTCACCCTCACTGATGAACAAATTGTTTACAGCGTCAGCGCCACGCCGCCGGATGAGATCACACAGCCCCTGGGTAACCGTATCGTGATCAATGCTGAGGGTGCCGGTTCACAGATTACTGTTGCCGCAGATAAAACGCTTGAGGCGGTCGGCGCGAACGGCGGTGCCGTGCGGGTTGCATCCGGTGCCAGCGCCACCATCGATGGCAAGCTGGCCAGCCGGGGTACGGCACTCTCGCTGGATGATGCCAGCGCAACTAATAGCAGCAGCGGGGTGATCAACGGCGGCTTTCTCAACCGGATTGACGGCACCGGTGTGGGCGCGGCCAGCAGCAACGCGACGGCGGTTACGGTACAAAACAACGGCAGCTTTACCAATAATGGCGTGCTGAACCTCGGCACCACCGGCAGCAATCTTGCCAATGGCGTCGCTGGTATCCGGCTGGATTCCAGCGCGCAGGCGAGTAACAGCGGGAATATTAACGTTGGCGTTAATGGCTCGGCCGCACGCGGCACCACCTCTGGCGTTCTGCTCACGGCCGATAGCAGCCGCTTTACTAATAACAGCGCGGGCACCATTTACATCGGACGCGGTCCGCAAAACAGCCTGAGCGATAGCGTGGCGGAAACCGCGATGAATCAGAGCGGTCTGACCAGCGGTATTGCCCTGCTGGCGAATGGCAGCGCGATCAGTGAAGGCAGCATCGTACTGGGTTCCCGCGTGCAGAATGCGGCCGGCATGTCCGTCAGCAGTGCGAACAACGCCACGCTCATCAACAGCGGCACTATTGATGTTAACGGCAGTGCGGCGCGCGTGCCGCGCGAAAACACCGGCATGCTGGTCAGTAACAGCAGCGGTACACTGGAGAATCGCGGCACTATCAATCTCAACGGTGTTAACGGCACCGGCCTCAAAGTACTGGCTGGCAATGGCAGTACGGCGGCAGCGAGTTCCACCGGTACGATCAACGTGGCAGGCGGTGCCGATCCCGCCAGCGGCACACGCAACTTTGGCGTCTGGGTAGAGGGACAGGGTAGCGGCACAGCACAGGCTAATGTGGATGGGCGCATCAATCTGACAGGCAACGGTGCAATTGGCGTACACGCACGCGGTAATGCCACCGTGAATGTTACCGAGGATGCGATCCCGGCTTTCAGTACCGGCAGTCAGCAAATCGGCTTCTTTGCCTATGGTCCGAATGCGCTGATTAACGTAGCGGATAACAATGCTTTTGACGTCACCACCCGTAACTCCACGCTGTTTCGTATCGAACAGGGTGCCGAATTTGATGGTTCAGATACCACGCTGACTGCCTCCGGCGCGGGAGGCGTGGCGATCAACGGCACCGGTGCTGACGGCACCACGGTTAACACCCGTAACGCCACGCTGAACGTCAGCGGGATCGGTGCGACGGGCGTAAATATTGAAGGCGGTGCGCTGGGCAATATTGATGCTGCAACCACTATTAATCTCACCGGCAGCAATGCCATCGGGGCGATCGCCGACGGACAAAAACATACGCTGACCGGTGCCAGCAGCCGCGCTCCGGTTGCCGATACGCGACTTATTTCAGCGGCAGAGCTTGATTCGGCGCAGGACGCTATTACCGGCTATCTGGCGCGTAATCGCGCCCGGCTTACCAACAGCGGCAATATCATCTTCAGTGGCGCCAGCACCACCGGGATGCGCGTGGAGAGCGGTGCCAGCGGCAGCAACAGCGGCAATATCAGTATCAGCGGAGGCGGCAGCGGCATCGTGGTTAATAGTGCGGGCAGCACGTTTGCTACCACCGCCAGCAATAGCGGTAACATTGATGTCAATGGCGGCAGCGTACGTAATCGCACGCGCGGCGTGACGGCCAGCGGCGCACTGGCCGTAGCCACGCTTGATGCCGGCACGCTTACCCTGAATGGTGTCGGTGCAATGGGTGCTGAAGCGCTCAGCGGTGCACAGGTTAATATCGCCGCGGGATCAACGCCGATCTTTAACAACAGCAATCAGATCGCTTACCACGCAGCGGGTAGCGGCTCTCGTATCACTTCGGCAACGCGTGCGCTGGACATCACGACTGCGGGCTCCACCGGCTACCGCATTGACGAGGGGGCAGCGCTCGGTTTCACCGCCGCGAGTACGCTCAACGCCAGTGCAGCAAACGCCACCGGCGTCATTGTTTCCGGCAATGGCAGCACGCTAAACAGCACGAACGCCAGCTTTACCGCCAGCGGCGCAGGCAGTACGGCGGTTCGCATCGAGGGAGGCGCGACAGCCACGCTGGACCGCAGCAGCACGCTTAACCTGAGCGGCGAGAATGCCGTTGGCGTACTGGCGAATACGCTGCGCAGCGACCTCAGTAATGCGCTGGATGGCAGCGCTGCCGCAACGCGGGTTACCAGCAACGCCAGTATCCGCGGTGCCGGCGTTGGTGCCACGGGTTTCGATATCACCAATGGCGCTACCCTGATCAACAATGGTACGCTTAGTCTGAGCGGAAATAACAGTATCGGCATCCGCTCCCGTGCCGGCAGTACCTTAACCAATAACGGTGTGGTCACAATCACCCGCGGCACCGGGCTGGATGTTGCCGGTCGCGGCAGTACGCTCGCGCAGGGTGGCATCATCACTGTTGAAAACGGCGTAGCCGGTGTGCGTATCAGCGAGGGGGCCAGCCTGGCGCTGACCGGTCGTAATACCGCAATTACCGCGCGCGGTACTGCCCACGGCATTTTACTGGACGAGGGGGCCGCCGCGCTCAGCGCCCGCGATGCCAGCATCAATGTCTCCGGCAGCGGCAACGGCATAGAGAACCGGGCAGAACTCAGTAATGTCACGCTCAGCAACCTGACGCTTAACGTCAGCAACGGCAACGGCATTCGTACCGGCGTGGCGTTTGATCCCGCTTCCACCGTCACGGCAAACGTCAGCGGCAACGGCAACGGTCTGAACATTGCGAATGCCGACGGCAGCACGACGCGTGGCGATCTGACGCTGGGTTCGGGCTACGTGTTCAACGTCACCGGCGCAGGCGGTAGCGGGATTCGGGCCAATACCACCGGTGATATTTTCACCGCTGCCAGCGTGAACATTAATAATGCCGCAGGCGGATCGGCGCTGATCTCCAGTACGGCTGGCACCATTGTGAACACCGGAACGCTCCGCTCCGCCAGCCTGAGTGCACCGGTTGTGGATTTACGCGGTGGTAAGACGGTGTTCGAAAACTTCGGCACGATTATTACCGCCACGCCGCAAACTCAGGCGGTGGCTGGCAGCAATGCCGATGACGTTATTTTGCTGACCGAAGGCGAAGTGCGCGGCGATATCAATCCCGGCGGCGGATCTGACACCTTTCGCTGGAGCGGCGGCTCGCTCAACGGCAGCCTGACAATGGGCGATGGTAACAACAATCAGGCCAGCGTCAGCGGCGTCAGCCTCAGCACCACTTACCATCTCACCAGCGGCAGCGGAGCCGGCAACAGTCTCACATTCAGCCAGATTGACGGGCGTGGCGGCAGCTTTAGCGCCGACGATCGCAGCAAGGGCGTCAATCTCGGCACCGGCTGGAGCACCATTAACTTTGCGGATGCGCGCTGGACTCTGACCGATAATCTGCAGCTGGCACGCAGCACCATCAACATTGACAGGGCATCCACCTTGTACGCGGGTAATAATGTACATCCGCTGCTGGCTGGCGGTACGGCCAGCTCGCTGGTGGTTAATAACAGCGGTACGCTGGACCTCACCAACGGTGCCGGTTCACCGGGCAATACGCTGGACATCAACGGCTCGCTGGTGTCGGCGGGCGGTCAGGCCAACCTGATCACCCGACTGAACGAAGGGGGAGCGCCTGGCAATCAATTTACCGATCGCATTAACGTGACCGGCAACGCCAGCGGTACCACGCTGCTGAATGTGCAGCCGGACGCAGCCAGCAGCGGTGCGCTGACCGATCTCAATCGCAACGGTGGCGTGGAAGGCAATGAAGGTATTTCGCTGGCGCAGGTAGGTGGTAACGCGGCTGCCGGCAGCTTTGCGCTGGCGGACGGCTATCTTGGGGCCGGACCGTGGCAGTATCGTTTATACACTTTCGCACCGGGCAGCAGCGATCCGGCGCAGCGCCTGGTCAGCGGCAGCGGGAACCGCTACTGGGATTATCGCCTGGCAAACTATCTCATTTGCGAGAACAGCAGCAGCTGCCAGCCTGCGCTGATTACCGATGCCTTTGGTAGCGAACAAACTTATGACGCGCGTCCGGCCGTGGTACCACAGGTGCCCTCTTATGTTTCAGCGCCCGTGGGGCTGGCTTATTATACCGCTGCCATTGTTGATGACCTGCATAAACGTCTGGGTGAGCTGCGCCACGGAGAGCGGCGCGCTGACGACAACGGCGGCGAGATGTTTCTCCGCTACATTGGTTCTGACCTGAAATACCAGAGCGATCGCAGCTTCCGCAATTACGGATACGATTTTGATCTCGATTACAGCGCAGTCCAGCTCGGTGGCAATCTGCTGCGGCTTGATGGCGATAGCGACTCCCTGCGCGGCGGTATAGCGTATACGCGCGGCAATACGCGCCTGCGCCCGAAGGCAGCGGATGGCTACAGCAGCACCACCTTTAACAGCGACAGCCTGGCGCTCTACAGCACCTGGCAACGTGATAACGGCTTTTATCTGGATGGGGTGTTGTCATTTGACCGGCATCGTGGTGACACCAACATCGCGCGGCAAAAACAGGTGGCTAAGCTGAAAGGAGACGGCTGGACCGCTTCACTGGAGAGCGGCTATCCGTTTGCTCTGGGTGACGGCTATCAGCTGGAACCGCAGGCGCAGCTGCTCTATATGCAGCTAAACATGAATGATTTTGCCGACAAGGATGGCAGCAAAGTGCGCTACGGCGATTATGACCAGACGATTGGCCGGCTGGGCGCACGCCTCGATCGCACCTGGAGTGATGAGCATCAGCGCCAGTATACGCCCTGGCTGCGGGCAAATTATTACAAAGGCTGGGGCGGCGCGGCGCGGACATCGGTCGCTGCTGCAGATAATCCGGCGCTGGGCGCGACGTTTACCAGCGGGCGTTTTGGTCAGATGTGGGAAGCGGGCGCGGGCGGCACGGTGACGCTGCGCAATGACGTTTCGCTCTATGCCGAAGCGGATTACCGTAAAGCGCTCGACGGGAACGGTGCCAAAGGATGGCGCTACAATGCTGGCGTACGCTGGCAGTTCTGAACCGGCCGGAGACACAGGACGCTCCCGACAGGTCGTCCCGTCTCTCCCTGTACCTGCTCTCCAGGCTGACTGAGTCAGCACGCTGTTTATCTGGCTGTTAAACGCGCAGCGATATAAAAAACGCGTAAAAATTTGCGCTCCCGGCGTAAAAATGGTGTGTAAATATTCGCCACCCTCTCCCTGCCTGCGCCGAAAACCGCTATCTTCGCCGCTATAACTCCGGCGCTGAAGAGACCGCGCCTCTCTGTTAACCTGAGCAGGAAATTCATGAAACACCCGCACAAAGCCTCGCTGCCTGCCGGCATGCTGGCTGCTGCCGGTATCGTCTTTGGTGATATCGGGACCAGCCCGCTTTATACCCTGAAAGAGTGCCTGTCGATTCTGCCCGACGGCAGCGTGACACCGGCTGCCGTCATGGGCTTTTTATCGCTCATCTTCTGGGCGCTGACGCTGATTGTTACCCTGAAGTATGTCTGTTTCGTCATGCGCGCGGATGATGACGGAGAGGGAGGCATCCTGACGCTGATGGCGCTGGCGCGACGCGGCGTCAGCAGCAAAGCGGGGCACGCTGTGATGCTGGCCGGTCTCATCGGCGGCGCGTTCTTTTATGGTGACGGGGTGATCACCCCGGCGATTTCGGTGCTCTCCGCCATTGAAGGTATTGAAGTGGTTTCACCGGCGCTGGAGCGGATTGTGGTCCCGCTGGCGCTGGTTATTCTGACGCTGCTGTTTGTCATTCAGCGCCAGGGCACTGAAAAGGTCAGCCGCATATTCGGGCCGGTAATGTTTGTCTGGTTTGCCGCCATTGCGCTGCTCGGCGTACGCGGCATTTTGCTTAACCCGCAGGTGCTTCAGGCGCTGAGTCCGCACTATGCGCTCGACTTTTTGCTGAGCCACTCTGCGCTGTCGCTGGCGGCGCTCGGCATGGTGGTGCTGGCCGTTACCGGTGCCGAGGCGCTCTATGCTGACATGGGGCATCTGGGTAAAACCCCTATCCGCCTTGCCTGGCTGGTTATCGCTATGCCGGCGCTGGTGCTTAACTATTTTGGTCAGGGCGCACTGGTGATGGCGAACAGCGCCGCGATCAGTAATCCCTTTTATCTGCTGGCACCGGCGTGGGGGCAGATCCCGCTGATCGTGCTCTCTACGCTGGCAACGGTTATCGCCGCGCAGGCGGTGATTTCGGGCGTCTATACGCTGACGCATCAGGCGATACGGCAGGGTTTTCTGCCGCCGATGCGCGTTATCTTCACGTCGCATACCGAGTCAGGTCAGATCTATATTCCGGTAGTGAACTGGCTGCTGTTTACCGCAGTGATGCTGGTAGTAATAACCTTCCGTGAGTCGTCGGCGCTCTCCTCTGCTTACGGCATTGTCGTAACCGGAACGATGGTGATCACCGCCGGGCTGGCAGGCGTGGTGGCGCAACGCAACTGGCGCTGGCCGCTGCCGCTGGCGGGGCTGTTCCTGCTGATGATGCTGTGCATCGACGTGCCGCTGTTTATCGCAAACCTGATGAAGCTGCTGTCAGGCGGCTGGATCCCGGTGCTGCTGGCGCTGACCATGATGGCGCTGATGCTTATCTGGAGCAGCGAGCGCAACCGGCTGATCCGGCGTCTCGACAGCAGTCAGGCCAGCCTGCTGGCGCTGGTCAGCTCGCTGGAAAAAAGCCCGCCCAGCCGCGTGGAGGGCACCGCCGTGTTTCTGGCGCGTAAAGAGTTTGAGATCCCGCAGGCGCTGCTGCACAACCTTAAACATAACCGCGTGCTGCACCGTCGCGTCGTGCTGCTGCATATCCGCACCGTCGACACGCCGCGCGTGCATAACCAGCAGCGTATAACGCTGACGCCGCTTTCCGCCTCCTTCTGGCAGGTCACTGCCGCCTATGGCTGGCGTGAAACGCCGTCGATGGCTGAGATCCTGCACCTGTGCGGGCTGGAGGGCTTTGGCTGCTCGGTCAATGAAGCGTCTTTCTTTACTTCCCACGACACGCTGGTGATGAAACAGCGTCGTGGTCTGGCGCGCCTGCGCGGCGGCATTTTTCACTTTTGCCAGCGCAATGCGCTGCGCGCTCATGAACAGTTTCATATCCCGCCCAACCGCGTCATTGAACTGGGTGGTCAGCGCGAGTTTTGATCGGGTAAGTGCACCAAAACACAGCATAAACCTGTAAGCAGATGCAACCAGGTTGCTGTAAGAGTGACAAAGTTGTGGCAGAATTTTTCTTAACAACTTATTAGCAATTAAAGCTAAACCAGACGGCGCGGCAGAGTGTTTAGTCACTCTGTCGCCCGCGCTTTTTAAGCCGGGCAGAAAAATGCATAACGAACCCATACCGTGCAATTCTCTCAGGAGCAGGCCTATGAAAGCGTTAATCAATGATGTTATCTCTATTTTTACCCCGCAGGATATTCAGCCGGTGCTGGTGCGTGCCGATCTGACGCCACAGCAGATCGCTTCGCTGCGCCCCACCAGCGTGACCAGCGTGAGCTGGGCAACCTCAATGGAAGATCTGACCGATGCGGTGGTTAAAAAGACGCTGGCCGCCGGGGCGGCGGGATATCATATCAGTGATGTGGAGTCGCATGAGCCGGCGCATGACGGGCACCCGGTGCTGGCGGCGAAAGCGACGCTCTATCACACCGGTGATGAGATTGCGCTAAACGGCTAACGCTCTGCGCCTGCTGAATAACCGGCGGGCGCAATTATCCGCACTTTTATTTGCTTTAAGTTCAGCCTGTGGTTATAAAGAATAACCGCGCAACAGAAGCGGTTATCCTGCTGATATTGACATCGCCTCTCCCGCCTTATTTGCTGCTTATTTAACCTGAATATAATTATGTAACTTAATTAATCCGCGTAAATAGTTAAATAACTAAAAACAGGTTAATCTTTCCGTAACAATATTTTAATTTGCCATCCGAATTTTTAACGTTCATCTGCATTGAATAAAGAACAGGACTGGCATGAATCAGACCAAAAAAATTGTGTCCGCGCTTTCGCTGACCGCACTGCTTGTTTCTTCAGCGGTTCACGCTGAGAACGCACCAGAAAAAACCGACGTGCTGCTGATTGGCGGCGGGATCATGAGTGCCTCTCTGGGCACCTGGCTGCAGGAGCTGCAACCGGGCTGGAAACAGCTGATGGTTGAGCGTCTCGACGGCGTGGCGATGGAGTCGTCCAATGGCTGGAACAATGCCGGTACCGGTCACTCTGCTAACATGGAGCTGAACTACACGCCAGAGCGTGCAGACGGTTCAATCGACGTTAGCAAAGCGCTGGAGATCAACGAATCATTCATGATCACCCGCCAGTTCCTGACCAGCCAGGTTGAGCGCGGTGTGCTGCACGATCCGCGTTCGTTCATCAACTCTACGCCGCACATGAGCTTTGTCTGGGGTGATAAGAACGTTGAGTATCTGACTAAACGTTACGCCGCGCTGCAGAAAACCACCCTGTTCCAGGGCATGAAGTTCTCAACCGATCACAAGCAGATTGAGCAGTGGGCACCGCTGGTGATGGAAGGCCGCGATCCGGCACAGAAAGTTGCTGCGACCTGGACACCGGTCGGTACTGACGTCAACTACGGTGAAATTACCCGTCAGCTGATCGGCAGCCTGAAAAAAGATCAGAACTTCACGCTGGAAACGTCGTCTGAAGTGACCGATTTCAAACGTAACGGTGATAACTCCTGGCACGTCACGATTAAAGATGTGAAGAGCGGTAAAGATCGCAGCGTTGATGCGAAGTATGTCTTTATCGGTGCCGGCGGCGCGGCCATCAAGCTGCTGCAGAAAACCGGCATTCCGGAAGCGGATAATTACGGCGGTTTCCCGGTAGGCGGCTCATTCCTGATGACCGAAAACCCGGAGATCACCAGCCGTCACCTGCAGAAAGTGTATGGTCAGGCTTCCGTAGGTGCACCGCCGATGTCGGTTCCGCATATCGATGCGCGTAACCTCGACGGTAAAAAAGTGGTGCTGTTCGGGCCGTTCGCCACCTTCTCAACCAAATACCTGAAAAATGGTTCGCTGTTCGATCTGCTGAGCGCGACCACCACCAGCAACGTTATGCCGATGACCCACGTGGGTATCGATAACTTTGACCTGGTGAAATATCTGATTGGTCAGGTAATGCTGAACGATGACGACCGCTTTGCCGCGCTGAAAGAGTACTATCCGAACGCGCGTAAAGAGGACTGGAAACTGATCCAGGCGGGTCAGCGCGTACAGATCATCAAGAAAGATGCGGACAAAGGCGGCGTGCTGAAACTCGGTACAGAAATTGTCACCGATCAGCAGAAAACCGTGGCGGCCCTGCTGGGCGCGTCACCGGGTGCTTCAACCGCTGCGCCTATCACTCTGAACGTAATGAAATCGCTGTTCCCGCAGCAGTTTGCTTCACCGGAGTGGCAGGAAAAAATCCGTACTATCGTGCCGAGCTTTGGCCAGAAACTGAATGGCAATACCGCGCTGACGCAGCAGGTGTGGGATAACACCGCGTCTGTACTGCAGCTGACCAAACCACCTGTCATCAATATGAGCGAGCAGCAGGCCGCGCCGATGCAGGCTAAGCCGCGCGAAGAATCTGCTAAACAGGATATGGCGCTCTAATCGCGACCAGCCCTGAATCCCGAGCCGGACACTGTCCGGCTTTTTTTATGCCGGTAATCCGTTAGCGGAGCGCGCAAAATAGCTGTTGAGCAGTCGCCAGAGATAGTGCGCAGCGGGCGTCATGCGGTGATCGGCGCTGTGCAGCAGCTGACACTGACTCTCGCGCGCAATGCGGTGATCGAGCGGTATCGCGACCAGCCGATCGCAATCGTGAATGCTTCTCAGCGTCTGCGGCGTCATAAACGCCACGCCCTGCCCGGCCAGCGCCAGAGAAACGGCGCTGGTAAACAGGTTACAGCTACAGGCGGGCGTAAAGATGAGTCCTTCACTCCTGAACATGGCATTCAGATAGCGCTGGAGACCAAACTGCTCATCCATGCCGATGAGCCGGTGCTCAGCCAGCTGTGACAGCGTAACTTTATCCAGCGCGGCCAGCGGATGTGAGGGGGGCACGACCGCACAGATCGGACCGCGCCTGAAGCTGTTACAGCGGAGTCCGGGCGGGCCGGAGGGGCCAAAACTCACCGCCATATCCACCTCACCTTTTGCCAGCAGCCTCAGCGTGGTCTGCATATCTCCCGACTGAATATTCACAAAAACCGCCGGGTAAGCCTGAGAGAACTCGGCAATAACGTGACGGATCACTTCGTCTGCCATCCCCTGGCCCACGCGCAGCGTAACGCTGCCGCCGCGCATATGGCGCATATCCTGCAGCTGCCGCTCCAGCTGACGGCGGCGCTGACTGGTCAGCGCATAATCCTCTGCCAGCAGTTTACCCGCATCGGTCAGGACCACATTTCTGCCGCGTCGTTCCAGCAGCGGCAGCTGCAGCGCGCGCTCCAGCTGCGCCAGCTGGCGGCTGATGGCGGAAGCATTGACGCCCAGCGCATCTGCAGCGCGGCGGATCCCGCCGTGCATTCCGACCTCATACAGGTAGCTTATCGATTTTTCGGGATAGCTGGATAATGTCATACTTTCCGCTTATCTGTTGATCTGAGAGCAACAATAATAGCCAGCGCAGCTTATTTTTCTACCGTGTTTTTTCTGCGCATACTGCCTGTGCAAACCCGACAGACAGGAAAACTATAAAATGAAAGCGATTACTCTTTATCTGGAACAGCATGCCGCAGATATTCTGGCGGACATAAAAACGCTGGTGGCGGCTGAATCTCCCTCTGATGACAAATCTGCCGTTGACGCCTGCGGTGAAGTGCTGCAGCAGCTATTTCAGCAGCGTCTTAACGTGCGTGCGGAAATAACACCGCAGCAGCACTATGGTAATAACCTGAAATTTTCGCTGGGCGGACAAACGCCGCAGAGCACCATTATTGGCCATTTCGATACCGTCTGGAATAAAGGCGAGCTTACGCTGCGTGAAGAAGAGGGACGCCTGTACGGCCCCGGCATTCTCGATATGAAAGCGGGCCTGGTGCAGGCGATCTGGGCAGTACGCGCACTGCAGCAGCTTGATCTGCCAGGCTGGCAAAATGTGGTGTTTCTCTGCAACAGTGATGAGGAGCTGGGCAGCCCCGGTTCGCAGCAGTGGATTGAAACCCACGCCCGAGGCTCCGCCCAGGTATTTGTTGTCGAGCCAGCGGTAGCGGGCAGCGGCGCGCTGAAGGTCGCCCGCAAAGGCACCGGCCGCTATGACCTTACGCTGACCGGCCTGGCGGCGCACGCCGGCAACAATCCGGAAGAAGGTGCCAGCGCGGTGCAGGAGATGGCGCAGCAGATTCTGGCGCTGCACGCGCTCAACGCGCCCGAACGTGGCACTACGGTCAACGTCGGCGTTGCCAGCGGCGGCAGCCGGGCGAACGTGGTGGCGGATCGCGCGCGTCTGGAAGTGGATACGCGCGTCACCTCTGAAGAGGAGGCGGCCCGCCTGCACGCGGCAATTATGCAGCTCCAGCCGCATGACCCGCGCGTGACCCTGCATATCAGCGGTGAACAGGGGCGCCCGCCCATGCGCCAGAGCGCGGCATCACGCGCACTGTTTGCCCGCGCGGCGCACATCGGTCGTCAGCTGGGCCTGACGCTGGAAGGCGCCTCCGTGGGCGGCGGCAGCGACGGCAACTTTACCGCCGCACTCGGGCTGCCCACGCTGGATGGGCTGGGCGCCACCGGTGCCGGTATTCACGCGCGGCATGAGCATATTATTGTTGCGGAGGTGGTGCAGCGTACGGCGCTGCTGGCTGGCCTGCTGAGCGGAGAGACGCCATGACACAGATATCGCTGGAAAAACCGGACAGGGCTGTGCGCCAGCGGGAGGGCCTCAGCCCCTACCTGCTGCTGTTTATTATTCTGGCGCTGGCCGCCGTGGCGACCTGGATTATACCGGCGGGCGTCTACGATTATGAGACGCGCGACGGCATTAAGTTTGCCGTCAAAGAGAGTCTGCATGCGGTGCCGCAGAGCGGTGTGCTGCCGCTGGAGATCTTTATGGCGATCGCTGCGGGCATGGTTAAACAGGCCCCCATTATCTTTCTGATCCTGTTTACCGGAGGCGTACTGGCGGTAATCGAGAAAACCGGGGCGATAGCGACGGCTCTGCAGGCGCTGTCGCGCAGCAGCACGCTAAGTGATACGCGCATCATCATTATTTTCGCCGTGATTTTCTCGCTGCTCGGCACCACCGGCGTGGTCGTCAATGCGGTGGTCGCCTTTGTGCCGATCGGACTGCTGGTGGGGCGCTCACTCGGACTCTCCCCTATGCTTGGGGCCTCGCTGGTCTATCTGACCTGCGCCGCCGGATATAACGTCGCGATCCTGAATCCGGCCACCACCGGGCTGACGCAGCATCTGGCGCAGCTGCCGCTGTTCTCCGGCATGCTGCTGCGCGCCCTGACCTGCCTGCTGTTTGTGGTCAGCGCCGCGCTTTATCTGATCCACGCCGTGCGCCGTGCGCGTAAAAACGGTGAGTGCCGGCCCGCTATGTCTGCCGCTGCGGAGAGTATTGCTCCGGTAACCGGACGACATAAGCTGATTCTGGCGACCACGGCGCTGGCGCTGCTGCTCTTTATTGCCGGTACGGTGCGCTATCACTGGGGCACCCGTGAGATGTCAGCGATGTTTATTCTGCTGACTATTATCGTCGGACTGATGGGCCGTCTCTCAGGATCGGACATTGCCAACACCTTCCTGGCAGGCTGCGCCACGCTGGTCAAAGGGGCGTTTATCGTGGGGATGGCCGCTGCCATTTCACTCGTGCTGCAGCAGGGCAATGTCCTCGACCCGATCGTCGGATTTCTTTCCGATCTGCTGGAGCCGGTGCCCGCCTGGCTGGCAACGATTGGCATGTTTATCAGCGCCGCACTGATCCACTTTGGTATCTCATCCGGCTCGGGAGAATCGGCGCTTCTGATCCCTATTTTCTCACCGCTGGGCGATAACCTTGGCCTGACGCGTCAGGTGATGGTGCAGTCGGTACTGCTGGGTGAAGGGATCGTCAACTGTATGAGCCCGACGTCCGGCGTGCTGATGGCGGTGCTCGCCACGGCAGGCGTTTCATTCGGTCAGTGGCTGCGCTTTGTTGCCCCGGTCATCGCAATCTGGTTTGTGATCTGTGTGGTGATGCTGCTGACAGGGGTCGCTATCAACTGGGGGCCATTCTGACCCGACGCTTTTCAGGCAGCGCCGCCTGATACCAGGCGCTGCCGTATCCGGTGGCGGGGATCCGCTTATTTAGCGCGATCCTGTTTTCCCCGACGCCATATTGTTCTGGATCATCATTTATTTATTTATAAAAAGACGAACGTTAAAAATAGATATCAAGCTTCTGTGAGCCGTGACGATAGTAAATTGACGGCAGAGCACGCGTTCCGCCTCCCTCTGACCTGCATTTCATTATCTCACTAAAGGTGAATTTTATGGGCCTTGCTCACTCCCTCTCAAATATTAAAATCGGAAAGAAACTGGGAGCCGGTTTTATTATTGTGATAGCCGCCTCACTGGCAATCACTGTTATCGCATTTGATTGTTTTCGCAGCATTAAAGATAACTCAGCCCGGCGCACCGTGACGGTTGAGATGGTGAATACGCTCAGTAAAGCACGGCTGAATCGCACTCTGTATCAGTACACGAAAGATGAGCAGTTTGCCGTGCGGAACGTTGAGGCGCTGAAAGAATTTACCGCGCTTTATCAGCGTCTGGAAAGCTTTAGCTGGAACGCAGAGGGGCTGCAGAAAGTGAACCAGCTGGGTGAACTGATGCACAGCTATCAGGATCAGCGCGAAAAATTTATTGCCGCCGCTAAAGAAACCACCGCGGCCTTCAGTGCAATTACGCCTGCCGCGCTGATTAAGCTGGCACATCAGCTGGAGTCGCTGAATCGCGGCCTGACGCCAGAGACCGCGCCGCCGGTTATGCAGCTTACGGCGACCCTCTACGATACCGCTAATATTGAAGAGAACTTCCTGAAAAATCCCGGCGAAACCAGCAGAGACGCCATAGCGGATAAATTTATCACCATCACCACCCTGACCGAACTGCTCGACAGTTTTAATCAGGGGGATATCACTACCGCAACGCAGGCCGTGCTGGCCGCGGTCAATCAGCAGCGCCCCGCCCTGGCGCCCTACCTGAACGCTTTTAACAGCGAGAAAAGTGAATCCATCATCCTGACGGGCGCGGCGGAGCGGCTGAATGCGGGCGTGGCAGATATGTTCAGCTATCAGTCGCAGCTTTCTGCCTCGTTTATCAAAGGCGCTGAGTGGCGCATCGCTATCGCCGCCGCGATCTGCGTGGTGCTGAGCCTGCTGATTGCCTGGCGCATTACGCGCAGCATTACGCACCCGCTGCGTGAAACGCTCAGCGCGGCGCAGCGCATTGCCGCAGGCGATCTGACCACGTCGCTGAAAACCACCCGTGGCGATGAGCTGGGAGAGCTGATGCAGGCGGTTGACAGCATGAACCATAGCCTGCAGACGATTATCGCTAACGTGCGCAGCGGCGTCAGCAGCGTGGCGCGCGCCTCCGCAGAGATTGCCGCCGGCAATACCGATCTCTCTTCCCGCACCGAGCAGCAGAGTGCTGCCGTGGTGCAGACCGCCGCGAGTATGGAACAGCTGACCTCTACGGTGAAGCAGAACGCTGAGAATGCGCATCACGCCAGCCAGCTGGCGGCCGACGCCTCCGGCAATGCTGGCCGCGGCGGCGAGATTGTTCGCGACGTGATCGCTACCATGAGCGGTATCAGTCAGAGCTCCGGTAAAATTGGTGAAATCATCAATGTCATCAACAGTATCTCGTTCCAGACCAATATCCTGGCGCTGAACGCAGCGGTTGAAGCGGCGCGGGCCGGAGAACAGGGACGCGGTTTTGCCGTGGTAGCGGGCGAAGTCAGAAACCTGGCGCAGCGCAGCTCTGTGGCGGCAAAAGAGATTGAGACGCTGATCCGCGAATCACTGGATCGCGTCAGCGACGGCTCAGCGCTGGTGGATCGTGCCGGTACGACAATGAATGATATTGTGCAGTCGGTGACGCAGGTGCGCGACATTATGGGTGAGATTGCCGCCGCCTCTGATGAACAGAACCGGGGCATCTCGCAGATTGCGCAGGCGATGTCGGAGATGGATACCACCACCCAGCAGAATGCGGCTCTCGTTGAGGAGTCTTCTGCCGCAGCAAGCTCGCTGGAGTCGCAGGCGATTGAACTGGAGAAAACCGTGGCCATCTTCCGTCTTTCCGCGGAACAGGAAAATGCCGCCCGGGTTGCTCCGAAGCCCGTGCTGACGCCGTCGCCGGCTAAACCCCGGCCTGTGTCCACAGCGGACGCCAGCTGGGAAAGCTTTTAACCTGCGCCGACCAGAAAAAAGCCCGTAAGCGGATAAACCAGCTTACGGGCTGTATGTTTGCCGGCGTCAGGCTGTACGCCGGCCACCTATTATCCGATCAGAAATCGTAACCCACGGTCGCAACAATTGAGCGCTCAGCGCCCCAGTAGCAGTAGCCCGTGCCGTAGCAGGCGGCGACATATTCCCGGTCGGTGAGGTTATTGGCATTAACCTGTACATAAGCCCCTTTCAGCTGGCTGTTCCAGGCGCCGAGATCGGCGCGGACCGACGCGTCAAACAGAGTAGCTGAAGGCAGGCGGCGGGTATTTTCATTATCAGCCCACTGTTTGCCGATGTAACGCACGCCGGCGCCCACGCTCAGACCGTAGTCAAACTGATATTTGCTCCAGAGCGAAGCCATAGAGTTGGGGGTGACATAAGGCGTGTGGCCATCGTTGCCATCCACTGAATCTTTATAACGCACGTGGCTGAGCGTGTAGTTAGCGATGGTGCTGAGACGCGGCGTCAGCTGGGTATGCGCCTCCAGCTCCAGCCCCTGTGAATGCACTTTACCGGCAGGCACAAAATAAGAACCCTGCACAATACGGTTGCCGACATCTTTCTGCGTAAGATCGTACACCGCTGCGGTGTAGAGATCGGAGGTCCCCGGCGGCTGATATTTCACGCCCGCTTCATACTGCTCTGCGGTAGTGGGTTTCAGCAGGTTGCCGTTCTGGCCCGAGAGCGACTGCGGCGTAATAGCCTGGCTGTAACTCACATAAGGTGAGACACCGTTGTCAAACGCATAAAGCAGCGCGGCACGACCGCCCACGTGGTCATCCTGACGCCGGTTTTTGGTCGCCTGATCGTAGTTCTCAGTCTGCGACACAATGCGGTCATAGCGGCCCGACAGGTCAAGATGCCACTTATCCCAGACCATCTCATCCTGCAGGTAGACGCCGGTCTGATAGTAGTAGCGCTGCGAGCGCTCGAAGGTATACACGTCGTTGGCACCCACGGAGGCCCCGGTCCGCGCATTCAGCTGACTGGCGTTGCCGCTTGCGTCATGCAGGTCGTTTTTATACTGATGGTATTCCGCGCCCAGCACCACTTTATGGTCTACTGCGCCAGTGGCGAAATCTGCTTCCAGCTGATTATCGATCGCGTACGCTTTCAGCGATGAGCGCGAGCCGGAGTAGTAGCGGTTCAGCAGATCTGAACTGTTCCCTGTCCAGCCGATTTGATACACCTGATCAAGATCGACGTTTGAGTGAGAGTAGCTGGCATTAGAGCGGAACGCCCAGGTGTCATTAAAGCGGTGCGCAAATTCGGCGCTGTAGATCTGCTCGCGGCGTTTGAACTGGTCGAGTGAGCTCTGGCCGTCGTAGAAGCCATTGCTCAGCTTATAGCCGTTGTGTTCGGTGATGCTGCCCTCACCCGGTACCGCGCTGTGGTAGCCGCCTGAGGGATCTTTCTGCAGATAGGCGCGCAGCAGCAGCGAGGTATCTTCCGACGGCTGCCAGAGCAGCGAGGGTGAAATCGCATATTTCTCCTCCCGCGTGTGTTCGTACTGGGTGTCGCTGTTGCGGGTAATACCGGTCAGGCGGAACGCCAGCTGATCGTTCAGCGCATCGGTGTAGTCAAAGGCGGCTGAAGTGGTGTTGTTGTTACCCGCCGAGAGACGGAAATGCCCTTCCTGCCGGAACTGCGGACGTTTTGACGTCTCCATCACCAGCCCGCCCGGCACCGTCTGACCATAAAGCGCAGATGAAGGACCTTTAATCACATCGATACGCTCCAGGAACCAGGGATCAACCTGCAGCACGTTATAGCTGCCGGGATCGCTCATCAGTCGCAGGCCATCCAGGAAGACATTGTCGACATCGCCACCGTGGAAACCGCGCAGTGATACCGTATCGTAACGCGACGCCGCACCGGCGAAGTTTGTAAAGGCGCCTGCGGTATAATTCAGCGCCTGATTTACGCTCATCGCGCCCTGATCTTCCATCTGCTGACGCGTCACCACTGAAACGGCCTGACCGGTAGTGATCAGCGGGCGATCGGTTTTAGTCGCGCCCTGGCTGGTTTTCGCCGTATAGCCGGTGGTGGGAGTCGTAGCCGTTTCAGCCGGCTGCGCGGTGACAACCAGAGTCTCAGCTGCATACAGCAGCGGTGATGCAGATAATGCGACGGAGCAGAACAGAACAGAACGCTTCAGAGTAAAAGGCACTCGCATGGTTAATTCCCTTAAAAACACGCAGTTCTCTCCGGTGCAGCCGGAGAGCCGATGGATGCCAGAGGCAATGGTAATGCTAATATTAATGAGAATTATTATCTTTTTGATAGTGGCATTTCAAGATGTGTCTGCAGTTAAATTTTCTGCCGGAAACCGGTTAAAAAGTGGGGGAATGGCTGAAAAGCGAGCCGCAGCTCGCTTTAGATAAATGCGTCAGGCCTGCTGCAGCGCGGGCTGCCGCCGCCGGTTTTCACGCAGAAATGCGCGGATCAGCCCCAGCCAGAGCAATCCGCAGGCCAGATTAATCAGGCTAAAGCCGGTACTGTAAAAGCTGAAATAGGCGTATTTTGCCGCTTCAATGCCGAGTGCAAAAATCAGAATTGTTACCATACCCACCATCGCTGCCACGCTGCCCTTGCCCGCCTGGCTGGAAAAAAGCGTCATACGATAGAGTCCGGCATTAACCAGTCCGGTGCCAAAACCGTAAAGGCTGAGGCCGGCGGTCAGCCACAGATAGCTGTGCCGATCGGCTATGGTCGCGACTGCCGCCAGCGCAAGACCGGCTACCACCGGCCAGGCTCCCAGCTGCAGCGGTCGCTGGATCGACAGCCGGCTGCTGAGGCGCCCCAGCGTCAGGTTACCGGCGATCATCGCCAGAAACACCGGCAGCTGCAGCAACGCATACTCCATACGGCTCAGGCCGGCATCGTGCATCAGAATAACCGGCGACAGCGCTACCCAGGCGAGGCAGGGAATGGTCACCAGGCCGATTGCCAGCGAGCCGCGCATAACCTGGCGATCGCGCAGCAGCTGCCAGTAACCCCTGCCCAGCGCGCCGGGTGAGATCGAGCGCGTACGATCCCCTGCGGTTTCCGGCATAGTGCACCACAGGCCCAGCAGGGCCAGCGCCGTCACGCCGCCGAAGAGCCAGAACAGGGTGCGCCAGTCGCTGATAGTCAGAAAAGCGGCCCCGGCCAGCGGCCCGGCCAGCGGAGCCAGCAGCGCGACGTTTGCCATCAGCGCCATGATCTTCACGCTCAGCGCTTCACTGAACGCCTCCTGAATAGCGGCGTAGCCTACGGAGCCGATAAAGCACAGGCTGACTCCCTGCAGAAAGCGCAGCAGTACGAACTGCTCAATGCTCTGCACCCAGTGAGTGGCAATGCAGGTCAGCATAAAAAAAGCGACGCCGCTAAGCAGCACCGGACGCCGCCCGATGCGATCGGAAAGCGGCCCCAGCAGCCACTGCAGCATCATACCGCCGATCAGATAGGCGGTTAGCGAAGCGGAAACCCACTCAGGTCCGGCACCAAACTCCTCAGTGACCAGCAGCATGCCGGGCTGGATCATGTCATGCGCGATATAGGTGGCGAATTCAAACAGTACCAGCGAGAGCGGAAAAATTATGCGGCGGCGCGTGAGCTGCGACACCGGTTCATACAGGGCCATTATCGATCCTTACCCGTTGCAGAATGATAAAAAACGCGGTTGCCGGAGCAACCGCGTCACAGATGTCAGCCAGCGAACGCCTTATCAGCGCCAGCGGGCAATCGGGTTATCCAGCGTACCGGCAAACTTGAGATTTTCCGCCGGGTCGGTGAGGTTAATCATCTGCTGATTATTCGCCAGCTGCAGCCGGTTAAGGCAGGAGCGGGTAAACGCCGGGGTAAACATATCAAAGCGTGCAAATTTAGCTGCCAGCTGCGGATGCGCCTGCTGATACTCTTTCACGCACTGCGCTACCGCCTGCCAGAACTGATCCTGCGACAGCGTACCGGCGTCGTGCAGAATGGCGCTGATAAAGCGGAAAATGCAGTCGAATACGTCGGTAAAAATCGACAGTAACTTGAGATCGTCCGGCACATCCACTGCCAGTCGGCTCACTTTTTCCGGCAGCTGCGCGTCCGGATCCATGACGGCAATCTCTTCACCAATATCTTTCATGTAGGCGCTGACCGGCACATTGTTCTCCAGCAGCACGATCAGGTTTTCGCCGTGGGGCATAAACACTAAATCGTGCTGGTAGAAGCAGTGCAGCAGCGGGCTGAGATAGCAGTTCAGATAGCGCGCCACCCACTCTTTTGCCGGCAGGCCTGAGTCAGCGATCAGCGCTGGTAACAGCGCCTGCTGGTGGCGATCAACATGCAGGAGTGCGGCCATCGTCATCAGACGCTGACCCGGCTGCAGGCGGGCTGCCGGATTATCCCGCCACAGCGCAGCAAACATCTTTTTATAGGCGGAATCGCCGCTGATGGCCTGTTCGTAGTAACGGTTGTGATAGCCCACCGCCGCAACCTCCCGCAAAATACGGAAATCACAGCGCTGCAGCCACGCATCCCTGCTGACCAGCTGTTCCAGCCACTCGTTAATCGCGGGCGTGGTCGCCATATAATAGGGTGAGAGACCGCGCATAAAGCCCATGTTAAGCACCGAAAGCGCGGTTTTGACGTAGCGCTTCGCGGGCTGACTGCGGTTAAAGAAGGTGCGGATCGATTGCTGCGCCTGATAGCGATCGTCGCCCTCGCCGAGCCAGACGATATCCTGCTGAGCAATATCGGCCGCGAATACCGTCAGCAGTTTGTTTTGCCACTGCCACGGATGCACCGGCATCAGGATATACTCATCCGCATTCAGCCCGCGCGCGCTCAGCTGCTCTGTAAACCGCGCCAGAGTCTCCGCGCCCAGCTCATCACGCATCAGCTGCTCATAACTCAGCGTACTCAGACTGGAAAAATGGGCGTTGCGCTGATGTACCGCAACCCAGATAAGCTGGACCGGTGCGGCGGCCTCTGGCGCAAAAGCGAGATAATCGCGGGCGTCAAAACCAATGCGGCCATTATTGGCGACAAAACAGGGGTGCCCCTCGGTCATTGCCGCCTCAATGGTCTGGAAATCAGCGTGCACCAGAGCCTGCGCATCCGGATTCTGCTTCTGCAGCTTATAGACGCTGCTGCTGAGCGTGCTGCTGATCTCTTCCATATAGGTTGCCAGCAGCGCCTGCGGAATGCCGATTTGCTGATTAAACTCCACGATAAACTGCAGCGCATCCAGCGTCAGCGGCCGGCCATTTTCCTGCTTCAGCAGTGACGCGGCGTCAATATTCCAGTGGTCCAGCGCCAGACGTTCTGCGCGGAACTGATAATGTGCTTCGCCGCCCGGTACGGCCAGCGTATAGCAGCCTGCGCCGTTTTCAACGGGCGTAACCAGCTTTTCGTGGGCAAACTCGCTTATCGCTTTGCGGATCAGCATCCGGTTTGCCTGTGCCCAGTTATCGCCCGTAAGGTGGGATCCTGTCAGCAGCGCAGAGGGTGTGTTCATGGTCAAAATATCCTGCTCCAGAGCCTGTTGATAATCTTCCCGCTGGCAAAACGCCAGCCAGGCGGTTTTATGCCCGAGATCGAGCGTGTGCTGATAGCGAAAGCCGGCCCGTTTATTCAGCCGGTGAATTTTCTCATTGCGTACGTCAGGCTCCACCACCACGCGTCCGACCTGCGGCAGACTGAACAGGTATCCCATGGCAACGGTAAAGACCTGCCAGCTGAACTGCGGAATGGGTGTGCTGGCGGGCGCAATCAGAATATGCATCCCGTAATCATCGGGCGCGGCCGGATAGAACCGTCCGATTTCATCCTCGCTGGCGCGGTAGCACTCCATCAGAAACACCGGCTGCCCTTCACAGCAGCCAATCAGGGCGGCGTGGGGATTATTTGCGGTCAGCCCGTGATAAAAAGCGGCGACCTGCTCCAGGGTGTCGTTCTGCATGCCCCAGAAGCGGGCGTAGTCGCGCGTTACCCAGCTGTGGATCAGTGCGGCATCGGCGGCCTGCATCGGGCGCAGGCTAAAGGTGCCTGCCGGTCGCTGAACGCGGTAAATCATCTCTGTGCTCATGTCAGCGCTCCGTCTGTGCCGGGAAAGTCTGAAACGCGATCTGCCGCTCTACCGGATAAACTTCGCGTCCGGTAACTTCGCGTAAAATAACGGAGTTGCGATAGCAGGCCATGCCGAGATCCGGCGTCACAAAACCGTGCGTATGCAGCTCTGCGTTTTGCACAAAGATTTGGTTGTGATGATCGATGCTGTAATTACGCTGCACATCGTAGCGCCCCTGCTCGTCCCAGCGCAGCCGCTGACTGATGCCTTCGATAAACATCGGCGGACGGTAGTGATAGCCGGTTGCCATCACCAGCCCTTCGGTACGACGGGTAAAGGCGCACTCCTGCTCCTGCTGCCAGAGCGAGAGTTCAAACTCCCCTGCCGGCAGCCAGCGCAGATCGGTCAGCGCTGAGTGTGTGAAGAGATTGACGTCGAGCGGGCCGTCGAGCTGTTTGACGTACATCAGATCATAAATATCGTTGATCAGGCTGCTGTTGATACCTTTATAGAGATTCTTGTGGTCTGCATTCAGCCGGTCGCGCTTCGCCGGCGGCAGCGCATGAAAATAGTCCACCCACTCCGGTGAGGTCATCTCCAGCGTCAGCTTGGTGTACTCCAGCGGATAGAAGCGCGGCGCACGGGTGATCCAGTTCAGCTGATAGTCAAACCGGTCGATATCGCTGAGCAGGTCATAGTAAATTTCAGCCGCGCTCTGACCGCTGCCCAGCACGGTGACAGACCGCTTCTGCTGCAGCTCTGCTTTGTTTTTCAGATAGTCGCTGGAGTGCGTAATACGCTGACGATGCGGCTGACTGCACTCCGGGAGCCAGGCCACCGGACCGGTGCCGAGGATCAGGTGGCGCGTCAGCCACTCTTCGGTCGCGCCGCTCTGACTATTCACCGCCTGAACGCGATAAACCGCCCGCTCCGCATCATAACTTACGTACTCAACGTGACGGTTCCAGCGCAGGTTACTGAGGCGCTCGCAGGCCCACTGGCAATACTGGTTATACTCTTTACGCATCAGGAAAAAATCTTCCCGGATGTAGAATGAGTAGAGTTTTCCTTTCTCTTTCATGTAATTCAGCAGGCTGTAAGGGCTGGTGGGGTCAGCCAGCGTCACCAGGTCGGCCATAAATGGCGTCTGCAGGTGTGCGCTTTCCAGCATCATGCCGGTGTGCCAGTCAAAACCCGCATTCTGATCGAGAAATACGCCGTTGAGTCCCTCTACCGGTTCGCTGAGACAGGCCAGTCCAAGGTTGAACGGGCCGATACCGATGCCTATAAAATCGTAAACGGTGTTATTCATAACAGAGTTCTCACTGATTTGCCGCGTGGAGCGCGGTCGTGCGCAGCTGTTCGCGCCCGTAATGCGCAACCAGGTTAATCACCTCTTCCAGATCTGCCGCGGTGGTGGCAGGATTTAACAGGGTGAATTTCAGATACTGCCGGCCGTCGACTTTCGTGCCTGCCACAATTGCATTGCCGGAACGGAACAGCGCTTTACGGATCGCAGCGTTGATATCGTCGAGCTGCGGGCCGCTGAGCGACTGGCGCGGCACAAAGCGGAAGATTTGCGTGGTGAGTTCTGGTGCGTGCAGCACCTCGATTGCCGGATGCGCGCGCAGCAGCTGATGCGCACGCTGTGCAAGGTCAATCAGCGAGTCAAACGCTTCACCCAGCGCGGCCGGGCCCATGACGCGCAGCGTCAGCCACATCTTCAGTGCATCAAAGCGACGCGTGGTCTGAATACTTTTGTTGACCAGGTTTGGCGTCCCTTCCTGCTGCGCGCTCAGTGGATTGAGGTAGTCAGCATGGTGCGTAACATGTTTCAGATGGTCTTTGTTACGTACAAAGAACGCCCCGCAGCTTACCGTCTGGAAGAACGATTTGTGGTAATCAACGGTGACTGAGTCTGCCTGTTCAATACCGCGCAGACGCTGGCGGTGCTGTTCTGAAACCAGCAGACCACAGCCATAGGCGGCATCAACGTGCATCCATAATCCATTGCGCTGACACAGCGCGGCGATCTTTTCCAGCGGATCGATGCTGCCAAAATCGGTGGTGCCGCTGGTTGCTACCACCGCAATCGGGATCAGCCCCTCTTCGCGGCAGCGCTGGATTTCGTGCTCCAGCATACCCGCATCCATACGGTAATCGGCATCATGGTCAACCGGCACAACGGCATCGTAGCCCAGGCCGAGGATCGCCATCGATTTCTGGATACTGAAATGACTCAATTTAGACGTGAATACGCGCCACTTACCGGCGGTTTCAGGCAGGCCGCGATATTTGATCAGATGCCCCGGATGATGCGCCTCGCACCAGCTGTCGCGAGCCAGCAGCATTGCCATCAGGTTTGACTGCGTACCACCACTGGTGAAAATACCGTCCGCAGCGGCGGGCAGGCCGATACGCTCCAGCGTCCAGTCGATAACTTTTTGCTCAATTAGCGTACCGCCGGCACTCTGATCCCAGGTATCGACAGAACTGTTGACGGCGGCCATCACCTGCTCTGCCATCAGCGACGGCAGGACGACCGGGCAATTCAGATGCGCAACATATTTAGGATGGTGAAACCAGACCGCATCGCGCAGATAGAGCTGAGACAGCTCGGCCAGTGCAGCTTCGTTATTGCCCAGTGGAGAATTAAGATCCACACTGCGGAACTCGTTTGCCAGCTCGTGCGGCAGAATACCGCTAAACGGCTTTTCTACGCCCTGCACCGTCTGGGTCAGTAGCTTAAGCACCTCCTGCGTCTGTCCGGCCCAGGCATCAAGCTGACGATCGTTAAAAAGCCAGCTCTCCGGCGCGCCTGACTGCGGCTCAGAGGTTACGATTGGTAATGATTGCGCAGATGAACGTGTAAACATAATCCTTTCCTGTTACTAAAAATCTTTAAATCCTGCTGACAAATAAGACAACAGGTGTCATAGGCTCTGTTGCTTCTGCAAAAATATAAAAAACCAATAAATCATTAATATCATAAACATATGCCATCAAACGGCATATGTGCACACACCTGTATTAATCTGCCTTAAAATTTGAATGCGATTATAAATGATAATTATTATCATTCAATAGGGTGATTTCAGTAAATTTTCCATCAGCATTTCTGAAGGATGAATTTGTGATCTTTGTCACAATTCCGTTTGAGGCGTATAAAAATACCTCTTTCACTATGTGGTTTTCCGCCTCCCGGATGATGACCGGGAGGTAAAACGTGGTGCAGGGCTTATCTGGCGGAGGCATTAAAGAGGATGTAATATAAGTGTTGCTAAACCGGAACAGGTGTGGCTTAATAGCGTCATCGGTTTGGAATACAGACCTTATGAAGCAGTTTTAGTAAAGCAGTCCTCAGTTCAAGTGTTATCCACAGATACCCCTTCTTCATGAGCCTCCTCCTAAGTGCCCAATAAGTAACGCTCTGATACAGGCCACCATCGCCATAGTTTATGGCTCATCAATTAAGGAAGTATCTATGTCTAACAAAATGACTGGTTTAGTAAAATGGTTCAACGCAGATAAAGGTTTCGGCTTTATCACTCCTGAAGATGGCAGCAAAGACGTGTTCGTACACTTCTCTGCAATCCAGAGTGACAGCTTCAAAACCCTGGACGAAGGCCAGAAGGTCTCTTTCACCATCGAGAATGGTGCTAAAGGTCCAGCTGCTGCTAACGTTACCGCACTGTAAGCTGCGCTGACGATCGGCAGCGCTTACGATAGCGATGAAGACAGTAGTCTGAGCAGTTAAATGCTGCTGATAAAAAAACCCGCCTTGTGCGGGTTTTTTTGTGCGCGCGTAACCGGGCTAAAAAGAGCCCGACACCCGGCTGGGCGTATCGGGTTGGCACAAGCGCCAGTGAAATTCGCGACTTAGAAAAGTACGCAAACGCACTATAACACAGGTTTCCCGCCGTCTCATTTTACTGACCTGTAAATGTGTGTGGCAGCGCTGCTACTTCTTCTTGCTGATAAGCGATTTCAGATCGGCAAACGGGTTATATGTCGCGGCACCCACTTCATCCTGCGCATCCTCTCCCGCCACCACTCGCGTACCGTACTGATCGGCTTCGGTATATTTTGAATGTTCATGATCGTGGCAGTAGAGACAAAGCAGCTCCCAGTTGCTGCCATCTTCCGGATTGTTGGTATGATCGTGATCGATATGGTGTACCGTCAGCTCGCGCAGGTTTGAGTAAACGAACTCCCGCGCACAGCGCCCGCACACCCACGGATAAATTTTAAGTGCTTTCTCACGGTAGCCGCTCTCCAGCCGCGAGTAGTTTTTCGGAATAACTGCCATTAATGTATGCCTGTACTTAGCGTGATTATTTCAACGATCAGCAGGCTAGCCCGATTGTACGTTGATAGCAAGCAGCACGTTTTTTTAACGAACCGCCAAGGTAAAAAGACGCCTTAGCGGGCAATAAAACATGACTCAGATCTATATTTAAAATTTATTTTCTCTATGGCATTATATATATCAGCAATCATTGCTGTAACGTATTACTGCCTGCGGCTCTGTGCTGACTGGCATATTTTATCTGTGGAGAAAACCTGGTGAAACCGGTTGATGTACAACCTATTAACGACATTAATCAGGCGATAGGACGCGCCGTGACTACCCTTATTGCAGCGGGCGTGCCCGTTGAAAAATATGCCATTCTGGCGGAGTTACAAGAGTCTGAAGCGCAGGCTATTGATGGCGTTAAGAAAATTTATGGTGAAGCCATTCAATTTATATCAGTCCAGATGAGTTAATAGTTTATCTACGGATATCTTACCTGCGCTAAATAAGCGCAGCGGTAAAATTATCGCTGCGCTTATTTGCTGTCCCACCCGTTTTTTTTATTTAATCAGCAGATGTCCGAAACGCAATCGCGTTTATAATGCATTCCTGCCACGTTATAAAGACGACCGTTGTATCGCATTAGTCGGGCTACCCTGACCAGAGGCAGCATGCCACTCTGTGACCAGCTGCCGGATGAGTTCCGCCGCCGGCAGTTCGCGTACCAGTGCTGCTCCCTCTCCCGCCCAGTATGCCCCAAACCCCGCCTCGCCCTGCGCCAGCGCAGCCTTAGCCAGCGCCTTACCCAGTGAATAAGCCAGCGGATAAGCAGGGATCTCGGTGCGGGGGATATCGCGCGTAATAGTGCAGAATGCGTTGCGCAGCGCGCGCGCTTCACGACCGGAAATTGCCGCAGTCATGGTAGTACCCGTTACAGCGGCATGCCGGAGCGCCTGACGCCAGGCGGGTGCAGTAGCGGATTCAGGGCAGAGAAGAAAAGCGGTACCGGCCTGTACGCCGCTGGCACCCAGAGCCTGCATTGCTGCGATTGCTGCACCGTTCATGATCCCGCCTGCGGCAATCACCGGCAGCGTAACCCGTGCACAGATGGCCTGTACCAGCGTCAGCGTGGAGAGCTGATGATCCTCCTCATCGACGGCAAAACTGCCGCGATGGCCACCTGCTTCATAGCCCTGCGCCACAATCATATCCACTCCCTGCTGCGCGATCGCTTCCGCTTCCGCCACGCTGGTGGCTGTTGCCAGGGTCACTATCCGGCAGGCTTTCAGCCGTCGCAGAGTATCCGCCGGTGGCAAACCAAAATGAAAACTCACGACCGCCGGACGCGTTTTCTCAATGACCTGCAGCACCGCTTCATGACCGCAAAAAGTGGGATATATCTCCTCCAGATTCACGGGAACCTGAGCGCCAAGAGCAGCAAAACGATCGGCGAAACGTGCTATCCACGCCTTTTCGACTGCGTCGTTGCGCAGGCCGGGCGGATGGCAAAACAGATTGACGTTAAAAGGCTGCCGGGTAAGCGCCTGAGTCTGCCGTATAAGGCGTGCAGCCTCTTCCGCAGAGGAGGCGCCCAGTCCCAGCGAGCCAAGCGCACCGGCATTGCTGACTGCAGCAGCCAGTTCCGGAGTTGAAACGCCTGCCATCGGGGCCTGGATAATCGGATAGCGCAGATTTAATTCTTTACACAGGGATGTCGTCATCACAAAGCTCTCCGTCAGTAGCTGCCATTCTGCTTATCCGCTCTCTGTAGCAGAGATAACCTATATTTTATTTACATCTTTAACAAGCAGCCTGATCCACTCTGCTTCAGCGACATATTTCCTGACAGCGCAGCACCCGGCTGATTTCAGACCGCTGACGGTAAAATCCCCCCGCTGCGTTTTAATTAGAAAATTTACTCAGTTTTTGTTTTCCGCCGTCGATAACATATATTCAGCACCACATTTATTGCCAGCACCGGGAATCTGAACTTCAAAAAAATCCCCCTGACTGATGCCCGTTTACGCTTAACGGCTGCCGGCGCTCAGGACAACATGGAAATCGGGGGGAAACATCCAGCGCGGCACAGGCTCTGCGCTGAATGAAATTACGCGACCCTTTGTAAGGCGATCGCGCTACTTAACTGCACACTATCTGACAGAGGTCATTTATGTTTGGGGTGAAAACTTCACGCCTGGCGCTGCCGTTCAGCCACAGCGCCAGCGTTCATCGTGATATCAATGCTATCAGACAGCATGTTGCCTGGATTGAATTTACGCCGGATGGTGAAATTGTTGATGCTAACGCGCTGTTTCTGACGCTGACGGGGTATCAGCTGCAGGAGATCCAGGGCCAGCACCATCGCCTCTTCTGTTCACCGCTTTACAGTCAGACAGCGGGCTATCGCCGTTTCTGGCAAACGCTGGCGCGGGGTGAGTCAATCACCGGCATTTTTGAGCGCTTCGATCGTCAGCAGCAGCGTTTCTACCTGAGCGCGACCTACTTTCCGGTCAGCGATGATAAAGGCCGGGTGTATAAGGTGATCAAAGTCGCCAGCGATATCACCGCGCGCCATCAGGAGCTGGAGCATAAAGAGGCGGTTATCACCGCGCTGGATCGCTCCATGGCGGTGATTGAATTTACACCTGAGGGCGAGATCCTCAGCGCCAACGCCAATTTTCTGCAGCATATGGGGTATAGCAGTGAAGAGATTGTTGGTCAGCATCACCGACTGTTCTGCTATGACGATTTTTATCACGCTCAGCCCGATTTCTGGCAAAAAATGGCGCGCGGGCAACATTTTGTCGGTCGTTTTGAGCGTAAAACCGCCAGCGGTGAGCGCATCTGGCTGGAGGCGAGCTATAACCCGGTAGTGGATGCGGATGGGCGGGTCTATAAAGTTATTAAAATTGCCTCTGATATCACCGCGCGCGTGGAGGCCGCAAAGCGTGTGGCAGATATAGCCCTCACCACGTCAGGTGAAACGTCGCAAATCACCGACAACGCCAACGACGTTCTGGACGAAACCGTACGCAATTCAGGTCTGGTGGCCCAGCGGGTTAATGCTGCGACGGAAATTGGCGTTCAGCTTAATGCGTCTGCCAGAAATATTGGCGAGGTGGTTAACACGATTAATCTCATCGCGTCACAAACAAATATTCTGGCGCTGAACGCCGCCATTGAGTCTGCGCGTGCCGGTGACGCAGGCCGCGGCTTCAGCGTGGTTGCCGCTGAAGTACGTCGTCTGGCTGCTTCCACCGCTGCCGCGACCCGGCAAATTACCGAAGTGGTCCAGCAAAACAGCCTGCTGATAAAAGAGATGTATCAGCAGCTGGATGAGGTGCGTGAGTTTGTCGTAGCTGAGCAGGAAAAAATCGGCATGCTGTCGCGCAGCCTGCGGGAAATTAACAGCGGCGTTCACGAATTTGTTAACGTTATCCACCGCCTGGATGTCTGAAACCAGCGGGAGGCTTTCGCCTCCCGCCCGCTACTCTATGCCGCTGCCTGCGGCCGGTGCGACCGGCTGCCGTTTTTTCTGCAGCGCCCGGCGCAGCGCCGGCTCCGCGTAGCGGGTAATGACATACGCAACACCGGCCAGCACGATAACCATTACCGGCGGCATGATCATCATGACAGTGTCACTTTTGACATAGCGGTTAAGCTTAATCAGCATCGCAATCATCAGGTTTTCATGAATCAGATAGAGCGCATAACTGACAAAGCCCATAGCGGTAAAGAGTCGCAGCGAAAGAAAGTGCTGGATCCGCTGCAGCCTGAAGCTGGCGATGAAAAACAGCAGCATCGCTACCAGCGGCACCAGCGCGAGTGCCCCGCTGTTTTTCACGTAATAGCTAAAGTTGATCAGCAGCGCAACGGCTACCAGCAGATAGTGGTAGCGCCTGTCACGCCCGTGCAGACGCTCGTAGACCAGACAGCCCACCATAAACCAGGCGTAATGAATAAATCCCAGTTTGGAGATGATATCCACCAGCAGCGGATAGCCGAGTGACTTAATGACTGACGCACCGGAAAGTAACAGCATCGGTAAAATCAGCGCCGGCAGGCAATATTTACGTCCCGCAGTGAAATAGACAGCGCCGATAATCAGATAAAACAGGGCTTCAACATAAAGCGACCAGAAAGAACCCGCCATAGAGTGAAACGAAATGCCGGTCAGCTGCGTCAGCGTTTCCGGATTAATAAACAGCAGACCCGGCAGCAGATTTTTCACATAGGGGGTCATAAGAGACCACTCCGGAAAAAATCCGCCGGCCAGAAAAAGCAGCAGGCTGGCAATAAGCATCGCCGGGAAGAGCCGCAGCCAGCGCTTCTGCAGAAAGCCCGAATAGCTCTCCGATCGGTCAAGCGTCATAAAAATAACAAAGCCCGAGATCATAAAAAAGAGCTGCACTCCAGCCCAGCCAAAAGAAAAGAGCGGCAGATGCTGAGTGGTGGCGACATAAGGCAGCAGTTCTGGCCAGCGCGCCCAGGCGTGATAGGCGATAACCATCAGAATGGCCAAACCGCGCATACCGTCGAGGTGAGTGATACGAGCCTGCATGATGTTCTCAGTGACAATAATAAATAGACATAAGTCAAATTAACATTGACGCAGATTTACATTCAATAAGGCTTATTCCTATTAATATTAAATTTATATTAAGTAAACAGCAAAATGTTATAGAAATTTCTGGCTACTCATTCAGGGTATTTGATACCTCTGCTATGCCCGCAGAGCTGGCTATACTTGAACCTGAGCACTGAAACGCCCATTTATTCAGGTCCGTTTATTACATATCACCCGACAGATTCAGTTTTACTGCCTGCATCTTTTTATGCACCAGCTCTCCGGCAGGGTTGTCACAGCGCAACATCACGTTCACGCATCAGGTTTTGCCAGCCTGTGCCGATAACCTGAACATACTTTTGTAATGTCATTTTAACTGGCGTATTAAGCCTATGATAGCGAAGACCTCTCTTGTCGATTCTCCCACACGCGGGCAAATGCGTGGTCTGATCCGTCAGCCTATGATGATGATGGTACTGCTGATCCTGCTGGCATTTGCCGGGGCGTTTATCAGCCTGATATTTATCGCCAGCGATTTAAACCGCCAATCCGATCGCCAGCAATCTTTGCTGCTGGATAAAGCGCTTCAGACGCGGCAGGCGGTCATGCAGTTTCACCTCTCTGATAACGCCGAGTGGGGCGAGGCGTACCAGAATCTGCATCGTACGCTGAATCGCAGCTGGGCATGGGATAATCAGAATCTTGGCGCCTCGCTGTTTGATACCTTTGCCTATGAGGGGGTATTTGTTATCTCACCGCAGGATGAAACGCGCTACAGCGTAATCCGTGGGCAGCCGGAAGAGAGAACGCTCTCTCTCTGGCTGGGCGCCGATCCCCTGCCCCGGATTAAAACGCAGCTGCAGGCGAGCGCGGGTAAAGCGATCAGCGACTACGTGCTGGCAAAGGGGCAGCTCACACTCTACAGCGCGGCGTGGATCACCCCAGGAGGCGACCGCAGCGTAACGGCGCTGCCTGGTCCGCCTTCGCTGATGATTTTCACCGATCGCCTGACGCCACAGAAGCTGCTTACGCTGGGTCATGAGTATGGTATTCAGAACCTCCATCTGGATACCTCGCCTGCCGGCCAGCCAGCCTCTCCCGCTCTGCTGCTCTCCGTGGGTGACAAGCGCGTTGCGCTGGTCTGGCGCAGCGCAAATCCTGGCGGCGCGCTGCTGACCGGATTGCTGCCTCTGCTGGTGCTGATTATGCTGCTCTCACTGTTTACCGCGCTGATGCTGATGCGCAGCGCGCTGCGTAAAGCGCAGCTTAATGATGAGAGCGCCTGGCTACTGGGACAGAGCCAGCTCGCCCTGAGCGCCAGCGAACGACGCTTCCGTGACATCGCCGAAACCACTACGGACTGGATCTGGGAAATGGACAGCCAGCTGCGCTTTGTCTGGATTTCAGGGCGGTTTCCGGTCGTCACCGGTTTTAGCAGTCAGGAGTGGATACAGCGTACGCTGGCGGATTTTCTGCTGGATTACGCGAAATATCGCAGCCGTCTGACGCTGTTTCAGCAATCCGGTGGTCAGTTGACGCTGACCGGTTGCCGCTACCGCTCCGCGCAGGGGCACGTGCGCTACTGTAACCTGACGCTGAAAGAGGTGATGCTGACCCAGGGCGTCAGCGGTTTCCGCGGCAGCGCTACGGATATCACGCTCGAGTATGAGGCGCAGGCGCGGGCGCACTACCTCTCCCATTTTGATGAGCTGACCGGGCTGGCTAACCGGGTGCAGATGCAGGAGTTTCTGACGGGCAAACTCAGCCTGCCGTCCGATCCGCAACATCGCCTGGCGATTATCATGATCGATCTGGATAAATTTAAGCCGGTCAACGATATCTACGGTCACACCGCAGGCGACAAAGTTCTGCATGAGGTATCGGACCGTATCCGCGCCTGTCTCGGCAGTCACGGACTGGCGGCACGCCTGGGGGGCGATGAGTTTGTGGCGATCCTGCCTGAAATGAACAGCCGCGATCGTATTATCGCGCTGTGTCAGCAGCTGATAGCGCGTATCAACGATGCGTTTGAGGTGTGTGACAACACGCTGCACATTGGCGCCAGTCTCGGCATTGCGCTGGCGCCGCAGGACGCCGATAACGCCAGCGATCTGCTGCGTTATGCCGATATCGCGCTGTATAAGGCGAAAAATAGCGGACGCAATCAGTGGGTCTTTTTCGATCGCGATATGGAAGAGAAGATTGTGCAGCGCCGCGAGCTGGAGCATGAGCTGCGCGATGCGATTAACAGCGAGCAGCTGGCGCTGGTTTACCAGGCGCGCTATGAGCTGGCAGCCGGACAGGTTACGGCAGTTGAGGCGCTGGTACGCTGGCAGCATCCGCGGCTGGGTCTGCTGATGCCCGATCAGTTCATCCCACTGGCGGAAGAGACCGGCCTGATTGGCGCGCTGAGCGACTGGGTGCTGCTGCGCGCCTGCAGCGATATTGTTAAGTTTGAGCCGACGCTGTCTGTGTCAGTTAATATTTCAGCGACGGAACTCCAGAATGATGCGCTGCCGTCACGTATTGCCCAGGTGCTGCAGCTCAGCGGCCTGCCCAATCACCGGCTGGAGATAGAAGTGACGGAAAACGCGCTGCTGAGCGATCCGGAGAAAACGCTGGCGACGATGCAGGCGGTTAAAGCGCTCGGCGTAAAATTCCTGATTGACGATTTCGGCACCGGTTACGCCTCGCTCTGCTATCTGCGCGCGTTTCCGTTTGATGGCCTCAAGATCGATAAATCGTTTATTTTCCCGCTGGGTGAATCCCCGCAGGCGCGTCAGGTAGTGGAAAATATGATTGGACTGGGTAAAGCCTATTCGCTGTCAGTTACGGCTGAAGGGGTGGAAACCCCCGGACATATGGCGCAGCTGCAGGCGCTCTCCTGCGACGCGGTACAGGGTTACTATATCGGACGTCCGGGTCCGCTGGCGCAGATTGCGATGGTGCTGCCGGAAGATAGTCCGGTATGGAAAAATGCGGCGGTCCCTCGCCAGCGACATTTATAGCGGTTTATGCGCCGTCTCTTTCGCTTTCCACAGAGCAAGCAGCGTGATCAGCAGCGCCAGCGACACGTAAAGTGATACCCAGAGCGTGCTGCCTGACTCACGATAAAGCGAGGTGATGATCAGCGGCGCGAAGCCGCCGCCGATGATACCGGCCAGCGTATAGGCGAGCGAAGAGCCGGCGTAGCGGACGTGGCCGGGAAACTGTTCGGTCACGAAAGCCGCCTGCGGACCATACATAATCGCATGGATCAGTAACCCGACGATTACCGCCAGCACAATCAGTACCGGCTGTGAGCTGTCGAGCAGAACAAAAAAGACAAAGCTCCAGATCACGCCCAGCAGTGCGCCAGCAATATAGACCGGGCGACGCCCCAGCCGATCGGATAAAGCACCAAACATCGGCACCGTAATCGCATTGCCGATGGCGCCGAGCATAGTCGCCAGCAGCGCTACCGGACGCGGCAGCTCCAGCACCGTGGTGACGTAGGTCAGCGTAAAGACCACCACCAGCGCATACAGCACGTCAGATCCGATGCGTGAACCACCGGCAATCAGCAGCGCGCGCGGATGATGAGTAAACACCTCTTTAAGCGGAGCCTGCGTGGTTTTATCTGCCTGTTTCATCGCTTTAAAGGTGGGGGTCTCATCCACGCCGCGGCGCAGCCACAGCCCAAACATCACCAGCAGCAGGCTGAGCAGGAAGGGTATACGCCAGCCCCATGCCTGAAACGCCTCGCCGCTCAGTGACAGGGTCACAAGCGTAATAAAGCCGGTGCCGATAAGCGTACCGCACGACGGCCCTACCTGCGCAAACGAGGCGTTACGCCCGCGCTTGCTGGCGTCACCATGCTCCATCGAGAGCAGTACCGCACCGGCCCATTCCCCGCCCAGCGCTATGCCCTGAATAAACCGCAGCGCGACCAACAGCACCGGACTCCAGATCCCCCAGCTGGCGTAGCCGGGCAGCATACCCATCAGCGCGGTCGTGACGCCCATGATAACCAGCGTAGTGACCAGCACCGCTTTGCGTCCGGCCACGTCGCCAAGATGCCCAAAGATAAAGCCACCTACCGGACGGGAGACATAGCCAACGGCATACGTTGAGAACGCCAGAATGGTGCCGACCAGCGGATCGAAGCTGGGGAAGAACACATGGTTAAACACCAGCGCCGCCATGATGTTATAGACGGTGAAATCGTACCACTCCAGCGCCGTACCGATAGAGCTGGCGGCTGCCAGCCGCCGGGTTTTGCTGGCGCCCGTAGCGGCAGCGTGTGCGACGTCAGGCTGCGAGACCTGTGACAGTGCAGAGTCATTATTGCTCATAGGAGATCTCCTGTCGGGTAAGCTGCCAGCTCAGCGCGTAGCGCTCTGCATCAGCATTGAAAGTGTGCGCGGCCATAGCAGCCAGCGTGACAGAGGCGGTTTCATCAGCGCAGTGCAGCAGCAGCATGGCGTGCATCGGACGATCGGCATCGGTTTCGCGCGGCAACGGCGTGCTGAGTGACACATCCGGCGTCAGCAGGCAGGAGGAGATATAGCCCGGCACCTGCGGCAGCTGCAGCTGCCACGCCTGCAGCGCCGTGCCTTCAGCGTCTGCGGGCAGGGTCAGAATAGCGAGATGCGCGCCCTGACCCCGGCCATGCCGGTGTGTCACTGCGCAAACCCTTCGCTTCGGATTAATCATCCGGTTGAGATTAGTGACTGACCATTCCGTCTGGCGCGTAAAGGCGGCGTGGTAGGCGGCGCTGGTAAAAGTCTCCAGCGATGCAGTTTCATAAAGCCCCAGATAGCGGCGCGCTGCCGCTACGGCACGATAACGCGTACCGCTGAGAAAGCCTTCGATGGCGACGCGCTCTTCAACATGTTCATGGTCATACCATTGGTTAAAATCAGCATCATCTTCGGGTGCCACACTGGTGGCGACAAACAGCATACCGTGGGGATTATTCATGATGTAAACCTCGTTGCAGGGCAGATTCGGCAGCAGCGGCCCAGCTAAGCAGCGCTGCATCCTGGTTGTGAACTGACGCCAGCATCAGGCCGGCAGGTGCCTCGCCGGGCGTATGGCAGGGCAGTGAAATGGCGCAGCCATCCAGCATGTTGATGACGCTGGTGTTGCGCAGCATCAGCAGGTTGACTTCGCGGTAGCGCTCTTCATCATCCAGTTCGGCAATGGTGGGTGCGATCAGCGGCACGGTGGGCATCAGCAGCGCGTCAAAGGGCAACAGGAAATCGCTGACCTGCTGCTGCCACGTCCGGCGCAGCTGATACAGCTGCTCCGCATCCTGCGCCGTCAGCGCGCTGCCGCGCCGGATCCGCAGCAGCACCTGCGGATCGTACTCTGCCGGGGCTCTCTCCACCCACGCCTGGTGCCACTGCCAGGCTTCATACGCGGTGATACCGCCGCGCGCGTTGAGGGTATCGAGCTCGTTCAGCAGAGGCATCGGCTGCTCTGTCAGCGTCGCACCCGCCTCGCGCAGTATCCTGAGCGCGCGCTGCCAGGCAGCGCTGACGCCCTCATCCAGACCGTCGAGCACGCGGGTTTGAGGAATAAGAAAATGTGCGTCAGCCAGACTGCGCGGCCCGAGCGTCAGCGGTGCATCGGCGATAACGCTGTCCAGCAGCCAGCAGCTCCGCACGTCATGAGCAATCGTCCCGATACTGTCGAGCGACGGTGCCAGCGGCAGCGTGCCCCGCTGGTCAATACGGCTGGCGCTGGGCTTAAAGCCGGTCAGACCGCAGAGTGCGGCCGGAATACGTACTGAGCCGCCGGTATCCGTGCCTGCGGAGCCGGCTGACATACCGTCCGCAACCGCGACCGCCGCACCGGATGATGAACCGCCCGGAATGCGTTTTTCCTGCCGCCGCCACGGGTTAGCTGGCGTGCCGTAATGCGGATTAATGCCCAGCCCGGAAAAGGCAAATTCCGTCATAGTGGTTTTGCCCACGATCACAGCGCCCGCCTGCAGCAGGCGCTGCACAATAGTGGCGTCAGCCGTCGCGTGCGGGAGGCCGGGCAGCCGCGATCCGGCGAGCGTGGGGGAGCCTGCAACGTCGAACAGATCTTTAATACTGACCGGCACGCCATCAAGTGGTGAGCGCGCCGCGCCGCGTGCCCGGCGCGCATCGGCAGCGATGGCCAGCTGCTGCGCCTGCTCCGCCCATACCTGAGTAAACGCGCGCGCGCCCTCGCCCTGCTCCGCCTGAATCGCCGCCAGCGCCTGTGCCGTCAGCGCCACCGATGTGGTTTCGCCCGCCTGCAGCTGCTGGCTTGCCTGCCATAAGGTTGTCATAAGGCGCGTCTCCATCAGGCAATAACCGGCAGAGTGGACAGCGAATAGCTGTGTTCCAGCGTGCGATTCAGCACCGGGTCGTGCAGCGCCATGCGAAACGCCGCGGCGGGACGAATACCGCCAATAGCCGATAATGTGCCGCAGGAGATCGCAAATCCCTCCTCTTCAGCCGTTTTACCTGAGAAGCGCGCAATCAGCTCCAGCGGAGAGAGGAGTGCATCAAGCGTGCCGGACTGGTAGGTGACCCAGTCGCCGTTTTCCATTATCCAGGCACGCAGCTCCAGCCGATCCCAGTGCGCGGCAACCTCCGCCATGCGCCACGCCTGCTGCGCGACTGGCTTCACACATACCTGTTTTGAGAGCGCCACGCTGAAGGTTTCCAGATGGCGATCGGTGTGGTCAGAGATAAGCGAAACCCAGCACTCTCCCTGGTGAAAAAAGACAAACGGCTCAGCTTCCCCTGACGTCTGCTCTCCCACCACATCCACGTTCGCCTGCTGGCTCAGCAGCCCTGGCGTGGCGCGATAGAACAGCGGTACTGCACCAGGAGCGGGCACGCCCAGCGCCTCCAGCTCACGGATATGGTGCAATACGGCTTCCCGATCGCGCCCGGCCCAGCCCGCAATGACCAGTCGGTTGATGGTGACGTCCAGCGACAGGGGCGGGTTTTCCTGCGTGTTGAAACGTAGCTGCATGGTCGGTTCTCCTGACTTGAAATGATTGTGAAATTTCACTGTGATTTCAAAGTAGCCATTTTCATGCCAGGTTTTTGTGTAATATGTCTCAGTACCCAAAAAAGGATGTGCGCAATGAGTGATGTAATGGCTGAAAATGTGAACCCGCAGGCGGAGGGAAAGACGCTTTCATTAAATGAGCGCGCCTATCTGGCGTTTAAACATCGCCTGATCACGCTGCGCTATAAACCCGGCGACTATCTGAACACGGCGCAGGTGATGGAAGATCTGCAGATGGGCCGCACGCCGGTTAATCAGGCGGTGCACCGGCTGGCGACGGAGGGCCTGCTGCAGATCATTCCCCGTAAAGGTGTGATGGTTTCGCCGCTCTCTATTGATGATGCGCTTGAACTGATTGAGGTCAGGCTGGTGAATGAAGCGCTATGCGTCAGGCTGGCCGCGGCGCGCATCAGTGACGCGCAGATTGCTACGTTGCGTCAGCTCAATCAGCAAATCGCACATGCCGGTGCGGCGCATGAAAGAGAGACGATGATGCTGCTGGATCGGGAATTTCATCAGGGGCTGGCGGAGATTGCCGGAAACCGGCGTCTGACCGACATTCTGAGCATTATTCATGCTCAGGCACAGCGCTTCTGGGCAACCACGCTCTCCAGCGTCCGGCATATGGAAGAGGTGATCGCCGAGCATGAAGCGATCATCCTGGCGCTGGAGCAAGGTGACGTGCAACAGGCGGAAGCGGCGACGCGGGTACATATTCTCTCTTTCCGTCAGGCGCTGCTTAATCACTGAGTCGCGCGGGATAGCCAGGGACCTGCAGCCAGGGATTCACGCCGGATAAGCGTGCCGGTGTGCGGCGCGCCTGGCCTGATATCGCCGCCGTCAAGCATGGCGACCAGACGGGCGATGGTTTCATGGATCATCTCTGTCACCGGCATTTTCACGCTCGACAGCGCAGGAAGGGTATAGGGTGCCAGTGGAATATCATCAAATCCCACCACCGCCACCTGCTGCGGCACGGCAATCCCCCGGACGGCCAGCGCCCTGAGTGCGCCAATCGCCATTTCATCATTACTTGCCACCACCGCGCTGAAGCGGACGTGCTGCGTCAGCAGCTGCTCAATAGCCATGACGCCCTGTTCCGCCTGCCAGCGCCCTTCCACCACCCGAGCCGAATCGAACGCAATGCCATGCTTCGCCAGCGCCGTCTGATAGCCCGCCAGACGCTCGCGTCCGGTAGGCGAATCAAGCGATCCGGTGATAAACGCAATCTCGCGATGCCCCAGCAGAATAAGCTGCTCAACGACTGCCGCGCTGGTGGCGTGCTGATCGGCAAAAATGCAGTAGCTGGTATGCTGACGCAGGCGACGGTTGATGACCAAAATCGGATGCCGGTGCTGAGCAATAATGCTGTCCATCTCTTCAATGGAAAGAAAGCGCGGATAGATGATGACGCCATCGCAGCGCAGATCGAGCAAAAACTCAATGGCGGCCCGCTCTTCTGCCGCGCTGTGTTTGCCGTCCACCAGCAGCAGCTGGCGCCCCTGCTGTTCAAGCATGCGCGCTGAATGCTGCATCATCTCGGTAAAGTAGCTGCCGCTATAGAGCGTATTGGTAATGACCAGCCCGATTGTCTGGCTGGAGCGCGTCGCCAGATTGCGCGCCAGCAGATTGGGCCGGAAGCCGGTTTCAGCGATGGCCGCATACACTTTTTCCCGCGTATCCTGGCTGACATAGCCGTTACCTGACAGAACACGTGACACTGTCGCTTTTGAGACACCCGCGCGTTTCGCTACTTCGGTGATAGTGGTCATAATCTGCCTGTTTAAGCTCTCCTGCGCTGAGTTTACCTAAGTATCGGGACAGGCAAAGAAATTTATCTTTTGTCCCGCCGGGCGAGATCCGATCTGCGTCACAATTGCAGATATTAAATTTTAATTCTCTTGCCTGAACATAATGCACATCTCATGATTTTGTGAAACCGGTTTCTCATGAATAAAAAACAGGCAGCCTGCTGCCGGACAATCTTACCCTGAAAACTGAGACAGAAATCATGGCGAATAAATATGCAGACGCCGCCCGCTCCATTGTTGCTGCGCTTGGCGGCCTGGAGAACGTTACGGCGGTGACCCACTGTATGACGCGACTGCGTTTTGTGGTGCACGCACGCGAAAAGATTAATGATGCCGCGCTAAAAGCGATCCCGGGCGTAATGGGTGTGGTCTATACCGACACACAGTGTCAGGTGATCATTGGCAATGACGTAAACCTCGCTTACCAGGCGGTGCAGCAGCTCGGCACGCCCGGCGCTTCTGCCACCGCAGCCGCGCCGGCGCGGAAAATCACGCTGCGCCGCATCGGAGCCGGCATTCTTGATGCACTGGTGGGCACGATGTCACCGCTAATCCCGGCTATCATCGGTGGCTCAATGGTTAAGCTGCTGGCGATGATGCTGGAGATGGGTGGCGTGCTGGAGAAAGGCAGTTCAACGCTGATCATTCTCAACGTTATCGGCGACGGCGCTTTCTTTTTCCTGCCGGTGATGGTTGCGGCTTCAGCCGCGCTTAAATTTAATACCAATATGTCGCTGGCGATCGCCATTGCCGGAGTGCTGGTACACCCCAATTTTATCGACCTGATGGCGAAAGCCGCGCAGGGCCAGACGGTGGAGTTCGCGTTTATTCCGGTAACGGCGGTGAAATATACCTATACCGTGATCCCCGCGCTGGTGATGACCTGGATCCTCTCCTGGATCGAACGCTGGGTTGATCGCATCACCCCTGCCGTGACGAAAAATTTCCTCAAGCCGATGCTGATCGTCCTGCTGGCCGCGCCGGTAGCCATTCTGCTTGTCGGGCCGCTGGGGATCTGGATCGGCAGCGGCATCTCTGCGCTGGTCTACACCATTCACGGCTATCTGGGCTGGCTCTCAGTCGCCATTATGGGCGCACTCTGGCCGCTGCTGGTGATGACCGGTATGCACCGCGTTTTTACCCCTACTATCATTCAGACCATCGCTGAAACCGGCAAAGAGGGCATGGTGATGCCGTCAGAAATTGGTGCCAACCTTTCGCTTGGCGGCGCGTCGCTGGCAGTCGCGTTTAAAACCAAAAACCCGGAGCTGCGTCAGACCGCTTTTGCCGCCGCCGCCTCTGCCATTGTCGCCGGTATTTCCGAGCCGGCGCTGTACGGTGTGGCCGTGCGGCTGCGCCGTCCGCTGATCGCCAGTCTGATCAGCGGTTTTATCTGCGGCGCGGTGGCCGGCATCGGCGGACTCGCCAGCCACTCTATGGCCTCACCGGGCCTGTTTACCAGCGTCCAGTTTTTTGATCCTGCTAACCCCATGAGCATTGTCTGGGTGGGCGGCGTTATGGTGCTTTCCGTGGTGGTTTCATTTGTGCTGACGCTGCTGCTCGGCTTTGAGGATATTCCTGTTACCACACCAGCAGAAAAGCCGCAGCCGGCCACCGGCAATGTTGCCATCCCTACCCGTTAATGATTGAGGTTTTTTATGTCTGACACGCCATTCCCGGCCGGTTTTTTATGGGGCGGCGCTTTAGCCGCCAACCAGTCTGAAGGAAGTTACCTGGCCGATGGTAAAGGGCTGACCACGGTGGATATGATCCCGCACGGCGCTAACCGTATGGCGGTTAAGCTGGGGCTGGAGAAGCGGTTTACGCTGCGCGAAGAGGAGTTCTATCCCAGCCATGACGCTATCGATTTTTATCATCGCTATAAAGAAGATATCGCGCTGATGGCAGAGATGGGCTTTACCGTTTTTCGTACCTCTATCGCCTGGAGCCGGCTCTTTCCTGACGGCGATGAGCTGACGCCGAATGCGGACGGGATCGCTTTTTATCATAAAGTATTCACCGAGTGCCGAAAATATGGCATTGAGCCACTGGTTACGCTCTCTCACTTTGATGTGCCAATGCATCTGGTCATTGAATATGGCTCATGGCGCAATCGTAAAATGATCGATTTCTTTGCGCGGTACGCGCGAACCTGCTTTGAAGCGTTTGATGGCCTGGTGAAGTACTGGCTGACCTTCAATGAGATCAATATCCTGCTGCACAGTCCCTTCTCAGGCGCTGGCCTGGTATTTGAACCCGGCGAGAATCATGAGCAGGTGAAGTATCAGGCGGCGCATCATGAACTGGTCGCCAGCGCGCTGGTGACAAAGATTGCGCATGAGGTTAATCCGCAGAACCAGGTGGGCTGTATGCTGGCGGGCGGTAACTTTTATCCATGGTCGTGCAAGCCAGAGGATGTCTGGGCCGCGCTGCAGAAAGATCGTGAAAACCTGTTCTTTATTGATGTTCAGGCTCGCGGAGCCTACCCTGCCTACAGCGCACGACTGTTCCGTGAAAAAGGCGTAACCCTTGAAATAACGGATGAAGACGCAGCCATTCTGCGTCACACGGTAGATTTTATCTCCTTCAGCTATTACGCCTCGCGCTGCGCCTCGGCAGAGATGAATGAGCAGAACAGCAGCGCCGCCAACGTTGTTAAATCGCTGACCAACCCGCACATTGCGCGCAGCGCCTGGGGCTGGGGAATCGATCCGCTGGGCCTGCGCATCACCATGAATATGATGTATGACCGTTATCAGAAGCCGCTGTTTCTGGTGGAGAATGGCCTCGGCGCACGTGATGAGCTTACCGCCGCCGGTGAAATTCATGACGACTACCGCATCAGCTATCTGCAGCAGCATATTGAGGCTATGGCAGAGGCTATCGCCGATGGCATACCGGTGATGGGCTACACCACCTGGGGCTGTATCGATCTGGTCGCCGCTTCTACAGGTGAGATGAGTAAGCGTTATGGCCTGGTCTACGTTGATCGGGATGACATGGGCAACGGCACCCTGCAGCGCACGCGCAAAAAATCCTTCTGGTGGTATAAAAAAGTCATTGCCAGTAACGGACGCGACCTCAGTTCTGAGTAATATTTTGCCACTTCTGTCGTCACGGCTGCGGGCGGCTGATGTGTATTGATACGGAAGAATGGTACTATCCCGGCTTTACTGACCAGGAAGAGTGCCATGCAGATAAAAGGATTTCCTGCCCCGTATTCAAAAGGATCCTGCCTTTGGCTGTGCTGCGCACTGCCTGCGCTGCTGGTGCTGCTTAGCTGGCCGATGGCATACGCCGCTGAGCATACTGCCGCTGACAATCGCGCTAACCGCATTGTCAGCGGTATCCTGAGTTTTACCCGCTGGCCACCTCGGGTGCAGGTGCCGCAGCTCTGCATCCTGGCCTCCGCCCGACACCTCACGCTTTCATCAGCCGACGCGCCGCCTGCCACGCCGTTCAGCGTCGTGCGCGCTGACAGCGCTGGCAGGTTATCCGCGCTGCACTGCGACGCGGTCTATTTCGGCACGGAAACTCCGGCTCAGCAGCACGCTGCTCTGGCAGCAATGCCTGATAAAGCGGTGCTCAGCATGGCGGAAAATAACCCTGACTGCGCAACCGGCGCCACTTTCTGTATGATTTTTGGTGAGGAACGTACCCGTTTTTCGGTGAATCTCGATTCACTGGCACGCAGCGGCGTCAAAGTCAGTCCCGATGTGCTGATGCTGTCGCGTAAAGAGAACCAATAAGATGAAATTTTTACTGAGAAAACGTCAGGGTTCATCACTGCGCGGTCGCCTGCGCCGCATCAGCACCATAAATGCGGCGGTGATCCTGCTGCTGTGCTGGCTGCTGATGACCTCGACCTCTCTCTACTTTATTAAGCGTTACGAAAACCGCAATCTGGCGCTGACGGCAACCACGCTGAGCACCAGTCTTACTGCGGCAACGGTATTTGAAGACAGCTATGATGCGCACAGTAAGATTGCCATGCTGGGTGACAAAGGGATGTTTGCGTCGGCGCAGCTGGTCACCGCCAGCCATACCGTACTGGTTGACTGGGTCAACCGCCGCGAGCACAGCGGCTTCTATGAAAAACAGCTGCGGCAGTGGATCTACGCCAGCCCGATTACCGTGGAGATACAGCACGCGGGCACGCGGGCCGGCAGCCTGACGCTGGCCGGAACGGTGAACGGCGCCAGCGAATTTATCCACTACTCCATCCTGATCCTGACCTGCGGTATGCTGTGCGTGCTGGTGATCTCTTTTATGCTGAGTGAGTTCCTGCATCGCGGCATTCTGCTCTCCATGCGCACTATCACGCGCGCGATTCACTATGTGATCCGCACCGGTGATTTTGCTCAGCGCGTGCCGCCTGAGCCGATCAATGAGTTTCAGCTGCTCTCCAGCGATCTGAACGCGCTGCTGAGTGAGATGCAGACGCTGAAAGCATCGCTGCTGCGCGATAACCGTTCGCTGGCAGAAAAAGCGCTGACGGATCCGCTTACCGGTCTGGCGAACCGTTCTGCTTTTGTGGCGCGGCTGGCGCAATTGCTCGATCGTCCGTTAACGCCGCCGCGCTTTGCGCTGCTGTTTCTGGATGGTGACCGCTTTAAATACATTAATGACAGCTGGGGACACGCTGCCGGGGATGAAGTGCTGAAAGCAACCGGCGAACGCCTGGCCGCCCTGGTCTCTGAAGGCGATCTGGTTGCACGCATGGGCGGCGATGAGTTTGCGATTGTCCACACCAGCCGCACTACGCCTGCCCGGCTGCAGGCGCTCCGGGATGCCATACAGCATGCGGTACGCCAGCCTATCGCGCTCAGTGAAGACCGCACTATTACCACCTCAGTCACCATCGGCTACGCCTGGGCGCACTCTGGCGACAGCGTGGCCTCACTGCTGGAGCGGGCAGATTTGCATATGTATAAAAACAAAAAACTGAATAAGGATCGGCTGTGAAAATCTATGGTTGCCTGATGGCGCTGATACTCACCTGCGCGGGCTGCCAGTCCGGCGGCTTTACCCGTGCCCAGGTTGCAGCGCTGCAGCAGGAGGGCTTTAGTCAGAACAGCGAAGGCTGGGGGCTGGGATTACCCAACCGCATCCTGTTTGGCATTAATGAGTCAGACCTTACCGCGGCCAGTAAACAGCGCATCGCCTCCACGGCAAGCCTGCTGGCAGCTACCGGTATTACGCATCTGCGCATTGATGGTCATACCGATAACTACGGTGAAGCGGGCTATAATCAGCAGCTTTCACTTAAACGCGCCAATGCCGTCGCGCAGCAGTGGGCCGCCGGCAGCGGCGTCCCGCGCGCGAATATTGTGACGCGCGGGCTGGGTATGCGGGTGCCGGTTGCCAGCAACAGTACCTCGCAGGGGCGTGCGCAGAACCGCCGCGTCGCTATTGTGATCACAGCGCCGTAGCGTGACCACCGCGCTCCAGCGCATAGAAATAGAGCCGGTCGCGGGCGAGGTTTTTCATTTTGACTTCGCACATGATATCGAACCGGTCAAACGAGAGCGCCCAGTCGTTTAGCGTCTGATTAAAGAAGTAGTCCGAATGCGCGCGCAGCTTCATTTTGGAGGCTGCCAGCGCGTTCTGATCGGGAAAACCGCTATCGGGGATCAATCCTTCCTGCGCAATCGAGTAGTGCAGTACCGGACGCACGCCGCGCCAGGAGTCGATAATCTGTGCAATCCGGCCATCGTCAGGTTTGATAAAGGCATTCTCTTTTACCCAGTGATGGTGAATATCCAGCACCACCGCGCACAGCTCGCGCGCCTGAAGCACATCATCCAGCGCGCAGGAAACCTCATCATTCTCTACCGTGAGCATATTACGCGCCTCAGGGCTGAGCCGCATAAACGCATCGCGAAAACCAGCAAACCCCTTTTTGCCGTTCATATGGATATTGATTTTAAAATCCTGAAAACGCTGTCCATAGCCCATCAGAACGGCACAGGTGGCATGATATTCAACATCCTCAATTGCACGCTCCACCACCCCCTCATTATCAGACGCCAGCACGGTATATTGTCCGGGATGAAACGAGAGCCGAATATTGCTGGCGCGCGCCAGTTCGCCACAGCGGGCAAACAGCGGCGCCAGCTCCGGCATCGCCTCGCGGTAGAGTGGCGTAGCCTGCGGAACGGTATAGAGCGGCAGCAGATCGCTGCCGATACGCATCATGCGCAGTGCATCAGGCAGCGTGGCGAGCTGTTCCAGCAGAGCATGAAGATTGGTGAGGTTAGTACGGGCCAGCCCAATTAGCAGCGTGGCGGCGGCATCACCCTGCATGCCCAGAAAGCGGGTACGGGTGGTGCTTTTGAATGGAAAAGGCTGCTTCGCCTCATGATCGAAATACTTACACGCAAAACCCAGTTTCATAGAATTCCCCTTAACAGCAGCTAGTGAGTCTAGCTCTCAGACAGGAATGCGCGAGGCGGAGAGAAAAGAAAACGGGCAGCTGCATGGTCGCAGCTGCCCGGAGGGTTACATCTCGGGGAAGGTCAGATTACTGCCCGGTGCCTCACGATGCAGATGGATAAAGTTCAGGTGGCGTTCATACTGATCGAGAATATCGATAATCACCTGCTCCTTGTTATAGTCCATCAGATCGTTGCCCTGGCTACCCTCCAGTAAAAATGTCTCCAGACGGTAATAGTGCGATTTACCGCTGCGGGCGCGGTAGGTAAAGCCGGGAATCGAATATTGCTGCGGCCAGACCTGATACATGAAGCTTTGCTCTTCACCGAGATCCACACGCAGCTCAAGGTGACCCAGCGCCTGTCCCTCTTCAGCCGGCATTTTCTCCAGCATGACGCGCGCCCCGCGCAGCTCCAGCTCTTTCGCCACATCTTCCATCGCCGGATAGATAACGGTCTCCATCATGCGCTGCGTATAGCGCGTGCCCGGATAGTTCATCAGGCGCGACAGCCGCTTCTTCCAGCTCAGGCGATCGCTGCTTGAGGGAATATAAGGCGCGGTTTCACGCACGGCGCTGGCGCGACGATGATCTTCCACTTTCAGCGACTTCCACAGGCCGGCCATCACAAAGAAGATCACAAAGCTAAACGGCAGCCCCATGATGACCGTGGTGTTCTGCAGTGCAGAAATACCGTTGGTCATCAGCATACCCATAGTCAGCACCCCGATCGCGATTGACCAGAAGATACGCAGCCAGTTAGGCGCATCGCTATTGATATCCTTGAGCTTTGAGGTGAAGTTACCCAGTACCAGCGAACCGGAATCCGCTGAGGTCACGTAGAAGAGCATCCCGGTAATGGTCGCCACCGACGCGCTGAGCTTAAACGCCGGATATTGCGCCAGCAGGCTGTAAAAGCCGCGTTCAGCATGCGCCATCACTTCCTGCGCAAAGCCGGCATCGCCGTGAATAATTTCATACAGCGAGGCGTTACCAAAGACAGAAAGCCACAGCAGGGTAAACGTAAAGGGAATGATCAGCGTGCCAAGCACGAACTGGCGAATGGTGCGGCCGCGTGAGATACGCGCCAGGAACAGGCCAACAAACGGCGACCAGGCGACCCACCACGCCCAGAAAAACAGCGTCCAGCTATTCATCCACTGGGTCGGACGATCGAACGCAAACGTGTTCAGCGTCATGCCCATAAAGCGATTGATATAGTCGCCAACGTTCAGCACCAGCGCGTTCAGCAGGAAGTCCGTTTTGCCCATAAACAGCACAAACAGGATCAGGCCGAGCGCCAGCGCCACGTTCAGCTCAGACAGGATCCGGATACCTTTGTCGACGCCCGAGGTGACGGAGATCGTCGCAATGATCACCGACAGGACAATCAGCGCCATCTGCGCGGTCAGCCCTTCAGGAACATCAAACAGCACCTTCAGGCCGTAATTCAGCTGTACGACGCCGATACCCAGCGTGGTAGCGATACCAAAAATGGTGCCGACTACCGCAGCAATATCCACGGTATGGCCAATCGGTCCGTTGATGCGTTTACCAAAGATCGGATAGAGCGCAGAGCGAATGGTGAGCGGCAGATTATAGCGGTAGCTGAAGTAGCCGAGCGCAATCCCCATCAGTGCGTACATTGACCAGCCGGTCAGCCCGTAGTGAAACAGCGTCCAGACCATCGCCTGACGCGCCGCTTCCATGGTTTGTCCGGCCCCCTCCGGCGGCTGCATATATTGCGACACCGGCTCTGCAACGGAGAAAAACATCAAATCGATCCCGATACCGGCGGCAAACAGCATCGCCGACCAGCTCAGCAGGCTGAACTCCGGTTTGGACTGCTCCGGCCCGAGCTTAATCGCGCCATAGCGCGAGCAGGCCATATAGACCACAAAAACGATATAGAGCGTGGCGGCCAGCATGTAATACCAGCCAAACGTGGTTGAGACCCAGTTTACCGCTGTCTGGATCCAGGCGCCCGCAAGGTCGCTATAGAGAATGGTGACAAGTGAAAATGTCAGAATCAGTCCGGCCGAGGTGAAGAACACCACGGGATTAATTCTGTCCTTTTCACTGGCAGGTGGATTAATCATCGATAACCTCTGGTTAATTTCCTGTAACTACTCAATAAATTGATGCGATCAGTGTGGCTGATCTTGTTGTTGTACTCCCTGCTTTACCTCCGTTAGTTGGGCACGGTGATAAATCGCTACCAAGCGTAGCTCACCGTTTGGCTTTTGTAACAAACGAAGCACACCATCCTAACAACTTTCTTTTTTATATTGAACGTGCAATCAAAAAAAGTTTTAATAGGGGTCTCGATTTGAGGTGGAGCGGAAGTGATGCCAAAGGTAGGAATGCAGCCGATACGTCGCCGGCAACTGATTGATGCGACGCTGGATACCATCAACGACGTAGGAATTAACTACGCCACCATCGCGCAAATTGCCCGACGGGCTGGCGTCTCTACCGGCATCATCAGTCACTATTTCAAAGACAAAAATGGCCTGCTGGAAGCCACCATGCGTGATGTCACGCGTCAGCTGCGCGAAGCCGTTGCCATGCGGCTTAAACCGCTGGCAAACGCCAGCACCGAAGCGCGCCTGCTGGCCATTGTGGAAGGCAACTTTGATGATACCCAGCTGCACAGTGCCGCCATGAAAGCGTGGCTCGACTTCTGGGCAAGCAGCATGCATCAGCCGCAGCTGGGCCGGTTAGAGCGGGTCAGCAGTCGCCGCCTGTTCTCCAGCCTGGCTGCAGAGTTTCGCCGGGAAATGCCGCGCGAGCAGGCCCGACTGGCAGCTTACGGTTTGGCTTCTATGATTGATGGCTTGTGGCTGCGTGCCGCATTGAGTGGCAAGCCCTTTGATTTAGCGATTGCCAGAACGCTTACCACCCAATTTATTCGTCAGCAACTGGCTGACTCACCGAATCACTGAGGAAGGAGAAACCATGTCCCGATTCACCGAACAGCACCTCTACATTGATGGCAAATTTGTCCCCTCTGCAGCAGGTAACACCTTCCAGAGTATCAACCCTGCTAATGGCGATGTGCTGGCAGAAGTCCATGAAGCTGAGCGTGCGGATGTCGATCGCGCCGTTGAAGCCGCGAAAAAAGGCCAGAAAATCTGGGCTGCGATGACGGCGATGGAGCGCTCGCGCATCTTACGGCGTGCGGTGGAGATCCTGCGTGAACGTAATGACGAACTGGCGGAACTCGAAACGCTGGACACCGGTAAACCGTTCAGCGAAACCCAGGCGGTAGATATTGTCACCGGTGCTGATGTACTGGAGTACTATGCCGGGCTGATCCCTTCACTGGAAGGCCAGCAGATCCCGCTGCGCGACACCTCTTTTGTCTATACCCGCCGCGAACCGCTCGGCGTGGTGGCCGGGATCGGCGCGTGGAACTATCCCATCCAGATTGCGCTGTGGAAATCGGCACCGGCACTGGCTGCGGGTAACGCCATGATTTTCAAACCCAGTGAAGTCACTCCGCTGACCGCGCTGAAGCTGGCTGAGATCTACACCGCGGCCGGCGTGCCGGATGGTGTTTTCAACGTGCTGAACGGACGCGGCGCGGTGACCGGTCAGCTGCTGACCGATCATCCTGGTATCGACAAAGTTTCCTTCACCGGCGGCGTGGCCAGCGGTAAGAAAGTGATGGCAAACGCTGCCGGCTCGACACTGAAAGATGTCACGATGGAGCTGGGCGGTAAATCTCCGCTGATTATCTTTGATGATGCCGATCTCGACCTCGCTGCTGACATCGCCATGATGGCAAACTTCTACAGCTCCGGTCAGGTCTGCACCAACGGCACCCGCGTCTTTATTCCCGCAGCGGTAAAAGCGGAATTCGAGGCCAAAATCAGCGAACGCGTGGCGCGTATCAAAGCGGGCGACCTCGCCGATCCGGCCACGAACTTTGGTCCGCTGGTGAGCTTTGCCCATCGCGACAACGTAATGCGCTATATCGAATCGGGCATCAGCGAAGGGGCTACGCTGCTGTGCGGCGGTAAGCGCATGAGCGGCGCTGAATTTGATCAGGGCGCGTGGGTTGAACCAACCGTCTTTACCGACTGCCGCGACGAAATGACCATCGTACAGGAAGAGATTTTTGGCCCGGTAATGTCCATTCTCACCTATGAGAGCGAAGAAGAGGTCGTGCGTCGCGCTAATGCCACCGAATATGGTCTGGCCGCGGGCGTGGTCACGCAGGATCTTAACCGCGCGCACCGCGTTATTCACCAGATTGAAGCCGGTATTTGCTGGATCAACACCTGGGGTGAATCCGCCGCTGAAATGCCGGTAGGCGGCTATAAGCACTCCGGCATCGGCCGTGAAAACGGCGTGATGACGCTGCAGAATTACACCCAGGTTAAATCGGTGCAGATCGAAATGACCCGTTTTCAGTCAGTATTTTAATTGAGCTTACCTGAGGAGCGACTAATGGAATTTGATTACGTCATTATCGGAGCCGGATCCGCAGGAAACGTACTGGCTACCCGTCTGACCGAAGATAGCAATGTCAACGTACTGCTGCTGGAGGCGGGTGGACCCGATTACCGCTTTGACTTCCGCACTCAGATGCCTGCGGCCCTGGCTTACCCGCTGCAGGGTAAGCGCTACAACTGGGCGTATGAGACCGAGCCGGAACCTTATATGAATAACCGCCGCATGGAGTGCGGGCGCGGTAAAGGGCTGGGTGGCTCTTCGCTGATCAACGGCATGTGCTATATCCGCGGCAATGCGATGGATCTCGATAACTGGGCCAAAGCGCCCGGTCTTGAGCAGTGGAGCTATCTCGACTGCCTGCCCTACTATCGCAAGTCAGAAACGCGTGATATCGGCGCAAATGACTATCACGGCGGCGAAGGTCCGGTCAGCATCACCACCTGTAAGCCGGATAACAACGTCCTGTTTGCGGCAATGATTGAAGCAGGCGTGCAGGCGGGTTATCCGCGCACCGACGATCTGAACGGCTATCAGCAGGAAGGCTTTGGCCCGATGGATCGCTTTGTTACGCCAAAAGGCCGCCGTTCCAGCACGGCACGCGGCTATCTTGATACCGCGAAGAAACGTCCGAACCTGAAGATCATTACCCATGCGACCACCGATCGCATTCTGTTTGACGGCAAGCGCGCGACCGGCGTTGAATACCTTGAGGGCGGCAGTAACACCCCGAAAACGGTCTATGCGCGGCGTGAAGTACTGCTGTGCGCTGGCGCCATCGCCTCGCCGCAGATCCTGCAGCGTTCAGGCGTCGGTCCGGCAGAGCTGTTGCAGCAGTTTGATATTCCGGTCGTGCACGACCTGCCCGGCGTGGGTGAGAATCTGCAGGACCACCTGGAGATGTATCTGCAGTATGAGTGCAAAGAGCCGGTCTCTCTTTATCCGGCGCTGAAGTGGTGGAACCAGCCGAAAATCGGCGCCGAATGGCTGTTCAACGGTACCGGCGTCGGCGCCAGCAACCAGTTTGAAGGCGGCGGCTTTATTCGCAGCCGGGAAGAGTTCGACTGGCCTAACATCCAGTATCACTTCCTGCCGGTTGCCATTAACTACAACGGCTCTAACGCGGTTGAAGCGCACGGCTTCCAGTGCCATGTTGGCTCTATGCGCTCGCCAAGCCGGGGTCACGTGCGGATCAAATCACGCGATCCGCGCCGCCATCCGGCCATTCTGTTCAACTACATGTCGCATGAACAGGACTGGCATGAGTTCCGCGATGCGATTCGCATTACGCGTCAAATCATCAACCAGCCGGCGCTGGATAAATATCGCGGTCGCGAAATCAGTCCGGGAATCGACTGCCAGACCGATGAGCAGCTGGATGAGTTTGTGCGTAACCACGGTGAAACCGCTTACCACCCTTGCGGCACCTGTAAAATGGGCAGCGATGAGATGGCCGTGGTCGATGGTGAAGGTCGCGTGCATGGCCTGCAGGGGCTGCGCGTGGTCGATGCCTCCATCATGCCGCTGATCATCACCGGCAACCTGAATGCGACAACCATTATGATTGGCGAGAAGATTGCGGATAACATTCGCGGTCGCGATCCGCTGCCACGCAGCACTGCCGACTACTATGTTGCCGGCGAGCGCCCGGTGCGCGGTGAGCCTGTACGGGCATAACCTCTCTGCAGGGCAGCGCAATGCTGCCCTGCTTCATACCGTCTTATCCTCGCTGTGAAACATGCCACGACGAATGCCCGATCGGACCAGCCGACACTGAAGCTGAACGAGTTAGTTAATCAACTAATAGTATGTTGTAATTATGATAGTGTGGCAGCTTCATTTTCCGCGCCTGCTGCTGCCAGAAAATGCTGCAGAATGGCATTCCGGCGCTCTCCCTGCCGGGTCACAATCGCGATTTGGCTGCCGAAGCGCAGCCGCGAAGGCGCAATTGCACGCATCTGCTGCAGCTCACACCAGCGTGCCGCATAGTGATCGGGCAGAAAGCCGATATAGCGTCCGGTTAAGATCAGAAAAGCGATACCTTCCCGGTCAGAGGCTGTGGCCGTACAGTTAAGTGACCGATGCAGCGCAGCGGCTTCCGCGCTCAGACGGTAGCCAGGCGCTATCGCTTCATAGCGATGCAGCACCGCTGGATCCGCCTCATGCGCCTGGCTGAAAAGCGGGTGCGTACTGCTGCAGTAAAGACAGGAGATCTCTTCATAGAGCGGCATATAGACCAGGCCCGACACCGGCGCGGTATAGGGCAGCGCGCCCACGTGCAGACGTCCGTCAAGCAAACCCTGCTCAATATCAGCGGCCGTAAGCATACTGATATTAATGCGGACTTCCGCACCCTTTTCGCGTAACGCTTCCAGCGCCTGCGTAATCTGCATACGCGGCTGCGTCACCAGATTATTGATAATGCCGATATTAAGTTCACCGCGCAGCTGTTTATGCATCTGATTTATTTGCTGGCGAAAATCCTCAACCGCCGCCATCAGGCTGGCGCTGTGGCGCAGGATCTCGCGCCCCTCATCCGTCAGGGCAAATCCCGCCCTTCCGCGCTGACAGAGCCGCATCCCGAGACGCTTCTCCAGATCGCTCATATGCAGGCTGATCGCCGAACGGGTAATGCCCAGCCTGCTCTCGGCAGCCGTAAAGCTGCCGCATTCGCTAACGACTTTAAACAGCCGCAGCAGACGCAGATCGAAATCGGTAACCTGCGCCAGGGTTTTAGGTTTCATTCAGGTGAGTTTTCCGCTGACTAAACTTAAGTTAATTAGCATTTAACTTAACCGATGCCTGATTGCAAACTCTGGCTATACACTCTGGAGAACCCGCCATGTCCGAACGCATAGATACCGCTTCCCTGAACCTGCAGTCGCACTGGATGCCCTCCAGCGCCAATCGTAATTTCCAGCGCGATCCGCGCTTTATCGTGGCAGCGGAGGGACGCTGGCTTACCGATGATCAAGGGCGACACATTTATGACAGTCTGTCAGGGCTGTGGACCTGTGGCGCTGGCCACACGCGCAGTGAGATCCAGCAGGCGGTAAGCCGGCAGCTCGGCGTGCTTGATTACTCCCCCGGCTTTCAGTATGGCCATCCGCTCTCGTTTCAGCTGGCAGAACGTATCACGCAGTACATGCCGGGCGATCTCAACCATATCTTTTTCACCGGCTCCGGTTCTGAAGCGGCAGACACCGCGGTAAAAATGGCGCGCGGCTACTGGCGCGCCAAAGGCCAGCCGGCCAAAACCAAACTGATCGGTCGCGCCCGCGGTTATCACGGTGTGAACATCGCCGGCACCAGCCTCGGCGGCATTGGCGGCAACCGCAAAATGTTTGGTCAGTTTATGGATGCGGATCACCTGCCGCATACGCTGCAAAGCGACCTCGCCTTCACGCCGGGTCAGGCTGAAACCGGAGGCGAGGCGCTGGCCAATGAGATGCTGAAACTGATTGAGCTGCACGATGCGTCAAACATCGCCGCGCTGATTGTTGAGCCGCTTTCCGGCTCCGCCGGAGCCATCATTCCGCCACGGGGTTATCTGCAGCGCCTGCGTGAGATCTGCACGCAGCACAACATCCTGCTGATTTTTGATGAGGTGATCACCGGCTTTGGCCGCATGGGACGCTGGACCGGCGCAGAGTACTTTGGCGTGACGCCGGATCTGCTTAACTTTGCCAAGCAGATCACCAACGGCGCCATCCCGCTGGGGGGCGTGGCCGCCAGCAGCGAAATCTATCACGCCTATATGTCACAGCCGCTGCCAGAGCATGCGGTGGAGTTTGCGCATGGCTATACCTATTCCGCCCATCCGGTCGCCTGCGCAGCGGCTATCGCCACGCTTGACCTGCTGGAAAAGGAGTCGCTGATAGCGCAGTCGGCTGAACTGGCACCGCTGTTTGAACAGCAGCTCCACGCGCTGCGCGGTTGTCCGCACGTGGTGGATATTCGCAACTGCGGGCTGGTCGGGGCGATTCAGCTGGCGCCGCGTGAAGGTGATGCCACGCTGCGCCCTTTTGAAGCGGGCATGCTGTTATGGAAGGCGGGATTCTATGTTCGCTTTGGCGGCGACACGCTGCAGTTTGGTCCGATGTTTTCTGCTCAGCCTGACGAACTTGACAGGCTGTTTAATGCGGTAAGCGATGCGCTGTATCGCCTTGCTTAAGCGATTACGCCAGCGCTTTCGCCTGCTGCAGACGGTAATAGAGCAGCGACAGTAATATCAGCAGGCAGCCGAGCATCTGCCGGGCCGACATCGCTTCGCCATACCAGAGGGCCGCCGCCAGCACCGTCAGCAGCGGTTCCAGGATCATGATCAGTGCGGCATTTGCCGCGCTGGTCATGCTCTGTCCTTTCAGCTGCAGCCAGAAGCGCAGGCTGGTCGCCAGCAGCGCGCTGGCCGCCAGCCAGCTCCAGGAAGCCAGCGTGATCTCCTGCGGCCAGCTTTCAGAGAGCAGCGACAGCACGCCTGCTACCGCGCCGGTGCAGGCGAGCTGTACCGTGGCCAGCGGACAGACAGGGACCGTCGCGGCAAAGCGGGTGGTGAAACAGAAGTAGACTGCCTGAACCAGCGCGGCGCCGAGGAACAGGAGCTGGCTCAGTTCAAAATGGAGATCCTGCCTGAGCGTCAGCAGCGCCAGCCCCGCGATGCCCACCGGCAGGGAGAGCCAGAACGCACGCGCCGGCCGGCTGCGCAGAATAACCCAGGCAAAAAGCGGCACAAACAGCATTGAGAGGCTCATAATAAAAGCCCCCTCACCCAGCGAGCGCGTGGTGGCGACGGCATAAATCCACAGCAGCATATAAGCAGACTGCAGCAGCCCGCTCATCAGAACCGGCCTGATATTCCGCAGCGTATGGCGCAGCTCGGCGGCACGGCACAGCAGCAGCAGTACCACGCTGGCCGAAAGAAAGCGCAGCGCAACAAAGGCCAGCGCGGGCATACCAGCTATCGCTTCGCGTGAGCAGATCCAGCCAAATGCCGCGATGAGCGTGGTGCTCACCAGCAGGGCATCCGCCTGACGTTGTCTGGCTATCATTTATCTCTCCGCAGCGTGCGTGTTTGCCATCAGCTCTGGGCGCTCACCAGCCGGACGGCAAAACCAAAGAACAGCATACCGGTCAGCATGTTGGCAAATTTAACCAGCCGCGTGCGGCTGCGCAGGAAGCGGACCATCACCGCGCCCGCCACCAGCAGCACGGAGTAGTAGCTGAAGCTGATAAGCTGGATCAGCGCACCCAGCGTGGCGAACGCCGGCGCGGTATGAGTGACTTTGGGGTCGATAAACTGAATAAAGAAAGAGACGTAGAACAGGATAGCTTTAGGGTTAGTCACCCCCAGCAGTACCGCACGCAGAAAGTAGTTTTCTGCTTTGACCGGCTCAGCAGGCTGCGCATCCGCGCGCTGGCGCAGTGCGCCCATGATGATTTTGATACCCAGATAAAGTAAAAACATCGCGCCCAGATAGCGCACCATCATAAAAATGTGCGGGCTGGTGCGGATCAGCGTAGCAACCCCTGCCCAGGCAAGAAAAATCAGGATCAGATCGCCTGCCATGACGCCCGCAATCGCTTTAGACGCAGCTTTCATGCCGCGGCCCATGCCGGTGCGTAAAACATAGAGGCTGTTCGGGCCGGGTAACAGAATAATCACCAGCGCACCTGCCAGAAACGTCCATAAATCGATAATGCCTAAATCTTGCAACATTAGTGCCATAGCTCCATTCGCCACGCGTTATTCGCACGGCGTAATCATAATATTTATACCGGGTTAACCAGACGACAGCGCGACGCTGCCGCGCGCTATGTTAGCAGGTATCCCGCATAAATCGCACCTCTGTTGCGTGCGGTTGCCGTGCATGAGAAGGTCGCAGACAACAGCACGTTCGTTGCTAAAGCGGGAAGCAGACCGGGGCATCCCTGCCCGGTTATTACACTTTGCTTTCAGGCAGTACGGTCAATACCGGCTGATGCCTGCGATGAAACAGCGGATAGGCGATGCTGGTTACAACCAGACTGATAATCCATGAGATATCCACGCCCGGGATCAGTTTTGCATAGGGACCGGAGAAAAACGCATTTTCGATGAAAGGAACCTGCACCAGGATCCCGGCAAAATAGACCAGCAGCGCCTGTGTATTAAGCCGCCCATAGCGTCCTCCGTCCGCCTGAAATATGGCTGCCACGTCGTAGTGCTGTTTATTGACGTAGTAGAAGTCGAGCAGGTTGATCACAATCCACGGGATCAGTACGGCGATCAGCGCCAGAATCAGGTTGATAAAAAATGCGACAAAGTTCTGCGACGCCGCCAGCGCAATCAAAATGCTGCCTGTCAATACCAGAGCGGACACCACCAGCCGCACCGCCGCCCCCGGCGTCCAGTGCGGACGGAAGGTCTGCACGGCCGTTATCAGCGATAACACCGCCCCGTACAGGTTCATGGAGTTATGACAGATGATATTCACCAGAAACAGGATCATCAGCAGCGGTCCCAGCCAGCCGGTGGCATGACGCACCGCCATCATGGCGTCATCCGCCGGAGCAATACTGACGGCCATCATGCCAAAGACAAACGCCAGGATAGTTCCGCCGCAGGCGCCGAGGTAAGTCGCCCAGAAAGGACGGGCGATCCCCACATCCGCAGGCAGATAGCGCGAATAATCTGAGGTATAAGGTGAAAAGCTGATTTGCCACACCGCACCAATGCAAAAGGTCCCGAACCAGCCTGCCGCGCTCAGCGATCCGCGCTGCCAGAAGTCTGCCGGTAGTGGCTGCGATAGCATCAGCGTCAGTCCCAGCAGCAGGGCCGCGCCCATGATCCATGCGCCAATTTTATTGATCCGGTGAATAAAGCGGTAACCTATCACGCCGATCGCTGTTGCCAGCACGGCGCCTAAAATCGTTGCGCTCGCCACCGGCAGCGCCGGAATGACATTGTTAATTACCCGGCCCGAAAGCGAGATATTGGAGATAAAGAACCCCAGATAGATCACGGTAGTAAAACTGATTACCAGCAGCGAACCATAGCGCCCGAACTGCGCGCGGCTCTGTACCATCTGCGGAATGCCGGTTTTCGGCCCCTGCGCTGAGGTCAGCGCAAGAAAGATGCCACCAAAGAGATGGCCGGCGATAATCGCAGAGAGCGCGGAAATTACATTAAGATGAAACGTTTCGGTTGCGATCGCCCCGCTGACCACCGCCAGCGGAGCAATATTGGTACAGAACCAGAGCGTGAACAGGCTGTGCGATTTGCCGTGCCGCTCAGACACCGGCACATAATCCACCGACTTGTTCTCGATAAACGGCCCCTGACGTGATGATTTTTCCACCTTACCCTCCAGTTGAGATGCAGAATTATTATGTGTTGCAGATACATCACTGGCGTTGTCATGCCATAGCCATCCCGACGATGTGCGTCTCGTCTTCTCGCAGGAGAAACTGCTGGCGGTAAGACTCCTGATACTTAGCGATCCGGCGGGCGGGGATGTGAATGGCCAGCGCCGGAAAGGGAATTAACGCATGATAAATGGGTCGTCGATGGGCTCATCGCTGGTGCGCAGCCATACCGTTTTGGTTGTGGTGTACTCCAGCGCGGCGTCAGTGCCGCCCTCGCGCCCGAATCCTGATTTGCCATAGCCCCCAAAGGGTGCCAGCGGTGAGACTGCCCGATAGGTGTTCAGCCAGACCACACCGCTGCGCAGCTGGCGCGTGATGCGATGCGCGCGCGTCAGATTTTGCGTAAAGACGCCGGCGGCAAGACCATATTCGGTGCCGTTAGCCAGCCGCAGCGCGTCCGCTTCCCCGCTGAAAGTCAGCACCGAAAGCACCGGACCAAACAGCTCCTGCACGACACTCTCTGCTGCCGGTACGCTGCTGCAATCAAGAATAGTAGGCGGATAATAGAAGCCAGGCTTGTGAACAGGCTCATGCCCGATAATCAGCTTAGCGCCCTGCTCCAGCGTGCGGCTGACGACCTGTTCAATGTTCTGTTTCTGGCGCAGCGTGCAGAGCGGGCCAAACTGCGTTTCAGGCTGCTGCGGACAGCCGATCACAATGCTGCGCACTTTACTCACCAGCCTTTCAATAAACGCCTCTTTAATACTGGCTTCTACCAGCAGGCGCGAGCCTGCAACGCAGCTCTGACCCGAGGCTGAGAAGATCGCAGCCACCTGAGCGTTCGCCGCACTCTCCAGATCGGCATCGGCAAAAACAATAAACGGTGACTTGCCCCCCAGCTCCAGTGAGGTGCTGGCGAGATTCTCCGCGCTGCCGCGTATAATATGGCGTGCGGTTTCTGCGCCGCCGGTAAATGCGATATGATCGATAAGCGGGTGTGCGGTGAGCCGTGCACCGCACTGCTCAGCAAAGCCGGTGATGACGTTAATCACGCCGGGCGGAAAACCCGCTTCATCAATCAGTTCTGCCAGCGCCAGAAGGGGAGCCGGAGCCACCTCTGCTGCCTTCACTACCAGCGTACAGCCAGCGGCGATCGCCGGGCCGATTTTAACCGCTGACAGAAACAGCTGGCTGTTCCAGGGGATGATTGCCGCCACCACGCCCACCGGCTCACGTCTGACCCACGTTTCCATATCGGGCTTATCGATACTTAACGTGGCCCCCTCCATTTTGTCGGCCATGCCCGCGTAATAGCGGTAATACTCCGCCACATAGGCGATCTGCGCCTGCGTCTCGCGAATAATTTTGCCGGTATCCAGCGTTTCAATGCGTGCCAGCCGCGCCGCATCCCGCTCAATCAGATCGGCCAGCCGCAGCAGCAGTTTACCGCGCGCGCTGGCGGTAAGCGCGCGCCATGCCTCTGACGTAAACGCGCGGGCAGCCGCCTCCACCGCGCGGTCAGTCTCCTGCTGTTCTGCGCCAGCGATAGTTGCCCAGGGCTCTGCGGTCGCCGGATTCAGGGATGTGAACGAGGCTGCGCCGGTTACAAACTGCCCGTCAATATAGAGTTTAAACGCGTCCATCTCTCTCTCCGCTTAGTGGAATTCCGGAACGACCTGCTCAATAAAGCGCATCAGCGAAGCTTTTTTGCGCTCAAAGGTCATACCGCTGTCGAGCCATAACGCATATTCGTCATAGCCCAGTGCTTCATAGTTTTTCAGCCGGGCGATCACTTCGTCCGCCGTACCGATAGCCAGGTTCTGGCGCATTTTTTCCGCGCTGTAATAGGTGTTAGCGGCAATCTCTTCATCACTGAGTGGCGCAATAAGCCCCTGCGTCACCGGACGCTCGTTTTTAAACCAGGCGCCAAAGTAGTGGTAGAAGCGGTTCAGCTCCTGCGCTGCCTGCTGTGCATCCGCTTCATCCGCCGCTACGAAACCGTGCTGCAGCAGCATAATTTTTAGCGGCTGCTCCGGAGCGTATTCCCGGCACGCCTCTTTAAACGTGGTAATCAGGCGCACAATCTCCTCGTCTCCCTGATGCAGCGGCGTGCACTGCACGTTACAACCCTGCTTAACGGCAAACTCATGGCTGTTGGGATCGCGGGCAGCCACCCAGATGGGGGGATGCGGCTGCTGTTTGGGTAACGGCGAGGACGTAGTGGACGGGAACTGCCAGAACTCGCCCTGATGAGCATAATCACCGCGCCAGAGCGCTTTTACTGCCGGCACCAGCTCCCGCATGCGCTGACCGGCTCCCCAGGCATCAAGGCCCGGCAGCAGACGCTCATACTCAAACGCATAGGCGCCGCGCGCAATACCCAGCTCCAGCCGTCCGTTAGTGATGATATCGGTCATTGCCGCCTCACCGGCAAGGCGAATCGGATGGGTAAACGGCGCAATAATGGTGCCGGTACCGAGGCGCACATGTCGGGTGCGGTGCGCAATATCCACCAGATTGATGAAAGGGTTCGGTGCAATGGTGAAGTTCATACCGTGATGCTCACCGGTCCAGATCGCATGCAGCCCGCCGCGATCGGCGATTTCGCACAGCGTCATCATCTCTTCGTAGAGCTTATCCTGTGCATCATCAGCCGAGACGCGCTCCATATGCAGAAACAGAGAAAGCTTCATACCACCTCCTGATGGGCTGACACAGAGAACTGGCGCACCGAACCTTGCGCTTCATCGCCGTAATAGAGGCCATAATTACCCGCCGCATATTCACGCATGTAGCGTCCCAGCAGCGCCTGCAGCGCACCGTTAGCCACCGGTACTGCAGCCAGATCCTGCAGATCGCGCCACTCTCCCTGGTCAACTGCGGGTAGCGTACCGCCGGTGGGCTGAGCGCATAAAAAGACAATATGCTGCTGCTTTTTCTGCCGATCCTCCCACATGGAGTAGATAAAGCCCGGACTGGCGGCAATCTGCAGCGTGCTGAATACCTGCGTCAGCGTTTCATCGACGCTGCGGCCGCGCATGGTTTGTGCCGGTAGCTCATACCCCTCTGACTGCCTGACCAGCAGCACCTTACCGGCGGACTCGATAAGCGCACTGACCACAACATCCGGCCCGCTAATCAGCGACTCTGCCTGCTGATAAGGGGTAAAATAGGCGCCGCGATAGTAGCCCAGACCCGCCGTGCCGCTGGAAGCGAACTGCAGCACGTTACCAATCAGAATTGCGTGGTCGCCCGCGTCAATCACCTGATGCAGCGAACACTCAAACCAGGCCGAACTCTCATCAATCAGCGGCGTGCCCTGCTCTCCGCGATGCCAGCTGACGCGCGCAAACCGGTCGGCAATTTTCTGCGCAAACACGTTTGACGTCTCTTTCTGCTGTTCTGCCAGAATATTGACGGCAAAATGGCGGCACTGCGTAAAATGTTCAAAGTTAGCCGAACGTTTGTCGATGCTGACCAGCAGCAGCGCCGGGTCGAGTGATACCGATGAAAAAGAGTTTGCGGTGAAACCAATCGGCTCACCTTTAGCATCCCGGGTCGTGACCACGGTTACGCCCGTCATAAAGGCGCCAAAGGCGTCGCGCAACTCTCTGCGTTTATCTGCGTCCATAAGTTACTCCTGAATAGGCTCTTGTGACGTGACGGGGGCTGCAACCGGCTCAAGGAAAGAGAGCATCTCTTGCGTGACCCGTTCAGCATCGGTCAGATTCAACATGTGTCTGGCGTTATCGATAACCACCGCCTCACCGTAAGGTGCTGCGCCGGCCATCTGGCGTGTCATTTCCGGACTGGAGTTGGCATCCAGTTCGCCCGTCATGACCAGCACCGGACAGCGCATCTCTGCCCAGCGATCGGCATACAGCGAGTCGCCTTCAGCAAACGCCTGATAGGCGCGCGCATAGCCTGCCGGGCTGACCTGCTGCAGCCACTCGCCGACTCTGTGACGCAGCGGCTGCTCCTCCGGGGTGGCGCTGAACCAGCGCTCCAGTGGCGCATCCAGCTGGACATCACCGCTTGCCAGCTCGTGAGCGCGCTGCAGGACCGCAGCGCGGGCCGCAGCTGAGCGCCTGAATACGCCGCTCATGACGATGGCGCGGCTGACAGAGTGCGGATAATCAATTGCCAGTCCGGCGGTGATCAGGGCACCCATTGAGTGCCCGGCAACCGCAAAACGCTGCTCTGGCTGAGTGGCGAGAAAGGCTGCCAGCCAGGAAACGTAGTCGGTCAGCGTCGCGTGATGCCCGAAGCCTGTGCTGTCGCCATGCCCGGGCATATCCACTGCGATAACCCGAAAATGGCGGCTCAGTACCGCTATCTGGGGAAACCAGGCTTCCGCATTCATGCCCACGCCGTGAATCAGCACCAGCGGAGTGCCGGCTCCCGCTTCGAGATAGCTGACCTGCGCTGACGCCTCAGACAGCGGCTGGATTTTTCTGATCATGGCCAAGCTCTTTAAGATCAAGATAACGGTTACCGATGCGATGATGCGGGCGGCCGCCCAGCGCAGCGCCCAGCGCAATCACGATCTCGTCGCTGAACGGGGCATCATTGATGGTGAACTGCATGGTCAGATAATGTTCGCGCGAGCCCTCATCTTCTGTTCCCATCATCGGGACGAGAATCGGGGTGTTGGCCGGGCCGCGCGTATTGTTGAATGCCAGATAGGTTTTGCCCTGCACCGCAGAACGGTAGTGATTACCAAAATGCAGCGTATGAATCAGCGCTGAGGCGTGCTCCAGCTCGCCGTTCAGTCCGGTAACGGCACATTTGCCATAGGCGACCACGCGATCGCCGCCCCCCGCTTCTTTAACGATTAATCCGGTCAGCAATTCGCCTAATACCGGCGCCATTTCACGGATTTCTGGTGCCAGATCTTCAACAAAGCCTCTGCCAGCCCACGGATTTTTGACCACGGCTGCAGCCGCAATCATCACCAGCGGCGTGCCCGCCGCTTTGCCGCCATCGGTATACACGGTTTCAGTGGTGACGACGGTTTTACGAATATCCGGATGCATGTAAACCCCTTTCAAGTTAACGGTTTGTTAATTACTACTGGTGAAAGGGGTATAGCATCGCCACTTTTGGGATGTCAAAACATGGTATACCATCATACAGTCATACCTTAATTGCCTGCTTTTTATGCGCCAGGATGCGCCAGACGCGGTCCTGGGCCATTTTAGCGGGCTGCCAGTGCAGGTTTTAGCGAGTAGAAAATCAGCTATCGGAGTGTGACTGGCATCATAAAAGTGAAGCAGGCCAGCGCAGCGGAAAAAAATCATGTGATTGATAAATTTGCATTATTTTTAAAGCCCGCGCGGGAAAAGGGAATACTTCAGCGATAAGTGATAAAAATGTGAGCAATAACAAATTCCGGGTATGGCGGCGTCAGACGAAATCACAGCGCCGCTGAGGGCTTTATGACCTCAGACTCTGTTGCAGCCACGTCCGCGACGTTGCGTTAACTGCCGGAACAGTGCTAATAGTAAAAAAGAGCGCGCGCAGGGGGCTTCGCGCAACGGTTCTTAACGCGGGACAATAGGGAAGATCATGATTGCGATTCACTCCTTAAGGATTGAAAACACGCCGGTGACACTGCGGGAACTGGCGCTGGTCAAAGTAAGACAGGCAATCATCTCAGGCTATTTTAAAGCGGGCGATCGTCTGGTTGAACGCTCATTGTGTGATGAGCTGGGCGTCAGTCGTACCGTGGTGCGGGAAGTGATCCGTTATCTTGAAGCGGAAGGACTGATCGAAAACCTGCCTAAAAAAGGGCCTATTGTGGCGCGGCTCACCTGGGAGATTGCGCAGCAGATCTACAGCATACGTCAGCTGCTTGAATCTGCAGCTGCAGAAGATTGCGCCCGCAAAGCCACAACGGAAGATAAGCAGAAGCTGCACACCCGGCTGATGCGAATTGCCAGAGCATCTGAACATCATGACGATATTGAACGGGTTGAAGCGTCTCAGGCGTTTTATGAAACGCTGTTTTCGATTGCGGAGCATCATATCGCCTGGGAAATCGTGCAGCGGCTCAACAGCCGTATCAGCCGGCTGCGCGCCATGACGCTGCGCAGCCCTGAACGCCAGGTTGCCGGATTTGAACGTATGTCGCGTATCTGTGCAGCAGTTGAAGCCAGCGATCCGCAGCAGGCCAGAGAAGCGGTGATACAGCATCTGACGGAAGCTGCGCAGCTGGCAAAAACGATTCTGACAACGGAGGAGTAACCATGACCGCTTACTGGATAGCACACGTGACGGTGCATGATGCTGAGCGCTATCAGCGTTACCGGGATCTTGCACCGGCGGCCTTTAATAAATATCAGGCAACATTTCTCGCGCGGAGCGAGCAGGCGCTGACGCTGGAAGGCGAGAGCTATGGCCGGCATGTGTTAATCGCGTTTCCCGATTATCAGACGGCCGTGGCGTGTTACCACTCACCCGAATATCAGCAGGCGCGTGCTGCGCGTGCTGATATTGCTGACGCAACGATTGTCATTACCGAAGGATTAGCCTGAACCGGCCCGGCTGCATAAATTACTTATCTGTTCAGCAAAATTAACTCATCGAACAAAATTCGTACGTTCGCTGAAACGTTGCTATTATAGTGACGCTAAACAGCAATGCGTTGCTGACGAGAAAGTTTACCGGTTATCGTTCGCCTGCCCGCCTCGCGGGCTTTTTTTTGTCTGAAATTCAGACTTTGCCGGTCAGACGCGGGCGTTCCGGGCGAAATCCCAGTCCGATAAGACGCCCAAACAGGTGACGCAGGAACGGGTAGCGGCTGATGAACTGCGGCACTTTTGACGGCGCGCTGCGCGTGCGTTTTTTACTGCTCATCTTTATCTGCAGAAACTGCGTGGCAACCGTCGGAAACTGACGCCGCCGCTGGACTTTCTGTAGCGTTTTCAGGCTCACCCTTCCCCTGAGCAGTGAAGGCGTGAGCAGATTAGCGGTGGCCACCGCATCCTGGATAGCCAGATTCACCCCTACGCCACCGATGGGCGACATCGCATGCGCCGCATCTCCGATGCACAGCACCCCTGGACGGCACCAGCTGTCGAGCCGATCGATCCGGATCGACAGCAGGCGGAACATTTCCCAGTGCGTCAGCACCTGAAGCCGCGCTTCGCTAAAGGGGGCCACCTCAGCAAGCCGCGTAATAAACGCAGCGACATCGCCCGCTTTGAGCCGTTCAAACTCACCTTTTTCGATGGTATAGCCGCACTGCCAGTAGTCACCGCGATCGATCACAATAAAATTCTGCTTCGGTCCTTTATGGCCCATGCCGAGCGCCGGATCGTCGGGATGCTTAGGAAGTGAAAACCACAGCACGTCACGCGGTGCGCCAAAACTCTGGCTGGTCAATCCGGCTTTGGCGCGTACCTGTGAATGACGGCCATCTGCCCCGACCACAAGCGGTGCGTGAATAGTATGTCCCTGCAACGTCGTCAGGCCGGTAACCCGGTCTCCCTCTCTGATAAAGTCAGCAAAGCCGGTCTCCTGCAGCAGCGTAAAATTGTCCCAGGCGCGGGCCTTACGCGCCAGAAAATCGAGGAAATCCCACTGCGGCATAAAGGCGATAAAACGGCAGCGCACCGGCAGGCGGGAAAAGTCCGCCATGGTGATCTCTTCCCCGCCCACTTCCGCCTGCAGCTTTTCAGCCCGCTGATGCGGCAGCGTTAACAGCTCATCCAGCAGACCAAGCTGGTGCATCACTTCCAGCGTTGAAGGATGAATAGTGTCACCGCGAAAATCACGCAAAAAGTCAGCATGTTTTTCAATCACAATCACATTTACGCCGGCACGCGCCAGCAGGTATCCCAGCATCAATCCGGCCGGACCGCCGCCTGCAATACAGCAGTCAGTATGGAGAGTTTTACCGTTGTGCATTCTGTCAGTTCCGCATCAATTTACTGATAATAATTATCATTTATATAGCATGTTATAGCGGTAAGGCGAGAATCCGATGCGCTTATATGCCCGTTTAGCAATCGCAGCGCTGCAATATTCTGTAAACATTAAAATAACCTGTTTTAAATAGTTTCCTTGCGGACCCGGCAGCTTATTCCAGGCTTATGAGATAATTTTTTACGCGAGATAAGTAGCCATGAAAGAGCAAAATCGGGATGTCGGCATCAAACCTTATGGCGGCTCAGCCGGCGGCTGGGGTGCACTGAAAGCGGTAGCAGATGCCATTCGCCGTCAGATGGCGGTGAAACAGGATGTGATTGCGTTATTTAAGGTCAATCAGCCGGAGGGATTTGACTGTCCGGGCTGCGCCTGGCCCGATCCGCGTCACGCCTCGTCGTTTGAGTTTTGTGAAAATGGTGCCAAAGCTGTCTCCTGGGAAGCGACCAGCAAACGCACCACGCCCGCCTTTTTCGCCGCGCACACCGTCAGCGAACTCTGGCAGCGCAGCGCGTTTGAACTGGAAGGTGAAGGCCGGCTCACGCATCCGATGAAATATGATGCCGTCAGCGATACTTATCAGCCCATTGAGTGGGAGACCGCGCTGCAGGAGATTGGCGCGCTGCTGCGCGGTTATGACGATCCCGATAGCGTGGAATTTTATACTTCCGGACGCGCTTCCAATGAAGCGGCCTTTCTCTGGCAGCTGTTTGCCCGCGAATATGGCACCAACAATTTTCCCGACTGCTCCAATATGTGCCATGAGCCCACCAGCGTAGGCCTGCCTGAATCCATCGGCGTCGGCAAAGGCACGGTAGAGCTGGAGGATTTCGATCACGCCGATCTGGTGATCTGTATTGGTCACAACCCTGGCACCAACCATCCGCGTATGCTGGGGACGCTGCGGGAGGTCTCTAAGCGTGGTGCAAAAATTGTGGCCATTAACCCGCTGCGCGAGCGCGGGCTGGAGCGTTTTACCTCTCCGCAAAGCCCGATTGAAATGCTCTCGATGGGGTCCACGCAGCTGGCCTCAACCTACTATAAAGTGCGCGTTGGCGGCGATGCGGCCATGCTCAAAGGGGTGATGAAAACGCTGCTGGCTATGCATGATAACGCGCTTGAAGCCGGCGAGCCGCCGATTCTGGATGAGACGTTTATCCGTGAACATACTGAAGGCTTCGCGGCGCTGAAAGCGGATCTGGATGACACCAGCTGGGATCATATTCTGAAAGTCTCCGGCATGGATATCGCCGAAATCCAGAATATTGCCCACCTCTACGCCGCCGCGGAAAACACCATTATCTGCTACGGAATGGGCATCACCCAGCATCAGTACGGCACGCAAAATGTGCAGCAGATTGCGAACCTGCTACTGCTGCGCGGCAATATTGGCCGGCGCGGCGCAGGCATCTGCCCGCTGCGCGGACACTCCAACGTACAGGGCGATCGCACCGTGGGCATTACAGAGATCCCCTCGCAGACGCTGCTGGACAGTCTGCAGAAGGTCTTTGGCTTCACGCCCCCGCAGCAGCACGGGCACGGCGCGGTGGCGGCGATTCAGGCGATTCGTGACGGACGCTCAAAGGCGCTGCTTTGCCTGGGCGGCAACCTTGCTGAAGCGATCTCCGATCCGCAAATCACCTTTGAAGCGATGCGCAAGCTCGATCTGGTGGTGCATATGGCGACGAAGCTCAACCGCTCTCATCTGTTGATGGCTAAACATAGTTACCTGCTGCCTGTGCTGGGCCGCACGGAGCGGGATCGCCAGGCGTCGGGCGACCAGAGCGTCACCGTGGAAGATTCGATGTCGATGGTGCACGCCTCGCGCGGCACGCTGGAGCCTGCCTCGCCGCATCTAAAATCGGAACCGGCGCTGGTAGCAGGGCTGGCAAAAGCGACGCTGCCGGCTTCCCGCGTAAACTGGGATAAAATGGTCAGCGACTACAGTAACATTCGTGATGCGATTGAAGCCGTCTTCCCCGCTTTTGAGAACTTTAACCAGCGCGTAATGCAGCCTGGTGGTTTCCGCCTGTACAACGCGGCTTCTGAACGTGTCTGGCTGACGCCGTCGAAGCGCGCGCAGTTTAAAGTGATGCAGGGCATCAATGAGGATCCGCGTTCGCTACAGTGTCACGATCTGGTGCTGACCACGCTGCGCAGTCACGATCAATACAACACGACGCTTTACGGGCTGAACGATCGTTATCGCGGCATTACCGGCCGGCGCGACGTACTCTTTATTTCTGCCGATGAAGCGGAGAGCCGGCAGCTGCGCTCCGGCGATACGGTCAATATGACCGCGCTCGATCCGCAGGGCAACCGCACGCAGCGCCGTATGGAGAACCTGACCCTCGTGATTTATGACATGGCGCCCGGTTCGGTAGCCGCTTACTATCCGGAAGCGAATATCATGGTGCCGCTCGACAGCCACGATACGCAAAGCGGTATTCCCGCGTATAAAAGTATTCCGGTGGTGATTGAGCCTTCCGGTGCCGCGCAGGCTGACAGCAGCGGCGTGCTGCGTTAAGTGCAGGGCTCCGGATACGCATTCATGCTGTCCGGAGCCGCGCTTTAGTGGCGAATCGCGCAGCCACATTGCGACATTTCGCCCGGGATATATTTTCCCTGATGGGAATGCCGCACTTCCAGTGCACCCTGCTGCCAGACGCTGCTGTCAGCACGCTGCTCCAGTAACCGGTTCAGCGTTTCTGCGATCTGTAACTCGCTGCGCGGTGCCCAGCGGGTAAGATGCCAGGTGGATGTTGCCGCTTCGGGCACGCTGCCATAGCCCGTTACCGCCACGTGCGCACCCTGACCAAAATCACGCACGGCCTGTAGCGCGCCAAACGCCAGCTCATCGCTGCTGCACACCAGCGCGTTAATACGTTCAGCGGCACGGGTTTTCTTCAGGTAGGTCATCATACTTTGATACGCCGCTTCGCGCTGCTCACTGCCGGCCGTCAGTAAAAGCTGTATCTCTTTCTCCTGCGTCTGCAAAGCGGCATTCACGCCTGCCAGCTGCTGGCTTATAGCCGGCGTGTCACCGGCGTGCATAAAGCCTGTCCGCTGATGCCCCTGCGAAAGCAGCAGCAGGGCGAGCGCTTCGCCGGCGCTGTAGCGATCGCTGGCCAGTGCATCAGCATGAAGCTGCGCGACCGCAGGCAGGATCTCTGCGGCCAGAGTCTGCTCATCGTCGCAGACAGATGAGAGATACAGCAGATGCGTAACCGGCAGCGCGGCGGCATTATGCAGCGCCTGCTGCAGCTCCTCGCGTGACTGCGCATGAATCAATAGGCTGACCATGCCGCGTTTGTTGAGCTGAGCGCTGAATGCGCTGAGCTGACGCGCGGTTGCCGCATTTTCAGGCGCGCGACAGATCAGCGCGACAAGTGAAGAGGAAGCTGACATCAAAGAGGCTCCTGCCAGTCCGGGCTGGCCTGATGAATAAAACGGTGAGTATTCCACGTTACCCGAATAATGCGCTATCGCCAACAACCGGCGGTACGCTCTGATTAAGACCGGTGCACCGGACGGCTTTCAGCCGCGCCTTAACGATCACTTTGAGCCGGCAACTGTTACACTGTTGCCACTTATCTTCTGTTTGCGGAACCCTTATGCACGTGATTATCGATCCGGCCGATCGGCCTTTTATCCACCGACTGCTGGGCAGTGAACCTGACACCATCGACGCCAGCTCTGCTGAAGCGCAGCGCCTGCAGCAGGCTCTGGTTATCGCTCGTCAGCAGAAAAACCACGAAGCCGATCTCGACTGGAAACGTAACGCGCTCTATCTGGTGCTGTTTCTGTTTTTGTATGGCGTACTCGGCGCGTCGTTAACCCTGGATCTCACCGGTCTGGCACAGGATTCGCTGCATAAAAGTATCGCTTATGCTCTGGCGGCAGTACCGGTGCTGATCGCTTTCTCAGGCCTGTTTATCTCACTGCTGTTTCTGTTTGTGACACGCGGCAGCGCGCGTCGTCTGCGCAGCTGGGACCAGGGCATCTGGGTACTTGAGAAATACACAGGGTGCAACCTCAGTATGCAGATCAACGAAATGGGCGCGCGCGCAACCAATTATTCACAGTCCGCTATCAGCGTAGCGCTGGCGCTGTTTATCTGTGTCACCTGGGTAGTGATGTATAACTTCTTTACCTTTACCACCAGCGGCGTTATTGGCAGCGTTATCTCTCTGTTTATCACCACCATGACTTACGTCATGCTCGATATTCAGCTGCTGAAGTCCGGGAAGTCGATTGCCATTGATGAACCTCAGTTCCCGGCGGACGACGAGAAAACGCCATAGTCCTTGCAGGCAAAGGCGCGGGCGGAACGCATCTGCCCGCGCCCGCCACGCCTCGTCAATCCTTAACTATACTCAGCATGGGATTTTTACGATGTTGTGTAAGGAGAGACAATGAAGATTTGGCCTCTGGTTGCTGTCACCGCGCTTTCACTGACGCTGGTGGCCTGCAAATCGCCTACCCCGCCCAAAGGTGTTAAGCCGGTTACCGGTTTTGATGCACAGCGCTATCTGGGCAAGTGGTATGAAATTGCGCGTCTCGATCATCGCTTTGAGCGTGGTAAAGATCACGTGACCGCCACGTATAAAAAGCGCAGCGATGGCGGACTGGTTGTTATCAATCGCGGTTACGATCCGGAGAAGAAATCCTGGAGTGAAAGCGAGGGTAAAGCCTATTTCACCGGACGCTCTGACGTTGCGGCGCTGAAGGTTTCGTTCTTCGGGCCTTTTTACGGCGGCTACAACGTTATCGCGCTGGATGAAGATTATCAGTATGCGCTGGTCAGCGGCCCGAATCGCAGCTACTTGTGGATACTGTCGCGCCAGCCGCAGATCCCGGAGCAGGTTAAACGTGACTATGTTAATCTTGCCAGAGAGCTGGGCTTTGCCACCGATAAACTCATCTGGGTCGATCAATCCTGACAAACACGTTTCACCGCGGGGTGGTTTGCGGTTACCGTAGGTTTACGGTAACCTTGGCGCCCCTTTTTGCCCTGTGAGACGCAACCTGATATGCATTCAAATGACCCTCTGCACGGCGTAACGCTGGAAATGATAGTGACTGCGCTGGCAGAACATTACGGCTGGGCAGAACTGGCAAAAAAGATCAATATTAACTGCTTTAAAAGCGATCCCAGTATAAAGTCGAGCCTTAAATTTTTGCGACGTACACCCTGGGCGCGTACAGAAGTTGAAGCGCTCTATCGGGAGATGTTAACTGAGCAGCCTGAGAAAGATCTTGCTGACGCCGGATTTAATCCGTGGACGCAGGGAAATAAAGAGAAGCACTGAGCGCGCTCAGGCAGGGCTAAATAGCGCCCTGCCCAATAAGTATTACTGCGTATTTTTATTCGCTTCTTTCTCTTTTTTATTCGCCATGTGATGACCTACTGCACATCCTGCTGCCGCACCGGCTACACCGTGATGCTTAAGATGCCCTGCCACACCGCCTACCGCAGCCCCTTTCAGACAGCCTTTAGCCTGAACCTGAGCAGTCGCTGATAACAGCACGCCGGCAGTTAATAAAGCAAACGCTATTTTACACATATTCTTATCCCCGAAAATAAATGCAGATTGCATTCATGCTGAATATAGTAATGAAATTCCGGAATATCGAATGAATTACCTGAGTTGCGCCGCAATAATGTGTAACCAGAAATAAGTTACTAAAGGTTAAAATTCGCGTTGAAGCGTGTCATTGCTATGCGTTCTGCAGTCAGGGAATAAAATAGAATAAAAATGAGGCGAACAGATAGACTGGCCGGCACAGTGCTAAGTGCGCCTTATCTGGCAAAGGGGATGGATTATGCTTGCGGGTTTATCCACATTCCGCGTGAAAAGAGCAGGCGCAAACCTGTGGATAACCTTCTGCAGGCCGCATGGCAGATACGCCGCCATTGATTGGTTATTTTTTAACCATAAGAACAGCAAAGCCGCCCGAAGGCGGCCTTAACGCTTATTCACGCCAGATTATTTATAGAGCTCAGCGGTCATATGCACACGGTTGTTTGTATTGGCTTCAGTAATTTTGTACTGCGCGCCCTGCTCCTGCGCCTGAGCGGCAATTTTCGCTTCTGCACCATCCAGCGTACCGGAGGTCACAGAGATGCTCTGTGCAAAGCTTGCGCCGGATACCAGGGTCAGAGCGGTTACAGCAGCAATTGAGAGAGCTTTCATGGTTTTCATAATCTTTTCCTTAATATCTGTTTTAAAGGCCGCACGCCTTTGATGAGAGATATAGTAACACTGTAAACTATATACATTTTGATAATTAATGCTGTTACTGTGATCTTGCTAACTAAATTCACAAGCAAGTCAAGCAGTTTATTTCACTTAAGAAAGCAGCTGGAGAATCACTCCGGAAACGCTATCAGCGCTGCCTCTGTTGCGATGAAGAGAGAATAAAGGTGTTGAGGAGAGTTTAAAAGCTAAGCATTTTGCCGTTTATGTTCATATTTTTTGAATAAAACCAGGCGTAAAAAAACCGCCATCAGGCGGTTTTTCTCAGCAGGCGGAGAGGGGTACGGCTGTTATTCCTGGATCAGAGAAGCAGGTAGCGCTCAGACTTTGTTTTTATAGTTGAAGCTGATTTGCGAACCCTGTTCGCGGGGCAGTCGCCGCGCCTGGAGATAGACAGACTTCCAGTAAGGATTGTTGAGGGATGAACGCATCACACCCTGACTCACCGACGCATGCAGGAACTGGCGGTCAGTATCATAGAAGCCGACATGCAGCTCATGCCTGATGCGGAAAAAGACCAGATCGCCCGGCTGCAGATGGGCCTGATCGACCGGCTTGCCCATGGCGATGAGTTCACGTGTCGTCACGCGCTCCATCGGAATATTAAAGCGATCTTTCAGCGTGCGCCAGACAAAGCCTGAACAGTCCACGCCGGAGAGCTGCGTGCCGCCCCACTGATATTTTGTGCCCTGCCAGGAGTGCATCTGATCGTGCAGTGCAGCAATAACCGGGATTAAATCGGGCTGTTTATCACCAGAGAGATTCATTTCAGCGCTGTCAGGCGGAGGCGCTTCATGATGCTTTTTCGCGCATCCAGCCAGCGTAAAGAGCAGCAGACTGGTAAAAAGAGTACGGCTTGCGGTGATAGTCATGGGTTGTCGTTTCGCCCGGCTTATTGGTGAAAGATTTATACCGTAAAAAAGCAGCACAGTTAAACCCGCAGCGGGAAAATCCTCACTCTCTCCCTGTTATTTACCTTAATTTACATAAAGGTAACATCATGTTTATACGTATAAAAACAGGATAAACAGTAATTTTGACAGGTGCCGTGGGTCGCGCGTGCTGAACGAGCTAATTTTAGCGGGTGTTTGAGAAAAGAGGAGGAGGGAAAAGAAAAATTTCAGCCGTCTTGTGAAGTGATAAAGAGGATGTCCCGGTTAACTCTGACAGCCAGCCGGGACTCAATCGCTACTCTTCTGCAGCGGCGACGGCCAGCGACTCAATTTGCTGCCAGAAATTCTCAGGCAGAGACTGAACCAGCGGAACCGGATCGCTGACAGCATGTTCGATGACGGCCAAAAGTTGCTGTGTGTCACTGTTGTTGTTTTTCAGAAGTGTTGTCATAACGCAATAACCTGGTGAAATGTATCAGCGGGTTATTGTAAGGATCTGGTACTAAAAATAAATAAACGAACCGCACTAATCTGCCGCTGGCTTAAGGCATTTGTGCGTTTTGCACGTAACTTTACAGGCTGAAAACAGACCAGGCACGTCAGTTTTACAAAATAAAAACAGTGCGGTAAAAAATAGCGTTTATGCGCAACGTCTGCCGCTCGCCAGAGGCGGCGGCAGAACCTGAGTGCATCAGCGCGGGATGATATTTTCCGCTTTGAGGCGATCGAACAGCTGGATAAAAGAGTCAACGGACGAACGATAGCCGGTAAAACCTGCTTTGCGGCTTTTGCTCATATCTGTAAACACTTCCATCGGGCGACCGAGATCGGCATCGGTATGCCACCATGACGCCAGCTTACTGATATCCGCCTCACGTAACTGATAGCGTGCAGCGATCTCCTGCCAGATTTCAGCCGCCTCCTGCATTCTCTCTTCCAGCGGCAGCGTCTGAGCCGGCAAGTCTGCAGCTTCGATACCAAAATAGGCTGCCAGCTGCGGCCACATCCAGTTCCAGCGGAAAACGTCGCCGTTTACTGCGTTAAAGTCCTGATTCGCTGCGCCTTCTGCTGTAGCCGCCCAGACCAGCTGCTCAGCCAGTAAACCAGCATCCGTCACATCGACCAAACCATTCCACTGCTCAGGCGAGCCGGGGAAGATAAACGGCCAGCCTTTCTCACGGCACAGGGTGGCATAGACGGCCAGCGTCTGGCCCATATTCATCGCATTACCCAGTGCAAAGCCGACGATGGTGTGCGGACGGTGCACGCTCCAGCGATAATCATATTTTTCGGCCCCGGCAAACAGCTCATCCTCCTGAGCATAATAGAAGTTATCTACCGGCTGGCGGCCCTGCTCTTCGCGGAACGGCGTAACCGGTACGGCTCCTTTACCATAGGCTTCAAAAGGCCCCAGATAGTGCTTAAGGCCGGTTACCAGCGCCACGTGAGCACCCTGCAGCCGTTCGCCCAGCGCCTCAATGACGTTACGCACCATGCCGCCATTAACGCGAATGTTCTCTTTCTCATTTTCCTGACGTGCCCAGACGCTGAAAAACAGCGCATCGGGTTTTTCCTGCGCCAGCGCATCGCGTACCGCGTCGCTGTCGGTAAGGTCAGCAGTCAGGCTACGGCAGCCATCCGGTACTGCACCACGTCCGCGCGATAAGCCGGTAACGTCCCAGCCCTCTTTCTGCAGCTGTTCTGCCAGCGCACGTCCGATAACGCCACTGATCCCTACAATGAGTGCCTGTTTTTTCATCATTATCCTCCCGTCGGTTTATTAATATTTAGCCTAATAGAGAAATCAGTTCTTATCTCTGGTAAAAATTCACTTCATTTCTGAATTGAGTTCATGAATAGATGCACGATCATCGCCTGAAAGATATTGTTCCTTTTGTTGCCAGCGTGGAATGCGGCAGCTTTGCTGCGGCGGCGCAGCGGCTGCATCTGACCGGTTCAGCGATCAGTAAAAGCGTTACCCGGCTGGAAACGCGTCTCGGCTCACGCCTGCTGGAGCGCACCACGCGCAGTCTGAAGCTGACCGATGCCGGCAGCGCCTACTATCAGACCTGCCTGCGCGTCATGGAGGAGCTGGCCGAAGCGGAATCGGTACTGGCCGCGCAGCGAACGATCCCGTCAGGGCGCCTGCGACTGGCCCTGCCCAGCACCTACGGCCGGCTGGCGGTGATGCCGCTGCTGATCGCTTTTTGCCAGCAGCACGCGGAAGTGGAGCTAAGCCTGACGTTTTCCGATCGCTTTATCGATCTGTTTGAGGAGGGAATCGATCTGGCCGTGCGCATCGGCGGCTCGCCGGATCTGCCCGCGTCACTGGGCTGCCGTCATCTCGGGCGTGAACGTATGGTATTTTGCGCAGCGCCGGACTATCTGGCACATCACGGCTATCCCGCAACGGAAAATGAGCTGCTGCTGCATCCGGCGGTAATGTATGAACGGGTTGATGGCACCACCAAGCCCTGGCTGCTGACTACCGCAGAGGGGCACGCTTACTGGCGTAATGTCCCGCATCGTATGGCGCTGGGCGATGTGGATGCACAGGTGCAGGCAGTCTGTGCCGGATTAGGCGTGGCGCAGATGCCCTCCTGGCTCATCGCCGGGCCGCTGCAGCGTGGCGAGCTCGAAATTATTCTCCCACAGCAGCAGCCAGACGGCTTTGCGCTGTCGCTGATCTGGCCGCGCCGCAAGCAGCTGTTACCGAAAGTTGATGCGCTGCTGACGGCGCTTGAACAGTTGCCTATCCGTTAGCCGCTCAGGGACGTTCTGTGGTCACAAATTTGATATCAGTTGGCGTGGCAATTTCTGCCGCCTTCCCTTTCGCCTCCAGCTCGCCGCTCTCTTCGTCGAAAGAAAACAGCGAAATGGCGTTAGTGAAGACATTGGTCACGTACAGATAGCGGCCGGTGGCGTCAAAAGATAACGCCCGCGGCTCAATGCCGCCTGCCGGGTAGCGTACGGGCGCCTCCGGTTTGCCGTCACGCCCAATCCGGAATACCAGCAGATGGTTATGCGAACCGCGGTTGGACACAATCAGAAATTTGCCCTGCGGGCTGAGCATGATTGCGCCGCCGCTTCTCTGATCCGCCGTAGCGTTATCGGGCGCTATGTCCGTACTCGCAATGCGTTCCGGTTTTTCTCCCGTAAACCGCCAGGTTTCGACCACCGCCGCCATTTCTGCAATGACCCAGGCGTAGTGACCATCGGCTGAAAATACCATATGACGCGGCCCGGCACCGGGTGAAAAGGTCATGTCGCGTGCCGGATCCGGCTGCAGCGGCGTGGCTGAATGCGCGTCGTAGCGATAAGCATAAAGCTTGTCACCCCCCAGGTCAGCGGCATAAAGCGTCTTTCCATCCGGCGTAAACGTGACTGAATGAGCATGTCCGCTCTCCTGACGCTCGTCCACGACGCCGCTGCCTTCAGCAAACGGAAAGTGCTGCACCGGCGCACCCAGCGATCCATCCTGGTTCACCGGCAGTACGGCAATGCCTGCACCGCCTTTATTACCGGAATAGTTGGCGACCAGCAGATAGCGGCCATCGGGGCTGAGCGTGGCGTGTGTTGGCTCATCGCCGTGGCTGGTTATCGTGTTGATCACTTTTACGGTGCCATCAGCCGCAACCGACAGTGCGGTTACGCTGCCTGCCTTCTCTTCGTTGGTGGTATAGAGAAAACGCCCGTCGGCAGATTTCACCAGCCATGACGGACTCTTCATCTTCACCACATCCAGCGGGGTAAGCGTGCCGTCACGGTTCAGCTTCAGCCGGTAGAGCCCCTCGCTTGGCTGCGCCGGTTTTTCAGCCGCCGGAGCATCAGGCACGCTGGTCCAGGTGCCCACCAGGGCGATTTGATCTTCGCTATTTTGTGCCATTACATTTCCCCCAAAAGTAAAAAGAGCCAGTGACAGTGCTACGGAAAGCGGCGTCAATGCGCCAGACGCAGCGGGTTTGAAAGGTATAGACATCGTTATGTTTATCCTGCAGACCAGAGGTGTGATACAGCGTAGTCAGGAAACGGGCAATCTGGCAACGATTCTGCAAGCCGTCTATAGGAGTTAGTCAACAATCTGATTCTGCGATTAACACTGCCTGCCAGAGATGATTTAATAGCTTTTTTACTGCCCGGGACGGATCTATGTTGCCGTTTTCAAATGGATTTTTGCTTAGCCTCTCCTTATGTCTCGATATTGGTCTTGCCAATATCGCCATGCTGACCCTGGCGATGCAGCGCGGTTTTCTGCAGGGTTTCTGGCTGGGTGTCGGCACCTGCATTGGTGATTTGATCTATGCCCTGCTGGCGCTGGCGGGTATGGCTATGGTGCTGCAATTTGCGCCTGTGCGCTGGGCATTATGGATTGGCGGTGGCCTGCTACTGATCGGGTTTGCCGGGCGTATGCTTTACGCCGCGCTGATAAAGTCTGTTGCCATGCCGGCAGCTGAAACCGCGCCCCGACAGCCGCTGTCACGGGAATTCCGGCGCGGAGTGGTGCTGGCAATGTCATCGCCTACCGCCATTCTCTGGTTTGCCAGCGTGGGCGGCGCGCTGATTGCGCGTATGGGTAACCAGGGAGCAGGCGCCACGGCAGAATTCCTGAGCGGCTTCTTTATTGCAGGTTTGCTCTGGAGCGGCGTGATTTGCCTGACCGGCGCGCTGGGCGGCAAAATGCTGGGTGGGAAGCTGCTGAGGCTCTCTTATCTCGCCTCAGCGCTGATTTTCAGCTATTTCGCGGTGTATGTGATCTACTCCGGGTATCAGGAGTTTGTCATATCCTGAAGCGTGCTCTGCCGCTATCTGTGCGGCAGAGCAGCGCCTGTTAGCCAGCAAAATATTTATCTACCAGCGCATAGAGGATTGCGGCCGTTTCTGCATCCATTACGCCCGCATAATCCTGCTGACGAAAATGCAGCTGAAACGCCCTGACCAGCACACGATAGCCGTGAGCGGATGCAGCCTCCTGCGTGTTATAGCCATATGTTTTAAATTTGCTGATAATTTCTTTTTTATCCGGCAATCCGGCAGCAAAACGCTCCCTATACATCTGTTTCGTACTTTCATCATACCAGGCACCCACGCCCGCTTCATATAATCGCTGCCACGGAAAGCTTGCGCCCGGATCGCTTTTGCGACCCGGAGCAATATCGCTGTGCCCTACTACCTGCGTAGGTGTAATATCGGGATAACGCTGCAGAATATTATATGCCAGAGAAATTATCGCCTCGATTTGACTGTCGGGATAAGGAGGAAAAATAAATCCTTCACTGCTACTTTTAGCCTCATTAACAATTTCTATGCCGATGGATGAGTCATTAATATTTGTTCGTCCGGCCCATGTGCTGACGCCAGCATGCCATGCGCGCTCGTGCTCATCCACCAGGTTAAATATACGTTCATCGGTAAATCCGGCGTCGATATACGTTTTGTCTGTAAAATCCGGGACCAGATAGTGGGCGCTGACGGAAGCGCCCGTTAGCGCATTCACTGAACCGTTAAAATTTAATGCAGTGTAATGCATAATAAGAAAGCGTACGCGGCGGTTAAAGCCTTTTACAGAACGATAGCTGTTATAATCAATTTTAATCATGATATTCTCCTTTTCGTGTAAGAGAAATCATTTTTATAGCACCTATATTAAACAAAAATAAAACGAAGGTTTGCGATGACAAATTTATACAATTTTAATTACGGAGTTTTTTAAGCGCTATTTCACGCCTTTACGCTATATTTTCTTGTTATATTTTTATTAATAAAAAATAGCCTGATGAATCGGATATTTACTGATGCAATATGCTGGCATACCAGCGTTCCGGTTACGTTAAAAAACGGATGCAATAATTTGCATCCGCTAACGGTAGTTACACGCCGGCAATCTGCCTGAGCTCGGTTTCAGCGCCTGGCGCCACTGCCAGCACCTGAGCGCCTTTCAGCAGGCGATCGCCTTCGGTATTAAACGGGTGATACCAGCCCCCCGCCTCTTTCACCAGACAATATCCCGCCAGACAATCCCAGGCGTGCATATAGGGTTCAAAATAGCCTACCACCCGTCCTGCAGCGACCCAGGCCAGCATCAGAGCGCCTGAGCCAATACGGATAAAGTTGCCGCCCGCCGCCAGCAGCGACGCGAGCAGCCTGCCCACCTCTTCCGGGCTGACGTGGCTGTTTGCACCAAAACCTGTCACGTGATTCTGCAAAGTGCGTGCGGGATCAACCTGCAGTGTCGTGCCATTCAGCGTGGCGCCAGCGCCGAGGGAGGCGGCATAACACTCTTCATAAACCGGCGCATAAATAATGCCAACCACCGGTATCCCCTCGTGCAGTACGGCCACCGACACGCACCAGTTAGGCATACCGTTCAGAAACGGGCTGGTGCCATCGATAGGGTCAACCACCCAGGTATAACCTGACGAACCAGGCTGCAGGCCATACTCCTCTCCCAGAAAACCATCCTGCGGAAACCGGAGGCGGATCTGCTCTGCTATCAGCTGCTCAACTTCACGATCGGCGCGTGAGACCACATCCTGCAGATCGTATTTCGTTTCCACCACCAGCGAATCGCGCTGCCGGAACCAGGCCAGAGCCTTTTCACCCCCCGCCCGCGCAACCTGCTCAGCCAGCTCCCGTCGCGCCTGTAGCGCACTGCTTACTGTCTCACTCATGACGCTTCCTCTTGTCAGCCGGCAATCAGAGCCAGCCCCTGTGGTTTGAAATCGACGCCGACCCGTGCCGCCAGCGGCAGCTGCTGCTCCATCTGTGCATCGACGATAAACAAGGCGCCCAGCTCAGTGGTCACTTCATATTCGATATGGTCGCCCAACCAGGTGCAGTGCGTGATCTCCCCCGTCAGTGCCCCGGCGCGGTGAGTGCTGAGCGTAATAAACTGCGGGCGCACGGAGAGACGGGCGGTGCCGGCGAGGAGGCCGTTGTCCGGCACGCGATAGCGCTGATTTCCCAGCCGAATCAGCGCCTCACTCTCTGCGACCTCTTCAACTTCACACGGCAGGATATTCGCCTCTCCCATAAAATCGGCAATAAACTCGGAGGCCGGACTGCGATAGAGCGTTTCCGGCGCGCCCTGCTGAGCGATATCTCCCTCTTTCATGACAATAATTTTGTCGGATACCGCCAGCGCCTCCTCCTGATCGTGCGTGACATACACTGCCGTAAAGCCAAGCCGCTGCTGCAAATCACGGATATCGGTCCGCACCCGGCGACGCAGCCGTTCATCCAGGTTAGAAAGCGGCTCATCCAGCAACAGCACCTGCGGCTCCAGCACCAGCGCGCGCGCCACCGCAATGCGCTGCTGCTGGCCACCTGACAATTCTGAAGGCAGACGCTGTCCCTGACTCTCCAGTCCTACCAGTTTCAGGCCTTCACGCGCGCGATCCTGCGCCTCACGCTTCGTCATCCCGGACGACTGTAGCCCGTACATGATATTTTCCAGCGCGCTCATATGGGGGAACAGCGCGTAGCTTTGAAAAACCATCGCCACATCGCGTTCGTTAGCGGGCAGATGGGTGACGTCTTTCCCGCCAATCAGTATCCGTCCGGAGGTAGGATGTTCCAGCCCGGCGAGCAGGCGCAGCGTCGTGGTTTTACCGCAGCCGGAAGGACCCAGCAGCGTCACCAGCGTACCCGGCTCCACGGTGAGCGAGAGATCCGGCAGCGCGTTAAACCCGGCAAAACGCTTAGTGACGTGTTCAAATACAACGGAACCTGCTTTGATGGCACTCATACAGCACTCTCCTGGGTTAAGGATGGAGCAACGGGCGGAGCGGCGACATCTACCGGGCGCGCCACGCGGCGCAGCCGGCGCTCACCCACCAGCCACTGGAACAGGCCAATAATCAGCAGCATGACAAAAATCAGTACGGTGGAGTACGCGATAGCCACACCATATTCTCCGTTCTCCACCAGGCCAACGATGTAGGACGTCGCCATGTTGTACTGCGCGCTGACAAGGAAAATCACGGCGCTGATAGAGGTAATCGCGCGCACAAAGGCGTAGACCAGCGCGGCGCTGATGGCCGGTTTCAGCAGAGGCAGTACCACTTTGCGCAGCGTGCGGAAACTGCTGGCACCCAGCGTCAGCGACGCTTCATCCAGACTTTTATCGAGCTGGCTCATGGCGGCAATGCCGCCGCGCACGCCCACCGGCATATTACGGAAGACAAAACAGGCGATCAGGATCATCGCCGTCCCGGTGATCTCCAGCGGCGGCAGGTTATAAGCCATAACATAGCTCACGCCGATAACCGTACCGGGAATGGCAAAGCTCAGCATCAGCAGAAACTCAAACGTCTGCCGCCCGGCAAACTTCTGGCGCACAATCAGCCAGGCGGTCAGCAGCCCGACAATTGCGGTGAGCGGCGCGGCGATCAGCGCTATCTCCAGCGTGGTCCAGAAGGAGTTCCATGCCACCCCGCTCCACAGCAGGTGTCCGTCGCTGATGCTCACGCGGAAAGCGCGCACGTAGTGCTCAATCGTCAGCGCACTGTTCAGGCCCCACGACTGCACAAAACCTCCGACCAGAATCATGCCGTAGACCACCAGGGTAAAGAGGCCCCACGGGATCACCAGCCCATAGACGCCGCCGCGCAGCAGCCGCGGCAGCTGGCTGTGCTGGCCACCATCCCCTTTACCGGTTACGGTGGCAAAGTTTTTGCCCCCCAGCCACAGGCGCTGCAGCACAAAGGCCGCCAGCGTGAAGCAGAGCAGGATCATCGCCAGCACCGCCGCCCGGCTCGGATCGTTCTGGGCGCCTACCACCGAGAAGAAAATTTCTGTCGAGAGCACGCCGTGGCTGCCACCCAGCACCATCGGGTTGCCGAAATCGGCCATGCTTTCGATGAAGCTGATCAGAAAGGCGTTTGCCAGGCCCGGCGCCATCAGCGGCAGCGAAACGCGGCTGAAGGTGCGCCAGCGATCGGCACGCAGCGTCTGCGACGCCTCTTCCAGCGAGGGGCTGACGCCCTCGGCTACGCCAATCAGCACCAGAAAAGCGATGGGTGTAAAAGAGAGCACCTGCGCGATCCAGATCCCGGTCAGGCCATAGAGCCAGCGACCGGGCTCTATGCCAAACAGCGCGGCCAGATGTTCTGTCACCACTCCCGAACGGCCAAACAGCAGGATCAGCGCCAGTCCGATAACAAACGGTGGCGTGATAATGGGCAGAATGGTCAGCATGCGCAGCGCTTTTTTACAGGGCAGCGGCGTGCGCGTGGCGGCGAGCGCGAAAGCGAGCCCCAGCAGCGTGGAGCCGGTCGCCGTCATCAGCGCCAGCCAGAGCGTGCGCCAGGCTGTCCCGCAGCTGCCGCCCGCCAGACAGGAGAGGCTCCAGATTGAGGGATCCTGCAGGTTAGCTAACAGGCCATCGGGTTGAAAGCTGCCGTCAACGTCCTGTACGGAGACCACAAACATACTCAGCACCGGGTAGAGCACAAATACGCTGACCAGCGCGGTGATCAGCACCAGCGCTGCCACCACAAAGGCATCTCCTCTCAGCACGCCGCGCTCGGCCAGCGCAAAGGCAAAAAGCAGCAGAAAGGTGGTCAGCAGTAAAATTGCGCCAGCTCCCATTGCAGGCTGCCCCTGTTCCAGCGTGCCAAACTGATTCTCCAGCCACAGCCAGCTCCAGCCGCTGTAGCCAATGGCATGGCCCTCAATCACCAGAAACAGAATCCCCAGCGCACTGAATAACAGCAGCAGCGCGCTGCGCTGTCTGCCCGGCAGCAGGCCACTGACACCGCATAACAGCCAGAGCGTCAGCGCGCCCCACAGCCACGGATGTGCCGCGAGCTGCCACAGCGCCGGCGCGCTGGCCTCATCACGCCAGAGCGACAGGATCCAGCCGGTATCAAAAAAACCCGCTTCCAGGCTGTACCAGGGCAGCAGCGCCAGCGCTACGGCCCCCGATAGCAGAGCGCCTGTCAGACGGCGATTATGTGCATTCATATAACACCTCGAACGGGAGGGAGCGGGCTGGCGCGATCTGCACCAGCCCGGAATATCTGTCTGCATAGATGGGCTTACTGCGCGCCAGAGCCGATCTCTTTATCCCAGCGGCCGAGCAGCGCTTTACGTTTGGCCGTATCGCCATAGGTTTTAAAGTCGTAATCGATCAGTTTGATGTTCTCAAAACGCGGCGCATATTCTGAGATTTCCGCAGTGCGGTTAGAGGGCAGCTGGAATGACTTCGCCTCTTTCATATGCGACTGCGCTTCTGCGCTGAGCGCCCAGTCATACCAGACTTTGGCATTGGCCAGATTGCGTGCGCCTTTCACAATTGACATCGAGCCGATTTCGTAGCCGGTGCCTTCACACGGCGCAACGGTTTTTATCGGGAATCCATCAACCTGCATGGCGACGGCATCGTGCATAAACACAATACCGACCGTCGCTTCACCGCGCGCTGCGGCTTTCACCGGTGCCGAACCCGATTTGGTATATTGTGAGATATTGGCATTGAGTTTTTTCAGATAATCAAAAGCCTTGTCCTCACCCATAATCTGCACCAGCGTGGCCAGCGTGTTGTATGCCGTGCCGGATGAATTCGGATTAGCGATCTGAATTTCGCCTTTAAAGGCCGGGTCAAGCAGGTCCGCCCAGCAGGTGGGTTCTTTCAGTTTTTTCTCTGCCAGCAGTTTCGTGTTGTATCCCCAGCCCAGCGCCCCCGCATAGATCCCCACGGTGCGATAACCGGCATTTTCCGCCTGTTTCTGTGCCCACGGCTGCTGCTGATCGAGCAGCGGTGATTTGTAGACCTGCGTCAGTCCTTCCGCCGCCGCCTGCATATGCGGATCGCCGGTGCCGGCCCACCAGATATCGGTACGCGGATTACGCGCTTCACTGCGCAGACGAGCGTAGGCTTCACCGGCTGACAGCCGCACCATGCTCACTTTGATGTCAGGATGGCTCTGGCTGAAAATACGCGTCATCTGTTCGCACACCACGACATCCGCTGAACAGATCATATTAAGATTGCCTGCAGCTGAGGCGGTTATCGGCAGGCCAGCCGCTGAGAGGGTGAGAGCAACGGCAAGGGATAGGGTTCGCATAGTAGTCTCCTGTCGGGCAGAGGGTGCGCATTAATTGTTATTTGCACGTGTGTGCAAATTAGTAACGGACAGAAAATAGGCTGTCAAACGCTGTACTCTGCAATTGACTGCCTGCGTCACAAAAATGCAACATTTAAGCCGAAGGATAATTTGCACAGCTTTGCAATTTGCGGCAGACTCAGTTAAGCGACGGGAGTTGAGGATGTAACCATGCATAACGATAAAGCGGGCGTCAGCGCGCAGGATGTGGCAGCGCGGGCCGGAGTCTCCCGGTCAGCCGTTTCACGTGCTTTTACGCCGGGTGCCAGCGTCTCTGCCGCTACGCGGGCCAGAGTAATGAAAGCCGCAGAAGAGCTGGGGTATCACGTAAATCATCTGGCACGCGGCCTGGTGCGTAACCGCAGCGGCATTGTCTGTCTGATTGTCTCAGAGATCGCCACGCCCTACCGCGCGACGCTGGTGCGCTGGCTGACACAATTTTTGCAGGAGGCGGGCAAAGTGGCGATGGTGATCAATACCGATCGCTCTGACAGCAGCGTGTCGGCCGCGCTGCTGCAGGCGATCAATTTCCGCGCCGACGCCTCGATTATCCTGTCAGGTATGCCGGACCGTGCCATCACCGCCCAGTGCTACCGGCACGGACAGCGCATCATTCTGATTAACCGCGATGAAACGCTGCCAGGCTCGCTCAGCATTCATCTGGACGCGCAAAGCGCTGCTGAAACCGCCGTTATGGCCTTTCAGCGCGCAGGCTGCCGCCATCTTGCCTTTGCTAACTCGCTGGCCGGCACGCCCAGCCTGCAGAAGCGTGAAGCGGCGTTTCTGGCCGTTGCGCAAGACGCCGGCCTGCACGTTACCGTTGAGAGATTTGGTACAACCTCATATGAAAGCGGACAGATTCTGGCACACCGTCTGCTGACACGCGCGCAGCGGCCTGATGCGATATTTTGCGTGACAGACCTTATCGCCTGCGGCGTGATGGATGAAGCGCGTCACCGCTTCCGGCTACGGGTGCCAGACGATCTCTGCCTGTTCGGCTATGACAACATTGCGCAGGCGGGCTGGGCGTCCTATAACCTGACAACCTTTGCACAGCCGGTAGAGCAGTTTGCACGTGACGCCGTGGCCTGGCTTAGCGCCACGGAATCGGGCGAGCATGACGCCTCCGGTACGGATGGAGAGCCGCCCGCGTCGCGTCTTTATCAGGCAGAGGTGATCTGGCGCGGCTCGGTGCGCGGCGGATGACGCCGCGTCAGCCAGGCTGACTACTCATGCAGCGCCAGCCCTTTGATCGCTTTGTCGACCGCTTTTTTCGGACCAAAAAGCGCCAGGCCAACCAGATTCATCTCCTGCGCGTTTTCTGCCAGAAACACCTCGCGGTTAGCCGCGTCGTTGCCGGTAGAAAACATCGCTTCTACATAGGGTATCAGCGTCAGTTCACGCTCCAGCCCCTGGCGATGCGCGCGCTGCAGGCCAGCGAGATTGCCGGAAAACACCCGCATCGGCTGTCCGGCGATCCGGCCATAGTGACGTCCCTGCGCATCGATGTAGGGTTCCCCCAGCATCTCCGGTGCCCCGGCGGCAAGGCCGGTAGCGATAAACGCCACCACGTTCAGACGCTGCCAGGTGGCTAAATCATCGCGTACGATCAGGGCAATTTTGGTGTCAGACATGGCATAACGCTCTCTTCAGAAAGGAAAACGCTATCATTCCTGATGCGGCGGTATGCCGTATAGAAGATTTGTGCACGCGCGCTGATACGTTGCCGGCGTCATATGCCAGGCGCGCCGGAACCAGCGGCCGAGATGACTCTGATCGGCAAACCCGGTGCGGGCAGCGACTTCAACCGGTGCCACGCCCTGCGCCAGCAGCGCGCGCGCCGCGCGCAGCCGCAGGCGTACCAGATAAGCGTGCGGCGTCTGACCAAACGCCTGCCGGAACTGGCGCGTCAGGCGAAAGCGATCCAGCCCGGCCAGGCGTGAAAGCTCGTCGAGTCCGACATCCTGCGCCATAAAATCATGCAAATAGTCGCGCAGCAGCAGCATCTGACGCTGTGCCACCGTATCAGGTCGCTCCGGACGCCGCTCAAGATGCCGCGACAGAAGCGTTATCAACTGCTCCAGCGTCTGATCGCGCGCCAGACGCCCTTCGCGCTGGTGAATGGCATACCACGCCTCTTCCGTGGCGCGGGCAAGCTGCACGTCATCCGTCAGCGTATGCCGGAATGCGCCGCCGATCCGGGCGATATCTCCCTGTCCGCGCTGCTGCATCATGTCAGCCACCCACGGCTGCGGCAGGTAAAGCATGACATAGGTAAAACCCGCAGCCTCCGGCGCGTGGCCATCATGCACTGCGCCCGGCTCAATAAGTATGACGCGGCCGGGCGTACTGGTATGCAAGGCACGGCGGCAGTTAAAGCGCTGCAGGCCCTGCCGGGTCACCCCGACCAGCAGCTCATCGTGATCGTGTGCGTCGTAAGCGTGACCGCTGAAGTGGGCGTTGATACTCTCAATGCCGGTCTCCTGGTCGCGTCGCAGCTCAACCCAATCTTTATTTTCTGACATAGTCTCGTCCCTTCCGGCAGCGGTGCAGATTATCTGGCTACAGCGTGCGGGTAAAATCAGGCGGCCGCAAGCGCAGTGAGCCACTCTATCAGCGCCCGGGCGTCGGGCTGCTGCAGCGTGCGCTGCGGCCAGGCGAGATAGTAGGGCTTACTGAGCGGCAGGCTGAAGCTATCTGCGATCGCCAGATCGCCCCGCGCCAGCTCAGCGGCAATAAGACGCCGCTGGCCCAGCAGCAGCCCGGCCCCCGCAACCGCAGCATCTATCGCCAGCGACGTGAGGTTAAAGGTGAAAGCGGGCTGCTGCGCGGGTTCGCCGTGGCCGCGCGCCTGCAGCCAGCTTTGCCAGTCCGGCAGAAAACGCCCCTCATTGCCCCAGTCGAGATGGATCAGCGGCGCCTGGTTAAATAGCCGATCGCGCGGGAAGCGCTGCAGCAGCGCCGGGCTGGCTACCGGCAGCACCTCGTCATGAAACAGCCGCTGTTTCTCCAGCTGCGGATAGCGATCGTCACCGAATACGATAGCGAAATCAGCCGGCGTGGCGCTGAAATCGACCTGTGCATGGGTGCCATGCAGGCAGAGGTCGCTCGCGGGACAGCACGCGCGCCAGTGGTTCAGCTGCGGCATCAGCCACTTTGACGCCAGCGCCGGCAGTGCGTACAGAGTCAGCGCAGGCTGGCTGGCCGCCTGGCGCAGACTGAGCTGTCCCATCCGCAGGATATCAAACGCTTCTGAAACATAGCGCAGATAGGCCCGGCCGCTCTCTGTCAGCATGACCCCGTTTTGCGTGCGCACAAACAGAGCGTGACCCAGCAGCGTCTCCAGCTGGCGGATCTGCTGGCTGATCGCCGCCGGCGTCAGCGCCAGGTGCGCGGCTGCTTTTGCAAGACTGCCCAGCTCTGCAGCAGCTTTGAACGCGAGAATAAGGCTGATTTTTGGCAGACGCGAAGCACTGACGGACATTAACGTTTCCTTAGCAGGGCAGTAATGATTTATCGCTACGCATTCCCGCCGCAGCATCGTAGAGTTTTATGACACTGTTGCTACCGGGAAACGCACTATGTCTGGATTAATACGTTTTGACCTGCATCCTCTGGCGGACGCTGACTGGCGCGCGCAGTGTCGCGCGCAGCTGGAACAACACGGCGCCCTGGTGCTGCGGCAATTTCTGCAGCCGGCAGCGCTGCAGGCTATCATTACAGAAGGGAACGCGCAGCGCCATCTTGCCTGGCATACGCGCAGCAACCATAACGTCTATCTGCTGAAAACAGACGAGACATTGAGCGCAGATCATCCCCGTAACCGCGATGTCATCAGCACCAAAGGCTGTATTACCGATGAGGCGATTGCTCACGACTCACCGCTGCGTCAGCTGTACAACGATACGCTGTTTAAACAGTTTCTCTGCGAGGTGCTGAACGAGAGCGCCCTCTATCCTTATGCCGATCCGCTCTCGTCAATCAACCTGCACTATGCCGCACAGGGGCAGGAGCTGGGCTGGCATTTCGACAACTCCTCCTTTGCCATTACTCTGCTGCTGCAGAAGCCGCAGGCGGGCGGCATATTTCAGTACGTACGCGATCTGCGCGATGCTGACGCGGGCGAGATGAACTACGATGGCGTCGCCGCTGTGCTCAATGAAGCCCGCACGCCGGATGCGCTGGCGATTGAGGCGGGCGATCTGGTGCTGTTTCGCGGACGCAATTCGCTCCATCGCGTGACGCCGACCGAAGGTGATATCACCCGCATGCTGGTGGTGCTCGCTTACAATACGCAGCCGGGAATTGCCTTGTCAGAGACCGCCCGCATGACGTTTTATGGCCGGCTGTGACAGCAGCGCCTGCCAGCCGCGCCGGAAAATTTGCTGCGTGCGGAATGCCGTCAGCTCGCGCCAGTCGCGGTCCTGTGGCCAGAATCCCTCAACCAGCTGCTGTTTGAGGGCCTGCCCGGCCGCACTCTGCACATCGCCCTCTAAGTGCAACCAGTGATCGTCCCGCACCCGCCGGTGCATCTCCTCACCCGCGTAAGTGCCACACTCCACCACCAGCGGCAGGATGGCACCGTGCGGCAGCTGATCCAGCAGAAACTGCGAAACGTAACCGGTGGCCGTTGCCGTGATGCCGGTGGCGCTCTCCTGCCCGCTGCCGGTATCGATCAGCGTCAGCCATTCACCATACAGCTCGCGTCCCCAGGCGTGCACAGGAACCCGCTTCTGCGCAATGCCCAGCAGCATCGGATGTCCCCATGCGCCTGCGCCGGTATGCAGATCGAAACTCAGGATCTGTTCTGCCCGCAGCAGATGGCCGGTTACGATCTTCTGCAGCGTCTGCTGCGACCAGGTGGCGTGCTCTCCGCCATAAAACAGACCATCAGCGTGCTGATACTGTCCGGCCTCCACCACCCGCTTGATCGCCGGCCAGCCGTCGCGCTGCAGCGCGGCAGCCAGCAGCCGATCCGCCTCTGCCCGCTCGCCGTGATAAAACGCGTGATAGCGTGCATAGTCAGCGTTATCCGGCAGCGGCGCGCTGAACGGAATAAAATTGCGGTTCAGGTCGATATTATCTTCATTGACGCGTCGCAGATGCGCCGCTCCCCACGGGTTCAGCAGATGAATCAGCATCACAGCACACTCTGCCGGTAAGCGGGCCGCATCGAGACTGTTCAGCCACTCTATCTGATTATCCGACCCGTAATATCCCTCCACGCCGTGCGTGCCGGAGAAAATCAGCATGACGCGCGAGGCATGCGGGTTGCCAATCACGGCAAGATCGGTAAACAGCGCTTCACCGGCCGGACCGCATAACGGATGCTGCCAGGTGTGCAGCGCCCCTTTTTTATGCTCAACGGCAGCCAGGAAGCGGGCCCGTTGCGTGCGGTAATCGGTCAGGTTACGCATAATTCCCCTGCTGGCAGATAACGGATTCACACATCCCGATCAGGGATAAACTTTATATTTGAAATACTTCTGCGCCAGGCGATCGTAGGTACCGTTGCGGTGCAGTTCTGCCAGGGCCGCATTAATCAGTTTAAGATTTGCGACATCATCTTTGCGCAGCCCGATTCCCACGCCGTTACCTAATACAGCTTTATCGGTCAGGGTCACTTTATTCACATATTTCTTTCCTTCTGCGGTATTCAGGAAGCCCTGATCGGCAGACACCGCATTTGCCAGCGTGCCATCAAGGCGTCCGGCAACGAGATCGGGATAAATCTCCATCTGGTTGGGATAGGAGACCACGCTGACGCCTTTGGGTGCCCAGTAAGTCTGCGCGTAGGTTTCCTGAATAGTCCCCTGCGCTACGCCGATGTTTTTACCGCGCAGCGTGGCGATATCATCAGTCAGGGCGCTGTCAGCCGGGGTGATGAGCGCGCTGGGGGTGACATAAAGCATATCGCTGAATGCAACCTGCTCGCGTCGTTTCTCCGTCATCGACATGGCTGACAAAATCGCGTCAAACTTCTTTGCCTGCAGCGCCGGAATAGAGCCATCAAAGCCAATCTGAACCCATTTGCAGCTCACTTTGGCCTGGGCACAAATGGCGTTGCCGAGATCGATGTCAAACCCCTGCAGGGAGCCATCGCTGGCTTTGGATTCAAAAGGGGGAAAGGTGGGATCGACGCCAAAACGCAGCGTCTGTTGCGCCGCGGCTGACTGAATAGCGCAGTACGAGAGCAGCAGAGCCAGTGAAATTCGCTTATACATAATTCTCTCCGGAAGGCTGAAAGCACAGAGAGCAGTCATATCATGACCCGCAGCATTCAGCCAGAGCGGCAGCCGCGATTTGCAGAGCAAATTCTTATAATAGTTAGGGGGTTAGCGAAAATTACGACGGCCATCAGATTAACTTAAGGCGGCGGGTGACGTTTTCCTGACTGAAACCCGGCACGAAGCGGCCGCTCCGTGCCGGGTGAATCACGTTATCAGAAACCGCTAAGCACCAGCTTGCCGCGCGCGCGTCCGCTCTCGATCAACGCATGCGCTTTGCGCAGGTTAGCCGCATTGATGCTGCCAAGATGCTCCCCGGCGGTGGTCTGCAGGGTGCCATCATCAATCAGCTGGCTGATACGCTGCAGAATCTCATGCTGGCGCTGCATATCCGGCGTTTCAAACAGCGAGCGCGTAAACATCAGCTCCCAGTGTAATGAGATCGCTTTACGCTTAAGCGGCATGGCATCCAGCGTCTCCGGATCGTCAATCAGCGCCAGCTTGCCCTGCGGCGCCAGCACCTCAATCAGCTGCGTATAGTAGCTGTCGGTATGGGTCAGCGACGCAACATATTTCACCGTGTCGATGCCGAGCGCACGCAGCTGCTCCGCCAGCGGCTGGTGATGATTGATGACGTGATGCGCGCCCTGCTGCTGCACCCACTCTTCAGTCTCAGGACGGGATGCCGTACCGATAATTGTCAGCCCGGTGAGTTTGCGTGCCAGCTGGGTGAGAATAGAACCCACTCCCCCGCCCGCGCCCACAATCAGCAGCGCTGCGTTCTCATCCGCCTGCACCTCAAGACGGTCAAACAGCAGCTCCCATGCGGTGAGTGACGTCAGCGGCAGCGCAGCCGCATCGGCATCGCTCAGGGAGCGCGGTTTGTGGCCGGCGATGCGCTCATCCACCAGACCATACTCTGCATAGCTGCCGGCCCGGCTGATATCGCCGGCATAAAACACCTCATCGCCCGGGCGGAACAGCGTAACCGCTTCACCCACCGCCTCTACCACACCGACGGCATCCCAGCCCAGAATGCGCGGCTGCTCAGTGGCGGCGCCTTTACGTACTTTGGTGTCGACCGGATTCACCGCAATGGCATTGATTTTGACCAGCAGATCGCGGGCGCCGGGCTGAGGTTTGGCGACATCAGCGTCATACAGCGCATTTTCATCCGAAATGGGTAAGCCGTTCTGACTATAAACAATGGCTTTCATGCCTTATCTCCATGGTGATTGACAGATTTTCTGAATACCCATCAAGCATAGCGGGCAATGGCGCATGGAAAAATCGACGTTGCAGGGGAAGACTTTCACTCGTAGAGTGAAAATCCGGTTTGCCAGGTAAAAACGTCATGGTTCGTCTCGAAGATATTACGCTGTTTGTCCGCTCAGCTGCGCTGGGCAGCTTCTCCCGTGCCGCGCGCGAAGCAAACCTGCTGCCGGGTCAGGTCAGCGCGGCGATTCAGCGGCTGGAGCGCGATCTCGATCGTCGCCTGTTTGCGCGCTCAACGCGCAGTCTGCGGCTGACCGCCGAAGGTGAGCGCTATCTGCCTTTTGCACAGGAGATGCTGGCGCTGATGCAGGCAGGTGCCGAGAGTCTGCAGCGTCATGACGACGAACTGCGCGGTGAACTGAAAATTGCGATGCCATCCGATATCGGGCGGCATATCCTGCTGCCGTTACTGACCCGTTTCTGCCGTCAGCATACCGGATTGCAGCTGCGCCTTTCACTCTCCGATCAGGTCAGTAACGTCTTCCGCGATCCGGTAGATATCGCTATTCGCTACGGCAAATTAGAGGAGAGCAGCTACGTTGCGCTGCCGCTGGCTGAAAATAACCGGCGGGTACTGGTCGCATCACCCGATTATCTTATTGAACATGGCCGGCCTGCCGCGCTGACCGATCTCACCCGCCATCACTGTCTGCCGTTTATGATGGGAGGCCACGTATATGATAAATGGAGCTTTCCGCAGGCGGAGGGCGCGCAGCTTATCACGGTAAAAAGCCGCCTTATGTGTGATGACGCGGAAGTCGCACGCCGCTGGGCGCTGGCAGGAATGGGTATCGCCTATAAGTCCTGGCTGGACGTGGCTGAGGATGTACATCAGGGGAGGCTGGAGTTGATTCTGCCTGAGGTAAAAGGTGAGGCGACGCCACTGCATCTGATCTGTCCGCACCGCAGGCAATTCTCGCCAGCGATTCGCGCCCTGCACCATCACTTACATGAGCATCTGCAAAACAGCGTGTCGCTGCCGGGCAAAGATTAATGAGTGAGCCAGCGGTTAACCGCTACTCTCACGCTTATCAGCGCCAGCATCACGAATAATCCCGTTCGGATTCCTCTCTATTCTCTGCTGCCTTTACGCTATCAAACCAGAGCCGGTCAGCTTTTCCTGACGCGTAACCCTTGTCCGCCTCCGGTTTAAGATGGCCTGGCATGGTATTCTTATTCTGAATCAGTAATAGTAAGCCACAGCACATATTTGTCAGGCTAACTATTCAGGATAGATAATGTCTTATTCCAGACCCCGATCGCGCAACCTGCTCACACACCTCGTGCTGTTTATTGTGGTAATCAATGTCATTGATGTTATTCATGCGCTGCTGAGCTGATGTCAGACAGCCAGATGAATATCGCGGGAGGGAGCGGTGCTGCAGCACCGCACTTTCTCAGGAGTTATCGGGAGGCGTACTGCTTTCACTGAACTGCGGACGCTGGCGGGTCACTGAATAAACCACATGTTTCGGCTTAGCCGTATCCGTGGTGATATCAACGCCCGGAATGGTGACTTTGCCAAAACCAAACAGCGTCTGTACATAGCCGCCGATTTCATGCTTGCCTGCCGCCACGCGTATCTCTTTATTCTCACCTTTTTTCAGCATGCCCGCTTCCTGGCCGTCAACGGTAACATACACTGCCGATCCATCATCCGTGCGCGTAGCCAGGTGTGAAACGTTGATTACCGTAGGTCCGCTGGCAAAGGGCGTGTCGGTGTTGCTGTTCTCAATCGGTGCGGCAGCACTCACCTCTGCCGGCGCGGTGCTGGCAGTCTCATCAGCGTGATGACGGGCGCAGCCGGTAAGCAGTAAGGCAGCGGTTAAAGAAGCCAGTGTAAAACGTGAAAGCATTGTGACGATCATCCCTTAGCAAAATGAGAAGCGTTGAGTTTAGCGTGGCTTCTCATGTGATAACAGTCACAGGATTCCAGTATTTTCCGAAAAACCTGCCGCCGGCTAACTGCTGCTGGCCGCCAGAATCGCCAGGTCCGTATAGCCCCGCTCCGCCAACTCGCTGGCCGCCTGTGCGGCGCGTATACCGCTGGCGCAAACCAGCACGATGCGCCGCCCAGAGGGTGGCTGCCAGGCCGCCAGATCTGCCGGCAAAATACGCTCAGCCTGGCTTGCCACGCTGTGGGGCGCTTCATCCCGGCTGCGTAGCTCGACAATACAATCTGCCGGGGTAAGCAGCGAGCAGTCGATAAAGGGCACGCCCGGCACGACAGGCTCCTGCGCTTCATCAAAGCGAAACGCGCGAAAGTGCCAGTTCACAAAATCGCAGTTGACCAGTAATCCCAGCGGAGACGGCTGCAGATCAAGCAGCACCGTAAGCGCCATCTGCGCCTGTATGGCGCCAAGCGCGGCCACAGCCGGCCCCATCACCCCTGCCGTGTTGCAGCTGGCAGCCGTACGCGGCAGCCGGGGAAACAGCGCCCGGTAGCTGGGCGCACCTCCGCAAAATCCGCCCGCATAGCCCTGCCGGCCCAGCACTGAAGCGCTGATAAACGGTGTACCGGTCGCATAGCAGGCGTCTGAAAGCTGCCAGGTCACGGCAAAATTGTCGGCCGCGTCGATGACCAGCGAACAGTCAGCCATAGCCTGCGCGATGTTGCTGGCCGTCAGGGCCTGTGCGCAGGTTTCGATATTGACCTCAGGATTGCGCTGCGTCAGCGCCTGACGCGCGCTGAGCACTTTTGACTGCCCGATATCCTGCTGCGTAAAGAGCGTCTGGCGATGCAGATTATGCAGCGCCACTTCATCGGCATCATAAATACGCAGCGTCCCCACGCCGGCCCCCACCAGCTGCGGCAGAAGCGTCGCGCTCAGCCCGCCCGCGCCAGCTACCAGCACGCGCGCCTGCGCCAGCTTACGCTGCCCTGACGCACCGATTTCCGGCAGTATCATCTGTCGCTGATAGCGTTCCATCCTGTTCTCCTCAGCTTAGTGTGGCCAGACCGAATACCGGCGTTGATGCCATCGCCATATCGCGCTTTTCCATCAGCCCTGCCTCACAGGCGCTGCGCCCCGCAGCAATGGCCTGGCTGAACGCCGCTGCCATGCGGATGGGATCGCCCGCTTTCGCGACGGCGGTATTAAGCAGAATGCCGTCAAAGCCCAGCTCCATCGCCTGCGCCGCCTGGGAAGGAGCACCGATCCCGGCATCGATAATCAGCGGCGTATCCGGGAACCACGCCCGCATGGCGCGCAATCCGTCAATATTACGCAGGCCCTGCCCTGAGCCAATCGGTGCGCCCCAGGGCATCAGTAGCTCGCAGCCGGCAGCCAGCAGTTTCTCGCCAACAATCAGATCTTCCGTGGTATAGGGAAATACGCTAAATCCTTCAGCACACAGGATGCGTGCGGCTTCCACCAGCGCAAACGGATCGGGCTGCAGCGTATCGGCATGCCCAATCACCTCAAGTTTGATCCAGGCCGTATTGAACAGCTCGCGCGCCATATGCGCCGTGGTTACCGCCTCTTTCACCGTGTGGCAACCTGCGGTATTGGGCAGTACGCGAACGTTAAGGCTGGCCAGCAGGTCGCGAAACGCGGCACCCGCACTGCCCTCCCGCCGCAGGCTTACGGTAATAATTTCACTGCCCGCCGCCGCTATCGCCTGCTGCAGAATGGCCGGTGACGGATACCCTGCTGTACCCAGCAAGAAGCGCGATGTGCCCGTAAAGTCATAAAACATGCATTACCCTCCCTGCATCGGTGACAGGACTTCCAGCTGGCAGCCTGCCGCAAGCGGCTGACGGGAGTAAGCGCTTCTGGGCACGAAGTTGCCATTCAGCGCTGTCGCCACGCAGCTGGCATCGATTTGCTGCTCCTGCAGCAGTTCGCTGACTGTCTGCGCCTGGGTTTCAACGATCTGTCCGTTAAGCTGGATTTGCATAAGGGGTCTCCTGAATCAGTTTTTGCATCAGCTGCTCTGCCAGCATCGGCGCCAGCAGAAAGCCGTGGCGATACATGCCGTTAAGATAATAAATACCGTTTTCATAACGAATTTCGGGCAGGTTATCCGGCCAGGCGGGCCGCAGGCCGCTGGCGCTCTCGATAATGCGCGCTTCAGCCAGCGCCGGATGTATCGCCCAGGCGGCGCTCAGCAACTCCATCATGGCGCGCGCGCTGATGGCGCTGTCATCATCGCTCTCGACCATGGTGGCACCCAGCATAAAGCAGCCGTTACGCCGCGGAACCAGATAGCAGGGAAAACGCGGATGCAGCAGACGAAGCGGTCGTGAAAAGTGCAGATCCCGACTCTGTAAGATAATCATTTCACCGCGCACGGCCCGCAACGAGGGCAGCGCGTCGCGGGCATGAATGCCACGACAATCGATGATCTGGCCGGAAGGCGCGGAGTGATGGAACGTTACACCGTGCGCCTCAAGCTTCTGGCGCAGCTCAGTGAGCGCCAGCCGGGGATCGAGATGTGCTTCGCCCGCAAACAGCAGCCCCCGTGCGAAGCGATCCTCCAGCGCCGGCTCTACCTCTGCCGGATTGACCCACTGATGCGCGTGAGTCAGGCGCGCAAAACGGTTCAGCTCCTGACTGTCGCGTGGCGGAGCCAGCACCAGCGTGCCCTGATGCTCAACGCAGCTTACGCGCTGCTGCCACCAGCGAGCGGCATGCTGACCCAGTGAAATAACGTCGGCGGGGGCGCTTTCTGCTTCACACCAGGGCGCCAGCATGCCACCGGCATACCAGGATGCGGGCGGACGCTGCACGTCATCGATGACTTCAACTGATTCACCACGCTCCACCAGCAGGGTGGCCACGCATAGTCCGCTGACGCCTGCGCCTAACACGCTCCAGCGGCTCATTGTCTGTGTTCCGGATAAAAAAGAAGGGTCACATCGGCCTCTCAGTGTTGACTGAGACCCGCGGATACAGGAAGGGAGATAAGGAGGTGCAGCCGTTTGCTGCAACATCCCGGACGGCACCGGTCTGGCGCCCTCAGTCTTCCTACGCCAGTATCAACTGGGTCAGGTTCAAAGGGTCGCTGAACCGCGCGGTTGCGCTATCAGCCTCTCAGTCTCTGTGGCGAGACTCCCCCGACATCTTTAGTTTTATTCAAGCCGCATCACGCCGTCAAGGAGAGCCTTTTAAGGCTCTCTTCAGGCGCTTAAATCTTGCACTGCAAAAAACGACTGTTTACGGTTTCTCAACACTTTTAAACAATAACTTAGAAGCCGTTTTGAACGCGGTTTTCTGGCTTATCGGCGTCTGAGACCAGAAATCAGATCACATTAAATTAATATATTTTCTACGGAAAACAGCGAATGTAATGCCACGTTTACGTCTGGGATTATGAAAGACTCAAAGCCTTAATTCGTCGCGGCGAGGGCTTTGGCTGCTTCCTGTGGGTCGGTAATGCTGCGGTAATAAACTTTGCCGAAGGTGCGATCGGGCACGCCACCCAGCTCGATCCCGGTCATTGTTTCATGCATGAATTTAGCCCATAAAAAACCCGCTCGGGACGGGTGTGTTTTTATCAGAACGTTTTTATCGGAATGTAATCTGAACAATATCGAATAATTTTTTCATCATCCGTGATTAAGGTCAGCGCCTCCATGTTCGCCTGAGCAACGATCAGCCGGTCAAACGGATCGCCGTGCATATCACGAGGCAAACGTTTAAGACTTACGGTGTGATGTGATGAAATGGGAAGTTCGTTATAACCGTTTGCGAGCAAGCCGCGCAAAATCTCCTCTGGATCAACCGTAAAATGAGGTTTACCTAACGCGAATTTTATGGCGATTTCATGAATAGATGCGGCGGAAAAATATAGCTCGTTTAAGGGATCAACAATCAGATCGAAACAGGCTTGCGGAAGACGCTTAGAGTCTGCGCAAGCCCAGATAAGATAGTGAGTATCAAGAAGATAGCGATTAAAGATGTTCCGCGTTCTTACAGGACTAGTCATTGCCACCTTCAAACATCGACTGGATTTCATCTGACATGAAATCGTTGAAATTATCAGGAATGGCATACTTTTTATGATCTAAAAAGCCAACACGGTTTAACAGAGGCGCTGATTTATAAGGAACGATCATGGCTATCGGATCGCCGTGGTTAGCAATGATGAAACTTTCACCGCTACTCGCTGAACTCAAAATCTGAGAGTAACGAGCTTTCGATTCGGCTACATTCAGGACTTTCATATTAACCTCATTAATTGCGGTCATGAGGTCATATTATCACCTACCTGATAAAAGTGGTCAAGTGGCCATATTTTGTATAAGCAACTGATATTAATAATCTTATTTGATAACCGATGTTTATTCTATGAAATGGACGAATATTCGGGATCGGAAAATTTGCATCGAACAAAGTTAAACAGGGATGAAAATCGTCATTGATATGGCCAACATGCTAATGGGTGCAAAACGTTCAGTCCTGGATGTTCTTGATCAGCTTTGAGCGCTCAGCAACGACTCAGATCGCGTGGTCCCGGCGTTGAGCTTAAATCAGATCATGGTTGCCTTTACCCGCGCACGCGAGAAGACCGGGCTCAAATGGAAAGTTTCAGCGCCAACTTTTCACAAGATTCGCTAGCGTGATTTCGGCCCGAAGATGACATGAAAAACCTGCATCGCAACGGAGTGGATCGCGCTCTCAGCCTATGTTATACACACTCATGTTAATGAAAATGATGAGATTTTACGGATAATTATCCGCCTACTCTACTTTGGCAAATGACGGAAGACTTATGGAACAGATTAGAATCGCCTTTATCAAGGCTGGCTGGCATAAAGATATTGTGAACAATGCGCTGGCAGGATTTGTCAGTGAATTCAATGAGCAGGGCGCAGACAGCGTGCTGAAAACCTATGATGTGCCCGGTGCTTTTGAGATGCCGCTGCTGGCAAAGCGCCTGGCCGAAACCGGTCGTTTTGATGCCATTGTCTGTGCCGCGCTGGTCGTGGATGGCGGGATTTACCGTCACGATTTTGTTGCGCGGGCAGTGGTTGACGGCCTGATGAGCGTGCAGCTCAGTACCAACGTACCGGTGTTTTCTGTTTCACTGACGCCACATAATTTTCAGCCGGTCAATGAACTGGAATCATTTTATACCGAGCATTTTATTAAGAAAGGAAAAGAAGCTGCACGAGCCGTGCTGGCTATCCATCAGCTTAATATTGATTAAGGCTGATAAAGCATTACGTTTGTTCCGCCTGTTTAATAATGGCGTGCAATGCAGAAATAAGCTTATTTACAGGACGCGCAATAATACCATTATGCGCGTCCTGTCATATTTACTGTTTAACGACTTGCTTCATGGCCAATCAATCCGCCAATAGCCGCCCCGCCCAGCGTACCGAACGTACTGCCGCCAGTCAGCACGGCACCGCCCAGCGCGCCAACGCCAGCACCAATTGCGGTATTTTTACCACGATGAGACATGCCGCTGCATGCGGTAACAGACAAAGCCAGCACCAGTACGGCGGCAATATTAAAGCTGCGTTTTAAAGTCATCAAAATCCTCATTACCATTTAATAATGGAATGCAATCAGGTTAATGTTGTTAGTTATTTGATCGCCCTTTGCCAGCAGGCGGCATGGGTCTCAGGATGCGAATTTAAAGTGCTGCAGAAATTTAAGAAAGGTAAAAATTCTTATTTTAGTCTGGCCCTGTCCGGGTTCCGAATTAAGCGCTGATAAAACAGCCAATGGTGAAGAAATAATGGAGAATAGTTATGAATAAAGGGTAGCGCGCCGCAGCACGCTACCCTTTTTGGCTATTAACGCTGAGGATGATTCACTTCAAGCGGACGCAGATCGAACACCAGCACCTCGGCATCATTACCATTCGCAAAAGTCAGCGCCGTTTCATTACGCACCCGCGCGCCGTCGCCCGCGCTGAAGCGCACGCCGTTAACCTCAATACTGCCGCGCGCAACATGAATATAGGCGTAGCGATCGGCTGCCAGCGTCAGCGTCTGCTGCTCATTATCGTTGAACAGGCCGGCATAGATGCGCATATCCTGTCGCACCTGCAGCGAACCGGACTCGCCCTGCGGCGAGACAATCAGGCGCAGTTTGCCGCGCTTATCCTGTTCCGCCACGGAAACCTGCTGATAGCCTGGCGCGGTATTGCGCTCTGCCGGCACAATCCAGATCTGCAGAAAATGCACGTTGTCGCTTTTCGAGTGATTAAACTCGCTGTGCGTCACGCCGCTGCCAGCGCTCATCAGCTGCACATCACCCGGCACGATAACAGAACCGGTACCCATTGAGTCTTTGTGCTCCAGAGCACCTTCCAGCACATAGGAGATGATCTCCATATTATTGTGCGGATGGGCACCAAAGCCGCGACCGGGTGCAACCTGGTCGTCGTTAATCACCAGCAGATCAGAGAAGCCCACCTGCTGTGGATCGCGGTAGCCTGCAAAGGAAAAGGTGTGGCGTGAATACAGCCAGCCGTGATCGCCGGTGCCGCGCTGATTTGAAAGGCGTTGTTCAATCATGATCTGCTCCTGAATAAGTAAGGGAAACGATTTTGCTTCCTGATGTGATTCAGTATACGTAAACTGATTTGCTCAACAATGTGCTGACATGACAATCACTGTCACGAATTAGTGGACACTATGCAGATAGACGATCTTCGTATTTACGTTGCTGTTATCCATGCGGGCAACTTCAGTGCAGCCGCTGAACAGCTGATGCTTTCAAAGCAGTATGTCAGCCGCCGCATGGCGGCGCTGGAAGCGGCGCTGGGCACCCGCCTGCTCAACCGGAATACCCGCAAGCTTTCGGTGACAGAAAATGGTCTGCTGTTTGCGCATCACGCACAGCGCATACTGGATGATGTACAGGAAGCGGAACTGGCAGTATCCGGTCGTCATCAGGCTCTGCAGGGTAACTTCCGTCTGAGCGTGCCGATGTCGTTTGGCATTACGCATCTCTCCCCCTACATTGCTGAATTCCTCACGCTGCATCCCGGCCTGCAGTTCCAGGTTGAGCTGGCCGATCGCCATGTCGATATGGTGGGAGAGGGATTTGATATGGCTATTCGTATCGGCACCCTGCCCGACTCCAGCCTGATCGCACGCAGGCTGGGCGAATTCCGGCGGCTGATCTGCGGCAGCCCTGCCTATCTTCAGGGCGCCGGAGCGCCGGAGACGCCTGCGGAACTGTCGCTGCACCGCTGCCTGCGCTACGGCCGGGAAAGTCAGCAGGGCTGGGAGCTGTTCAGGGACGGGCAGCGCAGCGTCGTGGCAGTTCAGGGGCCGATGGTCAGTAATAATGGTGAAATGCTGCGCGATGCGGCGATTGCCGGGCTGGGGCTGATCCTGCTGCCGGAATTTATCGTGGCGCCGGCGCTGGCCAGCGGTGAATTAATACGCGTGCTGGATGCGTGGCAGCCCGCCTCGCTGCACCTTAATGCGCTCTACCCGCAGCATCGCCAGCGCAGCGAGATCCACCGGCAGTTTATTGCGTTTTTACAGCAAAAACTGGCGGCTCAGTGAGCCAGCGCCAGCAGCGCTGCACCCAGCATGCCACCCTGATGAGCATGGCGGCCGGGGATCACCAGCGGCTGCGGCGTACGGCGCAGCACCCGCTGCTGCACCGCCTCGTTAAGGGCAGCTATCAGCGGAACAACGGAGGCCAGCCCGCCGCCGACGGCGACGCAGCTCGCTCCGGTGATGTTAACGGTGTAGGCCAGCGGCTCACTCACCAGCTGGAGCCACGCCTCCAGCGTCTGCTGCGCCTGGTTTTCGTCTGCCTGCCAGCGTAAAACGATCGCTTTGCTGCTGAGCGTTTCATCATGCAGCACGCGGTGCAGGGTTTCCAGACCGCGCGCTCCGCCATAAGTATCAAGACAGCCGCTCTGACCGCACGGGCACGGCTGACGCGGTATGGCAACCGTTTTGCCTGCGATATCAACTTCGCGTAGCGTGATCGGGCCATGTCCCCACTCACCGGTTAAGCCATTCTGACCGGTGATCAGCCGGCCATCTGCAACCAGTCCGCCGCCCACGCCTGAACCGAGGATAGCGCCCAGCACCACTTTATGCCCCTGTCCGGCCCCGGCCAGCGCCTCCGCAACGGCAAAACAGTCGGCATCGTTATGGACCGTGACCGGACGCTGCAGGTATGCGCCAAGCTCCTGCGCCATATGACGTCCGTGAAAGGCAGGTATGTTACTGGCAAACATCTCGCCGCTCAGTGGCGCGACAATTCCGGCGGTGGAAACCGCGACCGGGGAGTGCGCGCTGAAATGTGCCTGATGTCTGGCGATCGTATCGCTGACGGTAGCGCAAAACGCTTCCCAGGAGCGGGCGGGCATCGGCTGCTGATCGAGCAGCTGGATCTGCTCAGCCTGCGTCATCACGCCAAGTTTAATAAATGAACCGCCAAGATCGAGGCAGATTACCGGTAAGGCAGGAATAGTCATTGCAGAGTCCGCTGGGTCAGCAAAAAGTTGCTGGCAATGTAAATAAAATAACGCCGGCAGGAAACGGGCCGCACAGATTTTTTCGCATCGGCGCAATAAACGGCTAAAAGGTATGCAGACGCCGCGCAGGATTACCGGCGCCAGCCTGGCGCATCATCATGCTCATTTCATTAATACCTGAAACTGCGGATTAAACTCATCAAACAGCGGCAGCGCTGCCGCACCCAGCGCGGCGGTATCACTGCCGCTCATTCCGGTCCGTATGCGCGTGGCGGTCAGGTAGCGCCCGCGCACAGACTGGTAAAGCGGCGGCAGGCGCGCAACGATTTTCTCCAGCAGGGCAGCGGGGATCATACCGCCAATAATCACGCTCTCCGCGTCAAAGATGCACTCCAGCATATTGATGGCCTGGCGCAGCGGCGTCAGCGCAGTGGCGATCCACGCGTCAAACAGCTCTGCCGGCACCGCCAGCAAATCGTCCGGCAGCGCGGTCATGGGATCAAGCCCGCAGAATTCATAGGCTGCCTGCAGCGAGACATAGCGTTCCAGGCACCCCTGATTGCCGCAGTAGCAGTCGCGCCCGCCGGGATCCACCACCATATGGCCAACTTCACCGGCGTTATGTGCATCACCGCTGCAGACGTGACCATCAACAATGATACCTGCACCCAGCCCGGTACCAATGTAGAGATAGATAAACGAATTAAGATGGCGCGCCACGCCGTGAAAGCGCTCGCCAATTGCCGCTACCGTGGCATCATTTTCCAGCGTCACCGGCAGCTGACTGAGTGCCGCCAGCTCTCCTGCAATATCGACATCTTCCCAGCCGTGCAGCGTGGTCGGCCCCAGTGAAGAGAGTCCCTCAACGCCAAAGGGCCCGGGCATCACAACGCCGATACCCAGCACTTTGCGCCAGCGCGCACCCAGCTGCGTCTTAATCTCATCCAGTACCGAGGCGATGCGCGCCAGGGTGGCAGCAGGCTCCGGTTTTTGCACCATAATGAGACGGCGAAAATGGATTTCGCCGGTTAAATCCACCAGCACCATCAGCAGCGTCTGGTGATCAAGATGAATACCGATTGAAAACGCACTGGCCGGATTCAGCGTGACGGGAATAGCGGGCTGTCCGCGTCCCTGACGTCGCGGTCCGTGGCTTATCAGCAGTTCCGCCTGTTCAAGTTCAGCGACAATATTGGATACCGTTTGCGCGGTCAGGGCCGTGAGCCGCGCCAGCTCAGCCCGTGTCAGTTCACCGTGCAGGCGAATGGCCTCAATGATCACGCGCCGGTTATGCGCCCGCGCGTGTTCAAGGTTAGTCCCTGATGTTCTCATCGTGCTATTTCCTTTTCGCGCCTGGCCGCTCTGCCACCGCAACAATATCTATGATCGCTGGCACATTTTACAACCTGTTTACCTGACAGCGGCGGGAAAACGTGCAAAGTAGAAGCAGGACCCGCAGCAGATCGTTTCTGGCACATCGCTTGCTTACCTTTCTGTGGCATGGCAACTGACGCACACTTTTGCGCACGTTATTAAATCAATCAAATTGATTTAATTAATCTCTCACAGCTTTCAGGCGGACATATCATGAAAAAATCGGTTCACGGTTGTTTGGCACTGTTTCTGCTCGCCAGCGCTGCCAGCGCGACGGCGGCCACCTCACTCAATGCGCTGTTTATGACTCAGGCAGCCTATAGTGAGAGCGATATTCGCGCCATGACGCAGGCGTTTGAAAAAGCGAATCCGGACGTAAAGGTCAACCTTGAGTTTGTGCCGTATGAAGCGCTGCACGACAAGATTGTCGCGGCACGGGGTGCGGGCGGAAATGGCTACGACGTGGTGCTGTTTGATGCGATCTGGCCGGCGGAATTCACAAAATTTAACCTGCTGCAGGATGTCAGCAGCCGTATCAGTGCCGAAGATAAGGCGCAGATTTTCCCCGGCGCGCTTAAAACCGTGGTGTTCAACGGTAAAACGCTCGGTATGCCGTGGATTCTGGACACCAAATATCTGTACTACAACAAAGCGATGCTGGAGAAAGCGGGTATCCGCGACCTGCCGCAAACCTGGCAGCAGGTAATGGATGACGCGCGCATTATTAAAGAGAAAAAGATCGTGAATTATCCGCTGGTGTGGAGCTGGTCTCAGGCGGAAGCGCTGGTATGCGACTACACCACGCTGGTCTCCGGCTTTGGCGGGCAGTTCTATCAGAATGGCAAGCTTAGCTTCTCCAGCCCCGCTTCACTGCAGGCGGTAAAACTGATGAAAAGCTCGCTTGATGACGGACTGACTAACCCCGCCTCACGTGAGTATCTGGAAGAAGATGTGCGCAAAGCGTTCTCCAATGGCGACGCCGCGTTCGCGCTGAACTGGACCTATATGTACAACATGGCCAACGATGCAAAACAGAGCAAAGTTGCGGGTCAGGTTGGCATTATGCCTGCACCCGGCGATGCGCCAGGCAAAGCGGGCGCGGTCAACGGCTCAATGGGGCTCGGTATCGCCAGCGGCAGCACCCATGCCGATCAGGCGTGGCAGTATATCCGATACATGACCTCTCAGCCGGTGCAGAACAACTATGCCCGTCTGAGCCTGCCTATCTGGAAAAGCTCTTATCAGGATGCGGCGGTGATGAAAGATCAGGAGAGCCTGATTAAGGCAGCGGACACGTCGCTGAGCGTAATGCTGTCACGTCCTGAAACCGCAGACTATTCGCGTCTCTCCAGCACGCTGCAGCAGCAGCTGCAGCAGGTGCTGACCGGCGGCGCGACCCCGGAAGCCGCCATGCAGGCGGTCGATAAAAGTGCCGCGCGGCTGCGCTAAGGAGCGGGCATGCTGAGTTTGCGTCAACGTGAGCGACGGCAGGCATGGGTGCTGCTGGCCCCCATGCTGCTGGTCATGCTGCTGCTTACCGCCTGGCCGCTGATGCGGACCATCTGGCTGAGTTTTACCGACGCAGCCCTGATAGGCAGCGGCGATGCGCCCGGCTGGATCGGCGTGGAGAACTACCTGTACGCCTTAAGCGATCCCGACTTCCGGCTTTCGCTGTGGCGCACGCTCTATTTTACGCTGGTGTCGGTTGCTTTCGAGGGCGTCATTGGCGTGCTGGTGGCGCTGCTGCTTAATCAGCGGTTTACCGGCCGCAACGTGCTACGCGTGCTGGTGATCCTGCCGTGGGCGCTGCCGACAATCGTTAACGCGATGATGTGGCGGCTTAATTTCAATCCGGACTACGGCAGCGTCAACGCGCTGCTGACACAGCTCGGTATCCTGGATGGCTATCGCAGCTGGCTGGGTTCACCCGACTCAGCGCTTAACGCCGTGATGTTTGCTGATGTGTGGAAGAACTATCCGCTGGTTACGCTGCTGGTGCTGGCTGCGCTGCAGTCGATTCCGGACGATCTTTTTGAGGCGGCGCGCCTGGACGGTGCCTCAGCCTGGCGACGGTTTCGCGCCATTACCTTTCCGGCCATCGTCGGAGCGCTAAGCGTGGCGCTGGTACTGCGCACCATTGATGCGTTCAAAATATTCGACATCATCTATGTCATGACCCGGGGCGGGCCGGTAGATAGCACCAAAACGCTCAGTTTCTACGTCTATCAGGAGTCCTTCAGCTATCTGCGCGCCGGCAGCGGAGCGGCCTATGCCATCCTGATGACGCTGCTGTGCGCAGTGCTGATTGCGCTCTATATGCTGCTGCTGTGGCGGCAGCGTCGCCGGGGGAGTGCCCATGAAGCGTAAGATGATATCTGTGGCTAAATATGTGGCGGCGGCCGCCGTGGCGCTGTCGGTTCTGGCCCCGATGGGCTGGCTGTTTCTGATGAGCGTCAGCGCCACCAGCGACCTGACGCGCGTGCCGCTGGAGTGGATACCGCGCCAGTGGGATTTCAGCCGCTACGGCCGGCTTTTGTCGCTGGCGCCGGGTGAACCGGGAACCCTGTTTCTGCATGCGCTGGGTAATAGTCTGCTGGTGGCGACGGGAGGAACGCTGGTCTGTCTGCTGCTGGCGATCCCGGCCGCTTTCAGCTTTTCGCGCTATCCCGGACGCGACGGCTGGCTGTTTGCGTCACTGGCCATCTATATGGTGCCGCCGGTGGCCTTTGTACTGCCGCTCTACTTTCTGCTGCAGCAGCTGGATCTGCTGAACACCCGCCCGGGGCTGATTATCGTTTACTGTTCGCTGATCCTGCCGTTTCTGACCTGGATGCTCAAAAACCAGTTTGACACTCTGCCGCGTGATATTGAACAGGCTGCGCGGCTTGATGGCCTGCGGGTGTGGCAGGTGCTGCTGCGCATCACGCTGCCGCTGGCAAAACCGGTTCTGGGCGCCGCAGCGCTGTTTGGCTGGCTGCTGGCGTGGGATGAATTTTTCTATGCCCTGCTGTTCACCAGCAATATTACGGCGCAAACGCTGCCGGTGACCATTGCCGGCTTTACTGCCGGACGCGCAACCGATGACGGCCTGATTGCTGCGGTTGGCATTCTGGCTTCGGTTCCCCCTCTGTTAATTGCTGTCTGGCTGCAGAAAACGCTGGTGAGCGGTCTGGCCAGCGGCGGGAGTAAAGGATGACAATTGACTGTAACGCAACGCTCTACGTCGCTGGCAACGTTAACGCCGATTTGATTATGGGTACGCTGGATAGCTGGCCACAGCGCGGCACTGAAGTCATGCTCCCTCAGAGTGAACTGCGTCCGGGCGGCTCGGCGGGTAACTGTGCGCTGGCACTGGAAGCGATGCAGGTTCGCCATCGCGCTGTCGCTAATCAGGGGAATGATGGCCTCAGCGCCTGGCTGGCGGGCTACTTCCCAAACAGTGCGGCGCACTGGAGACGCTACGCCTGCGAAACGTCTGTCACCGTTGGCATTACGCACAGCGATCACGAGCGCTCGTTTCTGAGCAATTTTGGTCACGTGGCGCAACTCAGCGTGGATGACGTACTGGCTCAAATTCCGCTGCGTGCTGCACCGGGAGATATTGTTCTGCTGTGCGGCACCTTTCTCTGCCTGGCACTCAGTTCGCACTATGCCGCACTGCTGGAAGAACTGCAGCGGCGCGGCTTTATAACCGCCGTTGACACCGGCTGGCCTCCGCAGGGCTGGAGCACGGCGGTGCGGCAGCAGGTTGCACAGTGGCTGCCGTACTGCGACTGGCTGTTACTGAATGAAGCAGAGACGCTGGGCCTCGGTGCGGCGGCAACGCTGCCGGAGAGCGCACGGCAGCTGGCGGGAACCCTGAGCGGACGTGGCGGCTGCGTGGTGAAGCGCGGTAGTGCCGGTGCCGCCTGCTGGCAGGGTGCGCATTGGCTGGAACAGCCTGCCACTCCCGTCACCGTCGTGGATACCATAGGAGCCGGTGACAGTTTCAACGCCGGCTTTCTCACCGCGCTGTTACATCAGCAGCCGCTGAGCCGCGCGCTGCAGTGGGGCATTGCCGTGGCATCACAGGCGATCAGCACGCAGCCACGCCGCTATCCCGGCTGGCAACAGCTGCCATTTTCTGCAGAGGAGAGGTAATTTATGGCCAGTATTGAGCTCGTCAGCGTCGCCAGACGCTACGGCAAACAGACGGTATTGCATCCGCTCAGTCTCAGCATTCCCGATGGCAGTTTTACCGTACTGGTTGGCCCGTCCGGCTGCGGTAAGTCCACGCTGCTGAGGCTGCTGGCCGGGCTGGATAGTTTGTCAGAGGGAACCATTCTGATGAACGATATACCGATTGGCGATCGCGATCCGGCCGACCGCGACATGGCGATGGTGTTCCAGAGCTACGCGCTCTATCCGCACCTTACCGTGGCTGAAAACCTCGCCTTTCATATGCAGGTTAAAAAGGTGGGCCGCGCGGAGCAGCAGAGTAAGATTGCGCGCGTTGCCGCTATTCTGGGTATCGATAAATTGCTGCAGCGCTACCCGCGCGCCCTCTCCGGCGGCCAGCGTCAGCGCGTGGCGATGGGCCGGGCGATGGTGCGAAATCCTCAGGTTTTCCTGTTTGATGAACCGCTCTCTAATCTTGATGCTCAGCTGCGCATGGAGCTGCGGGCGGAAATCAAAGCACTGCACCAGCGTTTTAAAACCACCATGATTTATGTCACACACGATCAGGTTGAGGCGATGACGCTGGCCGATCAGATTGTAGTAATGCGCGAAGGTCAGATCGTTCAGCAGGGCGCCCCGCTCAGCATTTACGATCGTCCTGCGGATCTGTTTGTCGCCCGCTTTATCGGCTCGCCTCCGATGAATCTGCTGCCGGCGCACCTGGTAACGCGTGATGGCGTGCCGGGCATTGAATGTGAAGATCTCTGGCAGCCGCTTCCTCCGCGCTGGCAGCACGCGGCACAGGAAGGGGCTGCGCTGATGATTGGCATCCGCCCCCACGATTTGATACCGGCGATGCAGGGCAGTCTGGCGCAGGTCGCCGTTACGGAGATCACCGGAGAATCCACGCTGCTGCATCTGACGTGGCACGGGCATACGCTGCATATGCAGGTACCTGGCCGTCACGCAGCCGGCAGCGGCGATCCGCTGACGATTGCGCTGCGCATGGAAAAAATCCACCTGTTCGATGCGCAGAGTGGCCAGCGTCTGCCGGAAGCGCCGCCGTTACCGTGAACGTTATCCTTCTGCGGGTGTGGTTGCCACGTTGTCATGCTGCATTAAGGCGATCGCCACCAGCAGCAGCATGGAGAGCAGTTCAGTCCCCAGCGTACCGCTGATAGCACTCAGCCAGGATCCGGTCTGGCTGAAATGGCTGAATACGCCGCCCAGCAGCATCGGCCCCAGCCCCATCGCCGACTGCTGCACGGTCGACAACATGGCGCTGCCAGCGCCCGCCTGATGATGCGGAATATCGCGCATGCCAATACGGTAGAAGGTACTGACGATAAAAGACTGACCAAATCCAATGAGTGCCGTAGCTGGCGCCAGCGCAAGAATACCCGCCTGCGGCCACCGGAGCTGCAGGGTTGCCATCAGAGCCAGCAGGCCGGTGATCTGAATAGCACAGCCAGCCAGCAGCATTGTGCGCGTACCAAAGCGCGTGACCAGTGCGGTCGACCGCATGGCACCGATAAAATAGGCTACCCCCAGCGCTATGAAAGCGTTACCGGAGTCAAAGGCGCTGAAGCCAAGCCCGGACTGCAGCGTCAGAGCCATGACAAACATAAACCCGCTCCAGCTGGAGAAAAAGATAACGGCAAGCGTAAGGCTGAAACGCACGCCGGGTAAACGCAGCAGTGACGGGGGCAGCAGCGGTGAACGGCCTGACGCTTCAGCACGCACAGAGACCCGTCGCAGCTGCAGCAAAAACAGCGGCGCCAGCAGTAGTAACAGCACGCATGGCCAGCGCCAGTTCAGCACCGGCCCCAGCGCCAGGCTCAGCAACAGTGCGCCTGTGGCTCCGCCCAGCAGCAGCGCACCGCTAATATCAACCGGTACGCGGGTCGCATTGCGGGTTTCCGGAATAAAGCGGCGCGCAGCCACCAGTACGCCCAGACAGATCGGCAGGTTGATCAGAAACACGCTGCGCCAGCCATACCCACCCGGATCGGCTTTGATAAGAAAGCCGCCCAGCACCTGACCAATCACGAACGCCAGCCCGCCCATTCCGCCATAGAGACCAATCGCCCGCGCATGCTCCCTGCCCTGCAGCGTAATATGCAGCGTTGCCAGGATCTGCGGCACGATAAGTGCCGCGCCCACTCCCTGCAGCGCGCGGGCAAACATCAGCATCCCGGCCCCGCTTGCCATACCGCACAGCAGCGAAGCCAGGGCAAAGATCCCGACACCGCTGATAAAAACCCGGCGCCGGCCATAGTTATCTCCGAGCCGCCCTCCCATCGCGAGGCAAACAGCAAAAGCAATACCATAGACAGCAACAATCAGCGCCAGCTCGGTGGGCGTTGCCTGCAGGCTATGCGCCATTGCATCCAGCGCCACGTTAACGATTGAAAAGTCGATCATAGGCAGTAACAGCCCGGCCAGCAGTACCATCAGTCCCGCCTGACGAAGTTGCGGAGTGTGCATCAGTTTCACCTTGTTTTCGTGTTCATTGCGGCATAGCATCTGCTGAAAAATAACCGGGTACCAGTTTTTGATTATCATGGTATTAAAACCACCCGTCTGGCCGGAGAAATGACGCTGATGTCGATTCAACCCGCTGTAAAATATGCTGAAAAAGAGGTTCATACGAATCGCAAACTGCTGGGCGCCTTTTTGCGTTCCCGACGGGAAAACCTCGATCCTGTCAGGCTGGGTCTGCCGCGTATGCGCCAGCGGCGCACGCCGGGCCTGCGCCGCGAAGAGGTCGCCCAGCTGGCTGATGTCGGCGTCACCTGGTACACCTGGCTGGAACAGGGTCGCGATATTAAAGCGTCGCTGAAAACGCTGACGGCGATCGCATCAGCACTGCAGTGTAATGACGTTGAAACGCAACATCTTTTCTCGCTCGCCGGTCATAAACTGCCCGCCCTTCAGGTTGCCGCCTGCTGCAAACTCGCTGAGCATAATCAGCAGATGCTGGATGCTATCCAGCTGCCGGCCATTATTGAGACACCGCGTTTTGACATCATTGGCTATAACGCTGCGTGGTGTGCGCTGATGGGTATAGATCTGGCAAGCGTAGAGGCTGAGGATCGCAACTGTATCTGGCTGGCGTTTAATCATCCCGGCTGGCGCGGCATGATACGCGACTGGGATGAAGTCATGCCGCAGATGGTGGCCATGTTTCGCGGCCAGATGGGAGAACACCTTGGCGATCCGCACTGGGAAAGCTTTCTCACCCGGCTGATTAACAGTTCTGATGAATTTGCACAGACCTGGCAGCGTTACGAGCTGGGAAAAGTGGAGAATCGGATCAAGCGTTTCTGGCGGGCGGAAACCGGGGAATTTACGCTGCGTCAGAATAACTGGTGGTCCGCTTCACGCAATGGTGACCGCCTGCTGGTTTACGTCCCGGCGGACGAAACAAGCGCAGCGGCACTGGAAAAACTCATTGCCGGATATCAGGCGCTGCGCTCCACAAATGCGTTAATCTGACTATGCTTACTTCATGATAAATAATCAGGAGAAAGCATGAAATTTCTTTATTTCGTTGCGCTTATTGCGGCGGCGGGTTATTTGCTGGCATTTCTGCCTAAATTGCGTACCCGGCGTGAACCCGTTGCTTACTGGGGCTGCTGGGCCTGGCTGGGCCTGAACGCGGTTTACTGGTCGGTATATGCTGTACGCAACTATTTCCCGCACTGAAATATTATTCAGGAGTAATGTATGTCTGAAATTAATCGCGATCGGATGCCCTATCTGCTTTATTTTGCCCGCCAGCGTCTGCTGTTAGAAAATATCGATGCCAAAGTAGTTGATATTGGCAGCGCAGAAATCGTGGGTAATCATTTTCGCTGGAGACTGGATGGTAAAGACGCTCAGGGTGAAACCGCAAAAGAGGTGGATGAGCTGCTGGAAGAGGTTGAACGGCATCTGAGTTTTCTGTTTGTTGATGGTCAGTTCACCAGCCTGCCTGATGTCAGTGAAGATTACGGCGACAGGCTGGATAACATGCCGTTTGTTGAAGTGTCGCTTTCTGAACTCAGCGACCGTGACGAAGGCAGCGTACGCTGAATTTCTGTTATGCAGGCTGCCACGCGGCAGCCTCCATAGCGTCAGGCTTCAGCAGTAGCCGATTTCATTCCCGGCACCAGAATGATTTTGCGGCAATCCTCTTTGCGTTTATCAAAGATCTCATACCCCTCTGCCGCCGCATCCAGCGGCATATGATGCGTAACAATCTCTTCCGGCGTTAATAATCCCTGTTCAATCAGCGACAGCAGCCGTGGCAGATAGGCGTGCACGTGCGTTTGTCCCATTTTGAAGGTCAGCCCTTTATCGAACGCATCGCCAAACATGAAGCCATGGATAAAACCGGCATAGACGCCCGGCACGCTGACCACCCCACCGCGACGCACGGCCGCAATACACTGACGCAGCGCTTTGCCGCTGCTGCCTTCAAGTTTCAGATTGCTGAGGACGGTTTCGGTCAGGCTGCCTTTGGCTTCAAAGCCCACTGCATCAATCACCGCATCCACGCCGCGGTTCCCTTTGGTATGGTCAATAATCCAGGCTGCGGGATCGTCAATCTCGTCAAAATTTATCGGCGTAACGCCATAGCGCTGACGGGCAAACTCCAGACGATAGGCGTTATGATCAATCATAAAGATATCTTCGGCACCCATCAGCCTTGCACAGGCGGCGCTAAGCAGACCTACCGGGCCGGCACCAAAGATCGCGACGCTTGAGCCTTTATCCAGCCCGGCATTCTGCACCGCCTGCCAGGCGGTCGGGAGGATATCGGACAGAAACAGCACTTTGTCATCCGGCAGCGCCAGCGGCACTTTGAACGGGCCGGTATTCGCTTTCGGCACGCGAACATATTCTGCCTGTCCGCCGGGTATTCCGCCATAAAGATGACTGAACCCAAACAGGGCGGCGGGTGGCGTGATATTTTTTTTATTGAGTATCGCACCGCGACCCGGATTAGTGGTTTCACAGGCGGCATACTGATGCAGATGGCAGAAGAAGCAGTCGCCGCAGGCGACCACAAACGGCACCACCACGCGGTCGCCAATCGCCACATTGGTTACGGCACTGCCAGCTTCCACCACTTCACCCATAAATTCATGACCAAATATATCGCCATGTTCAGTTTTTGGGATCTTACCGCGATATAAATGCAAATCAGAACCGCAGATAGCGGTTGCAGTGACACGCAGAATAATATCATCCGCTTCCTGCAATACCGGATCGGGAACCGTTTCAACGCGTACTTTGTGCGGGCCATGATAGGTTAACGCTTTCATTCTTAACTCCTCATTAATAAGCGCAGCAGGTGTCTGACATTATTTAAGGCGAATTGCCTGAGCCTGGCATCAATTGCTGATTAGGCAAGCGCATCGGCAGTTCTGCCCGCGCGGTGCAACCGGGTTGCAGTGGTGTCGGAACGTGGCGCACAGCAGCAGAAAAACTACCGAATTGGTTAAAAAAAACACTGGATATAACTACAGTAAGTTGTATACTTATCCAGCAGTCTTGATGACTGAATGACGTTTTAAGAGGTGATACGAATGATGATCTCAACGGAAATTCTTGCTGCTCAAACCGCGTCTCTGCTGATGAGCAGCCGTGACCTTGCCAGACTGACTGGCATCACGCACGGCGAAGTGAAGCGCCTGATTAAAAGCCTGGAAACCGCACAGCGCCTTTCCCAGCCTGTTACGGTCAGTCTTTACGAGCATGAAGGTGAGAGCCGTCAGGAGTTTCTGCTCAATAAACGCGACTCGTTACTCGCCGTAGCCCGACTTTCGCCCGGCTTTACTGCCGATCTGCTCGATCGCTGGCAGGAGAAAGAAAAGATCGCTCAGCTGCCGGACTTCACGGATCCGGCCGAAGCAGCCCGTGCCTGGGCGGAGCAATTTGAACAGCGGCGGCGCGCAGAGCAGCAGCTGGCGCTCTCTGCACCAAAAGCGGAGTTTTTTGACCGTTTCACTGAGGTCAATGAAGCGCTGGGATTTCGTCAGCTCTGTAAAATGCTGAAGGTCAAAGAGACTGACTTCCGGCAATTCCTGCTTGAACGCAATATTATGTACCGGGAGAAAAATACGCTGGCGCCACAGAAACACCATGTGCAGGCGGGCTATTTCTCTTTCCGCACCGGTACGGGTGAAAATCAGCACGCGTTCTCACAGGCCCGCTTTACCGTGAAAGGCGTGAAATGGGTTGCAAGCCTGTGGGCGGGTCACCTGGCCTCTCATCCTGCAGGCGTCGCCGCCTGATACAGCAGAGCCGATGAACAGACATCGGCTCTGCCTGCTTACTTGTGCTGATGCCGCTGACGCTGTAGCTGATGGCGAAACTGCCTGACCTCCTGCGGTGACCAGCACCGGCTGGAGAGCGGCAGCTCTTCATCAATTGCAGAGGGGAGCGGCACCTTCTCCAGCGTGCCGCGATTACAGATAGCGCGAATCAGCACGGCGGGAGAGACGCCCAGGTAGCGCGCCATATCCGATAAACGCATTAGTGATTTGCTCATTGCTGCCTCCGGTTATTTCCTGACTACAGGTATCTTCCTGCAATGCTGATGGCTGAAATTTGATCGCGATCGGCAAGTTCGTTTTTTCAGGTTAAAAAATAACCTCTTCTGCCTCTCTTCCCTGCTCTGCGCGCTGCTGTTTCTGAGGATGCTGACAGCAATGTATTCCGATCTGCCGGGCCTGATGCCATACCAGCCAGCCGGAACGGTAAATTAATATAAATAATTGGTTTCTGAGACTTAACGAGTCATCACCGCTGGCATTCTTCCCCTGCGCAGTCTACGGTTAATAAAAAAAGCGCCACGTTTATTAACCATGGATAGCCGCTATGACCGCCCATGCCGAAATTGCAGCAAATCAGGAAAACGATCTTCGCCAGCTTTGCCATGCTCTGCAGGAGAATCTTGAGCTGCTACTGCCAGCCGGACAGCCCTCCGATCGCGTGCGGGCCGCTATGCGTGCCGGCACGCTGCCGAGCGGTAAGCGCATACGTCCGCTGCTGCTGTTACTGGCGGCGCGTGACATGGGCTATGACCTGACAAAGCGTGGCATTCTCGATCTCGCCTGCGCGGTTGAAATGGTGCATGCGGCCTCGCTGATACTGGATGATATTCCCTGCATGGACGATGCGCTGATGCGACGCGGTCGTCCCACCGTGCATCGCGAGTTTGGCGAAAACGTGGCTATCCTGGCAGCAGTCGCGCTGCTCAGCCGCGCTTATGAAGTTATCGCGCTCGCGCCGGATTTGCCCTCCCAGCACAAAACAGACGCCATTGCTGAACTCTCTGCGGCGGTAGGTTTGCAGGGGCTGGTTCAGGGTCAGTTTCAGGATCTGCATGAAGGTGGACAGAGCCGCAGCCCGGAAGCGATTGCCATAACCAACGAACTGAAAACCAGCGTGCTTTTTCGCGCTGCGCTGCAGATGGCGGCGATTGTGACTGATGCTGCGCCGGTAATGCGTCAGAAACTCAGCTACTTTGCGCAGGATCTGGGCCAGGCTTTTCAGCTCCTGGACGATCTTGCTGATGGCTGCAAACATACCGGTAAAGATATTCATAAAGATCAGGGCAAATCGACGCTGGTTCAGATGCTGGGTGCTGACGGTGCGGAGCGCCGTTTGCGTGAGCATCTGCGCAGCGCTGATGAACATCTTGCCTGCGCCTGTCACCGCGGCGTTGCAACCCGTCAATATATGCATGCCCTGTTTAATCAGCAGCTGGCAATGTTCAACTAACGCGGATCATTTATGGGGCATTTTGCCGTTATTGCGCCGCCACTCTATAGCCATTTTCACGCGCTGCAGTCACTGGCACAGACCCTTATCAGCCGCGGGCATCATATTACCTTTATCCAGCAGGCCGACGCACGTACGCTGCTGACCGATGAGCGCATCGCCTTTACTCCGGTGGGTGAACAAACTCATCCGGCCGGATCTCTGGCGGCGGCTCTGCAACGCCTGGCCGCGCCCGGCGGCCTTTCCCTGTTTCGCGTAATCAACGATATGGCTGAAACCACCGATATGCTGTGTCGTGAATTACCGGCGGTATTGAAAAAACTGCAGGTGGATGGCGTGATTGCCGATCAGATGGAGGCAGCGGGCGGGCTGGTGGCTGAGGCGCTGGGCCTGCCGTTTATTTCCGTTGCCTGCGCGCTGCCGGTTAATCGCGAAGCGGGCATTCCGCTGGCGGTGATGTCGTTTCGCTATGGTCAGGATGAGAAGGCGCTGAAACGTTTTGCGGCCAGCAGCCGCATGTATGACCGCATCATGCGTCGTCATCGCCACGTGATCGCTTACCATGCGCGCGCATTTGGTTTATCGCCACGTTCAGGCCTGCAGGATTGTCTCTCATCGCTGGCCCAAATCAGCCAGCTGGTGCCGGCATTTGATTTTCCGCGCCATCAGCTTCCCGCCTGCTATCACGCCGTAGGGCCGCTGCGTCAGCAGAGTATCACGACTCATCTGCCGCCGCCGTGGCCCGCGCTGCGTCAGCCGGTGGTCTACGCTTCGCTGGGTACGCTTCAGGGACGCCGCTTTCGGCTCTTTCTGCGCCTGGCGCGCGCCTGCTGCAATCTCGGATTATCACTGGTTGTTGCCCACTGCGGCGGGCTGACCGCGCATCAGGTACGCAAGCTGGAGCTGGCCGGGGCGGCCTGGGTAACCGATTTTCTCGACCAGCACGCTGCCCTGCAGCATGCCCAGGTGTTTATTACGCACGCCGGACTGAATAGCGCGCTGGAAGCGCTGGCGCAGGGCATTCCAATGCTGGCGCTGCCTATTGCGTTTGACCAGCCCGGTGTGGCATCGCGTATCGAATGGCATGGCGTGGGGCGTCGCGCCTCACGCTTCAGCCGCACTCATCAGCTGGAGACACATTTGCAACTGCTGCTGTCCGATTCTCACTACCGTCTGCGCATGTCCGCGATTCAGGCGCAGCTGCAGCGCGCCGGCGGCTGTCAGCGTGCGGCTGATATCGCTGAACAGGCGCTGTGCCGGCAACAGATTGTGCTGGCGGAGGCGACCTGATGTCAGAAACACATGCCGATCTTATTCTGGTGGGGGCCGGGCTGGCAAACGGGCTGATCGCCCTGCGGCTGATGCAGCTGCAGCCGGCCCCTGACATTCTGCTGCTGGAGAGTGCCGCTCAGCCGGCAGGCAATCATACCTGGTCGTTTCACCGCGACGATGTCAGTGACGCACAGTTTACCTGGCTGGAGCCGCTGCTATCCGCGCGCTGGCCAGGCTATCAGGTCCGCTTTCCGGCGCTGCGGCGTAATCTGCGCGGGGAGTATTGTTCCATCGCCTCACAGGACTTCGCCCGCCATCTGCGCGAAACGCTGGGAGACAGGTTGCGCACCGCAGCGCCCGTGCGCAGCGTAACACCGCAAAGCGTAACCCTGGAAAACGGCGACGTGCTGCACGCCCGCGCCGTGATTGATGGACGCGGCCTGCAGCCCACGCCACATCTGCGGCTTGGTTATCAGTCGTTTGTCGGTCAGGAGTGGCATCTGGCGCGTCCGCACGGCCTGCAGCAGCCGGTACTGATGGATGCCACGGTCGATCAGCACAGCGGCTATCGCTTTGTCTATACCCTGCCGCTCAGCGCTGAACGGCTGCTGATTGAAGATACCCACTATATCAATCACGCCACGCTCGATAGCGAACAGGCACGACAAAACATCATGCACTATGCAGAGCAGCAGGGCTGGCAGCTAAGCCGCCTGTTGCGTGAAGAACAGGGTTCCCTGCCGATCACGCTTGATGGTGATATTGAACGCTTCTGGCAGCAGCAGCAGGGTCAGCCCTGCAGCGGGCTGCGCGCCGGACTGTTTCATGCGACCACGGGCTATTCGCTGCCCTCTGCCGTTGCGCTGGCGGATGAGATCGCGGCTGCCCTGCCCTGTAATGCAGAAATGCTCAGCCAGCGTATTGAACAGTTTGCCCGCTGCCAGTGGCGCGAGCAGCATTTTTTCCGCATGCTCAATCGTATGCTGTTCCTTGCCGGACGGCCGGAAAAACGCTGGCAGGTTATGCAACGTTTTTACCGGCTTGATGCCGGTCTTATCAGTCGCTTTTACGCCGGAGAGCTCTTTCTCAGGGATAAAGCACGCATATTATGCGGTAAACCACCGGTGCCGGTGGGAGAAGCGCTGCGCGCACTGTTGATGACTCCTTCGCTACCAGGGAAGAAAGAATGAAACGTACTTATGTGATTGGCGCGGGCTTTGGCGGCCTGGCTCTGGCTATTCGTCTGCAGGCGGCGGGTATTCCGACCACGCTACTGGAGCAGCGTGATAAACCCGGCGGGCGCGCCTACGTATGGCAGGATGAGGGCTTTACCTTTGATGCCGGTCCGACGGTGATCACCGATCCCAGCGCCATTGAAGCGCTTTTCACGCTGGCCGGAAAAAAACTCAGCGACTACGTTGAGCTGATGCCGGTCACGCCCTTTTATCGTCTCTGCTGGGAAGATGGCAAGGTGCTTGATTATGACAATAATCAGACCCTGCTGGAGCAGCAGATCGCCGCGTTTAATCCGCAGGATGTTGAAGGCTATCGCCGGTTTCTTGCCTATTCACAGGCGGTATTTAAAGAGGGGTATCTCAAACTCGGCACGGTGCCGTTCCTGAATTTCCGCGATATGCTGCGCGCCGGCCCGCAGCTGGGCCGCCTGCAGGCGTGGCGCAGCGTATACGATATGGTGGCAAAATTTATTCAGGACGATCATCTGCGCCAGGCCTTTTCGTTCCACTCTTTACTGGTGGGCGGTAATCCGTTTGCAACATCCTCTATCTACACTTTGATTCATGCGCTGGAACGCGAATGGGGCGTCTGGTTTCCGCGAGGCGGTACCGGCGCGCTGGTCGATGGCATGGCGCGGCTGTTTCGCGACCTCGGCGGCGAGCTGCTGCTTAATGCCGAAGTGAGCCAGCTGGAAACGCAGGGTAATCGCATCAGCGGCGTGCAGCTAAAAGATGGACGTCGCTTTGACGCCAGTGCCGTAGCCTCCAATGCTGATGTCGTACATACCTATGACCGGCTGCTGCAGCACCATGCGGTCGCCCGTAAGCGCGCCGCCACGCTGAAGCGGAAGCGAATGAGTAATTCGCTGTTTGTACTCTATTTTGGCCTTAACCAGCCGCACGCTCAGCTGGCGCACCATACGGTCTGCTTCGGCCCGCGTTACCGCGAGCTGATTAATGAAATATTTAACAGCAACCAGCTGGCGGACGATTTCTCGCTCTACCTGCATGCACCCTGCACCACCGATCCGTCGCTGGCACCGGCAGGCTGCGGCAGTTTTTATGTGCTGGCGCCGGTTCCGCACCTTGGCACTGCCGCAATCGACTGGCAGCAGGAAGGGCCGCGCTTCCGCGACCGTATTTTTGCTTATCTTGAGGAGCACTACATGCCAGGCCTGCGCGATCAGATAGTGACACAGCGTATGTTTACGCCGGAAGATTTCCGCGACACGCTGCACGCACATCAGGGCTCAGCGTTTTCGCTGGAGCCGATCCTTACCCAAAGCGCCTGGTTCCGGCCGCATAACCGCGACGCCGACATCAGCAATCTCTACCTGGTTGGTGCGGGCACGCATCCCGGCGCTGGCGTTCCGGGTGTCATCGGCTCAGCTAAAGCTACCGCGCAGCTGATGGTAGAGGATCTTGCCGGATGAATCAGCCTCCCCTGATTGAGCAGGTCACGCAGACCATGGCGGCGGGCTCGAAAAGCTTCGCTACCGCAGCAAAGCTTTTTGATCCGGCTACGCGCCGCAGCACGCTGATGCTCTATGCCTGGTGTCGTCACTGTGATGATGTGATTGACGGCCAGACGCTGGGTGAAGGTGGCACGCAACATCAGGTGGCAGACGCGCAAACGCGCATGCAGCATCTGCAGATTGAGACCCGCCGCGCATACAGCGGCGCGCATATGGATGAACTCGCCTTTCGTGCGTTTCAGGAAGTGGCGCTGACGCATGAACTTCCGCCCCAGCTGGCGTTTGATCATCTGGAGGGGTTCGCTATGGACGCGCGCGAAGAGCGCTACATCACCTTTGATGACACACTGCGTTACTGCTATCACGTAGCGGGCGTCGTGGGTCTGATGATGGCGCGCGTAATGGGCGTACGCGATGAGAACGTACTCGATCACGCCTGCGATCTCGGCCTGGCGTTTCAGCTGACAAATATTGCACGCGATATTGTTGAAGATGCGCAAAACGGGCGCTGCTATTTGCCGCAAAGCTGGCTGACGGAAGCCGGGTTACGTGCCAGTCAGCTGGCCGATCCGCACTATCGTGCGGCGATAGCGCCGCTGGCTGCACGCCTGGTAGCAGCGGCGGAGCCTTACTACCATTCGGCCCGCAGCGGGCTGCCCGATCTGCCGTTGCGCTCGGCGTGGGCTATCGCGACGGCCCACGGGGTGTATCGCGAAATCGGGGTAAAAGTGCAGGATGCGGGTATGCGGGCCTGGGATGCGCGGCAGCGCACCAGCAAAGGGGAAAAGCTGGCGCTGCTGCTCAAAGGCGCGGGGATTGCGCTTACTTCTCGCGTGGCGCGTCCGCAGCCGCGTCCTGCCGATCTGTGGCAGCGGCCGCGTTAGGTTTGCGACCGTGACGTTCACGCAGCGTAGCCTGCAGCTTATGCAGCGGCGGAGCGTAGAGAAAACCAAACGAGACGCAACCTTCACGCCCGCGCACCGCATGATGCATCCGATGCGCCATATATAAACGCTTCAGATAGCCTTTGCGCGGAATGTAGCGAAACGGCCAGCGCTGATGCACCAGCCCGTCATGCACCATAAAATAGAGCGCGCCGTAGGTGGTCATCCCGGCGCCGATCCACTGCAGTGGCCACATGCCCTGCACGCCATAGTAAATCAGCCCGACTGAGAGCACGGCAAACACAACGGCGTAAAGGTCGTTGAGTTCAAACCTGCTGGTATGCGGTTCATGATGAGAGAGATGCCAGCCCCATCCCCAGCCGTGCATAATATATTTGTGCGAGAGCGCCGCCACTGCTTCCATCAGTGCAACGGTTGCCAGCAAAATAAGCGTGTTCCATAACCAGAGCATGGTGCGTCCATTTTAAAAGGTCAAAGAGTAAAGGTGGACTGCGATACGGGATGCCGCAAGTCAGCATAGGTGAAATAAGCGCGAGGGTCACGCTTATCTCTGCCACAGCCGGGTCAGCTGGCATCGCGCGACAGCGGTTCTTTCAGCGGGGTTTTCGCCAGCGTGCGCGCCAGCAGTGATGAATAGAGCGGCTTGCCGCCAAAAAACTGTGCCGCCAGCGTAGCGCCCAGACAGGTAATGATCATCGGCAGGATCAGCTGATAATTGCTGGTCATCTCCAGCACCAGCACAATCCCCGTCAGCGGCGCACGGACCGACGCGGCAAACAGCGCGCCCATACCGGCAACCGCAAAGGTGCCCGCTTCCAGATGCCACGCCGGAAACCAGGCTATAGCGATCTGGCCAAAACAGGTGCCCAGCAGCGTACCCAGCGTCAGCATGGGCGCAAAAATGCCGCCCGGTGCGCCGGAGGCAAAGCAGCAGAGCGTCACCAGCGTGCGCAGCATAAAAAGACCAAACAGCATCAGCGCGCTATATTCGCCGCCAGAGAATGCCGGGATCAGCGTTATCCCGCCACCGGCCGCCTGCGGCAGCAGCATACTCAGTACACCGCAAAGTCCGGCCAGCACGCTGCCCCACAGCACCCACGCCGTGGTGCGCCCGCGATGCAGACGCTGAAAGCGATCCTGCATGGTGAAGATCAGCCGGTTAAACGCGACGCCGACAGCGCCAAACACCACCCCCAGCAGCAGATAGAGCCATAATGTATCAGTGGGCGCATCTCTGAGCTGGCCGATATCGATGATAGCGCTATTGCCCTCGCAGAGCCGGTAGACGATGCTGGCCATGATGACGCCAACAAATACCGCTTTGATTGAAACCAGACTGTAGCGAAACTGCGGACGCATCTCTTCAATAATAAATAAAATCCCCGCCAGCGGTGCGTTGAAGGCCGCTGCAAGACCGGCTGCCGCACCAGTTGCGAGCAGCGTGTGGCGCGATTCAGCGCTGCGCAGGCGAAACAGATCGCTGCACATGCCGCCGATATTCCCGCCCAGCTGCACCGTCGGTCCTTCCCGACCCAGCACCATCCCGGAACCGAGTGCGCCCATGCCGCCAAAAAATTTTACCGGCAATACGCGCCACCAGCGTACCGGGCGCAGCTCTTCCAGCGCACCTTCAATTTCCGGAATGCCCGAGCCACCCGCCTCAGGCGCAAAGCGGCGCACCAGAAAATAGCCCACGCCGCCCATGATGGCAGAGGCGGCAAAGGCAGAGATCGCTCCGGTCACGAAACCGCTATGCTGTGCAGTGAGCGTATCGATACGCAGCTGCAGCATCAGGTTGACCGCCCGGTTAAATGCCACACCCACCAGGCCGGTCAGGGTGCCGACCAGCGCCGCCAGCAGCAAAAGCCTTACCGGCGTGGTGTCCCGGCGCAGCAGCGTTTGCAGCCGCATAAACCGGCCAGGGCGACGCATAGTCTCTTCAGCGTCAGAAGGTGTAACAGGCATCAGTTTCTCCTAATCAGAAATCCATGTGCAGCGTCCCGGCGCCCTGCACCGTTCCAGCATAGTCAAAAGCGGGCAGCCCGTAACCTGGTCATTCGCAACAGAATTTTACGTTGCGGTTAATTCATATACAGTCCGCAACCGCGCTGTCACCGCGCGCGACAGAATGTGTCACAGAATTGCGGCTGGCGGATTGACGCGGCGCCTGCAAATCACCATCATCCTGGCCATCGCCCTTGTGGCCAGATTCATTACTATCGGAGCGGGATGTGTCAGAACTCAGTAACGCATTGCTTGAAGAGATTATCAGCGAGGTCCGGCCGCTGACGCGGCAGGGAAAGGTGGCGGATTATATTCCGGCGCTGGCGGACGTGGATCCTGACCAGCTGGGGATCGCGATCTGTACCCCGTCCGGCGAGTGCTATCAGGCGGGTGATGCCGCTACGCGCTTTTCAGTGCAATCCATCTCTAAGGTGCTGTCGCTGACGGTGGCCCTGACGCTTTATGAAGACGCTGAAATCTGGCAGCGCGTGGGTAAAGAGCCATCCGGACAGGCGTTTAATTCGCTGGTCCAGCTGGAGCTGGAACAGGGCAAACCGCGTAACCCCTTTATTAACGCCGGTGCGCTGGTGATGTGCGATTTGCTGGAGAGCCGCCTGACGGCTCCGCGCCAGCGCATGCTGGAATTTGTCCGTGGCCTGGCGAAGCAGGAGGATATTCTGTATGACCGCGGCGTCGCGCGCTCTGAGTATGAGCACTCTGCCCGCAACGCTGCCATTGCCTGGCTGATGAAATCGTTTGGCAATTTTAATAATGATGTCAGCAAGGTGATGGAGACCTATTTTCACTACTGTTCGCTGGCCATGAGCTGCAACGAACTGGCGCGTACATTTCTCTATCTGGCCAACCAGGGACGCACACAGGATAATCGCCGGGCGGTGATCTCTCCACGCCAGGCGCGTCAGGTGAATGCGCTGATGATGACCAGCGGCATGTATGATGGCGCCGGCGAATTTGCCTGGCGGGTGGGGATGCCGGCCAAATCCGGCGTGGGCGGCGGGATTATTGCGGTGATCCCGGGGGAGATGAGCATCGCCGTCTGGTCTCCGGCGCTGGATCGCTCAGGCAATTCACTGGCCGGCACCGCGCTGCTGGAGAAGCTGAGCGACCGCCTGGGCCGCTCGGTGTTCTGACCCTTAGCTCACCTGATTGCGCGGTTTATCCTGCGCAAACGCCGCCAGGTTGGCTTCAATGCCGCGCAGCAGATTCGCCACGCCCTGCCGGGTTGCCCAGGCGATATGCGGCGTCAGCAGCAGCCGGGGCACGCCGGGTTGCAGCAGCGGATGCGTAGCGGGTGGCGGCTCACTGCTCAGCACGTCCAGCGCCGCGCCGCCGAGGGTTCCCTGACGCAGCGCGGCCGCCAGATCCTCCTCTTCAATCAGTCCGCCGCGCGCGGTGTTGATCAGTAACGCTCCCGGTTTCATCGCGGCCAGCGTCTGCCGGTTGATCATCTGCTGCGTCTGCGGCGTCAGCGGGCAGTGCAGCGTCAGTACGTCGCTGCGCGCCAGCACCTCATCAAAGGCGGTATAGCCGGCGCGGACGGCTGCCGCCCCCGGCCGTTCAGCATAGAGCACCGTCATACCCAGCGCCTGCGCCATCTCACCCGCTGCGCTGCCAATATCGCCTTTGCCGACCACGCCCAGTACCGCACCCTGAATATCCTGCAGCGGCTCGCGATGGATACAAAAGTGCGGCGAGGCGGGCCACGCGTCGCGGCTGCTGATGGCGTAATCCATCAGATGTCGCCGCAGCGCGAACAGCGCAGCGATTACCCCCTCCGCCACGCTGCGGGTGGAGTAGCCGGGTACATTGCTGACCACAATGCCCTGCGCCCGGCAGGCGTCAAGGTCGATACAGTCATAGCCGGTAGCCGTGACGCAGATATAGCGCAGTTCAGGCAGCTGCCGCAGCGTGTCGGCGCGCAGCGGGACTTTATTTGTCATGGCTATCGTCGCCCCCTGCAGGGCAGACACAATCTCCGCGGGTGCGGTCTGTCCGCGCCAGACCCATGCACTGCACCATTCTGGCTGCGCCGGCCGTTCGGGCAGCGTATCACCATCCAGCATCACTATTTTCATCTTCGCTCCGCTTTATTGTTTCTGCACTGTTCTCATCAGGTTGCAGTAAGGTTAACAAAAACGGCGTCCGGGGTGAGCTTTTTCAAAAAATGCGAATTATTTCCCTCTCCGGCGGCGTTTGTTTAACGCGGCAGCGGCAATCGCGTTACAATTCCGCCTCTTCTCTGACGTGACCTGCTATCTGCTATGACGGTTTTACCTGCACTTCGCCAGCGCTTTACTGCCTGCCTCGCCATTCTGGCGGTGCTGCTGCTGTTTGTTGCGCCGGTGGTGTCGAAAAGCCTGATTGAGCAGCAGCGCGTTTCGCAGCCTGCCCCGGCCATGATGGAGATGGATCATCATCAGATGATGGAGCACGCCATGCCGGGCATGATGCATCATGACGCGGACGACGGCGAGCTCGCCTGCGGCTACTGCGATCTGCTGGTGCATGTGCCGCTGATGATTTGGGTGTTTATTCCCTTTATCTGGCTGATGCTGCTTCACTCCCGTGCGCCACCGCTGCCGCGGCGCGCGGCACCCGTAGTGCGCAGGCGGGTGGCCATACCCCGCCCGCGCGGACCGCCTTCCCCGCTTCTTAACTGAATCCGCTTTAACGTGGCGCGGACGCAGCGTGCTGCCCGTCGCCCCGGTTGTTTACTTTCAGAAGGAAGACGCTTTTGTCTGCTGTTAATTCTGCAGCACCGCGCGGCGCGGTGCTCAATCTGCTTCGCCGCCTGCATTTTTATATCGGCCTGTTCGTTGCGCCGTTTATCTTTATTGCTGCGCTGAGCGGCACGCTCTATGTGCTCACGCCTCAGCTCGAACAGCTGGTCTATCACGATGCGCTGACGGTAACGCCCGCTGGTGAACCGCAGCCGCTGTCGGCTCAGATCGGCGCGGCACGTGCCAGGGCTGGCGCAGATGCGCATATTTACGCGGTGCGACCGGCACCGGGTGCAGAGGAGACCACCCGCGTGCAGTTCAGCGATCCGGCGCTGGGCGCCTCGACCTCGCGCGCGCTGTTTATCGATCCCTATACCCTGCAGATAAAGGGAGATATGCCGGTCTACGGAACCAGCGGCATACTGCCGCTGCGCACCACGCTCGATTTGCTGCACAGCAGCCTGCTGCTGGGCGATGCCGGACGCAACTACAGCGAGCTGGCGGCAAGCTGGCTCTGGGTAGCCGCGCTGGGTGGCGTGGTGTTGTGGCTGGCGACCCGGCCGAAGCGCCGGCTTAAACCGGCACGCAGCGGGTTGGCTTTCAGCCGCCACTGGCACGCCACCCTGGGACTGCTGCTGCTGCTCGGGCTGCTGTTCTTCTCTGCGACCGGCCTCACCTGGTCACAGTGGGCAGGCGCGAACATCGATAAAATGCGCAGTGAGCTGAACTGGCTGACGCCGCAGGTCAGAACGGTACTCGATCCGGATGCACCGGTCGCCCCCGCCGATCCGCACGCCGATCATCACAGTATGTCAGTGACCGATATGGCGGCGATGCGCAAACCCGGCATGCCCATGATGAAACCGGCGCCCGCCAATATGCCCGATGCTGACTGGGACCAGGCGCTGAATGCCGCGCGCGCGAACGGGATTGATGCAGCGAAAGTGGAGCTGCGCCAGCCGAAAAACAGCGGCAGCGCCTGGACCGTCACGGAAATCGATCGCCGCTGGCCCACGCAGGTGGATGCGGTGTCGGTGGATCCGCACAGTTTCGCGATCGTGGATCGCGCTGAATTTGCCCGCTTTCCGCTGGTGGCAAAACTGACCCGCTGGGGCGTGGATGCTCATATGGGTGTGCTGTTTGGTCTGCCCAATCAGCTGCTGCTGGCTCTCTTTGGTCTCGGCCTCTGCACCATGATTGTGCTGGGCTACCGCATGTGGTGGCTGCGCCGCCCCGCTTCGGCTGCTACCAGCCCGCTTGAGACGCTAACGGCAAGCTGGCTGGCGCTGCCGCTCACGGCGCGCCTGCTCTCCCTGCTGCTGGCCGTAGCGCTGGGGTATGCGCTGCCGGTCATGGGTGTCAGCCTGCTGCTGTTTTTAGCCATCGATTATCTGCGCTGGCGCAGACAGCAGCGTACGCCAATGACTGAAGCGGAGATCCTCGCTGCACAGCAGTCGCCGCTGGGCATTATTCGCGCCCGCTTTACGGTCAAACGTAAAGAGATGCGCTATTTTCTGCGCGGCCTGTTCATTCTGGCGCTGATTGTCGGTACGGTGATGAGTAATGCGATTATCGGTGGCGTGATCGATCAGTATGGTATTCCGTTCAGCCACTGGTCGCTGACCATGTATCTGACGCAGGGCTTTATGATTACGCTCTACACGCTGGTATTTACCGGACTGATGTCGATTCCGCTCTGGTACTTCTTCCTCGGCGAGCAGGACGATTCAGCAAACAAAGGGTAAAAAAAAGAGGTGGCTGAGCCACCTCTTTTCATCTCTGCATCAGAAATCAGCTTTCAGCACAACGCGGTAGTTCGCTTTACCGGCGCGCACATGCTCCAGCGCATCGTTGATTTTTGACATCGGGAACTCTTCTACCTGCGGCGCGATATCAGTACGCGCGGCGAGGCGCATCAGCGTACGCAGCTGGCCCGGCGAGCCGGTAGAGGAGCCGGTTACCGCGCGATCGCCCATGATCAGGGTAAATGCCGGAACCGGGAACGGCTTCATTACTGCACCGACGGTATGGAACTTACCGTGCGGGGCCAGCGCCTGGAAATAGGGCTGCCAGTCGAGATCGACCGCAACCGTACTGATAATCAGGTCAAACTGACCCGCCAGCGCCTTCAGCGCTTTTGGATCGCGGCTGTTGACCACGCGATCGGCGCCCATCGCTTTAACAGATTCAGTTTTGCTGGCGTTTGAACTAAACGCGGTCACCTCTGCACCCATGGCACGCAGCAGTTTGATGGCCATATGGCCCAGACCGCCAATTCCGATGACGCCGACGCGGCTGTTAACGTTGATGTTGTGCATCAGCAGCGGTTTGAATACAGTAATACCACCGCAGAGCAGCGGGCCGGCTGACGTGATATCAATTGATTCCGGTAGCGGGATCACCCACTGCCAGTCCGCACGCAGGTGGCTGGCGAAGCCGCCTTTGTTCATAATGGTCGGGACAGAGCCTTTTTCGCAGTTTACCTGCTCGCCGTTAATACAGGCATCGCAGTGCTGACAACTTTTCGCCGTCCAGCCGATGCCCACGCGCTGGCCCACTTTCAGCCCTTTGTTTTGCGCTGCGGCTCCCAGCTCGCTGATGCGGCCGATAACTTCATGCCCGGCAATGACCGGGAAAGAGGAGATGCCCCACTCATTGTCGATCATAGAGAGATCGGAGTGGCAGACACCGCAGTAGTCCACTTCGACCATCACCTCTTCCGCGTTCAGCGGACCAGCTTCATATTCGTGCGGCACCAGTGCTTCGCCCGCTTTCATCGCGGCATAGCTTTTGATTTTCATTCCAGTCCTCTGTTTTTTTAGTTACGACCCGGCAAGTTTAGCAGAGGCGCCGTGATGATTTAGGCGAGCAACCAGGCAGCCAGCCCGATCAAAACGCTGCGGGGCGCAAAAAGCATTAAGGGTTAAAGCGAACCGGGTGCAGATCGGCGCTGTTGCGCCTCCGGTCACTCTCCACCCGGCTCAACGCTAAAACTCCGGCTCTTCACCCGGCAGCGGCTCAGAGAGCGACTGCCCCTCTGCCCCGGCATAAAAAATAATCAGCTCGGTCGCCTGCTCAGCGGTATAGCCGCGATGCGCACTGTTAACCGTCTCATTCAGCGCTTCACCGGCATTAAAATGCTGGCGCCGGCCGCTCTCTTTATCTTCAATAATCAGCTGGCCCGACAGCACGTAAGCCGTGTTGGGCATGGGATGCGTATGCCACGGCAGTTCACTGTGGGGCGGCAGCGACATGCGCATAACGGAAATCTGTGGCTTGCCTGACGGATAGCAGTCGTAAGCCTGACCGTTCCATGCGGTGCCGCTCTCTGACACCAGTTCATGCACGATTTCACTGTTTTTTGAGTTCGTCATCTTTTCTCCTGTTACTTTGCGCGTTACCGGAGTGTAGAACATTGCTGCGCTTACCGACGCGCGCGCTGGATTTTGCTCAGCGTTCAAGCTGCTCCCGGCATTCGCTGAAGAGTCCGATAAGATGATCGGCCACCGCGCGTACGCGACCCGACGTTGCCAGATCGGCGTGCATTACCAGCCACAGCGGCTGATCGGCACTACTGTCGCGCTGCAGGCAATGCAAACCGCTGGCTCTGGCCATAAAGTGCGGCAACACGCCAACGCCCAGTCCGGCCGTCACCGCCGCAACCTGCGCGGTCAGCGTGTTGGCTTCCAGCCGGCAGGGCCTGCCGCGCAGCACGCGCTTGATCCAGCGGGCGGCAGGCAGATGCTGGTGTGATTCAGACCAGCCGATACAGGGCGCTTCATTGAGGGTAAAAGGTGCTGAAGCGTGCAGTAATGACGGCGCCATATACAGACCGAATCCCAGGGTTCCCAGCCGTCTGATGGTCAGGTTGCCCGCCTCAGGGCGAACCAGACGAATCGCCAGATCGGCCTCTCTGCGGTGCAGATTGACTGACTGCACCCCGCTCAGCACCTCCAGCCGAAGCGCCGGATGCGTCTGCAGCAGAGACGGCAGTGAAGGCAGAATAAAATGGGTGGCCAGATTATCCGACGTTGCCAGCCGTACCAGTCCGGCCACCGCTCCCTGCAGCTGCGCTTTTTCTGTCACCGCCCGCCCCGCCTCTTCCAGCGCCTCCGCCCGCTCCAGCAGCGCTTCGCCATCATCCGTTAGCCGGTATCCGCTCTGATGCCGGCTGAACAGCGGCAGTCCCAGCGACTGCTCCAGCCGGTCCAGCTTTCTGGAGACGGTCGCGATGCCGGTTTCCAGCGCACTCGCCGCGCCGCTCAGCGTTCCGGCGCGGGCGATTGCCAGAAAGATCCTGATGTCATCCCAGTAAAATTCACTCTTCATAGTTTCCATTTATGGAAAATAGCCTTCCATTCTCCGCACTGTTTTCCCGATTTCGATCAGATGATACTGCGCATCCCCGGGAAGTTAAACCGGTTAAGAATTCCGGAATCTGAACATAAGGAGACTGCACCATGAATGACACTGTTATCGCTACGCACGCAGTGCCAGCGCGTAACTGGATTGCTATTGCCGCGCTCGGCCTCAGCGCTTTTACTATCGTCACCAGCGAGCTGGCGCCGGTAGGGATGCTGAACGCCCTGGCAAACGATCTGCACCAGCCTGCTGCCACCACCGGACTGATTGTTACCGCTTATGGCTGGGTCGCTGCGCTGGCTGCACTCTGCTCCGGCATGCTGCCAGCACGCACTCCGCGCAAGGCGCTGCTGGTTGGATTAATGGTGATTCTGGCGGGCTCCTGTCTGATGGCGATGCGCGCTTACGCTCTGCCCGCGCTAATGACCGCCCGCATTACCGGTGCGCTGGCCCATGGCGTATTCTGGGCGCTGATTGGCACCGTTGCCGCCCGGCTGGTGCCGGCCAGCAGGCTGGGACTGGCGACATCAGTGATATTTGGCGGCGTCTCAGCCGCCAGCGTACTGGGCGTACCGCTTGCCAGCTTTATGGCTGCTGCTGCCGGCTGGCGCAGCGCGTTCGGTGCCATTGCGCTGTTTGCACTGGCCGCCGCCGTGGTTCTCTGGCGCACGCTTCCGGCTCTGACGCCTCCTGCCCCCTTAAAACTGAATGACTATCTGGCTATTTTTCGCCATCGCACGCTGCTGACGCTGTTTGGCGCAACGGCAGCCGTCATCACCGCGCACTTTGCCGCGTTTACCTATATCGATCCGCTGCTGACGTTAAAGCAGGGTATTGCCCCTGCTGCGGTTTCCGCCCTGCTGCTGATGGCCGGCATCGCCGGCGTAGCGGGCAATATGATTGCCGGGAAGTTGATCGATCGGCATCTCAGGGGCCTGATTCTTTCAGCGCTGCTGCTGAGCGCGCTGGCGCTGGGCGCACTCAGCATCGCCGCATTGCCGCACGGCCTGACCGCGCTGCTGCTGGCACTCTGGAGCGCCGGGATCGCAGTAATATTCGTCGGGCTGCAGACCTGGCTGCTGCGCAGTGCCGGTACGGCCGCGCAGCCCGCTTCTGCGCTCTATGTCGCGATATTTAATGCCGCCATCGGCAGCGGTGCGCTGGCAGGAGGACATCTGGCTGGGCTTATCGGCCTGCAGAAGATGGTGCTGATGGCAGCAGCAGTGATGCTCGTCAGCAGCCTGTTCATACTGCGGCTGCGCACTCCGCGTTAATCACCCCGGAGCGGCGCCGATGACATCTTTTCATCTGTGGCAACCGCTGCCGCAATGTAATCAATAAACGCCCTGACTTTTGCGCTCAGGGCGGAACGCTCACTGACGCAGGCGTAAATGATCATCGGCAGCGACTGAATCGCCTGTTTGTCGTCAGTAAACAGCGGGATTAGCTGGCCGCTGGCGATCAGCGGCCGGGCGATAAAGCTTGCCAGCCGTGCAATTCCGCCACCGCTGACGGCAATTCTGGCAATAATATCGATATCGTCACTGATAAAACGGGGATTCAGCCGGGCGGTAACGACCTCCCCGTCTGCGCTGAAGCTCCAGGGAAGAAACCGGCCATCTGTGGGATAACGAAACACCAGACAGGCGTGCTCGCTCAGCTCGTCAATGCGTTGCGGGGTACCTGCACGGGAGAGGTAAGCGGGTGCCGCACAGAAAATAAACGGCAGGGATGCGATTTTTCGCGCCACCAGCCGATCGTTCAGCTGCGCCTCAATGCGCAGGCTGACATCGATATTTTCCAGCCGGTGATCGACATTACGATCGGTAGCGATCAGTTCTATGTCAATTCCGGGGAACATTTCATTAAAAGCCGGCATAAGAGGGGCAACCACGTAGCGGCCAAACGCCGCGGTGGTGGCAATGCGCAGCGGACCCTGCGGTCCGGTTTCCACAGCGGCAGCCTGCGCAGCAAGCGCAATATCATACGGTATATGGCGGACTTTGGCGTAATAACGCTGACCGCTTTCCGTCAGGACCATACTGCGGGTGGTGCGTGAAAGCAGACGCACGCCGAGGTGCGTTTCGAGCCGGGCCAGGCTCTGGCTTACGGCTGCAGCACTCATTCCTCTGGCGCGGGCAGCAGCGGCAATAGTGCCGTTTTCCACTACGCGAACAAAATTGTCGATCAACCCCAGCATATCCATCAGCGGCCCGCTCTTTTCGTAAATGTTGCTTAGCAATGATTAAAGCACAGCTGTGCTTTTTTTGTCCGGCACAGGCCCGTAAGGTAGCCGCTGTTTCTTAACTTACCGGTCAGGAGAGATCTTATGATTAAAGCAATTGCGTCAGCTGGCGTGCGCTTACGGCTGCCACATCGGGTTACCCCTTATATATTTTCTCTGTACATGGCGACCATTATGGCGTTTCTGATGAGCCTGGTTATTACGCTGGCAGAGTCTGGTCCAGGCCCGCATTATATGACAAATGTGATGAATGCTTATCAGGTGGCGATGCCTGCTGCCTTTGTCTGCATTCTGCTTGTACGTCCGGTGGTTATCCGGCTGGTGGCGCTAACCGTTCACGGCCACTAATCTCCTGCACAGCTGGCCGCGTGCTTAGCGCGGCTTTTTTCGACGCTTTTCGGCATACATCACGCTGTCGCTCTCGCCGATCATTTCCGCGAGCGAGGCATATTTGCCTGCCTCACTGGCGATCATGCCAAACGAGTAATTAATGTTGTAGGGCTTAGCCGCCTGCTGATTCCATACTGACAGCGCCTCGCGCAGCCGGCACAGGTAGGCTTTAGCATCGCTTTGCCGGGCCAGCAATACAGCAAACTCATCGCCGCCGAGACGGCCTGCAATGTCATCCGGTCCGAGCTGCTGATAGAGCAGCGCGGCGAAGATCTTCAGCACGTTGTCGCCTTCTGCATGGCCCCACAGGTCATTGATAGGCTTGAATTTGTCGAGGTCAAAATAGAGGATGGCAAAGTCGCGATCCTGCTGCTGCAGTTGCTGAAACCGCTTTTCTCCCATCGCATAAAACCCGCGCCGGTTGGGAATATCCGTCAGGCTGTCCACCATTGCGATGTGCGTGACCTGAAATTCATTTTCGACAATCGCCGCCACGTCTTTCATTGCGGCAATGTCTTCGTCGGTAAAACGGCGCGGTTCGCTGTTAGCCAGACACAGAGTACCGGCAACGGCACCGTCGGGCAGCCGCACCGGATACCCCACATAAAAACGGATAAACGGCGTGCCGGTCACCAGCGGATTGTCATAAAACCGCGCATCTTCGCGCGCGTCTGTGATGATTAAAGGCTCATCCAGCATAATGGCATGCGCGCACAGAGAGATGTCGCGTTTCATCTCGCGGCCGTTGATCCCCTGACACGCCAGCGCCCACTGACGATCGCGATCGATAAGGTTGATTAGCGCTATCGGTACCTGAAACAGCCGGCGGGAAATGCGGGTCAGTCGTTCAAAGCGCTCATCGTCCTGCGTATCCAGCAGGCCAAGTTTGTGGAGCGACTTCAGCCGCACAGCTTCATTTTCCGGCATTCCCGGCAATTTCATAGCAACCTCTTCTCTTTTCGCCCTGGGCTATTTTAAGGGATAGCACTCTGTCCAGTTATAGTTAGTTTTCACCAGCGTCAGTTCCCCGGCTACATCACCGAACGTGGCGGCCTGATGCTTAAAGAAAAACGCGCGCACAGGTTCAGGTAAAAACGCCGCCCCGTAGCGCAGCAGCGTGCTGTGCCAGAAGGGAGCCGGCAACGCTCTGCCGGCATGGCGCATCAGGATTTCATTTTTCCACTGAGAATCGAGCACCTTTGCACAGAACTGCTCGCGCAGCGCCAGCGCAGGATGTGCCGGGATCCCCGCCAGCAAAAGCTGATCGGGTAACGCTACCAGCCGCAGATGCGTAATCACAACTTTTTCCGCTGCAAATTCACGCCAGATTGCCATTAACTGATCCACTTTCGCTGGCAGTGGCTCATCTGCGTGATAGAGCGGCAGAGTCAGGGGTAAGAAAGTAAAATGCAAACCGCAGGCGGGCAACGTATCGGCAAGCCGGTCACCTGCGGTGAGCTGAGTTAACTTCACAATAAGGCGTGAAATATCTGCGGTCACGGAGAGCCGTATGCCCGTTGCCAGCGCGAGCCGGGTCGGATCGTAGTAGTTTTCCTCTCTGACCTTCCCGATACCTGCATTTTCCGCCCACAACGCCGCAGTATTGTTATTCACAGCGTGATATCTGTTTTGCAAACTTATTGCGTTCATAGCAACCCTTCAGGCATTAATTTAAGCATCGGCTTGTGGTCATATATTTAGCAGAAATTAATGACCCGGACCTGAAGAAGCGCGCCCGCCAGCTTCCGTTGATAAACAGAACAATGCTTCAGAGAAGCGAAGAGTCTATAAAATCCCTCAGCTCCGCAGCATTTATGTTTGCCAGCGCTGAAGCTTTCAGATGCGGAGAGGCTGCCAGATACCGGGAAATAAGCTCAAAGCCTGCGGTGTATCCCAGCCACTTTGGCAAATCGCCGGTTCCGTAAAACCAGGCATTGTGATCGTAATCGGTGCGATGCCAGCTGTCATGCAGTTGCCGGGCAAAGGATTGAATAATATCTGAGTTGAGGCTTTCCCAGAGTTCAGGTTTACCGCCCAAAAGCTCGAGAGAAAAGTGCCCGGCAAGCCCTTCAGAAACGATAGCTTCCCCTAACGTTGAGCCATATCCGGGCCCTGCCCACCTGGCCGCATGGTGCAGTTCATGAGCAAACATTCGCTCAAGCGAGTGCGCTTCATTTTTACAGAATGCCGGGTTTTCAGGGTCGACCGTTAAATAGATAACGCCTGGCTCAGGACAAAAACCCGTGTGCCCTTTTTCAGGAATCACAAACTTTCCGGCTTTAACCACCACATCCAGCGAAGGAACCGGCATCAGCCGCTGAGCTTTTTCATAGGTAGCGGTCAGGCTGGCCTGAAGCCATTCACGGTGAGCGGTCAGTTTTTGTTGGGCATTCAGAATATGCAGGGTTATGTGAGGCATGTCAGCACCATCCAAAAACGAGAGTATATATCCGCCTGCCAGCAAACATACAGCGAATCTCCTGATGCGCCATTGCAGATCGCGCTGTCTGCTTCTGACACAAAGCCGCCTTTTATGCAGTGATGCTATATCAGACATTACCAGGTGGCCTTATGTGAAAAACGGAAGTCATATTACCGTGCATTATCTGGCCTGGATGTCACAGGAAAAAAACGATATCAGTCAACGGACATATCTGTTGTAACAGGTGAGTTATGGTGTTAAAACCAGAAAACAGCTTTTTTAAGTTATTATGTTTCCTCTTACTGTCACCAACTTATAAGCGAAAACCAGGCGATGATTAAGTCAGTTCAGTCAACAACCACCGTCACAACCACCGGCACCTTCGGCGGCGTGAGCGCATCTGTGACTGACACCTGACAAAACAGACTCTGACTCCCCGCCAGACCGGACGGGGAAAACGATCTCTCCGTTCATAACTTACCGAATGGAGATATATTATGATTTCTGAAAATGCGCTTTTAATTATCGATATGCAGCACGGGCTTTTTCGCGGGCCGGTTTCCCCCTGTTCCGCGGCTTCTGTACTCTCGAATATCTGTCTGCTGATTGAAAAAGCCAGGCGGGCTCAGATACCCATCTTTTTTGCGCGCCATACCGGACCTGATGACTCCCCTTTCTCAGAGCAGGGACCGTTAACCCGACTTATACCTGAAATGAACGTGTACGCTGAGCGTGATGTCGTGTTTATTAAAAAGCATCCCAGCTGTTTTCAGAATACGGACCTGCAGCATCAGCTCAGCCAGCGAGGTATCAGGGAACTGGTTATCGCCGGGATGAAAACAGAATTTTGTGTGGACACGACCTGCCGTGCAGCGTCGGAACGCGGATTCAGGACAGTGCTGATTTCAGATGCGCATACCACAATGGATAACTGCTGCCTGTCAGCTAAAGAGATCGTCAGCCATCATAATGTCACGCTGGCTGGCCCGTTTGTTACGCTATCCACTGCGGCCGACTGGAACGTTATCGGGAAATGAGTATTAACTGTAGCCGCCCGCAGGGCGGCTGAAGACACTATGCTCAACGTATAGAACAATCCGATCTATCGGCCAGTGTCCGCTATGAGTGAGGAGCGGACGTTTAATGAACTGCATTATCAAAGTTGAGTGAGGAACTGATTGATATCTTCGCGACTAGCTAGCTTTATTTGGTTCTCGGGACTGACTTTTGAAAAGACAGTAAGATGCCCCTCATAACTACTCGACCCGGTTCGTATTTCATACAAGGAAGCCCATTCCAGCAAGGCTTTATAATCTTCAACAGATCCATTGTTCCTTATCCCCCTGACTTCAATGTTTTCAACACATTCGCTTGGCTTAGGCGTCAGCCATATGACATGAGAAGCGTAATAAGAGACTTGATCAGCGATCCAGCCATATACGCCCTCAATAATCCAGCGTTCTTTATTTGCTATTGCAAGAACATCTTTAATCACTTCTGTCTTTTCCCTGGCTCTCCCGTAACCATCTTGTTCCCAGTAAAGAGTATCTAAATCTGTAACAGGTAATGTTTTGAATTCAGAGATACGTGCAGCAAGCCAACTTTTGCCTGAACCGCTATTTCCCATAATCAGCACACGCTGTAAGTCATTGCACATGTTTATGCTCTTATTATTAATCACTTCTGAAAACGTATGATATATAAAACAAAATGTAGTAAAAACCTGTTTCTGCAGAATCGGCACTTTATAAATTGATGATCATCTCATTTCTTTCTGCTTGAGAGAAAAAATGTCTGCTTCTGGCACATAGCGGACGGAGTTCGATGAACATCTGCTAAGAGCGAGAAGCGTGCTTTATACGTTTATCGTAAAGTTTGTCATTCAGGCAGAGCGTTGCCTCTGACTGGTCTGCGGCATGAGAGGCAAGCGTGTAGTTTATCCGTAAAGGTGAAATGGGTAGTGCCGGGATTATCATAAATGCAAACCGATACAGACACGTGGAAAAAGGAGGCGCCTGCCCTCTTTTCATCCACGTTGCTGGCGGTAGACGGGGTTAATGAAAACGCCGTCAGGCCGGTAAACATACATGCCTCTCCTGAAGGGTGTTACTGATGTACTTCTTGGATGAGAGAGGCCTCGAACTCTACACCGGGCATCATTTTTTTCAGGCCGTCTGTCAGCATCTTCCCGGCTTCGTGAAGCATCTCCAGCGGCATCTGGGGAAGACTCTCAAGGATGAACCACATCTGCTGTGCTTCGACACCCAGGCGAGTTCTGATCCCCTGGCGCCAGTTCCAGCGTCGGCAAGTCACACCGGCCTCATCACACCATATCACCTCACCCTGCGAAGGATATTCAATGGTGGTCTCGCCTTCTTTAAGCGTATCAAAAGGTTCTGTTCCTTTTGCCACAGTCAGGCATGGTGCTCCCTGATAGGCAGAGATATTTTCGCCACCCACCGGCACAGCATAACGAAGACTGACAGCATTATAGAGATCAACAATGGGGTCGAGCGCCGGCATTGTACCGTCGCGCAATACGCGCTTACGCAAGGCATCAGCTGAACACGGCGTACGCTTGGGCTTAGCGCCAAATTTCTGGAAAACTTCCCCCCAGGCGGCCAGATGAGATTCCGCCCATTCTGGCTGACCCGCCAGAACTGCTTTACATGCATCCTGTAGCGCAGCTTCTCCTGCACCAGGATTTATCACCGGTGCGGCTTGCACGACGATACTCAATGCCCGAAATCCAGGTGCAATGCGATAAATATCGGGAGCAATTGACGGAGATACTTTTAACACGGGATAATCCTTTAATGACCAATTTACATCATGATAATGACCGATGACCGAAAAAGTCAATTTACTGACCGACGCTAATGCTATCGCCGACAATGTTAATGAAGCCGTATCTCAGCGGATTAAGGTGTATCGTCAGCAAAAAAAAATGTCTCTTGATGAACTCTCCCGCCGGGCCGGCGTGAGCAAGGGAACGCTGGTTGAGATAGAGGGATGCAGAGCGAATCCCAGTATCGCCCTGCTATGCCGGCTGGCTGCCGCGATGGGCGTTGCAGTGGCTGACTTTGTGGATGTCAGCTCAAAACCGGCAGTCCGCCTGATTTCATCAGATGAAATACCGGAACTGTGGAAAGGAGAAAAAGGCGGCAGTGCAAAATTGCTCGCTGGATCTGGCGGCCCTGATATGACAGAACTCTGGATGTGGGAAATGCAACCGGGTGAAAGGTTTGACTCCCCCGGCCATACAGCAGGAACGCTTGAACTTTTTTATGTTCAGGCGGGTTCACTCACGCTTGGGGTACAGGACCATCAATATCTTTTAAGAGCCGGTTGTTCGGCGACTGCCAGAACAGATGTTCCTCATTTTTATGAAAACCGGGAGGAAGATCCCCTGGTTTTTATCATGACTGTACACGAAAAGCAGTCTGCCAGATGATGTACGCTTTTGTCGTGAAGTTCCAAAGTGAGATTTCAGATAGTTTAGTGCTTATTTTCTAAAACCCAGCAGGTAACTTCATGTTTAAAAGAGCGGATCACGTCGGTTTTTCAGTCAGAAACATTGAAGAGTCCCTGTTCTTCTGGACTCAGAGTAATATATCTACAAAGCCCCGATAGACAGATGCTGGAGTTGATGGAGCAGGGTCAATGAAAGGCATATTCCGGATCATGCGCGCGCCATTAACCGTTATTGCGGCCAGCTTCCGAACAATTCTTGTGCATCGCCTGTCATCTCTGGAGCGTTTAATGTGCCGGATCTGTCAGTCTGAAAATTAACCCGCAGAATGGGTTATTTATAAAGTTAATCCTGGCAATAACACGCTGAAACAGAGAGATTCACTATTTTCTTCAGTTGAGGGTTTTACCTCATTGAACCGATATCGGTTCTGCTTACGCCTTCCTTATAGTGCTTACAGACTGACCTGTAAGGAGGTGTGTCCTGATGAGTTCACGTATTCGATTAGGTGTAAGCCCGTTAAGCTGGACCAACGACGTTCTGCCCGATCTGGGCGACACTATTTCACTTGAAACCTGCCTGACACAGGCTGCCTCTGCCGGTTATCAGGGGATTGAGCTGGGCAGAAAATTTCCCCGAACCCACACCGAATTAGCCCCACTATTGCATGAAGCGGGGCTTCAGCTCGCTTCGGGCTGGTACAGCGGTTTCCTTGCCGAACGCAGCGTTGCTGATGAAATCGCGGCCGTGGAACCACACGCCGGGCTTCTCAAAGCATCAGGAGCAGACGTTATGGTTTACGGCGAATGCGGCTGTATGCCTGGCAGCTATCCGCTGGACGAGCCTCTTTCTCTTTCTCCGGCCCTGTGCAGCCTGGATGCTGATGAATATGCCGGCAAAGTCAGCGAGTTTGCCGATATTCTGATGGGGAGATTTGGCCTGAAACTTGCCTACCATCATCATCTGATGATGCTGGTTGAGCAACACCATGAACTGGAAGAGTTTCTGACTAAAACCGCTGAGAGTGTCGGACTGGTTCTGGACTCCGGGCACGCTTTTGCCGCGGGTGTTGACCTGGCTCAGATAACAGAAAAGTTTGGTCATCGTATCGTGCATATCCACCTGAAGGATGTCCGCGCTGAGGTGCTACATCGCGTCCGGGAAAACGACCTCAGCTTTAATGATGCAGTACGCGCGGGACTCTTCACGGTGCCGGGCGAGGGATGCATTGATTATTCTCCGCTGACTGATTTTATTGCGCGCTCAGATTATCAGGGCTGGCTGACAGTAGAAGCCGAACAGGACCCGCAAAAAGAAGAGCCGTTTGCTGCCGTTTCCCGGGCGTTTCACTGGGTAAAAAGCACTTTTTCACAGTCCCTCTCAACAGAGGAAGTTGCTCAATGAAAGACAAACTCAACATTGGCTTAATCGGCTCGGGCTTCATGGGGCAGGCGCATGCTGATGCTTACCGCCGTGCGGCAATGATCTATCCCGGCCTGCCAAAGCGCCCTCATCTCTATGCACTGGCCGATCAAAACCAGACTTTAGCCGATGCGAATGCGGTGCGCTTTGGGGCTGATAAGGCTTACGGAGACTGGCACGATCTGATTAACGATCCGCAGGTTGACGTGGTCGATATCACCTCCCCCAATCATCTGCACTATGAGATGGCGCTGGCCGCGATTGCGGCAGGTAAGCACGTTTACTGTGAAAAACCACTGGCCGTCAGCACGGAAGAGGCGCTGCAGATGACTCTGGCAGCAGAACAGGCGGGCGTCAAAACGATGGTGGCTTTCAATAATATCAAAACGCCTGCGGCGCTGCTGGCAAAACAGATTATTGAGCGCGGCGATATCGGCACGCCAATCCGCTTTCGTGGCACCTTTGATCAGGGTTTTTATAATGACCCGGAACTGCCCTGGTCCTGGCGCTGCTCTAAAAAGCTGGGCGGCAGCGGATCCCTGGGCGATCTGGGGGCCCATACCCTTTCCGTCGCGCAGTTTCTCATGGGTGAGATCAGCGAGGTAACGGCCAGCGCCCAGACCTGGCTGCGGCAGCGCCCGGTTCCGCAGGTGGACGCCGGTTATGCCAGTCGCATCGATGAGCAGGCAGAATGGCGTGAGGTGGAAAATGACGACCAGGTTCAGTGCCTCGTCAGCTTTGAAAGCGGGGCCAGCGGCGTGATCGAAGCTTCACGCCTCGCTGCCGGTCGCATTTTTGGGGTGTTCTGGGAAGTCTCAGGTACAGAGGGCACCCTTTATATGGATGGCGAACGTTTCAATGAGCTGCAGGTTTATCGCTTCAGCGATGACAAAAATGACAGGGGCTTTAAGACCCTCTATGCCGGCAGCCAGATCCCGGCCTATTCAGGCTTTTTCGGATTCGATTTTGGCGGCGGCGGGCTCGGCTATTTTGATGTCAAAGTGATTGAGATTCATGACCTGGTGCAGGGGATCTGCGGCGACGGCGACTGTTACCCGAACTTTGCATTTGGCCTGCAGAATCAACAGGTTCTGACCGCCATTGAGCAATCTATCCTATCCCGTCAGTGGGTTGCTGTAGCAGGCAACCGCCAGGACCGTACTTAAAAGGAATCATTATGTTTCCCTCTTCCCTGCCCGCTCCGCGACTGCCCTCTGAAAAGTCGATACCCGTATTGCGCTGGGGCATCATTGGCCCTGGCTGGATCGCTGAACACTTTGCCCGCGCGCTGAAGGAGCACACCGGACAGCAGCTGGTTGCTGTAGCAGCAAGAAACAGAGCTAAAGCACAGGCATTCGCCGATCGCTGGGCCATTCCGGCGGCCTTCAGCAGTGCAGATGAAATGCTGGCAATGAATGATCTGGACGCCATCTATATCGCCACCCCACATAACCATCACTATCCGGATGGCATGAAAGCACTTAATGCAGGCAAACATGTGCTGATTGAGAAACCCCTGGCGCTGAATGTCAGGGAAGCAGAAGCCCTGCAGACGCGCGCCCGTCAAAAAGGCCTGCTGTGTATGGAGGGTATGTGGTGCGATTTCGCGCCAAAATATGATGTGCTGCGTCAGCTTTTAACCGACGGCATTCTGGGCGATCTTCATACCCTGACTGCCGATCACGGTGAGTTTTTTACGCAGGATCACCGCATCTTCAATGCCGATCTGGCCGGCGGTCCGATGCTGGATCTGGGCAGCTATCTGGTTTCGCTGAGCGTGATGGTGGCAGGTGCACCTGTGCGCATTCAGTCCAGCGGACAGCCGGCAACAGAAAATGTTAACGGACAGGCTTCTATGTTGTTCGAACATGCCAGCGGCATGCATTCGGTACTGAACACGACTCTGTTCAGTAATACCCCCGGCAGTGCGGTGATTGCCGGCCGCGATGCCACTCTGGTTCTGGCGGGACAGTTTTATGCGCCCGGCGGCTTTGTACTGACCTCGAGCCAGGGCGGTCATACGCTGTGCTGGGAGGAACCCGCCAACCGCTACACGCAGCTCTATCATGAGATCCGACATTTTGCATGGTGCGTGGGACAGGGATTAAACGACTCCCCTGTCCGCCCTTTGTCCGCCGTACTTATGACTCTGACCGCGATGGATACGGTAAGGGAGCAGCTGGGTATCGTTTTCAACGAAGAGCGTTAATATTTGTGAAAGAAGGACCTGAGTATCCTTAGCTTACGGGGCCATATCCTCACGGGACTGGCCCCGGACCGTTGTCAGAATACGTTATCGACCGGGCAGAACATCCCGGTTGCCAGAGATTTCGTCGCGGCTTCTGCGATCGCCTGCGCCCGGATCCCATCCAGCAGCCCTGGTAAATCAGTCACCTCTTCCCCGTTCAGATAGCGGACAAAAGCGTCAAGATGCTGATAATAGGTGCCCTGCACACGACTGAACCAGTCTGCATAAAGTCCCTGCCTGATAATCGCCTTTCCCTGGAAAAGCGTCATACCCGGCGGGCTCTGCGAACCTGACTCTGCCAGTCCTTTTGCACCCATAACGCTGATCCTTTCGTCATAACCGTAGCCCGTGCGACGCGTATTATCGAGCTGCGCAAATGATCCCTGCTGCATCTGCATAATCAGCACCGACGTATCTACATCGTCAAACTCGCTAATGGTCGGCATGGCCAGTGCTGCACCCATCGCACCTACTGAAATAACGTCATCGGCTGTCAGCCAGCGCAGCAGATCGAAAAAATGGATTGCCTGGTCACGCATCTGGCCGCCGGATGACCTGAGATAACTGAGCGGCGGAAGCTCTGACGCACGACAGACCATCTGAATTAACTCAGGACGTCCGACAGTTCCCTGTTCCAGCTGACGCTTTAACTGCTGATGGCTGCTGTCAAAACGGCGATTGAAGCCTATCGTGATTTTTGTCTTCAGAGGCAGCACGTTTTCAGCAACGCGGATCGCTCTTGCCAGCGACAAATCGATCGGCTTTTCACAATAGACGGCCTTACCTGCCCGCGCAGCCGCTTCAAGCAGTTCAGCGTGTGACGGCGTTGCGCTGGCAATCAGCACGGCATCTATATTGTCACTGTTGATGGCGGCGCTGACTTCGCCCGCCATGCACTTCATCTGCCCGGCCAGTGCGGCGGCCTGCTCCGTATCAATGTCGGCCAGCATCGCAAGCTCAACCTCCGGATGAGCCGCGAGATTTGCAGCATGTACCTGTCCGATAAAACCACAGCCAATCAGGGCAAAGCGTTTTTTCTGCGTCATGGTGATTTCCTGTCTGAAGGTCTACGTTCAGCGATAAAGACGCTGCCAACTTAGCCTGCCCGCCTATCCTGAGAAATGCATGTTTTGAGGGAAATACCTCAGCAGGAACCCTGATGAAAACACTGACTCTTGAGATGAACGTGGTGAAACACCTTTGGAATATACCAGCGGCAAAGTTACCTTTATTCTCTATACGCAGGAGAGTTTTTATTAGCGTCTGGTAGATTATTTTTATGCAGCCAGTTTGCGGTAAATATTCACTTCTGGCATAAAGCGGAATAACTGGATGTAAGGTCCGCTATGAGTGAAAAGCGGACCTTTTATTCATAAGCTTCAGAGTTTTTAAGTCGCTGAACATTACATTCCTGCTAAGCGCCTGGGCCAGAATTTGAAAGCGATTATCAAAAATAACAGAAAAACTCATTCCATTTTACCTGCTATGGCGCATGTCAGTGCTCAGCTGCCTGGAGACTATCCCGGACTCAGCGTAATCGAAAAGTTTGACTGGCTGGAGTATGACATTCAGCCAGATAACATCTGTAACCTGACATCGCCAGATGGCGTTCAGATAAGTCTGCGTCCGAGGGGGCGTTATGCCACAAATGACCCGCTCGTGCTCATTGACTGGCTGCATACCGGACGGGTAGCAGGTCAGTCCTTCTGTCTGTCTCGCTTTGACTAACGTAGCGCATATGCAACAAACTATTTTTAGCTTATAGTCAGGTTCAGTAGTAGAATACCGCGCCTCGTCGTGAACTGGCGATAATGGAGTCTGTCGTGAAATTTAAAATCCAGCATTTACAAGCAGCAGTGGCACTGGTACTTGCCAGTATCCAGCCGCAACCTAAAGCGGTTGCGTGCCAGCCTACGATTGTGGAGCGGGTTTTCGAGATGGGTGCCAGAGTCAATAAAACCGACATCGAAGATCTGACCGTCGTGCTTAATGCCCTGGCCAGTGAGCTGCGCGAGAGCCGCGTCGAACTTTCCCGTTATGCTGATAACGATTTTGAAGGCGCAGTTAAAACAGCTAAAGGAATCCAGAGTCAGACTGTTCATGTCGCCGGTATTGCTGAATCCTTCGTCCTGATGCTGCCCGAAAAAGACATTATCCTATCTTACGACAAAGACTCTGCAGAGTTTGCGTTTGTTAAGGCCATCAAAATGGTCAGCATTGCGACCAAAAATTACCTCGGCCTTATAGACCAGCTTATTCGCACAACCGATGTGCGTAATTCAGACGTCAGCCTGTTAGCCATGAACCATCTGCTGGACTCGGGCAATAAGGCCGCTGCTAAATGGCATTAACGGCTGAATACAGCCAGATTACATGGGATGAATTTTTTCAGCCCACGTTCGCCGTTTACCCTGACCTCGAAGAGCAGTTTAAGGCCGAGTTCATTACTTATAAATCAACTGGCGCGCCTTCAAACATGCTTGGTCGGGATGCACCTTTTGACTTTCCACCGTTCGCGGTTGATGCGAACGTTCAGCATATCCACGTCAACCTGCACTTTCGGCTGACCTGGAATGCCAGGCAGGAAAACTATAACCGAACCTCTGATCACTATCTCGTTTATACCGAGCATATGTGGGATAGCGGCCGGTTTTTACTTATGGGCCTGATTACACCCGCTCATGCACGTATGCCTGCCAGAGACACTCGATTGCTCAAATACTTTTCAGATGTTGCAGAAGGCTTTCACGCCTCCTGAACAAGCTTGAATTTTCTGAATCAGAACAAGTCCGCTTCTGGCACTAAGCGGAATAACCGGATGTAAGGTCCGCTGTGAGTAAGAAGCGGACTTTAACGGTCTCAGGTTGCCAGAATTTCAGGCTGGCAACTTGCAGAGTATCTGATTAGAGCTTTCTCAAAAGTCTGGCGGGATTACCCGCATACACGCCTTTTACCAGCACAGGCTTTGTAACCACGCTACCGGCACCAATCACCGCACCACTGCAAATGTCCGCGGTTAAGATAGTTGCCCCGCTCCCCACGGTTACCGCGTTACCTAATATGATATGTATCCAGCTTTCTGCAGAAGCATCAGGAGCGCCATTCTTAAACAAGTCGTTGGCAAAGGTTACGCCATGGCCTATAAAACAATCCTTACCCAGGGTAACGTTCTCACAGATAAAAGTGTGTGACTGTACTCGGGTTCTGTCGCCTATAACGCATCCCTTTTGTATCTCTACAAATGGCCCTACAAAAACATCATCACCCAGTTCACACTCATAGATGTTTACCGGCGTGATTACTCTCACATTTTCGCCTTGTTTTACGTCACGAATGCCACTTTCAATAACCTTCATTTAAACTGTGTCCTTACTTGAAATGGTTCGGCTAAAAGCTTGCACAATTTTTATCGTCACGAGGTAACAAGGTTAACCTGCTTTTACTCATTCGCGCACGATGAGGATCGCAATATCCGCTTCTGGCGCGAAGCGGACTTGCGCACAGATCGACGTTAGCTATGAGCGAAAAGCGGGATTTCGCAGCAGTGCAACAATGATGAATATTTGAATCAGGTAATTCATATTGAACGGAAATGGGTTACTTCCTTAAGCGTATTAAATTAAAAAAGGCTAAAAATGACAAAGCTCGAAGAATTAAAAAACATTTATCCCGGTGCACTGGCATGGCAATTTGGCGACAGCCCGGAACTTGCTGATGAACTCGTACAACTGATTTTGAGTGGCAGTAAAACAGCGACATGCTCTTCGATAGCATCTTTTCAGCATGAACATGAACGAGGCGAAGCTCCCTGCGTAGGAAGTTATAATATCATTCTCAACGGAGCCGGGCAGCCAATGTGCGTGATCAGAACGCTCAGGATGCAGGTTATCCGCTTCAATGAAGTGACGAGTGAACTCGCCAGTAAGGAAGGTGAAGGTGATTTAAGTCTGGAGTACTGGAATGAAGGTCATAAGCGTTATTTTGAGCGTGAAGGCACTTATTCTGAAGAAATGGAACTTGTCTTCGAGGAATTTGAACTTACAGAGATTTTGTAACTGTCCGCTCCTGACACAAAGCGGACTGACGCAGAGTTGAGGTCCGCGATGAGAGAGGCGGACGTCAAAAAGAGGGCGACCGGAAAGTTCTGTCACATCAGACATAGCATCCTGGCTACGAACCCGCAAAAGTCATCGGGTGTATGCTGCGGCAGTTAAAAGAATGAAGAAAATGCCTGACATGAACACCCCCTGAAGCATTTGATCTGCTTCTGGCACAAAGCAGACGTCAACCGCAAAGCGATCAGCGTTAACGTTTTGCTTCGATCAAATGTCGGGTGGAATACGCAACAAATGGCTGACCCAGGCGCATTTTCTGGTCCATCGCCTGCAATTCTTTGTAGTATTTCTCCACGGAGAAGCCCGGGACCCACCAGACGCATTTTCGCAAAATCCAGACAACGGCACTGATATCAAAAAACGTCATCCGGCAGCGTGCTGTGCGTAAGTCAATGACCTTCAGACCCGCCATCTCCGCATCCTCTTTTTCTTTGACAGGATCTCTGTACATTCTCTCTTTGGGAAGTGGTCCTAAAAAATACTCGATTAATTCAAATGCAGATGCAGGTCCAACATGCTGTGCCAGATAGCTTCCTCCGGGTTTAAGAACCCGATATATTTCTGGCCAGTCCGGTGCTACCGGATGCCTGGATGTGACCAGGTCAAAAGATTGTTCGCTAAAAGGAAGCTTTTTGGTGATGGAAGTATCAACAATATTTACCCCCCGGGGTGAAAGGTGCTGCCGGGCTTTTTTCAGGTTCGGGGGCCACGCTTCTGTTGCGGCCATATATGCAGGAAACTCGGGAACTTCATTTAATACTTCTCCTCCACCGGTATCAATGTCCAGTGCTGACGTTACCCGGCTTAAGCGTTCTCCGATTAACCTCGCGTAACCCCAGGAGGACCTTTCCTCTGTCGCTTTCCCGTCCAGCCAGTCAAACCCCCAGCCCTCTGTATCGGCCTCCATAGCTTCCATTAATAGTTCATCAAAAGATTTCACCTGAATTCTCTCCGTAGATATTAGGTTCAGGGCACATTTTAGAGTATTGGTTCAGGCAATGCGATCCACTCCTGGAGCTATCATTAGCACTGTGAAAGCACCGCTGGTTTAATCACATTCGATATAATTTAATGTTACCGGGCAGGTTTTGATTTAAGTCGATTAACTCATATAAGTCGTTATATACTCAATGATATATCGGTAAGTAATGATGCCTGCCCTTTCGACAGATGTTGGAAATTTCATGTTTGTTAAACGTTTGATCCTGGTGAAGACAACGTTCACCAGCGCAATGTTATTGTCTGCTATGCCGGTATATGCCGTAAATGAACAACCTGCGATGGTCGTTAATGCTTCACCAGACGACGCGCCTTCTGCAACCGGCAGGAAAGCTACTTTGTGTCCATGCAACTCAGCTTCTGACAGGGATATTTACTGATGAAAAGCCTGCAATGGGCACTACCGCTTCTGGTCGTAAGCGCTCTGGCGTCGGCTCAGACAGTCACTGACGACAGCGGGAATAAGATTGAATTGAGCCAGCCGGTGCTGCACATAGCCGATGCCTGGTTTGCCCACCACTCTCTGCTTATGACGCTGGGCGCCGGCGATCGGATTGTGGCAACCGTAAACCATCCGGCGGAGCGGCCGTGGATGTTTAAGGTACAGCCATCGTTAAATCAGGCGCTCCAGGCACACGGTAAAACCTTTAACAGTGAAGCGCTGGTGGCACGCAACGTTGATGCGATTTTTGTACCCGCTAACGATCCCGATGCAGAGTCTTATCGTCTGGCCGGTATTCCCGTACTGGCAATGAATTTTGATGATTTTGACTCGATGAAACGCTCACTCACTACCACGGCTCAGGTGGTCGGCACACCGGCAGCGGCCGCGCGAGCCCGGGCTTATAATCGCTATCTGGATACGCAAATCGCTGCTATTCAGACCAAAACGGCCGCGCTTGCGGAGAGTGAACGCCCGCGCGTGCTGCATATTCAGTCGCTGCATCCGCTGAAGGTAGATGGCCGGAATACCCTGATTGATACCTGGATCAGGCTTGCGGGTGGCCGGAACGTCGCCGCCTCCGTGGATGGCAATATGCGCCCTGTTTCACCGGAGGAGGTGATACGCTGGGATCCGGATGTGATTATTATCGGTGCCGGCGCGGGAACCCTGGCTGACTCTGACTACAAATCGCTGTTCGCCAGCGTAAAAGCCGTGAAGCAGCAGCAGGTGTGGCAGAACCCATCGGGTGTCTTTCCCTGGGATCGCTACGGCACTGAAGTCGCACTGCAAATCCAGTGGGCTGCCAAAAAGCTGCATACGGCGCTGTTTGCAACGCGCGATCTGGTTGACGCGACTCAGGAATTTTACCGGACATTTTACGATTACCCGCTGAGCAAACAGGATGCGCAGCGTATTCTGCAGGCACTGCCTCCAGGTTGAGGCAGAGTTTTCCAGTCAGCTTTAATAAACTATTCATTGCAGGGAGAGCCAGCTTACGGCTCTCCCTTTTTGATCCGCTCAGTCAGCATTGCATAGCTGTCTGTCGCCCCGGTGATAGCCTCCTGCTAAAAAAACGTTGACGAGGTAGAACGATCGTTCTACCTTAAGGCCATGAACAAAACATTAGTCAGTACCCGGGAAAAAATTCTCAGGAGCGCTGAGCAGCTGATTTATCAGAACGGTATCCACGCCATGGGCATGGATCTTCTGGTCAGAACCTCAGGCGTCGCCAGAAAAAGTATTTATCATCACTTCGCCAGTAAAGAGGAGGTGGCATCAGCCGCGCTGAGCGTGCGCGATGAGCAGTGGATGGCGTGGTTCAGAAGCGCGTCCGATCAAGGCAATACGCCGCAGGATCGCATTCTGAATATGTTTACCGCGCTGAAAAGCTGGTTTGAGTCAGAGGGTTTCCGTGGCTGCGCATTTATCAACACCGCCGGTGAGACAGGCAACCCTGACGATACCGTTCGCCAGATAGCGAAAACCCACAAGCAGAAGTTACTGGATTACGCCCTGGAGCTCAGCAAAGAGATGAATGTTGCACATCCCGAGGCGCTGGCCAGACAGCTGCTGATTCTGATAGAGGGCGCCATTACCGCGTCCTATGTTATGGGGAGCGGGAGCGGGAGCGCGGCCGACGACGCACGGGATATTGCGAAAATGCTGCTGGAGCAGGTTTCCTGAAGCCTGCGTACTCATCAAATTTGAATTAACAGGAGTTTTACCATGTCTGATTCATACCAACGCCCGCCGCTTCCTCCTTTCACCCGCGAAACGGCCGTCGAAAAGGTGCGCCTGGCTGAAGATGGCTGGAACAGCCGCGATGCGGCTAAAGTCGCACTGGCTTACTCAGCGGACACACAATGGCGCAACCGCACCGAGTTTGCTCATAACCGTGAAGAAGCCGAAGCGTTTCTGGCCCGTAAATGGAAAAAAGAGCTTGAGTATCGTCTTATCAAGGAGCTCTGGGCGTTTGATGGCAACCGCATTGCTGTCCGCTACGCCTATGAATGGCGCGATGATTCCGGTAACTGGTTCCGCTCTTACGGCAATGAAAACTGGGAGTTTGAAGGCGATGGCCTGATGAAGCGCCGTTTTGCCTGTATCAACGATATGCCTATTAAAGAGAGCGAACGCAAATTTTTCTGGCCGCTGGGACGTCGTCCGGACGATCATCCGGGGCTGACTGCGCTGGGGTTGTAACGGCGGCAGGGCAGCTCGCGTGACTGCCCTGCTGCATGGGTTTATCAGCAGCTGGCTTTAGCGAGGTAGCGCTGCATTTCATCAGCAGGAACCATGCCGCCACCTGTCGCCCAGACAAGCTGCGTGGCCTGCTGCAGCTGCTGCGGAGTGATGCCCTGCTGTGCCAGATAAGCGGGGCTTGCCGCGATGCGCTGCGGCCCCTGCATGCCCGCCAGCGCGGAAGGTTCCAGCTGAATACCTTCCGTTTCATCCAGCATGGCAAGCAGCGTAAACAGGGTGCGATCGCTGAGCGTATAGCAGCCGTCGATCAGCTGCGCCATCGCCCGGCCGACAAAGCCGGAGGCGCGGCCCACTGCCAGTCCATCCGCAGCGGTTTTATTGTCGATACCGATATCCTGCACCGCAATACCATCGTGCAGGCCGGTGCTCATTCCCAGCAGCATACAGGGTGAATGGGTTGGCTCCGCAAAAAAGCAGTGAACGTTATCGCCAAAAGCCAGCTTCAGGCCAAAGGCGACGCCTCCCGGGCCGCCACCCACGCCACAGGGCAGATACACAAAAAGCGGATGGGAGGCATCCACAGTAATGCCTTTCTCCTTCAGCTGCTCTGGCAGGCGCAGGCCGGCAACGGCATAGCCCAGAAACAGCGTGCGTGAATTTTCATCATCAATAAAGAAGCAGTCGGGATCGGACTCCGCCGCTTTGCGGCCCTGCTCCACGGCGACGCCGTAATCCTGCTCATACTCAATCACGTGCGCTCCACGCCTGCGCAGCAGCGCTTTCTTCCACTGACGCGCATCTGCCGACATATGAACGGTAACGTGAAACCCGAGGCGGGCACTCATTATGCCGATCGAAAGGCCCAGGTTGCCCGTTGAACCTACTGCTATTTTATGCTGGCTGAAAAACTGACGGTGCGCCGGAGAAAGCAGCTGGCTGTAGTCATCGGCTGGCGTGATAAGCCCCGCCTCCAGCGCCAGCTTCTCTGCGTGCGCGAGAACTTCGTAAATGCCGCCGCGCGCTTTGATGGAACCTGAAACGGGCAGATGGCTATCTTTTTTCAGCCAGAGTCTGCCTGGCAGCGGCGCACGCTGTGCCAGCCGCGCCTGCATCGCGGGTAGAGGTACCATATCTGACTCAATAATACCGCCGCTTTCAGCCGTTTCCGGAAAGGCGGCGGCGATCAGCGGAGCGAAACGGCGCAGGCGGGCTTCGGCATCTTCAGCCTCTTCACGCGTCAGTCCCGTATGCAGGAGACCCCTCTCTGCCGTCGTCACCTGATCGTTAAACCAGATGGTTTCACGTAGCGCCCTCAGATCGCTTACCGCCGGTACAGACCGGAGTTTTTCAGTTAAATCAGTCATGGTTACTCTCATTCAGCCCGACGCATCAAAAGAAAACAGAGCGTTATTTATATGCACGCGGCTGCGCGGTGACAAACGATGGTTTTTCAACTTAACATGAGCTCAGCTAACTCAACAGGCGAGCACGCATTGTGCATTTTTATCTGCAACGTCCACGCCGGTTAAATAACTAATCGCTAAATCAGCAGTTTAAACAGTAAAGGTGAAAAATGTGTTCTCTGAGATGCGTGAAATAGAGGGTGGCCAGCTGGGACGTCTTTTCACCTTTGAAGCCGCTGCCCGCCACGGCTCGTTTGCCGGAACGGCGGCGGCGCTGGCACTGACGCCCAGCGCTGTCAGCCACCGTATCAGCCAGCTGGAAAGAGAGCTCGGTATCTCGCTGTTCACCCGTTTACACCGCAGGGTGCTGCTGACCGAAGAGGGTGAGCGGATCTTCAATGCCATGAGTACCTCACTCGACTACCTCAACCGGGAAATTCAGGGCATCAGAAATCAGGGATCCAGCGGAAGGCTTACGGTTTACAGTCGCCCGTCGTTTGCGCACGCCTGGCTTGCACCGGCGGTGGCCTCTTTTCTGGAGCAAAACCCCGCTATCGATCTCGTTATTAATACCGGAAACGAACCGGTCGACCTGCATAAAATGGGTGCCGATCTGGCCATCTGTTTTGATGCTGACGTGCCGGACAGATTTCACCTGGACCCGCTGATGGATGAACATATTATTCCGGTTTGCAGCCCGCGCTACGCTGCACAATTCAGGCTGACGGACTGCCCGGAGAATCTCCGGAGCTGTCGCCTGCTGCACGATCGTCAGGCGTGGAGTATCGATTCCGGAGAAAATGAGTGGCGGTTGTGGGCAGCGCATTTTGACGTGGATATTACGGCAGCGCGCCGTGCCGAATTCGATCAGGCAGAGCTTGCGGTTGCTGCAGCGATAAACCATGCCGGCATCGCGATGGGACGTAAGGCGCTGGTGAAACAGCGTATCGCCTCTGGCGAACTGATAACGCCTTTCCCGCGCCTGGCGCTGCTGTGCAGCGAACGGTATTACATCGCTACCCGCGCCGACAGACGCTGGCCAAAAACAGAAACCTTTATCCGCTGGCTGCAGGAAACCGCGGCGAAAGAGAAATAATTACGCTCATAGTATCGTCACGCTGGCAGAGCAGGATCACGGCGTAAACCGCGCTATTTTTAAGCAGATCGGGTATAATAGCCGGACACTTGCCCACCCTTTTTATCCTCAGCGAAACAGGCATATGGCATTTCAGAATCCGGCTCAAAACTTTATCGAAGCGCGCCTGAACCTGGGTGATATCGTCTCGCTGTCGCCCTGGTCCACCTACCTGATGCGCAGTGATACAGCCTGCCCGGAGGCGGGTATCGTCAAAGGCTCAGTGCTGGCAGTTGATCGGGCACTGACGCCGCGGCACGGTCAGATTATTGTGGCGGAATTTGAGGGTGAACTGGTGCTGCGCAGGTTGCTGCTGAAACCCGTTCCGGCGCTGCAGTCGCTGGAGAGGTCCGATGCTATCGTTCTGCTCGACGAGAACCAGCCGCTGCCGGTGTGGGGCGTGGTGGCTTATGCGCTTAATGATATCGCGGGCCAGGGGTTCACCGGGCCTGCAGGAGAATAGGTATGTTTGCGCTTGCTGATGCCAACAATTTTTACGCCTCCTGTGAAACCATTTTCAGGCCCGATCTGCGCGGCAAACCCGTTTGCGTGGTATCAAATAATGATGGCTGCGTGATTGCCCGTTCAGCTGAAGCAAAGCGCATGGGTATAAAGATGGCCGCCCCCTGGTTTAAGCATGAACGCTATTTTCGTGACAATGGCGTACACGTTTTCAGTTCTAACTATGAGCTTTATGGCGATATGTCGGCGCGGATGATGGCAATACTCGATGAGATGGCTGCCGGGCAGGAAGTCTACTCTATCGATGAAAGCTTTCTTGATGTCACGGGCATCAGCAGTTATATGCCGCTGGAGCGCTTTGGTCAGCAGATGCGCGAGCGCGTTCGCCAGGAAACCGGCCTGACCATAGGCGTAGGCTTTGGCCCGACCAAAACGCTGGCCAAGCTGGCGAATCAGGCGGCCAAGCAGTGGACGAAAACAAACGGCGTGGTCGATCTCTCCGATCCCCTGCGCCAGCAAAAATTGCTGCAGCTGACGCGCATTGGCGATATCTGGGGTATTGGCTGGCGAATCGCCCAGCGTCTGGAAGAGATGGGGATCACCACCGGGCTACATCTGGCAGAAAGTAATACCAGTACGATCCGCAAAAAATTTGATGTGATTGTTGAGCGCATTGCACGCGAGCTGCGCGGCGAATCCTGTCTGGCACTGGAGGATGCGCCGCCGCCAAAACAGCAGATCGTTAATTCACGCTCTTTCGGGCAGCGCATCACGACGCTGGATGATATGCAGCAGGCGGTTATGGCCTATGCGACCCGGGCTGCTGAAAAGCTGCGCCAGCAGGGCTCCCGCTGCCGTCATCTCACCGTCTCTGTGACGACCGGCCGCTATGGTGACGATCCCAGGTACTCTGCTACCGCGCCCGTCAGCTGGCAATATCCAACGGCGGACACGCGTGACATCGTCGCCTTTGCTTTGCAGGGGCTGAACGCTATCTGGCGCGACGGCTTTCGCTATGCCAAAGCGGGCGTAATGCTGAGCGACTTCTGGCAGTCAGGCAGCACGCAGTTTGATATGTTCAGCCAGCAGCAGCCGCGTGCCAATGCGGATGCGCTGATGACCGCTCTCGACGCCATAAACCGTTCAGGGAAAGGCAAAATCGGTTTCGCCAGCCAGACGACAGGAAACCAGGCGTGGCAGATGAAACGCAACATGCTCTCACCCCGCTATACCACTCGCCTGGCCGATATCCCTGTGATCCGATAGCAGGCTGTCGCCTCCGGCGAGTCAGTCTGCTCCTGCGCATCAAACCTTACTCTGCAGCGTGCTCTGTGAACGGCGTAATGCGGTAAGCGCAGCGTCGCGCCTGCTGCAGAATATGTTCAACGCGCTCGACTTTCGCCTCCAGCACCTCGCTGAACAGCATCAGTTCAGCGCGGCAGAATCCCTGACAGGCGGCGGCAGCGGCGCAGACAGGACAGTGATTCTCAATCAGCAAGAGCGTTCCGTCATCCTGCTCCTCGTACTCTGCCATATAGCCCTCCAGCGACCGCAGTGCCGCCAGCCGCGCCACCCGATCCCGCAGATCGACAGCATCCTGTAGCTCACGCTGGTAAGCGGCGCGGCTGCTCTGTTCGCGCAAATCTATCAGGTGATCGATCGCCTGTTCACCAAAAGCGTGCCGTACCGTATCCAGCAGCTGCACCGTCAGCGTCGCATGGGAATCCGGAAACCGCCCGTGGCCCGCCTGCGTCAGCGTCCAGAACTGCCCCGGACGTCCAACTCCTTTGCTGCGGGAGAACGACTCTACCAGCCCTGATGAGGCAAGTTTGCTGAGTTGCTGGCGTGCCGCTTCAGCCGTCATGCCCAGCGTCTCTCCCGCCTCAGCAGACTGCAGTGGCCCGCGCGTTTTCAGCAGATAAAGCAGGCGCTCTGGTGTTGCCTGTGCTCTATCGCCCGAGTTTAACAAGCGATTGCTTGACAAAATATTTTACCCTCTTTAATAATCCAAGCGTTGTCTTGTTTTATTAATGTAATGGATCCCGCTGCGCTCAGCAACGGGGCATATGACGCAACGCATGCCGGGAGGCTTATATGTCGTCAGGACAAGAAGGAAGCTGGAGTGAATTACTGGGAGGCAAAAACCTGTTTTTTGCTATTGCGCTTTCAGGCGGCGTTGCACTGCACGCCATTAATGTTTACATCGCCACTACGGTGCTTCCCTCCGTCATCAGGGAGATAGGCGGACTCCACCTCTATGCATGGAACACAACGCTGTTTGTCGTCGCCTCAATACTGGGCTCAGCGCTGACCGCGCGTCTGCTGGCGGTGACGGGCGCGCGACAGGCCTATCTGCTGGCGGCGCTGCTTTTTATCGCGGGTAGTCTGGTCTGCGCACTGGCGCCCGCTATGCCGGTAATGCTGGCGGGTCGGGCGCTACAGGGGCTGGGCGGTGGTTTTCTGTTCGCGCTCTGCTATGCCATGATCTATGCCGTTTTTGAGGAAAAGCTCTGGCCGCGCGCGATGGCGCTGATCTCCGGCATGTGGGGCGTGGCGACGCTTCTGGGCCCGGCGGCCGGAGGAATATTTGCTGAAATGGACGCCTGGCGCATGGCGTTTGGCATACTGATCCCCGTCACGCTGAGTTATATGCTGCTGGTGTGGCTGATTTTCCCTGCTCATAATCGTACCGATACTTCCCACACCGGAAAGCTCCCCTGGATGCAGCTGCTGTTACTGGTTGCGGCCGTTATGACCGTGAGCGCAGCGAGCATGTCCTCTGACATTGCGGTGAATATAGCCGGGATATGTGCGGCGGTTATTCTGCTGCTGCTGTTAATTCGCCAGGAGTTTATCAGTGAAACACGCCTGTTACCGCGTAATGCGCTGCGCCTCAACTCGCCTCTGCTGGCGCTCTATATCACCATGGCACTGCTCATTATCGGTATGACCAGTGAAACCTTTGTACCCTATTTTCTTCAAATCCTGCATGGGCAGACGCCGCTGATCTCGGGCTATGTGGCGGCGCTGATGGCCGCAGGCTGGACGGTATCGGAGATCTGGAGCTCCGGCTGGCAGACGCGGGGCATTAAGCGCGCAATTGCCGCAGGACCGGCGCTGGTTCTGGCGGGTATGGTGCTGCTGGCTATTGTGACGCCACGCTCAGCCAGCAGCAGCGGACAGATACTTGTGCTGATCGGGACAGGACTGGCGCTGATTGGTTTTGGTATCGGGCTGGGCTGGCCCCATTTACTGACGCGCATCCTGCAGGTGGCTCCCGCAGACGATCAGGATGCCGCAGCCACCTCCATCACTACGGTTCAGCTGTTTGCTACCGCTCTGGGTTCTGCCATCGCCGGTATGCTCGCTAACGCCGGAGGCCTGTCGGCGCCGGGGGGAATCGCTGGCGCCTCCTCTGCGGCCTGGCTGCTTTTTGCCGTTATGGCAGCCGCCCCGCTGCTCTCTCTGCTGAGTGCTAAAAAGGTGCTCACCGGATTTAAGCAGCAGAAAACCAGCTAAAGCCGGAGCGCCTCTGACAGTTGTCAGAGGCGCTTTATCTGGCGCAGAACGTTATGCGTAATACAGACGTTACCGACGGGCTGAGCGAGATAACAGAAAGCGTCAGCCCTGCTGCACTGCACGCTGTTCGCTCTCATTCATCGCACGATGCAGGGTTGCAAGCAGCGGTTCAATGTCGAGCGGCTTGGTAAAAATAGCAAACGCTCCCTCCTGAAACGTGCTGCGGCAGACGTCAAGCGTACCATACGCGGTCATAAGGATAACCGGCAGCAGCGGATGACGGGCGCGCTGTTCGGTCAGCCAGTTAAGCCCATCCATGCCGGGCAGCCGCATATCCACCAGCAGACAGCCGCGCAGCGGCAGCGCTTCTGCACTGGCAACGGCGTCGAACGTCGCCAGATCGCCGAAGTCAGCCACCTCGTAATCTACGGTTTTCAGCAGAAATCCCAGCGACTCCCTTACTGACAAATCATCATCCACTAACCACACTTTCGCGCTCATTCCATTACTCCGCCACCGGGAAAATTAACGTTATCTCTGCACCATATCTGGCGCGATTTATCAGCACCCGCTGACCGTTCAGGTACAGCGCCGGGCGCATTTGCAGAAAAACCTGGTACTGACTGGCGAAGACAGATTGCGGCTGCCAGCCTCTATTTCAGAAAAGTTCGTAGCCTGCCTCAGGGTTGTTCTTCCGTTATCGTGCAGCAGAAGCGACATGTTGCCGTAAGGCTGCAGTGCAATAAGAGAGGTCAGCCTGAACGATAAAAAGTGCCTGCAGCATGGCTGACAACAGCCTGCAGCACGGCTGCCGGAAACCTGTCGCGCGCAGCGCAATGCGCTGTTCCTGAGGCGGCAGCGGTGCTTCACTTAAAGATGCGCGATCTTTTCATATCCCTTCCCGGAACGCCATCGGCACAAGTCTGGATAACGCAGCCGCCAATACCACAATTAACTGGGGGATTCGCTTTAAAACATTCAGGCTTCTTTCTGTGGCAGGGGGTGATGCTCAGTCAGCCGTTACCCGCGTGCAGGATGCTAAAACAGGTCGTATGGTTCGGCTGGCAGCAGCGTAAATGCCCGTTTCATTATGCGCGCCTCCTCTGCCGGACTGCGGCCAAACAGGCGTTTAAATTCGCGGCTGAACTGTGAGTCACTTTCGTAGCCTGTACGCGCAGCTGCCCCGGCTGCGGTCAGGTTCTGCTGGATCAGCATCAGTCGTGCACGATGTAAGCGCAGTGATTTAAGATACTGAATGGGTGAAGTTTGTGTAACGGTTTTAAAGTGCAGATGAAAACGCGGCACGCTCATGCCCGCCTCACGGGCAAGTTGCGTAACGTTTATAGGCTGCTGCCAGTTATCATGGATTTGCTGTAGCGCCCGGGCAATGCGGCCAAAATGGCCCTGATACGCCAGCGCGGCGCGTACAGCGGCACCCTGCTGCCCCATCAGAATGCGAAAGCAGATCTCTTCCACACGGGCCGGCCCCAGTATCCGCGTCTCAAGCGGATCCCGTAATGCCTGAAGCAGTGCCAGCGTACTCTGTAGCAGTGTGCTATCCAGCGGCGTGGAGATAATAGCAGCCGTCGCCCTCTCTTCACCCGCAGGCTTTGCCGGCACCTGCGCGATGAGTTTCGCCAGTACGTTAACGTCAAAACGGATCGCCAGGCCCAGCAGCGGCTCAGCGGACGTCGCTTCAGTCTCCGCTGAGAATGGCAGAGGCACAGATAATACCAGATAGTGTTGCGCGTCATAGCGGTAGACATTATCCGCCAGAAAGGCACGCTTAGCGCCCTGGCAGATAATGATGATGCCCGGCTCATAAAGTACCGGCGTGCGCGCCCACTGCTGATTAGCCCGCATAAATAACACGCTATCCAGCAGGGATTTTGTATATCCCTCCTGCGGTGCCAGCTGGTTAAGCAAAGTGCAAATCTGCTGTTGCACGTCATTCATCACACGTTCTCCCGGATAGTTGAATTCCTGCTTAGTCACAAGGCGCAGCGCGCGGCTCGCTCTGCGAGAGGATCAGGCAAAGATGCGCAGTGAATAGGTCTGTTGACGATTGCGGCATTTTTCAACAATAGCAGGGTACTTCACACGAGGAAAAAAAGATGACTGATGCAAAAGCGAAAGTAATTATTCTGACCGGCGCCAGCAGCGGTATCGGTGAAGCCATCGCCCGCTATCTGGCCAGGCAGGGTCACAGGCTGATCCTTGGTGCACGCCGGGCCACACGTCTGGCATCGTTGTGTGATGAGCTGCAGCAGCAGGGTGCCCGGATAGATTATCTGACGACAGATGTGACGCAGCGCGCTGATACACAGGCATTAGCCCGTCTGGCCATTGAAAAATATGGGCGGATTGATGTGATGATTAACAATGCGGGCGTGATGCCGCTCTCTCCGATGGCTTCACTGAAAGTTGAAGAGTGGGACCAGATGCTGGATGTTAATGTGCGCGGCGTGCTTTACGGCATCGCTGCAGTACTGCCCGCAATGCAGCAGCAGCAGGCGGGGCACATTATCAATATCGCGTCAATCGGGGCGCTTACGGTCTCACCCACCGCGGCGGTTTACTGCGCCACTAAATTTGCCGTCCGCGCTATTTCTGAGGGATTACGGCAGGAGTCGTCCGCTCTGCGCGTTACCGTTATCAATCCAGGCGTAGTGGAATCTGAGCTGGCTGACAGCATCACTGACGATGTGGCCCAGGAGGCGATGCGCAGCTTTCGGGCTATCGCCCTTAAACCGGAATCGATAGCGCAGGCGGTCAGCTGGGCTATCGATCAGCCTGGCGAGGTTGACGTCAGTGAAATCACGCTGCGCCCTACTGCCAGCCCGTTTTAAGCCATAAAAATTCTGGCGATTTCAGGCTGAAATTTCAGGCATCGACGCGCGGGCGTCGTTATAACCAGCCCGCGCGCTTCAGCCGCCACCACATAATGCAGCAGATAAGCAGCGTTGATCCCAGCGCCACCGGATAACCAAAATGGCTGTGCAGCTCCGGCATGTCGGAAAAGTTCATGCCATACATACTGAATACAATTGTTGGCACAATCAAAATGGCGCCCCAGCCCGCCAGCTTCTTATTCACTTCACTTTGCTGTACAGAGACCAGTGCGAGGTTGACCTGCATAGCACTGGCCAGCGTTTCACGCATATCCTCTGCATCGATCATGACGTGATGCGCGTGATCCTGCACATCGCGCAGATAGGCGCGCAGATTTTTTGGGATAATATCTTCATGGAAACGAACCAGCTGCGGACAGATTTCAGTGACCGGCATCGCGGCGTTGCGCAGCGCCAGCAGCTGGCGTCGCAGATGGTAGACCTGCTCCAGCGCGTGGTTATCAAAGCGCGTGGAAAACATCCCATCTTCGAGATTACCGATACGCTCGCTGAGCGTTTGTGTGATTTTACTGTAGTTGTCTACGATAAAATCGAGGATACAGTAGAGTGCATAGCCTGGCCCCTGGCACAGCATGGCGTGATTCTTTTCCGCTTTTTCCCGGATTGCGGCATAGCCTTCCCGCGATCCATGGCGTACCGTAATCAGGAAATTTTTGCCCAGAAAGAAGTGCGTTTCACCAAACGTGATGTGCTGCTGCGCCTGCATATACGCCGTTTTGACCACGATAAATACCGATTCGCCATACTGTTCAATCTTAGGACGCTGATGCGCCAGCAGAGCATCTTCGATCGCCAGCTCGTGCAGCCCGAATTCCTCCTGCAGCTTTTGCATAAAAGCGGGTTCGGGCTGGTATAACCCAAGCCAGACGAACGATTTATCTTCTTTCAGGATATCGCTGATCTCTGCAACATCGACATGCTCTTGCCGCTCGCCATGACGATAGACCACGCAGTTGACGATCTCATCTGCATGATTGTCGGTTCGTTCCTGCTTTTCCATTTTTGCCTCAATCCTGCTCTGGCTTACTCTGTCGCTCTCTGAAGGGATCCGGAAGCGACGCCTTATACTGTTAGGGTAGCAAAAGCCGTGGCAGGCGGATATTGCCAGCCTGAAAAGTCGTTACGGCACGCCCAGATAACGCAGTAATCCCGTCATCGCTGCGGCTCCTGCGATAACCAGAATCAACGGCGTCCGTCGCCATGCCAGAAAAACAGCAAACAGAACGCCTGCTACCCGTGCGATGCCGGCAAAGTGCGTTCCTTCAAACAGTGCGGTTGTGACCGCCACCGCCAGCAACAGGACCGTGGCAGCATCTGACAGCATATTGCGCGTTTTTTCTGACATCGGCAGCCGGCTGCCGAGACGGTATCCGGCAAAACGGATAGCGTACGTTCCGACGGCCAGCAGCGCGATACCGGCAATGACCAGACTATTGTCCATCTTTACGCTCCCGCCAGCTCAGCAACCCCAGCAGGGAAAAGAGCACCGGCATTCCTGCCGGTACAAAAGGCGTGACCGCGACAGAGAGTGCGGTCCCGGCCAGCGCCGGAATGCGTGTCCGCCGTTTGCGCAGCGCCGGAAAAATCAGCGCAATCAGGATCGCCGGGAAAACCGCATCCAGCCCGATGGCGGAAACGTCAGGAATAAAGCGGCCAATCATGGCGCCGCCGATAACGGTGAGTGGCCAGACCGCAAAAATACCGAGTCCGCACAGCCAGTAGGCAACCCGGCGCTGCTGCAGCCCCGGTTGCGAGATACCAAATACCACGCTCTCATCGTTCATGATATGGCAGCCAAGGAGGCTGCGGCCTCCCTGCCCCACCAGATCTTTTACCGCAATGCCAAACGGCAGATGGCGCGCATTGACCAGCAACCCGGCGGCGGCGGCAGTGAGCGGGCTTCCGCCACCAGCAACAACGCCGATAAACAGAAATTCCGAAGCGCCTGCCAGCACCAGCGTAGAGAGCGCTATCGGCACCCAGAGCGGAAAACCCTGTGCAGCGGCCAGCGAGCCATAGGAGAGGCCCACAATACCGTCTGCCAGACAAACCAGAACAATCGCTTTTATCACGCCGCGATCAAGCACGTTAATCCCCGCACGCATCACATATTGATCTCATACCGAACAGTAAAGACAGTATAATGAACGTTCAGAAATTGTTTTACAAGATGAACAAACGTTCGATAAAACGAACAGGAGCTGCTGTGACACCACCGATTGATACTATTGCCGCCGGGCTGATCCGCGAGCGGCAGCGTGCCGGACTTTCACTGACTGAAGTGGCTCGCCGTGCGGGTGTGGCAAAATCAACGCTCTCACAACTGGAAGCGGGCAACGGCAATCCCAGTATCGAAACCCTCTGGGCGCTCTGTGTCGCGTTAAATATTCCTTTCGCCCGCCTGCTGGAACCAGAGGTAAAACGTCTGCAGGTTATTCGCAAAGGTGAAGGGATGATTGTGTCGGCTGAACTGGCTGATTATCAGGCGGCTCTGCTCGCCAGCTGCCCGCCAGGCGGGCGACGCGACCTCTATCTGGTGACCAGTCAGCCAGGCGCGCCGCGCGCTTCAAAGCCGCATCCGCCCGGTTCGGTTGAGCACGTTATCATTGCCCGCGGGCGGGCCAGGGTAGGACCCAGCGATGCGCCGGTGGAGCTGAATCCTGGCGATTACATCTGCTATCCCGCTGATGAACCCCACGTGTTTGAAGCACTGGAAGCCGATACCATGGCGGTGCAACTCTCTGAGCAGAACTGATATCGCCTGAGCCTGAATAAACGCGTCCTGCCTGACGTGTACGCAACGTTCACTGTAATCAGTAAAGCGCGCCCGTAACAGGCGCGCTTTATGGCGATCAGCGATTGACCAGTTTTGCCGGCAGTGCCAGCACCAGCAGGCAGCTGAGCAATAAACAGGCAGCAAACAGCCACAGCGCCCCGTCGCTGCTGCCGGTCATATCCAGCGCGATTCCCATAACAGAATTACTGACCAGGCCTGCAATATTGGCAATTGAGCAGGCGAGCGCAAAACCTGCGGCGGCGGCAGTACCGGTCAGAAAGGTTGCGGGCAGGCTGAAGAAAACCGGCACGGCACCAATAATCATCGCCTGCGCAATGGAAAATAGCAGCACGGTTACAGCCACATTACTGCTCCAGAAGGGCGCGCAGGCCATTGCGGCTGCACCGATGATAAAAGGAACAATAATATGCCAGCGGCGTTCGCGCAGCCTGTCTGAGCTGGCTCCAATCAGCAGCATGCCAGCCAGCGCGGCCAGACTTGGGACCGCCGTAAGATAACCAATCGTGGTGAGATCGGTGGAGCCTGCTTTTTTCAGCAGCGTCGGTAACCAGAAGCCCATTGCGTAAGCGCTGAGCAGTATGGAGAAATCGATTCCGCCCAGCATCACCACCCGCAGATTAAGCAGGCCATCCCGCAGCCGGTGTTTCGCTTCAGCAGCTTCGCCCGCATCGCTGCGGAGTTCATCAGCAATGACCTGTTTTTCCTGAACGCTAAGCCAGGATGCCTCTGCCGGGCCATCCGGCAGCATTCGCAGCGTCATCAGCCCCAGCAGAATACTCGGCAGGCCCTCCAGCAGAAACAGCCACTGCCAGCCATGCAGCCCGTGCAGTTTGTCGAAGTGCGTCATGATCCAGCCTGATAGAGGGCCGCCAATGATACTGGAAAGTGGCAAACCCAGCATAAACAGCGCAATAATGCGGCCGCGTCGCCATGAGGGAAACCAGCGGGTCAGATAAAACAGCACGCCCGGCAGAAACCCTGCTTCTGCCACGCCCAGTAAAAAGCGGATCGTATAGAACTGACCGGGAGTTTTTACCAGCAGGGTTAACGCCGAGAGCACTCCCCAGCTGATCATGATCCGCGCGATCCAGATCCGTGCGCCGGTGCGTTGCAGAAACAGGTTGCTTGGCACTTCAAACAGAATGTAACCCACAAAAAACAGACCCGCACCCAGACCAAACGCCGTTTCGCTTAGCGCTAAGTCGCTTGCCATCTGCAGCTTGGCAAAACCAATATTAATGCGATCCAGGTAGGCTGCCAGATAACACAGGCAGAGAAACGGGATCAGTTTTAACGTTATTTTTCGATAGATGGCGGCACTTTCCCGCCGCGACTGGATTACTGAAGGATCGGCTACTGCGCTCATCACTCTCTCCGCGTACCATGACTCTGAACAGGGACGGTCAACCGGGTAGTGTGTCACCCGTTCGCATAAATATGACCGCGCGAGAGTAGCGGTAATTATCACCCTGCGCCACTACTTCCTGCGGCGGGCGAGCGGCGTGGCGGTAACGGGGAGATCGGCGTCGCGGATCACGCCAGCGTGTCCCTGCAAACGCAGCAGGCGCGCGGTATCAAGCAGCGAGCGGGCGCCGCTGTCCCCTTTTAACTCACTAAGTGCCGGGCCATATTCTGCCGCAAAGCCTACCGGGTGGCCGGGTTTGTTCTGCCAGCAAAAACGGGCCTGGGAGGCCCCTTCGGAGAGTGCGCCGGCGATACGCTGATGATCTTCTGCAGTAACCCATGCCATATCGCCGGGCTGAATCAGCCAGCCAGACCAGTGCGGCACAGCGCGAACGGCAGCGGCAATCGTCTCGCCACTGCCTGCACTGCTGACACACAGCACCGGTATCGCCTGCGCGGCAGCCAGCGCCCGTATTGCGGTATATTCAGGTCGCGTTACCAGCAGAAGCGGCAGCCCGCTGCGTTGTGCTGCATGCAGCGTCATACCGAGCACAGGATGGGGTGTTCCGGTGCTGTCAGGCAAGAGGGCAAGCAGCTTATTGCCTTTTCCGCCCGCCTGCTGAAAACGTGTTCCCTGCCCTGCTGCAAGGATGATAATGCCCGGACTTTTCATGTTGCTGGCTACCTGAAAATCGTGAGGCGCATAGTATTGCGCGCCTCAGGGCAGTTAGCGACGGTTTTTCCATACTGTCTGGATATTGCAGAACTCGTGTACGCCAAAACTGGAGAGCTCACGGCCATAGCCGCTCTTTTTAACGCCGCCAATCGCGACGCGCGGATCGGATGCGCCGTTGCCGTTGATAAATACCGCTCCTGTTTCCAGCCGCTCTGCCAGCCAGCTGGTCACCGACTCATCGCGGCTCCAGACGGTGGCACTCAGACCGAAATCGCTGTTGTTAGCCAGCGCAAGGGCGTGTTCTGCATTACGCGCCGTAGTGATTGCCGCGACCGGGCCAAATATTTCCTGCTGAAATGCTGTCATCTCCGGCGTCACATCAGCCAGAATGGTAGGGGCATAGTAATTTCCTTCCCCCTCAATTTTATGACCGCCCAGCACCAGACGTGCGCCCTCTTTGAGCGTTTGCTGCACCTGCCCATCCAGTTCATCACGCAGATCGTAGCGTGCCATCGGACCGATAAAGGTCTGCTCATCAAGCGGATCGCCAGTTTTCAGTGCGGCTACGGCCTGGCTGAAACGCGCTTCAAACTCGGCGGCGATACTCTCTTCGATGATAAAGCGCTTCGCTGCCATGCATACCTGTCCGGTATTCTGATAGCGGCCCACCACGGCTGAAGCGACAGCAGCGTCAAGATCTGCGTCGGCCAGTACGATGAAAGGATCGGCACCGCCCAGCTCCAGTACTGTTTTCTTCAGTACCGCACCGGCCTGTGCTGCGATAGCGGCGCCTGCGCGTACGCTCCCGGTGACTGCAACGGCTGCAACGCGTGAATCGCTGATTGCTGCTGAAACGCCGTCGTTATCCGTATTGATAACGGTAAAAGCACCGTGCGGCAGTTCTGTTGCCTCAAACAGTTCAGCCATCAGATAAGCTGATCCCATTACGCTGGGTGCATGTTTTAACAGATAGGTATTGCCGGCAAGCAGCATGCTGACAGCGCCACGCAGCACCTGCCAGTAAGGAAAATTCCACGGCATCACAGCCAGTATGACGCCCAGTGGTCTGAATGACTGCCACGCCTGCTGACCTTCTACCGGAGCTGGTTTATCAGCAATCATGGCCGGGCCATGTTCGGCATACCAGTCACATAAGCTGGCACATTTCAGGACTTCTGCACGTGCCTGGGCAACAGGTTTACCCATTTCCCGTGTTGCCATAGTGGCCAGTTCATCCTGACGCTGACGCAGCTGTTCACCCAGCTGGCGCAGTACCTTCACACGCTGTTCAATCGTTGTATTACGCCACAGCTCAGCGGCTTCAGCGCTCTGTGCAAGAGAGCGATCAAGTTCCTCAGCGGTCTGGAGTGGATACGTTGCGAGAATGGCACCCGTTACAGGATTACGTGAAATCACATGGTCAGTCATCAGAATTCCTCAGTACATTGCTGTTGATCGTGCCTGTTACGATACGCCCGATTACTATTGATATAAAATGAATAATATTGAGCAAGTTGTTCTCTAATTGAAATCAACTAAGAGCGGGTCTCTATAGTGGGATCCTGAGTTATCCACTTATACATAAACCAGATCCCAATAAGAGATCATAAAGAGATCAAAGATAGATCCTAAGAGATCCCCGATCGTCGCAGGCCGCACCACACAAGGCCTCAAAGGGTGATCATGTTCACTATAATCAGTAAAGCATTCACTGTAATCAGTGCTATATTCACTGTACTCTGTGGAATATTCACTATAATCAGTGCTAATGTTCACTGTAATCAGAAAACGATCCCTTTCATCCACAAAATGAAGATCTCATGCCATGGCAGACAAAGAGAGTAAAAACAAGGCGTTACTGGAACCTTTTCTGTCGGTGACAAAAAACAGTGGCGAAGTTATCCAGCTCCATCCTAACAAGAATAATACTGTCCAGCCTGTGGCACTGATGCGTCTGGGATTGTTTGTTCCCACCCTTAAATCCACTGCTCGCGGCAAATCCGGGGCTATGGCCTCCACTGATGCGACCAAAGAGCTGAAAAACCTCTCGCTGGTAAAAGCGGAAGGGTATGAGAAGATCACCATAACCGGTGCCAGACTGGATATGGATAACGATTTCAAAACCTGGGCAGGGATTATTCAATCATTCTCCCGTTATCCGACCAAAGGCGACACGGTCACGCTACCTTTTATCGATTTCGTTAAGATGTGTGGTATTCCGTCAGCGAACTCCTCTGCAGCCCTGCGCAGGCGCCTGGATGCCTCATTACGGCGCATTGCAACCAATACGCTCTCTTTTGAAGGTAACGGCAAGGCTTATCATACTCACCTTGTACAATCTGCCTATTACGATCGGGAAAAAGATCTGGTTCGCATTCAGGCCGATCCGAAGCTGTTTGAGTTATATAACTTTGATCACAAGGTTCTGCTTCAGTTGCGGGCCATTTCGCGCCTGAAACGTAAAGAGTCTGCTCAGGCGCTCTATACCTATCTGGAAAGCCTTCCTGTTAATCCGGCCCCTATCTCGCTGGCGCGACTGCGTATGCGTCTTAACCTGGGATCGAAAACCACCACGCAGAACCATGTGGTGCGGCGTGCTATGGAGCAGCTGAAAGAGATAGGCTATCTCGACTATTCCGAGATTAAGCGTGGACGTTCCGTGTTTTTCATCATCCATAGCAGGACGCCCAAGCTGGATGGTATCGGAAATCTGGAGAGCATCGACGTGCTGGATGAGATCGAGTTTGACGACGAGTCGTGATGTTCACTGTAATCAGCAAAACATCTTTTCCCGCCGCTGTGCCGTATCAGCCGTGCAGCGCTACTCTGCTCCTTAATGTTCCCCATGCAGGCTGGCTGTTCACTGTAATCAGTAACGTTCACTGTAAACAGCAGGCTTCTTTAGCCAGGCTGGGAACAATCAGGCACGGTATGCACCAGACGTGGCATAAATTGATAGTAAGCACTAACATATCTTTTCAGGCAGCTTAATCCCGCTCTGTTTACTGATTACAGTGAACGCCTGCTAACCCTCTGCCCTGCCCTGCTGTGACCACTGTATAGAGTACACAGTTGCTGTTCACTGTAATCAGCAGAGGGCCAGATAGCGTTACGACAGCTGAAAGCAATACCTTTTACGGCCCGCTCTATTGCCCAGGCCGCCTGCGGACCTGTCTGCTGATTATAGTGAACGCTGCCAGCGATAAGACGGGCCGTTACTGACTACAGTGAATGTGGCCAGGCTTTACTGCAGTGAGAGCGGGCATCCGCTACTGATTACAGTGAACGTGCTGCGTATAGACGATCCAGGCGCCGGTGATACTAAACGACCGCGTTCTGTGGCTCTCCTGATTACAGTGAACGTTACAGCCAGAGAGAGGCTAATTTGCCGGAGAATGCTGACTACAGTGAATGCTGCCGAAGAGGGTCTCCTCTGTTTTTAACAGCTGACTATTGACTACAGTGAACGTGCAGAGAGATACCGGCCAGAGCCTGCTTCACACAGCGTGTTTGCAGCAGCCTGCAGTGAATCTTTTACTGATTACAGTGAACGCTGCGCCCTCATTTACTGATTACAGTGAATCTTTGGACTTCCGACTTATATCTGAACGCCTGCAACTTTACGTTTGCTGATTACAGTGAACGTTTAGCGGCTACTGATTACAGTGAATGCTGCGGGCAATACATTCTGCAGGCATAATTAAGAATTCCGGTTTACAGGATAAGTAATTGCCTTATGTGCAGGATTTAAGTATAAAGTCATAAATCCTACATGTGTGGAGCAGGTATGGCTAATGATGAGAAGCAGATTCTGAAGGTTGCTCAACGTTCAGAAAGAATGCTGATGAGTCTCACCGAGCAGATTCAGGCGCAAAAAGAAGAACTCAAAGAAAATACGTTTTATCAGGTCTATGCGAAAGCCGCGCTGGCTAAACTGCCAAAACTGACGCGCGCCAGCGTTGATTATGCGGTCAATGAGATGGAAGAAAATGGCTACGTGTTTGATAAACGCGCTGCCGGCAGCTCCACCAAATATGCGATGTCGATTGAAAACATTGTCGATATCTACCATCACCGGGGCGTACCTAAATATCGCGATCGCCACGCGGAAGCCTATACCCTCTTCGTTGGCAATCTGAAAGGTGGCGTCTCCAAAACGGTCTCAACCGTCTCGCTGGCACATGCGCTGCGGGCGCATCCGCATCTGCTGTTTGAAGATTTACGTATTCTGGTCATCGATCTGGATCCGCAATCTTCGGCCACCATGTTTCTGAATCATGAACGTTCAGTGGGTCTGGTAGAAGCCACTGCCGCCCAGGCGATGCTGCAGAATGTCAGCGGCGAAGAGCTGAAAAGCGACTTTATTGTGCCCTCAATCATCCCGGGCGTGGATGTACTGCCCGCTTCAATTGATGATGCGTTTATCGCTTCACGCTGGGAGGAGCTTTGTCATGAACACCTGCCAGGGCAGAACGTGCACGCTGTGCTGTATGAAAACGTTGTGGCAAAGCTCAAAAAAGATTATGACTTCATTTTTATTGATAGCGGCCCGCATCTGGATGCGTTTCTCAAAAATGCGATTGCTGCTTCTGATTTGCTGATGACGCCCGTTCCGCCTGCGCAGGTCGATTTTCATTCGACGCTCAAATACCTTACCCGACTGCCTGAGCTGGTAGAGATTATTGAAGCCTCAGGGGCTGAATGCCGGCTGCAGGGCAATATCGGCTTTATGTCGAAACTCTCCAACAAAGCCGATCATAAGATGTGCCACAGCCTGGCTAAAGAGATTTTCGGTGGCGATATGCTGGACGCGGCGCTGCCGCGGCTTGACGGATTTGAGCGCTGCGGTGAGTCGTTTGATACGGTGATTTCAGCTAACCCTTCTACCTATGTGGGCAGCAGTGAGGCACTGAAAAACGCGCGATCGGCTGCAGAGGATTTTGCCAAAGCCGTATTTGACCGTATTGAATTTATTCGTTTGAACTGAGGTTAAGATGAGCGCAAAACGCATTACTATTGGCCGTACTTTCAGCCAGTCACCTCTGCAAAATGAACACACTGCTGCAGAACATACGCAAACGTTTGTGCTGAATACCGGCAAACGCGCGCTGTTCTCACTTCAGCACGTCTCTGCCCGCGATGTGGAAGCAAAGACTTTTGTCGTGCAGGAGACCAATGGTCGCGATCAGTCTGGCCTGACGCCAGAATCGCTGCGTGACATCATTCGTACGATTAAACTGCAGCAGTTTTTTCCCGCCATCGGGGTAAAGCGCGGTGAGCGCATCGAAGTACTTGATGGCTCCCGCCGTCGCGCTGCCGCGCTGCTCTGCAAAACGGGTCTGAGCATACTGGTGACTGATGAGGATATCTCTGCCGAAGAAGCACGTCGCCTGGCTCAGGATATTCAGACTGCGCGTGAGCATAATTTGCGTGAAGTAGGTCTGCGCCTGCTGGCTCTAAAGCAGAGTGGCCTGTCGCAAAAAGAGATTGCTGAGCAACAGGGACTGTCACAGGCTAAAGTGACACGCGCCTTACAGGCCGCGAGTGTGCCGGCTGAACTGATCATGCTGTTTCCTAACCATGCTGAACTCGCCTATCCGGACTATAAGCTGCTGCTGCAGGCATGTGAAAGGCTTCAGGAGAAGCAACAGAGCATAACCACGCTGGTAGAGACTATCAGCGCGGATATTGATGAGATTGCCTCTGAAGATGGTCTGGCTGAAGATGAAGTGAAGAATGCCATTTTGCGTCTGGTGCGCAATGGCAGTAGCGCACTGCTTGAGGCTCCGGGAAAAGAGAAAGTCGTGACGACGTCGCTCTGGGACTTTGCTGACAAAGATCGCTTTGCCCGGAAAAAATCCAAAGGGCGCACCTTCAGTTATGAATTTAATCGCCAGCCTAAAGAGCTACAGGATGAGCTGGATAAGGTCATCAGCAGCACGCTTGCTAAATATCTGGAGCAGTAACCATACCGCCTGCGGGCGGTTTATTTGCTTTCGCCACCCCTTTTTCACGCCTAAGTGATTGTCAGTTATAGATTTGAGCTAAAAATTTCAGCCTGAAATCGCCACTGTTTCAGGCTGTTTTACGTAACAAAAGAGAGCCTTTATCCGGCAGGATGACGCATTCCGTTACAACCGCACCCGCACGGACCCTGCTCCGGCTTTACCAGTTATGATAAATTAGATGATAATAATTACTATTCAGTAACGAACGGAGTTCAAATGAAAGTTATTTGCGGCGTGGCGCTGAGCCTGGGTGTGGCTTTATCAGCGTCAGCCACCACCTATCCACTGACCATCACCGATCTGGATGGACAGCAACATACGTTTTCTAAAGAGCCTCGCCATATTATTTTACAGGATGGGCGTGATGTACTGACGCTGGCTCTGCTCGATCGTGATAATCCTTTTGAACGCGTTGTAGCCTGGAATAACCTGCCTAAAAAACAGGATACGCAAACCTGGGAAATGCTGAAAGCACGCTGGCCGCAGGCGGAAAAAATTGTTGATATGGGATTCAACGACCAGGGTCAGGTCAACCTTGAAAGCGTGCTGGCGCAGCAGCCGGATGTGATGATTGCACAGTTACGTGCAAAACCGGCGTTGATCCAGTCTGGTGTGGTCAGGACGCTTGAAAATCTGCACATCCCGGTTGTGTTTGTAGACTATGAACTGCACCCGGCGCAGAACACAGCTAAAAGTGTTTCTCTGCTTGGGCAGATCCTTAACCGCGAAGAGCAGGCCCGGGACTATACAACTTTCTATCAGCAAAAAATGTCCGCTATTACGAATAAAGTCAGCGGCATTGAAAAGAAACCCACGGTGTTTATCGAGCCTATTGCCGGCAACAGCGATAACTGCTGTTTTACGCACAGTCATAACGGCTGGGGCGGACTGGTCGAAGCGGTAGGAGGCAAAAATATCGGTTCTGCACTTTTACCAGGCAACTCAGGTTTTGTTTCGCTGGAAAAAATCATCGCGATGAAGCCTGATGTCTATATCATGACCGGTTCTAAACGGCCTAACAACAACGTGTTACCGTTTGGCTATGGGGTTAAGCCTCAGGAGGTCACTGCAACCTTCCAGACCCTGACGCGCCGTACCGGCGTGGCACAGATTGAGCCGGTGAAGCAGAACCGGGCTTATGGTATCTATCACCATTTCTACAACCATCCGTGGAATATCATCGGCATGGAAATCCTGGCGAAAGATCTCTATCCGCAGCAGTTTGCCGCACTGAATCCGGTTGCCGATTATCACCAGCTGGTTAAAACCTTCACGCATCTGCCAGATGACGCTATTACCCTGAGCTATCCTGACAATAACTGATTGAGCCGGGCGGCCTTAATGCGCCGCCGGCAACCTTCTTTGCCTGGCATCTTCCGCTGTGCAACTCATCTTATTCACTGTAATCAGTAAACCATACAGATGCTCCGCGTCTGCCAGCGAGAAATCTCTGAAAGCAGTGAACATCGTCACTATTAACATTCTCATTAATCCACGTCGCGAGTAAGCTTATACTCTATAACAGGCCGGACGGGCTGACGGCAGATTCTATATGGGAGAGAGTAATGGCAGTTAAGATGATTGCAGTAGATATGGATGGCACCTTCCTTGATGATAACAAGCACTATAATCAGCAGCGTTTTGCCCGCCAGTACGCACTGCTCAAAGAGAAAGGGATCCGCTTTGTTGTTGCCAGCGGCAATCAGTATTATCAGCTGCAACACTATTTTCCTGATATCAAGGATGAGATCGCGTTTGTTGCTGAAAACGGCGCCTGGGTCTCAGACTGCAATGAGGAACTGTTTTGCGGAGAGCTGGCGCCTGAGCGGGTAGAGCAGATCCTGACTATCCTGGCGAAAGAGCCTGATATCAGCGTCGTGGTCTGCGGCCGCAACAGCGCCTATGTGCACAACTCTATGCCTGAACATGTGGTGAATAAACTCAGCAATCACTATCGCCGGCTGGAAAAACGCGACGATCTGAGCAGCATCGACGACACCATTTTTAAATTCTCATTAAATCTTGAGCATGAAGGCGTTGAGGCGCTGATGGCGCGGCTGCATCATGAGCTGAGCGCAATTGAGAACATTATGCATCCGGTCTCCAGCGGATTCGGCTTTATTGACCTGATTATTCCTGGCTGTCATAAAGCGCACGGCATTGCCATGCTGCAGCAAAAATGGGGCATTGATGATTGTGAGGTGCTGGCGATTGGCGACAGCGCAAATGATATCGAGATGTTGCGACAGGCCTGCTACAGCTTTGCCATGGATAACGCTGCCCCGTCGGTTGCGGCAGTCGCCCGCTATCGTACGCAGAACAATAACGAAGAGGGCGCACTCAACGTCATTGCGCGCCTGCTGGCCCGGGAAACGCCGTTTAACTAAGTCTGACCTGACAGAGCCGCCCGCGGCGGCTCTGTTACTCCTCTGACTCAGCTTTAAGCCGGGCAGCGTGCAGATTGGCCTCCATACTATCCAGCGCGGCCTGGTTTTTAAGACCCCACGTATACATCTCCTCCACCGGGCGGGCAAATGTCATTCCCAGCGAGGTGAGCCGGTAGTCGACTTTAGCGGGCGTAACGTCATATTCCCGTCGTTCAACCAGGCCGCGCTGTTCCAGCGCTTTTAGCGTCTGAAACAGCATTTTTTTTGATATGCCCTGCAGGCTGCGCTGCAGCTCGCCGGTTCTGGCACAGTGATCTGGCCAGTGATAAAGCGCATGCAGCACCATTGTGCTCCATTTGACAGAGAACAGCTCCAGCAGTCTGCGCGGAGGTGAATCCGCATAAAAGACCAGTTTACCCTCTTCCCAGGCTGGCATGCCTGACTCCTTATAAGGTCACCGTTTGGTGCCTACTGTTAATTCTTTTTCGCATTCACTATAGTCTGCCGCCTCTCAGCTTATTAAGCCATCTTTGCCGGAGGCACAATGAAAATCAATGCACTGGTTGCACATAATGCAACCGCACCCCTGATGTCCGATAGCGTCGCTCTGCGCCCGCTGCAAAAACAGGATGTCAAAATTGAGATCCTCTATTGCGGCGTCTGCCATTCTGATCTGCACATGGCGCGTAATGAATGGGGCGTCAGCCGCTATCCGCTGGTACCGGGACATGAGATTGTTGGCCGGGTAACGGAGGCGGGTAGTGAAGTCAGCAAATTCAGGCCAGGCGATCTGGTTGGCGTTGGCGTAATGGTGGATTCCTGCCGGACCTGCCATTTCTGTCAGCAGCATGAAGAGCAATATTGTGAAGCGGGTTTTACCGCGACCTATAACGGGACCGACAAGTATACCGGCGGCACTACCTGGGGAGGATACGCTGAGAGCGTGATCGTCGATGAGCACTTCGTGGTCGCCGTTCCGCAAAATCTGCCACCAGCCGGGGTAGCACCGCTTCTCTGCGCCGGGGTTACAGTCTGGTCGCCATTACGCCATTTCAATGTTAAAGCAGGCGACCGTGTGGGCGTGGTTGGACTGGGCGGACTTGGACACATGGCGGTTAAGCTGGCCAGCGCAATGGGGGCAGACGTCACTCTGTTTACCACTTCTGCCGCCAAGCGCGACGATGCACTGCGCCTGGGGGCCAGTCGGGTAGTGGTATCTCGCAATGAGGAGGAGATGGCAGCCTGCCAGACTTCGCTGGATATCATCATCAATTGCGTGGCAGCTCCGCACGACCTTAATCCCTATCTTGCCACGCTGAAAACCAATGGACGTATGGTGCTGGTAGGTATTCCGGATCGGCCACATATTTCGCCGGATATCACCCCAATGGTTTTCCGCAGGCTGAGCATCACTGGCTCTTCAATCGGCAGCGTACAGGAAACGCAGGAGATGCTCGATTTCTGCGGCCAGCATAATATTGTGGCGGATATCGAGACTATTACCGGGGATGAGATAGAACAGGCATTTGAGCGTATGCTACGCGGCGATGTGCACTATCGCTTTGTCATCAATATGCAAGCGACTCAATGGTAAGTCTATGATTCGCAGCGATTTCAGCCTGAAATCGCCAACAGAGGCTCTTCAGGTGACATGTTAAACGATGTAATCTGAAAAAATAATCTCTTAAGCCGGGCTTTACTGGCAGTCTGAATAGTGCAGCATTTATTTCAGGCTGTCAGATTTATCCAGCTTATCCGTTTGATAAGTATAATTATTTTATTAATGAAAGGATGATGGTAAAAACAGCCGTTGTGCGCCAGCGTAATTACATAAGCACGGTAACTTCAATCGATAAGGGGGAAGCGTCAAAATAATTCGCTGTCTGCGCCTTTTTCCCGATAAACTGCGGTTCCTGTTGATCAGATTTATCTTAGAATGAACTATTACACCCCTGATGATGATCATCTGAAAAAACGATCGAGACGTTTCGTCCGGCGCATGTTTTTTATGCGTCAGCTCGGTACTGTGCTCTGTTTCTTTCCTATTCTTTCCGTGCTGCTCGATACGCAGCGCGAGCTGTTCTACAGTGCTTTACTGTTCATTAATGCCTTTGCCTGGCCGTGGCTTGCCTGCCAGCGTGCACTGCGCGCTGAAGATCAGACCAGCGCTGAACGTAACAACCTTACGCTCGATGCCGCTTTTGGCGGGATATGGGTGGCGCTGATGTCGCTCACTCCGGTGCCCTCGGTGATTATCATGGCCGTACTGGCCTCAGATCGCTATGCGGCAGGAGGCAGTACGCTGCTCATCTCCGCTATTAAAGCGTTCATAGTGGCTTTCCTGTCGGTGTGGATACTCGATGGCGCACGGTTAGAGAGTACCTTTACAACGCAGACGGTGTGGCTAACGCTGCCGCTCGCCAGCTGTTACATGCTGGCGCTGAGTATCGCTTCTTATAATCTGACCTGGCAGCTGCGCAAGCGTAATCGCGAACTGGAGCGCGTAGCTCTGATGGATCCGGGCCTGCAGATCCCTAACCGACGGCTATTTGAACGACGGCTGGAGAGTGAGTTTTTAAGTACGCGGCGTGGCGACAGTAACGGCTATCTGCTGCTGCTGGATCTGGACCATTTCAAGGCCGTCAATGACACCTGGGGGCATGAAGCCGGAGACTTTCTGCTGGCAGAAATTTCCGCTCTGCTGCGCAACTATGTCGGTATTCAGGATATACCCGCGCGTCTGGGAGGTGATGAGCTAAGCGTTATTGTTCACCATGCCAGTGATGAAACCGTGGTTGCTCTCGCCAGGCGACTGCGTGAAAAAATAGCGCAGGTCGCTTTGCCTGCCGCTCCTGATTTTCACTGCACGGTTAGCATCGGTATCGCTCCTGCGAGCAGCGCTGATTCTCTGCGCGACTGGCTGCGCCATGCGGATGAGGCCCTCTATCAGGTAAAGCGGGCAGGGCGTAACGACGTTCTGCTCTGGAGCTGAGTAACACAAGTCTGCGCCAGGCTAACGCAGCTGGCTGTCTTTACTGCCCCGGCGATTATAACCGCTACTGCTGGCTTCTTTCTTATCCAGTTCAGACTGACACTGGATACAGTAGCGTACGCCGGGCAGTGCCGCGCGACGTGCTTCGGGTATCGGTTCTCCACACTCATCACAGAAGCGTGCACTGTCACCCTGCTTAAGATGACTTCGCGCCCGGGCGATAGCATCATCAACCGTCGCATCAATCTGTTTCTGGACTGCGCCATCTTCCGACCAGCCACCTGCCATAAAGCCCCCTTATCGTTGCTGAATATTAACTATAGTCAGCGGTGATGCACGCGTCGCACTTTGCGTGCGGTTGAAGTCATCCCTCATTGCTGCCTCCTCAGCCGAAATGCCTGCCATTTGCGCAGGCAACGATAAGATGCATCATCAATACAATTTTTCTTTAATAAATATAGAGTTAGGGCGTTTATTATTTTAAATGCGTTGTAATATGGATTTATATTTTAATAAAAGTGTACAAAGGGCTGAGCGTTGTACAAATATATCCAGTCATGTTGCTGGTTAATAAAAAAGCCAATTATAAATCAGCCAGAAAATATAGAGCGCTTGTTTTGTTAATAAAGCGAAGCGGTAAAAAAAGGGTATCGATCAAGTTTTAATCGAAAATTCTTCTTCGAATGAAAAAATAACTCTCCTGACAGGTCGATTCTTTCGCGTAAGCGAAGCGTAAACGATGTCAGGAGAGTGTTATCTTAGGAATTAAATGAAGTGCAGAGATATCGGGTTCTGTATAAGTTTACTTACGACGGCTGATCTTCCCTCCTTTTCTGCCCGCTTCAATAGCCCGTTCAGGATCGTTTCTGAAGTTGCCACCGCTGACCTGGCCGCCCTTGCGGCCTGCCTCGGCAGCACGTTCTTTGTTAGCAGCAAAGTTACCTGCACCACCGCGGCGTGGTTTGGTTTTTTCAGCTTCTTCCGGGTTATTGCTGGAATCCTGCATTTTTTCCTCTCTGTTCATGCTGACTTGTGGCAAAAATAAATGTAGCGCTGTTTTTACCATGTTCAAGACAGAATTTATCCTGACTTTTTAATTTACGACGGGTCGTTTGTTTAAGTAAGAATCGATCTTAAGCGATTCTGTTATCTTAATCTTACGCAGGTGAATAGTTAGCATTTTACTTTGATAAAGGAAAGCGTTCTTTGCGTCCTGAAAAGGTTTAATGAAAAGTTGTGACAATTAGCCGGGCACAGCATTACGTCATGCAATAAAAGGGTGCAGGTATTCATTTGCGCTTCGTTTATTTTTTTCGTGACAGAGTATTGAGGACCGGAACATAAGCCGGGACTAAAAATAGACAGAAAATGATAGATGATAACAGGCGTGTTTATCGGGGCAGGGGAGGCCAGGCTGCTGGCCGGGTCAGCAGCCGGCTGTTCAGAGATCGATTGTCAGGCTGACGGTATGGCTGCGGGAGCAGCAGAGTGCAATACACTGGGAGGGCGCCGCTTTTTCTTTGTCAGACTGAACCGTATCGCGATGGTCCGGCTGGCCTTCAGTAACAGGTGTCAGACAGGCTCCGCACATACCCATTTCACATGACAGCGCAACCTCCACACCCTGTTCAGTCAGCACTGCTGCAATGGAACGGTCCGGCGGAACCAGCCAGCTTCTGCCCGATCGCGCCAGGGTTATCGTGAACGCTGCGCCTTGCTCAGTTACCTGCTGCGGTGCAGCTGCTTTAAATGCCTCTGTATGAATCGCCTCAGGAGGCCAGCCGCAGGTTTCAGCCTGAAGCTGCAGATGGGACATAAAAGGCAGCGGACCACAGAGATAGATATGTGCGCCGGGCTGATAGCGAGCGATACTCTGAGGCTGATGAGTGCGGGCGCTGACACCCTCGCTGCTGTGCCAGATGTGACAAACGCCGTGCGCAAAATTCTGGTTCAGGAGTGCTGCAAACGCCTCATCGCCCCGCTCTCTGAGATAATAGTGCAGTTCAAACGCCTGGCCTGCTGCCTCCAGCGCCTGTGCCATCACAGAAAGCGGAGTAATGCCGATGCCTGCGGCCAGCAGGATAACCTTCCTGGCAGCGACCAGCGGAAAAAGATTACGTGGCGGAGAAATAGCAAGCTGCATGCCCGGGCGCAGCGTTTCATGTATGTAGCGCGACCCACCGCGCGACTCAGCCTCAAGCGCCACGCAAATTTCATAGCAGTCACGTCTGTTTTCCGCTCCGGTCAGTGAATATTGCCGGATCATTCCCGGCTGCAGATGCACATCAATGTGCGCACCTGCCTGCCATGCGGGCAGCAATTGCCCGTCTGTCGTCATCAGCCTGACGCTCAGGTTACGGCGGCCCTGACGCCAGATGCCGTCTGTCACCACATTAATCAGTTCGTTCATTGCCGCCCCTCACACCAGAAAAAATTCACCAAATCCCATACGTTTTAGCCCACGCCGGTAGGCCACTGAACTGCGATCGGCCGGAATATGCGCCTCCAGCGTAAGATCCAGCGGCAGACGTTCAGGGCGCTGGGTCTCCACCATCAGCCGATCCTCCTCAAAAACGCGCAGGTTAAAGGCGTGCACCTCTTCCGGAGGAATGTGCAGATCAAAGTTGCGTGCGATAGGCGCAAACATGCGCGTCTGGCGGGCTGAAACCGGAGAGGCCGCATTCATGATTGTCAGGCGGGCGTCGCCAGGGAAGAAAATGGTCAGCGTGGCCGTAAAGGGCAGATGCATCTCAAAACGTCGCAGCCACTCAAAGCCGTCGGGCGCCTGCTGCGGGCTGCCGGCAGCAAAATTACTGACGGTACTCCAGTAGTCCACGCTAAAGCCGTAGTCGGTTTCAACCGGGTTATATGCCGGCACCAGCTGGTTAGCCGCATCGGCAAAGGTGTCCGTATGCACCCAGGCAAAATGCGCGACGTCCAGAAAGCCCTCTACCTGGCGGCCGGCAAAGCCTGCGACATCAAATCCAGGGCAGTTGATTTGCTGAAACCCGCTGTCATCCCAGTGCGGCATCGTCGGCAGTTTTGCCGGCTGTTCACTGTCGGGCGCCAGACAAACCCAGATCAGTCCAAAACGTTCCGTCACGGCATAAGAGGTAAGATGCAGTTTGGCAGGCACCGGCTGGTCCGGACTCGATGGAATACGGTTACACCGGCCATTTTCCCCAAAACGCAGGCCGTGATAGGGACAGATAATGCCCTCATCATCATGGAAACCCAGCGTCAGCGGTACGCCACGATGTGGACAGATATCACGTGCGGCCACAACGTCCCCCTTAATCCGATACAGCACCAGCTGTTCATCCAGCAGAGTCGCCTTCACCGGCGCGCTGCTGATATCGCCGCTGCGCGCAACAGGATGCCAGTGGCGCGCAAGGCGCAGCCAGTCTTCGGGATCAAAAGTGCAGTGGGCGGGCGGTGTCGGACCGGACATAGTTATCTCCTGATAATCAGTTCACACAGCGTGATAAACATAATGTTTGTCAGGACATTGTTATTACGCTTCTGTGTTACGATCCATCGCTAAGATTACAGTCTGCTGTTGCAAAAAAGTGTACAGGTGCACGATGAGCCCATTCTCCCGCTTCGCTCTCTATTTTACCGAAGTCGCCCGCAGCGGCAGCCTGCGCAAAGCGGCAGAAAAGCTGCACGTGTCGGCCTCTGCGATCAACCGGCAAATTTTGCAGGCAGAGGCCGCCTTTAACACGCCGCTGTTTGAGCGTCTGCCTGAGGGGCTGCGTATGACCACTGCCGGAGAGTTGCTCTACAGCGATCTCACGCGCTGGCAGCGCGAATTTCGCGTTACGCGTCAGCGGTTCGATGAGATACAGGGGCTAAAACGCGGCAATGTCACTCTGGGAATGGTGCAGTCTCTGACCCGGGGCCGGATAGCTGAACGGATAGCGGCAATGGCGCAGACGCACCTCTGGCTGAATCTGACGCTTACCGTTGATAACAGCCAGCGCATCAGCCAGCTTATCCGGCAATCTGAAATCGATTTTGGTCTGATCCTCGACCCGGATGGGCAGAGCGGCCTTAATGTACTGGCTTTTGCCGAACTGGAAATGGGCGTGGTGGTGAACAACCGGCATCCGCTCAGCACCCGTGACGCTGTCTCGCTCAGTGAACTGAGTCACGAGCGGCATATTCTGCCGGGCGACTCACTGGTTGTTCATGAGCGCGTCGCTGCGCTCTATCACCGGCAGGGATTCCAGCCTGAAAATGTAATCGGCTGTAATGATATACGGCTTATCCATACGCTGGTGGCGCAGAACAGCGGTATCTGTGTGCTGAGCCTGCTGGATGTCATGACCGAGGTTGAACAGGGTGAGTTAAGCTTCGTACCGCTCAGGCACAGCGTTATGCGCCCCCTGACGCTGGCCTTATGCACCGCACCGTCGCGACAGCTTTCGCGTGCGGCGCAGATGCTGATTCAGCAGATGACAGAGGTGATTGACGCGATGAGTGTCACTCAGCGCTAAATCGGAGAGTAGCTGCCGGTGCCATCCGGCCAGGGTGTAAGAAGATCAAAGCCGTTATCCGTAACCGCAACGGTATGCTCCCACTGCGCGGAGAGGGAACGATCTTTGGTCACTACCGTCCAGCCATCACTCAATACGCTGGTTGCCGCTTTGCCGGCGTTGATCATGGGCTCAATAGTAAAGATCATGCCGGGTTCCAGCGCCAGGCCTTTACCGACCGTACCATAATGAAGCACCTGTGGTTCATCATGATAGATCCGTCCGGTGCCATGACCGCAATACTCGCGCACAACCGAGAACCCTGCGCCTTCAGCTACCCGCTGGATGGCTGCACCGATATCGCCCAGCGTGGCGCCGGGTTTAACCACGTGGATACCCGCTACCATAGCATCGTATGTGATATCCACCAGTCGTCTGGCACGAACTGAAGGCTGGCCCACAAAGTACATGCGACTGGTATCGCCATACCAGCCCTCTTTGATGACCGCGACATCAATATTAATGATATCGCCCTCTTTCAGTCGTTTCGGGCCGGGGATACCGTGGCAGACTACATGATTAACTGACGTGCAGACCGTGCGGGTATAGCCGTGATAGCCGATATTTGCCGGCGTGATGTTTAAAACATCAACGATATAATCGTGACAGAGACGATCCAGTTCGTCGGTGCTGATACCCGGCTTCACATGAGGACCAATCATCGCCAGTACGGCAGCAGCGGCCTGGCCCGCGGCGCGCGCCTGTTCAATTTCAGCGGCATTATGGAGCGTAATATTCACGATGCTTTCTCCTGAGTCAGAAAGAGAGGATGGTTTAAGAGTGCGGCCAGGTCGCTGCCCCCGTCGCGCTCTATGCGCATGAGCAGCCGGACCAGCGCCTGATGATCTTTGTCAGGATAGAGTTCCGCCAGCATGCCCATTTTCATCCAGTGTTCCGCCTGTGCGTTGACTGAACGGCTCAATGCGCCGCTGGCGATACGCAGATTTTCGTGCATCAGATCGGAAATTTTCACAATGCCCATCGCTGTGCCTTATATGTTTTATATATGAAGCATATACTACCCGCAATAAAGAAAGAAACAAGATGCCTGCAGCGAATACAACAAAGCCGCAGCCGTTAAGGCAGTGGTAAAACGCACATCAGGCCTGTTAATTGTTTACTCTTTATCCTGAAGCGAGCCTCTCAGACATGCAGTAAAAAATTTCAAGTATCGGTTTAACCTTTTATTATTCATGTGGTTAGAGAGAAGGGAAGGCTCTGGTCCGATGTTAGTGACGGATTGTTTCTGAATGGACATAAATTTTGTAGTATCTTTTTAGCGGTATGAAAAGCCCTTTCTCCAGATGTAAACTGACCCGGCGACCGCAAATATGAACAAAGCAGATGATAGTGAATGGGTAGACATAGTAATAGGCGAGGCAGTAATGGCTCTGTTCAGTGAGGAGTTACCCGTCTCTTATGATGCTTTGCTCAGCAAATTGCAGGAGATGCTGGCAGCAGAGAAGAGCGCCGCAAAAATCCGTTCACTGTTTTTTGCCATCCGGGAAATTCAGGGAGCAGAGCACCCGGCGATCAACGTGGCATCAAATGAACAGACTTTGCACTAAACGTTGAGGCGTACCGCTCCGTCATGACTTATTGCTTTCTGGCTGTCAGGGCGCGCGCCGCGCTCGCGTAGATCTCTTTCATCCCATCCAGCGCCTCTTTTTCCTGCTGGCGCAGACGCGTCAGAATGTTATCCGTACTCAAAGGCTGCCCTGATTTACGTAAAAACGAAACGGCGCGCCCGATGACGGCATGAATAGCACTGTTGTTATCCAAAACGCTGAGTTTCACGCTTTATCCCTCTGCCTGGTTTTCTGATATTCATGGCTGCCACTACATACTCTGCACAGATCAATTCCTGAGCAGAGCGCTTCTTATTTGCGCTCAGGGCAGTGCCCGATGCAGCTTCTCCCGCAGGGCTGCCACTCTTACGGTAAGATCGTGCAACTCTTCATAGGGGGTATCCATTACCGATATCATATCGGCGGGCACGCCGGCGGCTTTGCTTTTAAGCTGCAGCCCTTCATGCGTCAGAAAAATGCGTACCCGGCGTTCGTCTCCTCCCGCATCACGTTTGCGCAAAATAAAACCGGCCGCTTCAAGTCTCTTCAGCAGCTGGCTGAGCGTGCCGGAGTCCAGCCGCACACGTGCGCCAACCTCCGATACTGTCACCTCATCTTTTTCCCACAGCGCCAGTAAAACCAGATACTGGGGATAGGTAAGCCCAAGCGGTTTTAGTCTGGACTGATAAAGCTTGGTCATCGCCAGCGATGCAGAGTAGAGCGCAAAACAGAGAAACTGGTCGACGGTGACCGGTGCATCAGAAAGCGCACCATCATGCTCACCGCTTTGATCATTTATATCAGTACACATTCACAATCCATTTTAGTGAGCTGGCCGGCAGGGAAAACGCACGCTGCGTCCGGGCAGCCACAAGTATTGAATCAAATTAAATTGATGTCAATGTAACCTGGCACAAACGCTGTCGCCGTCGCGGGTCTGGCAAACTGGCCTATGCTTACAGCCGGAGGCCGATATGTGTGGACGATTCGCGCAGTACAGCAGCAGAGATGACTATTTTATGGCGCTGGGTATTGCGCCGGACGAAATCCAGTACGATCCGTTGCCTATCGGGCGCTACAACGTTGCGCCTGGTACCCGGGTATTACTGCTCAGCGAACGCGAAGAGGCGCTGCAGCTGGATCCGGTCTACTGGGGATATGGACCAGAGTGGTGGCATAAGCAGCCTTTGATTAATGCCCGCAGCGAAACCGCGGCCAGCGGCCGGATGTTTAAGCCTCTCTGGGAACAGGGCCGGGCGATAGTGCCGGCTGATGGCTGGTTTGAGTGGAAAAAAGAGAAGGGGAGAAAACAGCCGTTCTTTATTTATCACCAGCGTAAAACGCCGCTGTTTTTTGCTGCCATCGGTAAGGCGCCGTTTAATCACGTTCAGGGGCATGAAGGCTTTGTCATCGTGACCGCCGCCAGCAATAAAGGCATGGTCGATATCCACGATCGCCGCCCGCTGGTTCTGACCGCAGAAGGCGTTCATGAATGGCTGAGCAGCAGCACCTCTGCGCGTCGCGCGCAAGAGATTGCTCATGAAGCTGCTGAGCCGGAAGAGGCATTCTGCTGGCATGCGGTGACCACGCGGGTAGGCAGCGTACGTCAGCAGGATGCTGAGCTGATTGAAGAGATCGTGCCGGAAAAGTAGTGGCTGATACATTTTATCTATTGAAATGAAAACCGGTGTCCGGTTGCAGCCAGCGGTATGCCATTCAATAATCGAAGCATGACAACTTATCGCGTTAGAGTCGGGTATCATAACCCGTCAGCCCTGACTTTCAGGCAACTTGATGAACTGCTGGAGCCGCAGCGTTTCTGGCGTACTGCTACTCACACCAGTCGCTTCCGGTACTATATGGAGTATGAGTATGAATCTGACGTACGTGACCTGTGCGCAGTCTGCGCGCTGGCTTACTCTCAGGCCTGCCGCGTGCGGCGGTGTCCGCTGGTATTGGTTGAGGAAGTGTCTGCCGCTGTGACGCAATAAGTTGTGCGTACCGATGTTCTCTGCGGCACAACAGGCGCAGCGGCATTCAGAATTGGCTCAGTGAGCCAGGCCGTTTTTTCACCTACGCTTCTTTCTGTATTTATTCACAGAGGAAGCATAAATGACGAACGAACTCAGCAGGAAACCCGTTGCCGATCGTGCCGAGGCAGACGCATTTTTCCCCTCCGACTACTCGCGCGATCGGTTTACCTCTCCTCTATCCGATCTGGAGGGCGCAGACTATCCGGCGCCCGGCGACGGAAGCAAAAAAATTCTGGTCCTGTGTGCTGATGAACGCTATCTGCCGCTGGATAACGATACGCTGTTCTCAACCGGCAATCATCCGGTGGAAACGCTGCTGCCGATGTATCACCTGCATCAGGCGGGCTTCGGTATCGACATTGCAACGCTCTCTGGTCAGATGGCAAAGTTTGAACACTGGGCCATGCCCGGACAGGATGAAGCGGTATTACAGTTCTATCAGCGCTACCAGTCAGCCTTCCGCTCTCCGCTCAGGCTGGCAGATGTGTTAGCGTCCCTCTCTCCTCATAGCGACTACGCGGCAGTGTTTATCCCGGGCGGGCATGGCGCGCTGATCGGCTTACCGGAGAGTAAAGAGGTGGCGACATTGCTTCGCTGGACGCTGGAAAACGACCGCTATCTGATCTCACTCTGTCACGGCCCGGCGGCGTTTCTTTCACTCGCCGGGTCCGACAATCCGCTGGCTGGCTATGAAATCTGTGCTTTCCCTGATGCCATTGATAAGCAGACGCCGGACATAGGCTATATGCCAGGCCATCTTACCTGGTACTTCGGTGAGAAGCTGCGCGCAATGGGTCTTCATATTATCAATGAAGATATCAAAGGTACGGTACATCGCGATCGCAATGTTATAACGGGCGACAGCCCTTATGCTGCAAATGCGTTAGGCAAACTTGCTGCAGAAACGTTGCTGAAAGCTTACGGTTAAGGCGTCTGATTTCCCAGGCCCTGACAGGCATCTTTGTCAGGGCTGATATTTCTTCCTGATTAAAATTTAAATCGTAAACGTATTTCTCTGTTTCATTTTTTATAAAAAATAAGCTGTTTATCGGCGAGGTTAGCTAAAACTTTAGCACTTTATTATAATATAAGCTTTTCCGATATATAACGAGCCAGGGTGTTTTTGACATACCTGCTTTAACTTTTATCTTGTTGTTATTAAATGATTTATGTTTATTTGGCTTTGGCAGTTACGCAAGAATATATCGTCAATACACTTCCTGTAAAATAACCCTGAGCAATCTATAATTTTTCACTTCATCAGTGCCTGCAATAACCGGCAGGCCCGGATGCAGAGTGGCTATCTCATGGATGAGCAGATTGCACCGTTTAATAACAATAATTTTTATTCAGAATTGCTCACTTAAGGCTCACCCAGGAATATTGCATGAAAAAGATACTTAACACGATTAGTTTGCCAGCGAAGTTTATTTTGCTGGGACTGTTTGCTCTCGGGCTGTTTATATTTCCAACCTGTCTGTTTATTCAAAGCGGGAACCAGGCCATTGATGCAAAAAAGCTTGAGCTTACCGGCATACCGGTTGAAAAGAAGATGCTGTCACTGATTAACCTGGTCCAGCGCCATCGGGCAGAAAGCGCTATTGCTATTGCGAGTGACGATCCAGCCCGAGCGTCACGCGTGGCGCTGGCAGAGGAGGCCGATGCGCTCTACAGCGGTGTAGTGACTGTACTGGGCGATAACGCGGAGGCTGCGCAACCGCTGGCGCGTTTGAATAAAGCTGACGGCGAGTGGAAAAAACTGCAGGCAGAGTTGGGCAATAAGCAGCTTTCGCTGGAAGCGAGCCTCAGCCAGCACGCCAGTCTGATTCAGACATTGTTAATAGCCAATCAGGACATCCTGGATTTTTACGGCTTGTCACTGGACAGCGACTTAAATACTTATCAGCTTATTGTCAGCATTTTCAACCGGTTGCCGCTATTAACAGAAACCCTCGGGCAGATCAGAGCAAGCGGCACATCGCTGATTGCGTCTGGCATGGGCGCATCAGAGGCAACGCTCAGCCAGATGGACTTCCGGCTGCAAAACGGCAACGTAGCGCTGGAGCAGTTCAGCAACAATATGGATAAAGTTTTTACTATTGAACCGGCGCTAAAAGCGCTGTTTGCCAGCGGAGAGACCACCGCCGTGCAGCAGGCGCAGGATGCACTGGCGCTGGCCAATACTGTTTTTGTATCCAAAACCAAAACCGTCACGCCGGCAGAATATGTCCGGGTATTCACTGAGGCGATCAATCAATTTGCCACACTGGGAACACAGAGCGCCGATCGGCTTTCGGTTATGCTTAGCCAGCAGATTGATGCACGCCGTCATGCGCAATATAGCCTGCTGGGCGTACTGTTCGCGGTGGCGTTACTGGCTGTCTGGGTTGCCGTTATGATATCCCGCTCGATTACGCGCCCGGTGGAAGAAGCCGTTAATGCTGCCCGTCGCGTGGCAGAGGGCGACCTGACGTGTCCGGTTAACATTACCGGCAGCAATGAAATGGGGCAGCTGCTGCAATCATTGCAGTATATGCAGCAGCATCTTGCCGGGCTGGTCTCAGATATCAAGGAGAGCGCGCTGACGATCGCTTCATCCTCTGAAGAGATCGCAAACGGCAATGGAAATCTCTCAGCCCGGACTGAAGAGCAGGCCGCATCGCTGGCAGAGACCGCCGCCAGCATGGAGCAGATGGCATCCATTATCAGTCAGAATGCTGAAAATACCCATCACGCCACGACCATGGCAGAAGCGGCAACGCAGGCTTCATCGCTCAGCGGAGAGGCGATGTCGTCAGTGATGGACACCATGGGGCGTATCCGGGGCAGCTCGGCCAAAATTGAAGAGATCACCAGCGTTATCGACAGTATCGCTTTCCAGACAAACATTCTGGCCCTCAATGCGGCAGTAGAGGCAGCCAGAGCAGGGGAATCGGGTAAAGGCTTTGCCGTGGTCGCAGCAGAAGTGCGCTCGCTGGCACAGCGTTCCGCTTCTGCTGCCAAAGAGATTAAAGAGCTGATTGCGCACTCGGTCAGCCACGCCGAAGAGGGAATGGTGATGGCCAGAAATGCCGGTGACAAAGTGAAACAGAGCGTAGACGCTATCGGGCAGACAGCGCAGCTTATCCGCGATATCTCTGCCTCCTCTCAGGAGCAGAGCAGCGGGATTTCGCAAATTAATATCGCAGTAAACCAGATGGATCAGGTGACACAGCAGAACGCAGCGCTGGTTGAAGAGTCAGCCTCTTCAGCAGGCGATCTCGCAGAACGCGCCTCGCGTCTGCGTCAGCTGGTGGCTGTTTTCCACACGGCGTAATCTTTGCGACGATGCGGGCGCGTCCCGCATCTGCTCGCGCAGTAAAAAAGCAGAGAATCGTTGCGAACCAACACGATTTGTCAAAAAACTTGTCTGCAGCGGATTACAATCCCACCCCGTTTCGCTTATTTACTGCGCTTCTGTATGATTCTGAAAAAAGGCGATTTTGTGCACTTTTGCTGGTTTTTACTGGAAACGTAGCTTTAATATTGACAGTAATTCAGCCAGATTATTTCAGACAGGATTATACGTAGCTGCCGCCGGCTGATAAAGTAGACAGGTACACTCACGTAAACTGGAGTATTTAATGCTAACCACAATCATTTACCGTAGCCACATCTCTGCGGATGTGCCCGTGAAAATTTTGCCGGGTATGGTTGAGAAGGCGAGTCTCCTGAATGAGTCACACCAGGTTACCGGTATTCTGCTCTTTAACGGTACACATTTCTTTCAGATCCTTGAGGGACCTGAAGAGGGTGTTATGACGATCTACAATCGCATCTGTGCTGACCGTCGTCATCACAATGTGGTTGAACTTATGCGTGACTACTCCCCTTATCGCCGTTTCGGTAATTCCGGGATGGAGCTGTTTGACCTGCGCGAACATGACCAGTCAACCGTACTTCAGGCGGTACTGGATCGCGGTACTTCACGCTTCCGGCTGACCTATGACGATCGGGGCCTGCAGTTCCTGCGCACGTTTGTTGAATCGCGGGAAAAAGAAAACTATTTCGAAGTGCTGCCTGCCGATCTGTGGGATTTTATTCCCGACATGACGGGATCGCTTCAGGAAGAGCACGGCATTCATTTCCGCCCGGTTGTGGATCCACTCGGCCGCGAGATCACCGCACTGGAGGCTATTTCCGATAGTCCGGAGAGCGCAGGTAAAGATGAAGATAAGTATATTGCTAATCTGAACGCCGTACGCATGGCGCTGATGAAGGCGGGCAAAGCCTGTCCGGATGGCATGACGCTCTATCTGACTATTCTGCCTATGACGCTGGTTGCGGTGCCTAACGCGGTTGACACTATCACGGACGCCATTAAAAACGCCGGACTGGTGCCGGAACAGATTATTCTGGGCGTCAGTGAAACGGAAGTTATCCCGGGCCTGAATGATTTTACCGAAGCGGTTAAGCAGCTAAAACAGGCAGGCATCAGCCTGTCGATTGATAACTTTGGTGACGGCTCTGCCGGGCTTTCACTGCTGACTCATGTGCAGCCCGATCGCGTGCGTATTGCTTCCGGAATTATTCGCGATGTTCATCGCAGTGGTCCAAAGCAGGCTGTCATTCAGGCTATTATCAAATGCTGTTCAGCGCTCGAAATCAACGTCATCGCTTCTGGTATTGAACAGCCGGAAGAGTGGATGTGGCTTGAGGCTGCAGGTGTTATCGACTTCCAGGGCTCGCTCTTTACCCCGCAGGGCACATCCGTGTCATGGCCGGAATATCGCGCGGCGATGTAACGCTTACTCTTTCACTATCAGTATCAGTCTGACCGACCGGCACATCAAAAGCCGGTCGGTTGTTTTTTGTCATACCCTTTCCGGCTCTGCTCTTTTTTCAACCAGAAAAGATCTTTTCTGACAGCACTACTGCGATAAATATGTGAAATTTATAAGAAACGCTCAGGCTCGCTGCGGTTCAGGGTTACACACTAAAATTCTGTGGTAAACTTTGCGCCCCCGAACCTGCAGGCGGACACATCATGAAAAAAGAATTTGAAGAAAAGATGACGGAAATTTTGATCGGTGAGGCGGTTACTGACTTACTTGATGCTAATGCAGCCATTTCATGGACCGCTTTACTTGATCGTCTGCGCGCTGGTCTTGATAAAGAGACCGATGAGCATCGCATCCGTGCCGGATTGCGTGCTATCGACGAAGTCAGACGTGAAATGCAGGTTAGGGCGTCTGAAAAAGCGATCGGGACTGAATCTGATATACGGCCTGCACGCGGAAAAATGCATTAAAATTGATTTAAATCAAAGACTCTCTAAGGTCTGACGCTAAATTGTTTCCCGGGAACAATTTCTGTTAGACTGTATGCTTATCCACCTACGGACGGAGGTCATGTGAAAAATGACGCAGCCGCCGAAGATATCTACGCCGTTATTGGAACGGTTGTGGCGCGCCTTCTTAAGCCGGACCAGCATCTGACTCTGCATGAGATTACTACTGCACTGCATCACATGGGTGAGACAGCGACAGGGCAGGATGTTCGTGAGGCCTGCCGTAAAGCTGTCATTTTGCTTGCTCGTCAGATGCACTAACTAAAGCTCACGCAGTATTAACGATCAAACAACAGTCCAATCAGTGCCTGATAATGCTGCTCTTCTTCGGCGCTGGTTGCTGCTTCAAGACGACCAAGCAGTTTTGTGCATAACGCCTTACGGTTAAGGTTTTTGCCTGAGGTCAGAATTTCAACTACCAACTGTCCCAGCGTTTCCTGCTGGCTCAGAGTGGAAGCTTTGTTGAAATAGTTAGCGATGTCACTAGCGGATGATGGATGCTGTACCATATTCTGACGCATAGTTAGCCTCGTTGTAATAAGTAAGTTGTACTGACAGAGGTAAAGTTATACAACTAACTTTTACTTGTACAGCTTTTTCTGCCACTAATTTATCGCCTGCGATCTTTTCATTCTTATTTTTCTTTTATATCAAATAGTTAAATGAAATTTTTTTGAGTGAAAATTTTACTTCTTCTTTGTACAGCTTCTGCATTGAGACGTGTACAACGTGGTTGCGCTGATATTCTGCTAACTCTCTTCATCGTCACCTGAGGTAAAACGTATCGGTTTAGCCGATAACGCTGCCTGTTCATGACGTAGTGCCTGGGCCTGCCACTTTGTCTGAGTTTGGTGAATTCGCTCAGGCTGTACAAAATTTTTCAGCCAGCTTCTGGCATCGGCAATTTGTGCCAGACGCTCATCGTTCTCTTCTCTCTCTGCCATGCGACCCAGCTCTGCGATCAGGGCCTGAACGCTGATATCCCGATCGCCCAGTGCCAGATTGAGTGTCGCTTCGCCAATAATGACGTGACCTACTACCTTTTCATGAAATAACACTTCCGCTCTCCTCATCATAGTTTTGTAATGATTTTAAAGTGTAATGAGCAGCAATACTTCTACAATACGCTGTAAACGATCAGCTGAGTCCCGATGCAAAAAGTATTTGATGATTCTGAGATACAGGTTTGTAACGTACTGATAGCGCGCAGCATCATCTATTCATGCAGTGTAAACCGGTTAAAGGCAGAATAATCTTAAAAAATTTGAACGTTATTCATCGCTGTCTGTTTCAGCTCTGGCGCTTTTTCAGACGTTGCATGCCACTTTTTATAGCCCGCTGATTGCTGATGATTACAGCCTGGTCATGGGGGACAAACCTGAACCCGGTTAACAAAAGCCACGCTTTAGGACAATTGCCCGCTCTATACTCAGGCTTGGGTCTGCATTTATTCTGATAACTGCAACCCTGGCTGGCGTGCTCTGCTTTTACTCTATACGTGTGTTAAGCATGGCACGCGCTTACCTTATTAGCTTTATATCAGCAGAGTAAATTTTGCGCATGCAGGAGGGTGAGAGGTTAATGCTCCGGATTATCAGGAGTGAGGGGAAGGGTACTGATGATCACTCTGCGCAGCAGATGGCTGTCAGGCTGGCTGCCCCAGCAAAAGGTGATCCAGTGTTCACAAAATGCGTGCCAGTCAGAAACCGGCACCAGCGGTTTGTCGCGACGTGTCCCGTCCCACACATAGACATAGTGATCGCGATCGCGCAGTGCCCAGGCAATCATACTCTCCCACATCACCTTTGCCGCATTGGTCTGAGCGCTATCGGTAACAATAATTGAACGCGTATGCAGGAAATAACAAAAAAAGCGACGTGCCAGGCCATGCACCGCCTGTTCATGCTGCGGCTGACGCGTGCGCCAGACCATAATCTGAATGCAGGCGCGTAACGGCGAGGTAAAATCCTCTGTTTCTTCCAGCCTTACTGCATAGACCGTTTCAGGTTTCGGTTCCTGGGTAACCAGCCGGTATTGTTTATCCTCCGGACAGACATAGAGCGCATAGCCAAAGGGAATAATAAAGCCTGGCAGCGTAAATACGCGCGTCTTACCTGTAAGAAAAGCACAGGTATCGTCCCGGTTTGGCACTTCACGGCTCAGAATCTGATTAAAGTGCGTATCAGGTAAGGTGATGGGCATGTGGTTATCCGCTGTCGTACGTTCCAAAAGACCTCCCTGAAAACCGGAGTGGATTTGATCATCAGTTTGAATGAGTAATAAGCTGGTACAGCAGGAAAAAGTGTAGCCGGAGATAAGATTATAAGCGTCTGTTCAGATACGCCGTAGCAGGGCGGAGGTGTCGTCCATGACAGTTTCTCCGGCCGGTAAACGCTTGCGCGTAACCGATAAGGTTATCTTTATCGTCGTCTTCCAGCCGGAGCCGGATTACGTCCATAGGCGTCAGTTCTTTTCGTCGTTCAGGCTTGTCAGTGTCTGCAAATAGGGCACGTGCGGAACAACGTGCTCGGGTTTATCGAAACTTTTCAGCCAGCTTCTGGCCTCTGAGATCTCAATAAGACGGGCATCGCTGCCACCCGCATTTGCCATTGATTCGAGCTCATTAATCAGTGAACGAACGCTGATCTTTTTTTCGCTCAGTGCAAGGCTGAGTGCCGCTTCGCCGATAATGACATGACCTATCTCGTCGTGTTGAATAGACAAACAAACCTCCTTTACGATTGCATGATAACCTCACCACTTACTGTAGGCGTAACGGCAGAATTTGCCGGATATATTTTGAAATTTCCCAAATCAGCTAGCAGAATTTTTTGATCGAACGCTTTTTAGCCAATGAAAATTCTGCGGGCTTTCGCCAGCGACCCTTCTGAAATTCTGCAAAAAAAAGCCCGCGCAGGGCGGGCTAACAAAATGTTGAAGAGGATTTCTCTCGCTGAAAACGCATCCTGTGTGTTGTTTGCCAGAATAGGCTGGCTCATACACTATAGATGACAAACCATTTTAAATTGGGTTTTAGCTGTAAACCCGACGAAAATCTGCGTTGCTCATCGGACCAGCATAAAATAGGGCGATAAGCTAATCAGGCAGGCTATAAGCAGTTTACAGAAATGGATAACCGGGCCAGAGGTAAGCAGATAACAACAACCCGTGAAATTGACAAAAAAATGCCTCCGCGAGGAGGCAAGGTAGGAGTTACTCAGCTCAGTGCTTAGTTGGATTTCTCACTGAACACTATTAAGAATAGAGAAATTTGTCAGTTTTTCCGACTCGCTTAGCAAAAAATTATACATACAAAACTTATAGTTAGCATGATTACTGATTAAATATATGAATAATATGGCTTTAGTTTGTGATGAAATCGTTTTCTAAGAATTTACTTATATTTTCATTAACCTGCTCATATCACCCTTTCTAATCTTATTCTTCAGGTAGCGACTTTTCTGTGGGTGGATTTTTAACCAGACTCAGTACCGCACACCTTTTGCTTTCATATCTGAAGTGCGTCACCGACTGCAAACCAATACAAATATGCGCCTTAAAAGAGGCGTGATTGTCACTTTTGACAAAAAGCACAGGGTGACGCGTGCTCCATTGAGAGTCATCCTAAAACTTACGTTTCGCTTGATGACTGGCGAGAGCTTGCCAGGCTTAGGAGTGTCATTTCCATCAGATAAGGAGAAATCATGTCACGGTTTGCAGATAAAGTTGTCGTTATTACTGGTGCAGGCTCAGGTATTGGCGCTGCGTCAGCACAACGTTTTGCTGCTGAAGGGGCATCAGTAGTACTGGTGGGAAGAACTGAAGAGAAGCTGCAGAAAGTCAAAGAGGTTTTACCTGCCGGAAAACATCTTGTTGTTCCCTGTGATGTTTCAGATGCCGGGCAGGTCAGGCAGCTTAGTGAAAAGGTGAACCAGCATTACGGGCGCGCGGATGTACTGGTCAACAATGCGGGCAGTATCGTTCAGGGCAAGATCCATGAAGTCTCTCCTGATGACTGGAAAAAGCTGATGGGCACCGATCTGGATGGCGTCTATTACTGCACGCACTACTTTATGCCAGCCCTGCTGAAAACCAAAGGTAACGTTGTCAACATCTCTTCCGTATCCGGACTTGGTGGCGACTGGGGAATGAGCGTATATAACGCAGCCAAAGGCGCTGTGACCAACTTCACGCGCGCACTGGCGATGGACTATGGCTCAGACGGCGTCAGAGTCAATGCTATCTGTCCGGGATTTACGTTTACTGATTTAACGGAAAACGCAAAACAGGATGAGGAGCTGCTGGCACGCTTTTACGACCGCATTCCGCTACGCCGTGCGGGAGAGGCTGATGACATTGCGGGCGCAATTGTCTTTATTGCCAGCGATGATGCGCGCTATATCACGGGCGCTAACCTGCCGGTTGATGGCGGTTTAACGGCATCGAACGGTCAGCCAAAACAGGCCTGATAGCAGCAAAAAAGCCCGCGCAACTGCGCGGGCTTATCTTTGACGTCACACAAACTATGAGCGTGGGATCTCAGACACTTCTTTGACATCAGCTTTATTAATCTGCTGTTTAACGCCGTTGGCATCGACATAACCCAGCAGTCCTGATTCCGCTTCTTTTGGCTTACCATCGCTGACAATAGTACGACCATCATTAGTATGAATCGCATAGGTGGTGCGGGTGCAGCCGGTAAGGGCGGACAGGGCAATAATCGCTGCTACTGGAAGTAAAATAACTTTCTTCATTGTACTCTCCTTGATAGATGGATCAGTTATTCAGTTCACTCATGTTCGTGATTTGATCACGATTGATCTGCTCAGTTTTGCCGGTTTGCGCGTTTTCATACGATACCAGCCCGGTATCGCTATCTACCTGTGGTTTACCACTGGTAATAATGGTGCGGCCATCAGTCGTTTTAATCGCCTGGTTAGACGAGCAGCCGGTTACGGCTAAAAGAGATGTCAGGACTGCGGCAGCAACAACCATTTTTTTCATCATATTTCCCTATTTTCTGGACACGTTATAAGAGGAGCATAGTCCATAATTTCCGGGGGTGGTCTGACCTTGATGATTTTTTTGTGCAATTGATGCGGTGAACAGCAGGGGAGTACGGCCGTAGCGGAGCATATATTTTGCTATCCTTCCGGTGATGCCTGAGAAACAGATAAAGGCAGGCGAACCATCAGAAAAGAGACAGGCTTGTTAAGAAAATTTTGGCTAAAGAGAGGGCTCGCCACGGAGGCGCACTTTATAGCCCGCAGGAAAACGAGTATGCAGCGAGCTGACGCAGATAAAGTAAATAAATATTATCAGGCCGCTTCTGCACGCCCTAAAAGCAGATTGAAAAGATTCTCATAATGCATCTTCTCACTGGCATCTGTACATTTATCCAGCCGGGAAAGTAAAGCGATACAGAGCGCTTTGCGATTAAGAATTTTATCAGAACATAAAATATCTTTAACCATTTCACCCAGCAATTCAAATTCTGTGGACTGACGTATTCTGGCCTGCTCTTCAGCGCTGACTTTATCCATTACGGGAAGATAATGATTCTGGCACATAGTTCTCTCTTATTAATTTAACCGGCTGATGGATCGGCACTGAAGCACTATTAATTCATTTTCCTGGCCAGCAACCGAATAACTTTTTCGCACGCCTGCTGCATTTCAGGGCTGTCCGCTCGTAAGCCTGTTCGGTATAACGCGCCGATGATCTCCTGCAAAGAAAGCGTTTCACCCGGTTTTAAAATCTGTGTAATTACGTCACCCAGTAAAGCGTACATCGCTTCCGCATCTTCTGAATCGTCTTGCTGCACATAACCCCCGTCCATTTTTAAAATTGCTTAATGTTTGTAATATGTCAGGGACGCCTGTTACTGAAAATCGCGACGACAGCACAGTAGCTTAATTAGGAAATGCGTATTTCCTAATAGCGCAGCAGCGTTAATCCAGCAGGCGCAGCGCCATCTTAATAGTTTCTTCGCCATTAGTCACATCCTGAATTTTGCCCACTACGCGCATACCAAACGCAATACAGAGCAGTAAACCGGCAGTCGTATCGGCATCCAGATGACTTGCTATAGAACCATCAGCCTGGCCCTGCTGAATCAGCGACATCAGGAAAGCGCGGTTGCGCAGCACTGCCTGGCGTACCAGATGAGATAACTCTTCATCAAGCGTCTGCAGCTCCACGGTGCTGCCCACCACCAGACAGCCGCGCCGTCCCTCTATCTCGCTGGCGGAATCGAGATAGAACTGGAGTAGCTCAGCGACGCGTTCACGACCCGTAGAGAATGCGTTCAGACGTTCGCGCAGATCGGTATTGCGAATGGCAATGTAGCGCTCGAACACGCGCAGAAAAAGCGAGCGCTTGTCCTGAAAAGCTTTGTAGATACTCCCCGCAGTAAGCTGCATAGCATCACCAAGATCGGCAATAGAGGCAGCGTGAAACCCTTTCTGGCGGAAAATGATCATCGCATTATCAAGCGCAACATCAATATCAAAATTGCGCGGCCTGCCGCGTTCGCGGGGAGCTGTGGCAGAGGATTTTACTGGTGGCATTTTCAGCCCTTATGAAGCGATTATTTCCAAATTATCCCGGTTGCGTCCGGGCCGGTCAACGCCGGAGATTTGCGCTAGAGTTAAGTGGTTAAATTACATCGTATTGCGATAAATATTTCAGCCTTTGTGACAGGGGGATCAGCATGAAAGATGTCTTTATTGTGGGTGGTGCAGGAAAGATTGGTCGTGAGCTGGGTCAGCAGCTGACCCATGCCGGCGTGACGGCACGGGCGTTGTGTCGTACCGCTGAGCAGGAAGCCAGCCTGCAGCAGCAGGGTATCCAGGCTGTCAGAGGCGACCTGGTTGCCCTCGATGAACAGCAACTCACCGAACTGATGCAGGGATGTGGAGTCGTGGTCTTCACCGCTGGTGCCGGCGGAAAAGGCGGAGAGGCGATGACAAATGCCGTTGATGGCGACGGGCTGGCTAAGTCAGTTGCAGCCGCACAGCGGGCCGGTATTAAACGCTTTATTCTGGTCTCCGCCTTTCCGGAAGCGGGGCGTGGCAGGCAGCTTTCTGACACTTTTGAAAACTATATGCGCGTAAAAAAACAGGCCGACGTGGTTCTCGCCGCCAGCGCGCTTGAATGGGTTATTCTGCGTCCCGGCACGTTAACAGATGAGCCGGCAACCGGCAAAATCAGCGCCGGACCGGCAATTGCCTATGGCACGATTGCCCGTGCCGATGTTGCAGCCACCCTGGCGGCGCTGGTCCATCAGCCTGCCGTATCCCGCGTCATTATTGAGCTGACGGCGGGAGAGACACCCGTTGCAGAGGCGATAGACGCGCTGGTTTCACGCTAACCGGTTCAGCCGCGAGGAGACGTTATGGCACATTTACCGGATGCGCATCTGCAGGCAATCTGGCAAAAGCTGACTCATGCGGTCAGCGCGCGCTCACCCTTTACCCTGATGCAGCTGGCCAGCGTGGCAGAGAATGCACAGCCTAAGATCAGAACCATAGTGCTGCGCGATTTCAGCCTCGCGCCAGCTTCCTTACTGTTTACCACTGACGTGCGCAGCGCCAAAGTGCAGGAGATGAGAGATAATCCGCAAGTTTCGCTGCTGGGCTGGGATGCGGAGAACAGCTTTCAGCTGCGTCTTGAGGGTAAGGCAGGCTGCGTGGATGAAGGCGAACTGCGCCGTACCGTCTGGCAGAAGCTGCGGCCCGCTGCGCAGCAGTTATTTTACTCGCCTGATTCACCCGGTGAGATCCTTGATGATCCGGATGCGCTGCGTAGCGGACACGCCTCCGCTTCGTTAGCTGACCCCCCGGAAAATTTTGCGCTGATACGCATCATGATAGAGCGTGTTGAGTCGCTTGATGTTAGTAGCGAACCTCATCAGCGCTGTGAGTTCTTACTGCAGGCGAACGGATGGACAGGACGGTGGCTGGTGCCTTAGCTTGCCTGACTCAAATATTTTCAGCTAAGTGAAAATGTGGATGTTGAGATTTATTCATCCTGATTAAACGGGGTGCAGATTAATCACGCCTTAAAAAACATAAGGTTATGCGCCTTTCGGTTCACGCCTGCCTTCATTTCAATTTAGTTATGGGCTTAATGAAGCCGCTGCCCATCTGAACATGAAAAAGCTTCAGGTTCGGTGAAATTTAATCACTTTTTTTCAGCAGGGGAGTAAGGCATAAAAGAGTCAGCCCATTGAGGAAATGGTTATATCAAATCAGCATTCAGCGTCGGTTGTGCAGGCAGACAGAGAAGCAGGTTTACATCAGAAATTGAGGTGAGAAATTACGATGAACAAAGAATTTACCTTTTCAATTAAAAGCCTTCGTTTTGACGAAAACTATAATCCTTCTGCAAACACGCGTATCACAACTAACTTCGCCAATCTGGCAAGAGGTGAAATGCGTGAGGAAAACCTGCGCAACGCACTGAAGATGATTGATAACCGCTTTAACTCGCTGGCGCACTGGGACAACCCGAAAGCTGACCGCTATGCCGTTGAGCTGGATATCATCTCTGTTGAGCTGAATATCGATCCGGCGGGAAATGAAAAGCCGTTTCCGGTCATCGAAGTCCTGAAGACAACCGTAGTTGATAAAACAAGCGGGCAGCGCTTTGAAGGCGTCGTCGGGAACAATTTCTCTTCCTGGGTGCGCGATTACGATTTCAGCGTTGTGTTATCTGAGCACAACAAAAACCAGGCCGGTTTCAGTACGCCGAAAAACTTCGGTGATCTGCACGGCAATATCTTCAAAGGCTTCGTCAGCTCAGATATCTATAAAGCCAGCTTCAGCAAGCGTCCGATTATCTGCCTGAGCGTCTCCAGTAAAAATACCTATTACCGTACCGGTAATCATCATCCGGTTCTGGGGATTGAATATCGGCAGGACGCGGATTCGCTGACCGATCACTACTTTGCCAAAATGGGCCTGCAGGCGCGCTATTTCATGCCGCAGGGCAGCGTTGCGCCGCTGGCTTTCTATTTTGCCGGCGATCTGCTGCGTGATTACAGCGATCTGGAGCTTATCAGCACCATCAGCACGATGGAGACGTTTCAGAAAATCTATCGTCCGGAGATCTACAACGCGAACTCAGCGGCCGGACAGGAGTATCAGCCGAGCCTGTCACACAAGGATTATTCACTGACACGCATCGTTTATGACCGTGAAGAGCGTACGCATCTGGCGGTTGAGCAGGGTAAATTCACCGAACAGCATTTTATCAAACCTTACCAGACTCGTCTGGAGCAATGGTCTGCTGAGTTTGCGCACTGATTAATGGAAAAAAGGTTATCTATAGTGAAAAAGTTATTACCGACATCGACGTCTGGCAGTTTACCGAAACCTTCATGGCTGGCGCAGCCGGAAACATTATGGTCCCCGTGGAAACCGGCGGGTGACGATCTGGCAGATGCCAAGCGCGATGCGCTACGTCTCTGCCTCGACGACCAGCTGCGGGCCGGTATTGATATCGTCAGCGATGGTGAGCAGACGCGTCAGCATTTTGTGACGACGTTTATTGAGCATCTCAACGGCGTGGATTTTGAAAAGCGCGAAACGGTGCGGATCCGCAACCGCTACGATGCGAGCGTACCGTCGGTGGTAGGTGAAGTTTCACGCACTAAACCTGTATTTGTTGATGATGCAAAATTCCTGCGTCAGCTGACCACTCAGCCGATTAAATGGGCGCTGCCTGGCCCGATGACCATGATCGACACGCTGTATGACGGTCACTATAAAAGTCGCGAAAAACTCGCCTGGGAGTTTGCCAAAATCCTCAATCAGGAAGCCAAAGAGCTGGAAGCCGCAGGCGTGGATATCATCCAGTTTGATGAGCCTGCCTTCAACGTCTTCTTTGATGAGGTTAATGACTGGGGTATTGCGGCGCTGGAGCGTGCCATTGAGGGATTACAGTGCGAAACCGCTGTACATATCTGCTATGGCTACGGCATTAAAGCCAATACTGACTGGAAGAAAACGCTGGGTTCTGAGTGGCGCCAGTATGAAGAAATTTTCCCGCGCCTGCAGCGCTCAAATATCGATATCGTCTCACTGGAGTGCCAGAACTCCCGCGTGCCGATGGAGCTGATTGAACTGATCCGCGGGAAAAAAGTGATGGTCGGTGCCATCGATGTGGCAACCAATACTGTCGAAACGCCGGAGCAGGTAGCGGAAACGCTGCGTAAAGCGCTGCAGTTTGTCGATGCGGATAAGCTCTATCCCTGCACCAACTGCGGTATGACGCCGCTGTCGCGTCAGGTTGCTCGCGGCAAGCTGGATGCGCTGAGCGCCGGTGCTGATATCGTGCGCCGCGAACTGCTGGGCCAGTAATACGCCTGAGGGTGTATCAGGGCTGACGTCTGACGTCGGCCCTTTTTTTATCATTCTTAACCGCGCCGTACGCTTTTGCGGCTATCCCGGCCAGGCGGTTCATTAGACAAACAAATATATTTATACGCAGGCGCTGAAAATAAGTGTGCGGCGGCGCAGCAATATGCCATTCGCGCGTTGCTTCCGGCGTAATGCATCCCTTACGCTAGCGGCAGGCCCGTTAAACACAGGATTCCGGCAATGGCGGATGGAAGCAATACGATTACCGATTTAAGCGCGCTTGCAGCGTGCTACGGCGCGGTGGCGAAACCGTCGCTGACCAAAGTCACCGATCATATTCACCCGGCGTATCGTCCCTTTATCGCCGCCTCACCCTTTGTCGCGCTGGCCACCAGCGGACCGGATGGGCTGGACGTTTCACCCAGAGGCGATCCGGCAGGTTTTGTGCATATTGAGGATGAGCGCACGCTCTTGCTGCCGGACAGACGCGGCAATAACCGTATCGATAGCCTGCGCAACATTTTGCATGATAATCGGGTAGCGCTGCTGTTTCTGATCCCGGGTATCGGGGAGACATTGCGCGTAAACGGAACCGCCACCATAAGCGTCGATCCCGCCTTACTTACCCGCTTCGCGATGAATAATCAGCTGCCAAAAACGGTGTTAACCATCACCGTTGAGAGCGTCTTTTTCCAGTGCAGCCGGGCCATCATTCGCTCCCGGCTCTGGGATCCGGCGACGCAAATTACGCGGGAGGCGCTGCCAAGCACCGGTTCCATACTGAACAGCATTTCGCAGGATATTGACGCCGGTGCCTACGATGCGGCACTCCCTGGTCGCCTGAAAGAGACACTCTATTAATCCGGCCTGATGCCGCACAGCAACCTGCACTCTACAGCCTGCCAGCAGGCTGTTTTCAGTTCCGCAGACTACCGGGTTCTAAGACGGTAAATATCAGCAAAGTAAAGATGGCCTTTACGGGCATACTGCGCCTGCAGGGTAGCTTTTTCGCTTTCGGTGAGTACATCTCCATTGAGCAGGTCATGAATAAAGGCTTCGCGAACGTAAACTTCCATGTACCAGTCGCCGGTATAGCAGTTCTTCCATGCGCCTTTATCGATATCTTTTACCCGGTAAGACGGGTTCACGTGAAAAAAGAAAAAGAAGTTACAGACGGCAAAAATGGCACAGCAGACGACATACTCAATTGTGCCGAAGGAGTCGGAGTAGAGTAAAAGTGCCATGGTCAGCACAAACAGGAAACACATCAGGCCATACAGGCCCGGGTACTGACGGATAAACGATACGTCGAAATAGGGTCGATCGTTGCGTTTTTCCGCGCGGTTGATGCTGTCCAGCTCCTGCTGCAGAAGCGCATTAAGTTGATTGCTCATGTTTTAAACCTTATCTGCCCATAATGATGGAGTTAACGTTTTACTGGCTGTTGTTAGCGTCACGCTGCTAAATCGCCATACCGGAAAAGTGGATGGGATCGGCCAGCATGGCGGCCAGAATTTTCAGGCCCTCTTCACACTGCTGCCGCGACTGAGAACCGCCCAGACAGATGCGCAGCGCGTCAGCAGGAAGATTACCAGTGCAAAACGCGGCACCGGAGACGGCGCTGATCCCTTTTTCACGCAGCTTTGCCGCGATGTCGGAGGCGTTGGCGTTGACCAGACCGGGCAGCGGCAGCCAGAGGTGATAGCCTGCGCTGTCAGCCTCAAACGGGTATCCGGTCAGGCAGGCCGCTGCAATCTGCTGGCGGATGCCCGCCTCCTGTCTGATAGCGATCAGCATGCGATCTGCCGTCCCGTCATTGATCCACTGCCGCGCCAGCGCATTAGTGAGCGGGCTGGACATCACCGTCAGCGCCCGCAGCACGCCGGAAAGCAGCTGCATCATCTGTCTGTCAGGGCCCTTCACAAACGCGATCCGCAATCCGGGGCCAAAGCACTTCGACAGGCCGGTAAGATACCAGGTCAGTTCCGGTATTAATCCGGCAAACGTTGGCACCGGTGCATCGCTGAGCGCCGCATAAGCGTCATCTTCAATGACCGTAATGTTATAGCGCTGACAGCACTCAGCCAGCGCCCGCCGGCGCGCTTCCGGGATCGTCATCGTGGTCGGATTTTGCAGCGTCGGGTTGATATAGAATGCGCCGATCTCGCCGCTGCGACACAGCGCCTCAAACGCCAGCGGATCGGGCCCCTGCGCGTCACAGAGCACCGGCTGCAGCCGCACGCCCAGATGACTGGCAATCGCCTTCATGCCAGGGTAAATAAGGCTGCTGACACAGACCGCACCTTTCCTGCGCTTCAGCAGCGTCATGATGCCCATCAGAGCGCTGTGAATGCCCGGACAAACCAGCACGTCGGCCTCGCTCTCTACGTGAAGTTTGCGCCCGATCCAGCGCATCGCTGCTGCTTTATCCTCTGCCGTCCCGCCAAAATCCTGATAGCGCAGCAGACTCAGCATGTCGGTCTGGTTAAAAAGGTTGATGGCTCCTGCGCGCAGCGCTTCCTCAACGGCGGCACCGGCAGGCTCTGTCGGCGCATTCATGGTCATTTCATAAGTGCTGGCAGGCAGAGCTGAAGAGGCTGATGCCCGCGCACGAATAAAACTGCCGAGTCCGGGGCGTGAGTCAATTAATCCTCTGCGCCGCGCTTCCGCATAACCGCGCGTTACCGTGGTGTAATTCAGACCCAGCGTTTCAGCCAGTTCACGCAGCGGCGGCAGACGGTAGCGTGAAGGCAACTCGCCTGTACTGATGCCCTCTGCAATGAAATCCGCGATGCGCAGATAGGCCGGACGTTGCGTCTGCTGCTGAAGCAGGGCTGCCCAGCGCGTAAAAAGCGGCGTAATCATATTAAATCCTGTCTCAGGACGTTACGCAGACAGGTATATCACAGCCATAATCAAGGCGTAACTTGATTGCATGGTTGATTGCATCAGTTTTTCCATTTGACTCACTTTGCGTGTTATCTGTACAGCGACAGGACGGGGCAGATTGCCGTAAAAGGAGGCTCTCGCTGCCCGCCGCGGGGAATAACGCTTTACCGATTAAAGATTGCAGGCGGGTCAGCCGATAACGCTTCTGTGCTGCGTCAGTTTTTGTATCGGGTCAGAGAAACAGCGACGTTTTGCCAAATCAGGCAGGCGTAAAATGATTCTCTGACTATCATCGTTCTTTTACGCGCGTGCAGGATAGCAAGCCGGGCGATCGGGATATCTGCCACAATACGTTTTATGCTCTTTGAGTATCGTCAGAATAAACCAGGTCCAGCTATCATGAGCACAACGATCAAACCTATCTTATCCGCCGTTTGGTCCACCAACGCCCTGGGGATCTGCGTCACCAGCCAGGAGTGCCCTGCCGGCCTGATGCCTGCGCTCAAAGGCGTCACGCTACGGGAGTGGCTGAGCATCGCCCAGGCTGATGAGGATGCAAAAATTGCGCTGCTGCTGACTGCGGCCCTGGAGCGCGTACAGCCTTTTCATATTGAAGTGCCGATCAACTGCCTGGATGGCACCCTGCGCCATGTCATCGTGTCAGGATTGCCGGGCGAGCGGGCGGAAGCGCCACACCTGCAGTACAGCGGTTTCGTACTGGATGTCACCGGACAGCGTAAGGCGCTGGAGGAGGCGCTGCGCACGGCCGCTGAATATCGCCTGCTGATTGAAAACAGCACGGATCTTATCGCTCACTGCGATGCCGAAGGGCGGTATGTCTCAATTTCTCCCTCCTACAGCGAAATGATTGGCTGGTCAGCCGAAGAGATGCTGGGCCAGCGGGTGACGGACTTTCTGCACCCTGACGATCGCGCACCTGCAGCCGCGGTGCTGAGTGCTATTTTCGCCGGGGGGGAGCAGCCGGACGTGGTGGAGGTGCACAAACGTCATCGCAATGGCCACTATATTACGCTTGGCACAAAAGCCTGCGGCGTGACCGATCCCTCCACGGGAAAGAACATCGGTGCGGTACTGGTATCGCGCGATATCACCCGCGACAAAGAGAAAATGCTGCAGCTGGAGCAGCAGGCGATGCGTGACGCGCTGACCGGCCTGCCAAACCGCTCCTGGTTTTATAAGCAGGTTGACGCCCTGCTCGCACAGCAGCAGGAGCAGCGCCTTGTCACGGTGCTGTTTCTCGATCTGAACGGATTTAAAGCCGTTAACGATTCAATGGGCCATGCGGCAGGTGACACGCTGCTGTTACAGATAAGCGAGCGGCTGCAGAGCTGCCTGGCGCCGGATGAGTCGGTTGCCCGACTCGGCGGCGATGAGTTTGTGGTAGCAGCCCGATGCCGCGATCGCCGGGAGGCCTCTGCGCTTGCTGAACGTCTGATTGCCAGCTTCAATGCCCCTTTCAGCATCAACAGCAGGACGATAAGCATCGGGGCCGCCATCGGCATAAGCCAGGCGCGACCTGCGACATTATCCGCTAAATTACTGATTCAGCAGGCTGACACCGCCATGTACCAGGCAAAAGCCCGCCGTGACGTCGCATACCAGTTTTTCTGCCTGCCCTCGCATCTGTGATGGGCATAGGGCTGGCTAACAGAATTACATCGCGATTTCTCTCCCCCGATCTGGTGGCTGAAAGGGTTACGCGCACGATAAAGCAGATCGCAGCTTTTACTGGTTTACGCATTTGGCTAATCGGTGTGGCTGTGATTTTTCTGAGTGTCGGATTAATAATGTATGTTAATAAACGGTACTTTTATTCTTTTCATTCTTTTTAATAACTAATTGGTTAATGAATTTTTTAGCTCCGCCGAAATAAATCTATGTGAAAGGCTTTTATCTTAATTTATGATTTATGCGCTAACGAAGCGTAAGCCAGGCTGGACAATGCATTAGTAACGTGATGTTATTGTCTGCGCATTGATTACTTTTATCTGACATTTCCAAAATAAATACGCTCTGCCGATGCCTGAAAGCCGTGTTCTGTTTTCAGGTTTTGCTTTTTTCTCAGCTGAGGAAAATATCGTGTTTAAATTAAATCCTGTACTTCTGGCCCTTATTGCAGCACAAGGTATGATGTTTCCGGTTTTAAATGCATCGGCGGAGATAATAAATCCCTATACGCCTGAAAATAATGATTATAAAGCGGGTGCATTGTATTTGCGTGATGGTTCAGTGCGGACGCTGACCGGGCTGCCGCAGTTCACGCCGGGGGTGATTGGCGTAACCCGCACAACGCTGGGTGAGCTGCAGCGCGCGGGCCGGATCGTTACCGATACGCTCACGGGGCAACCCCGTATTAACGTCGGGCAGCAAAATCTGAATATCGTTATTCCCGATCCCGAAAACAACAGCTATAAATCCTTTCATGTTTATGACAGCTTAGCCTTTACAGATTTACCAGAAATTAATACAGAGACACAGGCAGAGGACTTTTATGCTGTAAATGATCGTCAATATATAGATGCCCGCATCGCCTCAGTTACGCGCGGCACGCTTAATATTAATATCGGGCGACCTGACAAAATCGCAGGTTCGGACACAAACCGCTGGTCAATGGCGGCCAGGCAAAGCCAGCTTTTTACCACGGCACAGCGCGGCCATCTGAACTGGAACAGTAATAATCGTGTTACTTTCACCGCCGTTGAGGCACCTCCCGCAAATAATCAGCTGACGCTGAGCAGAGATAGCGTGGTGAGATATACCGGGACTTTCAGCGTAAATACGCGGGATGGCGAAGTCACCACGTTCACGGTAGCCTCCCTTGCGGAATTAAGAAATTATAATGACTGGTTAATCAATCAGCTGCTGAATGACAATATTACGCAGGAAGAGTATGGCAACGCGTTTAATAAAGCGTTTTCGCTTAATGAAGGCCGCGTGGTTTATCGCACCGGTGCCGGCAACCGCCGCGATGAAGTCAGGCTGCCGGCGGGCGACCGGATAGTGCTAAGTGCGAATGGTCGTGACGCCAGCGTGAAAATTTCTGCAGGGCGTACGCTTGAGGTCATCAACGCCAGCACGGCGATGCAGGCCAGCAACGGCGCGACCGCAATCATTGATGGCAAGCTCGCCGTGACCGCCACCGGGATTGCTGAGAGCAGGGCGCTGGCACTTCTCTCGGGCAGCACCGGAATCAACAATGGCACGCTGAACGCCGGCTTCCTGAATAACGCCAGCGGCACGGGTGTCGACAGAAGCACGCTGGGCTATATCGGTAAGGCCGTTGCGGTAAAAAACGGCAGCCGTTTTACCAATAATGGCGTGATTAATCTTGCCCCCGGCGATGCGCCTGAAGGCCAGGAAAGCAGCGCCATCTGGATTAATCAGGGCAGTGCGATTAACCGCGGCAGCATCAACGTCGGCGTCACGGATGTGGTCAATAACAGTTCAGCGGCAGGGGTTACGTTAGGCGCTGCAGGGCACTTTATTAACACGGCACAAGGCACCATCGCCATCGGGCGCTCGCCGCAAAACCGCAAAACGGACAGAACGCAGGATGTCGCGGTTACGCTGAGCGGCGGCGTCAGTGCTATTGAGCAACGCCACAACAGCAGCGCGATCAATAATGGCCGTATTGTCATCGGCTCCCGCGTGCAGAACGCCGTGGGTATGCGCGTGGAAAATGCACCCTCTGCGCTGACGCTGAATAACGGCGTTATCGATATCAACGGACGGGCACAGCCTCAGCCGCTGGAAAACATCGGCATGCTGGTGCTGAATGCCGGGCAGTACGAGCGGGTGGGCAACGCAGGAACAATCAATCTTAACGGTGATAACAGTACCGGCCTGCGCATCCTTGCCATGCAGAACCATCGCGCCAGCGCCTGGTCTACCGGCACCATCAATGTCAGGGGTCGTGCTGACCTCCCTGGCGGCACGCAGAATACCGCCGTCTGGGTAACCGGCGAACAGGGCGCTCAGGCGCACGCCGCGCTGGGCGGACGGATCAATTTACAGGGCGATGCGGCTATCGGTGTGCGTGCAGATGGAAACGCCCGGGTGGAGGTGGCCGCCAGCGCGGTGCCGCGCGCCGAAGAGGGCCGTAATCAGGTCAGCTTCTTCATCAGTGGTCCGGACGCACGTCTCCGGCTGCCCGCCAGCGGCCGCTACGCCACCTCCAGCCCCGACGGTACGCTATTTCGCTTCGCGGATGGCGCAGACTTCAGCGCCAGCGGTACTACGCTCTCGCTCAACGCACCGGGCGCCACCGGTATCGTGGGCAGCGGCAGGGGCAGCGATATTGTGACGCGTGATGCAACATTCAATGTAGGTGCTGGCGCCAGCGCCATGCGGATAGAAGGCGGTGCGCAGGGTACACTCAGTGCTGCCACCCGGCTGCGCCTGACGGGCAAAGGCGCCAGTGCCGCAACGGTTGACGGGTATAAATATGATCTGAGCGGCCGCAATATCAGCGCTGATTACCTGCCGGATAGCCGCACGCTGCTGACCAGCCATGCCGCTATCAGCGGGCTGGCGGATGCGCAGGTGGGACTGGCGGCAGTAAACCAGGCGCAGCTGGTGAATACCGGTCGCATCACTTCAGGAGGAGAAGGATCGGTGGGGATCCTCGCGCGCCTGGGGGCGAAAGTCATCAACCAGGGCGATATCAGCGTGACGCGCGGAGGAACCGGCTTATACGCCGGGGGATTCGCCACTCCCGGGGAGAACCTCCCGACCACAGAAATAACCACCCGCGGCGTGTTAAATGTGTATGGCGGATCGGGCAGCCAGCAGACAACGCTGGGCGCGATCGCCAGCGGCGAGCAGGCGGTGCTGAACCAGAACGGCATTATCAATCTGTACGGGGCTAATGTGGTTGGTGCCCGCGCCGAAAAGAACGCCATTATCAACAGCGGGGCAACAAGTCGCGTGGTGTTTCATCATGCTAACCAGGTCGGCTATCAGGCGACGGACACGGACAGTATTATTTTCAGCAGCGGAGGCAGCACAGACGTCAGTACAGCCGGCTCAACGCTTTACCAGGCCAGCAACGGAGGCGATGTCTATGCGCGTGAGCCCGGTACGGTAACGCTGAGCGGAGCTGATACGACCGGCGTCTCGGTCTCCGGCAGTACGTCCTACGCCTACCGCACTGACCGGTATAACGTGAACGGCAGAGGGGCTGCGGCGCTGCGCGTCTATGAACTGGGCGAGGGGATTGTCACCAGTCCCATTGCACTTAACGGCAACAATACCAGCGGCGTAATAGCGTCGGGCGATCGGGCAACCGTCTATGCCGCTTCTGACATTACCGGACGCGGCCGGCAGATCACCGCTTTCGACGCGGGTTACTATTCAGCGATCTTCAATCAGTATCAGGGCGTGGTGAATTTAACCGGCCCTGAGAGTACGGGCGCGCGCGTGCACGACAACGCGTCATTTCTTAACTTTGGCAGCGTGCGTATCGCCTCGGGCACCGGCATCGATGCCAGCAGTGGTTATGGTTACTACTATCCGCGCGAGAGCAGTCGTCTGCAGGTAGATGACGGGATCGCCGCGCTGCGGGTCGGCAACAGTGGCGGTCTGGCGGTTCAGGGTGATGGTCAGGGCTACAGTACCATTACCGCCAGCGGACGCGCCGATGGCGTGCTGCTGGATAACGGGGCGCAGTTTTTCCAGGCCAGCGATATCACGCTGGGCGCTTATGGTCGTGGCAGCGTCATCAATAACCGTGCCGGAATTACCGCTATTTCCCTGCAAAATGTGCGGCTGGAAACCGGGCGCGGAGCCGGTATCCGTTCAGCCGTCTCTTTTGACGGCGAAGGGAGTGCGCAGATTGTCACAGGCGAAGGCGGAACCGGCTATCTGTTTGCGAATGAAGATGGTTCAGCAACGCGTAACGATCTGTTTATCGGGCAGGGCTATTCCATCACGGTGCCCGGTAAGGGCACCGCCATACGTGCCAATACAACCGGAGATGTTGTCACCGCAGGAACGATTGCCATTGAGTCCGCTAACGGCGGATCCGCCGTAGTGACGCGCACCGCCAGGCGGGTGATTAACCAGGGCAGTATCACGTCACAAAGCCTGGTGGCACCCATCATCGATTTGCGCGGCGGTGCGTCGGTCTTTATCAATGAAGGCACCGTGACGGCACCCAATCCGCAGACTGTGGTGGTGGCGGGTGGAGCGGCCCGGGATGTTGTTGCCCTGCTGGACGGCAGGGTAACCGGCGATGTGCATACCGGTAACGGAGAGGATACGCTGATTGTCACCGGCGGCACGCTGAAGGGCAGTCTGACAATGGGCAGCGGCGTAAATAACCGCGCCACCGTACAGAACATCAGCCTGGAAAATACCCGGCACATCACCACGGCTGGTGGCGCAGGCAGTACTCTCAACCTCCATGACATTACGGCGCGTGGCGGATCTTTTACCAGTGACGATCCGGTAAAAGGCACCAATATCGGCGCCGGCTGGAGCACGCTGAATTTTTCCGGCACCCGCTGGACGCTGACGGACAACCTTCGGCTGGCGCACAGTACCATCAATATTGACGCGGATTCGACCCTGCTGGCGGGAGATGGTGTTCAGCCGCTGCTGCAGGGCGGTAGCGCCACCTCGCTGCAGGTGAATAACGCTGGTACGCTGGATTTGACCAATGGCAGCAGCCAGGCCGGTAACTCGCTGACGCTTAACGGCGATCTGGCTTCGGCAAACGGCACGCTGCGGCTTAACTCGGCGGCCACCCGCAGCGATATATTGCGCGTTAACGGTAACGTCAGCGGCACGACGCTGATTGATGATGTTCTGCGCGGCGCGCCGCAGCTGGATCGCAACGGTGACGGAATCATCGGGCCGGCGGAGGGGGTTTCGCTTGCGCAGGTGTCGGGCAGAGCCGCTCCGCAGAGTTTTGTTCTGAAGCAGGGGTATGTTGCTTCAGGCCCGTGGCAATACAGCCTGTATAGTTTTGCCCCAGGCAGCAGCGCCGCCAGTGAACGTCAGCTTAGCGGCAGCGGTAATGATTTCCGCGACTACCGTCTGGCTAACACGTTTGTCTGCGCAGACGGCGAGCTTTGTCAGCCGCAGCCAGGCAATGGCAAAACCGGCCTGCGCAGGGCGGTAACGCCGCAGCTCCCGTCATATATCTCAGCGCCGGTTGGCCTGGCACTGTATACGCTGGCGATCACGGACGATCTGCACAAGCGGCTGGGCGAGCTGCGCCAGCAGCACGATCCCGATGCAGCGGGCGGTGAGATGTTTGTTCGCTACCTGGGAGCCAACCTGCACTATCAGAGCAACCGCGGCCTGAGTCACTACGGCTATGACGCTGACCTTGACTACAGCGCGGCGCAGCTCGGCGGTAACGTCATCCGACTGGATGGCGCAGACGATAGCCTGCGCGGCGGTATCGCCTGGACGCGCGGCAACACGCGTATTCGTCCGCACGCGGTGGATGGCTACAGCTCAACCGCTTTCGACAGCGACAGCGTGGCGCTGTATGGCACCTGGCAGCATAGCAGCGGCCTCTATGTTGACAGCTCGCTGTCATGGAACCGCTATCGTGGCGAAACTGACATCATGCGGCAAAAAGCGGTGGCTTCGCCGGAAGGCAGCGGCTGGGCGGCTTCACTGGAGTCAGGCTACGCCATTGAGCTGACGCAGGGATGGCGTATCGAACCCCAGGCGCAGCTGACCTGGCAGCGTCTCGATATGGACAGCCTGACCGATCGGGATCAGACGCGGGTTTCCTGGGATCGTTATGAGCAGACCGTTGGCCGGCTCGGGGCGCGGCTGGACCGCACGTGGCAGGATGAGAGCCTGCGGCAGTACACGCCTTATCTGCGCGCAAACTACTATCGCGGCTGGGGCGGAACGGCGAAAACCCGGGCCGGCTCTGCTGACGGCACGGAGAGTCAGCGTTTTGACAGCGGTAAGTTTGGTCAGATGTGGGATGTCGGCCTTGGCGGCACCGCGACGCTCACCCGGAATGTGTCACTTTATGCCGAAACCGATTATCGCAAAGAGGTTAACGGGAACGGCGCGCACGGCTGGCACTACAATGCCGGTGTTCGCTGGTCGTTTTAAGCGGCGGCCATTGCCGGCCTGAGCAGCGTTTCAGGCCAGCTGCGGCAGGTTTACCGCAGCCGCGCTGTTCAGCGACGGCTCAGGGCCAGACGGGCAGCAAAGGCCAGAAAAATGGCGCCGGTGGTACGATCCATCCAGCGAATGACCTTCTCTTTTCGCAGTATCGTTGCCAGCGGGCGCGTGGCGCTTATCAGTGCCATCGACCAGCTCGTCCCGATCACAATATGGATACCGACCAGAATAAAGGTCCAGAGTACCGGTGAGTGACCCTGCGGAATAAACTGCGGTAAAAAGGAGACATAGAAAATGCCAATCTTAGGGTTGAGTGCATTGCCGAGCACGCCTTTCAAAAACCAGTTTGAGCCTTTTTTAGCGGTATTATCCGCCAGCGTCAGCTGCTTTCTCGGACGCAGCAGCATGTTAATGCCCAGCCAGCTCAGGTAGAGCGCGCCACAATACTTCAGGATGTCGTAAGCCAGTTCTGACACTGCGATGAGCGCTCCCAGCCCGAACGCCACGGCGGCTCCCCAGACCAGACAGCCGGTGCTGATACCCAGCGCCGCGTGAACCGCCTGTTTTCGTCCCTCAACCGTTGCCGTTCTCAATACCAGCGCGGTATCCAGGCCCGGCGTCAGAGTCAGTAACAGCGCGGCAAAGCTGAATGCCAGCAGCGCATCCATTATGGTCATCATATCTCTCCTTCAGGCAACAGGTTGTTCTGGTCGCAGGCATCCATCTGAGGCAAACCTTTACTCAGGCTAATCCGGGCTGCTGAGCAACGGACGAGTGCAGCAGCAGCTTTTCGGCCGACGGGCGAACGGCTTATACAGCTTATAGCGTTTACGATAAACGCTCAATTATCGCCAAAGAGCAACACGCACCTGCTGCGTTACCCGACCCGGAAAAATAAATATCATCCTGGCAACGGCCGTCATAAAGAAATAAATATCAGATGCAGCGATCTGCTGTGAAAAAGTATAAATGCTGCCTGTGATAATAAAACCGGCGGGTGGTTTGAAGGCAGTATATATATATTTACGCGCGGCGACGCCTGCCGCTGGCTATAACGTGCGGCCGCTTCGCAGGAAGCGCGCGCGCTACCGTGAATCGCCCGGCAGGCCGTTGTATTCAGGAAGAAAGTGGCCGTTTCGACATCACGCACGTATCACCGGACCGGACAGCCGGCTGCGGGTAAAAGCTGTCTGCCCGCATAATTAAAAAATCTTCTGAAAGAACGTTGCTTTATTTTTATTCTGAACTATCTGTTTATAGGGATATCCGGTTATTTTTTATTTCACGAGGACTAATGTATGAAACGTAAAATAATGGTCGCTGCTGCTCTGTTTCTGGGAACACTTGCCTCTGGCTCTGTTTTAGCTGCGCAGGAGATCACTAAAGAACAGGCCAGCCAGTATCAGGAAGTGGGCAAGATAAGCTCGATGAAAGAGCAGACTGCGCCTTCAGATGCCAAAGCCGATCTCTCCAAAAAGGCAGATGAACTGGGCGGTAAATACTACGTCATCACCTCTGCAAAAGAGGGTTCAAAGATGTCAGCTACCGCTACCGTCTATAAATAACAGCGGGTCTGGTGTATGCAAACGGCAGGCTATGGATGGCCTGCCTGAATGGCACCGCGATCTCTCCCGTAATCATCGCTGATCACCTCCTGCACTCTGCCTTTCTCTGAATCGGTATAACCTAAACCACCGCTATTTCCGGGTTTTAACTCCCTATGTCACTGAATATTATGATGTTTACATAAAGTTACATTTGCAATGGAATCTTTTAGAGAATTGCTAAAGCAAATGATTATCATTGTCTTTCTCATATGTTGCGGGCCTCTGCCTGCCTGCGCTGAACGGATAAATATAAAAACAGCGCATCACTGCTTAACCTAATACCAATGTTTAAGAGAGAGTTTATGGCTTTTTGTAGCAGGGAATCAGGGTTCAATAACCTCTTCAGCATCTCATTACTGGCACTGACCGTGCATTCCCTTCTCACTCCCGCCCGGGCGGCAGAGGAGGATGCGCAGGAGATGATCGTCAGCACTGATTCGGCCGATAACAGTGCGCTCAGTAACCAGAACTATGCGGTGCAGACCACCCGTGCGGGCACTAAGCTGATGCTGACACCGCGCGATGTACCGCAGTCTCTTAGCGTCGTGACACAGCAGCGCATGCAGGATCAGGATTTGCAGTCGGTTAATGATGTATTAACCAACGTTACCGGCATATCCACTAATCTTGTCGACAGTGAACGCTCTGAGTACTATTCGCGCGGCTTCAAAGTCAGCAATTTTACGTTTGATGGTATTCCGGCTTTAGTCAACGACGCATGGAATTATGGCGATGCGGCTTCCGACTCCGCTATTTATGACCGCATTGAAATCGTGCGCGGTGCAACCGGCCTGATGACCGGCGCAGGTAGCCCGGCGGCTTCAATCAACATGGTGCGCAAACATGCCGACAGCAAAACCGCCACCGGAACGCTGAGTGCCAGCTATGGCAGCTGGAATAAGCAGCGTTATGTGGCCGATCTCTCTTCTCCGCTGAACGGGGATGGCAGCCTGCGTGGCCGCATTGTAAGTGGCTACACTGACCAGCAGAGCTGGCTGGATCGCTATCAGAAGACCAAAAAGTTTATCTACGGCGTCATTGATGCCGATCTCTCTGAAAGCACCACCGTGTCACTGGGATATGACTACGAAGATAACAACACCGGCAATCCAACCTGGGGCGGTTTGCCGATGTTTTACAGTAACAATGCCACCACCCATTACGATCGCAGCCTGAATTCAGCAGCCAACTGGGCGCGGTATAATACCAACTCCCGTAAAGTCTTTGCCGATATTGAACATAACTTTGATAACGGCTGGAATGTTCATGTTAACGGCACGCACGCTGAAAACACATTCAGCGATAAGCTGCTCTATGTGATGGGCAATCCCGATCGGGAGAGCGGTGAGGGTACGACCGGCTATGGCAGTATGGATCGCGGCAAACGTAAACTGGACTCTGTCGATGGCTTCGCCAGCGGCCCGTTTGAGCTGGCTGGTCGTCAGCATCTGTTAATGGCGGGTGCCAGTTACAGCCGGCAGCACAATGCAACGTATAGCCAGGATGGTTTCAGCGATGCAGAAGCGCGTGAGATCACGGCAGCCGATATGGGTATTTTTGATAACCACTGGAGCGGTAATGTAGCGGAGCCGGCGTGGCAGGGCTGGTATCGCAACGCCAATGACACGGTGCGGCAGAAATCCGTTTACAGCGCAGCACGTCTGTCGCTGGCCGATCCGCTGTCACTGATTGTTGGCGCGCGCTATACCCAGTGGAGCACCACCGGCAGCAGCGGAGAGGCGACTAAAAATAACACCACGCCTTATGCAGGGCTGGTGTATGACATCAACGATACCTGGTCCGCCTATGGCAGTTACACTGCTATTTTCCTGCCGCAGACTTATCGCGATACCCGAGGCGGCTACCTGTCACCCGTAACCGGAAAAAGCTACGAAACCGGGCTGAAATCTGCCTGGAACGATGGCCTGCTCACCGCCACCGTGGCGATATTCCGTATCGAAGAGGATGATGTCGGTCAGGCACTTGATGGTGTCTACCTGAATGGCAGCGAGCAGGCTTATGTCGCCGCTAAAGGTGCCGTGAGTAAAGGCGCCGAGTTTGAACTGAATGGTGCACTGACTGATAATCTGCAACTGACATTTGGTGCCACCCGCTATGTTGCGCGTGACAAAAGTGGCCGCTTTAACAGTTACCAGCCGCAGACCTCCTTTAAGCTATTCACCCGCTATCAGCTGGCCGCTATTCCTGACCTGACTATTGGCGGCGGCGTTAACTGGCAGAATCGGGTATTTAAGGATGTGACCAACGCCAGCGGTGAGAGCGTACGGGTATATCAGGGCAGCTATCCGCTGGCATCGCTGTTTGCGCGCTATCAGGTGAATAAACAGGTTGCGGTACAGGCCAACCTCGATAATCTCTTTGATCGCCACTACTACAGCTATATGAACAGTTACGTCTATGGTGAGCCACGAAATATGAACGTCAGCGTTTCCTGGCAGTTCTGACAGATCGAATAGTCGATATTCACATTCAGGCATGCAACACGCTGACATGCCTGAATGCTTCCACTATTACCCGCCCGCTTCTCTTCTTTCTGCACGCTCAAACCGCTCATCTATACTGATTATTCCAGCAGGCATGCTGCTGGCAGTATAGATCCCAACACTCAGATAATGTGACCATGTAAATGTGCTTGTTAAATAGCGCGTTCCTGCCTTATATCCCGGCGGAGCGTAAAAGCAAATAGATCTCTCACTATCGGGAAAACCAATAATGAAAATAACGCGTTTTGTTTATTCTGCCCTGATTGGCGTGGTTGCCAGTTGCCGTTCAATGACGCCGATGGCGGCTCTTGCTGCGGCACGTCTTGCGAAGCGCAATACGTCAGGCGCTCTGCTGCTGCTGGATCGGCCGCTCTTTAAATATGGGGCGTTAGCGATGGGAGCAGGGGAGCTGTATGGCGACAAAATGAAATCAGCACCGGACCGCACTGTGTTTCCTGGCCTCTCGGCGCGCGTGGCCAGTGCCGGGATTGCCGGTGCCGCGCTGGCACCTCGTGGCGAAGAGAAGACCGGGGCCGCGGTGGCTATTTCTGCCGCGGTGCCACTGGCTTATGCCACGCTTGCAGCCCGCAAAAAGGCGATAACAAAAATCGGACAGACCCGAAGCGGCCTGATTGAAGATACGCTGGTTGTCGCTCTTGGAGCCGCCGTGGTCTTCTTTGCCACGCGTTCTGACCGTCACTAAACGCCTTCCCCAGCCTGACAGAACAGGAAGTTTGTGATGGGGGTGAGGCAGGTTATTTATCTTTTGCCCGTTCTGATTGGTGTTGCCTGAGTTAACAACCGGGTGTCATCCCTGACAGTTTCTCCGGCCGGTACGCGTCGGACGCGCCCGTTATGAGGTTGGCTTATCTTCGTCGTCTTCCGGCCGGGGCCGGGCAACGGTTAGTGATGTTTTCCGTCGTCGTCCGGGTCTGCTTTCATCTTTAAGTGCAGCCCAGCCTTGTCGCGCATATCAGTTTGAGAGAAACCATTGAGCCAGTGTCTGGCTTTTCTGATTTTCTCCGCCCTGACCGCGTTAGTGGCGTTATCAGCCATTAAATCCAGCTCCGCCGTCAGGGTTCGCTGGTTAATGTCCTGTCCCGCCATTGCAAGGTTGAGTGCTGCCTCTCCGATGACAGGTTTCTCCTGATCGTCGTCGTGATCAAACACTGAATACACCTCCTGATACGAGTCAATGACAACCTCACCGGTAACTGTAGTCCCAAAATGAATACGATGCCTGCCCGAAGAACGCATACGGTTTTGAGAACAGGAGTTAGCAGCCGCGCTCATTTTTTAGCGGTAACAATCCTTTTTCGGTAACAGTCAAAAAGTCTGAACACGCGACTGCTTAAGGCCGCAGGCCTGATAAGTACCTTTCACGTCGCTTAAAAGCCACATTGCTTAAGCGTCATTTACTCTGCGGTAGGTCTGAATCACAGTGAGAGGCTTACAGCGTCCGCTATGAGCGAAGAGCGGACATTATGTCCGCGTCTCATTGCGATTGATCATTGGGCCGATGCTAAGTTCATAAACCACGCAGGGTGTGTCGTAATGTCGTTCTATAGCTTTATAAGCCATACCTAGCCGCTGCATCATTTTCTGAGAGGGAATATTTTCAGGATCGGCAACAGCCACTAAATACGTTGCGCCTGTCTGCACTGCTGCAAATTCAACAATTGCTTTAGCCGCTTCTGTTGCATAGCCTTTTCCATTGTGTTGCGGCACGAGTCGCCAGCCGATCTCTAAAGGCGCACACTCAACGTTTGCCAGATGCTGAAGGCATGCTGCGCCAACGATAATCTCAGAAGCCTTTTCTTTAATAGCCCACCACGAATACCCGTAACTCTCCCAACGCGACTGAACACGCCTTATACTTTCCCAGGTCTCTTCGGGTGTTTTAACAATCCCTTTGTTGATATAACGCATCACGCTGGGATCGTTATCCATCATCCTTAAACCCTCGTAGTGTGAGTCATTAAAGGGTTCTAGCATCAAACGTGCAGTTTCTAAATCCATCTGACGTTCCTTTTCTACGTTAAGGGGATTGCATGATGCTCTCTTTACTACTCAATCTATCATGCTGTGAGCAATGTCAGCTACTGGCACAAAGCGGACGTTGACGGGTACAACGACATAACAACCAGCACGGAGGTGTATTAATCAACGGAAAACAGGTCTGTTTATTGTGTCAGCCCTACTTTTACGAAAGGGTTACCATGACTGCGCGGTTTTTTGATTAACTTGCCCAGATATAATTCTCTGACTTCTGGTGATGCAATTCGTCCAACAAACTCTGAACGGTTGGTTTCAGGAGGGATGATCAGTTCTCGGGTAAAGTATTGCTGAGAGCCAGCCTTGATCCAGCCATGGATCTCGTAAACTTCCATCACCAAACCACCATAAGTGGCGTAAGCAAATTTCAGGTTCTCATCTTTTGGTACTTTTGCCCAGATGCCACGTGTAGCTTCATATAATGCAAGTGCACTCATGCCAGATTTGTAAGTACTGTTTAGCAAAAAAGCGAGCCCTGCATGTTCAGGTGCGACTTCCGTCTCTTGTTTAAGAAGGAGATAGTTGAGCTCATCCAGCGTGATTCGCCCCATAAGGGAGCTGCTTCCTCTTACTTTGTTAGTCAGCTCCCCTACACCCAAGAGATCAATACAGGTTGCTTCAACAAGCTTCGCGGTTGCCTCGTCCATGCCATGGCGAAGTATGTCGATACCCAGGTTTCCTGTTTTTAACAGATGATGAATTCGTTCTGATTTCGGAGAGCCGTCACTCGACTTCATATGATCAAAACAGCGTTCTGACTTGCCTTTACCTATATAAAACGGCCTCTTAGAGGCATCTTCAGTGTCATAAAATGCGTAAACATAGAATTTAGCCATCCCTAATGCTTTCGAATAGTTTGAAAAATCTTTCACAGTCTTGCTTCCTTATGACAAAAATCCTTAACTTTACTATCGGCACTTTATTTCAAAACTTAAAAGCAGAACCCTCTGCTGGCAGGTCAACCTGGCGATCGCTGAAAGAAATTTCCAGTGCCAGCCCGGGATGCTCTTTTGCCAGCGCGGCTAATAGCGGTGCCACACAAAAATGTCCGAACAAAACCGGCACAGAGACTCTTAGTTTACCGCTTGCCTGCAGCTTGCCGCCTTCCAGCATCTCCTCTGCCATTCTGATTTCATCCAGCGCCCGACGGCAGAATTCATAATAGAGCGCGCCTTCATCCGTCAGGGTCTGACGACGGGTTGTGCGGCTGAAAAGCGTAACGCCCAGCCTGCCTTCCAGCCGGCCGATGGTTTTTGCTACGGCCGAACGCGTGAGGTGCAAGTTTTCGGCGGCCTGAGAAAAACTTGCTGACTCAGCAGCAGCCACAAAAACCGTTAAAGATGAATTCAGAGCCTGCAATGCATCCTGCAGGCCTGTCGGGAACGAAACTTCTCTCGTCCGCTGCGCTCAGTGAGGACGTTTTCTGAATGCGCGATAATCAACCTGCCACGCATTAAGCTTGTTATAAAGCGCTGTCCGGGAGATCCCCAGCTGTTGTGCAGACTGACGCAGGTTTCCCCTCTGTTCTTCTAACACCTGAATAATGTGCGCGCGTTCCAGATTCTGCAGCGAGGAAAGCGCCTCCCCGCTCACATAAGCGGCGGTCATCTCCTGCAGCGAGTCGGGTAGATCTGCACAGGTAATCTCTAAGCCTTCACATAAGTTAACCAGGCGTTCGACGACATTTTCCAGCTCACGCACATTGCCTGGCCACTCCCGGGACTGCAGGTCCGTCATCGCGTCAGGCATGACCACAGGAGGCGTGCGTTTCAGACGCGCGCACAGTGCCCGAATGAATGCGTTAACGAGCTCCGGAATGTCTTCGCGGCGCTCACGCAGCGGTGGAATATTTAATGAGATCACATTCAGGCGATAATAAAGATCGCGCCGAAAAGCGCCTTTCTCTGCGGCTTCGAGCAGATTGCAATGTGTTGCCGCAATAATCCGCACGTTGACTTTTACTGGCTGCGCCGCCCCGATACGCTGAACTTCGTTCTCCTGCAGCACGCGCAGCAGACTGGTTTGTGCCTCAAGCGGCATCTCGCCGATCTCATCCAGAAACAGAGTGCCACCGTCCGCCAGTTCAAACTTGCCTGCGGAACCACCACGACGTGAACCTGTGAAGGCGCCATCTGCGTAACCAAACAGTTCACTCTGTACCAGATCGCGCGGCAGGGCGCCGCAGTTGATAGCAATAAATGCCTCCTGCCGCCGCGGGCTGGCGTTATGAATGGCCTGAGCAAACAGCTCTTTGCCGGTCCCGCTTTCACCGCTGAGCAGCACCGTACTGTCAGTGCGGCTGCTGGTACGCGCTTTCTGAATTGCCTGCTGCAGGCGAGGGGCGTGCCCGCGGATCATCTCAAAGGTGTAACTGGCACTTACGCCCATCATCCGGCGGGTGATAGCACGGATGCGCTGATTTTCACGCAGAGATAACACGCGTCCGCCATCCGGTGCCGGCATCAGGGAAATCAGGCAGGAGAAGGGGGGAACGCCTTCCGGCATAAACTGCAGTTCACGGTCATTACAGAAAGGCATGGTCAGCAGCGATCCACCCTGCGGCTTTAGCAGAGCATCAATTGGTGTATCCTGCGGGTCAGGATCGCTGAAAATCTGGCGTGCATAACGGTTGAGTGTCTTAATACGGCCCTGTTTATCGCAGACAATCACCCCCTCATTCAGCGTTTCCAGGATGGACTGCTGTTCTGCCAGCAGACGGCGCAGCGTCAGCTGTTGCCCGACAGCGTCCGCTGCCGCCTGCACCGTGCCAAGCGTATGCGCGTTGAAGTTATCTGGCGTGGCGGTGAGAGTAAGCACACCGATCAGTTGCCCGCCGGCATCGCGGACGGGTGCTGCCGCACATTGTCGGCTGCGTCTGCGCAGATCGAGTTTCCAGTTCTCTCCGCTCAGCACGTAGACCAGTCGTTGTTCGATCAGGCATCGCGCAGTGCAGTTAGTCCCCAATACCTCTTCGCGCAGAATACTGCCGACCGGGGTCAGATCGGCGCCGCAATAATGCAGCGTGACGCCATGCGCATCAGTGAGGTTGATATGGCCGTCCGGATTATAAGCCAGCAGATTTTCCATAATACTGCGCGCGACCAGAATCAGTTCGGCATTATGTTCAAGAATGGCGTTCAGCTCACTCGCTGGCGGAGCAGTATAGATAAAGCTGCAGGGATCGATAGCCCGCTGTTGCGAACGCTGCCATGACTGCAGAATGCTACGCCGTACCGCTGGCGGTTGTTCACCCTGAATAAAACGCTGCCAGCTCTGCCATAACAATGCGTCCCAACTGTCAGCGTCTGCTCTGTCTGGCAGGCTGAAAATCGCATCGCTCTCATCTCTTAATAACCGCTGCTGTTTCACGAACATTCCCCCGCTCTATGAAATGTCCATTTTATTGACATGTTAAGTTGACATGTAAATTTTGTTTCCACTTTGTGAGCTATAGCTGTGCGGATCCTCACAAAATCAGGCGGGTTTTTGTTGGCATTGGCTTTGCAACAGGAGATTCAACTTCATGATCCTGACTGCAGAAGGAAATTAAGCCGCTATGCGCAAACATAATTTACGCCTGATTTTGTATATCTGTTCCATTGCCTCGCTCAGCGGTGTGATTCTGGGTTATGACGCTTCGGTAATCTCCGGCGTGATCGATCCGCTGACCGAGCATCTGGCATTAACGCCGTGGGAAAGCGGCTGGGCGGTGTCAAATGTCATTATCGGGTGTATCGCTGGTGCGTGGGGTGTGGGTTTTATGTCCGATCGTATCGGGCGCAAACGCACGCTGATCGTGACCGCCATCCTCTTTGTGCTCTCAGCAATAGGTTCAGCGCTGGCCAGTTCTCTGACCGGGTTTGTTGTCTGGCGGCTGCTGGGCGGTCTGGCGGTAGGAATGGCGTCGGCCATTACGCCCTTATACATTGCAGAGGTATCACCCAAAGATTTACGCGGGCGCATGCTCGGCCTGCAGCAGATGCTGATGGTCGGCGGACAGGTAGCGGTCTATATCGTTAACTACCTGATTGCGCGCGGTATGCCGCATCAGTGGATTGTCAGTGAAGGCTGGCGCTGGATGCTGGCCTCTGGCGTGATACCCTGCGCCCTGTTCCTGCTGCTGGTGCCCTTTATGCCGGAGTCGCCGCGCTGGCTGGCGCTTAATGGCAAAACAGAGCACGCCCGTGAGGTGCTGACCCGCCTGTCAAATGCGCAGCATGCTGAACGACTGCTGCAGGAGATCCTGGCGGCCAGCCAGCACGACAATGCCTCCCCCGGCCAGCGCAGCATCCTGCGTGATGCACGCGTCCGCTACATTCTGCTGATTGGCTGCGCCATTGCCGTGTTGCAACAGATATCCGGTATCAACATCCTTCTCTATTACGCACCGTCGCTGCTGCAAAATATTACTGCCAGTACGCAGGCCTCCCTGTTTCAGAGTATTTTCCTTGGCCTGGCGCTTCTGGCAGGCGTGGCGATTTGCCTGAGCACCATTGACCGCACAGGACGGACGCCGCTGCTGCGCTGGGGAGCGCTCGGATGTGCATTCTGTCTGATGTTTACAGCCTGGGCATTTATCACTGAGGCGGGCGGGCTCCTGCCGATAGCGGGTCTTGTCGCTTTCATCCTTATTTTTGGCATGTCATGGAGCCTCGGCGCCTGGCTGCTTATCTCTGAAATCTTTCCAAACCGTATCCGTGCAGTGGCGATGGGCTTTGCGTTTGCCTCCATGTACCTCGCAAATTTTATCGTTACCCAGAGCTTCCCCATGATGAACCGCAGCCGGGTGCTGATGGATAACTTCCACGGCGCTTTCCCGCTGATGTTGTGCGCGGTGGGATGCCTGGTGGCGTTCTGGTTTGTTCGCCGGTTTTTACCGGAAACCCGGGGCGTTTCTCTTGAGCATATCGAGCCGCTGATGCTTTCCAAATCCCGTCGTTTCGCCGGACAGGCGCAGCGACACGATCAAAAACCCTCTTCGCCCGCGTGGGCAAAAGCGAAATAACAAGGAGTCTTTATGAACCAGCAAACAGTCCGTGTAGGGTTAATTGGCGCAGGGCGCATGGGCAGCTTCCATGCTGAAAACCTGGCGTATCGTGTACCCGGCGCCACTCTTGCGGCCGTTGCCGATCCCTTTCCGGGCGCCGCAGAAAAACTGGCAAGTCGTCTGGGCGTCAGCAAAGCGTACAGCGATTTGCATGCGCTTCTGCAGGATACAGAGATTGATGCCATCGCTATCGCCGCGCCGGCACGCACTCATGCCGAATGGGTGATTGCTGCGGCGAATGCCGGTAAGCATGTTTTTTGTGAAAAACCCATGGCCGTTACGCTGGAAGAGGCAGACCGCGCGATTGCCGCGGTGAAGCAGGCAGGCGTGGTGTTACAGGTGGGCTTCAACCGTCGCTTTGACTCCGGATTTGCGGCGGCAATTGCAGCCGTAAAAAACGGTGAGAACGGCACCACTCAACTCAGCCGCTCGGTCACACGTGACCCTGGTCTGCACGATCCGGCACCGATCCCGCAATGGACCATTTTCCTTGAAACGCTTATTCACGACTTCGACACGCTGCTGCATTTCAATCACGGCGCGAAGCCGGTTGAAGTGTACGCGCTGGCTGATGCGCTGGTGCGTCCGGATTTCAAAGATAAAGGGCTGCTGGATACCTCGGTGGTGACGATTCGCTTCGATAATGGCGCTATTGCCATCGCTGAGGCTAACTTTCAGGCGGTGTATGGCTATGACGTACGCGGTGAGGTGTTTGGCAGTAAAGGCATGCTGCAGGCGGGTCATATTAATGCCAATCACTGCGTACGCTACACCGCCAGCGGCATTGAAGTTGATACATCGCGTCTGGACTCAGACCTGCTGCGGGAAGCATACGTTGCGGAAATGAGCGAGTTTGCCCGCTGCATCCGCAGCGGTGAGACGCCCCGCGCCACTGGTGAAGATGCACGCAATGCGCTGGAGATCGCGCTGGCCTGTATTGAGTCGGTTCAGCGTAATCAGCCCGTCAGGCTGGGAGATTGCTGATGGCCGGTTATCAGCTTTCCGTCTGCGCTGAAATGGTATTTCCTGAGCTGCCATTTATTGAGCGCGTAAAACGTATTCACGAGCTCGGTTTTGGTGTCGAAATCTGGGGATGGGCGAATAAGGACATTGAGGCGCTGGCAGCGACCGGCGCGCGCTTTACCTCAATGACCGGCTATCTGAGCGGTAATTTAACTGATGAGGCAGAGATCCAGCAGCTGCTTCAGAGCGCTGAACTCTCGCTGGCAGTGGCTGAACGGCTCAAATGCCCGGTACTCAATCTGCACGGTACCGGCCTTGATGAGCGAGGTCTGCCGGTTAAACCTGTAACCACAGTGACCGGCGCAATGTGGCTGCAGGCCGCAGATACGCTGCGGCGCGTGGCGCAGCTCGGCGAGCGCGCCGGACGGGTATTTACGCTCGAAAACCTCAATTTACCGGTTGACCATCCGGGCACGCCGTTTGCCCTTGCGGCCGATACGCTGGCGCTGGTGGAGGCGGTCAGCAGCCCGGCGCTGAAAATGAATCTGGATCTCTACCATGCACAAATCGGTGAAGGCAATCTGATCGCGCTGCTGCGGCGCTGTGGTCCGGCAATCGGCGAGATTCAGGTGGCTGATGTACCGGGTCGTCAGCAGCCCGGTACAGGTGAAATCAACTATCGCGCCATCGCTCGCACGCTGCAGGAGATGAACTATCACGGAACCGTTGCGCTGGAGGGCTGGGCAAGCGGTGACAGCACAACGGCGCTTCAGCAGTTCCGGGACCACTTTATGTTGTAAGCGTTGTCCGTCGGGTATTTGCCTGTTACCCGACGGTAACTATTTCCAAAAAAACGACCTTAACCCCTACAGGAATAGATTATGAATATCAGAAACTTTCTGCTTTGCCTGTTTTCGCTGGCGCTCAGCGTGAGCGTGAACGCCAAAACTTTCACCGTGGGTGTGGCGCTGGCTAACTTTGACCTTAATTTTGTCTCTATCCTGCGTACCCGGATGCAGCAGGAGCTTAAAGCAAACCAGCTCAACGGACAGTTTGTTGATGCAAAAGGGGATGTGGCGCTGCAGGTTCAGCAGGTGGATGATTTTATCAATCAGGGTGTGGACGCTATCATCCTGAATCCGGTCGATACCCAGGGTGTATTGCCGATGATAAACGCGGCAAAAAGCGCCGGTATTCCGCTGGTCTTCGTTAACCGCAAGCCTGAAGTGAAACTGCCTGCCGGTATGGCCTATGTTGGTTCAGATTCGGCGCTGGGCGGCGAAATGCAGATGGAGGCCCTGGCTAAAAAAATGAATTACAAAGGTAACGTAGCTATTCTGATGGGGGCGCTGTCAAATGAAGAAGCGCGCGAACGGACCCGTGCCGCAGAAGCAGTCATAGCCAAATATAAGGATATGAAAGTCATTGAAAAGCAGACGGCAAAATGGCAGCGCAATGAAGCCGTAGACGTTGTTTCAGGCTGGCTGCTGAACCAGCGTCCAATTGACGCTATCGCCGCCAATAATGATGAAATGGCCATAGGCGCCATCATGGCTCTGAGTCAGGCAAAGAACGAAAAAATTCTTGTTGCCGGCATTGACGGAACACCTGATGGTCAGCAGTTCATCAAAAACGGCAAAATGGCGCTGACTATATTTCAGGATGCCAGAGGGCAGGCCACCGGCTCAGTTCAGGTGGTAAAAGCATTACTGAATAAGCAGAAAGCAGAAACGCTTAACTGGGTGCCTTACCAGCTTATTACACCTGAAAATTACCCCGCATTTTCTGCTGCTAACTGAAATTCTGATTTGTCAGGTACGTGCACAGCACGGCCTGGCAAAATCCTTCACGCCTGTTAAGACAGCAGCTGCAACCACCTGACACGATCTTTTCCGGCATTTTTTCATATCCTCTGCTCAGGCCGGGTAATAGCGGTCAGACTGGCAAAGTCAGATTTATCTTCAGCACGGCAGGCTCAGTAATATACTGTTCTGCAAGCGGGATAACCGGTGCTAAACACCCGTGCAGTGAAATGTGAGAGGGCTGTTGCTATTCCCTGGAGCACTCCTAATTCGTGACTTTATTACAAATTGGTCACTCGTTGTCAATCAGCGATGGTTAAGTTAAGCTGGAAAAATGAATAAACAAATGATCAATCACCCCGGCAGGGGACCTTCAGAGCATGCTATCCGCGATCAGGTGGTCGCAGCCGCGACAGAGCACTTCGGCCATTATGGTTATGAGAAAACAACCGTATCCGATCTGGCCAAAGCGATAGGATTTTCTAAAGCCTATATCTACAAATTTTTCGATTCTAAACAGGCTATTGGCGAGCAAATCTGCTCCAATCGCCTGAGTATGATCATGGATATCGTTAATGCAGCCATTGCCGATGCCGCAACGGCATCTGAAAAAATGAGGCAGATGCTCAAAGCGCTGACCCGGTCCGGCAGCGATCTGTTCTTTCACGATCGAAAGCTGTATGACATCGCCGCTGTGGCCGCCCGCGACAGATGGCCATCGGCGGCGCTGCATGAAGAACGCCTCCGGCAACTCATAGAAAATATCATTCTTGAAGGGCGTGCTGCCGGAGAGTTTGAACGGAAAACCCCTCTGGACGAAGCTACGCTGGCGGTGTTTATGGTGATGAGGCCCTATATCAGCCCGGTTCAGCTGCAGTACAACCTTGATACCGCGGAGTCTGCTGCGGTGCTGCTCTCATCGCTTATCCTGAGAAGCCTTTCACCCTGATTAGTGACCATTGACATTTACGGTCACAAGAATAAGAATGCGGTTACTTTCTTTTCAATGTAACCAGGTAACGCATGTTCAGGATCACACCCGCTGGTCTTGTTGTCTGCCTGTTACCGCTGGCCCTGGCGGCTTGCGGTGACAACGCTGGCACAAACGATCCACGTACGCAGCCGCCTCTTGTAAGGGCTGTAAACGTGGCTGATGCTGATAATACTCTCCGTTCATTCACCGGCGTGGTTGTTGCGCGCACTCAGAGCGACTCTGGCTTTCGGGTACAGGGAAAAATCCTTGAGCGTCTGGTAGATACGGGTCAGACGGTAAAACGCGGGCAGCCGCTGATGCGCCTTGATCCTGCCGATCTCAGCCTCCTGGCACAGGCTCAGCAGCAGGCCGTTAACGCTGCCCGCGCCCGCGCCAGACAAACTTCTCTGGATGAAGCGCGTTACCGGGGGCTGGTGGCGACGGGTGCTGTTTCAGCGTCAGCTTACGATCAGATCAAGGCCGCGGCGGACTCCGCTAAAGCCGACCTCAGCGCGGCAAAGGCACAGGCTGACGTGGCGCAAAATGCTAAAAGCTATGCTATTCTGCTGGCAGATTCGGATGGCGTCGTTGTGGAAACGCTCGCTGAGCCGGGTCAGGTTGTCAGCGCAGGTCAGCCGGTGGTCAGGCTTGCCCGGGCGGGACAACGTGAAGCGCTTGTTCATTTGCCCGAAACGCTCAGGCCAGCATCCGGAAGTCAGGCTGAAGCGACCTTGTACGGTGATGGAAATCAGTCTGTCAGCGCCCGGCTTCGCGTACTCTCCGATGCCGCCGATCCATTAAGCCGTACTTTTGAAGCGCGATATGTGCTGGAAGGGGCGCTGGCTGACGCACCGCTGGGCGCCACGGTCACGCTGCGTATTGCCGATGCAAAAGCTTCAGGTAAGGTCATGCAGGTACCCATAACTGCACTGTTTGATCAGGGTAAAGGCGCGAGCGTTTGGGTAATTGAAGAGCGATCTGCACGTGTAACCCGGCGGGCTGTGCAGGTAGAAGGTATCAGTGACGATAACGCCAGAGTGACCAGTGGGCTCAGTGCTGGCGAAGAAGTGGTTGCGCTTGGCGCTCACCTGCTGCATGACGGTGAAACCGTCCGCGTGGCACGTCAGGGTGATGGCAGCATTGCCGGAGGCCAGCCGCATGAGTAATTCCCGTTTCAATCTCTCTGCGCTTGCCGTCCGTGAGCGCTCAATTACGCTGTTTCTGATCATTCTGATTACGGTCACAGGCATCCTCTCTTTTTTTGCGCTGGGGCGGGCAGAAGATCCGCCTTTTACCGTCAAACAGATGACGATTATTACCGCATGGCCGGGTGCGACGGCACAGGAAATGCAGGATCAGGTTGCTGAACCGCTGGAAAAGCGATTGCAGGAGCTTAAGTGGTACGACCGTACTGAAACGTATACCCGTCCGGGAATGGCATTCACCCTGCTATCGCTGCAGGACAGCACGCCACCCTCACAGGTGCAGGAAGCGTTCTATCAGGCCCGTAAAAAGCTGGGTGATGAGGCAAAAAATCTGCCTGCAGGCGTCATCGGACCGATGATCAATGACGAGTTTTCGGACGTCACTTTTTCCCTCTTCGCTTTAAAAGCGAAAGGAGAGCCTCAGCGTTTACTGGTACGCGATGCAGAATCACTGCGCCAGCGGCTTCTTCATGTGCCGGGTGTGAAAAAGGTCAATATCATTGGTGAGCAGACCGAACGCATCTTTGTTTCCTTCTCTCATGACCGGCTGGCCACGCTGGGCGTTTCTCCCCAGGAGATATTCGCAGCGCTCAATAACCAGAATGCCCTGACGCCGGCAGGCTCCATTGACACCCAGGGCCCACAGGTATTTATTCGCCTTGACGGGGCGTTCAGCAAACTTGAGCAGATTCGTAAAACGCCGATTGTGATCGGTGGCAGAACGCTGCTGCTGTCGGACATTGCCACCGTTGAACGAGGCTATGAGGATCCCGCTACGTTTCTCATCCGTAATCAGGGTGAACCCGCTCTGCTACTGGGAATTATCATGCGTGAGGGATGGAACGGCCTTGAGCTGGGGAAATCGCTGGATGCTGAAGCGGCCAGTATCAACGCATCCATGCCGCTGGGTATGACGCTGACGAAAGTCACCGACCAGTCGGTTAACATCAGCTCAGCCGTCGATGAATTTATGCTTAAGTTCTTCGTTGCGCTGCTTGTGGTCATGGTGGTCTGCTTTATCAGCATGGGCTGGCGGGTGGGCGTGGTGGTGGCTGCTGCGGTGCCGCTGACGCTGGCGGTGGTTTTCATGGTCATGGAGGCATCAGGTAAAAACTTTGACCGTATCACTCTGGGGTCACTGATCCTGGCTCTGGGGCTTCTGGTGGATGATGCCATCATTGCGATTGAGATGATGGTGGTAAAAATGGAGGAGGGCTACGATCGCATCAAAGCTTCCGCCTATGCATGGAGTCATACTGCCGCCCCGATGCTGGCTGGAACACTGGTGACGGTGGTGGGGTTTATGCCTAACGGCTTTGCACAGTCTACCGCCGGTGAGTATACCAGTAACATGTTCTGGATTGTCGGTATCGCCCTGATAGCGTCGTGGGTAGTAGCCGTAGTGTTCACGCCCTATCTTGGCGTAAAAATTCTGCCAGAAATCAAAACCGTATCAGGTGGCCACACCACAATTTACGATACCCCGCGCTACAATCGTTTTCGCCGGTTAATTGCGCACGTTATTGCACGAAAATGGTTAGTCGCCGCGACGGTCATCATCATCTTCACCGTGGCTATTCTCGGCATGGGGCTGGTAAAGAAACAGTTCTTTCCGACATCAGATCGTCCGGAGGTTTTGATTGAGGTTCAGATGCCTTACGGCACCTCAATTGAGCAGACCAGCAAAACCACGGCGAAAATCGAGGAGTGGCTGAAAAAGCAGAAAGAGGCAAAAATCGTCACCTCTTACATTGGACAGGGCTCACCCCGTTTCTATCTGGCAATGGCGCCTGAGCTTCCCGATCCCTCTTTTGCAAAGATTGTTGTTCTGACAGAGAGTCAGGATGCCCGGGATGTTCTTAAGCACCGGCTGCGTGAGGCTGCAGCCAGCGGACTCGCTCCTGAAGCACGCGTCCGCGTAACACAGCTGGTTTTTGGCCCCTATTCACCTTATCCGGTTGCCTGGCGGGTCATGGGACCTGATCCGGATAAACTGCGTGAAATAGCGGGCGAAGTAGAGGCGGTTATGCTGGCCAGTCCTGATATGAGGACCGTCAATACCGACTGGGGGCAACGCGTGCCGACGCTGCACTTCTCGCTGAATCAGGATCGTCTCCAGGCTGTAGGACTGACGTCTAATGCCGTTGCGCAGCAGCTCCGGTTTCTGCTCTCTGGCGTACCTGTGACATCCGTTCGCGAAGATATCCGTTCTGTAGAGGTGATGGGGCGTGCAGCCGGCGATATCAGGCTCGATCCTGCAAGGATAGCTGGATTTACCCTGATGGGATCATCAGGCCAGCGCATTCCGCTGTCTCAGACAGGCGACGTTGAGATAAGAATGGAAGATCCCGTACTGCGGCGTCGCGATCGAACCCCGACGATTACCGTACGGGGCGATATTTCAGACAGCATGCAGCCACCCGATGTTTCCACGACAATCCTGAAAAAATTACAGCCTGTTATCGCTAAGCTTCCGGCCGGATACCGCATTGAGCAGGGGGGGCCAATTGAGGAGTCGGGTAAAGCGACTAAGGCGATGGCGCCGCTGTTCCCGATCATGATTGCCATTACGCTTCTGATTATCATTCTGCAGGTGCGGTCAATGTCAGCGATGGTGATGGTGTTTCTGACGGCGCCGCTGGGGCTGATTGGTGTGGTACCGACGCTGCTGCTGTTCAATCAGCCGTTCGGGATAAATGCGCTGGTCGGGCTGATCGCCCTGTCGGGGATTCTGATGCGCAACACATTAATCCTGATAGGGCAGATCCATCACAATGAGCATGAAGGGCTGACGCCTTTTGAGTCCGTTGTCGAAGCCACTATTCAGCGTGCCCGTCCCGTTGTACTAACGGCGATGGCCGCTATCCTGGCCTTTATACCGCTCACGCACTCGGTTTTCTGGGGAACGCTCGCCTACACGCTGATTGGCGGAACCTTTGCCGGAACCATTATTACGCTGGTTTTCCTGCCTGCTATGTATGCCATCTGGTTCAGGATACATCCGGAAAATAAAAAATACGCGGAAGTAAAAGCCGCAGAATAACGGTTATCCGCAGGGGGACCCCCGCGCATTGGCTCAAGTCTGACATTACAGGTGCTAAAAAGACGGTGCCCGGGGGAACGGGCCCGTTGCAGCAAGGTCCCGGCGCTGAATCGGTCGGGACTTCTGCCAGCACAGGAGGCGGTCAGGCCCGCTTCTGATCGGTTTCTTTTCCTCAACGGTTTGGTGTAACTTCGTCGCTGGGATACTCGATAAAACCGCATGAAAATAGCAGGATGATAATGATTAAGCTGACGGGTCGTTTGGTGTGTAAAAGTGCAGAAGAAGCGGATCTTGTTCGCCAGTACCTTCCTGAACACAAGCAACTAACCAGGAAAGAAACCGGATGCGTATCATTTGAGGTTACTGAAACAGCAGACCCCCTGGTCTGGACCGTCGAAGAGCTTTTTACAAACCAGGCTACTTTTGACGCCCATCAGAAAAGAACCAGGGCTTCGGTCTGGGGAAGAGAAACCAGCGCGATCGCCAGAGAGTATGAAATCTCAGAGAGTGAGTAACTTTACCGAAACCGAATCACGATACGTTTATAAAAGGCCGCTACCCAGCGGCTTTCTTACATCTGCAGATAGAGCCGCATCAAACATAACATCGCTGTTGCGAATCAAAGAGCTCTCAAAGTATAACAACGCATCAGGTTCAGAATTCTTACGCGGTCAACAGGTAAAAACCAATGATTTCTAAGGCTAATGCTGAGCATTATGTATGGGGTGATAAGTGCGATGGCTGGTATCTGGTAAACCGGCAAGACATGCTGATTATTCACGAAAAGATGCCGCCGGAAACATGTGAAAAGCGACACTACCATTCGGTATCCAGACAGTTTTTTTTCGTTCTGGATGGTGTGTTGACCATGGAGCTGGAAGGAAAAGCGCATCGAATTGTCGCTCAGCAGGGCATCGAGATCCCCCCTGGGTCAAAGCATCAGGCCAGAAATGACACGGATTCCGTAATCGAATTTATCGTCATTTCACATCCAACACCGCGCGGAGATCGAACAGACCTTACCTGACTGTGTCTTAAAAAACGTTTCTGGTTGCGCTACTCAAAACGCCCCGGAGCCTTTTAAAGGCGTAAAGGGCATTTCCGGCACCTTTGCCATCCGATGAAAAACAGCCTGAAGATTCCGATGGAGTACATGGCTATGCACTGTCAACGGCTCGCCATTGATGAGTGCATTCAGGTTTAGTCATCTCCGCTTTGAGTGAGAAGCGGACATTAGGACAATAAATAAGAAGTTCTGTATGGAAATTATTTTAATGCGTCATGGAAAGCCTGCTTTTACAGCTTCTGCGAAAGTAACGAGCCGTGAAATGTGCAACTGGATTGCAGAATATGACCGTTCTGATACAGGAGAAGATACACCGCCCGATTCCAGCAAATCATTAGCGGTCAGCGCATCGCGAATCATAAGTAGCCCTCTTCCCAGAGCACTTTCTTCCCTGAAAGCATTAGGGCTTGAACCGGAGGTTATTGATGAGGTGTTCAGGGAAGCAGATTTGCCGGTATTTCACCTGCCCGGTTTCAGGTTATCTCCAGCCGTGTGGGCTGCTTTTTTTCGCGTTATGTGGCTAAGCGGCCTGTCCCGTAATGTGGAGCGTGTGGGAAAAGCTAAGCAACGTGCTGCTCAGGCTGCGAATAGCCTCGTCGGGTTGGCAAAAGCATCCGACGGGCCTGTGCTTCTTATGGGACATGGGGTGATGAATCGGCTAATTGCAGGGGAACTGAGGTCTTTGGGTTTTAAAGAATATTGTAGTCAGGGTAATGGTTACTGGAACGCGAGCATCTACAGACTTCAGTAATTAAAGATATCGGGTTGGGGGCACGTCCGGAGTCTCCAGACATTGAAAATTAGTAGTTTCGCTTTCGGCACAAAGCGGACAGCCAAAGCCTTAACCTAACCTAAATAGAATTTCATATTATCAATGATCTGTTTTGCCAGGATAGCGTGGTCCATTTCCCAGCGTGCCGGGCTGAATAATTCTGCTGACCACACGCCATCAAAACCGGTGGCTTTTACCGCATTGCTCCATGCCTGAATATCAATATCCCCCTCGCCGGGCATATAAGCGCGCAGCACCGTTTCGTTCCATTCTTCACCAGGGCGGGGCTTACGGCCATCACAAAAGTGCACGCCGTAGATAAGGGCAGGATCGAGCTGTTGAATATCTTCCGGCGTAGTATGCCCGGTCGCAAAGAGGTGCCAGAAGTCGATGACTAAACCGATATTAGGTGCATTTATACGCTGAATCACCTCCAGTGCCTGATTGAGCGTGTTGAATCGCGTATGCGCGATAACCTCAATCTGATAGCGCACCCCATATTGCTGGCCAATAGTGGCAATCTCAGCAATATTTTCGGTAATAATATCGAGAATTTGCCTCTCTGGCAGATGATCAATGCCGTGCTGCGCCAGAATCTGAATGGTCGGGCAGGCCAAATCCGCCGCAATCTGCGTCAGTCGCCTGGCTTCAGCCAGCATTTGCTGCTTTTCTGCGCCCTGATAGCGTTCAATATTTATCAGGGCATTAAGGCACAAGGTCTGTAATCCATGACCCCGCACCAGCGTGTTAAGTTGTGCAGTACTGCCGCCGTGATCGAGATAACGCAGCAATTTATCATGCAAAAACTCCAGACCATCATAGCCCGCTTCCGCAGCTATACGTGCTTCAGTAACCACATTGCAGTAATGGGTTGAAATACCGTGAAGAGCTTTGAGCATAATTTCCTCTGCATCAGAATTTAATATAGCGGGAATCAACAGGAGATAGAAAGCCTGCATACGGTCACGCAATATTACCGGATGCGTCTTAAACTGTATGAGAAAAAGAAAACCGGAAGCATCTCAGAACAGATCAGGGGCAGGGTGATCGTGCCGCACACAAAGTATCCATGTAACTTATCTTTTTATCTGCCCGGTTATCCAGAATTTTTTATAACGGGCAGGCGGAATGCCGACAAGATTATGAAAGATTCGGTGGAAATTGTTTACGTTATCGTAGCCTACAGCACTTGCTACATCTATGACTCCCAGGTCAGTGCTTAATAATAAGTTTTGTGCCTCGCCGATACGGCGGCGGGTCTGATACTGTTTTGGGGAATAACCCGAATAGGCTTTGAAGACATGCGCCAGATAGAACTGATTCATATTCATCGCTGCAGTAATCGAACTCAGGGAGATATCTTCTTTATAATGGTTGTCGATATAGTCCTTCACGCGCTGCCCTAATAATACGCTGGCGTTTTCCTGTTGCGGTTTGCTTTCTATCCAGATATTCCGGCACAATAATAACAGCACGCTGAGTAAGCTATCGCCAATTTCTGTGCTGTACAGACGCTTATTACTGACATGCGACCACATCTGTTCAAACAACTGGCAAATTTCATGATAATAATTGCCGGCTGGCATGACCGCGGTTTGCGAGCGAGGCGTAAGGACGTTCAGTGGCAAACCATCGACCTTCAGTTGCTCAACGCCACAGCTGAATATCAGCAGGTCATCTGAGGCTTCCGGGCATTCATCATGAAGCACGCTGGCATTGAACAGTAATATATCGCCAGATTTAACGACATAGCTACGGCCGTCGATATTATAAATACCCTTGCCTGAGCGGATAAACATCAATTCAAAGCGTTCATCATGTTTGTGCATTACGCGAGGAATCGCTTCCTCTTTGCCTTCAGCTTTGCAGATGAAGCTCAGGCGCGGTCGCAGGCCACTGTCGAAGCCGCGTGCGGAAGGATGCTCGTTAAGACTGAAGGTGATCATAATGTCTCCTGTCGTGATGGCGCTATTCTGACACGACTTTACGCGCTGGTAATCATCAACTTTGCTTTTTCTTCCTGACTAACCCACTGATATATAATGCCAGAATGAAATTCCTTTATCCTTAACTCTCTTTAATTGTTATGACCGCTCTGGTCACGCAAGGAGACATGATTGTCATCACGTTCTTTAAAAAGCAGCCTGATGCACTCATTCAGATAAAGACAGTAACAAGCTAACTCTGTTAAGAGGGGTATTTTCATTAAACGGTCAATAATCATCAAAATTGCTATTTTATTTCTTACAAGTAAGCCACCACTGTGGTGGTAAAAATTGACTTTTCAAACTCTCTTCAATCTTGCTATGTCAACGTTCATATTTGACGGCGTGATGATTATCACTGCTTTTCACGAATGTAATTAAAAATATTTGATCGCCAGCACGCTGGTAAATAGTACGGAGAGACGTGTCTGGCTTTTGATTTTCACTTTGATATAACGTTGTCGTAACGTTTGAGGGTCACAGCAGCCTCTTCACGCTGAAATTAAAATCATACTTACACAGCCAGTAAGTTAACTGCTCTTTTTAACGTTTTAAAACAACATAGCTTTATTCTGACTATAAACGGCTTGCAACGGTATTACCTTACAACCAGATGGAAAAACTATGTATAACAAAACTCACCTGCAAAATCCTAAGCGCATGCGTTTGATTACGCTTGTATCAACCATTGGCGGCTTATGTTTCGGTTATGACACCGGCGTTATCTCCGGCGCATTAATATTCATGAAATATGATATGAATCTGACACCGGCTCAGGAAGGATTGATCACTTCATTTCTGCTGTTTGGTGCCGCGCTGGGCTCGCTATTTGGTGGATATTTATCAGATAAGCAAGGACGTCGTAAAAATTTGCTTTGGGTGGCAGCTGTTTTTATGTTCGGCGCGTTAGGCACGGCGTTTGCGTGGGATGTGCCATCAATGATTGTTGCGCGTTTTATCCTGGGCTTAGCGGTGGGCTGCGCTTCTGTAACCGTACCCATTTATATTTCCGAACTGGCACAAGCCGATCAGCGCGAGCGGTTAGTCACCGTCAATGAGCTAATGATTGTTACCGGCCAGTTCCTCGCGTATTCCGTTAATGCAACGCTTGTGAATGTCTATCCCGAGTTGCAGCACAACTGGCGCATTATGCTGGCTATTCCGGCACTGCCTGGCGCGCTATTGTGGATCGGTATGCTTATGATGCCGGAATCACCGCGTTTCTTTATTCGTCGCGGTGAAACTGAAAAGGCCATAAGCGTATTGAAAACGCTTCGCCTGCCGGAAGAAGTTGACCGCGAAGTGAAAGATATCCAGCAAATCGTCAAAGCCGATCAGATGAAATTAAACCTGTTTGACGAACTAAAAAAACGCTGGGTGATTCAACTGGTGTTAACGGGCTTAATGATCGTACTCGCAACGCGCGTTACCGGGGTCAATACCATCATGTACTACGCGCCAACGGTATTGAAAGCCACGGGCCTGGGCGATGCGGCAGCTGTCACTGGCGCAGTAGCCAATGGCATTATCTCTGTACTGGCTACCCTCCTTGGCATGGCGTTAATTGGCAAACACTCACGCCGGAAAATGTTTTTTACCGGACAGGCCGGCGTCACGCTGAGCCTGCTACTGATTGGTTTAGCGTTTAAGTTCCTGTTTCACACTGAAGTTGTGGATGGTGCAGAAATTCTGCATGCGAATTTTGCCAGCGCACCCTATGTGATCCTTGGCTTGATGCTGGTTTTTCTGGTGTTCATGCAGGGCTGGATAGCACCGGTGTTCTGGCTGATGCTGGCAGAAATCTATCCTCTCAGAATGCGCGGTATCGGTATGGGCTTTGCGGTATTCGGTTTGTGGATATTCGATTTCATAATCCAGTCTATTTTCCCTTTCCTGCTGAACCATTACGGAGGCGGCCTGACCTTTGGCTTCTTCGGGGCAACTAACATCATTATGTTGATTCTGCTGGTGAAATATCTGCCGGAAACACGCGGTCTGACATTAGAACAAATCGAAAAGAAATTTCGTTTCTAACGCTTTAGTAACTGAGGGTAAATAAATGACTGTCAAAATTGGCCTGATTGGTCTGGGCATGATTGGCCAGGATCACCTGAAACGTTTTCAAAATACAATTACTGGCGCGCAGGTTACTGCTGTTTGCGATATAAACCATACGACAGCCGATGTGGCGGCCAGAGAATTTAACGCTACGGCGTTTTATGATGCTGAAGAGATGATTAATTCGGAGCTGGTCGATGCAGTGTTTATTTGCTCAATAGGTCCGGTTCATAAAACGCAAATCCTTGCGGCATTTAATGCCGGCAAACCGGTATTTTGTGAAAAGCCATTAACACCAACTGCTGATGAATCAGCAGAAATTATTGATGCTGAAGTCAGAACCGGTAAGCGTCTGCTTCAGCTTGGCTTTATGCGCCGTTTCGATCCAGGTTATCAGGCGCTGAAAAAGACAATCGATGACGGGAAACCCGGCGATATCCTGCTGATCCATTGCGCGCACAGAAATCCCTCTGTGCCGGAAAGCTATACGCTGGAAATGGCGGTGAATGATTCCGCCACGCACGAAATCGATATCATCCGCTATTTGCTTAATGAGAATATTATTTCGGTGCGCGTGGACAAACCCCGTAAGAAAACCCGGCGTGCGCTGCCGCATTTACAGGATCCTTTAATCATAATTTTCGAGACCGAATCGGGTGTGCGCATCGATGATGAGCTGTTTGTAAATTGCCATTACGGCTATGACATTCGCTGCGAAGTGATTGGCGAAAACGCGATTGTCGCGCTGACTGAACAGCAGCTGATTAGTACGCGTTCGCTGAACGGCAACGCACAGCATATTGCACAATCCTGTATGGAACGTTTCGCCACGGCATACGATCGGGAAGTGCAGCATTTTGTCGATAACGTGCGTAACGGGCGCGAGATGAGCGGCCCCTCCTCATGGGATGGTTACGTAGTGGCGCTGGTTTGTGATGCCGGTTTAGCCTCGCTGAAAGATGGCGAAAAATACGATGTCATTATTCCACCGCAGCCCGCGCTCTACCGTTGATTAATGCACTCTTGCGCCATCAGTGAGGAATAAATCATGTTGAATTTAACGGAAGACGCGCTGCATTTGCAGTGCCGGGCAACGCATAAAAATGAGGCAATACATATTGCCGCCAGTGCTCTGGAAAAAGCGGGTTATGTCAAACCCGGCTTTGAACAGGCAATGCTCTCGCGGGAAAAGAGTGTTTCAACCTACATTGGAGCAGGTATTGCGCTTCCCCATTGCGCAAAGGAAAACCTCGATCTGGTCATTCAATCTGGCTTTCAGGTATTTCAATTTCCCGATGGCGTTAGCTGGGGTAAAGGGAAAATTGTTTTTATTGTTGTCGCTGTAGCTGCAACGAAAAATGAACATATTCAGATTCTGGCGGATATTGCAGATTTACTGGGTGATGAAGTCAAAACCACCCTATTAGCGAACGCCAGAACTAAATCCGGGTTTATCGATCAGTTCGGAAGAGCGTAACTCACGCGAAATATTGAGGATAATAGAATGGAACTTGCATTGTGTACTGATGTTCTGGCGGATTTACCTTTTCCGGCAATGCTGGACAAAGTTAAAAGTTATGGGATCAGTGGGGTTGAAATGACCGCAGGCGGCTGGTCACCCTGTCCACATGTTAAAACTGAAGCGTTATTAAATTCGCCTGAAAAGCTTGAGCAATTCAAACAGGAACTGGCTGAGCGGGAGATGCGTATTGTCGCGCTGAACTGTTCTGGCAACCCGTTAGCGCCTGGTGAACTGGGCGAAACCCATACTAAAAGCAGCTACAGGACAGTAGAGTTAGCAGGCAAGCTGGGTGTTAAAAAAATTGTGATGATGAGCGGTTTGCCAGGCGGCGGGCCAGAAGATCGCGTGCCGAACTGGATAACATCAACGGTTTCATGGCCGGATTACATGCCGGGTGTAATTGACTATCAATGGAACGATGTCGCCATTCCATGGTGGAAAAAGTTTGTGCAGCACGCAAAGCACCATGGCGTAGAGCAAATTGCTATCGAAGAGTTTCCCAGCCAGCTGGTTTATAACCCATCCACCTTACTGCGTCTGCGTCACGCCGTAGATGACATGATTGGCATCAACCTGGATCCCTCTCATCTGATAGCTATGGGCGCTGACCCCATAGCAGCAGCGCGTAAGCTGGAAGGCGCGGTTTTTCATGTTCATGGTAAAGATGCGCGAATCGAGCGGGGTCTCGCCGACATTGATGGACTGATGGAGTACCAGCCCGTTACCGATACTAAAACCCGTACCTGGAACTATGTCGCCGTAGGTTGCGGGCAGGATCTGAAATGGTGGAAAGAGTTTTTTTCAGTATTGCGTATGACTGGTTATAACGGTGATGTGTCACTTGAAATGGAAGATCTGACGATGAGTGTTGAAGCTGGTCTGCAGACGTCTATTGATGCCTTACTCGCCACCCTGAGTCGCTAGAAGCGCAGTGCCTGTCAGTAAAGGCAGGCACGTCACCGGACGCCGCAAAGTGATTCTGTTCAGAAGGAATAGCCTCCTGTAAGGTTTCGCTCAGCGCAGGCAGACTCATGGAAGTTCAAAAATTAACCAGGGTGGTAACCTCACAGGGGCGCGTCAGGCGCGTCAGCGCGGATTCGACAAAACCGGTGGCGTTTAACTCTTCATTAGAATGTTCAGCCGCACAGGAAGCGCTCGCTCAATCTGTTTACGATGATAAGGAGAAAGCTTGCGCCATTCTTTTGCCTCTTTTAGCGTGCGGCCACATCCTTTACACCAGCCTTTCGACTGTTCAAAGATGCAAACGTCGGTGCAGGGAGATTTAATGGCCATACCGGTTCCTCAAAAGTTTCTTGCCTGTCTTCAGTACACTTTCATAAGTAAGCAGTGGAAAGAGAGCCAGGTCGTTTATAAATAGAGTGGTTAAACATATTGTATGTTTATGGCACCGTTTCCCGGTTGGTTAACCAGTGCGTGAACTTTCCATGTGGAATGAATAAGCGCTGGCGTCAGAACGCTCTCCGGAGAGCCTGTTGCAATAACTTTGCCCTGCTGCAGAACGACCAGATGCTGACAATACCTGGCGGCCAGATTCAGATCGTGCAGCGCAATAACCACCGTTACAGGCAACGCAGTAATAAGCCGCATTAATTCGAGCTGAAACTGAATATCCAGATGATTTACCGGCTCATCAAGCAGGAGGATATCGGGCTTTTGCGCCAGCGCGCGTGCAATCTGACAGCGCTGTCGTTCACCGCCTGATAAGCGCTGCCACGGCCGGCTGACCAGACTGTTTAACTGCATCTGTGTAAGCGCTTCCTGCACCGCATGATTATCCGCATCCCGCCATCGACTGAATGCGCTGCGATGTGGCGTACGCCCCAGACGCACAATATCAATGACGCTCAGTTCGTTATCAGCTTCTGCATGCTGTGGCACAAAGGCCAGCTTCCGTGCAAGGTGGCGGCGTGGAAACTGGCAGAGCGACGTACCGGCGATTTGAATACGATTGCCGGAAGCGGGAAACAAACCCGCCAGCGACCTGATCAGCGTTGATTTACCGGAGCCGTTCGGCCCAAGCAGCCCAACAGTCTGCGCAGGTCCGGCGCTAAAACAGATGTCTGACAGGATAGTGTTGTTTTGCAATTCAACATCAAGATGAGTGACCACAATACTCATATCGACTTCCCCCGGTTGCTATAGAGAATAACGGCAAAAACAGGTGCACCGACCAGAGCAGTCACCACGCCGACAGGTAAGACCTGATGCGTTATCAACGTTCTGGATAGGAGATCGGCGAGGATCATAAAATGACTGCCAGCAATAAACGTTACGGGAATGCTAACCAGATGCCGGTGGCCCACCAGCATCCGCGTTATATGAGGAATGACCAGGCCGATAAATCCGACAGCGCCAATCGAACTGACGATAACGGCCGTGACCAGAGCGGTAACCAGCAGTAGCATTATGCGGACAAAAAGCACACGCGTGCCCAGTGTGGCCGATATCTCAACGCCAAAAGTAAACGTATCCAGCGATCGTGCATGGCCAATAACCAGCATTAAACCGGCAAGTGAAACAAGAGAACAGAGTATGGCATCAGGCCAGCGCACGCCGCTGAGGCTACCCAGTAGCCAGAACATCACACCGCGCGACTGCTCGGCATTCGCGGCGGTACTGACAATATAAGAGGTCAGTGCATTAAACAGCTGAGTGCCCGCCACGCCAGCGAGGATGATTCTTCCGGTGTGATTCTGTATGCCGCCAGATAACAGCAAAATCAGCCCAAACGCCAGGCATGCACCGGTAAACGCGCCGGCGCCGACAGTGACAATCCCGCCGCCAACGCCTAACAGCATAATACAGACGGCACCGGTTGAAGCACCGGCTGAAATCCCCAGCAGATAAGGTTCAGCAAGCGGATTACGCAAAACGGACTGTAGCACCAGCCCGCACAGCGCCAGTCCGCCACCGCTGCTGGCCGCCATTAACGCTCTGCTCATTCGATACTGCCAGACGATGCCCGCCTCAACCGGCGGGAGGTCATAATGTGACAGGCCCAGCCCGTTGGCGATCGCCTGAGCGGTAACGGTAAAAGAAACGGGCATGTCGCCTGTTGAAGCGGCTAACACCATCGTCACAGGCAGGCTGAGCAAGCCTGCCAGAATGACTATCGCTGTCTGCGCTGGCGAAGAGATCTTATTTGCCATGTTCGTTTCTGTATGCGGACAGTTGTTTGCCAATTAGCTCTACTGCATCCACGTTGCGCAGTGAGGGATTGAGCGACATTGCCGGTACGACGATGATGTGGCCTTGCCTGACCGCATTGATTTTGCGCGTGACAGGGTCATTCTGGAGAAAGGCCTTTTTTACCGAGGCGTCATCAGCGGGATAAAGCCGTCTGTCCATGCTGGCGATAACGATCACGTCGGGCTGAGAGTGAGCAATATGCTCCCACGTCACCGCAGGCCACTCCTCTGAAGAGTGAATGATATTCTGCAGGCCAAGGGTCTTGCTTATCCAGCCCGGCGCGCCGTCATTACCCGCCACCCACGGATCGCCTTTCAGCCGGCTGCTGGAAAACCAGAAAACGACGTTAAGCGGAGGTCCTGTCTGCGCGTCTGCCTGCTGCTGCGCGTGAGCGATCCGATCCGCCAGATTCTTTTTGAGCGCCTCTCCGCGATCGGCGACATCGAAAATTTGTGACAGTTGAGTGATCTCATTCATGACGGAGTTCAGCGTATAAGGCGTAGTACGCGCGCCGTCGCCGTTCGACATCTCTGTGACGGTTTTGCCCGTGCAGTCAGCAGGGGATATCCATGTTCTGATGCCCAGTTGCTCAAATTGTTCACGCGTGGCCACTTCACCCTGTGGACCGACATGCCAGCTGTACTGCGCCAGTACCAGCTCTGGCTTTTGCGCCACAACCGTTTCAAACCCGGGCGAATTATCAGCAAGGCGCTTCAGGTCTGCGGCCCTGCTTTCAAGCTCGGGCGGAAGCTTGCCGAACCAGACCGAGGTGCCGGCAATCGTTTTTTCCAGCCCCAGCGCCAGCAGAAGTTCAGTTTCGTGTTGTCCAATCGTAACGACGCGAGCGGGCGGCTGCCTGAATGTTTCAGAAACGCCGCAGTTCTCAACGGTCAGTGGCCAGGTGCTGGCGAATGCGGTTGTGCACGAGAAAGCCATGAACGCCGGAGCGAGCATTTTAAAAGGAAATTTCATCATCATCTGCCAAGGTAACGTTATAACATAACATTATCAGATTTTTATCTGGCTTTTGTCAATCACCGGCGAGCTTTGTAGCCTGCTGCAGTATCTGTTTTCCCGGCAGGTAGCACGTGTAAAAAACGCTCTGAAATACCTGGCGTTAACTCAATACGCATTTGAGTCAATGACAAGCGCGAATGTTATGTTATAACATAACAATAAATAAATCTGTCGTCCGGCTTGTTTGTCAGCTCGCTGGCGACCACGAACTCAGCAGTTCATTTCAGGAGAGCATGTCATGTCTGATTGCACGCCACACGCTGGCCAGTTTAAAAAGTTACCTGTTACCGTTCTGTCCGGATTTCTGGGCGCAGGGAAAACGACGTTACTGAATCACATTCTGAATAATCGCGAAGGCCGTCGCGTGGCCGTTATCGTCAATGACATGTCAGAGGTCAATATTGACGCAGCGCTGCTCAGAGAGGGCGGCGCAGAACTGTCGCGCACAGATGAAAAGCTGGTAGAGATGAGTAACGGCTGTATCTGCTGCACGCTGCGCGAAGATCTGCTGCTGGAAGTTAACCGGCTGGCGCAGGAAGGGCGCTTCGATAATCTGGTGATTGAATCCACCGGTATTTCTGAACCGCTGCCGGTGGCGGAAACCTTCACATTCGCCGATGACAGCGGCCAGAGCCTCTCCGAAGTTGCCTTGCTTGACACCATGGTAACGGTTGTTGATGGCTACAATTTCCTTCGCGACTATGAGTCTGATGAAAGCATCCAGGCTCGCGGCGAGTCGCTGGGTGAGGAAGATGAGCGCACGGTCGTGGATCTGCTTGTCGACCAGATCGAATTTTGCGATGTGTTGATCCTGAACAAGATAGATTTGATCAGCGAAGCAGATAAAACGCGTCTGATGGCGATTCTGCACTCTCTTAATCCCCGAGCCAAAATCGTTAACGCCGAATTTGGCAGGGTCGCACTGGATAACGTACTAAATACCGGATTATTTGATTTTGACGCGGCGGCTCAGGCGCCGGGCTGGCTCAGGGAGCTACGGGGCGAACACACGCCTGAAACAGAAGAGTATGGCATTCATAGCTTCGTCTTTCGCGCCCGTCGTCCGTTTCATCCGGACCGTTTCCTGAACGTGATTGAAAACGATATGAAAGGCATTGTGCGATCGAAAGGCTTTTTCTGGCTTGCCAGCCGGCCCGGATATGCCGGCTCCTGGTCTCAGGCGGGAGGCGTGAGTCGTCAGGGGCTGGCAGGCATGTGGTGGGCCAACGTGCCGCAACAGCACTGGCCGGAAGATAGAGAATCACGTGATTACATCATACAAAACTGGGCTGAGGATACCGGTGATGCGCGACAGGAGCTGGTCTTCATTGGCATCGGTATGGATGAACCTCAGCTTCGGCTGAAACTGAACAGCGCGCTGTTAACCGACGAAGAGATGCAGGCCGGGTCTGACAGCTGGGCAACGCTTCACGATCCTTTCCAGCCCTGGTTCAACTGATTACAGAAAGCTGGCTCAGGGCCAGCTCTTCTGATTTGCTGCTGCCCTAAGGGGATATGGTTTTTGGTCTGTAATTTGATCGCGATTGAGTGCTACTGGTTTGATCCAGTGCGAAGGATGGTCAGGAAAATTTGCGCCTGTCAGACAAGTTTTGACTATTTTGAATAACAACGTGTTTGCCTCAGGCGCTGCGTCAGAAACTCAGCATCTTAACGAATCGGGTCAGGAAGTAATTAAATGTAATGTGTGATCAGGTAGACGGAAACTCAATTTGTAATCGATTACTTTATGCATATTCAAAAATGTAATCGATTACTTTAAAGTGTGAGGAGAGTATGACTACTAAAGCAACAGGCAGGGAGGAGGCAATGGCACAACAGCGTTTACTGATCCCTCGCCTCTCATTGATGATGTTCATGCAGTTTTTTATCTGGGGAAGCTGGTCCGTTACGCTCGGGCTGGTGATGGCGCAGCATAATATGTCGTTGTTGATTGGTGATGCTTTTTCAGCAGGGCCGATAGCCTCGATCCTGTCTCCTTTTGTGCTGGGCATGCTCGTAGACCGGTTCTTTCCTTCGCAAAAAGTCATGGCGGTAATGAATCTTGCCGGCGCGGTGATCCTGTGGTTTATCCCGTCTGCGTTGGTGGCCGGGAACGGTGCGCTGCTCATCGCCCTGTTATTTGGTTATACGCTGTGCTTTATGCCCACCCTGGCGCTTGCCAATAACATTGCCTTTCACAGCCTGGCCCGCAGCGACAAAAGTTTTCCGGTGGTGCGCGTGTTCGGGACGATTGGCTGGATTGTGGCCGGCATCTTTATTGGGTTTGCCGGCATTTCTGCCAGCACGTCGATCTTCACCGTTGCATCGGTCTGCTCTGTGGCACTCGCGATCTATAGCCTGACGCTACCCCATACCCCGGCACCCGCCAAAGGGTTACCGCTAAAGGTCCGCGATCTGTTCTGCGCGGATGCGTTTGCACTGCTTAAAATCCGGCACTTTTTTGTGTTCGCGCTGTGCGCCACCCTGATCTCTATTCCACTGGGCACATACTATGCCTATACCGCCTCATGGCTGGCAGACGCCGGCGTGTCAAATGTCAGCACCGCGATGTCCTTCGGTCAGATGTCTGAAATTTTCTTCATGCTGGTGATCCCATTACTGTTCCGCCGCCTCGGCGTGAAATACATGCTGCTGGTCGGGATGCTGGCATGGTTCGTGCGCTATGCGCTGTTTGCGATGGGTATGAACGATGAGGGCCGCGCGCTGATCTACCTGGGCATTCTGCTGCACGGTGTCTGCTACGACTTCTTTTTCGTGGTGGGGTTCATCTACACCGACAGGATCGCTGGCGAAAAGGTCAAGGGGCAGGCGCAGAGCATGGTAGTGATGTTCACCTACGGCATTGGCATGCTGCTGGGCTCACAGATTTCTGGCGCACTTTACAACAACCTGGTTGCCGGCCAGGGCACGGCAGAAAACTGGGCAACGTTCTGGTGGGTCCCGGCTATTGCAGCAGCGGCGATCGCCATTCTTTTCCTCTTCTCCTTTAAATACCGGGATGAAGCGGTTTGATTAACCGGAGGTGTACGTGAAAACGTTAAAAGGACCTGGCATTTTTCTTTCGCAGTTTATCGGACAACAGGCCCCGTTTAATTCGCTGGAGGGGCTGGCGAAATGGGCTGCAGACCTGGGATATCGGGCATTGCAGATCCCCTGTAATCATCCGGCCATTTTTGACCTTGAGCGTGCTGCAGCCAGCCAGTCCTATTGCGATGAGGTCACGACATTACTGGCAGGATACGGTCTGGAAATCAGCGAGCTTTCAACGCATCTGGAAGGACAGCTGATTGCGGTTCATCCTGCGCATGATGCGGCATTTGATGGCTTTGCGCCGGAACACGTACGCGGAGATAACGCAAAGCGCACGGCCTGGGCTATTGAGACGGTAAAAAAGGCTGCGGCGGCTTCGGCAAAGCTGGGGCTGCGCGCGCATGCAACCTTTTCCGGTTCGCTGGCGTGGCCCTATGTCTATCCCTGGCCGCCGCACAATCCGGCTCTGCTGGAAGAGGCGTTCGCCGAACTGGCGCGCCGCTGGCTGCCGGTTCTGGAAGAGTTTGATCGTCACGGCGTTGATCTCTGTTACGAGCTTCATCCGGGTGAAGACCTGCACGATGGCGTGACGTTTGACCGTTTTCTGGCGGCGGTGAATTATCATCCACGCTGCAACATCCTGTTCGATCCCAGCCATCTGTTGCTGCAGCATATCGACTATCTGCAGTTCATTGATATTTACCATCAGCGCATCAAAGCGTTTCACGTGAAAGACGCCGAGTATCTGCCTAACGGTCGCAGCGGCGTGTACGGCGGCTATCAGCGCTGGATCGATCGTGCCGGGCGTTTCCGCTCACCGGGCGACGGTCAGGTTGATTTCAAAGGGATCTTCAGCAAGCTGGCGCAGTACGACTACGACGGCTGGGCGGTGCTCGAGTGGGAGTGCTGCCTGAAAGAGAGCGACACCGGCGCACTTGAGGGAGCCGAATTTATTCAGCGCCACATTATTCCGGTTGCCGATCGCGCATTTGACGACTTCGCCGCACGACAACAGGATACCGCCGGGGTACGCGCCCAGCTGGGTCTGAAATAAGAGGGGATTTAAGTGATTAACACAGGGATTATCGGCACCGGTTTTATCGGACCGGCGCATATTGAGGCGTTACGCCGTCTCGGCAACATTAACGTGGTGGCCATCTGTGATACCAGCCAGAGCGCGGCCGAGGCGCGTGCAGCAGAGCTGAACGTGCCGCACGCCTACAGCGACGTCGCGGCGTTTTTACAGCATGAAGGGCTGCACGCTGTGCATAACTGCACGCCAAATCATCTCCATGCAGCAATAAACCGGCAAATCATCAGCGCCGGCAAACATGTTTTCTCTGAAAAGCCTCTGTGCATGACCATGGATGAAGCGCGTGAGCTGGTTGAGCTGGCTGAAAAGGCGGGTGTGGTAAACGGGGTCAGCTTTGTCTATCGCCAGTTTGCCATGGTACAGCAGGCAGCCAGTATGGTGCGCTACCAGCAGCTGGGGCGTTTGTTTTCGGCTCAGGGTAGCTACCTGCAGGACTGGATGCTGGAAGAGACCGACTATAACTGGCGCGTGGATGCAGAAAAGGGCGGCGCCTCGCGGGCCGTAGCGGATATCGGTTCGCACTGGTGCGATACCATTCAGTTTGTCACCGGACGTAAAATCGTGGAGGTGATGGCCGATTTATCGATAGTCTGGCCCACGCGCAAAGCCAGCCTGGCTGCCGCCGGCACTTTTGGCACGCAGAACGAGGAGGCACAATATGAGTTCCGCGAGGTCACCACAGAAGACATGGGCTTTGTGCTGTTCCGCTTTGATGACGGCAGTAAAGGGAGCTTTAGCGTCTCGCAGGTTTCAGCCGGTCGCAAAAATCGCCTCAGCCTGGAAGTGAATGGCAGCCAGGCGTCGCTGGCCTGGGATCAGGAAACGCCCCAGCAGCTGTGGCTGGGATACCGGCATAAGGCTAACCAGCTTTTGTCAGACGATCCTGCCCTGATGAATCCTGACGTGGCCCGCCGCGCACGTTTTCCCGGGGGACACATCGAAGGCTGGCCGGATGCGTTCCGCGCCATGATGCAGCAGTTTTATCAGGCAGTGGAGCAGGGAAGAGCGCCTGCTCCGCAGGATACCACCTATGCCACCTTTCGCGATGGTGCTCAGGTGATGGCGATCGTTGAAGCCATCGTGCAGAGTCACAGGGAACAACGCTGGGTCAGCGTTAATTGCTGATACACAACCCGGTCCGTCCTGCACAGACCGGGTTAACTTATTGTTCGCGCGGTTTTATGGTAGCCTGTGTGCTATATGTTTCGGTCCGGATCCTTCCATGTCCATTCAAAAAATCGCCCGTCTGGCGGGTGTTTCCGTTGCAACGGTGTCACGCGTATTAAACAACAGCGATACGGTTAAAGACGCCAACCGCGAAAAAGTGCTTCAGGCCATCAAAGCGAGTAATTATCAGCCTAACCTGCTGGCACGCCAGTTGCGCACCGCGCGCAGCTCAATGATTCTGGTTATGGTGTCCGACATTTCGAATCCGTTTTGTGCCGAGGTGGTCAAAGGCATCGAAGAAGAGGCAGAGAAGAACGGTTACCGCATTCTTCTGTGCAATTCCGGTTCGGACATTGAGCGCTCCCGTTCCAGCCTGCAGCTGCTGTCGGGGAAAATGGTTGACGGTATCATTACCATGGACGCTTTTAGCAAGCTGCCGGAGCTGAGCCATCTGATTGCTGATACGCCCTGGGTTCAGTGCGCAGAGTATGCTGATGCCGGTGACATATCCTGCGTCGGCATTAACGACAGCGAGGCATCACAGCAGGTGGTGGGTTATCTGGCGGATCAGGGTCGCAGACGTATAGCCCTGATAAATCACGATCTCAGCTATAAATATGCGCGCCTGCGCCAGCAGGGATATCTGTCTCAACTGGACGAGCACAATCTGGACTGGCAGGGCATCAGCTATGCCAGTGAACTGAGTTTCAGTGCAGGCAGGCAGGCAATGATGACTCTGCTTGCCGCTGATGAGATCCCTGATGCGGTATTTGCGGTATCAGACACGCTGGCAGCGGGTGCAATGGCGGCAATACAGGCCTCTGGTTATAGCGTGCCCGGTGACATAGCGGTAGCCGGGTTTGACGGCACTGAGCTGGCGGAGATGATCTCGCCGCCGCTGACCACGCTGGCACAGCCCTCGAGGGATATTGGCCGTGAAGCTTTCAGGCTGATTCAGCAGAAGATAGACCAGCCTGACTCCGCGGCGCAACGCGTCATTCTGCAGGGCCACCTGATTAAGCGAGCCAGCGCATAAACAATCTTAATGCGGCTGTTTTTGCAGTGCGGCCCGGAGGTTACGCAGTGACGTGCTGATAATGCTCCACGCGTCTTTTGGTTTGTCATGCTCAATGATAAACCACTTTACGCCGCTGTTTTTGGCTGCAGGCAGAATGGCTGACCAGTCCAGTAATCCCTCACCCAAGGGCGCAAAGTTCATTTCATCGTCCCGGATGCCGATTGAGGCATTGTCTTTAGCGTGAATGGCATAAACCCGTCCCGGATAGGCGTTGAGAAAACGAAGCGGATCCTGACCACCGCGCGATACCCAGGCTGCGTCCATCTCAAGTTTGAGATTATCCGGTGAAGAGTGATTCAGGATAATTTCCAGTGCCGTTACACCCCCATATTTTTTCATTTCAAAGTTATGATTGTGGTAAGCAAGTTGCAGGCGATCATGGCGCAGTTTTGCTCCCATCGCATCCAGACGTCTGGCAAAGTCGATCCAGCCCTGAGAACTGTCAGGACGATCCTGCGGCTCAATCCATGGGACAACGATAGTGCTATTGCCAACTGATTTATTAAAGGCGACCGTTTCGGCGTAATTTGTTTCCAGTGCTGAAAGCTGCACGTGCGCTGAGGTAACGGTAAGATCGTTCTTTTTCAGCAGGGAGCTTAACTGTTTAGCGCTGAGGTCGTGCGTTCCGACTATTTCTACGTGCTTAAACCCGGCATCATGCGCCATGGCAAATTGTTTTTCTGCCGGACCGGCATTGCGCAGGGTATACATCTGCAGAGCGATACTGTCATCCACATTCACTGCCAAAGCAGCAGTGGAAGTCATTGCTGTTGAAGCCAGAAGGCAGGTGCTAAAGACTAAGTGACGAAGCATAATTTTTCCCGTTTCCAAAAAGTAATCGATTACAAAAGTAACGCAAAAAGTAATCGATTACTTTTGGAATGCTCAACGGATACAAAAATTTGTGACTGAACTCATATCTTAAAGCAGGGTGGTTCTGGAAATTTGCGGCAGCGTGATTTTCCGGTATTTAAAATTGCGCGTCATCACATCATTTTTATCCAGATTTTTCGGAGAATGGCAGGCCTTCCATCCATGTTCCTGAATCCACAGAATCTGAACAGGCCTTTCGGGGCCTGGTTATCTGGCAGAGCATTGCGTCTGCCTGCTCAGAAATAGTTCGATAGTGTGCCGCTGTACACCTGTATAACAGGCTCTATTTTACCTTCAGGCACTCTTTCGCCGCTAATCCTGTTAGCTTCAGGATGATAACCCGCTCAGTGAAACTTTTAATGCTTCAAGAAAAAGAGTTACGCGGCAGGGAAGATAGCGTTTAGTTGGCAATAGTGCCCAAATTGCCAGCATGTGTGGCTCTGCATCTTTCAGCGGTATTTCGATAAGCTCGCCTTTCGCCAGCTCCTGCTCAACATCAACTTTTGTCAGCTGAGCAATTCCGGCCCCTGCTTTACACATTGATCGTACACCCTCAACGCTATTACAGGTGAATCGTGGGTCAAAAACATAATTTATGATTGCGGTATTCTGTATAAACGTCCATTGCGCCACCATTGCCGTTTTGAGACACCAGTGATCAGAAAGGTCTGCCAGAATTACAGGCTGGCCATATTGCGAAATATATTCTGGTGATGCACAAAGGATACGCGGGTTATTACTGAGTTTATGTGCAATCAGATTGGAATCTTTGAGTGGTGCCACTCTTATCGCTACGTCATAACCTTGCCCTACAATATCAACCACGTCATCGCTAAGGTTGAGATCGATTTTCAATTTTGGATTTTTTTTCATCAATTCCGGAAGCAGGGGCAGAATGTTGCGCCGGCCAATACCTGACGGAGCCGACATCTTTAGCAAGCCTGATGCCCCGGCAATTTCATTATTGAACATGACCCGGGCGCTTTGTTCCGCCTCGGTGATAGTTCTGGCGTAGGGAAGAAACTCTTCACCTTCACTGGTTAGCGACACAGCACGGGTTGTGCGCTGAAACAGCCGTACGCCCAGATCCTTTTCAAGCTGAGCAAGGTGCCGGGAAACGGTCATTGCGCTCATGCCCAGTCTTCGCGCAGCCCGGCTCAGGTTACAGGTTTCAGCAAGAACGATGAATAATTCAATATGCTTTACATTCATTATATCTGATTCCGTTATACAGTGATGCTTTAAGTCGCGTTTATATTCTCCTTCAGTCTCTATTATAATGGCATTCATTATAATTAACTGAGAGTATTTTCCATGCCACATACTTCACTGTTCGATACTGCTTCTATTGGAAATGTCATATTTAAAAACCGGATTATGGTCGCTCCCATGACGCGTATTTCCGCTTCGGAAAGCGGTGTGCCGGGAGAAAAGATGCTGAATTACTACACCCGGTTTGCGCGTGGTGGATTTGGCGCCCTGATTACTGAGGGTATCTATATCGATACGGCATGGTCGCAGACCTATGCGTTTCAGCCGGGCATAGTTAATGATGAGCAGATATCAGGCTGGAAACAGATTGTCAGGCATTCTCATAACGCCGGTGCGCGCATTATTGCTCAGCTGATCCATGCTGGCGCGCTGTCTCAGCACAATATTTATCGCCCTGGTACCGCGGCGCCTTCAGCCATAAAACCTAAAGGTCAGCAGCTGGAGTTCTATCATGGTTCTGGTGAGTACGGCATACCTGAGGCACTGGGTGAACAGCAGATTCAGGCAATTATCACCAGTTTTGCTGATAGCGCCGGGCGGGCCGTGAGCAAGGCCGGATTCGATGGAGTGGAGATTCATGCGGCTAATGGTTATCTGCTTGACCAGTTCCTGACAGATTATACCAATGCGCGCAGCGATGAATGGGGTGGGACACTCGAAAATCGTCTGGCTATTACGCTAAGCGTTATCCGCGCGGTGCGCAAAGAAATCGGTACGGATAGCGTGCTGGGCGTCAGAATTTCGCAGGGAAAAGTAAATGATTTTCATCATAAATGGAAAGAGGGTGAGAGCGGAGCCAGAACAATTTTTACTCTGCTTGCCGCAGCCGGCGTCGATTACATTCATATAACTGAATACAAATCGTGGTTGCCTGCGTTTGAAGATGGTCAGAGAAGTCTTGTTGAAATTGCGCGGGAAGCGGCTCCGGATACTGTGATTATCGCTAATGGCGGCCTTGATGATGGTAAGCTGGCAGAACAACTGCTCGGTATGGGCGCTGATTTTGTTGCTATCGGTAAGGCTGCGCTGGCTAATCCTGACTGGCCTCACAAAGTTGAGAGCAATTTACCGCTTGAGAGTCTGCCTGAGGATATTCTTTCGCCAGTTGCGGACATAAAGGAAAAAGAACAGATCTGATATTCAATCTGCGCAGGTGATATCAGAAGATAAATAGTGGATGACGGAACAAAGAAAACTATTTTTTTTGAGATGCATGGCATCTTTACGCATCCGTGAGCAGGTTGCCCCTGCTGAATGAGTAAACGTTCTGTCTGAAAAGTCCGGGTCTTATTACCAGGGAGGCCCGGACTGATATAAAACCTGCCTGTTCAGTTAATTAATATAAAATATCTTCATTGTATTTTTTAACACGAGCTGGTTTTTTTGCGGCTCGCTTTAAATGATCTTATCGTGACCTGTCTCCAATAGATTGCGCGGAATTTAGCGCGGTAAAATCCCCTCTCTTTATCACTGTCTATACTGATTAATGCACTTCTGATTTCCCTGCATGGCTGCGTATGGTTAATAGCCAGACGTCAGCCACCTCATCGATATTCTGGAGAATAATATGCATAAGAATAAAACGTTGAAAACAGTACTGGTTCTGTCAGCAGTTGTCGCCATGTTCAGCACAGCTGGCGTATATGCTCAGACGCCAGCCAGCACCGTGCAGGATGGTGCTGCAGGCCAGAGCGCAGCGGGCGGCAAACTGAGCGCCAGCGATGAAAAAGCGCTGAAGGATATGGCGCAGGCTAATATCAATGAAGTCGCTGCCGGCAAAATTGCGCTGACGAAAGCGGAAAGCAGCGAAGTGAAGGCCTATGCACAAAAAATGGTAGACGATCACAGCGCTGCGCTGACCAAAGTTCAGACGGTCGCCGGGCAAAAAGGCGTAACGCTGCCGACTGAACCGGATGCGAAGCACAAAACGATGGCCGCTCAGCTGGAAAAACAGAGCGGTGCCGCATTTGACAAGATGTATATGACTAACGCCGGCACGAAAGATCACAAGATGGTGCTGTCGACCCTGCAGAGTGACGCCAAAATGATTAAGGATCCCGATGTCAAAGCACTGGCTGACGCACACACGCCGGTTGTTGAAGAGCATCTGAAGTCTGCCGAACAGATGTCACAAGCCGGTAAATAACTATCTTGCGCGCTCCCGCAACCTGCGTTGATGGCGTTGCGGAAAAAAGCGCAGCCGGTAATACTCTATAAGCGAGATTGCTGACAAAGGGACAAACCGGGCTATTACCCGGTTTTATCGTTGGTATAACCGCTCGCACGCGGCATATCTACTGGCGGGTATGGCTGACGGACCAGATGAGATAAAACAATTAACGTCCTGTTCACACATCCTGTTCGCGCAACGTTTTACCAACATTGCCACCCGGATGAACGTTCAGCAGCCGCTTCTGATCGAAGCCGTTACGCAGCATAATGTTGCCGCACAGCGCATCAAACACCGCCAGCACCAGCACAATAGAGGTAGTGGCTAACATATTAAGCGGGTCGATTTCACGCTGGATATGTGTTTTAACCACCAGCGTGGCGGCGCGGGCAATGGCTGAGTCCGGGTTCTCCGTCACGCTAATAATCGTCACGCCTTTGGTTTTAAGCGTCGGTAGCAGGCGCGTCAGTTCTTCAGAGTTGCCGCCTCGCGATATCAGGATCATCAGGTCGTTGCTGCGCATGAAGCCCAGATCGCCATGGGCCGCATCGGTAGCGCTGAGATACACTGCCGGCTGCTCGACGCATGCCAGCATGTGGGCGATTTTTCGGGCGGCGATGCCCGAGGTGCCAACGCCCGTCACGGCAATTTTTCCCTTGCAGCCGGTGATCAGCATCAGCAGCTGCTGCCAGGTCGCGGCATTGAGATGAAGCTGCAGCGCCAGTAACTCCTGACTGTAGGTCTGCCAGCCCTGACACGCCAGGGCAAATTCTTCATCCGCATTCATTGCGTTTCCCCCTGCATCAGATGCCGGTATTTCATACTGTCGTGATACATCTCATGGAAGACGCGGTACTTACGATCGTAATACTCTTTGATTTTGTTTGTCTGTGGCGTGATGGTCTTACCAATGCGGCTCATGGCAGCCATCGCTTCTGGCAACGATTCATAAGCGCCCGCCGCGACGGTGCCCATCATTGCGCTGCCAAGCAGCATCGCTTCACTCTCTTCCGGCAACAGCATCGCGCAGCCCGTCGCATTGGAATGCTCCTGCACAAAGATTGGGTTTTTGATGCCGCCACCACACGCCATCATAGTATCAATGCAGTAACCATTCTGGTTCATGGTTTCAATAATGTGGCGAGTGCCAAGCGCCAGCGCCTGAATGGTGGCGAGGTAATGCAGCGCCATGTCTTCCGGCGTACGTGATAATTTCAGGCCCGTCAGCGTGCCAGTCAGCGTCGGGTTGGCGCGCGGTGAGCGATTGCCGTGAAAATAGGGCAGCATATGAATGTCTTTAGTCAGAAACGCAATATTCTCTGATTCGCCCGCCATGCTGCGCAGAATGCCGTTGAGAACCTCATAGATGTTTTTACCGCTGTCTTTACCCTGTTTAAGCAGATCCTGATAGCAGGGATGCGACTGAATCACATGATCAATCAACGCGCCGGTAGTGGATTGTCCGCCTTCATTCAACCAGTAATCCGGCAGAATTGCCGAATAATACGGCCCCCAGATGCCGCCGATATAGCGCGCGCTACGCGACATCGCCATATGCGCCGTAGATGTGCCGCCAATGAGTGCGATGCGGTTGTCAAAATCCGCTGATTCGCCGGATACACCACTGGCGCCAAGAATGCCAAGACTGCCTGCGTGAGCATCAATAATCGAGACGCTGACTGCGGTACCCGCTATCAGTCCCATCTCTGCGGCAGCGCGCTGTGTCAGCCCATGCCCCAGCGGCTCACCCATAGCTTTCACTTCGCTGCCGATTTTTGATGCGTTGTTTTCCAGCAAATCGTCCAGACCGATCTGACGAAAATAGCCGGGATCCCAGCGGTCTTCGTGACCGATATATGTCCATTTGCAGACGGTGGAACATAACGAGCGCGTGGGGTCCTGCGTGGCGCGCCAGGTAAGAAAATCAGGCAGGTCGAACAGATGTCCGACGTTGCTCCAGGTGGTCGGCATGTGCTGTTTTAGCCAGAGCAGTTTGGGTGTCTGCATCTCCGGAGAGATAATCCCGCCGACAAACTCCAGTACGCGATGGCCGGTGGCATTGATGCGTTCTGCCTGAGTGATGGCGCGATGATCCATCCATACAATAATATTTTGTTCACTGCGTCCTGATGGGCTGACAGTCAGGGGATTGCCCTCTTTATCCAGCACCACCAGCGAGCAGGTCGCGTCAAAACCGATGCCTTTCACCTGAATCGGGTTAATATCCGCCTGACTGACTACGTCTCTTACCGCGTTACAAACGGCCTGCCAGATCTCGTCGGAAGATTGCTCAACAAAATCGGCTTTCGGGCGGTATAATGTGATCTCACGGCTGGCCTGACCGAGCATACGACCACTCATATCGAAAACCCCTGCGCGGGCGCTGCCGGTTCCTACGTCTACGCCGATAAAATAACTCGCCATGTTCTTTCCTTTTTTTAGAAAGCTTTCGCTTATGATTTTCTGTTTTGCAGAGCGATAAACAGGATCAGAACGCATCCCCACAGCGCCATGGTCAGGTAACTGCTGACGCCCATCAGATTCAGGCCGCTCTCCAGCATTTGCAGAACGATTAGCGCCAGCACCAGCCCGAGGACCCGGCCAAAACCGCCGTCAGGGTTAATTCCGCCGAGCACAGAGGCCAGAATGGTCACCAGTAAATAGGCATCGCCGTAACCCGCTTTCGCCGAGTTAAATTTGGACATCATCAGCAGTGCTGCACCCCATCCGAGCAGCGCCGAAAGCACGTACACTGCGATGGTGACTTTGTGCGTATTAACACCGCTAAAGCGCGTAGCCTGTTCATTGGAGCCCATCAGATACAGGCTGCGACCCAGCGTGGTATGTTCCAGCAGGACCCACAGCAGCAGTGCTACCAGCAGGAATAACAGCAGCGCAACCGGAATGCCCATCAGGCTACCGTTACTGAGATACTGAATGGCCGCTGGAAAACCGGAAAGCACTGTGCCGTTGGTCAGCAGAATATTCAGCCCGGCGATAAGTGTCATAGTACCGAGCGTCGCCAGAATCGGCGAAACGCCGATATATGCGATCAGCGCACCATTGAGCACGCCAATGACTACCGCTACGGCCAGTCCAGCGAGCATCGCCAGTGCGAAATAGTGCGGCTGGTCAGGGTGGGCCACCAGAATGGCCGCCATCACCAGCGAACAGGCATTGGCACCGGCAATGATCGAAAGGTTGATACCGCCGGTAAGCATGGTAATGCCCATCCCCAGCGCCAGCATGCCCAGAATCGGTAACTGTGAAGCGATTGACTGGAAATTGCCGACGCTGTAGAAGCTGCCGCCCAGCGTGAACGAAAACAGTACGGCAACGGCTACGATAATCAGTAACTGCAAACGAATGATGCGGTCGCCGGGGAAGAGTCGGTTTATGGTTGTCATGTCACATTCCCTTTGCCAGTTTGCGTTTTTCATTCCACGCGGTGCTGCTGATGCTGACCAGAATGATTACGCCGCTGAATACCTGATGCCAGTAAGCTGAAATGCTGAGTAAGGTCAAACCATTCTGCAGGAAGGCCAGCAGCATCACGCCCAGAATGGTGCCGGTCAGCGAACCACGCCCGCCGGTCATGCTGGTACCGCCTAAAACTACAGCGGCAAGGACCGTCAGCTCATAACCGAGCAGGGAGTTAGGCGCGACTGACTGAGTGATTTGCGCCTGCACCACGGCAGCAATTCCCGCCAGCAAACCCATAAAACCGTAGACGTAGAAATGCAGCCGCAAAATATTCAGACCAAGACGCGAAGCAGCATCACGATTGCTGCCCATAGCGTAAATCTGGCGACCCACGCGGGTCCGGTTCATCAGTACCCCGGTGGCGATGATCACCCCCAGCAGGCTGAGAAGCGGCAGAGTGAGGCCATAGTCGTAGCCGTCGGCGGCGGTGAAGGAGAACCAGTTAATGCCGTTCATAAACCAGTCGGGGAAACCGTACAGCCAGGTGCCGTTAGTGAGATACACCAGCAAACCGTAGAACAGGTTCAGTGTGGCGATGGTGATGATGATGGCCGGCACGCGCAGCCAGTAAACCAGAAAACCGTTGACCAGCCCAAGTAGCAAACCGGTACCCATCGACAGAGCAAATGCCAGTGGGAAGCTGCCACCGTGATGGATGATGTAACTCGCCATAACGTATTGGCCGATGGATGTTACGGCCGGGAAGGAGATGTCGATACCTCCGGCGATCAGCACCACAAACAGACCGCAGGCCAGAATGCCGAGAATGGCGTAGCTGGTGGCGACGTCCGTCAGGTTACCCAGCGTCATAAATTCGCTGGTGCGGACGCTCAGACCAATCACCAACAGCAGAACCAGTAATCCCAGCCAGAATTCGTGCTGTGAAAACAGTTTTGAGAGCGATTTATTACCCATTAATCACCTCCGCAATCTGCGCTTCGCTGCTCTGATGCGGCGCAAATTCCGCTACCAGTTTACCTTTGCGCATTACCAGCACGCGATGGCTGTTGTAATACGCTTCCGGGATCTCATCGCAAATCATCAGCACCGCCATGCCGGACTCCGCCAGATCGCGTGCGATGCGGTAAATTCCCTCTTTGTTGGCAATATCCACACCGACCGTCGGCGAATCGAGGATCAGGATACGTGGCTGCGTCGCCACCCATTTGGCGATGGCGATACGCTGTGCATTACCGCCGGAAAGCGTCTTCACGGGTAAACTGCTGTCCGAAACTTTAATGTTCAGATCGCGGATCAGCTCTTTTACTACCAGGGCGGCTTTGTGATGATCCATCAATCCTGCGCGGGTATGCAGCTTGTCGAAAATGGATACCAGCGTGTTATCGTAAATGGATTGCTCCATTATCAGCCCCTGCGTCAAACGGTCTTCTGACACATAGGCAATACCGTGCCGGATAGCATCGCGGTTAGAGTGGAATTTCACCGTATTACCGTTGATGCGGATCTCGCCGCTGTCTGGTTGACTCATGCCAAACAGACTCAGGCAGAGTTCCGTACGCCCTGAACCGAGCAGACCAACAATCGATGCGATCTCGCCCTGGCGCAGCGACAGCGAGATATCATGATACTGACCCTTGCGGCTCAGATGGCTGATCTCCAGTAACGGCGTAACTTCGGCAGGTGCCCGGTGCGGCAGGTGGCTGTAGGTAAAGCGCTGACCGGTCATCAGGAACGCCAGCTCGTTGCTGTCGAGTTCGCTCGCCGGCCAGGTGCCGACCAGTTTGCCGTCGCGCATCACGCTGATACGGTCAGCCACTTCCATTACTTCATCCAGACGGTGGCTGACAAACACCACGCAGATACCGGCGGCTTTCAGCTCACTTACTACCCGCAGCAGGCCATTGACCTCGGTTCGGGTCAGTGAGGCCGTGGGTTCATCCATGATCACCAGCGTGGCATCAGCGGCGATGGCGCGGCATATTGCCACTAACTGGCGGTCGGCGATTGAAAGCTTTTCTACTTTACGATCCGGATCCAGAGAAACGCCGACCCGTTGCATCGCCGCCACAGCCTTTTTGCGCATTGACTCACGATGTACCCAAAAATCACCGCCCGGGAGATAACGGTTAATAGCAATATTTTCGGCTACCGATAAATTTGGAAAGAGGGACAGATCCTGATAAATAACCTGAATACCGTACCAGGAAGAGAGCTGCGGCGTCAGGGTATGAAATAGTTTTCCGTCCAGCGTAATCGTCGCACCTTTTTCCGGCTGATAGACGCCGGAAATAACTTTAATTATCGTGCTTTTACCACAGCCATTCTGACCGGCCAGACAATGTACTTCGCCTTTATTAAGCGTCAGGCTGACATTATCCAGTGCTAATACGCCGGGGAATTTTTTACTGATCTTCTCAAGACTGATAAAGGCTTCAGCAGGGGCAGGGGGCGCGTTGAGCATATCCATCACAGGTCCTTAAGCATACCGGTTATATTCGGGCTGGGGCTTTGGCTGCACTTACTCCTGCGGATCACTGACGGATGTGATCGCAGGAATTCATGCACACCCAATCCGGGTTATACAGGATATAGGTTTTCAATCTCTCAGTAGAAATTCAGATACAGCACAGCATACAACGCCGTATCTGTTTCTATTTGCCTGGTGTAGCGCGGGAGATAATATATCTCCGGAAAATAAAATAATTAAAATGGCCCATCAGAAGCCAAGTGATTTCGCATTCTCTGGTGTGACTTCAAGAATTTTATTAAAGCGGATCACTTTTTTGTCCATATCTACATCGGCTTTGCCCAATTTTTCAATACTCAGCTCTTTAGTCACCTCTTTACCCTGAAGCAGCTGATCGGCAACTGTCACCAGGGCGTAACCGGCATCTTTCGGATCCCACAGCAGAACTTTCTTAATATCACCGCGCATCAGGTAAGGAGCCGCCTGGCCTGGCATAGCGATACCGACAACTGCAATTTTGTTTTTTGCACGTTTCTGCTGAACAGCCTGACCGGCACCGATAGGACCGAGCGAGCCGAAACCGATAATCCCCTTCAGGTCAGGGTAGGTTTTCATTAAATCCAGCGTGGTGGAGTATGACTTATCAATATTTTCGGCCACCGGCAGACGTGAAGTCACTTCATGCATGTCCGGATACTTCTCTTTCTGATATTTAATCGCAGCATCCGCCCACGCATTGTGCAATGGCACGGTCAGAGAGCCGACATAAATGGCGTAACCCCCTTTGCCACCCATATCTTTTGCCAGCTCATCCATGTTGGCCTGAGCATATTTCTGGCTGTCGATGGTTTCGACATCCCACTGGCCAATTTGCTGATCCGGCGATTCATGCGTTAATACCACGATGCCCTGATCGCGGGCTTTTTTCAGCACCGGTTCCAGCACTTTAGCGTCATTGGGTACCACAATGATTGCGTTAACTTTTTTAGCGATCAAATCTTCAATAACTTTGACCTGCTGGGCCGGATCCGGGGTAGACGCACCGACCTGGTATGCGTTGACATCCAGTTTCTGCGCGGCTTCTTTTACGCCGACCTCCATACGGGTAAACCAGGGAATGCCCGTAACTTTGGCAACGACGGCGATATCGTAAGGTTTGGCGGCAAATGAAGGTGTTGTAAATAACATGCATGCTGAAACCACACATGCACTGACTAATGCGAGGTTAAATTTCATTTCGGTACCTTTCTTATGAGGTTCTGATAAAGGGGACAGGCGACAGCTTTCACATCCACGTTCTGAGATTAACGTAAGGGGGTATCGCTTTTCGCTCGCCCTTGAGCGAAATGTGAGCAATGCCCACATTTGTTAAATTTAATGGTTTTTTATGTAAAAAATAAGTTATAAAAATCCGTTTTGAGTCGGGTTGCTATTCTACGGGGCCGAAAACCTGCATTTTATTAACATAAATTAATCAATATATTAACAATAAATTAACTTAACGGACCATCGGCGGTGTTTTTATCATCATTCTGGTAGCGGCTATGCTTTTTATTTGAACAGAGTGTGAACAGGGTCACGAAGGCAGCGGGCAGACCCCGGTTTCGCCTTGCGGCAAACCGGGAAGCGACGTAAACCGTCCGGTTGTGGCGCTAAGCGGACTGACATCGGGCTGATGTCCGCTATGGGCGAGAAGCGGACATCATGACGGTGTGAGGTGTGTATTAAGGTATTTACTTTTTCATACAGTGATTATCACCTGACATATCATCTCATCGATCAGTATCAATCCTGGACAAAGTAGTGGTGCGTCATATGTTTATCGCGTTAGTCTGACCGCCTGGAAGGACCATAAGCAAGAAGCGTTGTATGGAAATTATTTTAATGCGTCATGGAAAGCCCGCTTTTACAGGCTCTGCGAAAGTAACGAGCCGTGAAATGTCCAACTGGATTGCAGATTATGATCGTTCTGATACAGGAGAAGATATACCGCCTGAGTCCAGTGAATCATTGGCGTTCAGCGCATCGCAAATCCTCAGTAGCCCTCTTCCCAGAGCACTTTCTTCCCTGAAAGCATTAGACCTTGAACCGGATGTCATTGATGAGGTTTTCAGGGAAGCAGATCTGCCGGTATTTCCTATGCCCGGTTTCAGGCTATCACCGACCGTATGGGCTGTTTTTTTCCGCGTCATGTGGTTATGCGGCATATCCCGTGACGTAGAGCGCGTCGGAACAGCAAAGAAACGTGCTATTCAGGCTGCGGGTATCCTTGCAGCGTTTGCAAAAAGATCTGACGGTCCCGTGCTGCTTATGGGACATGGAGTAATGAATCGGCTAATTGCAAGGGAACTGAGGTCATTGGGTTTTAAAGAATATCGTTGTCAGGGTAGTGGTTACTGGAACGCAAGTAGCTACAGGCTTCAGTAAGTAAATATGGAAAGGGCATATCTGGCCTGTTCAGACATTGGAAATGAGTCGTTTCGTTTCCGGCACACAACAAACAGATACAACCGCTACGGTTCGTTTTGATTGAAAATTATACTATCAGTCGTTGTGCTGCTTGTCTGGGGACATGTATGCTTTCTGCCCCTTCTGAATGTTAAGAAACACATATGCTCTCTACGTCAGGATCACCTTCCTGATGCCTTAGCACGCGCTATACCTGCATATGCACGCTCAGAATCCGCAACCACAAAGATAACCTGCATCGTCATTTTTACGGCCGGACCGGTGAGAGCTGCTCTACCCAACGCCGGGCCGTGACCGCGTAGTTCTGACATAGAAATCAGCTCAACGGTTTTTCTGTTCTCCGGAGCACGTCGTCCAGGGTGTCTAAGCATACAGGAATAGAATCTTTTCTGACTGCAACAGCAGTACCCGGGTCCGGACAGTAGTATGTTCAATTAAGCCATTCAGATATGTTTGCTCACAGCGAACATTCAGGTTTTCTATAATTGATATTGGTTTACGATGCAGTCGCGCACAGCAGGTAATTGTATGATAAAAAAAGCAGATCACGTCGGATTTTCAGTCAGAAGCATTGAAGAGTCATTATTTTTCTGGACTGATATTCTTGGCGCAAAGTTATTACGCGAAGGAAAAATGTCTGGGCCTATCATTGATGAAGTGACAGGCGCAAGGGGCGCTGATGTGCGAATGGCGTTGCTTGAACTGGCTGGCATCAAAATTGAATTACTGCAATACGATAACATCAAACAGCCAGAAGAACCTTCAGTACCTTATATCCCTGGCTATGCTCACCTTGCATTTATAGTTGAGGATATTGATACGCTCTTGAGTAAAGCATCTGAGTATGGCTGGAAGACACCAGGTAAACCTCAGACAATCTTATCAGGCCCCATGCAGGGAACCAGAGTAATCTATTTACAAAGCCCCGATGGACAGACACTAGAGTTGATGGAGCAGGGTCAATAAAGTCCACATCGTGTCACCGCGTACTGGTATGACGCACATGCAGGCGGTCGCCGGGTCAGGCATCATTCTGCAGCGCGACGGCCGGAGCTGCTGAACAGGGCTGGACTATTCAAGGTCAATCACACGCAGTCCTGACCAGCACCGCTCTCCGGCACCGGTTATCAGCACGACGGGCGCCTCACTGAAGCTGCTCAGCAGGGTGCATATCCGGCTCATTAAATCCGTAATCTTTTCAGAACCCACGTAGACGAACTCGTCCGTCGGCAGGGCATATGTGAACCCCCGCCTGCAGACGACGCTTCGTGAAAAACCGTTCTCAAGCATGGCAAACATCAGCTCAATGTGCGCTTTTTCGGTCTGCTCCTTTAGCTCAATCCGGACTGTATAACTGGCCATAGCGATACCTGACAGATGTGTAATTTAAGATAACTTAAATTATAGGTGTTTCTGAACAAATAACGGGCAATTGAGATATGTCCTAAGCAAATGCGCTTACTGTTCTGAGCCCCGTCCCGATCAACTCCGGGAGAACTCAGCCCGCTGCGTACCTTAACGTCCGCAAAGAGCGAGAAGCAGACATTCGGCCCTATCCTTTTTATCGCACTCTCCATAACCGCTTATTCTCGATTGAATTCTTTGATTTATTGTCTTTCAGGCAGACTTTACAAATTTAAACCTGTTTTAAACCGAATATTTATGTAATCTATCGTACTCATGTACTAGTCAGGTGGTTTAAAGTGAATTCTTCGTCAATTGAGGAAGTCAGGAATCGTATTGATCAGATTGACAGCGAACTGGTTAAAATGATTGCGCAACGCAGTCATTGTGTTAAAGCTGCAGCTGCTTTCAAAAGTGACCATTCAGCCGTGCGTGCTCCAGACCGCGTTCAGCAGGTCATCGATAAGGTAAGTAAACAGGCGACTGAAGCAGGACTTCCCACAGTAATTATCGAAAAGGTCTACCGGGCTATGATCGGCGCGTTCATCAATTATGAACTCGATCAACACGACCAATTGCGACAGGAGAAAGGCTGACATCATGCGTCAACATACCATTGAGCTTCTACCCATAACTGTTAACGCTAACAGCGATATCTCATTCGGGCGGCATACTCACGACCAGTTCGGTATTGGTTTGATGGACAGCGGCGGGCAAAAATCCTTCAGTGGGCGCGGATATGTCGAGTCGAATGCGGGAGATGTCATCACTGTTAACCCGGGAGAAGTTCATGATGGGGCGCCTCTCGATGGCTCGCGAGCCTGGCGGATGCTTTATTTTGACACTGAGCTAATTAATCGATGCTTTATCGATATTTCCGAAGGTAAATTTGCCAGCGGCGAATTTGCGCTGCCTGTATCAACGAATGCCGGCATAGCAAAAATTTTTAATCAATTACATCAGGCAATTATCAGTGGTAATGGTGATATAAAAAAGCTGGCTGCGGATGAGGCATTGTTAATTCTGACTAACGCATTGGCCCAAATGCCCCGGTCTCAGATGAAAATGCCCATAAAAGGCGTGCTGTACGCGAAGGAAAAAATGGATGACGCACCGGGGAGTGCCATATCTCTTACTGAGCTGGCGTCAATTGCCGGACTCGGGCAGTTTACGTTTTTACGCGCTTTTGCGCGTTACTGTGGAATGACCCCGCATGCCTATCTTTTGCAGCGACGCCTGTCACTGGTTCGAAAGCTTATCAGGGGCGGCATGAACCTTGTTGATGCCGCCATTGCGGGCGGGTTTGCGGATCAAAGCCACATGACCCGTCTGTTTGTTCGCAGTTATGGCTATACGCCGGGCCTCTACGCGCAACAAAATCCGAAAATTTAGCCGCCTCTGCGTTGCAATTTTATTCAAGACAGAAAAAGCCTCTTAATCAAATACTGCAGCAATTAGTTCAGCTGCCGGTGAGGGGGAAAATTTTGATGCTTTATAATGATTTTCTAATGACATCTCTGCTGATTGTTATATCACCCGGTACTGGTGCCATCATTACGCTTTCTGCCGGCCTCAGGCAGGGAAAGCGTAGCGCAATGGTGGCTGCTGCCGGATGTACTCTCGGTGTGTTGCCTCATATGCTGGCTGCAATTACAGGCCTTGCTACCCTGCTACATGCCAGTCCGATACTATTTTCCATTGTGAAGTATACCGGCGTGGCTTACCTGCTCTTTATGGCGTGGCAAACGCTACGGGATAAGACACTTTTATCTGCAGAGTCTTCCAGGCCGGATTTATCTCATAGAGCCCTGATAATTCAGGCGGTAGTTGCCAATATTCTCAATCCCAAACTTTCGCTATTTTTCTTAGCATTCCTTCCGCAGTTTATCGCTACCGGGGATGCACATCCCACACAGAGCATGTTGATTCTCTCAGCTATTTTTGCGGCCATGACTTTTGCTGTATTTGCTCTGTATGGCGCTTTTGCTTCGTCTGTTAGTCATTATGTATTAGGAAATCACAGAGTGGTGATCGGCATTCGTTTGGGCGTAGCACTGGCCTTTGGTGCAGTTGGGGTTCGACTGGCGATGGCGGTGCAATAGTAAAGACTCGTGTTAAATAACACCTGAAAGAAGAAGTATTGAACGTCCGCTTTTGGCACAAAGCGGGCCGATACTGGAGCAACGTCCGCTTTGAGCGAAAAACGGTCGCACTTTAGTCTTGTCTGGACGGAATTGTAACCGGCACTTTTATTACCCATTGTATCCATCCCTTTACGCTCTAACCCATTATGATAAATCTGTTTCTAAACCTGGAATGTTTCTCGTTTATCACGGGAAAAGATAATAAGGATCTTCCTCATGGCAATAAGTATACAAACCCCTCTTATACATTCACTGCCCTTAAGCCAGCATTGTGGATGCCTTGTCTGGCTTAAAATGGAATCTTCCCAGCCGACGGGATCGTTCAAGCTCAGAAGTGCAGAGAACATTTGTCGCCATTATGCGGAAAGGGGCGCAACAGCTTTCATCAGTTCATCGGGCGGCAATGCAGGCATAGCGGTGGCACATTGCGGCCGCAAACTGGGGCTGCCGGTCACTGTGGTTGTGCCGGAAACCACGTCTGACAGGGCAAAACAGCTTATTGAACAGGAGGGTGCAAGAGTTGTTGTGCACGGAAAAGTATGGAGTGAGGCGAACGACTACGCCCTGTCACTGGCGACGGATGACATTATCTGTGTACATCCCTTTGATCATCCACTTTTGTGGGAAGGTATCAGCACAATCGTGGATGAGGTCATCAGCGAAGGGGTAACGCCTGATGCGGTAATTCTTTCTGTTGGCGGCGGGAGCATGCTGTCCGGTATCGCTCAGGGACTGGTGAAACATCAGCTTGGTCATATTCCGGTTTACGCCGCAGAAACCCAGGGTACGGCCTATCTTCGCGCCTCGCTTAATGCCGGCAGGCTGGTACGTCTTGATAAGGTCAGCGGCATAGCCACGACGCTGGCCGCAAGCCAGGTGTGCGAAAATGTTTTCAATGTGGCCAGCCGTATGGACGTCAGAAGTATGCTGGTTTCAGACCAGGAAGCGCTGAATGCCTGCCGGTGCCTTCTCGATGACCATCGGGTGCTCACTGAGCCTGCATGCGGTGTATCACTCTCACTTTTGTACGACAAAAAAGTCTTATTCAAGCCGGCTGATAATGTACTGGTCATCGTATGCGGCGGGGCCTCTGTCACGCTGGAAGGGATCGCGAGCTGACAGAAGAGCGCATTTATCCTGCCAAAGTTTATGAGCAAAAGGATGGGCGAACTGCCCGGTTAATTAACTTGTTTTAAAGTGAGTTATGCCCTCTTTGGCACAAACAGACTGGCGCGTGGGTCAGGTCCGCTATGAGCGAGCAGCGGACATTTCACTTATGACAGCTGAGTGGTTCTAATACGTTGAACATAACTGACCTATTGCGCTCTTGAAGTCAGGCCAGTGAAGTGTTCCCTCACCATATCCGTTAACTCGAAAATACAATCGAGATGTGTACTATCTGCCACAACCCGACTGCTTACATTCGGATTGCCGCAGTTCCTGAAAAATTCTTCCATACGGCTTACATCAAACAGTTCATCATGCTCAGCAAGCATGATTGTTACTGGAATAGAGATTTCTTTAAGTTGCCTTTCAGGATTACGAGGGGTAAGGGCGTTAGCCATATTAACGCTGTATGTCTGAACAAAGTCAGGCCTTGCATTAATAACCTCACAGGGGAAATTAAGCCTTACTCCTGCACGACGTCCACATAGAAAACCTGCACTCATAGCATTGATTATGAAGCTCAAACGGTTTATCGATGCAAAGGGAGAGGAAAACTCGCGGTTCAGAGCAGGAGGTGAAAAAGGACCTAATGCTGGGGCTAGCAAGATCAGGCTTTCAACAACCCTCGATAGAGAGTATCGGGTAAAGTAATTTATCAGCATACCGCCTCCACTGGAGTGCCCAAGCAAGTGAATTATGGCATCAGGAAAAGAGGTTCGGACATAATCAATGACGACATCCACATCACGCCAGATTTGAACAGGACTGGAAGCTTCTCCCCGGACACCTACCGAACGACCGTGCCCACGGATATCGACGAGACAAACACAGACGGGCAGATCGTAACTCAACTGTCGTGCAAGAATGTCGTAGCCAGCGTCAGAGTTGACCCCGCCACCATGGTAGACAATAAGAACCTCATCAAGGGCTGCCATTGGCCTGTATACCCGGATATATAAATCATTGATCCGGCTTTCGGTGATGTTATCAGAAGGGAGTAATGAAGCGTTAAATTGCTCATAGCGTTCGACAAAACGGGTGAAGTCAATCACGTCCTGAATTCCTTATTCAATCGGATTCACTACCTGTGAATTTGTGTCATGAAGCATGCACGATTTACTGTATGTATGAGAGTCTTTTTTATATAAAAGTGCCTGATGCACCGCCTGAAAAGCCCTCAGCGCGGTTCTGCAGCCCGAAGGCTGTTTTCGGTATTTTTCCTGTCCGAAATACTGACAAATGCCCCTGATAATTCCTGTATATCTGTATGGTTATGCAGTGAAAGCTATTCTCCACGGCTTAGTGCATGCAGATGCCGGAAACGTCCACTTCTGGCACAAAGCGGACAGTATTTCCTGCCTCACGTATCGTGTTCCGATCAGCCAGAAATATCAGTTTCATTTTCCGGTACGCCAGCTCTGACACGGGTTGCCACCAGACTGGCCGCGAGTATAAAGACGAGGCATAACAGCGCCTGCACCCGAAGGGCAATATGGTTATCAATCAGAACGCCCATGATGACCGGAGAGGCACCACTGGCAAGCACGGTACCCGCCTCAACAGCCGAGCGCACCTTTGCCAGTTGCGCGGGGCCAAACAGCTGTACCCATAGCGCAGTCGCCAGTGTGGACGCAATGGCTGACGATATACCGGTCATGGTGAGATAAAACGGCGTGACCCACACGCTGTTACTGAGCCACAGCGCCAGCATGCCAGCGCCCTGCGGCAGCAGAAACCACGGCAACAGACGGCGTGGCGTCAGCCGGTCTATCAGCGGACCAAATGATAACAGGGAAACCGCCTGCGTTATCGCGTAAGCAATAAACCACCCTGCAACCCACGACAGCGCCCATCCTTTCTCCTCTGCCAGACGCGCCTGATGGAAAAAGAACCCTGTGGTGATGAAAGGTGACGCCAGCACTGCGGGCAGAGCAAAAAGCAGATTCCGGTTCTTCCATACTGACGCTTCGCGAACCTTCTCTGCGCCCCGCTTTCTGAACGTCCGCAGCGGCTTTTCGGCAGCGCGCGGAAGGCAGCTGACAGCCAGCGCAACGCCGGCCACCAGAACCGCAGCGTTTATCAGCCAGGCAGTGCGCCATCCCGTCAGAGCGTTAATCTGCACGGCAGCCAACGGAAACAGCGCCTGTGCGAGCGACAGGCCCAGTGCGATAGCACCCAGTGCCTTGCCAGCATCAAGCGGAAACTGGCGCGCAGTCGCCGTCAGGGCGGTATGCACCATCAGGCCTTGTCCGCCGAGGCGAAGCAGGTAAAAGCCTGCACAGAGCGTCCATGCCGCCTGCGCACCGGAGACGAGCAGGCACGCCGTTATCAGCAGCAGGGTAACGGCCAGGGTGAATCGACGGGTAGTGGTGTAGTCAATCAGCCGGCCCGCCCATGTCAGGGTGACGGCACTCATCACGGTGCCCGCGGCATAAAGGCCGCCCAGTCCGCCGTCGCTGAGCCCGAATGCCTGACGCAGGTCCTGCCCGTAAAGCGATACGAAGTAAGTCTGTCCAAAACTCGACATGGCCATCAGTATCGCGCCAAAGGCGAGATGACTGCCGTGCTGATACATAAAGCGAAACAGCTGACGCATGGTATTCCCTGAGCACGGCTGACAAAGGCGCCGCACAAATGAACTGCTCCGGGACTTGTGTTCCGGAGGCTCGTTATGAAAAGGGTCTGCGATTGCAGGCCCGTAACGTTTACCGCAGCATCAGCAGCGGATAACGGCTTTCAGCCAGCATCGCCGTGGTGTGACTGCCGATAAAGAAGCGGCGCAGCCGGGAGTGTCCCCAGGCCCCCATCACGATCAGGTCCGTTCCGTTCTCCTGCGCGTAACGGCACAGCCCGCGCGAGACGGATTCATCCTGTATCAGCCGTGACTCTGCATCAATGCCGGCTGCCTGCAGGATGTGCTGCGCATCATGGAGTGAAGCATCGTCGCCGTTCACCATCACAACATGGCAGGCCAGGCCGCGAAGCAGCGGGCTCACGGTCAGCCGGGTCAGGTTTCGGCGGCTGGCCTCGCTGCCATCCCAGGCAAAAAGTACCCGGGATGGCGCAATAAACGTTTCCGGCACAACCAGCACGGGCGCTTTCTGCAGGCGGATGACGCTTTCCAGCTGGCTGCCCACCGTATGTTCTGCGCCCCGTCGTCCGAGCACCATCAGCCTGACGTCATCCAGCCCGGCAAGGATTTCGTCCAGTGCGCCGTGCATCTGCAGCTGGCGTACCTCCGGGCGTCCCGCCCGGGCCAGCCGTTCAGCACAGCCGGCCAGAATAGTTTTCCCCTGCGCCATAAGCAGGCGGCTGCGCTCACCCTCCACGCGCACAAGCGCTTCGGTCAGCAGCTCTTTGCTGTCGATGCCAATGCTGCCGCTCAGGTCAGAGACGGCCGGATGACCGTCTTTTTCCAGCACGTGCAGCAGGGCCAGCGGCGCGGAAAGGCCGGCGGCGGCCCACGCCGCGTAGTCACAGACTGGCCCGGTTGACGGCGAACCATCCACGCAGGCCACAACGGTATTGTTCATAGCTGTAACTCCTGTCAGTTAGTGACCGCCCATCAGTTTTTCCGCTTCTTCCGGCTTGTCATGCACGCCGAAGCGGTCAACGAGGGTACGGGTGGCGTCGTTCATGCCCGGTATTTCTACCTCAGCGCCTTCGCGGCGGAACTTAATTACCGCCCTGTCCAGTGCGCTAACGGCGGTGATGTCCCAGAAGTGGGCGTGCGTGACGTCAATGACCACGCGCTCTGCCGCTTCCCTGAAGTCAAAGTGGCTCATAAAGCGATCGGCGGAGGCAAAAAAGACCTGGCCGGTCACGGTATAGATCCGTGTCTCACCCTCCCGTGACGATCTGACCGTCATAAAGCGCGCTACCTTAGTGGCAAAGTTCAGCGAAGCAATCAGCACCCCGGTCAGCACGCCGAAGGCCAGGTTGTCGGTGGCCACGACCACGACCACGGTTGCCAGCATGACCACGCTGGTCGAGAGCGGATGGCGGCGCAGGTCGGTGATGGATCGCCAGGAGAAGGTGCCGATGGAGACCATGATCATCACCGCGACCAGCGCCGCCATCGGGATCTGCGACACCTGATCGCGGAGGAAAATAATCAGACAGAGCAGCACCAGCCCGGCCGTCAGGGTGGAGAGACGCCCGCGCCCGCCGGATTTTACGTTAATCACCGACTGACCAATCATGGCGCAGCCCGCCATGCCGCCGATAAACGCCGTGCAGACGTTGGCGATGCCCTGCGCCTTGCACTCGCGGTTTTTATCGCTCGGGGTGTCGGTCATGTCGTCCACGATAGTGGCGGTCATCATCGACTCCAGCAGTCCCACCACGGCAAGGCCGGCGGAGTAAGGCAGGATAATCAGCAGCGTATCCAGGTTCAGCGGAATGTCCGGAATGAGGAACACCGGCAGGCTGTCGGGCAGCTTGCCCATGTCGCCCACGGTGCGCACGTCCAGATGCAGCCACATGGAGATGGCGGTCAGCACCACGATGCAGACCAGCGGGGAGGGAATAGTTTTATTGAGGTACGGAAAGAGGTAGATGATTGCCAGGCCTGCGGCGGTGAGCGCATACACGTGCCAGGTCACGTTGGTCAGCTCCGGCAACTGTGCCATAAAAATCAGAATGGCCAGCGCGTTGACGAAGCCCGTCACGACCGAGCGCGACACGTAGCGCATCAGGCTGCCAAGCTTCAGGTAGCCGGCGACCAGCTGCAGCAGGCCGGTTAGCACTGATGCCGCCAGCAGATACTGCAGGCCGTGATCTTTCACCAGCGTTATCATCAGCAGCGCCATGGCGCCGGTAGCCGATGAAATCATGGCGGGACGTCCGCCAAAGATGGCCATAACCACGGGAATACAGAAGGCCGAGTAGAGGCCGACCTGCGGGTCGACTCCGGCAATGATGGAAAACGCGATCGCTTCAGGAATGAGCGCGAGCGCGACGACAATACCGGCGAGCACGTCACCACGGACGTTGCCCAGCCAGTCCTTACGCGTCGAGGACAGCAGCATAGTAATTTCTCAGATTTTAGATACAGTCAGCCCGTGAGGGCAAAAAATTCAGGGACGAAAAAGCACATCCGCAGACGGGATGTTTTTGAGTGCGCGACTGAAACTACTCAGTGCGACAGGGAAGGGTGACGACTCAGGGTGGCGTAAGACGCATAATTTTTGAGTTCTCCTTTACGGCAAAAGGATGCCTTCAGGACTGCAATAAGCCAGCGAAACCCGGGGCGGGGCGCTGACGGCGAAGCCTGCCCCTCTCAGGACAGGCACTAAACTATAAACAAAAACGGTGAGAGGTCAACGTTTCAGCAAGCGGAACAGGGCTGCGAACAGCGGTACCAGCGTGTATATTAACCATGTCTGCGCATGTCACCGCAGAAACATACATGGAATCAGCCTGGTATTTAATATATGAATTTATGCATATGTGTTGACGGCATTTGCGCGTAAAGTCACACTGGCTTTTACGCCAGCTACCCGGAGTTATCATGCCTCAGCTTTTTCCTCTTCAGCTTTTCAAGGGGCTGTCTGACGAAACGCGTTTAAAGCTTGTCCTGCTTCTGCGTGAAAAAGGTGAACTCTGTGTATGCGAGCTGACGCTGATACTGAAAGAGAGCCAGCCCAAAGTATCCCGGCATCTTGCGCTACTCAGAGACAGCGGCCTGCTTATCGACAGGCGTGACGGCAAATGGATCCATTACCGGCTGTCCCCTCACATGCCCGCCTGGGCTGCAGCCGTGATTGAACAGGCTTATCTGTGTCAGCAGGATGACATCCAGCATCTTAGCCGGCAGGCTGAGCGGGACAACGCTACGACCAATGGCAAACCTGTCTGCATTTAAAAATTTACCTATACATATATGCTTTTCCATATTTAACGTTTCTGGTTGCGCTGTGCTTATTCTGTGAGGTGAAGGAGGGACTATGTTTCTGGCAGGTGCAATTTTTGTTCTGACGCTGGTGCTGGTTATCTGGCAGCCGAAAGGACTCAGTATTGGCTGGAGTGCTGTTATCGGGGCTGCGCTGGCGCTGCTGACGGGCGTGGTGCATATCGGGGATATTCCGGCGGTCTGGCAGATTGTCTGGAACGCCACGGCCACGTTTATCGCGGTTATCATCATCAGCCTGCTGCTGGATGCATCCGGCTTTTTTGAGTGGGCGGCACTGCATGTTTCCCGCTGGGGAGGCGGCAGAGGCAGGCTGCTGTTCACGTATATTGTTCTGCTGGGCGCGGCGGTGGCGGCGCTGTTCGCCAATGACGGCGCGGCGCTTATCCTCACGCCGATTGTCATCGCCATGCTGCTGGCGCTGGGCTTCAGCCCAGGTGCCACGCTGGCATTTGTGATGGCGGCTGGGTTTATCGCAGACACGTCCAGCCTGCCGCTCATCGTATCGAACCTGGTCAACATCGTAACGGCGGATTTCTTTACGCTGGGCTTTAGCGAATATGCGTCCGTTATGGTGCCGGTGAATATTGCTTCCGTAGTGGCTACGCTGGTAATGCTGCACCTGTTTTTCCGCAAAGATATTCCGGCAGGTTATGACCTGACAAAGCTAAAAATGCCCCGTGACGCTATCCGTGACAGGCGGACCTTCAAAACCGGCTGGCTAGTGCTGATTCTGCTGCTGGCCGGTTTTTTTGCGCTGGAGCCGCTTGGCGTACCGGTCAGCCTGGTTGCGGCAGCGGCGGCCTTCATTCTCTGGCTGGTTGCACGCAAAGGACACGTTATCGATACCCGTAAGGCGCTGAAAGGTGCACCCTGGCAAATCGTTATCTTCTCGCTGGGCATGTATCTGGTGGTATATGGTCTGCGTAATGCCGGCCAGACGGATGATCTCTCAGCCATTCTGAACCGCTTTGCAGAGCACGGCGTCTGGGGGGCAACGCTGGGTACGGGCTTTCTGACGGCCTTTCTGTCATCGGTCATGAACAACATGCCCACCGTGCTGGTCGGGGCGCTCTCTATTGACGGCAGTACCGCTCAGGGCACGGTAAAAGAGGCAATGATTTACGCGAACATCATTGGCTGCGACCTCGGCCCGAAAATTACCCCGATTGGCAGCCTGGCAACCCTGCTGTGGCTGCACGTTCTGGCGCAAAAAAATATCACTGTTAGCTGGGGCTATTACTTTCGTGTTGGCATCGTGATGACCCTGCCGGTGCTTTTTGTGACGCTGGCCGCGCTGGCCCTGCGCCTGTCTGTTTAAACGTGATCCGGGCTGCGTGCATGCAGCGCCTGTATGGAGTATGACTGATGACTGACATTACTATTTACCACAACCCGGCCTGCGGCACGTCCCGTAACACCCTGGCGCTTATCCGCAATAGTGGCGTGGAGCCAGCAGTGATTTTATATCTGGAGACGCCGCCGACACGCGCTGAGCTGCAGACGCTGATTGCAGATATGGGAATCAGCGTGCGCGCACTGCTGCGCAAAAATACGGATCCGTTTGAGCAGCTGGGTCTGGCAGAGGATCGGTTCAGCGATGACGAACTGCTGGATGCTATGCTGGCTCACCCCATTCTCATTAACCGTCCGGTGGTGGTAACGCCGCTCGGTACAGCGCTCTGTCGTCCGTCTGAAGCCGTTCTGGATATTCTGCCTGATCCACAGAAAGGGGCATTGATGAAAGAAGATGGTGAACAGATTATCGATGAGCACGGAAACCGTATCGGCCACTGACACCCTGGCATTCCGCCAACAGAGCGGGAGAGGCAAAAACAGCTGGCCTTAAACGACGGCGGGAAGGGGTCAGTCAGTGCCTTCATCTTGCTTCCGACCAGAGCACCCGCACGCGCAGTTCTGCAACGGTCGGAGACGTGTCCGGAGCGTTATCAGCATCAGAAGTTGGTTTTATCAATAACGGCGACGTTATGCTTTCGGATTAATTTCCGTCATCAGCCATTGCTCAAAAGCATGCAGCGCCGTTTCATTTATGCCTGTTGAAGCCGGTTTTATTAAATGAAACTTTTTGCTGAGTGAAGCAGACTCAGGCCAGGGAGCAATAAGCTCGCCGTTAGTTAACTCTTTTTCGACATATATCCGCGGCACCAGTGCAACGCCCTGTACTGACAGCGCTGCGGCGATAGACATTTCGTGCAGATCATAGCGGACTCCCTGCGCCGGGTTATCAAGTTCAATTCCGGTTTCCTGCGCATAGTACTGCCATGCCTGCGGATTCTGAAGACGGTGAATGCGAGGCAGCTCATTAAGCGGCACGCTCTCTTTTTTGTTCTTCAGAAGTGCCGGATGGCATACAGGCAGCAGCGTTTCCTGAAAAAGAAACTGCATATGCATACCTGCCCATGCCGGATGATCGAAATGTATTACCGCGTCAAAACCACTGCCAGCGAGAATAAAAGGATCTGTTCTGGCGGCGATGTTCACACTAATTTCCGGATACAGGGTATAAAAGCTTTTCAGACGCGGGATTAGCCAGCGGCATGAAAACGTTGGCAGGGCAGCAATCTCCAGAGTCTTACCGCCTTCTGGCACACCTATGACCGATTGCGTATCTCTTTCCAGCCGGTCAAGCGATTCGCGTATTTGATCTGCATAGCGGGCGCCAACTGAATTGAGCGTAACGCGACTTCCGCTGCGATCAAACAATCTGCAGTTTAACATGGACTCAAGGCGGGCTATTTGTCGACTGATTGCGCCTTCGGTAAGTGATAACTCCTGCGCTGCCCGCGCAAAATTTCCATGCCTTGCTGCGGCTTCAAAGGCAAGCATGGCTCGACTACTGGGAATTTTTCTTAGCATTAATACGGCCTGATTATTGATACAAAATTCTTTACAGTGACAAAATATCATTAATCAGTGAATTAATTTCGATTTAAATCGGGAAAACAGTTGCTTAGCATGATGAAAACACATCAGGCAAGCGGGCGCCTGCCAGCACTATTATGAGGTATGTATGCACGGTGATAGTTTCCCGACCTGTCAGGTTGGCGGTTATCAGGTTATTGCGCTGAGCGATGGCACTATGGCGGCCACGCTTGATCTTCTTTCAGGTATTGACGTCGCAAAGGCTGCAAGTATCCAGTGCGCTGCCGGGATTGAGAGACAGGGTGATATCCATATTAACGGTTATCTCATCCGTGGATATGGACACACTATTCTGGTAGATGCGGGCGCTGGCGGGCAAAACAACGTGGGTGGGAGGCTTAAGGAGAAGCTGACGATGCTCGGCATTCTGCCTGATGACGTAGACAGGATATTACTGACGCACGGTCATCCCGATCATATCGGCGGTCTGCTGCATGAAAACGGAGAGCCGGTATATAAAAAAGCTGATCTCTATATTCATCCCCTTGAAATTGCGCACTGGCAGGATAATGAAAAACTACAGAGAGCCAGTGAGCGCGGCAAACATAATTTTGCACTGTTCCGAAAAGTCCTGGCCGCCTATGCCGGGAAGATACGCCTGCTTGATGAAAATGAAGTTGTGCAGGGCATTCGCCCTGTATGGCTGCCAGGCCATACCCCAGGACACACCGGATTTCATATTCATTCCGATAAAAAAGCGGTGTTAATATGGGGAGATGTCGTTCATTTTCCCTATATTCAGTCAGCAGTTCCCGCTGTTTCAATCATGTTTGATGTCAATCCTCTACAGGCTGAAGAGACAAGGAAAAAAGCGCTGCAACAGGCCGTGGATGACAAACTGATTATTGCCGGTATGCATCTGAACCAGACAGGATTCTGCTGTTTCCAGCGGTCTGGAGATGGGTATCTGCTTTGCAGGTTACATCAGGAATAAAAGTATAGGTTTGTACGGAGGCGCTCATAAAAGAAGCAGAAGTTATCAATAATGGGTGCAATGCGAAACTCCGAAATAGCAGATTATTACAGTCGATACTTTCTATGCTGATTTTATTATCATTAAAATCATAAAGTTAAATATTGTTTTTGCGTAACTTTACATTAAATGAGATTTATTTACCCTAGCCAGGGTTTGTTGTTATATAAGCACTTCAAATGATTAACAGGACGTATTAGTCATGTATGACGTTGCAATTGTAGGGTTGGGGGCGACAGGAACATGCTTACTCAGCCAGCTACAGGATGAAATTTATAACATCAGAACGGCTCAACCGCGAATTGCCGTTTTCAATCCCCCAGCCAGCTTTGCAAAAGGAAAAGCCTTTGGTGATGCTGATGCCATGCATAAGGTCAATACCCCGCCGGGATTGATGTCGGTGACATCAACTGAACCGGAACTGTTTGGTCACTGGTTACATACCACTTTTAACTCCCGTGAACGCTGGCCATCGCGCCTCAGATACTCAGATTTTATCCGCCAGACTTACCGTGACGTTAAGCAGGCCGGGATACTGAAAATTGATGAATTCCACCACAGCGTGGTGAGCATCAGGAAGCAGGGAGAATTGTTCTCCCTGTGCGATGACAACGGTAACACACTCTTCGCTCGTAACGTTGTGATGTGCCTGGGGGCATTATCTGAAAGCGCCTTTCCGGCGTTCGCTGGAAAGCCAGGTTTTATTTCGCATTATACGCAGTTTGATCAGTCTTCTTCTGCGCCGCTAATCATCGCCGGTAGCGGTCTCACGGCTGTTGATGCGTTTCGCTATGCGTTCGGCAAAAGTCAGGTAAAAATCCATCTCTTTTCACGCAGCGGCTATGTTCCGACCTGCCTGACAAGCAGTGCTCGCTACATACCCGTTCACCTGACCTGGCGTAATATCATGTCTGCTACTGCGGAAAGTGAAGACATGCTGAACGTGTTTTCCCGCCTCCTCCGCAAAGAGTTTCACCTTCTAAGAGAAAAAGGGGAATTCCGGCCTGCTATGAACCTGTTACGTGAGGAGCGGCAGACCGGGTATTTCCGCATGCTGCTTACGCGTGCGGAGAATGGTGATCTGCCCTGGCAGGATGTTCTGGTTTCAACACGGCCGTATATGCACAAGCTCTGGAACGCATTCACATCCGAACAAAAGCTGCGATTTATGAAAATGTACGGTGCGGTGTGGGCCGCCTGGCGCCATCCGGTACCTCAGGAGGTGTTTGGTGAACTGATCGAGGCTTCTGCTCATGGGAGGGTAAGGTTTCATCAGGCGCTTGCTGCTCCGGAACATACTGACAGCCATTATGTATTGCAAACCCGGTCAGAAACGCTTTCATTCCGTCATTTTTGGGATGCAACAGGAGGCAGGCTTGATATTGGTCAAACAACACAGCCATTGTTGAATGACCTGCTTAGCCAGTCATTAATTGAAGAACATCCCTGCGGCGGCATTAATATCGACCCGCTGACTTTTCATTGCAGGGTAAACAACCGTAAGGTCTCTGGCTTGTTTAACATCGGGCCGCTCAATAAAGGAAGTTTGTTTTCAACCAATGCCTTTTGGTTCAACGCACGCTGTGCGGAGACCTGGGCTAAACAGTGGGCTATAGAATTCAGCTCAGCAGACGCAAAGGAAGCATTGTGACTATTTTCTTTCCCCTGATTTATCTATTAGCCGGCTGGCTTGTAGGACAAACTGCACTGGATTTCAAAACGGCGGCGTCGTGGATTCTGACGCGTGTTGCTATCCCCGTTGTGATCATTTTTAATATATCTACCCGATTTGATAGCATGAGTACCATTATCATTGCAGCGGCAGTATCTATGCTGTTTATGCTCTTTACTTGCCAGCGAATTTTGCGCGATCCGGTAAGAAGTCTTTGTTTCAGCTACCTCAATATTGGTTGGCTGGGGCTGCCTGTTGCCAGCGCACTGTTTGGTAATGACGCAGCGACCATAATCATTGCAGCCTACGTCGGCAGTTCAATCGTAGGAAATTCAGTGGGGGCCGGTATGCTATCAGGGAACCGGTTTAACCTACTGCAATTGGCTCAGACTCCTCCGGTGCTGGCGCTATTTATTGGCGCTGCGCTGATTCCCTTAAGTCACGACGTTAACCGCTGGGGAGCAGACCTCTATAGCGTAGCGAAATTTATGATGAGTTTTCTGGGTATGGCCGTGCTCGGGCTCTGGCTGTCAAAAATCAGGTTCTCGTTCAGCGATGTTTTGCAGGAGGTCAGGCCGTTTCTGCTCAGGTCGATCGTAATGGCCGTGCTGATATCGTTACTGTTTATCCTCGCAATATTACTTAACTTCAGGCTCATAGCTGATAATCCGGCAACGTTATATCTGTTTTGCCTGCTGCCACCCGCAGCAAATATTATCGTGCTGGAAACGCACTACCTGGGAACTGGCAATTCAGCAAAACCTATCACATACGGGACTTGTGTAAGCATTATTGCGATAAGTCTCTACGCGGCGGCTATTCTGGGTTTCAACGCCTGGAGCGCAGCAATAAATTAACGATGAGGGGTTGTCAGGACAGGATGCCAGGCTTATCGATACCTGCTTATCGTAGCCGGTTTCTGCTTCCTGCCAGCCATCTTACTGGCTAAGTGTGCTTCATCCCTCTTTTACCTCCCACTTGTACTTATTATGTACAATGAAAGCGGCCTTTAAAGCCATTCAGGAACTACATGTCGCTCTTTTGTATGGGTTCTATAAATAACGCGAGCGGGGATTCCACTCAACTTAATTAACCAAATGCTGCTGAATACCACAATTAGTAAGGATATTTTCTTTTGTTACGGGTGGTCAGCATAATTGAGGGGCAAGGGGTGGTCTTTGTTTGTTTATTTGTGCGATTATTAAAATGATATCTGCTTTTTAAATGTAAGACAATTAAACAGAAGTTATTTTTCAGGTGCATTCTTTGGTTCTGGCAGGTTGCGGTATCGTTTTGCTGTCTGCTTTTTTACAAAAATTTTGCTCTCTGTTTTCAAAGCGCATTTATAACTTTATGGCGTAAAAAAAAGACGACTATTGATACATGTCTTTCTGAAAAGGGGATGACTGAGAAAAACATTTATAAGAAGACATTTTATGGCTTATGCAGCGGGCGGTACGGTCGCGCTTGCGGCAGGTCAGTTGATGGTGCATGACAATAGTGTCAGGACGTTTCCTGCCGGTACCCGCAGCGGCGGGCGGGATCCTGGCCCACACGATCCTATCCGCGAAGCAGAGAATCCGGATATCGTAAATCCGCCTGAGGCTGATAGCGGAACGTATACGCGAGCTGCACTGGCATCCTAATAATGATGAATGGCAATACTACCTCGAAGGCGAAGGGCGGATGGGGGTATTTGCCTCTTCGGGTCAGGCAAGGAGTTTTGACTACCGCGCCGGAGATGCTGGCTATATTCTTTTTGCGATGGGGCACTACATTGAAAATACCGGTAAAGGGACGCTGCATTTTCCTGAGCTGCTTAAAAGCGATTATTACGCCGATATTTCGCTTAACCAGTATCTGGCCAATACGCCGTCTGAACGTGTCCGGCAACATTTGCACCTGGATGATGAGTTTATGAACAATCTGTCTCTGAAAAAGACCCCGGTGATAAAGTAGCCAGAAAAAGGTTGTGCCTGAATTACAGTTACAGACGCCGATCGGTTGAGACAAAACTGAATAGTCCGCTCCTGGCACAGGGCGGGCTGACATATAGATTTGGTCTGTTATGCGCGAGGCGCGGACATTCAGAACAGGTAAATAAGAATTTGCTCAAGTTATTGCGGTAGTCGCTTTGAGTAAGATACAAAAAATAGGTTAGCACAGTTAAGGGAAGAGAATGATCACTTGTCACGTCAGATATATTATTGACCCCTATCAATTGGCCGATTTCGGGAATTACGCTTCAAAATGGATAGAAATTGTTGAATCGATGGGGCACTCATCATGGATACTGCCTTCCATCGGAAGGTGCAAACAACATAGCCGACTGTTTATTTAGCTTTGAGAGTCTGGCGCAGTACGAAGAGTACAGAGTAGCCATTTTGAGCAAGGCTGGATGTGCTGAATTGTTCGATGAAGCTAATCAGAAAACGTTCATCCTTAGCTATGAACGCAGTTTCATGAAGCCATTACTGTCTGGTAAACAGCGTCAGCTGATTATTTTAAGTCACTGAAAATACCCTGGCGCAGAGCCAGATAAATCACTTTACCTGGTCTCCGTCCGCTTCTGATACAAGGCGGACGGAGACCAGCCTGATACAGGTTATACACGGAAGGCAACAATCGTTGCTGCCGGTAAAGGTGTGCTTTGCCGGCACGCAGCATATTTAACGCATACGGCTGGCTGCAGCCAGCAGGGCACCAAACATCATCAGAAGCGCGCCAAACGTTCTGTCTATCCAGTGACGCATATTAATTAAGCGTTCGCGCACCTTTCCTATAGAAAAACAAAGTGCTACAAGGCTGAACCAGATGATATGCGTTATGGCGATAAAAAGGCCATAGCCAATCTGCACTGCCAGCGGAATTTCCGGCTTAACCAGCTGCATAAACAGGCTAACAACAAAAATGGTCGTTTTAGGATTGAGCGCGTTCGTCAGAAAACCGATGCGGAGTGCGGCCAGATCGGACAGGGCAGCGACCCGATTATCAGTGACTGCACTACCGGATTTTGTGCGGACCATTTTTAAGCCCAGCCAGATGAGGTAAACCGCACCTGCCAGTTTGATAGCGTTGAATAACAAGAGTGACTGCTGAATCAACAGGCCCAGACCGAGCAGTGTGTAGGAGATGTGAATGAGTACGCCCAGCCCGATCCCCATTGCCGTGAACACGCCTGCCCGACGGGATAGCATCAGACTATTGCGTGAAACCATGGCAAAATCGGGACCCGGGCTGATTACGGCAAGAATAGTGATGGTGATTACAGCTAGCAGTTCAGTCATAATTATCTCCGGTTAAATAAGTCTATTAATCAGACTCTACCGTCTCTTTATGCGGGGCAGATAACGATGTTTTCTGACAAAAATGGTGAGTTTGATTCACCACTATCTACACCAAGATTGCCGTCGCTCATTGCGCTCCGTAGCTTTGAAGCGGCTGCACGTTTGGAAAATTTCAGCAGAGCGGCGGTTGAGCTTCACATTACGCACGGCGCGGTCAGCCGGGCTGTGCGTCTGCTGGAAGAGGATCTGGGCGTACTGCTCTTCGAACGACGTAGCCAGCGCGTCTATCTAACTGATGCCGGACGCACGCTGGCCCGTGCGGCAAATGAGGGGTTCGATATCATACGGCAGACTGTCGATTCGCTCCGCTCAGACGCACGTCAGCAGCAGCGATGGGTGCTGTCCTGTGAGCCGACGTTACTGATGCGCTGGTTATTGCCGCGCTGGCCAGCCTTTCAGGCAATGCACGCTGGTAAAGAGATCCACCTTGCGGCCGGTGGCGGACCTGTCTCCTTCACCGGCGGCCCCGACCTGGCTATTCGCCGTAATGATTTTGCCTGGCCAGAAAATTATCATGCTGAGTTACTGTTTGAGGAAAAGGTCGGGCCGGTATGCCGCCCTGACAGGATCAGCCGGTGGTTTAACGCCACAGATGCAGGTCTTCTGCCTGCCCGGGACGCAAAGCGGTTGCACACCCGCACCCGCCCTGATGCATGGCAGGAATGGGCCCGTGCCAAAGAAATGCCCGCCGCAGCGACGGAAGGACAAACGTTCGACCACTTTTACTTCAGCCTGCAGGCCGCTGTTGCAGGGCTTGGCGTAGCGATTGGTTCCTGGTATCAGGTCTGTGACGATCTCGAAAGCGGTGTCCTCGCGGCTCCGCAGGGGTTTATTGAGGATGGTTCCCGCTATTACCTGCTGTCACCTGAACCGTTTGAGCCTGATAGCCTGCAGGCAGACTTGCTTGCGTGGCTGCGCACTCTGGTTCTCCCTTAAGCGCTGGCACCCGACCTGCGTCAGGCCAGGACATCATTCAGGTCAAAAAACCGTGCGGAGTGACGCCCAGCACTGAACGAAAGGCTGCCGTAAACGCAGCCGGGCAGGAGAATCCGAGCTGATAAGCGACCTGTTTAACAGGCGTACCCGCTGAGAGCAGATCCAGCGAGATACAGATCCGCGCCCGCTGCTTCCAGTTTCTGAAGCTGAACCCGGTATCACGGATAAAAAGCCGGGAGAAGGTACGCTCTGACATCGTCGCCAGATCCGCCATGTCGCTCATTGACGTTGCCCAGCGCTGGTTTACCAGCAGCTCGGTGGCGACCCGGGACAGGCGCTCGTCCTGCGGCATGGGCAGCTCGGTCATTTGATGCTCTGCTTCACTGAGGATCTCCATTAACAACAGCGCCATTGTCCGCTGGCTGCCAGCCTGGTAGCCGGTGCTGAACAGTCCGGCTATCAGCTCTTTAACCAGAGGCGTCGCTGTGATGACGTGGACGGCGTCACTTTTGGTAAAGCGGCTGCATGCATCAATAAGGCTGCGGCTGAAATAGAGCGTGCGGAGTTCGGTATGTGAAAGCAGGCTGTAGCTATGCTCCTGAAGCGCCGGGAGCCAGAGCGCCCGCTGCGGGGGAATTACCCAGTGTTTATCGCCCGTCTCAACCAGCATCACTCCCTGAGTTGCATACAGCAGCTGTCCCTCAACGTGGTAATGAGGCGGATCGGTATCTCCACGCTGGTAGCGTTTGGCAAGCGCAGACCACCCGATTGTCTTATCGTCTCCTGGCTTTTTATCTATATTGTCTGGCATTTCAGATTAAAGCCCTGCATGTATGATTATCCGTCTGGGCATCCTGACTGGCTAAACGCCGCTATTACGGCAAACTGTAGCAAAAACCAGACAATTAAAACCGACTTACCTTCACCCGCAAAGAGACATGAATATGGCTTCACACTCTACAGAATCTGAACCTTCTCCGGCGATCCCTGCCGCGGAAACAGCCAGTCCCGCTCAGGGGTTCCTGGTCAGTATCGTAGGCGCTACCGCGCTCGCGCACGGCTGTAATGATATGATTCAGGCCGTACTGCCTTCAATCTATCCCATGCTTAAGGCGAACTTTACGCTTACCTACGCGCAGATTGGCCTGATTTCTCTCGTCTATCAGATAACGGCGTCCCTGCTTCAGCCCTGGGTCGGGCTTTACACGGATAAACACCCCAGACCCTTTCTGCTGCCTGCGGGCATGGGCGTCACCTTGCTGGGGATCGGGCTGCTCGCGGTTGCCGGCAATTTTTTAGTCATTTTAGTTGCCGCTGCGCTGATTGGCGTTGGATCGTCCGTCTTTCATCCGGAAGCCTCGCGCATCGCCCGCATGGCGTCGGGAGGGCGGTTTGGCACCGCGCAGTCCGCTTTTCAGGTTGGCGGAAATGCGGGATCGGCGTTTGGCCCTCTGCTGGCCGCGCTGCTGATTATTCCTCATGGCCAGCTCTCTGTCGCCTGGCTAATGCTGTGTGCGCTGGTCGCGATTGTAATTCTGACCCGGCTTAGCCAGTGGTCCGCCCGCCACGGTCAGGCGCACATGAAGCGCCACGGCAGCGCCCCGCTGCAGACGTTTTCCCGGGCAAAAGTCTTTCAGGCGCTGGCCGTGGTCAGCGTTCTGATGTTCGCGAAATTTACTTATATCGCTTCGCTGAGTAACTATTTTACGTTTTATCTCGTCCACCGCTTCAGCATGCCGCTGGAGCACGCGCAGTTCTGCCTGTTTGCGTTTCTTGCGGCGGTGGCGGTCGGGACGTTTGCCGGCGGACCTATAGGCGATCGCATCGGTCGTAAGGCGGTGGTCTGGATCTCGTTCTTAGGCGTTATCCCGTTTTCACTGTTACTGCCACACGTTGGCCTGGTATGGACAATTGTGTTCACCATCTTTATCGGCCTGATCCTCTCTTCAGCTTTCTCTGCGCTGGTGGTTTACGCTCAGGAAATTGTCCCGGGTCGTGCAGGGATGGTCGCCGGGATCATGTTTGGTACCATGTTTGGCGTCAGCGGGCTCGCCGCTGCCGGTCTTGGCAAAATGGCAGATATATACGGCATTGAGTGGGTCTATGGCCTGTGTGCTTTCCTGCCGCTGCTGGGCTTCGCTACGCTGTTTATGCCAGATACAAAACAACGCCGGTAAACAGCGTGATAGCGCCACACAGACCATAAAGTCAAAACCACCTGTCGGTGGCTTCTCCTATTTTTCCGCCTCTATTGCATTAAGGCGACGCACCTGGTCTGCGGTAAGTGACAAACTGGCCGCTGCCAGATTTTCGCGCAGATGCGTAACCGAAGAGGTGCCTGCTATGACCAGAATATTGGGCGAGCGCTGAAGCAGCCAGGCCAGCGCTATCTGCTTTGGCGTGGCGCCAGCTTCATCTGCAATCTGATTAAGCTGCGAGGACTGGAGCGGCGTAAATCCGCCCAGCGGGAAAAAGGGAACCCAGGCGATGCCCTCTGCAGCCAGCGCGTCAATAAACGCATCATCCTTCCGGTTGACCAGGTTGTACTGATTCTGCACACAGACAATATTCGCGATGGTTTTGGCCTCCGCAAACTGTGCAGGCGTGACATTGCTCAGGCCGATATGACGAATCAGTCCCTGCTGCTGTAACCGGACAAGCGTCTCCAGAGGCTCAGTCACTGGCTCTTCATCAGGGGCGCCTGCCTTTCCCAGCCTCAGGTTGACGATATCAAGGGTTTCAAGACCCAGCGTATCGAGGTTTTCATGTACCGCGCGCTCCAGCCCGGCCGGAGTGCGATCAATCCGCCAGGAGGCGTCTGCTCCGCGGACAAAGCCGACCTTCGTCACCAGCGTCAGGTCGTCCGGATAAGGTGACAGCGCTTCGCGTATCAGCTGGTTAGCCACCCCCGGTCCGTAAAACTGCGCGGTATCGATGTGGTTGACCCCATGCGCGACCGCCTCTCTGAGCACGGCGACTGCCGCCTGCCTGTCACGTGGCGGCCCCCAGACGTGCGGGCCGGGTAATTGCATGGTGCCATATCCCATCCGCCGGAGGCTAAGATGAGTTCCGGCTGGGGTAAAATTGTCGTTAGTCAGGTTGATTTTCATTGCGCGATCCTGAGCAGGGAGGGGAGTGCAGGTTTTACAACTTGTGAACACCTGTCCGTTCGGGCTAAAATTGCACCGAGTGCAAATAAATATATTGCACTGAGTGCATAATTTCAATAGTGACGGAAAAGTTATCGTGCCAGAAGCGTTACCCCAGCATGAAGGTCTGCGTGAAAGAAAGCGCCGGGAGATGTACCAGAACCTGACTGAGACAGGACTGAAACTGTTTGCAGAACAAGGGTTCGAGGCTACCACCCTTGATGATATAGCTCGCGCCGCGGGGATCTCGCGGCGCACCTTTTTTAACTATTTCAGCGCCAAAGAGGAGATTATTCTGGCGTGGCAGAATGGCCTGCCTGATGCGCTCTATGCTGAAATGCTCAGGCGGGGCAAAACGGCAACGCCGTTCGGGCTGGTCAGTGAAGCCCTGATGGCAATGACAATTAATATGTCTCCGGATATTGCGATGCTGATCGCACGCATCACGCAGTCGACCGAACAGCTGCGTCTGGGAAATCAGATGAAGTTTCTCCGCATGGAGGAGGCCGCGCATGCCGCTCTCTGCGTGCTCTGGCCAGAAAAAGAACGCGCGCAGGCACTCAAAATTGCGGCGATGGCGGGGACGGGAGCGATGCGGATTGCAGTTGAAGCATGGCTGAACGAAGGGTGCAGCAGGCCTCTCCGGGAATATCTCGAGAGTAATATCTCTGTTTTGCACTCTGCTGCCATTCATCCCTGACAACCCCGGCCTGCAGGCCGGGCGTTTGGCAATTAAAATAACTGTGACAATACTTATTAATGAATGCTAATCAGGAAGCAGGGTGACTCTATCGCTGGCGACGTGAAGCACAATATCTGGCTGTCGCTGCGTTTAATTCTGTTTACCCGGCCAGGGTATTAACCAGACGGTGAAAGACAGGAAGAGCTGAAATCATGAAAAAAGAGGAATCAGAAAGCCGGGCGTTTCCGGTAAAAGAAGATATGGTCTGGCAGTTACGGGAAGCCCGTATTCAGAATGCAGGAAAATATATACTCTGCCTTATTGTTATTTTGGGAGCGTGTGGACTCTTCTCGAAAGGCTTTCTGAGTAATGGACACGTCGAATCGCAGGATGGCTCGCTTGAGGTGAGGTACGAACGGTTCGGGCGTATGCAGAGTAATATGAATATGAGTATTCATATTCCTGCCCGTCATGGAGAGCGTTTTACCGTGACCATAGGAAACGGAGCGCCAGATAAACTTGAGATACAAACGCTTCAGCCTCAGCCTATTGAGGCGGTGGCGCGTGCAAATGATTTACAGCTGACTTATTTAACGCGCGACGCACAGGCTGGCCACACCATCTGGATTGGAATGCAGCCTCAGGCGATGGGTTCCATACCCATGAGTATCAGCGTTCAGGATGGGCTGCCGGCCCTGTTTTCACTCTGGATTTACCCCTGAGAGGAAAAAATAATGGAAACTGTCCTACGTGCAGCAGGCATATATCTGCTCCTGATGATTGTATTCAAAATTGCAGGACGGCGCGCCCTGTTGCAAATGACCTCTTTTGACCTGATTTTACTGCTGATAATCAGTGAAGCCACTCAGCAGGCACTGCTGGGTGATGATTTCTCAGTAACCGGAGCGAGTCTGACCATTATCACACTTATCGTTATCGATATTTTGCTGGGTAAGCTGAAAACGCGATTTCCATTTGTTGAGCAGCTGGTGGAGGGCGGTCCGGTTATTCTGGTGGAAAATGGCAATGAACTGCATAAACGCATGAAAATGGCTGGAATAAGCCGTGAAGATATTCTGGAAGCGGCACGATCGTCGCAGGGGCTTATGCGCATGGAGCAGATAAAATATGCCGTGCTGGAAGTTAACGGCCATATCTCAATTATTCCCGAAAGCGAAGGCGCAAAATCATCATAGCGTTAACACGCATTTTTCGGGCGCTGGATCCTGAATCAGGATGACCGCTGAGGCTTTTTCGGAGATCCTTCTGTCCGCTGCAGATAATGCATGCATGATTTACCTTCATTTCATAGCGAAGCGCTAAGCATGCAGCTCTGGTAAAACGGCCTGACAAGAGAATTACACCTCCCTTATCCTGAGAAAAGCGAGCAGTCTGGCCATGCCGGGACTAAGCGATTGCAGCGTTTTATAACAAATGCAGATCCGCCGCTGCGCCCACGGGTCGGTGAGGGGTACTATGCGGTAAAGGAATTTGCTACTGAAACGTTCAGCAGTCAATAAAGGAAGAACCCCTGCGCCGATACCGTTACTGACCATTTCGCACATTCCCTCAAAATCGCTCATTCTGATGCGATAGTTCAGTGAGTGGCCAGACGCTCTGGCATGTCCGCTGATATGATCCTGCAACGCATTTCCGGGGTATAAACCAATAAAAGGCTCATCATAGACGTCGGCGAGAGAGACATGCTCTCTCGAACCAGGCGCATGAGAGGATGGAACAATCAGAACAAGATTGTCATCTGCTACGGGTTCAAGCGTGAGGTTGCGCGCATCAACCGCATCTGAGACGAGGCCTGCTTCAGCGGTGCCATTATGTATGCTGTTAATGGTATCTGCGCTGCTCCGCTCTTCCAGCTCAATAGTCACATCCGGATATTCTGCCAGCCATCGCGCAAGCCTGCCGGGCAGAAACCCGGTCATGGCTGAGGTGTTGGCATACAACCCTATTTTTCCGGTTACGCCAGTAATGTAAGCGCCCAGCTCAGCTTTCAGCTTCTCCTGGCGGAAGAGTAGCTCACGTGCATGACAGATCAGGATTTCGCCAGCCTCAGTAAGAATGATCCCTCTCGGATGGCGGGTAAACAGCTTTGCCCCGATATCGGCTTCTATGGATCTGAGTCTTTCACTGGCTGAGCCGATTGCCAGGCAGGCATGCCGCGCCCCCTGGGTAATACTGCCTGCATCAGCAATGGAGACGACAAGTTTCAGGTCAGAAAAATCCAGCTTCATAGTGACCTCATTTTCAGCCTTCGGATTATCCGAAGCATGATGCGCTTAAACCAGATTGTCCACCGATCGCCGGGATGGTTGAATCATTGCAATCATCAGGCGGGGCGGTTTTATGAGCGAACAACTTTATCTCACTTTTTTTATCATTTTTATACTCTCCGGCTTTGTTAAAGGCGTAACCGGAATGGGCTTACCAACGGTGGCTATGGGATTACTTGGCCTGCTTATGTCTCCGCCAGCCGCTGCGGCTCTGCTGGTTATTCCTTCTTTTGTCACCAATGTGCTGCAGCTCTTTACCGGCCCTTCAGCGCTGCCGATTATCCGCCGTCTGTGGCTGATGATGCTGCTTAGTTTAACGGGCACAATCGCAGCTTCTTCGCTGCTTGTCAGCGTTGATCCCATCTGGTCAGCCTGTGGTCTGGGCGGGATGTTAATTATCTATGCTCTCTTTGCGCTGGCTTCACCTGCTTTTGCGGTTTCACTGACCACGGAGAAATGGCTGTCACCCATTATTGGAGGCATAACCGGCGTGATTACCGGCGCAACAGGCGTATTTGTTATGCCGGCCGTGCCATTTCTTCAGTCGCTTCACTTTAGTAAAGATGAGCTTATCCAGGCGCTGGGCCTCTCATTCACCGTTTCGACGATAGGGCTCTCTGCAGGGCTTTATTTGCACAACTCCTTTACAACGGAGCAGCTCTCACTCTCATTGACGTCCGTATTACCTGCGCTGGCGGGTATGTGGCTGGGACAGCAACTGCGGATGCATATCAGCGCGCGGCTTTTCAGACGCTGTTTTCTCCTGCTCCTGATGGTGTTGGGAGCAGAGCTTATCTCCCGTTCCCTGGTCTGATTTACCACAAAGCAGACCCCATCAATATGATGACAACGCGCCGGCTATTTGCAGCATCCTCGTCACATTCACCCGGCAGGGACTTAAGGTAAACGGCTCTGATAGCTATCCATTTTTAAACGTCACCGGTTTGTCATTGCAGTTGCACATCAGCATGCGCGCATTGCAGCAGAAGAGGGCGAGTTTTGATAATAAACTAAATGACAATCAATATCATTTGCATTTACTATAGCGAGTGCATGACCTGTGTCTGGCATATATATGCACTTTCTGAATGGCATATAAGGCTGGTAAGTCAAAAGCATTAACTATAATAAATGAGGTATTTAATTGTCTTTCAAAGAGATTTCTACTATTCGCGCCATTGCCATGCCAGGCATGACCAAAACGTTTTGTTATTCACTATTGACGCTCGGTATTATTGAAGCCGTGACTCTTCAAAGCGCGTTTGCAGCAGAGAGCGATCTCCGCAACGAGCAGTCGCTGGTGGTCACCGCTGATACCAGTGATGACAGCACATCTGATCCCGCACGCGCTTATACCGTTCCGGCCACGCGCGCCGGAACCAAACTGAATCTGACTCAGCGTGATATACCGCAGTCGGTCAGCGTGCTGACCCGGCAGCGTATTAAAGATCAGAACCTGCAAAACCTGGGCGATGCGCTGGCGAACGTGACCGGTATTTCGGCGTCACAGAATGACTCCGAGCGCGTGGATTTTTATTCCCGTGGCTTCTACATCAACAACTACACCTACGACGATATTCCTTCCACGCAGACCGGCGCGTGGAACTTTGGTGAAACCGACAGTGACACCGCGATCTATGAGCGTATCGATATCGTACGCGGCTCCACCGGATTAATGACCGGCACCGGCAATCCGGGGGCTGCGATAAACATGATCCGCAAGAAAGCTGACAGCAAAACCTTTGCCGGCGATCTCTCCGCAAGTTACGGGAGCTGGGACAATCAGCGCTATGTAGCCGACCTCTCCGGACCGCTGAATGATACCGGCACGCTGCGCGGCCGCGTGGTGACAGGGTATCAGGATCAGGATAGCTGGGTTGACCGCTACCATAAGCGTAAGAAGTTTCTGTATGCCACCGTGGCGGCAGATCTCACCGACAACACCACTCTGGAACTGGGGTATGACTATCAGTCACGCAATACTGATGGCCCGACCTGGGGCGGCCTGCCTCTCTGGTACAGCAACGGTAGCAAAATTCACTACGATCGGTCAGATAACCCTTCTGCCGACTGGACCCACTACAACATTCTGTCCCGTAAGGTCTTTGCAAACCTGACGACGAACTTTGATAACGGCTGGCAGGTGCGGGTGAACGGCACGCATACCGAATCCGATTTTGACAGCAAGCTGCTCTACATGACGGGATATCCGGACCAGACCACCGGTATATTTAACAGCAATGGTTACGGTTATGCGGGATGGTATAAGGGGCTTCGTACCCAGACGGCGGTAGACGCTTATGCAACCGGGCCGTTTGAAATGTTTGGTCGTCAACACCAGCTGGTGGCAGGGGTGGATTACAGCCGCCAGCGCAACCGCTATCTCTACTCAACGTCCATTCTCTCCCCTGCGGAAATTGGTGACTGGAACAGCTGGAGTGGCGATGTGGCTGAGCCCGACTGGCCAGCATGGGCGCTCTCTTCTGAAGATACCATCCGGCAGAAGGCGGGCTATGCTGCAGCGCGATTCTCGCTGACCGATCCGCTCTCGCTGATCGCAGGCGCCCGCTACACTCAGTACAGCGCGCACGGCACCCTGGCGGATACGGAAAAGAATAACATCACGCCTTACGGCGGCCTGGTTTATGACATCAATGAAAATTACTCTGCTTTCGCCAGCTATACCTCCATTTTCCAGCCGCAGACGTATCGTGACCAGCAGGGAAATTACCTGAAGCCCGTTACGGGTAAGGATTACGAAGCGGGCATCAAAGGCGACTGGGATAACGGCGATATTACGGCGAGCCTGTCGGTGTTCCGTATTGAGCAGGAGAATCTCGGACAGGTACAGAGCAACAGATACGTAAACAATAGTAGTGAAAACGCCTATAAATCGTCCAAAGGCGTGGTCAGCCGCGGCGTGGACTTTGAGATCAATGGTGCGGTCACAGACAACCTGAAGTTAACGTTTGGTGCCACACGCTATGTGGCTAAGGATGCGGACGGCGATCGCACTAATCCCTATATGCCGCAGACAAGCCTGAAGCTGTTCACCAGCTACACTCTGCCAATGCTGTCTGACCTGACCGTCGGCGGGGGAATTAACTGGCAGAATCGTACCTATAAGGAAGCGATTAATCCTGCCGGCGAGACTGAGCGTGTCTATCAGGGAAGCTATCCGCTGGTCAACCTGTTTGCACGCTATCAGGTTACCCGTGAACTCTCTGTGCAGGGTAACGTTAAAAACCTGTTCGATCGTGAATACAACACCAACCCGGCGGGCGGTGTGGCGTTCAACGAGCCAGCAAATTATTCAGTCAGCTTTAATTACAGCTTCTGATTTCGGCTGGCCCTGCCGGGGCCAGCTTTTCGCATCATCACGCCTGTCTCAGGCGTCATGCGCTCCGCCTGCTGCTGATGAGATGCTGCGTACCCGCCGCGTGATGTCACAAAGCCGCAACGATCGCCGGCTCCATCTTTTCCGGTGAGGTGATGGGGGCAAAACGTCTTAACGGCTGGCCGTCGCGTCCGACGAGAAACTTCGTAAAGTTCCACTTGATTCGCCCGCCCGCGAGGCCAGGTAATTCCGTCTTAAGATAATCAAACAGCGGATGTGCTGCGGCTCCGTTAACCTCGGTTTTTTCAAACATCGGGAAGCTTACCCCGTAGTTAATATGGCACGTCTGCGCAATCTCACTGGCAGTGCCGGGCTCCTGCTTGCCAAACTGGTTGCAGGGGAAACCGAGTATCACCAGCCCCTGTGCCGCGTACTTCTGCCAGAGCGCTTCAAGGCCCGCATACTGGCGCGTAAACCCGCAGTGGCTGGCGGTATTCACCACCAGAACCAGCTTACCGGCGTAGTCAGACATTGAAACCGGCTCACCCTGCAGGCGCGTTGCGGAGAATTGGTAAAAAACGGTCATGCGGGTGGCCTCAGATCTCAACAGATTCTGCGATGATATCATCAACATCCTGCAGGGTTTACCGCTGTTAATGATAATCAGACGCCGCAACAGTAAAACAGGCATACTTCAGGTGCATTGTTGCACGAGGTGAGTGAATGGACAGGATCACAGCGCTTATCGTCTTTGCAGAGACGGCAAAGCGAGGCAGCATAACGGCGGCGGCAGAGCATCTGGGCCTGTCGCGGGCTATGGCATCACGCTACATTGCGCTGATGGAGGAGTGGACAGGTTCGCGTCTGCTGCACCGCACGACACGCAAACTCAGCCTGACCGTCGCCGGCGAGCAGGCACTGCTGCTGTGTCAGGAGATCAGGACGCTCGTCGACGGACTTACCGCGATGGGGCCGGGGATCACTGCCGTACCGAGAGGTAAACTGAAAGTCACCGCTGACGCCCTGCTGGCCGAGTGCTGCCTGACGGGCATGCTGATCGATTTTCTGCAAATCTACCCGGAAATAGAGGTTAATCTGCAGGTTACAGGCAGGTCGCTTGATCTGGCAGAAGAGGGGATCGATCTGGCTATCCGCATCGCCGCCACACTCGCCCCGGCGCTTTACGCGCGTCACCTTGGATACTGCTCCTCAGTGCTGTGCGCCAGCAAAGCCTATCTGGATAAACAGGGCACCCCCGGCAGCCTGCGCGAGCTGCAGGATCATAACTGTCTGACCTATAGCTGTTTTGGTCATGCGTGGCGGTTTCATCATGAAAATGAAGTCATCGACCTGCCCGTAACAGGCAGTATCAGCACCAATGAAGCAGCGATTTTGCTGAAAGCGGTAAAAATGGGGGGCGGAATGGCTGTGCTCCCGCTGTTTGCCGTGCAGGAGGAGATCGCAGCGGGCAGGTTAGTCAGGCTGCTGCCGGAATATGAACCCGATCGGCTGGCGGTCAGTGCAGTCTATCTCACGCAGAAAAAGATGCCGCAGGCGCAGCGCGTATTGATCGACTATCTGGTCAGGCACCTCAGGCTGCCCTGAGGTGCGTCTCTGCGCTTCGACCATTAATAACCCACGGTAAAGCGCTGGTTAGCGTGCGCCGGGGTTTCAATCTCATCAGCCATCGCAATGGCGTAATCTTCAAACGAAATGCTGCTACCCTGCTCATTGGTCAGCAGCGTATCTTTCCCCAGGCGAAATTTACCGGTGCGTTCGCCCGCCGTGAACAGGGCGGATGGCGAAAGAAAGGTCCAGGTAAGGTCATGCTGCGCACGCAGTTTTTCCAGAAAGCGCACGCCCGCCTCAGCTTCCGTTTTGTACATTTCCGGGAAGGTGGGGGTATCGATCACTTTTACGCCTGGCGCAACTTCCAGGCTGCCTGCGCCGCCAACAACGTAATAGCGTTTTACACCTGACGCTTTTACCGCGTCGACCAGTTTATCAGGATCGCTGGCGCTGAAGTGTACTGAGCTGATCACGGCATCGTGCCCGGCCAGCACCTCTGCCAGCGCCTGCGGATCGTTGATATCACCCGCGGCCGGAATAACGCCTTCAGCTGGCGAAATCTTATCCGCATTGCGCGCAATAGCCGTTACGGTATGGCCGCGTGCAGTCAGTTCGTGAAGAATGCGGGAACCCGCCTGTCCGGATGCGCCAATCAATGCAATTTTCATTTTGCTGCTCCTGAGTGTTATCGGGCCTCTGAGGCCGCTGCTGATAACACACACTCTATCTGTACGCTGCAAAGTGATAAACAGCACTCCAGGAGACAAACTGTTGCATAACATGAGCGAATCACCTGTTTACGCTTAACCCGGGGCAGGGCGTTGCGGGCGATTAAACGAGAGTGTGAAATATCTGAAATTATCGAATCTGGTGACGATGTCTCAGGATAGTGATGCTGACGCCGCATAATTTGGTCAGCCGTTGCCAGCCGGGTTGAGGTCTGTCAGCTATGATTGTTTCACCGGTTTAAAAAGGGAGAAATAGCATGAAATGTCCGGCATGTGGCTCAGAAGCTTTTGTTTACGACACGCGAGATGTACCGCTCAATACAGGTAATCCTGATGACATCGTACCCGATGTTAAAGGCAGCCATTGCATGGCCTGCGCCCAGGTGATTATGGATAAGGCTGAGGCTGATTCATATCTGGAAAAGGTTAATGCGCTGGAAGCTGCGGCAGCTGATACAAAGTGACAGAAGAGCCCGCACGCTGCGGGCGCTTCATGCCTTACAATCCTGTCAGCGTAATATGCTTTTTTATTGTCAGCGCTTTATAGAGGGCTGCAGCCAGGCCGCAGGGTTCAATTACGATAGTGCCAGCCAGCTTCTGTTCAGACGCCGTACTAAATGATTTGATGCGCAGCAGAGTATTAATCCCATTCACGCGCTCCAGCTCTAGCACAGCCAGCACCCGATGCTGCATTTCGCTTACCTCCGCCACTGTTACGCTGACGCTGGGTGCCACGCTGTTATAGATGATGTGGCAGCGTACGCCGTTCAGATTAACGGTATCAATGATCTCATGATACAACGGCATGACTTCTTTGGTGCAGGGTACGGACGCAGCAAACATAACAGATCCCTCTAACGTGGAATTTTATTGTGCAGCCAGCATAGGCTATCTCTCCGGTGCGTAAAGGTACTGTTTTTGCAGGCAAAAAAAGCGTGCGGGCGTGATGATCACAAACGTTATCGCCGCCTTCATATTAGAGTGGTACTGATAAAAAGCGAAGCGTGGTGGCTTTATCGGGGATTAGTGCAAATTTGACTTAAAAAAAACCCGCGCAGGGCGGGCAAATTATTCCAGAAATTACCATCTTCGTACGCGCGTGCATCGCATGTGCAGTGCGCACTCAACAGATTACAGTCTTAGTCTTAAGCTAACTTTAAGATTATTCTTTGCCCGTCGTCGCGGGCAGGCGCCAGAGGAGATGAACAGGGCGCGCATCCGATCGCTGCAGAAACGGTTGCGCCGGTTTGCTCCCGTATTATGAAAAGGCGAACGCCGGTGCTACGGCTGAGTCGCCGGTCGCTGCCGTGGCGGTTTCAGGCTCGGCGGTGAGAATAAATTTCGCCGCCAGCTGGCTGAGCATCTCTGCCTGATCCTGCAGGGACTGCGAGGCGGCAGAAGCCTGCTCCACCAGCGCGGCGTTCTGCTGCGTTACGTCATCCATCTGATTGACGGCCTGCTGAACCTGCATTATGCCCTGACTCTGCTCAACGGCGGCGGCGGCAATCTCGCCCATCAGAGCGCTGACCTGATGAATGGCATCATTCATTATCTGCATATTCTGGCTGACGTGGCTGGCCTGTGCGGCCCCGGCTTCAGTCAGGCGATGTGCGTTTTCAATCAGCACTTTAATTTCCCGTGCCGCAGACGTTGAACGCTGCGACAGGTTCCGCACTTCACCGGCAACAACGGCAAAGCCTTTGCCGTGTTCGCCGGCGCGAGCGGCTTCGACAGCAGCGTTCAGCGCCAGAATATTGGTCTGAAAAGCGATCCCTTCTATCAGCGAGACAATCTCGGTGACGCTGCGTGAGCTGCTGCGGATATCACCCATGGTGGTGAGCAGGGTAGTGAGTGACTGGCTACTCTGTTCCGACAGCGTACTGGCATGTTCTGCCAGACTGCTGGCCTGACGGGTATTATCAGCCGTCTGGCGTACGGTTTCGCCCAGCTCGGTCATGCTGGCAGCGGTCTGCTCCAGCGAAGCCGCCTGCTCTTCTGAACGTGCCGAGAGATCCTGATTACCGGCGCTGATTTCTGCCGCTGCTCCGCTGACCGAACGGGACGCGTGCTGCACCGCCGAGAGCGAGGTGGCCACGTTACCTATCAGCGTGTTGAATGCCTGAGCCATATTACCCACCTCATCGCGGCGCGTAGCGTCAGCATTCAGAGTCAGATCGAGATTATCACTGGCGCGCAGCATGACCTGACCGGCGTGGCTCAGGCTGCGACGAATGCGCAGCACTGTCAGGGTCGCGAAGATACCAAAAACAACGACCGTCGCGACCACGCCGGCGATGGTGGCCCACAGGACATTATGGAATGTCGCGCGGTTGGCAGCGCGCAGCGTATTGCTGATAGTGATGTTCAGTTCCAGCTGCTGCTGATAGCCGCGGATAAGCTCCCGGATAGCGGCGCCGATCCCCTGTTCGCCCTCAATCAACGCCAGACTGACCGCGTTTTGATGCTGACGGGAGGCGCTGAGAAATGCCGGAAGGTGGTCGTTAACGCGTTGCAGGCTGGCGTAGGCGACTTCAGTAAGGCGCTTATCCTCCTCGCTCGATATCTCATGCGCGAGATAATAATCGGTTTGCGTTTTCAGCAGCCCGAGCTGTTGATGAATATCACTTTCCACTGCCGGGAGCGCGCGCTCATCAGGCTGAGACTGATGCTTATAGAGCAGCAGCGCCAGCTGATTGCTCTGATCCACCAGCTCACTGAGATCTTTTATCGAAGGAATGGCATTGTCCTGCACGAATTCAAAGCGCTCCTGAAAGCCTGAGAGCAGGGAGATAGCCAGAAGAGCCTGCAGAATAATCGCGCCGAACAGCATAGAAAACGTGAGCAGCAGGCGTTGCGAGATGGTCATATTATTATCCTTAATAGCGTTACACCCCGGCGTAAAGGCACACAAAAAGCAGGGTCGATGGAGGTTCATCGGCAGCAGGATAAAATAGTTAAGGATTTTTTCGTGACGGCGTTAACAGTTAGCGCATCAGGCGGGTAAAAATGCGGAGCCGGCGATCGGCTCCGCGGGGGATGGGTTACGGACGGCGGAACAGCGCCAGGCTGCGCCCTTCCAGTTCGAAATCCTGCTCCTGAGTGATGACCAGGCCTTCATTGGCGGTCTCTGACGTGGTCAGCTCCAGCACCCAGCCGCCTTCACCAAACTGCGGAATGCGGAACGGCACATTGCCTTCAAACGGGTTAAACAGCATCAGCACGTCGTGCCAGATGCCCTCTTCCGGCTGCAGATCGGGACGGCCAATATAGACGCCCAGCGTGGAGCCTTCTTCCCACTGCTCCGACTGCTGGAAACCACCGCCGGCGTTAAACCATTTGATGTCCATGCCGTCGCGCCAGCTTTCGCGGCGCAGCAGCGGCTGTTTAGCACGCAGGGCAATGACGCGTTTGGTAAATTCACGCAGCGCGTCAGCCGACGGCGGCAGGTTTTCCCAGTGGAGCCAGGAGATATCACTATCCTGACAGTAGCCATTGTTATTGCCCATCTGGCTGCGACCAAACTCATCGCCCGCCAGCAGCATCGGCGTACCGTGGGAGAAGAGCAGCGTGGCGAGGAAGTTGCGTTTCTGACGTTCGCGCACGGCGATAATTCCCTCATCTTCGGTTGCGCCTTCAGCACCGTAGTTATATGAGCGGTTATCGTTATGACCGTCGTTGTTATCCTCGCCGTTATCGTCGTTGTGTTTCTCGTTGTAGGAAACCAGGTCATTCAGCGTGAACCCGTCATGGGCGGTAATAAAGTTGACGCTGGCCCACGGACGACGACCGCGCTGATCGTAGAGATCGCCGGAACCGAGCAGGCGCGCAGCGAAGTCCGTCGAGACGTTGTCACCTTTCCAGTATTCACGCACCGTATCGCGATATTTATCGTTCCACTCCGCCCAGCCCGGCGGGAAGCCACCAACCTGATAGCCGCCAGGGCCGATATCCCACGGCTCACCAATCAGCTTGAGTTTAGAGAGCACCGGATCCTGCGTCACTGCGTCAAAGAAACCGCCGCGCTGATCGAAGCCCTCCGGCTCACGGCCGAGGATGGTGCCGAGATCGAAGCGGAAGCCATCAATATGCATCGATTCTGCCCAGTAGCGCAGCGAATCAGTCACCAGCTGCAGTACCCGCGGATGCGAGGTATTTACCGTGTTTCCGGTACCGGTGTCATTGATATAGTAACGATGCTGGTCCGGCAGGGTGCGATAGTAAGAGAAGTTATCGATACCCTTAAAGGAGAGCGTCGGGCCAAGCTCGTTACCTTCAGCGGTATGGTTGTAGACCACATCGAGGATCACTTCGATGCCGGCATCATGGAAGCTGCGCACCATATCGCGAAAGCCCTGAATGCCGCGCGGACCAAAATAACGTGTAGCGGGTGCAAAAAACGCCAGCGAATTGTAGCCCCAGAAGTTTTTCAGGCCTCTGTCCAGCAGATGCTGATCGTCCGGGAACCAGTGTACCGGCAGCAGTTCTACTGACGTGATACCCAGGCTTTTGATGTAATCCACCGTGGCTTTATTACCCATGCCATCGTAGGTGCCGCGCATGTTTTCCGGGATTAGCGGGTTGAGCTGTGTGAAGCCCTTAACGTGGGTTTCATAGATCAGCGTCTGAGACCAGGGAATGGAAGGCCGGTTCTGATCCTGCCAGTCAAACTCATTCGGGTTTACCACCCGGCATTTAGGCGTAAACGGACCGCTGTCGCGGCTGTCAAACGTCAGATCTTTATCTTCATGCAACAGTTCGTAAGCAAAATGCGCTTCGTTCCAGTCGATATCGCCCTGCAGTTCCCGCGCATACGGGTCGATCAGCAGTTTATTCGGGTTAAAGCGATGACCGTTTTCCGGATCATAAGGTCCGTGCACGCGATAGCCATACAGCGCACCCGGCTGCAGGCCGGGCACATAGCCGTGCCATACTTCATGCGTATATTCCGGCAGATCAAAGCGGGCAATCTCATGCTGACCGCTCGGATCATACAGGCAGAGTTCAACCCGCTCAGCGTGTGCGGAGAAAAGGGCGAAGTTAACGCCTTCCCCATCAAAGTTAGCGCCGAGCTGATACCCTGTACCAGCCGTAATCTCAACAGGCTTACCGTTTGACATTTAATCCTCTCCATTCAGTGAACAGATATGCAGGCATAACTTCAGTTCCATCAGTCAGGGTTAGCTGCTGAGCAGGACCAGCGGTGCGCTGTAGTTCAGGTTTTCCAGCGCGATGCTGTCGGTGATAGCGTAGGTTTCTCCATTCAGAACGTTTAGCCACTTGCGGTGCGCAAGCGTTTCACTCAGCGCAACCGAGACGTCTGCCCACTGGGCATCAGCAAAGATCAGGCGCGGAGCAATCACAATCAGTGCACCTGTTTCAGACTGACGGGCATAGGCCACCACTTTTTCTGCATGTTCACCGCTGGCGTCCAGCGCCTGATAGTCGCCAAAACGAAAGAGCGCAGCGTGGTCGCGGCGCAGATGAAGCAGGCGCATAACCATCTGCTGTTTCAGGCTGCCGCTCAGCCAGCCCTGCTGACTGGTAAAGTCAGGGAAGGCGTCAGCATCAAGCTGGCTGACCAGAGTTGCAAAATCGGGTTCGCGGCGGTTGTCCGGATCGACCAGGCTGAAATCGAGCGCTTCACAGCCCTGATAGATATCAGGCACGCCGGGTGCGGTGAGTTTGATCACCGTCTGGGTAAAGCTGTTCACCAGTCCGGCGCGAATAAACGGCTGCAGCGCCTGGGAAAAATCAGTGAGAAACGCCACGTTCTCCGCAGAGAACAGATGACGCACGTAATCCAGTACCGCATTTTCATAGGCTTCGTTACTCTCTGCCCAGTCGGTGCGCAGCTTCGCTTCGCGCAGCGCCTTTTCCACAAACGGAATAAAGCGTTCGCACAGCGCGTCCAGTCCGGTGCGATCGTCCGGCTGCAGCGTGGCAGGCCAGACGCCAGCCAGCGCCTGATAGAGCATCCACTCAACGGCGGGTTCCGGCGCGGGGCCGTCTGCCAGCTCCTGTACGCGCTCCTGATTAAGCTGCTGCCAGCGCGTCACGTTCTCTGCCCACTCATCCGGCGCTTCGCTCAGGGTATAGAGCCGTGCGCGCGCATCCTCTCCGCGTTTGGTATCGTGCGTGGAGGTGCTGGAGATAGCGTCAGGCTGGTGCTGAAGACGGGTCTGCATCTCCTGATGGAAATGTGCCAGTGAGAACGCGTGCGGCAGCGGCTCTGCACCCACTTCATTAATCGCAAGCGCCACGTGATTGCGGAAAAACAGCGTATCTTCAACCGATTTCGCCATCAGCGGTCCGGTCAGCTGCTGGAAACGGGCGCGGAACTCCGCCGCCAGCGCTTCACCCTCATCACTGACTGCACCCAGCAGCAATGCCTGCAGGAAGCTCAGGGCAGCAGGGGACGCGCTATGTTTTACGCTCTCAAGCACGCTGAGCAGACGCTCCTCGCCCGCCAGCGGCATACCCGCTGCCTGACCATAAGTGCGATAGACCGGGAAGGCAATCAGCAGCTCGCGCAGCGCCACGTGCAGCTCCGCCTCACCAAAATTGCGGTGCTCCAGTCCGGCAGCATCCGTTGCCAGCGAGAGCAGCCGGCTGAATTCGCCGGCAAAATTACGGTCTACCATCAGCTCACGCGCCGCGCGCAGGCCCGCTTCCACATCATTACGCTCACGCGTGGCTGACTCATAGGCGAGACGCAGCGTGTCGATTTTTGTATCGTCAATCAGCACATGTGAGAGCGCCGCAATAAACTCATAGCCGGTTGTACCGGAGACGGGCCACTCTTCCGGCAGCTGTTCACCATCGGCGAGGATTTTCTCTACGGTGATGTAACACCCTTCACCGGCCGCCGTGCGGAGCTGCTGCAGATAACCCTGCGGATCGGCAAGTCCATCAACGTGATCGACACGCAGGCCGCTGACCGCGCCGCTGCGCACCAGCGACAGGATAAGACGGTGCGAATCCTCAAAGACCACCGGATCTTCGACGCGTACCCCTGCCAGCCCGGTGATCTCAAAAAAGCGGCGATAGGAGAGTGCGCTACGCGCTTCACGCCAGTTCATAAGCTGCCACGGCTGCTCATCGTGCAGCTGAACAATGGCGTCGGGGTCCGTCAGCGCCAGCAGTTCTGCTTCACGTCCCTGCCAGCTCGCAGGCGTCAGCGGATAGTAGCTGTCGAAATACGCCAGCGCCGGTTTACCGCTCTGCGGATCGGCTTTAATCGTGATCTCACCTTTTTCCACTGCGCGATCGAAATCGTCACCGAGAAACGGCAGCGTCAGCCTGCGCGACCAGTCGATATCAAAATAGCGCGCATACTGGCTCTCCTGTCCATGCTCAATCACATCACGCCACCAGGCATTCTCCAGTGAAGCCGCCATATGATTTGGCACAATATCCAGGATCAGCTCCATGCCGGCGGCCTGCAGCGCTGCGCTCAGTCGATCAAAGCCCGCTCTGCCGCCGATAGCCGGATCGATTTCATTGGCATCGGTGACGTCGTAGCCGTGCGTTGACTCTTTCGTCGCGGTAAAAATGGGTGAAGCATACAGATGGCTGATACCCAGCTTCTGCAGGTAAGGCACCAGTTCCGTGGCACGATCAAAGGTCATGCCGTTGCGAAACTGAATGCGATAAGTGGAGGTCGGGATAGTCATGCTGCTGCTCCTGGTGCCAGACGGACAATAATGGCGTTCTGCGCGAGTTCATGTTGCTCCTGCGGCCAGGCAAACAGCGTTTCGCCTGGCATATCAGGAAGTGCCTGAGCGGTATTGCCCAGATTAAAAGCCATAGAGAGCGTGCCCTGCGGGAAGCGCCACTGCACGGCGACGTAGCCATCACCGGTTGCCAGTACCTGACCGCTGTGACCCCCGGCCGTCGCCAGCAGCGGAACCAGATGCTGCTGACGCAGCGACAGCAGCGTGCGCGTCAGCGCCAGCCAGGCTTTGCCCTCGCTGCTGGTCGTCTTCGCCCAGTCGAGCTTTGAACGTTGGAATGTCTCTTCCGCGTTGGGATCCGGCACCTCATCGTCATGTCCGGCATGGCCGGTAAACTCGCGTGCACGTCCTTCACGCACCGCCTTCGCCAGATCGCCGTGAAAGTCGGTAAAAAACAGAAACGGATTAGTTTCACCGTACTCTTCGCCCATAAACAGCAGCGGGATATGCGGTGACAGCAGCAGAGCCGAGTAGAGCACTTTGGTGCGCGCCTCTCCGGCCAGCGTGATCAGGCGATCGCCCTGAGCCCGGTTGCCCACCTGATCGTGATTCTGAATAAAATCAACAAACGCCACCGGGGGCTGGCCTGCACTCGGCACGCCGCGCGTCTCACCGCTCTGGGCCGAGACCTCACCCTGATAGGCAAATCCCTCGGTCAGAATGCGCGCCACTTTTTTCTCCGGCGCATCGGCAAAATCCTGGTAGTAGGCGTGAGTTTCACCGGTTGCCAGCACATGAATAGCGTTATGGAAGTCGTCGTTCCACTCTCCGCTGAAGAGCGGAGTATTGCCCTGTTCATCGCGCGGATGCAGGAAGATTACGTTACGTGAATCTTCCGTGGTGAGGTGTGCCGGACGGTCCGGGATTTCATGACGAATGCGCTCTGCAATTTCAATCAGCACATGTTTATCTGAGCTGTCTTCAATCTGATCGATAGCGTCAAAACGCAGGCCGTCGAGGCGATACTCTTTCAGCCAGTAGAGCGGCGCCTCAGAGATGTAGCGGCGGGCCGCATCCACATCGTAGGCGATACCAGCCCCCCAGGGGGTCTGGCGCTCTTCATGGAAAAACTGCGGGGCCAGCAGCGGCAGATAGTTGCCTTCAGGACCGAAGTGATTCAGCACAATGTCCAGCACCACGGAGAGGTTAAGCGCATGCGCCGCGTCAACAAACGCTTTGAAATCATCCGGGCTGCCGTAAGCGGTGTGTGGCGCATAGAGCAGGACGCCGTCATAGCCCCAGCCGCGATTACCGCCAAACTGCGACACCGGCAGCACCTCAATCATGGTGATACCCAGCTCAGCCAGCTGCGGCAGTTTTTCAATAGCTGCACGAAAGGTCCCTTCAGGCGTAAAGGTTCCGATATGCAGCTCATACACCACCGTCTCCTGCCATGGACGTCCGCGCCACTCGGTCTGCTGCCAGCGGTAGCTTTGCGGATCGATGACCAGTGACGGACCGTTAACCTCTGCTTTTTGCGCCCGCGAAGCCGGGTCAGGCACCACGCTGCCATCGGCCAGCACGTAGTGATATTCTGCACCTGGCGTCACCCCTGACTGTGACAGGGTAAACCAGCCATCTTTTTCCGCCTGCATAGGATAATCGGTACCGTTCAGGCGCAGGGCTACCTGCTGCTGACCCGGTGCCCAGAGACGAAAACGCACGGTGCCGTCAGCCAGGATTTCAGCACCCCAGGATTTTTCCAACGTTGTGGATTCCATTCTATTGCCTCGTTAAGCCCCGCGCGGGGCAATGGACGACATCAAGCGATTTGCATTCCCGAAATCATTTACTCTATGAAATAAAAGACTAATCACCCCGGTAATGAAGAAAGGTCTCAGGTAAAGTGCTGAGTACCCTGAAAATCATAGCCTATATTTAGAAATATAAGTCCGGGCGCGCCGTAAAGTCGTTGCAGAAGTAAATTTTCCGATTTGTGCGGCAAAACATTTATTTTTTGCCGTCATAGGCTACGGTTATGGTTACGCATGTAAGCGATGCGCCAATAAAGCCAGACGGCTTTCACCGTCAAACAGGAGAGCACTTATGAACGAAGATCGCATCAGTGGAAACTGGAAGCAGTTCAAAGGAAAAGTGAAAGAGAAATGGGGTCAGCTGACTGACGACGATATGGACGTTGCCGACGGCAAACGCGATCAGCTGCTGGGCCGCATTCAGGAACGCTACGGCTACGGTAAAGACCAGGCAGAAAAAGAGCTGAAAGACTGGGAAGATAGCAACAAGTATCACTGGTAATTCTCAGCTTCCCGGCACGTTCGTGCCGGGATATTTTGTTTCAGCACATCGCCTTTTCCCGCTACGTTTATTTCTCTTCCGCTGCTATTTCTGCGCCGGCACTCGTTAGCCGTTATTATAATGGCCGCTTATGGTCGTCTTTATTTAAACTCAGCAGCGCGACAAAACTAATCAGTGCGGTAATCATCACGTACCACGCCGGAATATCCGGATTTCCGGTCTGTTTGATCAGCCCTGAAATAATCAGCCCGGCGCAGCCGGAAAATAACGCGTTTGAGAGGGCATAGGCGAAACCCAGGCCGGTGTACCGCACCCGCGTGGGAAACATCTCTGCCAGCATGGCGGGTCCCGGGCCTGCCAGCATGCCGACCAGCGCACCAGCCACAAAGACCACCAGCGCTTTCGTTAACAGCCCGGAAGCGGGATTTTGCAACACCCCAAGCAGCGGAAGGGCGAAGATCAGCAGCATAAAGGTGGCAACCAGCATAATGGTACGCCTGCCGATGCGATCGCTCAGCCAGCCGGCGGGCAGAATAGTGGCGGCAAAACCGAGGTTTGAGATCACGGCAATCAGCAGCGCCTGATTAAAGCCGGTATGCAGCGTGGTTTGCAGATAGGTTGGCATAATCACCAGATAGGTGTAGCCCGCCGCTGACCAGACCATCAGGCGGCTGATGGCAAGCGCAATGGCGCGCAATGTGGCGGTGAAAGAAGCGCGTTCCGGCGCCGGAGCCTGCCGCGCAGCGTTAAACTGCGGCGACTCATCCAGCCCGGCCCGCAGCCAGAGTGCAGCGCCTCCCAGCGGCAGCGCCAGCAAAAACGGCAGTCGCCATCCCCAGGCGAACATCGCCTCTTCACCGATAAGCAGCGGGATCAGCGCGACGGTCGCCGCACCGGCCAGCAGGCCGCACGCCACCGTTAGCGACTGCCACGCACCATACAGGCCCCGTTTGCCTGGCGGGGCGGCTTCCGTCATCAGCGACACCGCGCCGCCATACTCGCCACCGGCAAACAGGCCCTGCAGAATACGCAACAGCGTCAGCATTAACGGCGCGGCAAGACCGATAGCCGCATAGTCCGGCACCAGCCCGATAGCAGCCGTCACCAGCGTCATCATGATCAGTACGCCGATAAGCACCGGTTTACGTCCGTGACGATCGCCCAGCCGGCCAAAAATAATCGCGCCGAGCGGACGGAAAAAGAACGCCACGGCGAAGGCGGCCCAGGTCAGGATGATACTGGTGCCGGCACGCTCATCCGGCAGCTGGAAAAAGTGCCTGGCAATAATCGGGGCCATAAAGCCATAAACGGCAAATTCATACCATTCGATAAAATTGCCAACCGAACCGGCGACGATAATACGTCGATGCGCTGGCATCATCTGAGCAGGCATAGCCTATCCTTATAGACAGAAGCGTAGAGAAGAGAGCTGTAAAGCGGCATTAAGGCATAGATTTCAATGCGGTGTCTGTGAGGCGCACGCAATTGCAGGCAAAAAAAAGGCCACCCGAAGGTGGCCAGCGTGACAGCGTATCAGGCAGGTTTTTGCTGCTTTTTGTGTTTGCGCTGCCGGCGCAGTTTATCAATCAGGCGATGCGCTTCCGCACGGGTGGCGACCGCAGGCGATGACCCCTTCAGTGGTTTACGCGCCGTTTCGCTCAGCGTCAGCACCGTCAGCAGGCCAATAACTCCGGCGCCCATCATGTAGTAAGCAGGCATCATTTTGTTGTGCGTGGTATCCACCAGCCAGGCTGTGATTAACGGCGTGGTGCCACCAAACAGTGAGACCGAAAGGTTGAAGCCAATCGCCAGCGCGCTATAACGGATATCGGTGACAAACAGTGCCGGCAGGGTGGCAGGCATGGTGCCGCTGAAGCAGGTATGCAGCAGACCAAGAATCGCCAGTCCGGCAAAAACCCAGTACATATTACCGGTACCCAGCAGCATAAACGCAGGGATAGCCAGCACAATCAGGCCCAGCGCGCCAAAGCCGATAACCGGCTTGCGGCCGAGACGATCGGTAAAGTAGCCCCACATCAGCGTCAGTGGCATCATGATAAACATCACCACCATCACCAGCAGCAGACCGGAGAGTTCGCTCAGGCCGAGGATCCCGGTAAGGTAGCTTGGCATATATGCGGTCAGCATATAGTTGGAGACGTTGAACAGCAGCACCAGCCCGATACACTTCAGCAGCGGTTTGCTCTGGGTACGCAGCATCTGCCACAGCGTCAGCGGCGGCTTGTTATGCTCCATCTCTTCACGCTGATCCATATGGTCTTTAAATGCCGGCGTCTCTTCCAGCTTCAGGCGAATATAGAGACCAAACAGACCGAGTGGTGCCGCGAGAAAGAACGGAATACGCCAGCCCCACGACATCATCTCATCATGCGGCAGGTACGCAATCATCCCGGTTACCAGGCTGGCACCCAGCAGATAGCCCGCCAGCGTGCCAAATTCCAGGAAGCTGCCCATAAAACCGCGGCGCTTATCGGTTGAATACTCGGCAATAAAGGTTGCTGCACCGCCATATTCGCCGCCGGTTGAGAAGCCCTGAACCAGACGGGCTACCAGCAGCAGAATCGGCGCCGCAATGCCGATACTGGCATAGCTCGGGATAAGACCAATACAGAAGGTGCCGATGGACATCATTACCATGGTAAAAGCGAGGACTTTCTGACGGCCAAAGCGATCGCCCAGCGGTCCGAACACCATACCGCCAATCGGACGCACGAGGAACGCGGCGGCAAAGGTACCAAATGAAGCGATAAGCTGCGCGGTATTACTGGCATCGGGGAAGAAGACCTGACCAATAATCACGGCCAGATAGCTGTATACGCCAAAATCGAACCACTCCATGGTATTACCAAGAGCAGCTGCGCCGACGGCGCGTTTTAAAAGTTTATTGTCGATGACGGTAATATCATCAACGGTCAGATCGGGTTTATTTACTGTTTCAGTGCTCATAGGCTTCCTTTGACAATGAAATAAAAGCGATCTTATAGCTTTCGCAGCCGGTTATTGCAGGGTGGAAAAGAAAGCTATAAGAGGCCGAAAGGCGAACACCTTAGGAGATAATTTTTCTTTACGCAACTTTGTGATGTATATCACTGGCAATAAGCGTAGCGCTGAAGTAAATAACTGTCAAAAAGCGCGACGGCGGGATAACAGCTTATCATGTTGATACGGAATATTCGGCGCATTAACGCAATATTATGCTGGACACGGAAAATACTCAGGCAGATATATCGTAAACGACCATTATCACTCTGTGATATACCAGAGTATAAAAAATCGCCGCCAGGGTTCACAATGTCAATTCCTGTCAGTGCGCAGGTAAATCAGCCCGGTCCTTCGCTTGCTGCGGCCAGCAGCGGCACAATTACGTCACTCAGCGGAGTGGGAACGCCTTTTTCCCGGCCAAACCGCTGTATAACCCCGTTGCGGCACTGCCACTCCAGCGGTCGACCCGCCTGCCGGTCAGCGAGAATAGAGGTGCTCAGATCGGCTGGTGCGCTCTGCAACCCTGCCACTATTTCTTTTGTGACGTTGTCACTTAGAGTTGCCCCACAGGCGCGCGCCACGTTAAGTGCTTCACTGAGATAAGCCAGCGCCAGTTCAGCAATATCTCTCCGGTTAAACATGCCTGCCCGGCGATTTGCCAGCACCATCAGGCCCGCTACCGCATTCTGTAACAGCTTGCGCCATGCCACAGAGTGAAAATCAGCGCTGAGATCGGTGCTGCAGCGCGTGCCCGCCAGAGCAGCAACGATGCGTGCTGCGCCTGGCGTATCGGGCAGCGTCAGCCGCGGCCGGGCGCGCAGCCAGACAGAGGCGTCCGCTTCGCGCTGAGCCGGAAACCAGACCACCGAAGGAATAATTTGCGCGCCATTCACCAGCGGCTGCAGCTGCGTCTGCTGTTCAATGCCGTTTTGCAGCGCGCACACCACGGTATTCTCATTGCATAATGCCCGCAGCCAGCCTGCACACTGCGCCACCTGAGTGGTTTTGACCGCAACAAACAGTAGCGTAACCGCATGACGGATAGCGACAGGATCGGTCAGCACCGGACCCGGCACCCGGATTTCGCCGTCGTCATGACGCAGCCTCAGGCATGCATGGGGCGTACGGCCACAGAGCAGCGGCGGGCGCCCGGCTTCATACAGGGCAGCTGCAACGGTGGTGCCGATAGCGCCAGGGCCGAGCAGTGCGACAGAGGAGTAATCTGACATATAAAGACTCCGGTTCAGGCTGATATTCTGCTGATAACAGAAGAGGGAAGTGCTAAGTATTATTCACGTTCGCGTAGTTGGCCGCCTGAAGCGTAATAAAACAGGTTTTTGAATAATTCTCTATGGCGGTCGCCTTTTTTTATCGGACAATCAGTAACGTAATTGTTTCCACCGCTGCGCTGGCATCCTGATTCATATTAACTATGTTTATGACTCAAAGAATAAAAGGATGCTCTATGCGTAATCTTATATTGAGTGGATTCACCGTATTGTTGCTGTCAGGATGCGGCGCGAATAACAGTGCGTCACCGGTCAACGCTCCCGGTGCGCCCGTGGCGGGTAAAACCGCGCTGCTGGAGAGCGGCGCGGCCGCACTGCAGTCGCGCCCGCCGATTGATGCCATTAACACCTATCTGGATGGATTCCACTACTACTGTGGTGATAAACAGGGACAGATGGAAGCGCATCACTATGTCACCATTCTCAACGATGATGTGATGCAGGCAGTGATCTTCGACGGCAATAAAAAAGATGCCAAGCTGATGGGCGTTGAATATATCATCAGCGAGCGGCTGTTTAAGCAGCTCCCGGCGGGCGAGAAGAAGTACTGGCACAGCCACCGCTATGAAGTGAAATCAGGCTCTCTGATTGCGCCGGGCATTCCGGACGCCGCTGAACATGCGCTGATGGGCAAAATCGTCAATACCTACGGAAAAACCTGGCACACCTGGCATACTGACCGCGACAAAACCCTGCCGCTGGGCGAGCCAGCGCTGATGATGGGCTTTACCGCCGACGGAGAGATGAACCCGGCGCTGCTGCGCGATCGCGACCAGCGCTTTGGCGTCGACACGCAGAAAATTCGTGCGGCGCGTGCCGATCTCGACGCGCATCCGGTGGCCGCAGGCGCTGATAACTGCCAGCGCGTACATCAGGCGCACTGATCGCCACAAAATCTATCCGCAGCGTTCGCCCTGCGGATTTTTTTCGCCTGCCGCCCCCGAACCAGGTTAAAAAGAGAGATCGTTTTTCTCTGCCGTAAGGAACCAGACGTATTATGACGCTCAAACGTTATTTCACCAGCGACCAGCTGACGCTTACCACCCGGGTATTACGCTGTGAACCGCAGGATGATGGCCGCTTTCGTCTCATACTCAGTGAAACGCTGTTTCATCCGCAGGGTGGCGGACAGCCCTCCGATCGCGGAACCCTTGCCGGCGCGGCGATGCTGCAGGCGCTGCAGGAGGGCGACGATGTCGCACACTATACCGATCGGCCGGTTGAACCAGGCGAGGTGGAGCTGGTGGTGGATGGCGAGCTGCGCGAGCTGCACTCGCGTTACCACTCCGCGGGTCATTTGATCGCTTATGCCGGAGAGTCATTTGGCTGGCGTGGATATAAAGCCAACCACCGGCCAGGGGAAGGTCGCATTGTTTTTACCGCGCTGGATCAGACTCAGCCGGTTACGGCAGAGGCGCTGATGCAGCGGGCTGCAGCGCTGGTGGCGGGCAACTATCCCCGCGTGCTGGGTGAAGAGGCGGGAAAACGTATGGTGAGCTGGGGTGAACTGACCCCCTATGCCTGCGGCGGCACGCATGTGCTCAGCACCGGGGAGATCGGTGACATTGTGATTGGCAAAGTAAAAGAAAAGAAGGGTGAGCTCACGGTACAGTATAGCCTGAGCCACTAAGCGGCATCAGGGGGGACTCCGTTCCCGCCCTCATGCCTGCGGCGTTAGCCTTTTCTCAGCCGTGATCCGTCAGCGACTGCGCCGCGCAAATCAGCGCCAGATGGCTCAGCCCCTGCGGCATGTTACCGCGCCACTCATCGGTGCGGACATCGAACATCTCATTAAAGGTTTCAACGTTGCCACGCTGACAAAGTTTGTCGAGGATCTCTTCCATCGCCTGCTCTGCCTGTGGAATATCACCCAGCGCGGCCAGCGCTTCCACCAGCCAGAAAGAGCAGGCAATAAAGGTACTCTCCTCCTGTTCCACACCGGAGTAGCGATAAACCATTGCGCTGTTGTGTCCCAGATCCTGACGGATAGCGCGATAGGTCGCGCGCATGCGCTCAGGATTCACCTGGTTGCCGTAACGGTGCATCAGCGCCAGCGCCGCATCCAGTTTATCTTCGCTGTCCGGGTAGAAGAGATAAGCCTGTCTGGCCTCGCTCCAGCAGTGCGCCTCCACCCACTCGCTGATGCGATCGCGTTCGCGCTGCCAGCGCTCAAGCCAGGTCGGCTCAATATGTTTCGCCTCTGCCAGCGCCACGGCGCGATCCAGCGCCAGCCAGCAGGCCATCTTGGAATGCGTATAGTGATGCTGATCGGGCAGCTCCCAGATCCCGCAATCCTGCTGACGCCATGAATCAGCGCAATGATTCGCCAGCTCACCCAGCATGCGCGAGGTAGAGAGATCGAGAATGTGACCAGCCTGTATAAACAAATCGGCGGTGGCGAGCATGTCGCCATACATACTGAGCTGGAGCTGATCGCGCGCATTATTGCCGATGCGTACCGGCTGTGAATGGTGGTACCCCCGCAGCGGCGGATAAGATTCAGCCGGGACTTCATCCCCTTCGAGCGTATAACAGGCGCGCAGCGCGGTGCCGTGACGAATAATCGTTTTCGACAGCCATGAGAAAGCAGCCTTACAATCTTCCAGCGCGCCCAGAAACACAAACGATTTAATAATCAGGCAGGCGTCGCGTACCCACGCATAGCGATAGTCATAATTTTTTTCGCCGCCGATACCTTCCGGCAGGGAAGTTGTGGCCGCCGCCGCCAGCGCGCCGGTAGGAGAGTACCAGAGAAATTTCAGCGACAGCGCTGAACGCCGCACGTGCTTTTCATAGCGCCCCTGATAACTCAGGCTGCGCGTCCAGTCGCACCAGGCGGTGTGGCTGGTTTCAATACGGGTATCGATAGCGCTTAAATCCGGCACCGCCAGCGGTTCGCGCTCGGTGACCAGCAGAGCAACCAGCGCGTGACTGCCGGGCGAGGTTTTGAGCGTGGCAGCGATACGTTCATCGTCCCGCTGCGTAATATGCCACGCGTCACTGGTGCGCAGCATCGCCATCAGATCGGCAATATGATAAACATCGCCCTGTTCAGTGCAGTCCCGCCACGGCGAGCAGGTCTCAGCCAGCGTACCAAAGCGTAACGTCAGCGTCAGCTCAACGTGGCCCTCGATCCCTTCAACGCGCCGCGCCAGCTCACTCCACGGCAGACGACCGGCCAGCGTGCTGTTTAATGATTCAGTCAGCAGGACTGAACCCTCTGCGGTGATAAAGGTGGTTTCCAGCACGTTACTGTCAGCGCGATAAGCGCGTTCGGTGCGGAAGGGGGCTGCGGGTACAATCTGGAAAAACCCGCCAATCTCCGGATCGAGCAGGCGGTCAAACAGCGGGGCGGAGTCGAGATTAGGTGCACACCACCAGTCAATAGCCCCATCCGGTGCGATAAGCGCAACGGAACGGCCTTCCCCAATGGCAGCGTAATCTCCAAGGCGCGCAAACCCTTTCTCGCGCATCGGCGACTGCAAAATCTGGTTATTCATCATGCTTCCCTGTCAGCTGAAACGACAGCGTGGCTGCCACAGGGGCAGCCACGCTGATATCGGGCAGAATGTGCTATTACAGCGTGCCGGTACCGCCGTCTGAGCACCATACCTGGCCGGAAGTAAAGCCGTTCAGGTTTTCAGCAAAGGTGACATAGAGCGGCGCGATTTCCACCGGCTGGCCCGGACGGCCCATCGGTGCACCGGAACCAAACTGCTGCAGTTTCTCTTCCGGCTGACCACCGCACGCCTGAAGTGGCGTCCAGTATGGGCCCGGTGCCACAGCGTTAACGCGGATCTTCTGTTCCGCCAGCTGTTTAGCCAGCGCTTTAGTAAAGGCGGCAATTGAGGCTTTGGTCTGCGCATAATCCAGCAGAATAGCGCTTGGCTCATAAGCCTGAACGGAAGAGGTATTTATAATAGAGGCGCCCTCTGGCAGATATTCCAGCGCGGCTTTAGTGATCCAGAACATCGCATAGACGTTGGTCTTAAACGTTGCGTCAAAATCTTCCGTCGAGAGCGTGCGAATAGATTCATTAAACTGCTGACGTCCGGCATTATTAACCAGAATATCCAGGCCATCGAGTTTTTCAGCGGCTTCTTTAACCAGCTGCTGGCAAAACGATTCGGAACGGATATCACCCGGAATAGCGACGGCTTTACGTCCTTCAGCTTCAATCAGCTTAACCACTTCCTGCGCATCTGACTCTTCAGCAGGCAGATAGTTGATGGCAACGTCTGCGCCTTCACGAGCGTAAGCGATAGCCACGGCGCGGCCGATACCTGAATCGCCGCCGGTGATTAGCGCTTTACGTCCGGTCAGGCGGCCTGAACCGCGATAGCTTGTTTCACCGTGATCGGGACGCGGATCCATTTTACTGGCTAAGCCGGGGAAATCCTGCGACGGCGTGTTAAACGGCGGCTGCGAATATTCATTAGCGATTAGCGTTTTGTTAGTGAACGAATTCATAACGGGCTCCTTGTACAGTGAACGTGTAGAAAATAAGCCTGGCAGAGATGTGATATTTGTCACGTAAAAAAATTACGAATGAATTTTATTTGTGCAATATCCATGCAGTGCGGGAAGTTATTTTTCCTTACAATTTCACTAACGCAATGATTATTTATCCCCTCTTAGTCCACATTTAGAAAATAAGCGAGTCGGCAACATTGCAGAGCAGAAAATTAGCTCTAAGCTCATTGAATAACTTTAATAAATTCCCGGCGTTTTACCGGGATAAACATAATGAGCACTGTCGTCAACGAGGCGAAAATGAGCGAAGCACTCTGTACCATTATTTATAACGGGGAACGGCTGAGTGGCGCAGCGGATCAACCGCTGATCGATTTTCTGCAGCAGCAGGGAAAAAAACTGCCGCACGTCTGCTACCACCCGGCGTTGCCGCCGCTGCAAAGCTGCGATGTCTGCTGGGTCAGGGCTGACGGAGAGCAGGTGCGTGGCTGTACCCTGCGGACTTATGAAGGCTTGCAGGTGGTCAGTGAAGGCGCCGACCTGGCTGCTGCACAGCAGGAAGGTATGGACCGTATTCTGAATCGCCATGAACTTTACTGCACGGTGTGTGAGCACAATACCGGCGACTGTACGCTGCATAATGCGGTAGCCGATATGCACATGCCGATTCAGTTCTATCCCTATGAACGTAAACCCTACACGAAAGATCACAGCAATCCGTTTTATACCTATGATCCCGACCAGTGCATTCTCTGCGGACGCTGCGTTGAGGCGTGTCAGAACATAGAAGTCAATGAGACACTCTCAATTGACTACAGCGCAGAACATCCGCGCGTATTGTGGGATGGCGGGACGGAGATTGCCGGATCGAGCTGCGTCAGCTGCGGTCACTGCGTCACGGTTTGCCCGTGTAACGCGCTTTTAGAAAAAACCATGCAGCCCGATGCCGGTCCGTTTACCCGCATGGATGAGGATTTAAAGCGGCCGTTTATTGATGCCATTAAAAAAATGGAGAAGAGCATCGGCATGGAGCCGATAACCGGCATCTCACTGATTGATGATGCTTTGCGCAAAACAGAAATTAAAAAAACCAAAACGGTCTGCACCTACTGCGGCGTTGGCTGCAGCTTTGAGGTCTGGACGCGCGATCGCCATATCCTGAAGGTGCAGCCGGTCGCTGAGGCGCCGGTAAACGGCATCTCCACCTGCGTAAAAGGCAAGTTTGGCTGGGATTTTGTTAACAGCCCGAATCGCCTGACCACGCCGCTTATCCGGGAAAACGGAGCATTCCGGCCTGCCAGCTGGGAAGAGGCGCTGAACCGGGTGGCGGAAGGGCTGCGTGCCGTAGCGCATCAGCACGGCGGCGCAGCAATTGGATTTATTGGCTCCAGTAAAGCCAGTAATGAAGAGGCCTATCTGACGCAAAAGATCGCGCGCCTGATTTTTGGTACCAACAATGTCGATAACTCTTCACGCTATTGTCAGAACCCGGCTACCCAGGGGCTGTTCCGCACCGTGGGTTATGGCGGCGATGCCGGCACGCTGCGCGATCTGCAGCAGACCGATCTGATTATCACCGTGGGCAGTAATCTTGCAGAAAACCATCCGGTATTCGCCTCGCACATCAAACAGAGCCATAAACATCACGGGCAGAAACTGCTGGTCGTGGATCCGCGTAAGCATGAAATGGCGGAGCGCGCCGACTGCTATCTGCGTATCCGGCCCGGTACCGATATGGTCTGGGCCTCTGCGATGGCGAAATATATGTTCGATCATCACTATGCAGACGACGCGTTTCTGGCTGAGCGCGTTAATGATGTTGACGCCTACCGTGCCTCGCTCGCGCCGTTTACGCTTGAGATGGCGAGTGAAGTAACCGGTCTGAGCGTGGAGGCACTCACCGAGGCAGCGGAGATGATCGGCCAGGCAAACAGCGCCTGTATTCTCTGGGCGATGGGTATCACGCAGCACAGCCACGGTGCCGATGCCAGCACGGCACTCTCTAACCTGCTGCTGGTGACCGGCAACTATGGTCGCCCCGGCACTGGTGGCTATCCGATGCGCGGCCATAACAATGTGCAGGGGGCCAGCGACTTTGGCTGCCTGAGCAATGTTTACCCCGGCTATGAAAGCGTAACGGATGATGCGGTTCGCGAGAAGTGGGCGCGTGCCTGGCAGGTTGCGCCGGAAGCGCTCTCTGATGAAGAGGGGCTGGATAACTTCCTGATGATTGAGCACGCCCACGATAAGCAGCTGCGCGCAATGTACATCATCGGCGAAGATACCGCCTTTTCAGACGCTAACTCCACCAAAGTGGATGAAGCGTTCAGCCAGCTCGATTTTATGGTGGTGCAGGACATTTTCATGAGCAAAACCGCGCGCTACGCCGACGTGGTGCTGCCCGGCTGTCCGAGCCTGGAAAAAGAGGGCACATTCGTCAATACCGAGCGCCGTATACAGCACTTCTCCCCGGCGTTTGCTCCACTGGGTGAGAGCCGGCCTGACTGGCAGATTCTGACCGATCTCGCCGCGCGTCTCGGGCATCACTGGCGCTATCCAAACCCCGGCGCCATCATGGCGGAGGCGGCGGGCATTGCGGATCTGTTTGCCGGTGTGAGCTATGAACAGCTGGTAGGCTGGCAGTCACAGCTCTGGCCGGTGAAAGCAGATGGCAGCAGTACGCCGCTGCTCTATACCGACGCATTTGCGTTTCCGGATGGTAAAGCGCGTCTCTATGCGCTTGAGTGGCAGCCGCCAGAAGAGCAGCCGGACGCAGAGTACGATCTGCTGCTGAATAATGGCCGCATGCTGGAGCATTTCCAGTCCACAAACCAGACCGGGCAGGGCGGACGCATCATGTCGCTGTCACCCAACTGGTTTGTGGAGATCTCGCCGCAGCTGGCGGAAGCGCGTCAGCTGCAGGAGGGTGACTGGGTTGAAATCCGCTCGCGGCGCGGCGCGCTGGAGGTGCCGGTGGTGGTGACCGATCGTGCCGCAGGGAACGTGCTGTTTATCCCGATTCACTATGGCAAACCCGGCGTCAATGGTCTGACCGGTAACCACCACGACCCGGATGTGAACACGCCGGCTTACAAAGAGATTGCCGTCAGCCTGCGTAAACTGGCGCGTCAGCCTCAGCCGCATCCGCTGCCGTTGCATAACTTCCGTCACGGTCAGCGCACGCCGCTGGATCACCTGCCGGTTGAGGTGAAATGGCAGCAGCCGGAGTACCGTTTGCCCCCTGAACATGTTTCGCACCCGGAGAAAAGCTAATGGCCGAACCGCTGGACTACCAGCCTGAACCTGCGCGCACTGAACCCACCGCGCAGGAGTCACTCAATACGCTGCTGGAGAATCTGCATCAGCACGGCTTTCTGCGTCTCGCCAATGACGTGGTTAAAGCGAACAACGACATTGGTAAAATTCTTGCCGGCGGGCTGAATCGCCCCGGTACTCAGAACGCCATCCAGAACATTTCGCTGCTGTTTATGATGCTGAGCACTATTCCGCCCGAGCGGTTTAATCATGTACTGCTGGCGCTGCGCAATGCGCTGGTCGCGATGAAGCCAGCGAGCGAGTCTGTTCAGCAGGAGAAAGCTGCGCCCGGCATCAGAGGGGTAATGAAACTGCTTAATGATGAAGACCTGTGGCAGGGTGTGCGTCCGCTGCTGTCGGCGCTGGAAGTTTTTTCGCGCGAGATGCAGAAAGAGGAGGAGACCCCGATTACCCGCTACAGCGGTAAGCCGACCCGTGAATAGTCAGGAGTGGGTGCTGCTGATTGCCCGCAATCGGTCTATGCCGATCGCGGGCATACCCGCTGAGTTACGGCTGGTCAGCGGGTATACGCATAAACCAGGTTCCCTGCAGCGGCATGCGTAAAAAATCGCGAAACAGCGTTTCCAGCGTCTGCTGAGGATCGACGTCAGCGAAACGCTGCGGATAGAGCGTTTTAGCCATAAATTCTGCTGCAACGACGTGCCACGGGCTGAGATAAAAATTCATCCACAGCGCGCCCGCCTGACCGTTATGCAGCGCCTTCAGCCCGCGCAGCCCTTTCTGCTGTCCGGTCAGCTGCTGAAAACTCTGCAGTGCAACATCAGGCGCGATCTCCGGTCCGAGCTTCAGCCGGCCACTGCTCTGATTGTCGCTAAAACCGGTAGCAAAGTAGTAGTCAGGCTGCGCGGCAATCACGCTCTCTTCACTCAGGCGGGCAAACACACCCTGCCGGGTACGGGCGGCGATGTTGTCGCCTCCGGCCAGGCGCAGAAGCTCGCCCAGACTGCCGTTGATTGCCGTCACGCAGCACTCATTGCGGCGTCCCAGATGCAGGTGCAGCAGCACTTCAGGGCGCGCACCGTGAAAATCAGCAAGCCGCTCCTCAATGACCCGCATATGGGCGGCGTAAAACCGGTTAAATGCGGCTGCCCGCGCCTGCTGATTAATCACATCACCCAGGATCTCCACGCTGCGCCGGGTATTCTTCAGCAGCTGAACGCGCAGGTCGATCTTCACGACCGGAATGTGTGCCGCCTGCAGTACCGCAAGCAGACGCGCGTCAGCATCATCATAGCGTGCCAGACTGGGTAAAATGACGACGTCGGGGCGCAGCGCAATAACCTGTTCCGGGTTGATCGCCGCCGGGCCACCGCTGCCAAGTGACGGAACCGCCTCTATTTGCGGAAAACGTCGCGCAAAGCTGCGCCACATCTGCGCATCATATTTCTGCAGATCGCGTGGCCAGCCCACAATGTGCTGCAGCGGATTTTCAGGCGCCAGCAGCGCCAGCGTATAGAGCATACGGCTTTCGCCAAGCACAATGCGCTGCGGGCGATCGGGTATTGTCACCAAATGACCGTCAATATCGGTGAGCGTTTTTGCCTGCGCCAGCGGGCTGAGCAGCAGCCAGGCTAACAGCAGCAGGCTGGCGAAAAAGAGTGAATCAGAACGCAATGCTCGCCTCCGCCACCAGATTGCGGGTCTCGCCTTCGCGTACGCGCAGGTTGCCACCGCTGGAGGTGTAGTAGTGTTTATCAAACAGATTATTCAGGTTCAGCTGAAGCCGGGTTTTATGCCCGGAAAGGGTACTGTTCCAGGCAATAAAGGTGTCGGCTACCGTATAGTCAGGCAGGGTAAAGCTGTTCTCCGGATCGCCCGCGCGTGAACCGACATAGCGGGCACCCCCCCCGATGCGGAAATCACCCGGAATGCCGGGCAGCGCCAGCGTGTGGGTGAGCCAAAGTGAACCGGCGTGACGGGGAGCGTTCTGCAGCCGGTTGCCGTTATTGGCCCTGTTTACGCCATCGTCAGCGATCTCCGCTATATCATAGCTGTAACTGGAGCTGATCTCCCAGCCGGCAGCCACTTCCCCGTTAAGCTCCGCTTCAGCGCCTGTGGATCGCGCCCGGTTGATAGTGCGCGTGGTGCCATTGATGCTGAGTGACATATCGCGCTCATCAATGCGGTAAAGCGCCAGGCTGGCAAACAGCGTCGGCGTGATTTGCCACTTGCTGCCCGCTTCCCAGCTGGTGCCCTGTTCAGGTTTGCCCACCCGTCCCGCATCATCCACCTCGGTTGAGGGGGTGAACGATTTGCTGACGCTGGTGTAGAGCGAGATATCCGGTGTCAGTTTGTAGATCGCGCCTGCCTGCGGCAAAAATTTGTTGCCGCTGCTCTCCAGCGTCGGCACGATTGGGTCGGCTCCCTTTGAGGCGCGCTGTTCATAATGCTGATAGCGGCCGCCTGCCACCAGGGTCCAGCGATCGTTAATCGCTACGCTATCTTTGGCGTAAAGCGAGCGGCTGTGAATGCGGTTCAGCAGCCGCGCATTTGCGCGGCGCTCGGTAGTGGCATCCATGACCGGCGCAAGCAGATCGTAATGCGGTTCGGCAAGCGTAAACCCGCGATTTGCTTTGCCCTGATACTGCCGCGCCCGCAAGGTCTGATTCATCTCATAATCGGTGCCCGCCACCAGCGTGTGCGTCATGCCGGCAAGCTGCTGCGTACCGGTCAGATCCCAGGCGATATATTTTGTCTGATGATTAAAACCGCGATTGGCGTCAGCGCGACGCGTCACAACCCCGCTGTCCGGATCGATGGCGGTAACGCGCACTTCATTATTATCATACTGGCGCTGGTTCCAGCCCAGCGTCACACGCGTGCTCCAGTCGTCACTAAACTGCCAGTCGTAGTGGGTATTCAGCGTTTTATTATGGCCCCAGGCGTGGCCAGCTTTATCATCCAGCCGATCTTTGTAGCCGATATCAACCGGGCGGTTATGGATAAACGCCGTACCGCGATCGTAAGGAATATCATACTGGTAATCTTCGTAACTCAGCAGAAAGCTGGCTTTCTCGCCATACCACTGCAGCGAGGGTGCGATGAGCCGGTGTTTATCACGACCAAAATTGCGCCAGTAATCCTGGTTCTGCTGCTCTGCGACCAGCCGGAAAGCAAAACCGTTATCCAGTGGTCCGGTGATATCGAACGTACCGCTGCCGCCGCCGCTGCTGGCGGTCCGGCCGCTCAGCGCGGTACGCCATTCATAAAGCGGTTTTTTGCTGATGATATTGATGACGCCGCCCGGATTCTGGATGCCGTAGAGCAGTGAAGCGGATCCTTTCAGTACTTCAACCCGCTCCGTTGCTGCGTTGACATTGAGGCCCTGACTGCTGCGTATGCCATCGCGATAGATCGAACCGTCGCTGTTGCCGCCAAACCCGCGGCGCACAAAGCCATCTTCCGTGCCTGCCAGCGTATTACCTTCGCTTACGCCGCTGACAAAGCGCATCGCCTCCGTCAGGCGACTGACCTGGTAATCCTCCAGCTGTTGCGGCGTTACAATGCTGACTGACTGGATCTCATCAAGCCGCGCAACGGGCAGTTTGCTGCTGACGGTGCTGCTGCCGGCGCTATAACCGGACGCGGTTTCACTATCAGCCTGAACCGTGAGCGTGGTTTCCTGCTCTGCGGCATTGGCCGTAACGGAGACAGGGATAAGCCCCTGCAGCGCAACATATAACGCAGGGCGTAACGCCTTTGGCACAAAAGTAGAGGAAATAAGCATGTCAGCAAACCTGGTAAAGACGGAGTGTTCCGTCATAAAGCCATCGGCAAAACCTGCCGCGCGCGGGCAGGCAGAATAATCATTCAGCGGCCAAAATGCAGGCTTGAATGTAATTGAGAATCATTCAAACATGAAAGAATGTAGTAGTAAACGGATATAATGCAGGTAATACTACATTTATCCGGAATCCGTCTAATGACGGTATATTTAAATATTGATGTTATAAATCAATATATTAATCATTAAAATGCGAAGAGGTTTCTCGTTCTGTGAGTAAAGTGAATAGGGCGCATCTCATTATCACGAGACCAGCCACTACAACATATCCGCCTTTCACAGCGGGTAATGTCAGGAGCCTCAGCCCATGGCGCTGAAAAAAAAGGGTGTCCGGACAGACATTTTTGGCGACCGCTGCCGGGCTCGTATCGCCAGTCTCTCCCCCCGGCTGCAGACGGTCGCCCGCTATATTGATGCGCATCGTGAGAGCGTGGCGGAAGCGACGGCTATCGATATTGCCGCCGCAACGGGAACGTCTGATGCGACGGTGATCCGTGCCGTACAGGCGCTGGGCTTTACGGGCCTGCGCGATCTTAAACTCACGCTGGCGGAGTGGGCGGGGCCGGCCATTAACTCTGCAGCAAAGATGAGCGCGACCGTTAGCGAACTGGCCTGCGATATTAATGCCAGCATCGATTTTGTGCTGCTGGGACACCAGCAGGCGTGTCACGCGCTGGCACAGCCCGAAAACCGTCAGGCGGTGGCACAGGCGGTGGCGTTGCTAAGCGAAGCGCGTCAGGTCGCCCTCTTTGGCATCAACGCGTCAGGTATTCTTGCGGACTACAGCGCCCGTATGTTCAGCCGTATCGGGCTGCCCGCCACAACCCTGAACCGCACCGGCATTGCGCTGGCAGAGCAGTTGCTGAGCCTGCAGCGTGGTGATGTACTGGTGATGATGGCGCAGAAATCGGCGCATCGTGAAGGGGGCACGGCGTTAAAGGAGGCGAGAAAGCTGGGCATTCCTGTCATTCTGCTGACGCATGCGATGGAGTCTGCCTTTGCGCGCGAGGCTGATATCGTGATCAATGTACCACGCGGCGGGGAAGGAGGACGCATGCCGCTGCACGGGACCGTGCTGGTCTGTCTTGAAATGCTTATCCTGTCGGTTGCCTCAGTCAATGCCGGACGCACGGTGAAAACCATGAAGCGGATTCAGGAGCTAAACCGATCGCTTAAGCCCGGTACTAAACGCTAAGTGTGAACCGATCGTGAATATCCGGCGCGCGCAAAATTCACGAAAAATAACACCTGCCGGTGCGGTTTTATCGCTATAAATGCAGGCAAAAGAAGGAGTTCTTGTGCGTGCATTTCTGACAACTATTACCCTGTTTATAACACTCGTTCTGACCAGCCCGGCTAGCCTGGCGGCAGACGCCATGGCGTTCTGGTCAGCATCGCGGCACGGGGCCAACAGTTTTAACCGGCTGCCGCCTGACAGCAAATATTTTACGGCTCTGCATGACTACGGTGCCAGCTGGGTACGGCTCTCCTGGGATAAGTGGCCCACGCAGCAACGCGATTTTTTGCTGGGTAACGCAGATGAGTATCGCGGGCTGGACGCCGGCGATCTGCAGACGCTTATCCACACCCTCGACCGCGCCTGGGCAGCGGGCCTGCGCGTGGTTATTACGCCTCTCTCTCTGCCCGGCATGCGCTGGGCGCAGAATAACGGGGGAAAATTTGACGATCGGCTCTGGCAGGATAAAGCCTGGTGGGAAGCCAGCGTGCGCTACTGGCACGATCTGGCTGCTGCTCTGCACCATCATCCCGCTATTGCCGCCTATAACCTGATCAATGAGCCCGCGCCGGAAAAAAATGGCGGACTGGCAGAGCACGCCAGCAGTGAGGCGATGGCGCGCTGGTATCAGCAGCAGCGTGGCGGAAGCCGCGATCTGCCGGCGTTTTATGCCGCGCTTATAGCCGCTATTCGTGAAGCAGATGCCGTTACACCGATAATGGTCGACAGCGGCTGGTATGCCGCCGCCGATGCGTTTGACTACTGGCCTGAGGCGCTGCACGACACGCGCATACTTTACAGCGTGCACATGTATGAACCCTATGCTGCGACCAGCGCACCCAACGCCCGGCGTGAAAAGCCCTGGCCCTATCCGGGTTACGTACCTTTCGGCGAGGATATGCAGCAGTGGGATGCGGCGCGTGTCGCGGACTATCTGGCACGCCCTTTTGAATGGGCTGCGCGTAACGGGATCGATAAGCGGCAGCTGGTGGTTAGCGAGTTTGGCTGCGTGCGCACGCTGGCCGGTTGTACCCGGTACCTGGAAGATGTGCTGACGGTGCTGGACAGCCATGACGCGCACTGGGCATTTTATAGCTTTCGTGAAGATAGCTGGGACGGCATGGATTATGAACTGGGTCGTCAGAAAGTGCCGTGGCGCTACTGGCAGGCGGCAGAGAAAAATCTGCCCGATCCCCTGCCGCGCAGCGCCACAAAAGAGTTTGAGCCGATACGCAAGCGGCTCGCCGGTCAGTAAGGCGTGCCGGGCCATGCGGCCCGGCACGCCCCGCCTCAGGCGATAGTTTTGCGATTGCTGAGCAGATCTTTCACGCTCTCTGCTACCCGCTTGCCCGCCAGGAAAGCGTGATCCGAATTGTAATACTCCCATTCGCTGTAGCGCCCGGCCAGATGGATACTTTGCGTGGCCAGCCAGCTACGGATCAGCGCCACGTTGGCACTGCGCGCATGATCGTAAACGACATAGGCGTACGGCATGTTTACGATACTACTGGTGAGGATCTCATCATCCTCATTGATAATGCCTACCCGGATACAGTCATCGATACAGCGCTGGATCAGCGCTTCACCCTCACAGGGCAGCGGTTGATCGTCACGCCAGGTGATTTCACAGGTCAGACCGAATCCGCCCGGAGGATTACAGTGCGGGCTGGCATTACCCTGCAGAAAGATGCGATGGAACAGCGTGTCTCCCGGATAGTAAATCCAGTGCTTTTCACTGATCGCCGGACGTCCGATACCAAGATTAACGCAGCACACAGAGGTATGACGCAGCTGAGAAGCCGCCTGCTGTACCGCCTGCGGCGCGCGGGCGCCCATCAGGCGCACCAGTTCCGGTAAGGGCAGCGTGCTGATGAGCTGGTCATACTGCAGATGCCTGCCGTCGCTGAGCGTGACGCTGCGCGACTGCGGCTGAATCTCGGCTACCGCCGTTCCGGTCTCCAGCGTACAGCTAAGGTGAGGCAGGAAACCGTTCATCAGCGCCTGAAAGCCGCCGCGCAGCGGATAGCCGAAGCGCGCGTTGGGCCCGACCGGTTTCTCCAGCGGCGCAAGCGCACCGCTGACGATCTGCGCCAGATCCGGCAGGGGTACGCGACCGCCCAGCCACGAGGTCTCCATGCTGGCCAGCGGCGTTTTCCACAGTTTACGGTTATAGGGAACGGCAAAATGACGGGCGATGCCTTTGCCCCAGACGCGATAGATAAAATGTTCAAAATCTTCACTGTCGCGCTGTTCAGTGATGCAGCCCTCATCCGCTACCACGCCGTCGGCGCAGCAGTCGCGCGATGCGTCTGCGCCAGGCAGTATGGCGGTATCGTTTTCTGCCGCGCCGTAGCGCGCTTCAATCGCGCCCAGCACACATTCACTAATCACCTCCGCCGGCAGGCCGTGCAGCGCTGACTGGAACGGGTAGCGCGTATAGACATCGTGGCTATAGACCCAGGCTTCGCGCATCTGCCAGTGCTGATTCTCACCCAGCAGCAGATCGTAGAGCTCCAGCACGTAGGGATCGTTGGAGAACATGATGTGACCGGCATAGTCGAAGGTAAAACCCTTATCTTCGATTGACCGGCACCAGCCGCCTGGCGACTCATTTTTCTCCAGTACGACGGCCCCTTTACCGTAATGATAACCGGCACTCAGGCCGGTAGGCCCTGCGCCGAGGATAAGACATTCAACCGGATGCAGCGTGACCGGCTGCGTGCGTTCAGCGGGTGCAGCGGCCTGCGTCGCAGGCCGGGCGGGCTGACGTTTAATGGCGCTGAGGTGCTGCTGCATCTGCGCCACCGTATTATCCCAGGACGTCGCGGCGACTACGGCAGCCATCGCTTCAGCCTGCATATGACGCCGTTCAGCTGTCTGGCGCAGAGCGTGTTCGCAGCCCTGAATAAAGGCTTCCTGCGAATCGGCTATTGTCACGACGTCAGCATACTGGCGCGCTACGTCAGCGATCGCTGTGCTGACAATCGGCAGCTGCGCGGCCATGTACTCCAGAACCTTTGTCGGGCTGATAAAGCGCGTGGAGGCATTGAGCGCAAACGGCATCAGGCAGACATCCCAGCCCGCCAGAAACTGCGGCAGGGCGGCATAAGGCTGCTGTCCGAACCAGTGCAGGTTTTTACGCTGCGGCAGCGTCGCAGGATCGATCTTGACCACCGGTCCCACCATGATGATCTGCCAGTCAGGGTGCGCGTCAGCCAGCGCGGTGACCAGCGGCAGATCCATGCGCTCATCAATCACACCGTAGTAACCGAGGCGCGGTTTAGGCAGAAACTGCTGCAGCGGATGGCCGTTGCTGCGGTCGATCGCCTGTGCAAAGTGCCCGGCATCCACGCTGCTGGGAAAACAGTGAACGCGCGAGTGACGATCTTTTTTCGCTTCATACAGGCTGCGTCCGCCGGTAAAGACCAGGTCAGCGCGGCTCAGAAGAGCCGATTCGCGCTGCTGCAGCTGACGCGGCGCCTGGTCAAACGCGGAGAGTTCATCCATACAGTCATAAATGATCCCGCGGCTGTTAAACGCGCTAAGCAGCGGCAGCGCCATTGGGGTGTAGAACCAGACCAGCGGTTCAGTGCCAGGCTCCAGCAGGTTGCTGAGCAGCGGCTGCAGTAGCGCAATCTGGTCGTCATGAAAACCGGGGGCGTGTATCGGCGTATGCGGCTCGACCACGGTGACATTGGCCGCCGGCTGCGAGGTGCGCAATCCCGCTTCACCCGCCTGATAAACCGGCTCTTCAATAAAAATAATCCGGTGGTGCTGTGCAAGGCGTGAGAGCACATGCTGCGGCCGCTGAAACACAAATCCCCAGCGCAGATGACTAAATACCACCAGTACAGATTGATTCATGACGAACTCCTTTGGCCCAGCGGCCGGTGTGAGAAACCCCTGAAAACGCGCGAGTGCGCGTTGTGATTGCCGCAGCGCGGCAGCATAAGCGTGGTTAAGCAGGCGAACGTTTTGCGAATCGCTATCCCACAGACCGCTATGCGGCCAGTGCGTAATATCTTCCCAGAGAGGCCGATCGATAATCGGGTAGAGGCAAATGCCGCGAATATCGCAGCCTGCCAGCTGCGCCTGCGCGACCTGGTCGGTAATATGGGTTATCCAGGCCGCGCGGCCGCTGCCGACGTGGCTGGTTTCTGCCAGCAGCAGGGGGCGCTGATAGCGCGCCGAGAGACGGGCAAGCATGTCGGATAACGGAATGCGCCGGGCATCATCCAGATGCCACTCCAGCCGCTGGCCGGTCTGCGCCAGCCACTGGTTACCGTGATAATAGTTGGCTCCGATCAGATCCAGATAGCGCGGCGACCCGCCCAGCTCCGGTTCACGCAGCCCTGCCAGCATATCCCACGCCTGATACTGCGCGGCCGTCAGAGCGGCGGCGTGCTGTTGTGCGTGCTCGCTTTCATCCTCCGGCACCACATGAATAATGGGATCGCAGTGCAAAAAACGTGCGCGCGGATCGACGGCCAGAATGGCATCACAGCCCGCCAGGGCAGCGCGTACCAGCTGCCGCTTAATGGCATCGGGATCGCTATCGGCGTTGTTACCAAAGAGTCCTACTGAAATACCCCAGGCGAAAAAAGAGAGCTCGTTAACCGGTGAGTAAACCGGGGGCACGTCACGGTAAAATCCGGCCAGACAGGTCGCAACCTGATGGCAGAACCGCGCAAAACGCGGCACAAATTCAGGCGAGAACAGGGTGAGATCGTCCGGCCAGCCATAGTGGCTCAGCGTCCAGTTCACCTGAATACCCTGCTCGCTGGCCGACTGCATGCAGCGGGTCAGCCGGGCAAAGGTACGCTGTGGATCGGCTTCAGCCAGCCGCCAGCCCACGCTTTCACGCACTGACCGAATATTAAATGCAGCGAGCGCGGCATAATCCGTTACAATATGCACGTCGTGTGCATTGATTACATTCATATCAAGTGCAATCCCGGCGGGATTAATATGATCGGCACCCTCAAAACCGGCCTGCCAGAAGCTGGAAAATGGCAACATTTAATTCTCCTGGAAAACAGGACAAAACAGCAGCCCTGTAAAGTAAATTACAGGACCAGCTTTAGTTGAAATTTATCAGGGCTGTGACTGGATAAATAAAAAGGCTGCCAGCGGGTTACACGACAACGTCAGGGCAGCGGTAAAAATTTATAAAGGTTGTTTGAGGAAATTATAGTCAGGTGCCGGGTTTCAGCAACCCTGTGAAGTTGCTGAAAAAAAAGCAAAGCGGCAGCCAATGCTTTGCTTTATTGACTGCTGATCCTCTCTTTTTTCGGCGAATAACGCTATTTTTCAATGGCTACAGTAGAAAAATGGAAAAATTACTATTTCAGCGAAGGATAATTTATTCGCAGCGATTTTTGATTTGCGCTTCACGTTTTTTAATCCAAAAAAAAGCTGCCGCTATGTTCAACATGTTGAATGGCATAATAATTGCGCCTGACGGTTTTTATTTGTAGCACTTTTAGGTTTAATTTTTGCGGCTCTGATTAGGCTGCAGAGAAAAAATTGCGTTACGTATTAAACCGGCCGCTGAGCAAAAGCTGCTTCGGCCAGCGCTGCAAGGTAGTGTGCAGCAGGCAACAGCACATCATCGTTAATGCGAAACGCAGGGTGATGCAGAGGCCAGGCTTCACCGGTGCCAATCATGATAAATGCGCCGGGTATGTGCTGCTGATAGTAAGCAAAATCTTCGCCAATCGGGGTGGCAGCAATTTCACGTGCGTCCAGCCCGTTAAGCGCTGCCTGCTGCAGGGCAAACGCTGTCCAGTGCGCATCATTTATCACTGCGGGTGGCCCGGCCTGCCAGGTGATTGCTATTTCAGCCGCAAACGCTGCGCTGATACCTTTTACCAGTTCACGAAATCGCTGTTCAATACGTTCGCGCGCTGCGGCGGAAAAGGTGCGCACGGTGCCTTCCAGCCAGGCGCTTTCCGGAATGACATTCCACGTGCTGCCGCTGTGAAGCTGGGTAATCGAGAACACAGCATTCTCTGCTGAAGGGAGGTTACGGCTGATCAGCGTCTGGACTGCAGAGACAATGTGCGCGGCAATCACAATAGGGTCGTTACCCTGATTCGGGTGTGCGGCATGGCTGCCGGTGCCGGTGATCTGTAGCGCAAAGCGGTCAACGGCGGCGGTCAGGGCGCCCGCCCGGCTGCCCGCCACACCTGCCGGCAGAGAGGGATCGTTATGGAGACCAAATATGGCAAACGCATCCTGCAAAGCACCGCTGGCAAGCACCGCGGGTGCGCCTTCACCGGTCTCCTCTGCTGCCTGAAAAATAAAGCGCACCTGGCCAGCCAGCTGTGTTTCGCGGGATTTCAGCAGAATGGCTGCGCCCAGTATGGCCGCACTGTGAAAATCGTGACCGCAGGCGTGCATGACTCCGGGATGCGCTGAAGTAAACTCTACTCCGGAGTGCTCTTCAATCGGCAAGGCATCAATATCGCCCCGCAGCACCACCAGCGGACCGGTTGCGGGACCCACTTCAGCGACCAGTCCGGTTGTCAGTGCCAGGGGGAGAATGCGGATATTGTGCGCCTCCAGCTGCTCACGAATGCGTTGTGTGGTGGCAAATTCCTGGTTTGACAGCTCCGGGAAACGGTGCAGCTCCTGCCGGAAAGCGACCAGCTGTTCTGTTAACTGCGTTAATTCTGACGGCGACATAGTTTGTTCCTTTCTCACGATTACGCTGCGCGGCGTGCAGCACGTTATCCGGGGAAGGTAACAGCAGAACGAGTGAGCGATATATCTCAATACCCGCAATGATATTGCAATAAGTGAATAACAGCAGCGGCTGATCGGTTCAGGGTTATAAAGAAGGGCAGGAAGAGTGGCGAAACCAGCCCCGGGGAAATGAGGCTGGGAAATATGCGTGTCAGCTAATCAGATTAAAAAATCGTCCAGCGATGCGCCGGCATCAATAGCGCTCTTAATCGGAGAAGGCGTGCGGCCCTGACCGGTCCACTGCTTTTCATTACCTTCTTCATCGGTATATTTATACTTAGCCGGACGCGGCGCGCGTTTGGCTTTAGGTTTAGTTTCTGCCTGGTTTAATTGCGCAAGTTCACTAATATCGATGCCATCATTCATCAGCATCTCTTTGTATAACGCCAGTTTTTCTGCTTTTTCGCGCTGAGCAGCATTATCTGCTTCAGCTTCTTCACGGCGTTCTGCAACGACCACAGCGAGCTTTTCCAGCATCTCATTTAATACCGCTACTTCAATATCACGCGTCTGAGCACGCAGTGTACGAAGATTATTCAATGCCTTTAGTGCATCGCTCATGAATATAACCCTTATTACTGATGTGAAAATTTGAAAGCGCGCATTCTACGATATTTTTTCTCAAATTAAAATATGCATCAGGGCGTTAAATCCGCTATATCGCACAATTATCAGACTCATTGAGTTATCACCTGCATCAGAAATTTATTAGCCGCAAACTGAATATTTAACGGACACCAGAATTTATAAAGTGGGCACGCTACCGGCAGTACGCCAGGGTCGCATTAATGCGACCCCTACGGGGGCATCTGTAGGGGCGGCATTAATGCCGCCCTGGTCACGTTCCGCACCTAACCCCAGGATCGCATCAATACGACAGGGTCGCATTAATGCGACCCCTACGGGGGCATCTGTAGGGGCGGCATTTATGCCGCCCTGGTTAGGTTGCGCCCCCAGCCCGTATCGCATCAAAATGAAAAATATGGTTTTTTATCGAATTGCCGGGTGTCAGAAACAGTAACAATTTCTTGCAATAGTAATCTAAATGAGTATATTTCTCATTTGCTTTCTTAGCTATGCCTGCTCCAGGTGACCGGCAGGGTGCGCTGACAGATAAACTAAAATGAGAATTAAGGATGGCTATGTCTTCTAAACCGATGCGCGTCCGCACTGCGGCTGCAACGGCACAACCTGCGCTGAAAATGTCATTGCTGGCGATGCTGATTGCAGCCGGTGTTGCACAGGCGGCGGAACAGACCCTGATGGTGGAAACCAGCGCGTCTGACGTGGAAAATCAGAACGATCGGGATTACAGCATACCGGTAACGCGCGCAGGCACAAAAATGGCGCTGACGGCGCGCGACATTCCTCAGTCGGTATCGCTTATCAGTAAACAGCGTATGGCCGATCAGCAGCTGCAGTCGCTGAATGATGTTCTGTCCAACACTACCGGTATCAGGGGTGTTTCGGCGGATATGGATCGTACCAGTTACTACTCGCGCGGCTTTCTCATTGACAACTATATGGTAGACGGGATCCCAACCGCGTTTGCATCACGCTGGAATCTGGGTGATGCCCAGACCGACATGGCGCTTTATGAGCGGGTCGAGGTGG
>NZ_VEIP01000005.1:0-143816 GCF_007680655.1 Pantoea sp. PSNIH1
TGCTGAGCCCGTCTGCGTTGCCGCTTTGCCGTCTCAGTGGTGGCGCATTATAGGGAGTTCTCGCCGGGTGACAAGTGTTTATTGCAAAAAAATAGCTGAGCGTCTCTTTTTTGAGCGAAAGCGCTAAAAGCAGGCATTATATGACCAATTAATGGCCAAAATGGCCTCGTAAGAGGCACAAATCAACGTCATCGCCTGTAACTGCAATGCTATTCTTTTCTGATAATGCTGTTTGCCAGCACCACCAATAGAAGGATTTTCGATGATTCGTTCTGCGCGCAGTATGGCTGGCTTGCCGTGGATAGCCGCAATGGCGTTTTTTATGCAGGCACTCGACGCAACCATTCTTAATACAGCGCTGCCGGCCATTGCCACCAGCCTTGAACGCTCCCCCCTTGCTATGCAGTCCGCCGTTATCAGCTATACCCTGACTGTCGCTATGCTGATACCCGTCAGCGGCTGGCTGGCCGACCGGTTTGGCACGCGCCGTATTTTTATTATTGCCGTTTCACTGTTTACGCTGGGATCGCTGGCCTGCGCCCTGTCGGGCTCGCTGACTATTCTGGTGGTGTCACGCATTGTGCAGGGCGTGGGCGGTGCCATGATGATGCCGGTGGCGCGTCTGGCTCTGCTGCGTGCCTATCCGCGCAGTGAACTGCTGCCGGTGCTTAATTTCGTGACAATGCCGGGCCTGGTCGGCCCTATCCTCGGACCAATGCTGGGAGGCCTGCTGGTAACCTACGCCAGCTGGCACTGGATTTTCCTGATCAATATTCCCATCGGTATTGCCGGCATTTTTTACGCGCGCAAATATATGCCAGATTTCACCACGCCAAAACGCCGCTTCGATTTTACCGGCTTTCTTCTTTTCGGTCTGGGGCTGGTGCTGATCTCAGTGGGCATTGAGCTGTTCGGCGAGCGCATTGTTGCGTCATGGCAGGCGCTGCTGGTGCTGTTTGGCGGCTTTGCACTGCTGCTTCTTTATATACTGCATGCGCGGCGCCATCCCGCACCGCTGATCGGCCTGCCGATGTTCCGCACCCGTACATTTTCTGTCGGTATCCTCGGCAATATTGCGGCGCGTCTCGGAACCGGCTGTATTCCCTTTCTGATGCCGCTGATGCTGCAGGTGGGCTTTGGCTATCCGGCAATTATTGCAGGCTGCATGATGGGGCCTACGGCGGTAGGCTCACTGCTGGCCAAATCGACGGTGACGCAGGTGCTGCGCCGCTTTGGCTATCGCCGGACCCTGGTGGGCATCACCATCATTATCGGTATCCTGATCGCCAGCTTCTCGCTACAGTCACCGGGTGAGGGCGCAGTTATGCTGCTGATAGCGCTGTTTGTGCTGGGCATGGCGATGTCAACGCAGTTCACCGCGATGAACACGATTACGCTGGCCGATCTGAATGATGACAACGCCAGCGGTGGCAACAGCGTACTGGCGGTAACGCAGCAGGTTTCTATCAGCTTTGGTGTTGCGGTCAGCGCGGCGGTGCTGCGCTTTTACCAGGATTTTGAAAGTACGACCGTGCAGCAGTTCCACGCTACGTTTCTGACGATGGGCGTCATTACCGTGCTGTCTGCCGCCGCGTTTCTGTTACTGCGGCCCGGCGACGGCCGTAACCTGATCGCCAACCGGGAAAAGAAAAAGAAAGCGGCTTAAACAGAACCGCGTTCCACCAGCTCCGGCGTCAGCACCAGCGTTTGCTGACTGGCGTCGGGCGCGCCCATGCGGTGAATCAATGTATCGATAGCCAGCTCGCCCAGCTCATCTTTTGGCTGATGTACCGTGGTCAGCGGCGGTGTCAGATAGCGGGCCAGTTCGATGTTGTCATATCCCATAACCGCAATATCCTGCGGTACCTGCAGGCCCGCCTGATACAACGCGTGATAGACGCCAACGGCCATCGCATCGTTACTGGTAAACACCGCCTCCGGTACCGGCTCCAGCGCCAGCAGCTGCGTCATGGCATTGAATCCGCCCTGGAACTCAAAGTCGCCGTCAACCACATACCCATCAGGTACCGTTAAACCGTGCGCCGCCATCGCTTTATGAAAGCCTTCAAGACGAAGTCGCGCCGGCGTTTTGTCCTGCGGTCCCGCAATACAGGCAATACGCCGGTAGCCTCGTTCAATCAGATGGCGGGTCGCCATTTCGCCGCCCAGTAAGGCATTATCCTGAATGATATCGCCCCGTCCCTCAAACGGTGCCCAGTCCATCATTACCATCGGCACCGAGGGATAACGATTCAGGATCTCAGCCGAAGGCAGATGCGTCTCCGTGCACATCAGCAGCAGGCCATCCACGCGCTTTTGCATCAGCGTTTCCAGGCTGCGATTCATGCGCTCTTCATCCCCTTCGGTATTACACAGGATCAGGCTATAGCCGCGTTCGTAACAGCTGTTTTCCACGCCGCGCACGACCTCAGCATAGAAAGGGTTGCTGCTGGCCGTCAGTAACATACCGATAGTACGCGTCTGCCTGATCTTCAGGCTGCGCGCCAGCGCCGAAGGGGCATAGTTCAGCTCACGGATGGCCTGTTCAACCTTTTCGCGCACCTGCTCGCTGACAAAGCGATTGTTATTGATCACATGCGAAACGGTAGAGGTGGAGACGCCCGCCTGACGGGCAACATCTTTCATGGTAGCCAAGCGCTTATTCCTGTTGCTGCAGGAAAGCGTCGATTTCGCGGCGCCACGGTACAGCAGGCTGAGCGCCGGGCCGCGTCACGGCAATCGCCGCTGCCGCATGCGCAAACCGTACCGCATCATGCATCGTCATGCCTTCCAGCCGCGCGGTAATAAAAGCACCGTTGAAGGTGTCACCTGCGGCAATGGTGTCAACGGCCTGTACGTTAAAACCAGGAATGCGTTCGCCGTTACCCTGTTCGCTCAGCCATACGCCGCGCCGCCCCAGCGTAATCAGCACGGTGCGGATCCCTTTGGCATGCAGCACCTGCGCTGCCTGTGCGGCCTCAGCGTCACTGGTAACGGCAATCCCGGTCAGGATCTCCGCTTCGGTTTCGTTAGGCGTAATGATGTCAATCTGTGCCAGCAATTCATCCGTCAGCCTGGTCGCAGGGGCCGGATTGAGGATCACCTGCGTGCCGTGCTGTCGCGCAAGCTGCGCTGCCGTCAGCACGCTTTCCAGCGGGGATTCCAGCTGCATCAGCAGCGCCTCAGCGTCAGCGATCACCTGCTGATGACGCCGTACATAGTCTGGCGTCAGCGCGGCGTTCGCGCCGGCATAAATGCCGATGTTGTTTTCACCTTCACCGTTGACGAAGATCATCGCCACGCCGGTTGCCTCTGACGGGATGGCTTCAACCGGCGTAATATCAATATTGTCGCGCTGCAGCTGTTCACAGATGCGTTCGCCCGTGTCATCGCCGCCTACACAGGCGATAAAGGCGATATCAGCGCCCGCGCGTCCGGCTGCCACCGCCTGATTAGCGCCTTTGCCGCCAAACGCGATCTGATACGCCTTACCGATAACGGTTTCACCGGGGCGCGGGAAGTGGCTCAGGTTCAGGATATGATCGGCGTTAATGCTGCCCATTACCGCCAGTGTTGCGCATTTGCTCATAGAGAGGGATCCAGGAAGTTGCGCCACCCTGAGGGTGACGCGAGGCCACGCTTTTCTTTGGTTTTATTTAGTGACGAGTTTCAGGTCAACCGGGTTGATCGCCTGCACTTTTTCACCTTTCAGCACTTTGTCTGCGGTATCCACGCCAATCATACCAATCTTATCCGGCATCTGCGCCACGGTTGCGGTCAGTTTACCGGACTCTACCGCTTTCACGCCGTCAGCCGTACCATCAAATCCAACCACCAGCACATCGGTTTTACCGGCGGTCTGCAGCGCACGCAGCGCACCCAGCGCCATCTCATCGTTTTGTGCAAACACCGCCTGCACATCCGGATGCGCCTGCAGCAGGTTCTGCATCACGTTCAGCCCTTTAGTACGATCGAAGTCAGCCGGCTGACTGGCAAGAATAGCAAATTTGTGCGCATCAGCGGCCTGCTTGAAACCTTCACCGCGCTCGCGTGCGGCTGATGTGCCGGCGATGCCCTGCAGCTCAATGATTTTTGCGCCGTCACCCACTTTTTTCGCAATAAAATCGCCCGCCATTTTACCGCCAAAGCGGTTGTCAGAGGCGACGTGGCTCACTACCTTGCCCTGTGCTGCCATACGGTCCAGCGTGATCACCGGGATATTTGCCTGGTTAGCCATTTTTACGGCGTTGCCAACAGCGTCGGAATCTGTCGGGTTGATCAGCAGCAGCTTAGTGCCGCGAACGGTCAGATCCTGCACGTTAGCCAGCTCTTTTGCCGGGTTGTTCTGGGAGTCCAGCACCACCAGGTTGTAGCCAAGCTTGTCCGCTTCTTTCTGAGCGCCATCTTTAAGCGAGACAAAGAAGGGGTTATTGAGGGTAGAAACCACCAGCGCAATCGTATCCTTGGCCATTGCGCCGGCACTCAGGGTGGCACCAAGAATGACGGCCAGTGCAGTTAATTTTTTCATTTACAGGATCCTGTGTGAGGGTCAGAGTTATTTACTGCTTTTGTTATCTACCAGCACCGCCAGTAAAATCACGACGGCTTTAACAATCATCTGGTAGTAGGAAGATACGCCCATCAGGTTCAGGCCATTATTCAGGAAACCCAGAATCAGCGCGCCAATCAGCGTACCCATAATACGGCCTTTACCGCCTGCCAGGCTGGTGCCGCCCAGGACCACAGCCGCAATCGCATCCAGTTCATAACCGGTGCCAGCCGTAGGCTGTGCTGAGGAGAGACGGGCGACTTCAATCGTGCCCGCCAGCGCCGCCAGCAGGCCACTCAGCGCATAGACGGTAATTTTGACGCGGTTAACGCTGATGCCTGATAGCCGGGTAGCGGCTTCATTACCGCCCAGCGCATAAATATAGCGACCGAGGCGGGTGTGATGCAGCATGTACCACGCCAGCGCGAATACCAGTGCCATCAGCCATACCGGCGTCGGGATCCCCAGCGGGCGACCAATACCGAACCAGCCAAACAGATCGGCGTTTTCACTGAAGCCGGTATTCACCGGACTGCCGTCGGTGTAAACCATCGTGACGCCGCGCAGCAGCAGCATCATCACCAGCGTGGCGATAAACGCCTGCACCCTGCCGCGCGCAACTATCACGCCGGTGATGCCGCCAATAAACGCGCCCAGCGCCAGGGAAGCGGCAACGGCAACCAGCGCATTGACCTCCATGCCGACAATAGACGCGGCAACCGCACCGGTAAGCGCCAGCAGCGATCCCACTGACAGGTCGATGCCTGACGTCAGGATCACCAGCGTCATCCCCACCGCCATAATGGCGTTGACCGAGGTCTGCTGCAGAATGTTGAACATGTTGGCCAGCGTAAAGAAGTTCGGGCTCTGGCTGGCGACCACGGCGATCAGCACAATCAGCGCAATCAGTGACTTCTGCTCCAGCAGCCAGCTTTTACTGAACCAGCGGCGGCTGGCGGGTAGGGTGTGGGTACTCATACGACTAAATCCTCGCTGTGTTGCTTACCGACCGCCGCCGCCATCAGGGATTCCTGGGTAGCCTGCTCACGGGAAAATTCGCCACTGATATGGCCTTCATGCATCACCAGAATGCGATCGCTCATGCCCAGCACTTCCGGCATTTCCGATGACACCAGAATGATGCTCAGCCCTTCCGCTTTGAACTGATTAATTAACTGATAAATCTCTTTTTTGGCACCCACATCGACACCGCGCGTGGGTTCATCCAGGATCAGCACGTCCGGACGGGTCATCAGGCCGCGGGCAATCGCCACCTTTTGCTGATTACCGCCGGAGAGCAGGCCAATTGGCTGCATCATTGAGGGCGTCTTTACATTGAACAGGCGGATAAAATCGCCTACCGCCAGCTGCTCTTCCGCATGTTTCAGGTTACCGCCGGCGTGGCTGAAATAGCGCAGCGCCGTCAGCGACATGTTCTCTTTTACCGACATTCCCAGCACCAGTCCGTCGCGCTTACGATCTTCAGAGATATAAACGATACCGCTGGCGAGCCCCTCCTGCGGCGAACGTACGGTCACGGTACGGCCATTGAGCGTGACGCTGCCGCTGCGGCGCGGCAGGGCGCCATAGAGCACTTTCATCAGCTCCGTTCGCCCGGCCCCCATCAGCCCTGAAATCCCCAGAATTTCACCTTTGCGCAGGGTAAAGCTGACATCCTCCACGCCTGAACCACAGAGCTTTTCAACCTGCAGACGGATTTCACCGGGCGATTGATCGAGATGGGGATACTGATCTTCCAGCTTGCGTCCCACCATCATCTCAATCAGCTGCTCTTCACTCAGATCGCTGACGGCGCGTTCGGCAATAAACTGCCCGTCACGAAATACGGTTACGTCATCGCAGATCTCAAAAATTTCTTTCATACGGTGCGAGATATAGACAATGCCGCACCCCTGCGCTTTCAGTTCATTGATAACGTGAAACAGCGACAGCGTTTCGGTATCCGTCAGCGCATCCGTCGGCTCATCCATGATGATGACGCGTGATTCAAAACTCAGTACTTTGGCAATCTCTACCATCTGCTGGTCGCCAATTGAGAGATCGCCCACCAGTTTGTGGCTGCTGAAACGCAGGTTAAGACGCTTAAGCAGCGACTCTGCCTCGCGATGCATCTTTTTCCAGTCGATACGGCCAAACCGGTTTACAAACTCCCGGCCGAGGAAAATATTTTCCGCCACGCTCAGCTGCGGGATCAGATTAAGCTCCTGATGAATAATGCCGATGCCTGCCTCCTGCGACGCTTTAGGGCCGGAGAAGGCGACAGCTTCACCCAGCCACTGCAGCGAGCCGGCGTCCATGGTGTAGATGCCGGTCAGCACCTTCATCATGGTGGATTTACCGGCCCCGTTTTCGCCTACCAGCGCCATAACGCGCCCCGGGTAGACCGCCAGCGAGGCACCATTCAGCGCCTTTACGCCAGGAAACGACTTTTCGATTCCTTTAAGTTGCAGTAAGGGTTGCATAGCGGCCTCAGAAGGTGACGCCGGCGCTCAGGATGACATTCGCATACGGAGAACACTCTCCGCTGCGAATGACCGCCTGGCTGCACTGCGTCTGTTGTTTGAACTGTTCATGACTGATGTAACGGACGGTGATGCTATTCCCCTGGTGCTGTTGCAACGCTTCGAGCACGGCGAGCAGCTGGCTGTGAAGCTGCGGATTATGTTCTTTTATCTCCTCCGCAATCAGGGCGCTTTCTACCTGCATCTCCTGTGTGACTACCTCCACAACCTGTAAAAATCCGGGCGTACCGGGCGTTAATGCCAGGTCAATACGCCGGGGGCCGTGCGGAACAGGCAGGCCCGCGTCCGCAATAGTCAGCGTATTGGTATGCCCGAGGCGGGCAATCACATGAGAGAGTTCAGCGTGTAACAGGCGACCTTTTTTCATTTCATCCACTCCACAGCGAAACGTTTCGCTGTGGAGCAGTGTATAAAAGCAGCATAGTAACGCAATGACACCATCACGGAAGTGTGATCGCCATCGAAACGTTTCGCTGTCAGCCGGAAAAATTTGGGTAAGGGAGTACAGAGAGGCAGGGAGCAGGATGATATGGGCCCATCAGAATAAATGAAGCCACTCAGGCAGTGGCTTCACAACAGAGTTATGGCAGTTTGCGAACCTGTTTCACATCAAGCTCAGTGGCATTGAAATCTTTATCCAGCTCGCCCGTCAGTTCGACGCGATCTTTTGGCGTAATGGTCACGCCGTTCCAGCGCTTGTGGTCAATTTCCACTTTCATGGTGCCGCTGCTGTCGCGGAACAGATAATCTTCATCGCCAGTCTGCTTTTCCAGCGTCCCGCGCACGGTGATCCAGCTGTCATCTTTCATCTCTTCAGCCTGTTTTACCGTCACGACGCTGGCTTCGCCCGCTTTAAAACCGCCCGCCTGATTACTTTGTGCGGCTGGCGCAGCGGGATCCATAAAGCCGCCCTGCGGCGCAGCAAGTACCGGTGCGGTGGCCAGGGCAATCAGGGTCAGTAACGCGATACGTGTTTTCATTAGTTACCTCATTTCTGTGAACAGGTGGAATATCAGCAGTAGACCAGAGAGTTCTTAACAGGATCTTAAGGAGCGCTGTTTTTTACCGTTGCGTGAAAAATAGCTGAAAATCGCGCTGCTGGCCTGTACAAGCCCGGACGGGCTTCGTATAACTCGCCTGTAGCCGGGGGAGAGCACAATGCGAATTCTGTTGATTGAAGATGACACGCTGATTGGCGACGGGCTGAAGGTTGGCCTGACAAAACTGGGATTCAGCGTCGACTGGTTTATATCCGGTGAGGCCGGATGTCAGGCGCTGAGCGCAGCGCCCTGGGATGCAGTGGTGCTGGATCTGTCGCTGCCGGAACGCGACGGGCTGGAGATCCTGCGCCAGTGGCGCGCTGCAGGCGCGGATATTCCGGTGCTGATCCTCACCGCGCGCGACGCACTGGACCAGCGCGTACAGGGTTTACAGCTGGGTGCCGATGACTATCTCTGCAAACCGTTCGCACTGACTGAAGTGGCTGCGCGACTGCAGGCGCTGATCCGCCGCCGGCATGGCCAGCTGCAGCCTGAGCTGCGGCACGGCAATGTTGTCATGCAGCCCGCCAGCCACAGCGTTCTGCTCAATGGCGAACCGCTTGAACTGAAAAGCCGCGAACTGGCGCTGCTGGAGCTGTTTCTGCGACATCCGGCTCAGGTGCTGACGCGCAGCCAGCTTGAAGAGAAGCTTTACAGCTGGGATGACGATGTCTCCAGCAACGCGGTAGAAGTACATATTCATCATCTGCGCAAAAAGCTGGGCAGTCAGTTTATCCGCACCGTGCACGGTATTGGCTATACGCTGGGAGCGGCAGAATGAGCCTGTTTGTGCGCCTGGCAACGGGTTTTGTGCTGCTGATCCTGCTGTGCGGTGCCAGCGCCGGCTGGAGCGCGTGGCAGCAGACGCGCGATACGGTTAATGAACTGTTTGATACCCAGCAGATGCTGTTTGCCAAACGGCTGCTGGCGCTCGACCCCACCAGCCTGCATCACGCAGCATTACCGAAAACCAAAACCCTTTTACGCCATCACCGCGGCGATCAGGATGATGACGCCCTGGCATTTGCGGTGTTCCGCACCGACGGTACGCCGCTGCTCAACGACGGCGAGAACGGGCGCGGGTTATCGTTCGATACGCGACGCGACGGCTTTCGTGACGGGCAGCTGCGTGATGACGATGAGCGCTGGCGTCTGCTCTGGCTGACGTCACCCGATAAACAGTATCGCGTGGTAGTGGGGCAGGAGCAGGAGTACCGGGATGATATGACGCTCGATCTGGCGTCCGCCGCCCTGCTGCCGTGGCTTGTCGCGATGCCGTTTATGCTGCTGCTGCTGCTCTTGCTGGTGTGGTATGAACTGCGGCCGCTGAAGCAGCTGGCGCACCGGCTGCAGCAGCGTGCGCCGGATGACGCGACCACGCTGCCGGTTACGCATCTGCCGCGTGAGGTACAGCCGCTGGTAGCGGCGCTCAACGATCTCTTCGGACGCACGGCGCAGCTGGTACAGCGCGAGCGTCGCTTCACCTCCGATGCCGCCCATGAACTGCGCAGCCCGCTGGCTGCCCTGCGCGTGCAAAGTGAGGTGATCCAGCTGGCCGAAGATGATGAGCAGGTGCGACGGCGGGCGCTGCAGCAGCTCGATAGCGGTATTATCCGTGCGACCCGGCTGGTGGATCAGCTGCTGACGCTGTCGCGCGTTGAAGCGGACGATCTGCGCAGTGAATTTCAGCCGGTCGCGCTGCTCCCGCTACTGCAGGCGCTGGTCGCTGAACATCTGCCGCAGGCCGCCGCGCAGCAGACAGAGATAACACTGACCAGCGATGCCGCGCCGGTGATGAACGGTCATCCGCTGCTGCTGGGCCTGATGATACGTAATCTGCTGGATAATGCGCTGCGCTATGCGCCGGCACAGAGCCGGATAGCGCTGCGGCTGGAGACGGACAGCATAGTGATAGAAGATAATGGTGCGGGCGTATCGGACGAGCAGCTGGCGCGGCTCGGCGAACGCTTCTGGCGCCCGCCCGGCCAGACACAGAACGGCAGCGGCCTGGGGCTGTCGATTGTGAAAAATATTGCGCAGCTGCACGACCTGCAGCTGCACTTCAGTCACGCCGTGCCGCAGGGGCTGCGCATCACGCTAATCCGGCAACGCAGCGGCGCTAAATCTCGACCTGCGTACCCAGCTCGATAACACGGTTAGGCGGGATTTCAAACTGATCCGGCGCGCGCAGCGCGTTACGCTGCAGCGTCAGGAACAGTTTGCCGCGCAGGCGCAGATACCAGGGCCGTTTACCGATGATCAGCGATTCATGCGACATAAAGAATGAGGTCTCCATCATCCGGCAGTTAAGCCCCTCCAGCCCGCAGCGGTGAAAAATCTCCTCCACGTTTGGCGTCTCGCGCCAGCCGTAGCTCGCCACCACGCGCCAGAACGTAGGCGACAGCTGTTCAATGGTGACCCGGCGTACGTTATGCACATAGGGTGAATCTTCCGTACGCAGCGTCAGCAGCACCACGCGCTCATGCAGCACTTTGTTGTGCTTGAGGTTATGCAGCATCGCGAAAGGGATCACGTTCAGCGCACGCGACATATATACCGCCGTACCCGATACGCGTACCGGCGGTGATTTCTCCAGTGAAGCGATCATCGCATCGAGCGAATTGCCGTGCTCATGCATGCGGCGCAGCAGACGAAAGCGCTCACTTTTCCAGGTCGTCATGATGATGAACATCATCAGCGCCAGCGTCAGCGGCAGCCAGCCGCCGGAGAAGACTTTGATCAGGTTAGCGGAGAACAGCGACACATCAATGCAGAGCATCGCGGCCAGCATCAGCATGACCAGATAGCGATTCCAGTGCCAGTTCTGGATCGCCACCGTGGCGCAGAGGATCGCCGTCAGCACCATAGTGCCGGTCACGGCAATGCCGTAGGCCGCCGCCAGATTACTGGAGTGCTCAAAACCAACAATCACAATCACCACCGCGGCGTAGAGCAGCCAGTTAATGACCGGAATGTAGATCTGTCCTGACTCCTCTTCAGAGGTGTGAACAATGCGCATCGGCGGCAGATAACCGAGCCGCACCGCCTGACGCGTCAGGGAAAAGACGCCGGAGATCACCGCCTGTGAGGCGATAACCGTCGCCAGCGTAGCGAGCAGCAGCATCGGGATCAGCATCCAGTCCGGTGCCAGCAGGAAAAACGGGTTCTTTATCGCTTCCGGATGCGCCAGCAGCAGCGCACCCTGGCCAAAATAGTTCAGCACCAGCGAAGGCAGCACCACCACAAACCACGCCAGACGGATCGGAAATTTGCCGAAGTGTCCCATGTCCGCATAAAGCGCTTCCACGCCGGTGATCGCCAGTACCACCGCACCCAGCGCAAAAAAGGAGACCGACTTATACTGAACAAAGAAGTGCAGCGCCCAGTAAGGATTGATCGCGTGCAGTACATCAGGATTATTCAGGATGCTGCGCGCGCCCAGCACGGCCAGCACCAGAAACCATACCAGCATAACCGGCGCAAACAGCTTGCCTACGATACCGGTGCCCTGTTTCTGGATTATAAACAGCAGCGTCAGCACGGCGATCGCCAGCGGGACGATCCAGGTGTCGAGACCGGGCGCGGCAATCTCCAGTCCCTCAATCGCTGAGAGCACGGATACGGCCGGGGTGATCACCACCTCACCATAAAAGAAGCTGCCGCCGATCAGCCCCATGATCACCAGAACGGCTGTGGCACGCGCGCCGGTGTGACGACCCGCGAGCGACATCAGCGTCAGAATTCCGCCTTCACCCGCATTGTCCGCGCGCATGACGTAACTGATATATTTCAGCGAAACCACCAGAATCAGCAGCCAGAAGATCAGCGATAAAAAGCCGAATACCGCTTCGCGTTCAACGCCAAAGCCGAACTGGCCGGAAAGGCATTCACGTAAGGTATACAGCGGGCTGGTGCCAATGTCGCCATAGACCACGCCGATTGCAGCCAGCGTGACGGCGCTAAGAGACTGTTTCTTATCCGAGCTCATAGGGTGTCTTGTGTTGGAGCCGTTGCGACTCAGGCCATCAAAAAGCGCACAGTATGCACATAATTGGCAGAAACCAACAGACAGCGCTGATGATAATACGCAGCGTACTCTGCTTTTTCGCCGAAAATCCTGCAGAAAACGGGCTGAAAACCGCACGTTGTGCTGCCACAACCTTCTGAAACAAAAAAGCTGACGGCTATCAACGCATTCAAGCATGATAAACAGTAGAGTATTGCGCTCGCCAGACCGTAACGGCACCAGGTTCAGAAGGACAATGATGTGATTATGGCTCAACCCCATCTGTTGGCAGAAAGAATTTCCCGACTGAGTAATGCGCTGGAAAAAGGGCTGTATGAACGGCACCATGCCATTCGCCTCTGCCTGCTGGCAGCGTTAAGCGGCGAAAGCGTTTTTCTGCTCGGCCCGCCCGGCATTGCCAAAAGCCTGATTGCCCGTCGCCTTAAATATGCTTTCCAGCACGCCCGTGCGTTTGAATATCTGATGACCCGTTTCTCCACGCCGGAAGAGGTGTTTGGCCCGCTGTCGATTCAGGCACTGAAAGATGAGGGCCGCTATCAGCGTCTGACCAGAGGCTATCTGCCGGATGCGGAGATCGTCTTTCTGGATGAGATCTGGAAAGCGGGTCCGGCCATTCTGAACACGCTGCTGACCGCCATTAACGAACGCCGCTTCCGGAACGGCGACTGCGAAGAGGCGATCCCGATGCGTCTGCTGGTGACCGCCTCAAACGAGCTGCCGGAAGCTGACAGCGGCCTTGAAGCGCTCTATGACCGCATGCTTATCCGCCTGTGGCTCGATAACGTACATGAGAAGCAAAATTTTCGCAGCATGCTGACCCACCAGCAGGATGAGAACGTCAATCCGGTCGCGGAGTCGCTCTGCATCAGCGATGAAGAGTATCTGCAGTGGCAAAAGGGCATCAGTCAGGTAAAGCTGCCTGACGATGTGTTTGAGCTTATCTATCAGCTGCGTCAGCAGCTGGAAAACCTGCCGGATGCGCCCTACATCTCTGACCGCCGCTGGAAAAAAGCGATTCATCTGCTGCAGGCCAGCGCCTTTTACAGCGGGCGCACGGCGATTGCGCCTATCGATCTGGTTCTGCTCAAAGATTGCCTCTGGCACGACATCGCTTCGATGACGCTGCTGGACCGGGAAATGGATGCGCTGATGACGCAGCACGCCTGGCAGCAGCAGGCGATGCTGCACCGGCTGCAGCAGATCAATGCGCAGCGTCTGGCACTGCAGCAGCAGCAGAGCGTGGCGCAGGCGCTGACGCTGGAGAAACACAGCGGCATGTTCAGCCGTAAGCCACATTATGAGCTGCCGGAGTCGGTTGCCGGCGAACAGCTGACCCTGATGCTGCAGCAGCCGCTGACGCTGCACGATATGCAGGTCAGCCATATAGTGGTAAGCCGTGAGGCCCTGGTACAGTGGCTGCTGAAAGGCGGAGATATACGCGGCAAGCTGAACGGCATCGGCTTTGCACAGTCACTCGATCTGGTGGTCGATACCCATCACTGCCTGACGCTACGCGATGTCAGCCTGCAGTCTGCGCGCCTGACGCTGCCCGGAGCGGCGAGCCTGCAGGCGCTGCCGCCGGAAATCGTTGATGAATATGATGCGCTTGAGGCCCGCCTGCGGGCGCAGCGGGCGCTGTTCAGCCAGCATCAGCGCTGCCTGTTTATCAGCGATGACTGGCTGGCACGCATTGAGACCAGCCTGCAGGATGTCGCCGAGCAGCTGAAACAGGCGCGGAAATGATCTCGCTGGAGACGCTCAGCACACTGCTCTCAATTGGTGAAACGGAGCTGATTGATGAGCTGATTCTGGCGCTGCTGGCCACACCGCAGCTGACGCTGTTTTTCGAAAAATTTCCCCGCATGAAGCAGGCGATGCTGCGCGATCTGCCGCGCTGGCGCGCTGAAATCGCCGGGCAGATGAGATCGACGCCCGTGCCCGCCGTGCTGGCGCAGGAGTTTCAGCTGTTTGAGCGGTTACAGCTGCTCAGCAGCCGTGATTTCAGCGCTCAGCTGCCGCACCTCCTTGAGCAGCTGCAGAAGCTGCCATCCCCTTTTCTCACCGAAGCCAGGATGCTGCTGCAGCGTAATGAAGGCCCGGAACTGAGCAACGCGCAGCACCGGCTGTTCCTGCAGCGCTGGCGACTGAGCCTGACGCTGCAGACGCTGACGCTGAATGAAACGTTGCTGGAGGCGCAGCGTGAACGGCTGTTGGCGGAACTGCAGCAGCGTATGGCGCTGAGCGGCCAGCTGGCGCCGGTGCTGAGCGATGAAGATGAGGCCGCCGCCGGCCGGCTGTGGGATCTCAGCAAAGCCTCGCTGCAGCCAGGCGACTACACACTAATTGTGCAATATGGTGCGTTTCTGGCGCAGCAGCCGGAGCTGATGCAGCTGGCGCAGCAGTTAGGCCGCAGCCGCGAAGCCAAATCGGTGCCGTCACGCGATGCGCCGCTGGAAGCGTTTCATCAGCTGGTGCATGAGCCAGATAACGTGCCGGAAGAGGTCAGCGGCATTCATCAGAGCGATGATGTGCTGCGCCTGCTGCCGCCGGAACTGGCCGCGCTCAGTATCAGTGAACTGGAGCTGGAATTTTACCGGCGTCTGGTAGAAAAACGCCTGCTGACCTATCGCCTGCAGGGTGATGCCTGGCACGAAAAAACCGCGCTGCGGCCGGTGAGCCATCAGCAGCATGAAACAGAGCCGCGCGGTCCGTTTATTGTCTGCGTGGATACGTCCGGCTCTATGGGCGGGTTTAATGAACGCTGCGCCAAGGCCTTTTGCCTTGCGCTGCTGAAAATCGCCCTGGCAGATCGGCGTCGCTGCTACATTATGCTGTTTGCCCATGAGGTGGTCGGCTATGAGCTGACCGCCGATAACGGCATTGAACAGGCGATTCGTTTCCTCAGCCAGCGTTTTCGCGGCGGTACCGATCTGACGGCCTGCCTGAGTGCCGTGGTGCAGCGCATGGAAGGCAGCCAGTGGCAGGAGGCAGACGCGGTGATCGTGTCGGACTTTATCGCCCAGCGCCTGCCGGAAGAGCTGATTAAGACCATAAAGCAGCGACAGCGGATGCAGCAGCAGCGGTTTCACGCCGTGGCGATGTCAGCGCATGGCAAACCCGGCATTCTGCGCATCTTCGATCATATCTGGCGCTTCGATACCGGGCTGAAAAGCCGCCTGCTGCGTCGCTGGACGCGCTGATTCATCTGACAGACACGCCTGTTTGCTATAGTGAATGACCCGCTGTGTTTATTCAGCTTTATGGAGTTCACTGTGACAATCGCCGATCTGCCCTGCCAGCTGCCTGCTCCGACCCGCACCCTGCGCCTTTCCGGTGGCACCGCTGAAGAGAAACGTGCCGAACTGCTCGCCTATTTCACTCAGACCTGGACGCTGTATGAAAGCCTGTTCGACTGCCTGAGCGATGAGCGCGCCTGGTTTAATAAAGCGATTTCGCTGCGCCATCCGCTGATTTTCTATTTTGGCCATACCGCATCTTTCTATATCAACAAGCTGATGGCTGGACGCTATCTCGATCGCCGTGTTGACGCGCGCATTGAGGCGATGATGGCGATTGGTGTGGATGAGATGAGCTGGGACGATCTCAATGACGCCCACTACGACTGGCCCGGTGTGGCAGAAGTGCGCGACTACCGCGGCAAAGTGAAAGCGCTGGTGACTGATTTTATCCGTACGATGCCGCTTGAGCTGCCGATCGGCTGGGAGAGTCCGGCCTGGGTGATCCTGATGGGCATTGAGCATGAGCGCATCCATCTGGAAACCTCCAGCGTGCTGATCCGCCAGCTGCCGCTGGAGTGGGTGCAGCCGCAGCCCGTCTGGCCTGCCTGCCCGCTGGCGCGTCACGATCGCGCCGCGGTGCCGGAAAACAGTCTGATTGCGCTGGCGGGTGGATCGGTGCTGCAGGGAAAAACGGATGAGACTTATGGCTGGGACAATGAGTATGGCCATCAGAAAACCGAGCTCGGCCCCTTCCAGGCCAGCAAAATGCTGGTCAGCAACGCGGAGTTTTATCAGTTTGTCGCTGCCGGTGGCTATCAGACGGCGCGCTGGTGGGATGAAGAGGGAGAGGGCTGGCGGACATTTGCCGGGGCGCAGATGCCTGCTTTCTGGGTCGGTGATATCACCCAACCTGACGCGCTGCGCCTGCGCCTGATGACGCAGGAAGTCCCGATGCCGTGGGACTGGCCGGCTGAAGTTAATCAGCTGGAAGCGGCCGCCTTCTGCCGCTGGCTGGCAGACAAAAGCGGTAAGACAATTCAGCTGCCATGTGAGGCGGAATATATGCTGCTGCGCGAACAGGTCAGCGGCGATCAGCCAGACTGGGAGCAGGCACCCGGTAATATCAATCTCGCGTACTGGGCCTCCTCCTGTCCGGTGGATCATTTTTCCCAGGGCGCGTTCTTTGATCTGGTGGGGAACGTCTGGCAGTGGACCACCACGCCCATCAATGGCTTTGAAGGATTTCGCGTCCATCCGCTGTATGACGATTTTTCCACGCCTACCTTTGACGGCAAGCATGCCATCATCAAAGGCGGCAGCTGGATCTCAACCGGTAACGAGGCGTTAAAATCGTCGCGCTACGCGTTTCGCCGCCACTTTTTCCAGCATGCCGGCTTCCGTTACGTGGTGTCAGCGCATCAGGAGAGTATGCAGCTTAACCCGTATGAAACCGACGGCATGGTGTCGCAGTATCTCGATTTCCAGTACGGGCCTGGCTACTACGGCGTGGAAAATTATGCCGAAAAACTGATTGAGCTGGTGCTGCCGCACTGCCATCAGCGCGAGCATGCGCTGGATATCGGCTGTGCCACCGGTCGCGCCAGCTTTGCTCTGGCGCGTCACTTTGCTGCCGTTACCGGCATGGACTACTCCGCACGCTTTATCGACGTGGCGCTGCAGCTCACCTCCGGTGAGGATTTCCGCTACGTGGTACCGGAGGAGGGCGAGCTGGTGGCGTATCGCCAGGTGCGCCTGAAGGAGATCGGCACGGACCGGCAGCAGGCGGAGCGGATCCAATTCGTTCAGGGTGACGCCTGCAACCTGAAGCCGCAGCCGGATCGGTACGATCTGGTGCTGGCCGCCAATCTGATTGATCGTCTGCGTCAGCCAAAGCGTTTCCTGCAGGATATCGCACCGATGATCCGTCAGGGCGGCGTGCTGGCGATCTCTTCACCTTACACCTGGCTTGAGGAGTTCACGCCGAAAGAGAACTGGCTGGGCGGTATCCGCGAAAACGGCGAAGCGCTGACCACCTGCCAGGCACTGCAGCGCCTTCTGCGCGACGAGTTTGATGAAATCGCGCCGCCGCAGGATGTTCCCTTTGTGATCCGCGAAACCGCACGCAAGTTTCAGCATACTCAGGCGCAGCTTACGCTCTGGCGTAAGCGCTAAAAGCGTGCAGACTGCGGCATGCCCGCAGTCTGCATCTTGCCTGCCCCGCTAAATTCCTGCACATTCACCTCTGTTCAGCGAAGACGAATTTAAGAGGAAGGATGATGGCAGAACATCTGCAACTGGATAATCTCGACCGCGGCATACTCAATGCGCTGCTGGAGAACGCCCGCACGGCTTACGCAGAGCTGGCAAAGCAGTTCAATGTCAGCCCCGGCACTATTCATGTCCGCGTTGAGAAAATGCGTCAGGCCGGCATTATTCTCGGTACGCGCGTGGAAATCGATCCACGCCAGCTGGGATTCGATGTTTGCTGCTTTATTGGCATCATTCTGAAGAGCGCACGAGACTATCCGGCAGCGCTCAGCAAGCTTGAAGCGCTGGATGAGGTGGTTGAAGCCTGGTATACCACCGGTCACTACAGCATCTTTATTAAGGTCATGTGCCGATCTATCGATGCGCTGCAGCAGGTGCTGATCAACAAGATCCAGACTATTGATGAGATCCAGTCCACTGAGACGCTGATCTCGCTGCAAAACCCGATCATGCGTACCATCAAGCCCTGAACCGCACCAGCCTGTGCATAAAGTTATGCAGCAGCGATCCGGCGCGGTATCCGGTTTGTCGGCGGATGCTTTCTTTTATTAACCCTGTTTTCCACAGGTGGATCACGGCTTGATCACAGCGTACAATGCCTGCCTTTAGTGCGGGAGACGATCATGGCTGATATTACCTTAATCACCGGCAGTACCCTTGGCAGTGCCGAATATGTCGCAGAACATTTAGAAGAGAAGCTGCAGGATGCGGGCTTCAAAACCAGCGTACTGCACGGCCCGGCGCTTGATGAGGTGCCTGATTCGGGTATCTGGCTGGTGGTAACGTCCACACACGGCGCCGGTGAATTGCCGGACAATCTGCTGCCCTTTTATGAGGCGCTGCAGACTGAAAAGCCCGATCTTTCCGCCGTGCGCTTTGGCGCAGCAGGCATCGGCAACCGCGAATACGATCTTTTCTGTGGCGCAATAAAAACCCTGGAGGCTCAGCTGATCGCGCTGGGCGCAACGCGCATCGGGGAACGGCTGGAAATCGACATGCTTGAGCATGAAATACCGGAAGATGCCGCTGAAGCCTGGGTCGCTGGCTGGATTGAGCAGATCTGACGGATCATAACCGGCAGGGGATCGGGAAATAGTGACGATCCCCAGACGATTACACTGTATTTCTTGCGGATCCTTCCGATCTCCTGTGGATAAACCAGCCTGAATCATGCGTATAACCGGTAGTTATCCCAAGAATAACCGCTGATGCTTTTTTCATCTGTGGATAACCAGCAAAGTTGATCCCAGCTTATCTGGATCAGGATCACCGATCTTTCACAGCAAACGATCCTTCCCAGGCTGATGTAAAATAACGGGTTTGCCACGTTATCCACAGAAACCGGCGATCCTAATAAGAGATCTAACAAGAAGATCATATAAAAGAGTAAAGATCCTTTCTATAAACACGCAGGATCCGCCGCTTTCGCCTGAACCATAATTTCAGTAGAATCCACCGCCCAGGGCAACGATCCCTGTCTGAACTTTAACGAGGACCCACTTCATGTTTTATCCAGATCCTTTTGACGTCATCGTAATCGGTGGTGGTCATGCGGGTACCGAAGCCGCTATGGCGGCCGCCCGAATGGGTCAGCAGACGCTGTTACTCACGCATAACATCGACACGCTGGGACAGATGTCCTGCAATCCGGCAATCGGTGGTATCGGGAAAGGACACCTGGTAAAGGAAGTGGACGCCCTCGGCGGCCTGATGGCCACGGCAATCGATCAGGCAGGTATCCAGTTTAGGATACTAAACGCCAGCAAAGGTCCGGCGGTGCGCGCTACGCGTGCTCAGGCAGACCGTGTACTGTACCGCCAGGCGGTACGCACCGCGCTGGAGAACCAGCCCAACCTGATGATCTTCCAGCAGGCGGTTGACGATCTGATCGTCGAAAACGATCGGGTGGTAGGTGCCGTCACGCAGATGGGACTGAAATTCCGGGCTAAAACTGTGGTGCTGACCGTTGGCACCTTCCTCGATGGCAAAATTCATATCGGTCTTGATAATTACAGCGGTGGACGCGCCGGCGATCCGCCTTCTGTTCCGCTGGCAAAACGGCTGCGGGCGCTGCCGCTGCGCGTCAACCGTCTCAAGACCGGTACGCCACCGCGCATTGACGCGCGTTCGATCGATTTCTCTGTACTGACGCCACAGCACGGTGATACGCCGATGCCGGTGTTCTCGTTTATGGGCAGCGTGGCACAGCATCCGCAGCAGGTTCCCTGCTGGATCACCTATACCAACGAACAGACGCATGATGTGATCCGTAATAATCTCGATCGCAGCCCGATGTATGCGGGCGTCATTGAGGGGATTGGTCCGCGTTACTGCCCATCTATCGAAGATAAAGTGATGCGCTTTGCCGATCGCAACGCCCACCAGATCTTCCTGGAGCCGGAAGGGCTGACCAGCAATGAAATTTACCCGAACGGAATTTCAACCAGTCTGCCATTTGATGTACAGATGCAGATTGTCCGTTCAATGAAAGGGCTGGAGAACGCCACCATTGTGCGCCCTGGCTATGCTATCGAGTACGATTTCTTCGATCCGCGCGATCTGAAACCCACGCTGGAGAGCAAGTTTATCCACGGTCTCTTCTTTGCCGGCCAGATCAACGGCACTACCGGTTATGAAGAAGCGGCAGCCCAGGGACTGCTGGCTGGCCTTAACGCTGCACGGCAGTCTGCGGACAAAGAGGGCTGGGCACCGCGCCGCGATCAGGCTTATCTCGGCGTGCTGGTCGACGACCTCTGCACGCTGGGTACCAAAGAGCCATACCGCATGTTTACCTCCCGCGCTGAGTATCGTCTGATGCTGCGCGAAGATAATGCCGATCTGCGTCTGACTGAAACGGGCCGTGAGCTGGGACTGGTCGATGATGCGCGCTGGGCGCGCTATAACCAGAAGCTGGAGGCGATTGAGCAGGAGCGCCAGCGTCTGCGCAGCCTGTGGGTGCATCCGAAGTCAGAGAATGTGGCTGACGTAAACAGCATCATCAGCGCACCGCTGACAAAAGAAGCCAGCGCAGAGGATCTGCTGCGTCGTCCGGAGATGACCTATGCCCGACTGATGACGCTGGCGGACTATGGTCCGGCACTGCCTGATGAACAGGCAGCCGAGCAGGTTGAAATTCAGGTTAAATATGAGGGTTACATTGCGCGTCAGCAGGAGGAGATAGATCGCCAGCTGCGCAATGAGAATACGCTGCTGCCTGTCGATCTCGATTACCGTCAGGTTAATGGCCTGTCAAACGAAGTGATCGCCAAGCTCAACGACCATAAGCCGACCTCTATTGGCCAGGCATCGCGTATTTCCGGCATCACGCCAGCTGCGGTCTCAATTCTGCTGATCTATCTCAAAAAACAGGGTCTGCTGCGTAAAAGCGCCTGACTGACCACCGGGGCAGCTTCGACTGCCCCTGTTAACGGAAACCTCGCTGTGATTAACAAACTCTCCCGGCTGCTTGACGCAGCAAATATTTCGCTCTCCGATCAACAAAAACAGCAGCTGGTTGGCTATGTGGAGCTGCTGCATAAGTGGAACAAAGCGTATAACCTGACCTCAGTGCGCGATCCGCATCAAATGCTGGTACGCCATATCCTCGACAGCGTGGTGGTAGAGCCGCATCTGCAGGGGGAGCGCTTTATTGATGTTGGGACCGGACCAGGACTGCCGGGCATTCCTCTGGCCATTGTCCGTCCGCAGGCGCATTTTACGCTGCTGGACAGCCTGGGTAAGCGGGTTCGTTTTCTGCGTCAGGTACAGCATGAGTTAGGACTCACTAACATTACTCCGGTCCAGAGCCGGGTTGAAGAGTTCCCGGCAGATCCACCGTTTGATGGTGTCATCAGCCGGGCATTTGCCTCACTGGAAGATATGCTGACCTGGTGCCGCGCATTGCCCGGAACGCATGGACGCTTTTATGCGCTGAAAGGCGTGCGTCCGGATGAGGAGATCGCTTCGCTGCCAGCAGGCTTTAGCGTAGAAAAAATTGAAGCCTTGCGCGTTCCTGAACTGGAAGGCGAGCGTCATCTTGTGGTGATTTCGCAGCAATAAGCCTGCAAAAAGCAGGGTTTTATTCAGCTTCTGGCAGCGGAACCATCGTCAGGGCTGAATAAAAAAACAGCGGTTGAACGCGCGGTGACAAACGCTTTTATTCGGCAGGGGAGGGGAAAGGCGTTAACATCCTTCGCCGTAATTATCCGAAAAGCGTTGTTACATTTAACGATTAATTCACATTTTATTGCCACTAATGTCACATGATAACTGCTGTTTTCTGCTTTCGATTATCACGCAGGGAAATATGACGCGGCAATAAATCGGCGGGCGTAATATTATTATTTCGATTTTAATTCTTTCCGCAGTGTCAACCGGATGTTTTTATCGGAAAAGAGTGAGCTGAAGCAGATTTAAATTTATAACACCATGATTTTAAATGGTTAACATGCCCTGATTATTAGTGCGGATTATGCATTCTGGTAAATTTTTCAGCGTCTGGTTGTTTATTATGTGATCTGCAGCACGCTTTATATCACGCTTTAGCCAGAAAACGGCAACGTCGCTGATGGCTTTCCGGGTTATGAATCTTTGGAAAAATAGCCCTTCAGAAAGAAATTTAAATAATTGTTCACCTTTTCGCTACTTAGCGATTGAAATCGCAGGTGCGGCCCGTATAATTTGCACGGCTTTTGCTGCTTGACTCAAAACGGCAAAGGCAGTCTTATACGACACGCGACATACCCCGTCCGGGGCAGGAGAGTTAAGCGTCATGTCAGTGTCTCTTTACAGTGTGAAATTAGCCCGAGCCGTTCTGGTTGTCCAGCTGGTGACGTTTGTCGTAATCGGTGCGCTGTTTGCCCTGAAAGATGTCACCTGGGGCGCCTCTGCTATCGCGGGTGGTGTGGCAGCCTGGCTGCCAAACATACTGTTCACGTTTTTAGCCTGGCGTCTGCAGGATCAAACACCGGCTAAAGGGCGTGTCGCCTGGAGTTTCGCCCTGGGTGAAGTTCTTAAGGTGTTCGCCACCGTTATTTTTCTCGCTGTGGCGTTGGGTGGGTTCGGAGCGGTCTTCTGGCCACTCGCAATCACCTGGTTATCGGTGCTGGTGGTGCAAATCGTCGCACCGGCTGTAATTAACAACAAAGGGTAAGAGGCATCATGGCCGCAGGAGAAATCTCAACGCCGCAGGAATACATAGGACATCATCTGACGCATCTTCAGATGGACCTGCGTACTTTCGAGCTGGTGAATGCACACGACGCGCCAGCAACATTCTGGACGTTAAACCTGGACTCCATGTTTTTCTCTGTTGCACTGGGAGTATTATTCCTTGTGCTGTTCCGCAGCGTGGCGAAAAGCGTCACCAGCGGCGTGCCAGGGAAAATGCAGGCGGCTATCGAGCTGGTTGTCGGCTTTGTTGATAGCAACGTTCGCGACATGTACCACGGTAAAAGTAAAGTTATCGCCCCGCTGGCTCTGACAATTTTTGTCTGGGTCTTCCTGATGAACTTCATGGATCTGCTGCCTATTGATTTGCTGCCGTTTATCGGTGAGCACTATCTGGGCCTGCCGGCGCTGCGCGTCGTGCCGTCAGCAGACGTGAACATCACGCTATCTATGGCGCTGGGCGTATTTATTTTGATTCTGTTCTACAGCATCAAAATGAAAGGGGTAGGCGGCTTTGCTAAAGAGCTGACTCTGCAGCCTTTTAATCACCCGATCTTCATCCCCATCAACCTGATTCTTGAAGGTGTCAGCCTGCTGTCAAAACCGGTTTCACTCGGTCTGCGACTGTTCGGCAACATGTATGCGGGTGAGCTGATCTTTATCCTGATTGCCGGTCTGCTGCCGTGGTGGTCGCAGTGGGTGCTGAATGTGCCATGGGCCATTTTCCACATCCTGATTATTTCGCTGCAGGCTTTCATTTTCATGGTCCTCACGATTGTCTATCTGTCGATGGCATCTGAAGAACATTGATTTTTTTCTCAACAACTTAAGCATAACTGAAACAAACTGGAGACTGTCATGGAAAACCTGAATATGGATCTGCTGTACATGGCTGCCGCTGTGATGATGGGTCTGGCGGCAATCGGTGCTGCGATCGGTATCGGCATCCTCGGAGGTAAATTCCTGGAAGGCGCAGCGCGTCAGCCGGATCTGATCCCTCTGCTGCGTACGCAGTTCTTTGTTGTAATGGGTCTGGTGGATGCAATCCCGATGATCGCTGTTGGTCTGGGTCTCTACGTGATGTTTGCTGTCGCCTAAAGCCTGTAGCCATTGTTCACTCATGGCACCTGGTGTGATGAGGAACAGATTCTGCCGTTTATCGATGATAGCGGCAGAGCACGTTAACTTAATAAGAGGCATTGTGCTGTGAACATTAACGCAACAATCCTCGGCCAGGCCATCGCGTTCATCCTGTTTGTCGCGTTCTGCATGAAGTACGTATGGCCACCGATCATGGCTGCCATCGAAAAGCGCCAGAAAGAAATTGCTGAAGGCCTTGCTTCTGCTGAACGCGCGAAGAAAGATTTGGATCTCGCGCAGGCCAATGCGACCGACCAGCTGAAAAAAGCGAAGGAAGAAGCTCAGGTCATTATCGAGCAGGCGAACAAACGCCGTGCCCAGATTCTGGACGAAGCCAAAACTGAAGCTGAAACTGAACGTAACCGCATCGTCACTCAGGCGCAGGCAGAAATTGAAGCCGAGCGCTCACGTGCACGTGAAGAGCTGCGTAAACAGGTCGCGTTGCTGGCATTAGCTGGCGCCGAGAAAATCATCGAACGTTCCGTGGATGAAGCTGCTAACAGCGACATCGTTGATAAACTGGTCGCTGAACTGTAAGGAGGGAGGGGCTGATGTCTGATCTGATTACTGTAGCTCGCCCCTACGCCAAAGCAGCTTTTGACTTTGCTGTTGAGCATCAAAGTATCGAACGCTGGCAGACCATGCTGGCGTTTGCCGCAGAAGTGGCTCGCAACGAACAGATGGCAGAAGTACTCTCTGGTGCCTTAGCACCTGAAGCGTTATCTGCCTCTTTCAATGCAGTCTGTGGTGATCAACTTGATGAACACGCTCAGAACCTGATCAAGGTAATGGCGGAGAACGGACGTTTGACAGCGCTTCCAGACGTACTGGAGCAATTTATTCAACTGCGTGACGCTTATGAAGCGACAGCCGAAGTTGATGTAATCTCCGCCAGTGCGCTGAGTGACAGCCAGCTGACCAAAATCAGCACCGCGATGGAAAAACGTCTGTCACGCAAAGTTAAGCTGAATTGCAAAATTGATAAGTCTGTATTGGCAGGTGTGGTTATCCGTGCGGGTGACCTGGTGATTGATGGCAGCGTGCGCGGCCGTCTTGACCGTCTGGCAGACGTCTTGCAGTCTTAAGGGGACTGGAGCATATGCAACTGAATTCCACCGAAATCAGCGAACTGATCAAGCAGCGCATTGCTCAGTTCAATGTCGTGAGTGAAGCTCACAACGAAGGTACTATTGTTTCTGTAAGTGACGGTATCATCCGCGTACATGGCCTGGCCGATGTTATGCAGGGTGAAATGATTGCCCTGCCGGGCAACCGTTACGCTATCGCACTGAACCTCGAGCGCGACTCGGTTGGTGCGGTCGTTATGGGCCCGTACGCTGACCTTGCCGAAGGCATGAAGGTTAAGTGCACCGGTCGTATTCTGGAAGTACCGGTTGGCCGTGGCCTGCTGGGTCGCGTGGTGAACACCCTGGGTGCACCTATCGACGGTAAAGGCGCAATCGACAACGACGGCTTCTCGCCGGTTGAAATGATTGCACCAGGCGTTATCGATCGTCAGTCTGTTGACCAGCCTGTTCAGACTGGTTACAAATCTGTCGATGCGATGATTCCAATCGGCCGTGGCCAGCGTGAGCTGATCATCGGTGACCGTCAGACCGGTAAGACTGCAATGGCTATCGACGCCATCATCAACCAGCGTGATTCAGGCATCAAGTGTGTCTACGTTGCGATTGGTCAGAAAGCGTCAACCATCTCTAACGTGGTTCGCAAGCTGGAAGAGCACGGCGCGCTGGCTAATACCATCGTGGTTGTGGCTTCTGCATCGGAGTCTGCTGCGCTGCAGTACCTGTCTCCGTACGCTGGTTGTGCCATGGGCGAATACTTCCGCGACCGCGGTGAAGATGCGCTGATCGTTTACGATGACCTCTCTAAGCAGGCTATCGCTTACCGTCAGATCTCCCTGCTGCTGCGCCGCCCACCAGGCCGTGAAGCATTCCCGGGCGACGTGTTCTATCTCCACTCTCGTCTGCTGGAGCGTGCATCACGCGTAAGCGCTGACTACGTTGAGCGTTTCACCAACGGTGCTGTGAAAGGCCAGACCGGTTCTCTGACCGCGCTGCCAATCATTGAAACCCAGGCTGGTGACGTTTCTGCGTTCGTTCCGACCAACGTTATCTCGATCACTGATGGTCAGATCTTCCTGGAGTCGAACCTGTTCAACTCCGGTATCCGTCCAGCCGTTAACCCGGGTATCTCCGTATCCCGTGTTGGTGGTGCTGCACAGACCAAGATCATCAAGAAACTGTCCGGTGGTATTCGTACCGCGCTGGCACAGTATCGTGAACTGGCAGCGTTCTCTCAGTTCGCTTCCGATCTGGATGATGCAACGCGTAAACAGCTGAGCCATGGTCAGAAAGTGACCGAGCTGCTGAAACAGAAACAGTATGCGCCAATGTCCGTTGCGCAGCAGGGTCTGGTGCTGTTTGCTGCTGAGCGCGGCTTCCTGAACGACGTTGAACTGGCGAAAATCGGCAGCTTCGAAGCCGCTCTGCTGGCGTACGCCGATCGCGAACACGCTGAGCTGATGGCTGAAATCAACCAGGCGGGTAACTACAACAACGATATCGAAGCGAAGCTGAAAGGCCTGCTCGAAACGTTTAAAGCAACCCAGTCCTGGTAATGTCTGGCGGCTTGTCTGAAAAGACAGGCCGCAAGGCTTTGAGGAGAAGCTAATGGCCGGCGCAAAAGAAATACGTACCAAGATCGGAAGCGTAAAAAATACGCAGAAGATCACCAAAGCGATGGAAATGGTCGCCGCCTCCAAAATGCGTAAAACGCAGGAACGCATGGCGGCCAGCCGTCCGTATGCAGATACCATGCGCAAAGTGATTGGTCACCTTGCACTGGGTAATCTGGAATACAAGCACCCTTACCTGGATGAGCGCGACGTTAAGCGCGTCGGCTACCTGGTCGTTTCGACTGACCGCGGGCTTTGTGGTGGTTTGAACATTAACCTGTTCAAAAAATTGCTGGCTGAAATGAAAGGCTGGGCAGACAAAGGCGTTCAGAGCGATCTGGCGATTGTCGGTTCTAAAGGCGTTTCATTCTTCGGCTCTGTCGGTGGTAACGTCGTGGCTCAGGTTACCGGCATGGGCGATAAGCCTGCGCTGTCCGATCTGATCGGCCCGGTAAAAGTTATGCTGCAGGCCTACGATGAAGGCCGTATCGACAAGCTGTATATCGTCAGCAACAAGTTTAACAACACCATGTCTCAGACTCCGACCATTACCCAACTGCTGCCGTTACCGCCAGCGGAAGGTGAAGAAGAGATGAAGGCGAAGACCTGGGATTACCTGTACGAACCCGATCCGAAGGCGCTGCTCGATACGCTGCTGCGTCGTTATGTCGAATCGCAGGTTTATCAGGGTGTGGTGGAAAACCTGGCCAGTGAGCAGGCCGCGCGTATGGTAGCGATGAAAGCCGCAACCGATAACGGCGGAAACCTGATCAAAGAGCTGCAGTTGGTCTACAACAAAGCTCGTCAGGCCAGCATCACCCAGGAACTTACCGAGATCGTCTCGGGAGCCTCCGCGGTTTAACCAGGCATATATCCTGTCGCCCGAGCGCGGCCGGATATTCTCGTATTAGGTAGAGGATTCAAGATGGCAGCTGGAAAGATTGTCCAGATTATCGGCGCCGTAGTTGACGTCGAATTCCCTCAGGACGCGGTACCACAGGTATACAGCGCTCTCGAGGTTAAGAATGGTGATACTCGTCTGGTGCTGGAAGTTCAGCAGCAGCTGGGTGGTGGCGTAGTACGTACTATCGCCATGGGTTCTTCTGACGGCCTGAAGCGCGGTCTGGAAGTAATCGATCTGAAAAAACCTATTCAGGTTCCGGTTGGTAAAGCGACCCTTGGCCGTATCATGAACGTGCTGGGCGAGCCTATCGACATGAAAGGCGACCTGACAGAAGAAGATGGCAGCGCAGTAGAGGTCTCCTCTATTCACCGCGCCGCGCCTTCCTATGAAGATCAGTCAAACTCGCAGGAACTGCTGGAAACCGGCATCAAGGTTATCGACCTGATGTGTCCGTTCGCTAAGGGCGGTAAAGTCGGTCTGTTCGGTGGTGCGGGCGTAGGTAAAACCGTAAACATGATGGAGCTGATCCGTAACATCGCGGCTGAGCACTCAGGTTATTCGGTCTTTGCTGGTGTGGGTGAGCGTACTCGTGAGGGTAACGACTTCTACCACGAAATGACTGACTCCAACGTTATCGATAAAGTAGCGCTGGTGTATGGCCAGATGAACGAGCCGCCGGGTAACCGTCTGCGCGTAGCACTGACCGGTCTGACCATGGCGGAAAAATTCCGTGATGAAGGTCGTGACGTTCTGCTGTTCATCGACAACATCTACCGTTATACCCTGGCAGGTACTGAAGTATCTGCACTGCTGGGTCGTATGCCATCTGCGGTAGGTTATCAGCCAACGCTGGCTGAAGAGATGGGTGTGCTGCAGGAGCGTATTACCTCCACCAAGACTGGTTCAATCACCTCCGTACAGGCCGTTTACGTTCCTGCGGATGACCTGACTGACCCGTCTCCGGCAACCACCTTTGCTCACTTAGACTCAACGGTTACGCTGAGCCGTCAGATCGCCTCTCTGGGTATCTACCCGGCCGTTGACCCGCTGGACTCTACCAGCCGTCAGCTGGATCCACTGATCGTGGGTCAGGAGCACTATGACGTCGCACGTGGCGTACAGTCACTGCTGCAGCGTTACCAGGAGCTGAAAGACATCATCGCCATCCTCGGTATGGACGAGCTGTCTGAAGAAGATAAACTGCTGGTGGCACGTGCGCGTAAGATCCAGCGCTTCCTGTCTCAGCCATTCTTCGTTGCTGAAGTCTTCACCGGTTCTCCGGGCAAATACGTGACGCTGAAAGATACCATTCGTGGTTTCAAAGGCATCATGGAAGGCGAATTCGACCACCTGCCAGAGCAGGCGTTCTACATGGTCGGCGCTATCGAAGAAGCCGTAGAAAAAGCGAAGAAACTGTAATAACGGTTTCCCGGGAGGAATGGTATGGCTATGACTTATCATCTGGACGTGGTCAGCGCGGAGCAGCAGATGTTCTCCGGTCTGGTACAGCGTATCCAGGTGTCAGGTAGCGAAGGCGAGCTGGGTATCCACCCGGGCCACGCCCCGCTGCTGACCGCCATCAAGCCTGGCATGATTCGCATCGTGAAGCAGCACGGCGACGAGGAGTATATCTACCTCTCCGGCGGCGTGCTGGAAGTACAGCCGGGCAGCACGACTGTTCTGGCCGACACCGCGATTCGTGGTGAAGACCTTGACGAAGCGCGCGCGCTGGAAGCGAAACGTAAAGCAGAAGAGCACATGAACAGCAGCCACGGCGACGTGGACTATGCTCAGGCCTCTGCAGAGCTGGCGAAAGCTATCGCGAAACTGCGTGTTATCGAGCTGACCAAAAAAGCGATGTAATCAGGCTTTATGCGTCATGAAATGCCAGCCCTCCGGGGCTGGCATTTTTTTTGCCCGGCGCCCGGCAAACCCGTTGTCATGCACCCTCCCTGACTCCCCTTTCCGCTTTCCTCCGGTTGTCTAATTTCGCCATGAGAAAAATGTAGTAATCTCAGGGGTAAACCTTACACTTTCGAAAGTTAAATTGAGTCTGGAAAATTATGTCTGTAAGCGCGATGAGTGTGGTGATCCTGGCCGCTGGCAAAGGCACCCGTATGTATTCCGATCTGCCTAAAGTTCTGCACACGCTGGCAGGTAAACCCATGGTGCAGCATGTTATTGATGCCGCTACCGGGCTTGGTGCCCGTCAGGTTCACCTGGTCTATGGTCACGGGGGGGAACTGCTGCAGCAGAAGCTGGCGCACAACGCCCTGAACTGGGTACTGCAGGCGGAACAGCTCGGCACCGGGCACGCCATGCAGCAGGCAGCGCCCTTCTTTGCGGATGACGAAGATATTCTGATGCTGTATGGCGACGTCCCGCTTATCTCGCAGGCAACGCTGCAGCAGCTGCGCGCGGCGAAACCTGAAGGCGGCATCGGGCTGCTGACCGTGGTGCTGGATAACCCCACCGGCTATGGCCGGATTGTGCGTGAAAACACGATCGTGACCGGCATTGTTGAACAGAAGGATGCATCTGCTGAGCAGCTGGCTATTCAGGAGATCAATACCGGTATCCTGATCGCCAGCGGCGGCGATCTCCGGCGCTGGCTGGCACAGCTCGACAACAATAACGCACAGGGTGAGTTCTATATCACCGATATTATCGCGATGGCGCATCAGGAAGGCCGCGTAATTAATACCGTTCATCCGGCACGTATCAGTGAAACGGAAGGTGTAAATAATCGTCTGCAACTGGCTACGCTGGAGCGCACTTTTCAGCAGGAGCAGGCGGAAAAACTGCTGCTGGCGGGCGTGATGCTGCGCGATCCGGCGCGTTTTGACCTGCGTGGTACGCTGGCGCACGGGCGCGACGTGGAAATTGATATCGGCGTCATCATTGAAGGTGATGTCACGCTGGGCAACCGGGTAAAAATTGGCGCCGGCTGCGTGATCAAAAACAGCGTTCTGGGCGATGACTGTGAGATCAGCCCTTATTCTGTCATCGAAGATGCGACGCTGGCCGCCGCCTGCACGGTCGGGCCGTTTGCCCGGCTGCGTCCTGGCAGCGAACTGGCTGAACAGGCGCACGTCGGCAACTTTGTGGAAATGAAAAAGGCCACGCTCGGCAAAGGCTCCAAAGCGGGCCATCTTTCCTACCTGGGTGATGCGGAAATAGGGGCGGGCGTTAACATCGGCGCCGGCACTATTACCTGCAACTATGATGGCGCTAACAAGTTTAAAACCATCATTGGCGATAACGTCTTTGTGGGATCGGATACGCAGCTGGTGGCACCGGTCACCGTTGCCGCAGGCGCCACTATCGCTGCCGGTACTACGGTGATGAAAGATGTTACCGCCGCCGATCTGGTCTACAACCGCAAAGAACAGCAGCAGAAAGCGGGCTGGCAGCGCCCGGTGAAGAAAAAATAAATTTTAAGGGCCGGCAAAGATCGGCCCGTTTAGCAGTGCCATAACGATATCCCCACTCTCTACAAGGCTCGGGGAACCGGCGCAGCCGGAAATCAGGTCAGATGACAACGCAATGGCCGAAAGCCATGAAGTCAGGAAACGAATATGTGTGGAATTGTTGGAGCAGTAGCGCAGCGTGACATTGCAGAGATCCTGCTGGAAGGTCTGCGTCGTCTGGAGTATCGCGGTTATGACTCAGCCGGTCTGGCGGTCGTCGATCGTCAGGGGCACGTGACGCGTCTGCGTCGCGTTGGCAAAGTGGCTAATCTGGCGGAGGCCGCAGATCAGCAGCCGCTGATTGGCGGTACCGGTATTGCCCACACCCGCTGGGCCACGCACGGTGAACCTTCTGAGGCAAATGCGCATCCGCACGTCTCAGCGCAGATCATCGTGGTGCATAACGGCATTATCGAAAACCATGAGCCGCTGCGCGCGCAAATGATCGAACGCGGCTACCATTTTGCCTCCGAGACGGACACCGAAGTGGTGGCGCATCTGGTGCACTGGGAGCAGAAGCAGGGCGGCACGCTGCGTGAGGTTATTCTGCGCGTGATCCCTCAGCTGCGCGGTGCTTACGGCATGGTCATCATGGACAGCCGCGATCCGTCGGTGCTGGTGGCCGCGCGCTCCGGCAGCCCGCTGGTGATTGGCCGTGGCGTGGGCGAGAACTTTATCGCATCCGATCAGCTGGCGCTGCTGCCGGTTACCCGCCGCTTTATTTACCTGGAAGAGGGGGATATTGCCGAGGTTACCCGCCGTGAAGTCACTATCATCGATCGCGAAGGCCATCAGGTCCAGCGCGCGGAGATCGAATCAAACGCGCAGTATGACGCGGGCGATAAAGGTATCTATCGCCACTATATGCAGAAAGAGATCTACGAGCAGCCCAACGCTATCAAAAATACGCTGGCGGGCCGCTTCCACGACGGGATTGTCGATCTGCGCGAACTGGGTGAGCATGCAGAGTCGCTGCTGAGCAAAGTAGAGCATATCCAGATCATCGCCTGCGGCACCTCCTACAACTCTGGTATGGTATCGCGCTACTGGTTTGAATCACTGGCGAATATCCCGTGTGACGTTGAGATCGCCTCTGAATTCCGCTACCGCAAATCCGCAGTTCGCAAAAACAGCCTGCTGATCACCCTGTCGCAGTCGGGTGAAACCGCCGATACGCTGGCGGCGCTGCGCCTCTCCAAAGAGCTGGGTTATCTTGGCTCACTGGCTATCTGTAACGTCGCCGGCTCTTCGCTGGTGCGCGAATCCGATCTGGCGCTGATGACCAAAGCGGGCACGGAAATTGGCGTGGCTTCCACCAAAGCCTTTACCACGCAGCTGACGGTACTGCTGATGCTGGTGGCAAAACTGGGTCGTCTGCACGGCATGAAGCCGGAAACGGAGCATGAGATTGTGCACGCGCTGCAGGCGCTGCCAAGCCGTATTGAGCAGATGCTGGCGCAGGATAAGATCATTGAGAGCCTGGCAGAAGATTTCTCTGACAAGCATCATGCGCTGTTTCTTGGCCGCGGCGATCAATACCCGATCGCCATGGAAGGCGCGCTTAAGCTCAAAGAGATCTCCTATATTCATGCCGAAGCCTACGCGGCCGGTGAGCTGAAGCACGGCCCGCTGGCGCTGATTGATGCCGATATGCCGGTGATCGTGGTCGCACCTAACAATGAGCTGCTGGAAAAGCTGAAATCCAACATTGAAGAGGTGCGCGCGCGCGGCGGCCTGCTCTATGTCTTCGCCGATGGCGATGCGGGTTTCAGCGACAGTGAAGGGATGAAAATCATTTCACTGCCGCATGTTGAGGAAGTGATTGCCCCTATCTTCTACACCGTGCCGCTGCAGATGCTCTCTTATCATGTGGCGCTGATCAAAGGCACCGACGTGGACCAGCCGCGTAACCTGGCAAAATCGGTTACCGTTGAGTAATCGCTAAGCCGGGCGGGCCTGCAACGGGCCCGCCCGGTTTTTATTCTCGTCATAAAACTGTCACATTTCGTACATTTCGCTGTCATCAAACTGTCCTATTTTCCCTCCAGCAGCAATCACTGACTCCAACTAAAACGGCGTTAAGCCTGATTTATACTCCCCCGGAGGGAACATGACACTGATGCGTAGCACCGTAGCCCGAATCCTCGCCGCCACTTTCGCCGTCAGCGCAGTTTCTGCGTTTGCCGCCACCGATCTGACCGGCGCTGGCGGGACCTTCCCGGCCCCGGTTTATGCCAAGTGGGCAGCAGAGTATCAGCAGGCCACCGGTAGCAAAATCAACTATCAGGGGATCGGCTCTTCGGGTGGCGTAAAGCAGATCATCGCAAAAACCGTGGATTTCGGTGCTTCTGATGCGCCGATGAAAGAGGAAGATCTGCAGAAAAATGGCCTGTTCCAGTTCCCGACCGTTATCGGTGGCGTGGTGCTGGCCGTTAACATTCCGGGTGTGAAGTCGGGCGAGCTGACGCTCGATGGCAAAACCGTAGGTGACATCTACCTCGGCACCATCAAAAAATGGAACGATCCGGCGATCGCTAAGCTGAACCCGAACCTGAAACTGCCTGACACCAATATCAACGTCGTGCGCCGCGCCGACGGCTCCGGTACCTCCTTTGTGTTTACCAGCTATCTGACCAAAGTGAACACGGACTGGGCAAGCAAAATAGGCAAAGGCAACACCGTTAACTGGCCAACCGGTCTTGGCGGTAAAGGCAACGATGGCGTGGCCGCTTTCGTGCAGCGTCTGCCGGGTTCAATTGGCTATGTCGAATACGCCTACGCGAAACAGAACAACCTGACCTACACCAAACTGCTGGATGCGGATGGCAAGCCGGTGGCCCCGAGTGAAAGCAGCTTTGCCAACGCCGCCAAAGGCGCTGACTGGAGCAGCTCGTTTGCTCAGGACCTGACGTTCCAGAAAGGTGACGACGCGTGGCCGATCGCCTCCACCACCTTTATCCTGATTTACAAAGATCAGGCTAATGCGGAGAAGGGCGCAGAAGTGCTGAAGTTCTTTGACTGGGCCTATAAAGGCGGCAGCAAAACCGCCACGGCGCTGGATTACGCGGCGCTGCCGGAGAGCGTAGTGACGCAGATCCGTGCGGCATGGAAAGCGAATATCAAAGACAGCAGCGGCAAAGCGCTCTGGCAGTAAGCCATTGTCAGGCTCGGCTACTGGCTGAGTATCCCGGGGGCGGCCGCCTGGTCGCCCTGCATATCCTCTGAGAACCGAGAATTTTATGGCTGCTACCAAGCCGGCATTCAAAGCACCGGGTAAGCAAGGCGACATGATTTTTGGCGCGCTGGTTAAACTCTCTGCGCTGATTGTCCTGCTGCTGCTGGGTGGCATTATTGTCTCCCTGATCGTCTCCTCCTGGCCCAGCATTCAGAAGTTTGGCTTCGCCTTTCTCTGGACCAAAACCTGGGATGCACCAAACGAAGAGTTTGGCGCACTGGTGCCGATTTACGGCACGCTGGTGACCTCACTGATCGCATTAATCATCGCGGTACCGGTAAGCTTCGGGATCGCACTGTTTCTGACCGAGCTGGCACCCGGCTGGCTGCGTCGTCCGCTGGGCACCGCCATTGAACTGCTGGCGGCCATCCCGAGCATTGTTTATGGCATGTGGGGCCTGTTTATCTTCGCGCCGCTGTTTGCCGAATATTTTCAGACGCCGGTTGGCAACGTCCTCGCTAACATTCCCATCGTCGGCACGCTGTTCTCCGGCCCGGCGTTTGGTATCGGTATCCTGGCCGCAGGCGTCATCCTGGCGATTATGATCATTCCTTATATCGCCTCGGTAATGCGCGACGTCTTTGAACAGACGCCGGTGATGATGAAAGAGTCCGCGTATGGCATCGGCTGCACAACCTGGGAAGTGATCTGGCGTATCGTGCTGCCGTTTACCAAAAACGGCGTCATCGGTGGCGTGATGCTGGGACTGGGGCGGGCGCTGGGAGAGACCATGGCGGTGACCTTTATTATCGGTAACACCTACCAGCTCGACAGCGCTTCGCTGTTTATGCCCGGCAACAGTATCACCTCCGCGCTGGCTAACGAGTTCGCTGAAGCGGAATCGGGCGTGCATGTCGCTGCGCTGATGGAGCTGGGTCTGATCCTGTTTGTGATCACCTTTATCGTCCTGGCGATCTCGAAGCTGATGATCCTGCGGCTGGCAAAAAGTGAAGGGGCCCGTTCATGACCGCAATTGAAATGCAGAGCCGTACTGAGCTGGAAGCCTCGCGCCGCAAAATGCAGGCGTGGCGCAGTACAAAAAATAAAATCGCCCTGACGCTGTCGCTGCTGACCATGGCGTTTGGCCTCTTCTGGCTGATCTGGATCCTGTTCACCACGGTGACTAAAGGCATCGACGGGCTGAGCTGGTCGCTGTTTACCGAATCAACGCCGCCGCCCAACACCGCCGGCGGCGGGCTGGCAAATGCGCTGGCGGGCAGCGGCCTGCTGATTTTCTGGTCCACCTTTTTCGGTACGCCGCTGGGCATTATGGCCGGGATCTGGCTGGCGGAGTATGGCCGTAAGAACTGGCTGGCAGAGGTGATCCGCTTTATCAACGACATTCTGCTCTCCGCGCCCTCTATCGTGGTCGGACTGTTTGTCTACACCATTGTGGTATCACAGATGCAGCACTTCTCCGGCTGGGCAGGCGTTGCGGCGCTGGCGCTGCTGCAGATCCCGATTGTGATCCGTACCACCGAGAATATGCTGCGGCTGGTGCCGGACAGCATGCGCGAAGCGGCATACGCGCTGGGCACACCGAAGTGGAAGATGATCTCAGCCATCACGCTGAAAGCGTCTGTTTCCGGCATCATTACCGGCGTACTGCTGGCGATTGCGCGTATCGCAGGTGAAACCGCTCCGCTGCTGTTTACCGCGCTCTCCAACCAGTTCTGGAGCACTGACATGATGCAGCCGGTGGCCAACCTGCCGGTCACTATCTTCAAGTTCGCCATGAGCCCGTTTGCCGAATGGCAAAGCCTGGCGTGGGCAGGCGTGCTGATCATTACGCTGTGCGTGCTGCTGCTGAACATTGTTGCCCGCATGATCTTCGCCAAAGGCAAACACTAATTTTCCGGCGCGGCTCTGGCGGCGCTGTATAAGAGAGATGAGCAATGAGTATGGCAACCCCTTCTGCCGGTAAAATCCAGGTGCGTAATCTGAACTTTCATTATGGTAAGTTCCACGCGCTGAAAGATATCAACCTGGATATTGCCCGCAATCAGGTCACCGCGTTTATCGGCCCGTCGGGCTGCGGTAAATCCACGCTGCTGCGTACGTTCAATAAAATGTATTCGCTCTACCCGGAGCAGCGCGCAGAAGGTGAGATCCTGCTGGATGGCGACAATATTCTCGCGTCGCACCAGGATATCGCCCTGCTGCGCGCGCGCGTCGGCATGGTATTTCAGAAGCCAACGCCGTTTCCGATGTCAATTTACGACAACATCGCCTTCGGCGTGCGCCTGTTTGAGAAGCTGTCGCGCGCGGATATGGATGAGCGCGTGCAGTGGGCGCTGACCAAAGCCGCGCTGTGGAACGAAACCAAAGACAAGCTTCATCAGAGCGGTTACAGTCTTTCCGGCGGGCAGCAGCAGCGTCTCTGCATCGCGCGCGGTATCGCTATCCGGCCGGAAGTGCTGCTGCTGGATGAGCCCTGCTCGGCGCTGGACCCGATCTCCACCGGCCGCATTGAGGAGCTGATCACCGAGCTCAAGCAGGATTACACCGTGGTGATTGTGACGCACAATATGCAGCAGGCTGCCCGCTGCTCCGATCATACGGCGTTTATGTATCTTGGCGAGCTGATTGAGTTCAGCGACACCGACACGCTGTTTACCAAACCCGCGCAGAAGCAGACTGAAGATTACATCACCGGTCGTTACGGCTGATTCAGGAGAGACTCATGGATAATTTAAATCTTAATAAACATATCTCCGGTCAGTTTAATGCCGAGCTGGAGCATATTCGTACGCAGGTGATGATCATGGGCGGCATGGTGGAGCAGCAGCTCACCGACGCGATTACCGCCATGCATAATCAGGATGCGGAACTGGCACGCCGGGTGATTGAAGGCGACCAGAAGGTCAATATGATGGAGGTAGAGATTGATGAGGCGTGCGTGCGTATTATCGCCAAGCGTCAGCCTACCGCCAGCGACCTGCGGCTGGTAATGGCCATCATCAAAGCGATCTCTGAGCTGGAGCGTATTGGTGACGTGGCGGAAAAAATCAGCCGCACCGCGCTGGAGAAGTTTGGCCAGCAGCATCTGCCGCTCTTGGTCAGCCTGGAGTCGCTGGGCCATCATACGGTGCAGATGCTGCATGACGTACTGGATGCGTTTGCGCGCATGGATCTCAGCGCTGCCATCACCATCTACCGTGAAGATAAAAAAGTGGATAAAGAGTATGAAGGCATCGTGCGCCAGCTGATGACCTATATGATGGAAGATCCGCGCACGATCCCCAGCGTGCTGACCGCCCTGTTCTGCGCGCGCGCGATCGAGCGTATCGGCGATCGCTGTCAGAACATCTGCGAAATTATCTTCTATTTTGTTAAGGGGCAGGATTTTCGTCACGTTGGCGGCGACCGGCTGGATGAACTGCTCTCCGGCGACGACGGCAGCAATCGCCCTACCTGACCCTCTCCTCCGGCTGCCTGTGCGGCAGCCATTACCATTTCTGATTGGTCACTCCGCCGCCCGCTCTTTATACTTGGCGCACTTTTTTTCGCCAGGTACTCTTTTATGTCCCTTTCCCGATCTGCTAAACCAGCCGTTACGCCGGCTAAAGCGATGCTGGCCGCAATCAGCGGCTACGCGATGGATGGATTTGATCTGCTGATCCTCGGTTTTATGCTGCCGGCCATCAGCGTGTCACTGATGCTTGACCCGTCACAGGCGGGATCGCTGGTGACCTGGACGCTGATTGGCGCAGTGATCGGCGGTATTCTGTTTGGTCATCTCAGCGATCGCTTTGGCCGGATCCGTATCCTGACCGTAACGATACTGATGTTTTCACTGTTTACCGGCCTGTGCGCGGTGGCGCAGGGCTACTGGGATCTGCTGGCGTACCGGACTCTGGCCGGGGTGGGGCTGGGCGGCGAGTTTGGTATCGGTATGGCGCTGATCGCCGAAGCCTGGCCGCAGGAGAAGCGCAACCGGGCATCGGCCTGGGTCGGCATCGGCTGGCAGCTCGGTGTGCTGCTGGCTGCCTTTATTACGCCGCCGCTGCTCAGCGTGATTGGCTGGCGCGGCATGTTTCTGGTGGGTATGCTGCCGGCACTGCTCTCATTCGTGCTGCGGCGCAGTATGGGTGAGCCGGAGAGTTTCACACGGCAGGTAAAAAGCGTACCGGCACTCTCATTTACCGCCCGCATAAGGCTGTTGTTTGCTGACCGCGCCACCCGTAAAGCGAGCCTGGGTATTTTTATCCTCTGTTCGGTACAGAACTTTGGCTATTACGGTCTGATGATCTGGATGCCGAGCTATCTCTCCTCCAGTTTTGGTTTCAGCCTGACAAAATCGGGGCTGTGGACCGCGGTGACGGTGGTGGGCATGACCCTGGGTATCTGGCTGTTTGGCGTGCTGGCCGATCGCTTCGCACGCTGGAAAATTTTTCTGTTGTACCAGTTCGGTGCCGTGGTGATGGTGGTGGTCTATGCGCAGCTGCGCGATCCGACGGTAATGCTGTTTACCGGCGCCATCATGGGCATGTTTGTTAACGGCATGATTGGCGGCTATGGCGCGCTGATCTCCGATACGTTCCCGCAGCAGGCGCGTGCTACCGCGCAAAATGTGCTATTTAACCTCGGGCGCGGCGTCGGCGGTTTTGGTCCGCTGGTGATTGGCGCGCTGGCTACGCAAATTTCCTTCACCGCCGCTATTACGCTGCTGGCGCTGATTTATCTGCTGGATATTTTCGCCACGCTGTTTCTGCTGCCTAAGAAGCAAAGCAATGAGGATTCGCTGGGCGCGATAGGCTGATAGCCTGCGCGCATGCCAGGGGCGCATAAATGTGCCCCCTACAAAACATTGCAAGGGCGCCGTAGGGGCGGCATTCATGCCGCCCTGGTATCAGGCGATGTACGGCGTCTCATGCCAGGGGCGCATAAATGCGCCCCCTACAAAACATTGCAGGGGCGCCGTAGGGGCGGCATTAATGCGCCCCCTACAAAACATTGCAGGGGCGCCGTAGGGGCGGCATTAATGCGCCCCCTACAAAACATTGCAGGGGCGCCGTAGGGGCGGCATTAATGCCGCCCTGATATCAGGCAATACCGCCGCATATCAGGGGCGCCCCCTACAGAACCTCGCTGGTTGATAACAGCGCCCAGCCGCGCGCCTGCCACAGCGCAGGCAGCTGCGCCATATCATCAAACCGCGTCACCAGCGGATGATCAATTGCGGGATTATGCGCATCGGCGCAGTAGTAAAACACCGGAATACCTGCAGCAATGCCGGCGCGAACGCCCGCTTCGGAATCATCCACCAGAATGCAGCGTTCAATCGGCACTTGCATCTGCTCTGCGGCGTGGAACATCAGCTGCGGATCGGGTTTCCATGCCTGAATGTCATAACCGCTGTACAGGCGATCGGTAAACCACGGCAGCATGCCGGTAAGACCCAGCGAATGCTGCATTTTCTTTACCGGTCCGTTAGAGACCACGCACACCGGAACGCGGATCCGCGCCACCAGCTCCGGCGCACCGCCGATCGGCTGCAGCTCCTGCTCAAACAGGCGCGCGACTTCAATGCGATAGGCGTGCTCCACCTCTGCTACCGGCAGCGCCTGATGATACTCTTCGCTGATGTCGCGAATAATGTCGTAAAGCTTTACGCCTTTATACCGCTCAAACATCTGCTGCAGCGACAGCGTGATGCCGTAGCGGGCAAACGTATTCACATAGCCCTGCGTGCAGAGCATTTCGCTGTCAACCAGCGTGCCATCACAATCAAAGAACACACACTCCACTGTCATCGCCCACTATCCTTCTGATAACGCTTCAGCTTTTACTCTAGCCTGGATTGCCACAGGCAGCAGCAGGCAACCGGTTGCGAAAATTCCGTGTTTTACCGGAATAAAGCCTATAGGATACGCGGCGATAAATTTTTCAGCGGAACAGCAAAATGAAGACTCAGGGCCTGCTGCAGCGCATATTTAAACTGCAGGAACACGGAACCACGATACGCACCGAAGTGATTGCCGGGTTCACCACTTTTCTGACGATGGTTTACATCGTCTTTGTTAACCCGCAAATCCTCGGCGCTGCCGGTATGGATACCCAGGCGGTGTTTGTCACTACCTGTCTGATTGCCGCCTTTGGCAGCATTCTGATGGGGCTGATAGCGAATCTGCCGGTTGCGCTGGCACCTGCGATGGGCCTGAACGCCTTTTTTGCGTTTGTGGTGGTGGGGGCAATGGGTTACTCCTGGCAGATAGGGATGGGCGCCATTTTCTGGGGCGCGCTGGGGCTGCTGATCCTGACGCTGCTGCGCGTGCGCTACTGGATGATAGCTAATATACCGCTCTGCCTGCGCACCGGGATCACCGCCGGTATCGGCCTGTTTATCGCAATGATGGGGCTGAAAAATGCCGGCATTATTGTGCCAAACGCGGAGACGCTGGTGGCCGTCGGCGATCTGACGTCGCACAGTGTTCTGCTGGGCGCGCTCGGCTTCTTCATTATTGCCATTCTGGCATCGCGTAATATTCACGCGGCGGTGCTGGTCTCAATTGTGGTCACGACCAGCATCGGGCTTGCGCTGGGAGATGTCAGGTTCACCGGTTTCTTTTCGCCACCGCCGTCAATCTCTGCGGTGGCGGGCGCGGTGGATATCAAAGGCGCGTTCAATATCGGCATGGCAGGCGTGATCTTCTCCTTTATGCTGGTCAATCTGTTTGACTCCTCCGGTACGCTGATTGGCGTAACGGATAAAGCGGGTCTGACCGATGAAAAGGGCACCTTTCCCCGTATGAAGCAGGCGCTGTATGTGGACAGCATCAGCTCCGTCACGGGTGCGCTGGCGGGTACGTCATCGGTGACAGCCTATATTGAGAGTTCGTCAGGCGTTGCCATTGGTGGCCGCACCGGGCTGATGGCGGTCATCACCGGGCTGCTGTTCCTGCTGGCAATATTTCTGTCGCCGCTGGCGGCGATGGTGCCGGGCTATGCGGCGGCGGGCGCGCTGATCTATGTCGGAGTACTGATGACGGCATCGCTGTCGCGCGTACGCTGGGACGATCTCACCGAAGCGGTGCCGGCCTTTGTCACCGCGGCGATGATGCCGTTTAGTTTCTCAATTACGGAAGGGATCGCGCTGGGCTTTATCGCCTACTGCGTGATGAAGCTGGGCACCGGACGCTGGCGTGAAATCAGCCCCTGCGTGGTGGTGGTTGCGCTGCTGTTCGCACTGAAAATCGCGTTTATCGACGCGCACTGACGCTTCAGGTGGCCTGTGCGGCCACCCGATTCAAAGCTGCCGCATCTCCTGCTGTCCGGCTATGCGTTCGCCGGGCAGACTGGTCAGGCGCAGCGTATGTGGATCCAGGTTTGGCTTATTCATTTCAATATCCCGCAGCGCAACCCACTGCTGCTGCGCGTCAATCTCCCACAGTCGCAGATGTTCGGTTCCGGGTGAAAGTGCGCATGACCAGACCAGCGTCGGTTCGGCGTCACAGACCGCCTGAATATCGGGAAATAGCGTGGAGCGCAACCGGCCTGATGCCGGATGCAGACGCAGCGAAGAGAGGCCCCGATCCGCTTCACCGGTCAGCTTGAGCACGCTCTGACGTAGCGTCCAGATTTGCGTGGCCGCCTCCATAAAATCCTGCTGTGCATTGATCCACGCCTTTTCACCAGAGGAGAGTTCCTGCATCAGCGCTTCCTGCGTCTGCCGGCTGTGCGCGCGGACAATCTCCATATCCAGTCCGGCACGTCCCCCTTCTTCCGCCAGCAGTACGCCAATGATATGGCCTGTGTAGGAGATGCTGAAGTCAGGCAGGTTCGGATCGGCAAAGCAGGGGCGTCCGCTGCTGCTGACGCTCAGCGGTGGCAGCCGATCGATTCCGTAGATCCGCAGCATCAGCTGCGCCAGCAGTTCGCGGGCAGCAAGAAAACGCGCGCGCCGCCGATCGGGCAGACGGGCAGCGTTATCCAGTACATCCTGAGTGATGCGTGAAACCGTTACCGGCAGGGGTGTGGTGCCTGTCCAGCGCACAAAATGACCAGCCATCTGTCGCTCCGTGAAAATGGGCGAATAATCATCAGCGGCATTGTAAGAATTTTCTTAGGTGTTTGCATCCGGCTTTCCCGGCAGAGCGATAAATTCAGATAAGACTGAAAATCAGCGCGGGATAAGGCGGAAAAGAGACTCTGCCGGCTCGACCGGCAGAGCGCAGACAGGTTGCCAGCTTTCAGGCAAAGGTGGTGGCTTCATCAAAACCGAGTCGCGTCAGGCGCGGATGCAGTTTACCTGCGTCGCCGTAGCCAAGATTGATCAGCATGTTCACCTGCCATTTGCTTTCGCTGAAGAAAGCGGCATTGACTTTGGCGGGATCAAAGCCGGACATCGGACCGGCATCCAGACCGAGCGAACGCGCAGCGAGGATAAGGTAGCCTGCCTGCAGGCTGCTGTTACGAAACGCGGTCTCTTTCGTCAGCTCCGGGCTGCTGGTAAACCAGTTGCGCGCGTCACCAAACGGAAACAGTTTTGGCAGCTGCTCAAAAAACTCCGGATCCCACGCGACAATCACCGTTACCGGCGCCGACATGGTTTTATCCACGTTGCCTGAGGAGAGGGCAGGTTTCAGCCTGGCTTTGCCTTCCGCTGAGGTCACAAATACAAAGCGGCCTGGTGAACAGTTAGCGGAGGTCGGGCCCAGAGCCGTCAGGGTATAAAGCTCCTGCAGCAGCGCCTGTGAAACCGGCTTATCCTGCCAGTGGCTGTGGGTGCGGGCGTCAGTAAACAGCGCATCAAGCGCCGCGCTGTCGAGCGGTGTACTCATGTTTCTCTCCTGTTCAGGCTGCGGTGCAGGCCCGATTTTTAGCATGAATAATAGAGGCTGCGCTTAACGCAGCCTCTATCGTTATACTGTAAAGGAGAAAGGGAGCCAAATAACAAAGATGTATGATTGACTGGCAAAGAGCGGTACGCGCTTATTTCCCGATACAGAAGCTGGAGAAGATACGGCCCAGCAGATCGTCAGAGGTAAATTCGCCGGTAATTTCGCTCAGCGCCTGCTGTGCCAGCCGCAGCTCTTCCGCAAGCAGCTCACCCGCCCACGCGCCCAGCAGCTGCGCTTTCCCCTGCTGCAGATGCGTGGCGGCGCTCTCCAGCGCCTGCAGATGGCGGCGGCGCGCAAGGAATCCGCCTTCTATGTTGCCGGCAAAGCCCATGCTCTGTTTCAGATGATCGCGCAGCGTTTCCACGCCGTCGCCGGTCCGGGCTGACAGGCGGATCAGAGCATGACCGTTCATCTCACTCAGTCCCAGCGTCTCACCGGTCATATCCGCTTTGTTACGCACCACGGTAATGGGCAGCGCCGCCGGTAAGCGCGCCACAAAGTCGGGCCAGATAGCCGCCGCTTCAGTGGCGTCCGTTGTGGTGCCATCGACCATAAACAGCACCCGATCGGCCTGTTCAATCTCCTGCCAGGCGCGCTCGATGCCAATGCGCTCGACTTCATCACTGGCTTCGCGCAGTCCGGCGGTATCAATGATATGCAGCGGCATTCCATCAATATGGATATGTTCGCGCAGGACATCGCGCGTGGTGCCGGCAATGTCGGTAACGATAGCCGCTTCGCGTCCCGCCAGCGCATTCAGCAGGCTCGACTTACCTGCATTCGGGCGTCCGGCAATCACTACCTTCATGCCCTCACGCAGCAGGCTGCCCTGACGCGCTTCGGCGCGTACGCCATTCAGGTCGCCGATCACCGCATTAAGCTGCGCTTCAATCTTACCGTCGGAAAGAAAGTCGATCTCCTCATCCGGGAAATCGATAGCGGCCTCGACATAGATGCGCAGGTGGGTCAGCGCCTCCACCAGCGCATTTACGCGCTGTGAAAACACGCCCTGCAGCGAGTTCACTGCCGAGCGCGCCGCCTGTTCCGAGCTGGCATCAATCAGATCGGCAATCGCCTCAGCCTGCGCCAGATCGAGCTTGTCATTCAGAAACGCGCGCTCCGAAAACTCACCTGGCTGCGCAATACGCAGGCCGGGGAGGGCGACAATACGTTTCAGCAGCAGGTCCAGGATAACCGGTCCGCCATGCCCCTGCAGCTCCAGCACATCTTCACCGGTAAAGGAGTTCGGACCCGGAAACCACAGCGCAATGCCCTGATCCAGCACGCTGCCATCTGCATCGGTAAAGGGCAGATAATCGGCATAGCGCGGCTTTGGCAGCTTACCCAGCAGCGCCTGCGCAACGTCTGCTGCCCGGGTGCCTGAGATACGCAGTATACCGACGCCGCCGCGGCCTGGTGGGGTTGCCTGCGCAACGATAGTATCGCTGTGGCTCATGATCGTCCTCTTGCCCGCGCTGTGCCGGGCTGAAAAATAGAAAAAAAACAGGGCGACATAAATGCCGCCCCTTGATTATACCTGTTGCTCAGCCGGGCTGAAGGTTACGCTTTCTTCTTATCGCGGCTGTGCAGGCCCCGTTTTTCCAGGCCGCGGTAAATCAGCTGCTGCTGGAGAATGGTGACCAGGTTGCTGACGATGTAGTACAGCACCAGACCTGCCGGGAACCACAGGAAGAAGACGGTAAAGATCACCGGCATGTAGGTCATGATCTTCTGCTGCATAGGATCGGTCACGGTGGTCGGTGACATCTTCTGAATGAAGAACATGGTGATACCCATCAGCACCGGCAGAATGTAGTACGGGTCCTGTGCAGAGAGGTCATGGATCCACAGTACAAACGGTGCGTGACGCAGTTCTACCGAGCCAGAGAGCATATAGTAGAGCGCCAGGAAGATAGGCATCTGAATCACCAGCGGCAGACAGCCACCCAGCGGATTCACTTTCTCCGCTTTGTAGAGCGCCATCATTTCCTGGCTCTGCTTCTGCTTGTCATCGCCCAGACGCTCACGCATCGCCTGAATCTTCGGCTGCAGCATGCGCATCTTAGCCATCGAGGTGTACTGCGCTTTGGTCAGCGGGTACATGATGCCGCGCACGATGAAGGTGATGACGATAATGGAGAAGCCCCAGTTACCGATAAAGCTGTGCAGGAACTTCAGCAGCTTGAACAGTGGCTGAGAGATAAACCACAGCCAGCCGTAATCCACGGTCAGGTCAAGGTGCGGCGCAATCGCAGCCATCTTATCCTGAATTTCCGGGCCGACCCACAGCGTTGCGCCCAGCGTCTGCTGTGCACCTGCACCAACGGTAACCGGCGCTGACTTATAGCCGATCGCCGCTACGCCGTTGCCGAGGTTGCTGGTATACAGGGTATTATTGCCCTGCGTACGTGGCACCCACGCCGTGGCGAAATATTGCTGCAGCATCGCAACCCAGCCGTTGCTGGTGGTGGTGCTCAGATTCTCGTTATCAGCGATGGTGTCGAACTTATATTTTTCATATTTCGCATCGCTGGTGGAGTAGGCGGCACCGCGGAAGGTGTGCAGCGCAAAGTTGTTGCTGCCCGTGTCGCGATGCTTAGGCAGGTCGATGGTCTGCTTCAGCTGGCCAAACATCGCCACTTCCAGCGGCTGCTGTGAGGTGTTATTGATGTTGTAGTCAACGTTAACCGCGAACTCGCCACGCTTGAAGATGAAGGTTTTGGTATAAACCACACCGTTTTCGCCAGTCCAGCTCAGCGGCACACGCAGCTCAGTCTGGCCATCGGCCATGTCGAAGCTATCCTGTGCGGCAGTATAGAGCGGACGCGCGCCATTGTTCGGGTTGTCCGGGCCGTTACGACCGGTCAGGCCGCTCTGCGCCTGATAAACAAATGCCGGCGTGGTTTCCAGCAGCTGGAATGGCGCGTCGGAGCCGAGTTTATCCGGGTAGGTCAGCAGCTGAGCCTGTTCAATATCACCACCGCGCGTGTTGATATTGAGTGACAGGACGTCAGTTTTAACGGTGATCGTTTTGCCCTGACCGCTGGCCGGCACGCCGGAAGTGGCGGCATCACCCGCTGCGCTGCTTGTGTTCTGCGTGGTCTGGGTCTGCTGTGGCTGCGGAGCGTGGTCCGTCTGCCAGGCTTGCCAGATCATAAAAGACACGAACAGAAAAGCGATGAGAAAGAGATTGCGTTGCGAATCCATCGTTAATGTTCTCTGGTATCAAAGGTTTTTGGCGGCACAGGATCGTCGCCACCCGGGTTTAGCGGGTGGCATTTTAATACGCGTTTAATCGTCAACCAACTGCCTTTTATCACGCCGAAACGGCGCAGGGCCTCAATCCCGTACTGCGAACAGGTGGGATGGAACCGACAATGAGGTCCCAGCAGAGGGCTGATAGCGCGTTGATAAACGCGTATCAGTGCGATCAGGAGCCGCGAGCCAGGCGACAGTGACGACGCCATAGTTTCTCCAACGCTTCCATCAGTGCCCGGTTATCGAGGTCAGCAATCCCCTTTTTCGCAACAATAACAAAATCCATCGCAGGCAGTTCATGCTGACGCAGACGAAAACTTTCCCGGGTCAATCGCTTGATCCGGTTACGTTCATGCGCGCGCTTTACATGCTTTTTAGCGACGGTAAGACCGATGCGGGGATGCCCCAGCGAATTGCGGCGGCCGAGGATGGTGATTTGCGGCGTGCCAGCCCGAAGAGGTTGCTGGAAGACGAAAGTGAAATGAGCGGGAGTTAACAAACGTAACTCCCTGGGAAATGCGAGCTGAACCACGAGGGTTAGCTTTTATTACTTAGAAACGGTCAGACGAGAACGGCCTTTAGCACGACGACGTGCCAGAACCTGACGACCATTTTTGGTTGCCATACGAGCACGGAAGCCGTGTGAACGGTTGCGCTTCAGTACGGACGGTTGAAAAGTGCGTTTCATGGCGATTTCTACCTAAACTTGAAAAATTTCACTGGGTGACGCGTTTTCGGGGCAGTAAAGCGACCGACGCCTCAATGTGTCTTTAATAAAGAGGCGGGATTGTAATAATTGTACAGTCCGGAGTCAATTTACTTCGCTGGTCGCGGGACCTGAATACCCGGAAACACCGCGATTCCGGGCATTAATGCACCACGTGCCAATGCCGGGTGGGGAATTATACGGCCTGTAAAGGAAAGCGCAAGGATCGTCCAGGATCTTCTTGCGATCGCACACGCTATCCACAGGAAAAAAAACGCGACGGCGGCTGAAAAATTCGCGTCTGCTGCGCGATCTTCGCTTGCTTTTTTGTCAGAACGGATAAACTGTTCAAAGGTTTTACACCCTGTGGATAAATTGGATCAAAACTGTGTAGAAAGGGAAGATCTCTGGTGCGCTTTGCGCTATGATCCGCCCTTCCGCTGACGATCCTCACTGCGATCGCCGGGGATGACTACCGCAGACAGCGGTCGCAGGCGCTTTCTGACCGCCTGTGTCAAAAAAGACAGTTTCTATTATTAGCGCCTGAAATTCTTATCGATTTTGTACGAGTGGAGTCCGCCGTGTCACTTACGCTTTGGCAACAGTGTCTTGCCCGTTTGCAGGATGAATTACCTGCCACCGAATTCAGCATGTGGATCCGTCCACTGCAGGCTGAATTAAACGACAATACGCTGGCCTTATATGCACCAAATCGGTTTGTACTCGACTGGGTTCGGGATAAATACCTCAACAGTATTAATGGGCTGCTGAACGAATTCTGCGGCGCAAATGTGCCGTTGCTGCGATTTGAAGTGGGTACGCGTCCTATGGCGCAGGTTGCTGCTGCACAGCCGGTTATGACCAGCACCGTCAGCGCGCCGGCACCGGTGGAAACCCGTCCGGCACCGGCACAGCTGCTGCGTCCGAGCTGGGATTCAGTGCCGGCACCTGCGGACGTGACCTATCGCTCGAACGTGAACAACCGCCATAACTTCGACAACTTTGTTGAGGGTAAATCAAACCAGCTGGCGCGCGCGGCGGCACGCCAGGTGGCAGATAATCCTGGTGGTGCCTATAACCCGCTGTTCCTTTATGGCGGCACGGGTCTGGGTAAAACGCACCTGCTGCATGCGGTCGGTAATGGCATTATTGCCCGTAAACCCAACGCCAAAGTGGTCTACATGCACTCAGAGCGGTTTGTGCAGGACATGGTAAAAGCGCTGCAGAACAATGCGATTGAAGAGTTCAAACGCTACTACCGTTCCGTGGACGCGCTGCTGATCGATGATATTCAGTTCTTTGCCAATAAAGAGCGCTCGCAGGAGGAGTTTTTTCACACCTTCAACGCGCTGCTGGAAGGCAATCAGCAGATCATTCTCACCTCTGACCGTTATCCTAAAGAGATTAACGGCGTGGAAGATCGTCTCAAGTCACGCTTTGGCTGGGGTCTGACCGTAGCCATTGAGCCGCCTGAACTGGAAACGCGCGTGGCCATTCTGATGAAAAAAGCAGATGAGAACGATATCCGCCTGCCGGGTGAAGTCGCTTTCTTCATTGCCAAACGTCTGCGTTCCAACGTGCGTGAGCTTGAAGGGGCGCTGAACCGCGTGATCGCGAATGCAAACTTTACCGGACGCGCCATTACCATCGATTTCGTGCGTGAAGCGCTGCGCGATTTGCTGGCGCTGCAGGAGAAGCTGGTTACCATCGACAACATTCAGAAAACCGTAGCGGAATATTACAAAATCAAAGTGGCGGATTTGCTGTCGAAACGCCGGTCGCGCTCTGTGGCGCGGCCGCGTCAAATGGCGATGGCGATGGCAAAAGAGCTGACCAACCATAGTCTGCCAGAAATTGGCGATGCGTTTGGTGGCCGGGACCATACCACCGTGCTGCACGCCTGCCGAAAAATCGAGCAGCTGCGTGAAGAGAGCCACGACATCAAAGAAGATTTCTCTAACCTTATCCGAACATTATCTTCCTGACGCATATGAAATTTATTGTTGAACGTGAGCAGTTGCTGAAACCCCTGCAACAGGTAAGTGGTCCGCTTGGCGGACGTCCGACGCTGCCGATCCTCGGAAATTTGCTGCTGCAGGTAAATGAAGGGTCGTTGTTGCTGACCGGAACCGATCTGGAAATGGAAATGGTAGCGCGCGTGGCGCTGAATCAGGCCCACGAGCCTGGCGCCACCACGGTGCCGGCGCGCAAATTCCTTGATATCTGCCGTGGCCTGCCGGAAGGCGCTGAAATCAGCGTTACGCTGGAAGGCGATCGCATGCTGGTGCGTTCCGGACGCAGTCGTTTTTCACTGTCAACGCTGCCTGCCAGCGATTTTCCTAACCTGGATGACTGGCAAAGCGAGGTTGAATTTACGCTGCCGCAGGCCACGCTGAAGCGGCTGATTGAAGCCACGCAGTTTTCAATGGCGCATCAGGATGTACGTTACTACCTTAACGGTATGCTGTTTGAGACCGAAGGTGAAGAGCTGCGTACCGTTGCAACCGACGGTCACCGTCTGGCGGTCTGCGCCATGCCGATTGGTCAGGCGCTGCCAAACCATTCTGTGATCGTACCGCGTAAAGGGGTCATTGAGCTGGTCCGCCTGCTGGACGGCGGTGAGAACCCGCTGCGCGTGCAGATTGGCAGCAGCAACATTCGGGCGCACGTAGGCGATTTCATCTTCACCTCTAAGCTGGTGGATGGTCGTTTTCCTGACTACCGGCGCGTTCTGCCCAAAAATCCGGACAAGGCGCTGGAGGCGGGCTGCGATCTGCTCAAGCAGGCGTTTGCCCGTGCGGCTATTTTGTCCAATGAGAAATTCCGCGGCGTACGCATCTACATCACTGAAAATCAGCTGAAAATCACGGCAAACAACCCGGAGCAGGAAGAGGCGGAAGAGATGCTGGATGTCTCTTATAGCGGCACCGAGCTGGAGATTGGCTTTAACGTCAGCTACGTACTGGATGTGCTGAATGCGCTGAAGTGCGAGAACGTCCGTCTGCTGCTTACCGACTCTGTTTCCAGCGTACAGATTGAAGACGTAGCCAGTCCAGCTGCGGCATACGTCGTCATGCCGATGAGATTGTAGGGGCGGCATTTATGCCGACCTGACGGATTTTTGCACCACTTCGGGAGCCATTAATGGCTCCCCTACGTTGATCCCCGGAACACGTCATGGCTTTAACCCGCCTTCTGATTAAAGATTTTCGTAATATTGAGCAGGCTGACCTGGACCTCGCACCCGGCTTTAACTTTCTTGTCGGCGCCAACGGCAGCGGTAAAACCAGCGTGCTGGAGGCGATTTATACGCTGGGTCACGGACGGGCGTTTCGCAGCCTGCAGGCGGGGCGGGTGATCCGTCACGAGCAGGAGGCGTTTGTCCTGCACGGGCGTATTGATGGCGGCGGTGAACGCGCGCTGGCGGTGGGGCTGACCAAAAACCGCGCCGGCGACAGCAAGGTGCGGATTGACGGCAGCGACGGGCATAAAGTGGCCGAGCTGGCGCAGCTGCTGCCGATGCAGCTGATTACGCCTGAGGGGTTTACATTGCTCAACGGCGGCCCCAAATACCGCAGAGCCTATATCGACTGGGGCTGTTTTCATGCTTATCCCGGTTTTTTTATCGCCTGGAGCAACCTGCGTCGCCTGCTGAAGCAGCGTAACGCGGCGCTGCGTCAGGCCTCACGCTACAGCCAGATTCGTCCGTGGGATCAGGAGCTGGTGCCGCTGGCCGCGCAGATCAGCGCCTGGCGCGCGGAGTACAGCGCGGCCATCGCCAGTGAGATCACCGCGACCTGCAGCCAGTTTTTGCCTGAGTTTGCCCTGTCATTCTCTTTCCAGCGCGGCTGGGATAAAGAGAGCGACTATGGCGATCTGCTGGAGCGCAATTTTGAGCGCGATCGCGCGCTTACCTACACCGCCAGCGGCCCGCACAAAGCGGATTTCCGCATTCGTGCTGAAGGGACGCCGGTAGAAGATTTACTCTCACGCGGACAGCTGAAGCTGCTGATGTGCGCCCTGCGTTTAGCGCAGGGTGAGTACCTGACGCGCAGCAGCGGACGTCGCTGTTTATACCTGATTGATGACTTCGCATCCGAGCTGGATGACACGCGCCGGCGACTGCTGGCTGAGCGGCTGAAAGCCACGCAGGCTCAGGTGTTTGTCAGTGCTATTGGCACAGAGCATGTAATCGATATGAGCGACGAAAAGGGCAAGATGTTCCGCGTGGAACAGGGTAAAATAGCGGTTCAACCTGAAGATTAAATGAGCGAGAAACGTTGATGTCGAATTCTTATGACTCCTCAAGTATCAAAGTCCTGAAAGGGCTTGATGCGGTACGCAAACGCCCGGGTATGTATATCGGCGATACGGATGACGGCACCGGTCTGCATCACATGGTATTCGAGGTCGTGGATAACGCCATCGACGAAGCGCTCGCCGGACACTGCAGTGACATCGTGGTCACTATCCACGCGGATAACTCCGTGTCGGTGCAGGATGACGGGCGCGGTATTCCAACCGGTATTCACCCGGAAGAGGGTGTCTCGGCGGCGGAAGTGATCATGACCGTTCTGCACGCCGGCGGTAAGTTTGATGACAACTCTTACAAAGTGTCGGGCGGCCTGCACGGCGTTGGCGTTTCCGTGGTTAATGCCCTGTCGCAGAAGCTGGAGCTGACCATTCGTCGCGACGGCAAAGTGCATCAGCAGACCTACGTGCACGGCGTGCCGCAGGCGCCGCTGGCGGTTACCGGCGATACCGAGACGACCGGTACGCGCGTACGCTTCTGGCCAAGCCACGAGACCTTTACCAACGTCACCGATTTTGAATATGAGATTCTTGCCAAACGCCTGCGTGAGCTGTCGTTCCTGAACTCCGGCGTCTCTATTCGCCTGCAGGATAAGCGTGATGACAAGAGCGATCACTACCACTATGAAGGCGGCATCAGGGCGTTTGTGGAGTATCTGAACCGCAACAAAAACCCGATTCACCCTAACGTATTCTATTTCTCTACCGAGAAAGATGGCATCGGTGTGGAAGTGGCGCTGCAGTGGAACGATGGTTTCCAGGAAAACATCTACTGCTTTACCAATAACATTCCGCAGCGCGACGGCGGGACGCATCTCGCCGGTTTCCGTGCGGCGATGACGCGCACGCTCAATGCCTATATGGATAAAGAGGGCTACAGCAAAAAAGCCAAAGTCAGCGCCACCGGTGACGATGCGCGTGAAGGCCTGATTGCCGTGGTTTCCGTGAAAGTGCCGGATCCGAAGTTCTCCTCGCAGACCAAAGATAAGCTGGTCTCCTCCGAAGTAAAATCGGCGGTAGAGCAGCAGATGAATGAGCTGCTGAGCGAATACCTGCTGGAAAACCCGGCGGATGCAAAAATTGTGGTAGGCAAAATTATCGATGCGGCGCGCGCGCGCGAAGCAGCACGCCGTGCGCGTGAGATGACCCGCCGCAAAGGCGCGCTGGATCTGGCCGGCCTGCCGGGCAAGCTGGCAGACTGTCAGGAGCGCGATCCGGCGCTCTCTGAAATCTACCTGGTGGAGGGTGACTCTGCAGGCGGATCGGCGAAGCAGGGGCGTAACCGTAAAAACCAGGCGATTCTGCCGCTGAAGGGTAAAATCCTCAACGTAGAGAAAGCGCGTTTCGATAAAATGCTCTCTTCGCAGGAAGTCGCCACGCTGATCACCGCGCTGGGCTGCGGTATCGGCCGCGATGAGTACAACCCGGATAAACTGCGCTATCACAGCATCATTATCATGACCGATGCGGACGTCGATGGCTCACATATCCGTACGCTGCTGCTGACCTTCTTCTACCGTCAGATGCCGGAAATCATTGAGCGCGGCCACGTTTACATTGCGCAGCCGCCGCTGTTTAAAGTGAAAAAAGGCAAGCAGGAACAGTATATTAAAGACACCGACGCGATGGATCAGTATCAGATCGCCATCGCGCTGGACGGCGCTACGCTGCACACCAACGCCAGCGCACCGGCGCTGGGCGGTGAGCCGCTGGAGAGCCTGGTCGCGGAGTACAACAGTACGCAGAAGATGATCAAACGCATGGAGCGTCGCTTCCCGGCAGCCCTGCTTAATGCGCTGGTTTACCATCCAACGCTGGCAGGGCTGGATGATACCGCCGCCGTCAGCAGCTGGCTGGAAACGCTGGTAGCGTATCTTAACGAGCGTGAAGCACACGGCAGCACCTATGTGGCACAGGTACGCGAAAATCGTGAGCTGCAGCTGGCTGAGCCGGTACTGCGTGTGCGCACCCACGGTGTGGATACCGACTACCCGCTGGATAGCGAGTTTATCGGTGGCCCGGAGTATCGCAAAATCTGTGCGCTGGGCGAGCAGCTGCGCGGCCTGATTGAAGAAGATGCCTACATCGAGCGCGGCGAACGTCGTCAGCCGGTTGCCAGCTTTGAGCAGGCGATTGAGTGGCTGGTGAAAGAGTCGCGCCGTGGTCTCTCCATTCAGCGCTATAAAGGGCTGGGCGAGATGAACCCGGAGCAGCTGTGGGAAACCACCATGGATCCGGACAGCCGCCGTATGCTGCGCGTCACCATCAGGGATGCGATTGCTGCCGATCAGCTCTTCACCACGCTGATGGGCGATGCGGTGGAGCCGCGTCGCGCCTTTATCGAAGAGAACGCGCTGAAAGCCGCTAACATCGATATCTGATACGCTCTGACCCCTCCCGCCCGGGAGGGGTTTTTTATATCCGCAAAGTCCTTTCTCCTGCACCATCCGGCATCTCAACCACCAGGCTCAGCCTGCCGCCCATCGCTTCGATATAACGTTTAATCGTGATTAACCGCTGATCGGCTCCGCCCTGCTCAATTTGTGCGATCCGCGGCTGCTTCACACCCATGGCTTCAGCCACTTTCCGTTGCGACAACTGCAATTCTTCCCTTAATAGCTGCAGGCCGGTTTCCAGTATTAATTCATCAGCTTGCTGCTGAATTTCCACTCTCTCAGCGGCAGAAAATGTCGTATCGAGAAATTTCTTCAGGTCGCTCATGTGTTCCTGTCCTCAGCATGTTCGAGGTGGTTGGTGAAAATCTGGTCTGCAAGGGCAATCATGCGCTGATAAAACTGCTTATCCCCGCGCTTATTGCCAGCACAGAGTACAATCGCTTTTCTTTCAGGATCAAAAGCATAGAAAACTCTTATTGGCTGGCCTGCATACTGAATTCTGAGTTCCTTCATATTGTGATAACTGGAACCGTGAACGGTATCGGCATAAGGCCTGGGCAGCAGGGGCCCATAGTGCTCAAGGTTCAGAAGCGCTGCGGCAAGACGCTTTTTCAGGTTTATTTCCTGTGATAGCAACCAGTCTTTAAAGTGACTGGAAAATATAATTTCCCACATACTGCAATCGTCCTATAAGTGATTGCTTATATAAATTTATAAGCAATCACTTATATGGTCAACTATTCAGCCGCCTGTATATGGCCAGCATAGCGATCCGGAATCTGCCGCCCACCGCATCTGCGATCCGCCGCGCCGATAAACTGGTCAATGAGAGCTGAATCGCGCTAGCATGAAAGTCAGACCCTGAATTAACCGAGGACGTTATGGCGATAAAACTGATTGCGATCGATATGGACGGCACGCTGCTGAATCCGCAGCACGAAATCACTCCGGCGGTAAAAACAGCGATTGGGCGCGCGCGCGACAAGGGCGTGTCGATTGTGCTGGCGACCGGCCGCCCGTTTGTCGGCGTTGAGCGCTATCTGATGGAGCTGGATCTGCGCCAGCCGGGTCAGTACTGCATCAGCAATAACGGTGCGCTGGCGCACAAGGCCGATAGCGGTGACGTGGTGGCTGAGAAAACGCTGAGCTTTGATGATTACCTCTATCTTGAGCAGCTGGCGCGCGAACTCGGCGTGCATTTTCAGGCGTTCGACAAATCGTCCCTCTATACCCCCAATAAAGACATCAGCGAATACACCATTCATGAAGCCAGCCTGACCGGTATTCCGGTGCGCTATCGTGCGGTTGAAGAGATGGATCCGGCGACGCGCTTCCCGAAAATTATGATGATCGATAAGCCGGCGCTGCTGGATAAAGCGATTGCCAGGCTGCCAGCGCGCATGCAGGAGAGCTACACCGTCCTGAAAAGCGCGCCTTATTTTCTGGAGATCCTCAACCCGCTGGTGAACAAAGGCTATGGCGTGAAGATGCTGGCGGAAAAACTCGGCCTGCAGCAGTCAGAAGTGATGGCGATTGGCGATCAGGAGAACGATCTGGCGATGATTGAGTATGCCGGCACCGGCGTGGCGATGGGTAATGCCATCGACTCAGTGAAAAAGATCGCTCAGTTCGTGACTAAAACCAATATGGAAGATGGCGTTGCGCACGCTATAGAAGAGCTGGTGCTGTAACATGAGCCGCAGGCAGCTCCGGTGCAACCTGCGGCAAAATAGCTGCTTTGTACAGCTGAATCGCGTACCGTGAGCGCATCGGTTATCTGTAAGAGCATCCCATGTCAGAAAAACAGCTTACCTTCGCGCAGCGTCATCACCAGCTGACCAATATCAACGTCTGGACCGCCGACAGCCAGTGGCTGGCGTTTGATGTGCGCCCCTCCGGCGCCTCTTTTACCGGCCTGACCATTGAGCGGGTTAACGTCTTTACGGGCGCCGTTGAGCTTCTCTATCAGGCGCGCGACGGGGCTCACGTTGGGGTGGTGACCGTAAGCCCCGACCTGCCGCCGCGCTACGTCTTTATTCATGGCCCGGAACATCCTGATGCGCACTGGCATTACGATTTTCACCATCGCCGTGGCGTGATCGTGCAGAATGGCCATGCGGAGACGCTGGACGCCTGCGATATTACCGCGCCCTATACGCCGGGCGCGCTGCGCGGCGGATCGCATGTGCATGTCTTTAGCCCGGACGGCACCCGCCTCAGCTTTACTTACAACGATCATGTGCTGCATGAGCGCGACAGCCGCGAGGATCTGCGCAACGTCGGCGTGGCCGTGCCGCTGCATCCGGTCTGTCCGGCTGAAAAACATCCGCGTGAGTATGATGGCAGCCACTACTGCGTGCTGATCAGCCAGACGCAGCGCGACCCGCAGCCCGGCAGCGATGCGATCGATCGCGCTTATGAAGAGTGCTGGATTGGCGATCGCGGCTATCAGAAAGCTGACGGCAGCTGGCAGCGCTGGGCTATCGCCTTTATCGGCGACACGCGCAGCGCCAGCGGGCAGAAGGTGCCGGAGGTGTTTATCGTGGATTTACCGGACGCGCTGGCTGATTACGCCCGTCCCGGCAGCTCGCCGCTGGAGGGCAGCGATACCCGGATGCCGGCACCGCCGGCAGGGGTGCAGCAGCGGCGGCTGACGCATACCCGGGGTCTGGCGCTGCAGCCGCGTCACTGGCTGCGCGCGGCGCCAGACGGCAGCGCGATTGCCTTTCTGCTGGCCGATGAGCAGGACATTATTCAGCTCTGGAGCGTGTCGCCCAACGGCGGTGAGCCGCGGCAGATCACCCGGCTCAGCAGCAGTATCCAGTCTGCGTTCAGCTGGCATCCGCAGGGTGATGCCGTCGCCTTTATCTGTGCCGACCGCGTAATGCGCTGCGAAATGGCAGACGGTCGCTGTACGCCACTGACGCCGGTCACTGCCGCCGCGCTGAGCGGCGACGCAGTGGTCTGGTCGCCGGACGGAAAACAGATCGCCTATATGCGTGAAGTGGAGGGCTGGCGCCAGCTGTTCTGCGTCAGTGCGACGCCGGCATCGCAGCAGCCGTAGCGAGGCTCGCCTGGGTATTGGCCTCTCTTTCACTTTGCAGCACGCGTTCGCGCGGTGAGGAGCTGCGTTTGTCCTCACCGGCGTGGAAGTAGTCCCACGGCAGCAGCAGCGTATCCAGCACGGCAGAGAAGGGCAGATCGATCAGCGCCAGCGGCTTCAGCACCCAGCCCGTGTCATCATCAGTCAGCATTTTGGCACTGGCGCGGGTGCCAGGATAGTAACCCTGACTGCCGCCGGAGTGCGACATCATGCTGGAGCAGCCGGAGGTGGTTATCACACAGCACACCAGCAGGCCGGTCAGCGGAAAACGTTTTATCATCTTCATTGTCATCATCCCTTCAGTCATGGCTGCATCCCTGGCAGCAATATGTCACCTGACGTTATCAGCGCTCTCTGGCTCTGTTTTCAGTGCAGGTGCAGGGTTTCCTGAGTGTATGTCATCTCACCGGTTTTGCTGCAAAAAAATCACGCCGGTGGCCCTTGAAAAGATCGCTACCATACCCATTTTCACATTACGGCCGTATGACTGTTGCCGCATGGGACAGTGCCAGGCCGGACAACCTGTCCATAGTGGAAGGTTGCCAAAACTTGCTGATTATCAGGAGTCTTATTATGCGTAACTTTGATCTCTCTCCACTTTATCGTTCTTCCATCGGTTTCGATCGTCTGTTTAATCTGCTGGAAACCAATCAGAACCAGGCGAACGGAGGCTACCCTCCTTACAATGTCGAACTGGTGGATGAAAACCACTACCGCATTACGATTGCGGTAGCAGGCTTTGCCCAGAATGAGCTGGATATCACCGCCCACGACAATATGCTGGTGGTACGCGGCGCGCACCCTGAAGAGCAGCCGGAGCGCAAATATCTTTATCAGGGCATCGCCGAGCGCAATTTTGAGCGTAAATTCCAGCTGGCCGATCACATCGTGGTGCGCGATGCGCGTCTCGAACTCGGTCTGCTGAGCATCGATCTGGAGCGCATCGTTCCTGAAGAGGCGAAACCGCGCCGGATTGAAATTCTGAAATAAGGCCATCACATAAGCCTTAAGCGCCGCAGCAATGCGGCGTTTTTTTTTGATCAGATTCAGGCGCGGGAGAGCAGCCGCTGGCTCAGCAGGCCGCCAAAGACATTGATCAGCAGACCGGCAACGATCACCGCTGCGCCCAGCAGCTCCTGCGCGGTCAGCGCTTCATCCAGCACAACGGCCGCGCTGATAATCCCCACCACCGGCACCAGCAGCGTCAGCGGCGCGACGCGCCAGGTTTCATAGCGGCTCAGCAGCCGGCCCCAGATGCCATAACCGATGATAGTGGCGATGAAAGCCAGATAGATCAGCGCCAGAATAGTCTGCAGTGAAATGCCCTGCAGGCTGTGCACGATGAGCGCGCTGCCTTCAAACCACCAGGAGCAGATGAAAAAGGGAATAACCGGCACCAGCGCGCTCCACACCACCAGCGACATCACCGGTACGCGGTGATTGCGCAGAATGATTTTATTGGTGATATTGCCCAGCCCCCAGGAGGCCGCCGCCGCCAGCGTCAGCAGCATGGTTGTCAGGGTAATGCCGCCTGCCGTCTGGCCCGCCATACCGGCGCTGGCGAGCAGATACATCCCCAGGGTCGCAATCACGATGCCGGTAATATGATTCCAGCGCAGCTTCTCAGCCAGCAGCAGCGCGCCCAGCAGCAGCGTGAAGAACGCCTGCGCCTGCAGCACCAGCGACGCTACCCCGGCGGGCATGCCAAGCTTGATGGCTAAAAACAGGAAGGCAAACTGCCCGAAGCTGATCGTCATGCCATAGATGACCAGCCAGCGCAGCGGAATAGCCGGACGCTTTACAAACAGCAGGGCCGGAAACGCCACCAGGGCAAAACGCAGTCCCGCCAGCAGAAAAGGCGGCATGCCCTGCAGCCCGAGTTTGATCACCACAAAATTGACGCCCCACGCCACAACGACGCACAGCGCTAACAGCATATCTTTCACGAACATAAGGGCTTCCTGTTCTCAGACTGTAGCCGGTTTCGGGCGGTTAAATCTGGTTCCCGTCTGCGGGGCAGGTGACGCTTTCGGCCTCGCGGAGCGCGCGCTCCAGCTCCTCCGCCAGGATCCGGACTGCTTGCTCAATTTTTGCCGCTTCCGGTACGTAGTTCATGCGCATGCACTGATGCGTATGCGGCCACGCCTGCTCCAGCCCCGGGAAGAAGAAGTGGCCCGGCACCATCAGCACGCCGCGCGCTTTGAGACGCTGATAGAGCACTTCAGTGGTGATGGGCAGATCGCGAAACCAGAGCCAGAGGAAAATTGCCCCCTCCGGCTTGTGGATCAGACAGCGATCTTCCGGCAGGTAGCGACGCAGGATCGCCAGCGTTTCCGCCACTTTAGCCTGATAAAATGGCCGGATAACCTCATCAGAGAGGCGCAGCAGATCGCCGCGTACAATCATTTCGTTTGCCAGCGCCGGGCCAATGCTGCCGGGCGCCAGGCTGATAATACCGTTCATATTACCCAGCGCGCTGATGGTGCTTTCATCGGCAATAATGATGCCGCAGCGTGCGCCAGGCAGGCCGAGCTTGGAGAGGCTCATGCAGAGAATGGTGTTGGGATTCCACAGCGGGCGCGCTTCGCTGAAAATGATACCGGGGAAGGGCACGCCGTAGGCGTTGTCGATCAACAGCGGCACGCCGTGCTGCTGTGCCAGCGCATCCAGCTGCAACAGCTCATCGTCAGTGACCACATTGCCGGTCGGATTGGTCGGGCGCGAAACGCAAATCAGCCCGATATCCTCATGCAGCGGCAGATGGTCGAAATCGACATGATATTTAAACTGCCCTTCTGGCAGCAGCTCGATGGTGGGCTTCGCTGAAACAAACAGCCCCTCTTCGAGGCCGGCGTCAGCGTAACCGAGATATTCCGGCGCCAGCGGAAACAGCACGCGCTTTTTACTGCCGTCGGCGCGGTGTCCGGCAAACAGATTAAACAGATAGAAAAACGCGCTCTGGCTGCCGTTGGTCAGCGCAATATTTTGCGCCGTGACAGGCCAGCCAAACTGCTCGCGCAGCAGGGTGGCAAGCGATGCCAGCAGCTGCGCCTTGCCGCGTGGCCCGTCATAGTTGCACAGCGCCTCGCTCAGCGTGCCATCTTTATGCATCTGCAGCAGCAGCTGGTCAAAATAATCGTTCATTGCCGGGATCTGTGCCGGGTTACCGCCGCCCAGCATGATGGTGCCGGGTGCGCGCAGTCCCTCTCCCATATCTTCCATCAGACGGGAGATACCGGTGGGTTGCGTAAATTTGTCGCCGAACTGAGAAAAGGACATAGGAAGTAAAAATTTTGTGAAAGCGAATGGAGAAAACCACCATAACGCCCGCCTGCGGCGGGCGCAATGGCTAAAGCGGTCCTGTCAGCGCAGAACCTGCGGGTTAACGCAGTTTTTATCCGGTGTACCGGTCAGCGCGGCAATCAGATTTTCAACCGCATCACGGGCCATGCCGTAGCGCGTCTCGTGCGTGGCTGAACCAATATGCGGCAGCGCCACCACGTTTGGCAGGGTAAGGATCTCTGCCTCAGCGGGAACGGGTTCTACCTCAAAAACGTCCAGTCCGGCAGCCAGCAGGGTGCCCGCTTTCAGCGCTGCCGTCAGCGCCTGCTCATCCACCACCGGGCCGCGACCCGCGTTGATCAGAATTGCGCCGGGCTTCATCAGCTGCAGCTGCGCGGCACCAATCATATGGTGCGTCTGTTCGGTGAGCGGCAGACTGATGCAGACAAAATCGCTCTCTTTCAGCAGCGTCTCCAGATCGCAGGCGCGGGCCTGAAAGCGGTTCTCCGCTTCTTCATGCTGACGACGGGCGTTATAGAGAATATTCATACCAAAACCGAAATGGGCGCGCTGCGCCAGCGCCAGGCCAATACGGCCCATGCCTAAAATCCCCATGGTTTTGTGGTGAACGTCGGTGCCAAACAGATCCGGACCGATGCTCTTTTTCCAGTTGCCTTCTTTAACCCATTTATCCAGCTCGGCCACGCGGCGTGCGGTGCTCAGTACCAGCGCCATCATGGTATCCGCTACGGTCTCGGTCAGGACCGTCGGGGTGTGCATCAGCAGCACCTTGCGCTGATTCAGCGCGTCAACGTTAAAGTTGTCATAGCCGACGGAGACGGTGGAGCAGGCGCGCAGCGCCGGCATCTGCGACAGCAGTGCGTCATCGACTTTGCCGCCGGAACCGATAATACCTTCTGCCTGCGCAAACGCGTCCGCATGCTGGCGCACCGTTTCCGGTGAAACATCTTTTACTTCGGTAACGTGAAAATGCGTATCGAGCTGGCGGCGCAGATCGTCAGGCAGGCTTTTGTAGAGGATCACAGCAGGTTTCATGAATCGCTTCCTGTAGAAATAGGTGACGGGCGACAGGTGCCGCCCGGAGAAGTCATCTCTTACGCTTTCAGGCGTGCTTCGCCCCGTGAATCGGCGGCGTTTTGTTTGCGGCAGGCTTGACGATCAGCGTCAGCCAGACCGAAACCAGCAGGGCTGAACCCATGAAGATATAAGATGCGGCCGGGCTGCCGGTTGCTCCATTAAGATAGCCGACAATCCATGAACCGATAAAGGAACCCAGCGCACCCATGCTGTTAATCAGCGCCATGGCACCACCCGAAACGTTGCGCGGCAGCATTTCCGGAATGATGGCAAAGAACGGACCATAAGGGGCATACATCGCTCCGCCGGCAATCACCAGCAGCGCATAGGAGAGCCAGAAATTGCCCGGACCTACCAGATAAGAGCCAAGGAACGCCAGTGCGCCAATCAGCAGCAGCGGCCAGACAAACAGTTTCCGGTTCTGCGTTTTATCAGACGCCCACGACACCACCACCATGGCGATAGTAGCGACCAGATAAGGCACCGCTGAGAGCCAGCCCGCTTCCACCATACCCATCTGCGTGCCGTTACGCAGAATGGAAGGCAGCCACAGCACAAAGCCGTATACGCCAATACTCCAGGCAAAATACTGCATGCAAAGGATGATGACGTTGCGATTGCGAAACGCTTCGCTGTAGTTCCGCACCGCTTTGATATTTTCCTGCTCTTTCTGCAGCTGCGCCTGCAGCGCGGCTTTTTCCTCATCGCTCATCCATTTTGCCTGCGCCGGTTTATCCTGCACCAGGAACCACCAGGCGATAGCCCAGATCACCGCCGGAAAACCTTCGATGATGAACATCTCACGCCAGCCAAAGGCGTTAATCAGATAGCCGGACACCACCGACATCCACAGTACGGTGACCGGGTTGCCGAGGATCAGAAAGGTATTGGCGCGCGAACGCTCCGACTTGGTAAACCAGTTACTGATGTAGATCAGCATCGCGGGCATCACGGCCGCTTCCACCACGCCGAGGATAAAGCGGATCGCTGCCAGCATCGGAATATTGCTGACGATCCCGGTCAGCGAAGCGCAGCCGCCCCACAGGATCAGGCACCAGAAAATCAGTTTTTTTACGCTGCGGCGCTCGGCATAGATAGCACCGGGGATTTGAAAGAAGAAGTAGCCGAGAAAAAACAGCGCGCCCAGCAGCGATGACATCCCTTTGGTAATGCCGAGATCGTCATTAATGCCTGCGGCAGAGGCGAAGCTGAAGTTCGCCCGGTCCAGATACGCCAGACTGTAGGTGATAAACACGATGGGCATGATATACCACCAGCGTTTTGGCGCGATTGTCTGCGATTTCATGCGTGACTCCTCTGGTTGAGGCGGGCACATTCCGTGGATGCGCCTCAGAATAATAGTGTTGTAGGGTAAGTAGTATCGTGCCGGCGCAGTAACTCAGTAATCACCCAGCGCCGCGCGGGTGGGTAAGCCTTCACTGTCTCCCGCTACCTGAATAGCGAGCGATCCGATCTTATTGCCGCGCAGAATCGCCTGCGGCAGCGTTTTATCTTCCAGCAGGGCGCTGATCAGGCCCACGGCAAAGCCGTCGCCTGCGCCCACGGTATCCACCACGTTGTCGACCAGCACCGGGGCGACCACGCCTTTTTCTCCCTGTGCCGTTTTATACCAGGCACCGTCGCAGCCGGTTTTAATCACCACCGCTTTGACGCCCTTATCGAGGTAGAAATCAGCAATCGCTTCCGGCTGGCGATAGCCGGTCAGGATATAGCCCTCTTTTTCACCCGGCAGCACCCAGTCGGCATACTCTGCCAGCGCATTAAGCTGCTGGCGCATCTCTGCTTCGCTGCGCCACAGCACCGGACGCAGATTGGGATCGAAAGAGATACTTTTGCCCTGCGCCCGCATTGTCTGTGCCGCATAGTGCAGCAGCGCCAGCGATGAATCAGAGAGCGCAGCGGCCACGCCGCTCAGATGAAGATGGCGCGCGCTGCCAAAATAGTCCGGATTAAAATCGTCCGGCGAGAGGTGGCTTGCCGCCGATCCTTTGCGGAAATATTCCACTTCCGGATCGGAGCCGTCGTCGACGCGCGCTTTCAGCTGAAAGCCGGTACGGTAGCGGGCATCCGTGGTCACACAGCGGTGATCAACGCTCTCTTTTGCCAGCTGCTGCAGCGTGAAGCGCCCGAAGCTGTCATCCCCGACGCGGCTGACCCAGCCAACCTGCAGGCCAAGACGCGCCAGACCGATGGCAACGTTCAGTTCGGCGCCGGCAATACGCTTGATAAAGCGCTCTGCCGCCGCAAGGTCGCCGGTTTGCTGCGCGATAAACATCGCCATCGCTTCGCCAATGGTGACGACATCAAGTTGAGAAGGTTGTGTCATGGCAGGCTCCTTAGGCGGCACGCAGCAGGTCAACATAGTGGCGGGTTACCGCCAGCAGATCGCCGCCTTCCAGCGGGAACTCAATACCGCGCGGTGCATCTGCGGGCAGGGCGTGCAGCAGCGTGCGCCAGCTCTCATCCGCATCATCAAGGGCGATCGCCCGGAACGTGTCGCGATGCGCAACGGCCGCTTTAACGTGCACATAGCTGACGTAGCGGCTGAGCTGATGAGCAGCCTGCAGCGCATCCTCGCCGGTCCAGAGCCAGTTCCCCATATCGAACGTCATATCCAGCGGCAGGGCGGCGTCGCAGGCGTGGTGAAAAAAGCGCAGCATGGGCGCCAGCGTACTGTCAGCGGTCTGATCGTTCTCAATCACCAGCGTCACGGATGTTGACGCCAGAATCTCTACCAGCTGCCGGTCAGCCAGCTGAACAAAGTGGCCAATAGCGAGTTTCAGCCGCTGCGCGCCGAGCTGCTCCGCTTCATGGAAAAACTGTGCCAGCCGTGGATTGAGTGCGCCATCTGCCAGCCACAGCGATTCCGGAACGGAGTAGCTGACCTGCAGCGACTGCTCACGCGCCGTCTGGCCCAGCTCCGGCAGCTGCTGCAGCTCAATGTCGCTGAACAGCTCGCGGCGAATCTCAACGCCGTCAGCGCCGGCCGCTTTGATCAGCGGCAGCAGGCGGCTCTGCCCGCCAAGCTCGGCAATTTTATGCGCGCCGTAGGCGGCGGTCACTACAATAATTTCTGGTCTCATCACGTCTCTCCGGGCACCAAACTGCCTCCCAATCGTTGAGAAAACGTTAGATGGAACCGGTTCCAAAGGAAAGACGCAGACTGCGGATTTATGATCCTGCTCACGAAGTCAGCATCAGGTTCCGGTATCAGCGCAGCGGCTGGCTCGACCCGCGCACGATCAGCTCGCCGGAAAACACCTGATCCCGTATCGGTGCATCGCTGCCGTCAATACGGGTGATCACCTGCTCCAGCGCCGCATAGCCAATCTGCCAGGTGGGCTGACGCAGCGTGGTAATGCCGACGCCGGCCAGCGCCGCCCATTCCAGTTCATCAAACCCCAGCAGGCCAATATCTTTACCCCAGACCAGCTCCAGGCGCTGGAGCGCCCGTGCCACCTGCAGCGTCAGGGCACCGTTGGCAGCTACCACGGCAACGCGTCTGCCGGCATGCCGCTGATAAAAGTCCAGCAGCGCCCGATCCAGAGGTTCTGGCTGGTGCAGCGGCACTTCCGCATTCTCTGCGATGGCGTCCGGCGCGGCACCTGCGGTGGCAAAAAAGGCGCGCAGGCGTTCGCGGCGGGTATTGACGCTGCCCAGCGGCTCGCTGAGAAACAGCAGGGCGTTATAGCCATTATCCAGCAGATGACGCGTGGCGTTGCAGGCTGCTTCCTGGTTATTCAGCCCGACAACATCGCAGGCGAACTCAGGAATTTTACGGTCGATCAATACCATTGGCAGCATTGACTGCTGCAGCCGGTTGAGTACCACTTCATGCATACCGACCGCGTTAACCACGATGCCCTCAACCTGATAGCTGCTCAGCAGCTGCAGATAGTGCTGCTCCAGATCGACCTCATTGTTGGTGTTACACATCAGCAGCGTAAATCCGCGGGCGCGGCAGGCTGCTTCAATGCCGCTCAGCACATCCACGGAATAGGGATTGGTGATATCTGCAATGATCAGGCCAATTAATCGCGTACGGCCACGCTTCAGGCCGCGGGCCATCTGGCTGGGACGATAATTCAGCGCGTCAATCGCCTGCTCAATACGGGTTTTCAGATCGGGCGAAAGGAGATGTTCTTCCCCGTTCAGATAGCGGGAAACACTGGTTTTACCGGTATTTGCCGTGCGGGCAACATCGCTGATTGTGGCGCGTGGCGGCCTGGTTTTCATTGCATATTCCTGAAAAGTTAAATCAGGCGAAGACTATCACAGCACGCGCGGCGCGCCATCATCAGGCGTCAGCGGCCAGGCGCAAAACCGGCTGCCAGAGTGTCTGCAGCTCGGTGACCGGCCTGTCTGCCAGCAGCTGCAGCACCATCTCCGCCACACATTCGCCGATGCGCTGCTGAGAGATCTGCAGGATCACATTAACCGGATGGTCGATAATCGAGTCATGGGGCAGACCGTCATAGACGTAGAGCGCGATCGCACGCGCACCGGAGAGCCGCTGCTGCTGCTGGAGCGCAATGGCTGCACCCTCGCCGAGCGTGCTGCAGTCGGTAATAATGGCCTGCGGCGGCGCAGGGTGACGCAGCCAGGCGAGCGTCTGCTGCAGTCCGGCACGGCGGGTAGGCGGCAGTGCCGCAACAAATTCTGCAGGCTGTGCGGCATCCCGCAGCGTATCGAGAAAGCCGCGGCGGCGATCGAGGATATAGGTGCCCGGCTCATCGGTACCGAGCCAGGCAAGCCGCGTCAACCCCTGCTGCAGGGCGTGCCGCGCCGCCAGCTGCGCCCCCGCGTAGTTATCGTAGTCAAACCAGGCGTAGGGCTGCGGCAGCTTGCTGCGGCCGAGGGTAAGGAAGCGAAAGCCTTTCTGCTGCAGGCGCTCCAGGCGGGCGTCGTGCGGAGTGGTATGGGTAACGATCAACGCATCGAGTGCGCCGCTGCGCAGCATGCGCAATAAATTACGCTGCTGATCGCGCGGTTTATCCGGCAGCAACAGCAGGTCGATATCCTGACGCGCCAGGCACCGATCCAGCGTCAGCAGCATTTCACTGTAGTAGCTGTCGTTAAGCGAGGCGGTACTGACGGGTAATACCAGCCCGACGGCGTTTGCCCGGCCGGTTTTCAGACGGCGTGCCGCAATGTTTGGCCGATAACCGCGACGGCGTGCTTCATCCTGAATGCGTTGCCGGGTTGATTCCGCCACGTCGTCGTAGCCGTTCAGCGCGCGACTGACGGTGGTAACAGAGAGGCCAAGGGCGGCAGCGATCGCTTTGAGTGACATGGGCGTATCCGACCGGTTGAGTTTTTGTCACGCTGGTATAAGCCAGTGTAGTCTTCAGAGAGCGGGGGCAGTATATACTGTTTTCTGGAATGGTTTCCAGTTATTTCCGGAAAGGGTCAGAAAACCGGCCTGCGGGTGCAGGCCGGCAGGCTGTTTAGTTCAGCGGACTGAGGGTGATCTCAACGCGACGGTTCTGCGCTTTGCCCTCTTCAGTGCTGTTGCTGGCAACCGGGTTATCCGGTCCCATGCCCTGCGTGCGCAGGCGATTCTGCGCTACGCCCTGAAGCACCAGTGCGCTGGCCACGCTTTCGGCACGCTGCTGCGACAGACGCATATTCAGCGCGCGTGAACCGGTGCTGTCGGTATAGCCGACAACGTTAACGGCGGTTTTTGGATACTCTTTCAGCACCATAGCCACGCCGCTCAGGGTGTTGGCGCCGGCCGTTTTCAGCGTTGCGCTGCTGGAGTCAAAGGTGACATTGTTTGGCATATTCAGAACAATGTTGTCGCCCTGACGGGTTACGCTGACGCCCGTACCGCGCATTTTGTCGCGCAGTTTCGCTTCCTGAACATCCATGTAATACCCCACGCCGCCGCCCAGCGCCGCACCGGATGCCGCGCCAATCAGCGCGCCCTTTTTACGATCTTTTTTAGAGGAGGAGAGCACACCTACTCCGGCACCGACCACGGCACCCAGACCTGCACCAATTCCGGACTTACCCGCCTGCGATTCGCCGGTATAAGGATTGGTAGTACAACCCGACAGCGCAAGGCTGCCGCTTACAAACAAGGCCAGCGTCAGAGCACGCTTTTTCATCATCAGTCCCTCAATATACTTATGGGTAACACTCCCGGAAGGCGACTATTATGCCGTTCAAAGATGGGGAAATTCGTGAGGCCGAATCTGAAAATGTAAATTTTTGCGTTAAAGATTATCGGGATGGCGGAAACAGGTGGTTTGATGATCGTTAATCAGCCCGCAGGCCTGCATAAATGCGTGGCATATTGTCGGACCGATAAATTTGAAGCCGCGCTGCTTCAGAGCCTTAGAGAGCGCCATCGCCGGTTCGGAAGTGACCGGTGCCTGCCGGTAATCGGCATAATGGTGCAAAATGGGGCGATCGTTCACAAATGACCAGATAAAGCGGGAAAAATCGTCGCCTGCTGCTTCCAGCGCCAGCAGGGCGCGTGCGTTCTGCACAATCGCTTCCAGCTTGCCGCGATGGCGGATCACTCCGCTCTCCTGCATCAGACGGCTGATATCCGCTTCGTCCATTCGCGCGACGGTGGCCGGATCAAAATCATGAAACGCCCGGCGGTAATTTTCGCGCTTTTTCAGCACGGTGATCCAGGAGAGACCCGCCTGCTGCCCTTCAAGGCAGAGCATCTCAAACAGGGCGCGCCTTTCTCTTTGCGCAACCCCCCATTCACGGTCGTGATAACGCACGTAAAGAGGATCTGCGGTTACCCAGCCACATCGCTGCATGCTCTGCTCCCTGTTTCTGCTACGAACGTTCAGCGGCAAGGCTGAAAACCGGCACCAAATGAGAAGCGCGATAAGTCGGGTGAAATATACTAAGCACGCTAATTATTTTATCATTTGGTTACATTATAATGCGTGAACATATTACTCTTATTAGCCGCGAGATGGCGGCCTTTCTCATCAGTGGATTGCTTCTGGTTTTCTGTATGGCGATGGTATATATCGACGTCGCCTGGATGCACAACGCATTACACGAAACGTCGTTTACTGAAATCACGCAGGCCGTGATGCTGACTCTGCTTGCTGCGCTGTTCTTCCGCGCCGCGTCGCAGCGACCTGAGCAGCGCAGCGCGCTGATTCTGGTGGGTGGATTCTACAGTTGCATGCTGATACGCGAACTCGATTATCTGTTTGATCTTATCCGGCACGGTGCCTGGCTCTGGTTTGCGCTCGCGACCACCGCCGCGTCACTGGCGCTGGCGCTGCGTACCCCGGCGCAGATCCTGCCTGGTCTCGCTGCGCTGCTGCAGCACCGCAGCTGGCAGATGATGGCCGCAGGCTTACTGGCCATACTGGTGTTTTCCCGGCTATTCGGTATGCATCAGCTCTGGCAGCAGCTGATGATGGAGGGGTATAACCGGGTCGTGAAGAATATGGCCGAAGAAGGCTGCGAACTCTTTGGTTACACTCTCTGCCTTATCGCATCGCTGCGTTATCTGTGGCAGACGCATACGGCGCAGGCGTCTCTGCCCCGCGATAGCGTCTCGCCTGTGCTGAGCCGCGCTGCACGCTGATTCCTGCCTTTTATGACGATCCCCGGTGCTAAAACAGGTACACTGTCTCTCTGGCGCCGGGTTATCTGGCGCCCCGAAATGCTCAACGTCAGGTCTCTTCATGTCCGTAAAAATCTTATCTTCAACGCTGGCCGGGCTGGACAGCTTCTGCCGCGATCCGCTTGCCGCACTGCACCAGGCCGATAACGGTACGCTGGCCGTGCTGCAGGATAACGTGCCCGCTTTTTATGCGCTGACGCCGCAGCGCCTGGCAGCGCTGCTGGCGCTGGAGGCGGCAGCCCGGCAGCCCAGCGATGTCGCGCTGGATGACACTCTGTTTCAGCCGGATAGCGCCGCGCTGGCTATCCCGGCGGGTAAGTTTGCCATGTATCAGGGCTGGCAGCCCGACAGCGACTTTCAGCGTCAGGCCGCCATATGGGGCGTGGCGCTCAGCGAGCCGGTGACGCCCGCTGAGCTGGCTACCTTTGTAGCTTACTGGCAGGCAGAAGGGCGGCCGTTTCATCATGTGCAGTGGCAGCAGAAGCTGGCGCGCAGCGTGCAGATGCATCGTGCCGGCAATGGGGGCCAGCCAAAGCGCGATATTACGCGTATCGACAATACTGATTACGATATTCCCGATGGTTTCCGAGGTGAGTAATGAAAACGCCAACCGATCTTTTCAATCGCCTGAAAAAAATCATGCCGAAAGAGGTGCAGCCAAAATTCAAAAATGGCGCTGAGCTGCTGGCGTGGAATCAGGAGCAGGGCCGTCTGCGCTCAGAAGCGATAGTGCGTGAGAACCGCGCCATGAAGATGCAGCGCATCATGGGCCGCTCCGGTATTCGCGAACTGCATATGAACTGCTCTTTTGACAACTATCGCGTAGAGAATGACGGGCAGCGCAAAGCGCTGGCGCTGGCGCGCGAGTACGCGGCCGGATTTGAGAACAGTATTGCCAGCTTTGTGTTTACCGGCCGTCCCGGCACCGGAAAGAATCATCTGGCGGCGGCGATCGGGAATGATCTGATCATTCGCGGCAGGAGCGTCCTGATTGTGACGGTGGCCGATTTGATGTCCAGCATGAAGGGTACGTTCAGCGGCGGCAGCGATATCACGGAAGAGCGGCTGCTGCAGGATCTTACGCAGGTTGATCTGCTGGTGATCGATGAGATCGGCATGCAGAGTGAATCGCGCTACGAAAAAGTGATTATTAATCAGATTGTCGATCGGCGCTCCTCTTCAAAACGCCCTACCGGCATGCTCTCTAATCTTGACCCGGCAGGAATGAACAGCCTGCTGGGCGAGCGCGTAATGGACCGGATGCGGCTGGGAAACAGCCTGTGGGTACGCTTCGACTGGGAGAGCTACCGCAGCCGCGTGCGCGGTGATGAATATTGATAGCTGAAACGGGTAAACTGCGCGGCCGCCTGCGCGCCCGGGTGATGCCGGGCTGCTAAACTGAACCGTATCTCATCCTCAGGTGAAGGCGCCATGAAAGCAGCCGGTAAAGGACCAGCGGTACTTCGACTGAATAATCTGAAGCGGGTCATGGCGCAGCTGCGCTCCGCCCGCATCACCTCCCGTCAGGACATCGCCCGGGCGCTGGATCTGAGCAAAAACACGGTTTCACTGATTATCGACGACCTGCTGGCGCAGGGGCTGGTGCGCGAGCTGGGGCCGGTCAGCGTGACGGCGGCAGGACGGCCCAAAATTGAGATCGCCCTGCGGCCGGAAAAACTGAAAAGCGCTGGCATCATGGTAGCGCGACAGACGATCCACTGGCAGGTACGCGACTACTTCTCACAGGTTATTGCGGAACAGACGTGGCGCACCGAAACGGCCGCCCCGGAGCGGCTGCTGCAGGAGCTGGCTGAAGTGTGTCAGACATTATGCGCCGCGCATCCGGAGCTGACAGGGATTGCGATTGGTCTGCCGGGCATTATCGATTCACAGCGCGGCTTTGTGCACTTCTCTGCGCCGCTTGGCTGGGAGAACGTGGCGGTGCTGGCACCGCTGCAACGCTGCGTCAGCCTGCCGCTGCTGGTGCTCAACAACGTCAAGGCAGCCGCGCTGCTCTCTGTACAGCAGCTGCAGCTCAGTAAGGCGCAGAGCCATTTTTATCTGCGTATTGCGGAGGGCGTGGGCGGCGCGCTGATCGATCGCGGCGCGCTGTTTACCGGCAGCAGCTGGACCGCCGGTGAAATCGGCCATCTGCGGATGCAGCGCGAGGGGCAGCTTTGCAGCTGCGGCCGCCGGGGGTGCCTGGAGACGCTGATCGGTCAGCCCGCCATTCAGCAGCAGCTGAGCAAACGCAAGCCGGGCCTGCGCTGGCAGCAGGGTGAGAGTGAACCTTCACTGTTTAATCCGCTGATGAGCGAAGCGGGCGAGCATCTTGGTTTTGCGCTGAGTCAGGTCATGCAGCTGGTTAACCCGGCCTGTATCATTATTGACGCGCCGTGGAACAGCTCAGCTGTTTTCAGGGAGGCGGTACAGCAGACGATGCAGGCCAGTACGCTGGCGTTCACCCACGCGCATACGACGCTGCATTTTCTGGCGCAGCGCCTTGAGCCGGCCCAGGGTCTGGCTCTGGCGGTTATTGCGCAGTATGAGCAGGCAGATTATTAACGCCGTGCACCCTTCTTTTTACCTCATCGCAGGTCAGGCCACCCGCAGGTGGCCTGCTGGCTGATTCAGTCGCGGGCAGCAGCCGGTGGTACGATGGAAGGCGGTGTATGATGCGCCCGTTTCAGGAAGCGGCTCTCCAGCAGGGTCCATGAGGTCCACGCCAGCGCCAGAGTGATGACGATAGTCAGCAGCAGGCCAGCAAAGGCGTTGGCGCTGAACACGCCGAAGTGCTGCAGTACCTGAATAATCGGCCAGTGATAAAGGTACATGCCATAAGAAAGATCGCCAAACTGGCTGATTTTTATCTCACGACACAGGCTGGTACAGCAGAAAATCACCACTGAAGAGAACGCGACCGGCTCAATAAGAAACGCATACTCGCTGCGTTTGCACAGCAGCCATGCCGCCATCGACACCAGCGTAATCAGCTTCAGCCGATCAAAAGCGGGCTTGTGTATCGCCAGCAGGCTGCCAAAGAAAAAGTACGAGGAGAGGGCGACAAACTGCTTCGCCAGCGTATCGGCTTTGGGGCCGCTATAGACAGAGGTGAAATAGAAGAACCAGGCGCAGGAGATGATGAAAATGGCGCCCCAGACTTTCAGCGGATTACGCTTCATCAGCGGAACGATAAACGGTAACAGCACATAGAGCGTCAGTTCCGCTTTGATCGTCCAGAGTGAGCCATCCATCGGCTGGTTTGGATTATCGGTAAACACACCCGGCAGTGAAGCCTGAATAAAATTCAGAAAGGTAAAGTTTGCCACCAGGTACTTAATAGTTTCACGATGTTTCAGAAAATCCATTAGCGGCAATGTCGTCAGACACAGGCCAATGGTAAAACACATCAAAATCACAAATATATAAGCGGGCAGGATGCGCTGGGCGCGCTTAATAAAATAAGAGTTCAGCGAGCGGCTTCTTAAGTAACTTTTTGCAATAAGAAATCCGCTTATTGCAAAAAATCCTTTCACAGCAAAATCGCTATTCAGATAATGTGCAAGGAAACGAATATCGGCATTTCTGGTGACTTCAGCTGAGTGTACCAGCAAAACGATAAAGGCGAGCGAAAGCCTGACAATATCAAAATTATTTTTTTCGTTCATATCAGCATTCTTTTTAATGGGATAACAACGCGCTGTAATAATAATTAAAGCGCCTGTATCGGATGGTGTTCTGATTAAAAGCGTTAAACTCTGCCGCGGCAGATGTAAACTATTAGAGTTTTAAACGATAGAAAAATCAAGCGATGTATAAGCGCGGCGTAATATTCAGAATTTCCCTGGTATGGTGGAAAAAAGAGGTTATAAATAAAAAACGCTAACCAGTTGGTTAGCGTTTTTAACGATTAACGGAACAGCTGGAAGCTGCGCGACACCTCGTAGCCGACGATCGATTGCTTACTGGCCATGGTGTTATAGTAGAGATAGTAGAGCACCATCAGCACGGTTATCGCTACGGCGATGACCTTTCTCAGCTTTTTGGTTTCCCAGATACAGAGTGAAATCAGCACCGGTTCAACCTGCAGCAGGTAGTTTGCCAGGCGGCCGCCAGAGGCGTAGTCCTGCAGCGCCATACGCAGGCCACTGCCGATGGCAAACGTAATCGCCAGAATATAGTAAGTGTTAAATTTTGCCGGGTCGGCGTTTCTGATTTTATCACTCAGCAGCATGTAGCTGAAGATAAAGACAAAGCCAATGTTCTTCAGGTTAGAGAGCGTAAGAATACCCTGCTCCTGGCGCGACTCTGCATCGGCATAGCCCATGGCCCTGTCGCCCAGTGAACCCAGATGGCTGGAGAGCGCGGAGATCAGTGCCGAGCTTCCCATAAAGGCCAGCGGCAGGCTGATAACGACAATCGCAATCGGCACATATTTGTTTTTGCGGATAATCATCGCCATCGGAATAAGCAGCGCGACAACGGCCGTTGCGTGGCAGAAAAACGACAGCAGAAATGTGGTCACCATACCCGATTTACTGCGACGCGACATATGCCAGACAAAGCCGAGCAGAAACGCCGAGCAGAGACCAAAGCGGATCTGGTTCATATCTTTGTTGATAAACAGGTGCGCCGAGTAGACGGCCAGCGCGACCAGCGGCAGCGGCGTCAGCTTGCGGAAGTAGTGCGCGTTAACGCATACCGCGATGAAGGCGATAACAAAGATAAAGATGTCAGCATTGGCCGTAAAAATGCGCGTTGCACCGGCAATCGCATAAATAGCAGGCTCATAGCGAAACTCGACCACGGCGCGCCAGAAGCCCTCGATAATAATTTTATCGAGAAACTGTGCATAGAAGTCGCGATACTGGAAGTCATCAAGGCCGGTTCCCAGGCCACGGATGCCGCCAAAAGTAAAAAGTACTACAACAGCAATAAAATAAAGCCACGTCCTGATATGTGCTGTGTTTTCATTTTTACTTAACATGATTTCGACAATTGCGACAAAAGTCATGCTAAGACTTATGATCCAGTAAATTCCCATGGTCACAGATTCTTATAGTTTAAAATGCACTTATAACATAGGGCTATGTTTTGGTAAACATGAGAAAAGTCTAATTTTTCCTGGCCCGGTATTTTATCAGATTACTGCCGGGATTATTATTCATCCGCTTTCTGCTATTTTCAAATTCTGCTGCTGATATTTTTCCTTTTCAGAGAGTTGCCGATCCGCAGAGGTAAAGAAAAGGCCGAGGCTAAAGTGCGTTTGTAACTGTTTTTATTAATAATATGGAGCCAGAAGAATGATCCTTTTTCGCCTGATAAGCGCGTTTTTACTGCTTTATCTTCCGCTGGCCTTTGCCTCTAAGGAAATTCCTATCTGGCCGGGCGAAAACATAACACAGAATAAATTTATTAATTTCAGTAAAAATCCTGCTGATAATAATCGTGCCGTTACGCAGGTTAATTCGCCGGAAATGATTTATGTAGCGCCTGCGGGAAAAAATAATCACACAGCCGTGCTTATCATTCCGGGTGGGGGATTTTCTTATATTATGAAAGATCTTGAGGGGCTTAATATCGCCACGCTGTTAAGTCGTCAGGGTTATACGTCCTTCGTTCTTCTTTATCGTATGCCGCATGACGGCACCACACAGAATCGCCAGGCGGCCTTTGCGGATGCGCAGCGGGCACTTCGGCTTATCCGGGCTAATGCCCCGCAATACCATATTGCTGCCGATCGTATTGGCGTGATGGGTTTTTCTGCAGGGGCTTATCTGGCCGCGAATCTCAGTAACGATCCGGAGGCTGATAACTATCCGGCACAGGATGCGCAGGACAGCGTCTCAGCCCGTCCCGACTTCACTGCCCTTATCTATCCGGTACTGTCGCTTAAGGATGGCGTAACACATCCGGGCACGCGCGCCGCCATGTACGGCAAAAACATCAGCCCGCAGACCCTTCTGCAGCAGTCGCAGGAAGCGCGCGTCAGCGATCGTACGCCGCCGACGTTTCTCGTTCACGCGCTGAATGACGGTACGGCTTCAGCGCAGAATACGCTGCTGATGTTTGCCGCGCTGCGCGAGCATAAAGTGAAAACAGAAATGCACCTGTTCCAGCAGGGCGGGCACGGTTTCGGGACCGGACAAAAACTAAAGCTGCCGGTAAGAAACTGGCTGACGCTGTTTCATGACTGGCAGAGCACGCTGACTGACCGGTAAAAGCCAGAATGCGCGATGAACTCTGGCGAGCCGGTCAGCGCTTTCAGCTGACCAGCTGTCGCGTATCGATGCGCTTCAGCACCTTTGCCAGCAGCAGGCTGCCCAGCAGCGTGACGCCAAACACCCACGGCAAATCGAGCCAGGGGCGTGACATATCGTCATAGTGGTGAGTACGCAGATAGTGAATAAACAGCGCGTGAAAACCATATACCGGCAGCGAATAGCGAGAAATGGTCGCCAGCAGCGGCAGCGGCCGCTGGTTCAGGCTGTTTTTAAACAGAACCAGCAGGCTGATGGCCGCGATAAAGACCAGCGGTCCGCAGTAGAGATACCAGGTGTCGTTGAAGGCGCCGTTGATTTGCAGCAGCTGCTTTGTACCGAGTGCAATACCCAGCACGCAGGCGATAAAAACGCCTCCCGCCAGCCAGCCGATCCGGCGGCCGCCCGTCTCCATACAGCCGATAGCGCGTCCGAGCAGGGCGTACAACAGGTAGTAGATGCTGTCGCCACTGACATAGAGATTGACCGGCAGCCAGCGAAAGGATCCCACTGACTGGCTGACCGTATTCGGGTTTGCCACCACCGCCAGCACCACCACCAGCAGCACCACATAGCGTTTTTGTACCGTTTTGACCTGTATCAGCGGCGAAAGCAGGTAGATACCGATAATCGCAAAGAAGAACCACAGATGATAAAACACCGGCTTCTGCAGCAGCTTCATGATGGATCGACCTTCGCTGATCGGTGTCAGCCAGGTGATATACGCCAGCGCGACCGCGCTGTAGAACAGCAGGCAAAGCACAATGCGTATCAGATGTCGCGCCTGCGCGCTGCGCTCGCCAAAAAACAGGTAGCCTGAGATCATAAAGAACAGCGGCACGCAGACGCGGGAGGCGGCGTTCATCAGGTTGGCCACATCCCAGGTTATGCCGGTGACCGCCATCGGTCCGGTGATATACCAGGTCGTGGTATGGATCACGATCACCATCAGGCAGGCGACCGCACGTAAGTTGTCGATCCAGCTAATTTTTTGCGGCATGTGATCCTCGCGTACAGATGGTGCGAGGAAGGGTAGCCGCTGTGCCGCCACTCAACAACATCTGCCGCCGTAATTCAGAGCCCTCTGTGCGGCAAAAGCGCGCGCGACCCGCACAGCCTCAGGATTTCCGGCTGCACATTGCCCGGTCAAAGGGTATACTGTCGAACTCTTTTTAATTCACCCGTATCCCGTGCGAATTCAACATGCAAAAGTTTGATACCAAGACCTTTCAGGGCCTGATCCTGACCTTGCAGGATTACTGGGCGCGCCAGGGCTGCACCATTGTCCAGCCGCTGGACATGGAAGTGGGCGCCGGCACCTCACACCCGATGACCTGCCTGCGCGCTATTGGCCCGGAGCCGATGGCCAGCGCCTACGTGCAGCCTTCACGTCGTCCGACCGACGGACGCTATGGTGAAAACCCCAATCGTCTGCAGCACTACTATCAGTTCCAGGTGGTGATCAAGCCTAACCCGGACAATCTTCAGGAGCTCTACCTCGGCTCGCTGAAAGAGCTGGGTATCGATCCCACTATCCACGATATTCGTTTCGTAGAAGATAACTGGGAAAACCCGACGCTGGGCGCCTGGGGCCTCGGCTGGGAAGTGTGGCTCAACGGTATGGAAGTGACGCAGTTCACCTACTTCCAGCAGGTTGGCGGCCTTGAGTGCAAGCCGGTCACGGGTGAGATCACCTATGGCCTGGAGCGTCTGGCGATGTATATCCAGGGCGTGGACAGCGTCTACGATCTGACCTGGAGCGACGGTGCATTTGGCAAAACCACCTACGGCGATGTGTTTCATCAGAACGAAGTAGAGCAGTCGACCTATAACTTCGAATATGCCGACGTCGGTTTCCTGTTCAGCTGTTTTGAGCAGTATGAGAAAGAGGCGCAGCAGCTGCTGGCGCTGGAGAAGCCGCTGCCGCTGCCAGCCTATGAACGCATTCTGAAAGCGGCCCACAGCTTTAACCTGCTCGACGCGCGCAAGGCGATCTCCGTTACCGAACGCCAGCGCTATATTCTGCGTATTCGCACCCTGACGAAAGCCGTGGCGGAAGCCTACTATGCGTCACGCGAGGCGCTGGGTTTCCCGATGTGCAACCGTAATAAGTAAGAGGCAGCCATGACCGATAAAACTTTCCTGGTGGAAATTGGCACCGAAGAGTTGCCTCCGAAAGCCCTGCGCAGCCTGGCGGAAGCTTTTGCTGCACACTTTACTGCCGAGCTGGACAGCGCTGGCCTGACGCACGGCGAAGTCAGCTGGTTTGCTGCTCCGCGCCGTCTGGCGCTGAAAGTCGCAGCGCTGGCGGCGGCGCAGCCCGATCGCGAGATTGAGAAGCGCGGCCCCGCCGTCGCGGCTGCGTTTGACGCAGCGGGTAATCCGACGAAAGCAGCTGAAGGCTGGGCACGCGGCAACGGCATCACGGTCGATCAGGCTGCGCGCCTGAGCACCGATAAAGGCGAATGGCTGGTGCATCGCGCCGCGGTGAAGGGCGAGCAGGCCAGCGCGCTGCTGCCGGCAATGGTCACTACCGCACTGAGCAAGCTGCCGATTCCAAAACTGATGCGCTGGGGCGCCAGCGATGTCCAGTTCGTGCGCCCGGTGCATACCGTGACGCTGCTGCTGGGAGAGGAGCTGATCCCGGCCACTATCCTGGGCGTACAGTCAGCGCGCACCATTCGCGGCCACCGCTTTATGGGCGAGCCGGAGTTTACGCTGGAGCACGCCGATCACTATCCGCAGCAGCTGCTGGCGCGCGGTAAGGTAATGGCTGATTACGCTGAGCGTAAAGCAAAAATCAAGGCGGATGCGGAAGCGGCTGCACAGCAGCTGGGCGGCGTCGCCGATCTCAGCGACAGCCTGCTGGAAGAGGTTGCTTCGCTGGTGGAGTGGCCGGTGGTGCTGACCGCAACGTTTGAAGAGAAGTTCCTGGCAGTACCGGCGGAAGCGCTGGTCTATACCATGAAAGGCGATCAGAAATATTTCCCGGTCTACAGCCCGGAAGGAAAACTGCTGCCGAACTTCATCTTTGTTACCAACATCGAGTCAGGCGATCCGCAGCAGATCGTGGCCGGTAATGAAAAAGTTGTGCGTCCCCGTCTGGCGGATGCGGAGTTCTTCTTTAACAGCGATCGTAAAAAGCGTCTGGAAGATAATCTGCCGCGTCTGGAGACGGTGCTGTTCCAGAAAGAGCTGGGCACGCTGCGTGATAAGACCGACCGCATTCAGGCGCTGGCAGGCTGGATCGCCGCGCAGATTGGTGCAGATGTCAATCACGCGACCCGCGCCGGCCTGCTCTCCAAGTGCGACCTGATGACCAACATGGTGTTTGAATTTACCGACACCCAGGGCGTCATGGGTATGCACTACGCCCGTCATGACGGGGAAGCGGAAGATGTGGCGGTAGCGCTCAATGAGCAGTATCAGCCGCGCTTTGCTGGCGATGCGCTGCCTTCTAACCCGGTGGCCTGTGCCGTCGCGATTGCAGATAAAATGGATACGCTGGCGGGCATTTTTGGTATCGGTCAGCATCCGAAAGGCGACAAAGATCCCTTTGCACTGCGCCGCGCCGCGCTGGGCGTACTGCGTATTATCGTCGAGAAGAATCTGCCGCTCGATCTGCAGAGTCTGACCGAAGAGGCCGTGCGCCTCTACGGCAGCAAGCTGAGCAACGCGAAAGTGGTTGATGAGGTGATCGACTTCATGCTGGGTCGCTTCCGTACCTGGTATCAGGAAGAGGGTCACAGCGTTGATACCATTCAGGCGGTACTGGCGCGTCGTCCTACCCGTCCGGCAGATTTCGATGCGCGCATGAAAGCGGTATCGCATTTCCGCACGCTGGAGGCAGCCTCAGCGCTGGCAGCGGCCAACAAGCGCGTGTCGAACATTCTGGCAAAAGCCAGCGATCCGCTGAACGACAGCGTGCAGGCATCGCTGCTGAAAGAGAACGCGGAGATCCAGCTGGCGACTTTCGTCACCGCGCTGAGCGACAAGCTGCAGCCGTGGTTTACTGAAGGCCGCTATCAGGATGCGCTGGTGGAGCTGGCACAGCTGCGTGAAGCGGTAGATAACTTCTTCGACAACGTTATGGTTAACGCAGAAGATGATGCCGTGCGCGTGAATCGTCTGACGCTGCTGGCACAGCTGCGTCAGCTGTTCCTGCAGGTGGCAGATATTTCCCTGCTGCAGTAAACGGCAGCAGGATGCGGTAGCGAAAGGGACGAGCAATCGTCCCTTTTTTATTCCCGTCTAACCTGCCGGCGGCACGGTACGCGCGAAGCTCTCGCGCTGAAACAGGGTTTCCGCCAGTTTGACCAGCGCCGGGCGGTTTACACACCAGTTCGGCAGCACGCGACGGAAATTCAGATAGCCAATCATGCAGCCGGTCGCAATATCCGCCAGATTCAGTGTGCCGGTGTTGATCAACTCCGCTTTCGCCGCGGCCGCCTCCAGCGCATCCAGACCGCGCTGGATTTTTTCGCGGTTGCGCAGCAGCACCTCTTCAGACTGCTGCGCGCCAGGCCGCATCTGTTCCCGCACAATGGTCACCGCCGCGTCGTTAATACCATCAGCCAGCTTTGCCAGCTGGCGTACCTGCAGCGCGCGCAGCGCATCATCAGGCAGCAGGGCGGGTGCTTCATCACGCAGCTCAATAACCTGAGCAATGACAGAAGAGTCGTACCAGGTTAATCCGCGCTCGTCGATCAGAGCCGGTACTTTTCCCAGCGGATTATAGTGGGGCACCTGGCTATCTTCCGCCCAGGGTGTATGGTTTATAAACTCAAACACGATGCCCTTTTCCAGCAGAATAACTGAAATTTTGCGCACGAACGGGCTGGTATAACTGCCTATCAGTTTCATCAAAGCCTCCGTATAAAACGCGGTACGTAGCGGTAACGCCCGGGCCAGCTATTCGCCGGGAAACATAAATGGATTCAGGCTACTGCGGGCAAACCCTTCCTGCTCCATGCGCGCATCCAGCACCAGCGACGCCAGGTCGTCGGCAACAGGCTCTACCGCCGGATCCCGCTCCTGGCAGAGCAGTTTCATATAGGTGCCGCAGTCGCCGCAGCTCTCTGCATGAACGGCAGCCTGGTGATTATCGAGCGACCAGAGGTGCAGATCGCGCGTCTGCTCACAGTTGCAGCATCGGTCACTGGCGACGTGCCACTCACTTTCGCACAGGTTGCAGTGCAGATAGCGTAATCCCTCCTGCGCCACATCCATATGCACCAGGCCGGTAACCGGAACGCTGCCGCAGACCGGGCAGAACTGCCGGTGATCGCCCTGTTCCGTCCGCACCTTGCCAGGTATCATAGCGGCCATCTGCGCCCAGTACAGCGACAGTGCAGCCCAGACAAAAGGCGACTTATCGCTGCTGACCCGGCTAAATTCCCCGGCCAGCAGCGCGCTGGCAAGCGTCTCCAGCTCGCTGGCGGACGATTTTTCCAGGTTCTCCAGCACCGCCAGCGCCTGGCCACTCATCTCCGGTTTGAGTTCTGCAATCAGTGAGTGCAGCAGCTGCTGCCAGTGACGATCGCGCGGATAGTGGCGAATATCAAGCGGCGGCTCATTGCGCTGCGCGCTTTCTGCAAGGCGCGGACGCAGATCGAGCCGCAGCGGATGGTCATACAGCACAATCTCCTGCGCCTGAGCGATCACTGCAGCAAAGCGCAGATAGTCACCCAGCGGATTTTTTGCCGCCAGATGGCGCAGGCGTGCAGCGCGACGGCTATAGAGATTTTTCAGCCGGGGAAACAGCAGCGGCGGGATCTGTTCCGCGGTCTGCGGTTCGCGTGTTTCCGGCTGATTCTGCGGAATAATGCGAATACTCATCAGGGAACACCTCTATTTTCTGGCGATAACGCTGCCAACAATGAAAGCAGCACGACTACGCTGATGATAGCAGCCTGACGCTCAGGCGGCTGGCTGACGGACGATTAACTGCCGGTGACGGCAGCCGGAGGGAGGGACGATTCTGTGACCGCCGCGGGCCGCGCAGCCAGAGTGCCAGCACATAAGTTGAAGAAAAATTTTTGGCCGACGTTCATGCTCAGCATCTGAACCGGCAGCCGGTATAGCGTACAGGCCGTGAGGCCCGCCGCTTTTGATGAGTGCAATAAGAGACAGATAACGTGACAGCAAAACAGCAGGCAGGTGAGCAACCTGTGAAAACGATCGCTGGCGTAAGCCAGGCTGAAGTGTGGCAGCGCCGGACACCGGAAACGGCCGAAACTGACTGGCTGGCACAGGAGGTGCCGGTAGCGCTGGTCTATAACGGCATCTCGCATGTGGTCATGATGGCGACGCCTGACAACCTTGAGGCGTTTGCGCTGGGTTTCTCGCTTTCAGAAGGGATTATTGAACAACCGGCTGAGATCTATGGCATCGATGTGGTGCCGGGCTGCAACGGCATTGAAGTACAGATTGAGCTCGCCAGCCGCCGGTTTATGGCGTTAAAAGCGCAGCGCCGGGCGATGGCGGGGCGAACCGGCTGCGGCGTCTGCGGCGTTGAGCAGCTGGATCAGATTGGTAAGCCGCTGAAGCCGCTGCCTTTTACCCAGACGTTTGACCTGGCTCAGCTGGACAGCGGGCTGGCGCGGCTGCGTGACTATCAGCCGGTGGGCAATCTTACCGGCTGTACGCACGCGGCGGCATGGCTCTCACCCGAGGGATTGCTGCCGGGCGGCTGTGAAGATGTCGGGCGGCACGTTGCGCTGGATAAGCTGCTGGGGCTGCGCAGTCAGCAGGGATGGCAGCAGGGCGCAGTACTGGTTTCCAGCCGCGCCAGCTATGAGATGGTGCAGAAGTCCGCCATGTGCGGCGTGGAGATCCTGTTTGCGGTCTCGGCCGCCACCCAGCTGGCGGTAGAGGTTGCGCAGCGCAGTAATCTGACGCTGGTAGGCTTCAGTAAGCCAGGGCGGGCAACGATCTATACCCACCCGCAGCGGCTGCGCTAGCCGGTTCAGGCCGCTGAACCGCAAATCCTTATCATTTCTACGGCATTGATAACCCTTTTATGGATCATGATTTTAACTATAATGATCCCACTGCTTACGCGGCACACTGGTAAGGTGATGCTGCAAAACATTAAATGGAGAGGAAGAACATGAGTTATTCACTGCCATCCCTGCCGTACGCCTACGACGCACTGGAACCGCACTTCGACAAGCAGACGATGGAAATCCATCACACCAAACACCACCAGACCTACGTAAACAACGCTAACGCAGCGCTGGAAGGTACCGAATTCGCCGATCTGCCGGTTGATGAGCTGATTACCAAACTGGATCAGCTGCCAGCAGACAAAAAAGGCCCGCTGCGTAACAACGCTGGCGGCCACGCTAACCATAGCCTGTTCTGGAAAGGCCTGAAAACCGGCACCACGCTGCAGGGCGACCTGAAAGCGGCTATCGAAAAAGATTTCGGTAGCGTTGAGAAATTCCAGGAAGAGTTTGAAAAAGCAGCAGCTACCCGTTTTGGCTCTGGCTGGGCGTGGCTGGTGAAAAAAGGCGACAAACTGGCTGTGGTTTCAACCGCTAACCAGGATAACCCGCTGATGGGTGACGCGATCGCCGGTGCGTCTGGCTTCCCAATCATTGGTCTGGATGTGTGGGAGCACGCTTACTATCTGAAGTATCAGAACAAGCGCCCTGACTACATCAAAGCGTTCTGGAACGTAGTGAACTGGGACGAAGCAGCAGCGCGTTTTGCTTCAGCAAAATAATCAGCGCTTATTTCTGCGTAAAAAACCGGTGCGATGTCGCCGGTTTTTTTTATCTGCGTCACGGCAATCTAAACCCCGGCTAAACAGCAAACCGTTTAGTGCCGGCGGGGTGGGGTCATTAACGAATCGTTGAAGCGGCTGTGCTTAACATTGCAGCAGGTTTTTTCGAGACGTTAAGCTCCTTATGACAACAATTACCCACACTGAATCGGGCGATCTCTCTTCTTCAGCGCTGTTTTTTCCGCTGATCAGCGGCAAACTTCGACCTGATAATCTCTGGCACAGCGGCCGCTTTCGTACCAAGTTTGCGTTGCGAACGGCGCTCTATCCGTTTACCACGCTGACCTATCTGCAGCAGCTGGCGCAGCTGCCCTTTTTGCCACAGCTGATGGCCAGCCAGGGTCTGCTGCCCGCTAAACCGCATCGTCCCTATCTCTGTTCGCGGTTTAGCGTGGCGCAGCGCGCACGCGCTATCGTGCAGCACTACCAGCATGTTGCACAGCTTGATAATCCCGCCCTGCGTCAGCTAATGCTGAATCCGGCCGGGACGCCTGTTGCACAGCTCAGCGGCAAAAATGAAGAGCAGTTTACGATTGCCTGCAGCTCCGGCTATTACGATCGCGAAGGTGAGCTGACGCTGACGTTGCACTATCAAAGTATGCTGCTGGCCTCCCTCTCATTCTCGCTGATTGGCGGGCCGCAGCGGTGTACGCTGTTTATTGGCGGACTGCAGGGGCCGCGCAAGCATATTCCGTCGGAGGCGATCCGCGAAGCGACTAAAGCGGCGCACGGTCTGTTTCCCAAGCGCGTGCTGATGGAAGCGCTGTTTCTGCTGGCGGAGGCGTGTGGAGCAGAAGCGATAGCCGCCGTCGGGGACACCACGCATGTGTTTCGCAGCCTGCGCTATCGACACAGTAAAGGGGATAAGTTTTTTGCCAGCTACAGTGAGTTCTGGCTGTCGCTGGGCGGCGAGGAGCGGGCCGACGGCTGCTTTACGCTGCCGCTGCAGATGGAGCGCAAAGCGCTGGAGGAGATAGCCAGTAAAAAGCGCGCCGAATATCGCCGGCGCTACACGCTGCTCGACAGCCTGAAAGAGCAGGTTCAGCAGGCCGCCGGCTGCGCTCACCGCGCAGACCGTGCAGCCTGAACAGCCTCAGAACGGCTGTTTTGCGTAGCCGGTCATGACTTTCAGACCCATTTCTCGTCCCAGCGCGGTCATCGGATGCACCACAACCAGGCCGCGCACGCTTTTCTTCAGCGCACCCATGTTGGCCTGCTCTTTTTTCGTGATTTCACGGCTGAACGGCAGCTGCTGCAGCTGCTGCGCCTCTTTGCTCAGCTTTTCATCACGTACGCCGCGCAGACGTTCAATCTCCTGCACCAGCGTCTCTTTCTCTTTCAGCAGCGCACCCAGCTTTTCAGCGTCACCCGCTTCCAGCAGCTGGGGCTCTTTGCGGTTCAGTGCGTCCAGCTGATCGCTGAGGCGTTTGATCTCGGCTTTGACTTGTTCTTTCATTGGAAAAACTCATTAAGGAAAACAGGGAAAGGATACATTAATTTAGGCCGGGCGGGCAGTATGACTGTTCGATGTACCGCTGCCTGAGGTCAGACAGCGGGCTTTTTGAATGCCTGCTTGTGCGAAATTCGGGAAATCAGTTCGGTCAAAGAGAGCACCATGGTGGATCGCACCATCTGCAGATAACGCTGCTGCTGCATAATGCGCAGCGCCTCATCATCGCGGGTGAAGTCGGGCTGCGGCGGCCAGGCGACCACACAGTGCAGCTCACTGAACGGACCCAGCACCTCGTCATCAGTAAAGCGATAGTCGCTGGCGTCGTGGTTCAGCTCTTCGCGCAGCGTCAGCAGCAGTTCGCAATCCTCATACTCCTGCCGCGTAATCACGCCCAGTCCGTAAACAAGCTTAAGACGTACCGACAGCTCGCCCAGCGGCCCGTCTCCCAGCAGCAGTGGTTCGACGGCGTACCTTACCGCATAATCATCTTTGCGAAAAACCTGCAGCACCAGCAGATTAACCGCTTCTGCCAGCAGTTCAACCGCAGCAATCAGAAAGCTTCTCACCGAACGACCGGCGTTCAGGCGCTCAAGCACCTGGTTTTCAAAAGCCTGCTTCTCTTCCATCATTGCCTGCATCGTTCAGCTACCGTCTGCGGGCGCAACCCTGTTGCGCCCGGTTTGCTCACCCGGGGGCGCGCATTATGCCATAGCGCTGTAAGCGCTCACCACAGCCTCTACTGCCTGACTCTCCGGCTCCAGGCCGGAAATTTTTACCAGCGTCTCTGCAACGCCCTGTTCCGCGATCAGCGTGGCCAGCTCCTGAGCCTGCGGATCGGCATCGCTGCGGTAGTGCATCGCGGCTGCGATCCCCTGCACCAGATTATCGTGCGGTAGCTGGTACTCCAGCGTGCCGAGCAGCGGTTTAATCAGGCGATCGCCTGCGCTCAGCTTGCGCAGCGGCTGGCGGCCTACGCGCTCGACGTCATCTTTCAGGTAAGGGTTCTCAAAGCGGGTAAGGATTTTGCTGATGTAAGCCGCATGTTTCTCTGCATCAAAATCGTAGCGCCTGATCAGAACGGCGCCGCTCTCCTGCATGGCCCCCTCAACCACGGCGCGAATGCGGCTATCCAGGATCGCATCGCGAATGGTTACATGACCCGCCAGTTTGCCCAGATAAGCGGTAATAGCGTGGCCGGTATTAAGGGTAAAGAGCTTGCGTTCAACAAACGCCATCAGATTGTCGGTCAGTTCCATGCCAGGGATCGCCGGCAGCGCCCCTTTAAACTGCGTTTTATCAACAATCCATTCGCTGAAGGTCTCAACGGTCACTTCCAGCGGATCGCTGCTGCCCGCTTCAGAAGGCGGGACAATACGATCCACGGCGGAATCGACAAAGCCGACGTGCGCTTCTGCCCAGGCGTGATGCTGCGCCGGCAGCGCCTTCAGCACATGCTGCTTCAGCTGACTGGTGCCGCGCACCATATTTTCGCAGGCGATGATGTTAAGCGGTGCCGTATTACCCCGATCGTGACGGGCGATCAGACCCTGCGCCACGCTGCCGGCAATACGTTCGAGGATCTGCGGTCCGACGGCAGTCGTGACCAGATCGACTTCAGCGATCAGCGCAATGATGTCATCGCTGGTGCTGTTAACGGCGCTGACGCCGGTGACCGTCTCCGTTTTTGCCTGTTCGCCAACAACATGAACCGGATAAGTGTGACGGGCGTTAAGGGCATCCAGCACAACCTGATTGACGTCAGCAAAGACCAGCTCGATGCCGGCATCGGCCAGCAGCTTGCCGATAAATCCGCGACCAATATTGCCTGCTCCAAAATGTAACGCTTTCATAAAATTGACCCATCTCAAATAGCGAAAGGGCGGGCATTTCCGCCCCGGACACAGGGCGGGCCTGCCCGCCCCGGGGAAAAAACTGCTGACTGATTACGCTTTGACGCTGCTGCCTGAGAGCAGATCCAGCACTTCCTGCACGCTGCGGGTCTGCGCCAGTCGTTCAATCACGCTATCATCATCCAGCGCGTTGGTCAGGCTGGTGATCACCTGAATGTGCTCATTGTTGCGGGCCGCAATCCCGATCACCAGGCGCGCCACCTCATCCGGCTCATCGCCAAACTGTACGCCTGCCGGATACTGACAGAACACCACGCCTGTTTTCAGCACGCGATCTTTCGCTTCTACCGTTCCGTGCGGAACCGCAATCGACTCACCCAGATAGGTTGGCGTCAGCTTTTCACGGGCCAGCATCGCCTCAACGTACTCTGGCTGGACATAGCCACCTTTTACCAGCTGCTCACCGGCAAAGCGGATCGCCTGTTCTTTGTTGCTGGCGCTCAGATCGAGGAATACGTTATCCGTCCCGAGCTTAAACAGGTGCGTATTCTCGTTATCAAAGCTGTCTGCCAGCGTTGACTGCACCGTTTCGCGATGCGCCACGCTGCGGTTTACCGTGACCAGTCGCTCGGTCAGGTTGGTGTAGAGCGCGCTATCAAGGAAATTATTCAGCGAGATATGCTGCGCCTGCGGTGCCTGACGCATCGCCCGTTCCGTAAGATCGCGGTGTGTGATCACCAGGTCAACGTCACCCGGCAGCGCATTAATAGCGCTGTTCGTCACCGACACATTCGTGAGGCCCGCATCCTGCACTTTTTTGCGCAGCACGCCGGCACCCATGGCGCTGGAACCCATACCGGCGTCACAGGCAACGATGATTTTACGCACGTGGCTCACGTCTACGCTGTGAGCGTCAGCTACTACCGGCGCGCCTGCCGCCGGCTGGCCTTTAGACTGCGCTTTCATGTCGCGCATACGCTGGGTCGCCGCTTCAATATCTTCGTCTTCTTTCACTTTGCTGGTTTTCAGCAGGATAGAAGAGACAACAAAAGAGACGGCAAAAGCGGCTACGATAGCGGCAACGTTAGCAAAATAGGCGCCTTTTGGCGTCATCGCCAGCACGGCCAGGATAGAACCCGGTGACGCCGGAGAGACCAGGCCGCCATTCAGCAGCGTCAGCGTAAATACGCCGGTCATACCGCCCAGGATCACCGCCAGCAGCAGGCGCGGCGCCATCAGCACATACGGGAAGTAAATCTCATGGATGCCGCCGAGGAAGTGGATAATAGCGGCACCGCCCGCTGACTGTTTGGCGCTGCCGCGACCAAAGATCATATAAGCGACCAGCACGCCCATCCCCGGGCCCGGGTTAGCTTCGATCAGGAAGAAGATCGATTTACCCGCTTCGCTCGCCTGCTGAATACCCAGCGGCGAGAAAATGCCGTGGTTGATGGCGTTGTTAAGGAACAGGATTTTCGCCGGCTCAACGAAAATAGAGGTCAGCGGCAGCAGGTTGTTCTGCACCATCAGGTTAACCCCGGCGGCGAGAATGTGCGACAGCCCCTGCACCAGCGGACCAATAGCCAGGAACGCCAGCAGCGCCAGCAGCATACCGATGATGCCGGCGGAGAAGTTATTCACCAGCATCTCGAAACCGCTTTTGATCTTGCCGTCAACGGCCCGGTCAAACGCGCGGATTGCCCAGCCGCCCAGCGGTCCGGCAAGCATCGCACCGAGGAACATCGGCATATCGGCACCGACAATGACGCCCATTGTCGTAATGGCGCCGACCACGCCACCGCGATCGCCGCCGACCAGACGGCCACCGGTGAAGCCAATCAGCAGCGGCAGCAGATAGGTGATCATCGGACCGACGAGTTTCGCCAGCGTTTCGTTCGGGATCCATCCGGTTGGAATAAACAGCGCGGTGATGATACCCCATGCGATAAACGCACCGATGTTAGGCATCACCATATTACTCAGAAAGCGACCAAAGCTCTGCACTCTGACCTTGACTGATGAGGACATAAACCCACCCCTTATTGAGACGCGCTGCAATAAGAGCGCGCATTTGTTTTTGTTGAGACGTTACGGCGGGGGCCGTGGCATTACTGTATGCAGGCGGACTCTAGCACTTGTTCAGGAGCGTGCGTAGCGTCCGGAATTAGTGTGATCCATATCACGCAAAAGCGGGGTGAACAGGGGGGGTTAATGTGACTCTTGTCACACAAAGACGGGATAAAAAAGTAGCGGCGCCGAAAAATTCAGCAAAAAAGCGGGTTTTATGTGATAAGCCTCACTCTTTGGTAGTGCGGGTTTATTGCGAAAGTGTGATTAGCGTCACAAAGAATTTCTGGTCATAATTGCGCCAGATCACAGGCGGGTAGGTAAAGCGACAGGCCGTTATAAAGCGAAGCGCAGCGAGAACCGGGCAGTGGTAATACTGCCCGTAACCGGCGTTATTGCCAGGAACCCTGTACTGCATTTTGCGCCTGCGTCAGCGCCTGCGCATTTGCAGACAGCTCACTCATCAGCGCATTGTACCGGGTCGCCTGATCCTGCGTCGGGAACTGTACGCCACCATCATTAAAAGTGACGCGTGTTCCCTGCGATTGCAGATAGTCTCCGGTCTGTACAGCGCTCTGGCTCAGCGCCTGCAGCTTAGGCAGCAGCGGGATCAGCGTGCCTGCCGGCTGTGTAACCACTTTTGCATAGGCTGCGTCATACGACTTTTTCAGGTCGTCGGGCTGTTTAAGCGTCGCCTTGCTGCTGTCAGCCTGCATTTTCGCGCTCTGGATCTGCTGCGTCAGAACGCTGAGATTGCCGCTCACCTGACGCAGGGTATCGCGGCGGGTCAGATAATCCTGCGGAACGCGAATCGCTGCCAGCTCATCCACGACCGGACGCATACCCTGTTCCGTGGCCTGACTCACCTGCTGAGAAAAGCCATACAGAATGGCATAGTCACTGGCGTAGTTACCGAAGGTCTGCTTCTGGTTTTCACTCAGTGCCGGCAGATGTTCACCGCTGCGCATCACGGTATTTTGCAGAAAATCGTTAAACGCCTTACGCTGATCGCCCTCTTTGTCACCGCAGGCGGTGAGTTGCAATATGACCAGCGCGCTGGCGAGCAGCATGCCGGTACGCATCCAGATGCGGGAAGTTCCTGACGCCATGTTTCAACTCCTGTCGTGACAAAATGGCAATATGTGAATCGCTGAGAATGGTCCTAAAGAATAGTGCAATGGCCTGGCGTGCACAATGACCGAAGGCGTGCAGTGTGATGCTCTCCGGTCAGCGCGCCCGTGTGGCACAGCAATAGTCAACGATGAGGCAGACCGCTGCCCTATTTCAGCCCCTGACCAGCGTAGCAGGCGAAGGAGTGCACGCAGCAGAGGCGGCATAACTCATAACCTTTCCTTTAATATGCATCAGACTGGTGCATCTCTGCTCTATTATTGAGCACAATGCGAACAAAAATGCCGCAGCGGCGGTGCGAAACGTCCGCAGGATGCGAAATGCGGATCTGGCGCTATTTTTGCTTCATTCAGGACAGGGGGCAGAGTGTGACAGACAGCAACTTTTTACCTGACAGGCACTTAAGCGTTACTGCAGGTTTTAGCCATAAGCAAGATGAAAAAATAATCAAAAAACAGACAGCAATTCCTGGATTCTGACCCATACTAAGAAACCCGGCAATTGTTGCATTGCGCTGACATGTTCGCAGTGCCCAGCAGGCTGTGTCCCGTAACGGTTTTATAACTCTAACGTCCAAACCGCTGCGGGATGCAGCCTGATAAAGCCTGGTTTCAGCATCATTTGATGCTTACCTCTCTACTTTCACGTGCTTCATAGTGAGTTTTAAGGAGTTCTCTATGGAATTAAAAGATCCAATGGTTGAATTACTCAGCAGTCTTGAGCAAATTGTTTTGACACGTGATGCTAAGCCTTCCGTATCAGATATTGCACTCAACACGGTGTCAGTTCCCGAGCCACAGCGTTTACGTGAGATGACCGGCATGCAGGTGGATGAGTTCGCCCGCGTGATGGGGGTGAGCGTCTCATCAGTAAAAAGCTGGGAAGCGCAGCGCACGCGCCCCTCCGCTACGGCACGCAAATTGATGAAGCTGCTGCAGGCGAATCCCTATCTGGGACGGCAGCTGCTTGAGTAACCAATTATCGGTTCTCCGAACCCGCCTGCACGGCGGGTTTTTTATTTCAGCGCTTCAAATTTAGCCGCCTGACGGGCGAACCAGCTTTCCGGAACGTTATAGGGGGGCTGCGACAGTTGCTGCAATCCCTGTTTGATATTCTGATGCGCCTGCTGCCAGAGCTGTTTATCGCCCTGCAGCAGTAGCTGAATCTGCACCTGCTTCTCAATCAGATAAACGCGCGCAAAATCCGGGTCAAACTGCACTATCGCGCGGGTATTATCGATAATATCTGCCAGCTTGATCGTCTGCGCTTCGGGTGAGGCGTCCGCCGTATGCCGGAAGTGTGCCAGTTTGCGCGCCGCGCGGTTTCTGGCCTGCGGCTGGGCGCTGTCAGTCAGCATCGCGACCAGGCCGGCTACGCGCTGGCCAAACTGCTGTTCAATATCCTGTAGCGTGCTGGATGTGTCTTCTACCGTATCGTGCAGCCAGGCAGCTGCCAGCATCTCTTCATCATCGGTTACGCTGCGCACCAGTTCAGCCACTGCCTGCGGGTGAACGATATAGGGCTCATCGGTGTATTTACGTCGCTGGCCTGTGGCTGCATGAAGTTCAGTAGCAAAACGACGCGCCTGCTCCTCCAGTGAATCCTGCATCTTCACTCTCCCGTGAAAAGTAGCTTGCAATTATCTAGCGCGCTATCTATATTAATTTGCATGAACAGTAATCAAGATGGCAAAAAAGTGAAGCGGCCGCCACTCCAGGTTGATCAGCATCTCTGTTTCGCGCTCTACTCGGCGAATCTGGCCATGCATAAGGTCTATCGTCAGCAGCTGGCGGCACTCAATATCACCTATCCGCAATACCTGGTGATGCTGGTGCTCTGGGTGCAGGATGATGTCACGGTGTCAGAGATTGGCGAACAGCTGTTTCTTGACTCCGCGACGCTGACGCCGCTGCTTAAGCGGCTGGAAACAGCCGGGCTGGTGCGCCGGCAGCGTTCACGCCAGGATGAACGGCAGGTCGTGGTGACGCTGACCGATGAGGGGCGCGAGCTACAGGCGCGCGCCGCTGCGATTCCGGAAGCGGTGCAGTGTGCGACGGCCTGTGACACCGGGACGATGGCAGCGCTGAAAGAGCAGCTTGATATGCTGCGCACCAATCTGAACCGCGCAGGCTGACTGCGCGGATAAAAAAGCATTTACATCGGCGCGGATAAGTAGCGCGTTATTATATAGCGAACGGAGATAAAGTATGTCTTTAGACAAAGTGGTTTATACAGCTAAAGCAAAAGCAACCGGTGGCCGTGACGGACGTGCAACCTCTTCTGACAACGTCCTGGACGTTAAGCTGGGCGTGCCAAAAGAGATGGGCGGAGCCGGTGGCGAGGCGACTAATCCGGAGCAGCTGTTTGCTGCAGGCTATTCAGCCTGTTTCCTCGGCGCCATGAAATTTGTTGCCGGTCGCGACAAAATCGCGATGCCAAAAGAGGCGTGGATTGAAGGTGAAGTTGGCATCGGCCCGATTCCGACCGGTTTTGGTATTGAAGCTACGCTGAATATCCACCTGCCGGAGATGGATGCTGCAGAAGCCCAAAAGCTGGTCGATGCTGCACACATCGTGTGCCCTTACTCTAATGCCACCCGCGGCAATATCGACGTGACGCTGAATATCATTAATTAAGCACGCACGCGGTTAACCGGGCTCCTGCGGGAGCCTTTTTTATTCACCCGCTTTTAGCCCGCACAAAAAAATCTGGTCTTACCATTGGTTAAATGTTCTACTGCTGCGCTTAACACGGCATCGCAGTTATTTTCGGTTCAGATTCGTCCCGATCCTGCTCGATACGTCACGCTTTTCCATTCTCAAAGCGAACCTTGCTGTCTGAACAGAGTCACAGGAACGGTGATAAATCGACACCGGGTCGGGAACAGAAAATTTAAATGAATTATATCAAAAGTTTAACTCAGCAGAAGCTTTCTCTGCTGCTCGCACTTTATCTTGGCATCCTGCTAAACCTGCCAATTTTTTACCGCCGCTTTGACGGCTTCTTAACCAAATCAACCCCGTCCGACTGGCTTTCTGCTGTTGCTGAAGTCACGGCCGCTGTTTTACTTACCTTTTTCCTGATGCGCCTGCTCTCGCTGGGTGGAAAATGGGCTTACCGCGTGCTGGCGAGTCTGCTGGTGGTGATTTCCGTGGCCGCGGCATATTACATGACCTTCTTTAATGTCGTGATTGGCTACGGCATTGTGGCTTCGGTTATGACAACCGACATCGATCTCTCTAAAGAAGTGATCGGCCTGCATTTTATTGTCTGGATGGTGCTGGTCAGCGCGCTGCCGCTGCTGCTGATCTGGCGCAACCGGCTGCGTATGACGCTGATTGAGCAGCTAAAAACACCGGGACAGCGCCTGAAACCGGTAGCCATTATGCTGCTGAGCGTGGCGCTGGTATGGCTGCCGATCCGCTATTTTGACAAACTGCAGAAAACGCAGGAAGAGATCACGAATATCGATCTGCCCAGCTATGGCGGGGTAGTGGCACACTCTTATCTGCCTTCTAACTGGATTGCTGCTCTGGGGCTGTTTACCTGGACTAAAGTGGATGAAAAGCTGGACAGCGAAGCGCTGTTCGATCCGGCGAAAAACTTTACCTATGTGGCACCGGCAGGCATTGATGACACTTACGTCGTGTTTGTTATCGGTGAAACCACGCGCTGGGATCATATGGGGATGCTGGGCTACGATCGCGATACCACGCCAAAGCTCTCCAAAGAGAAAAACCTGGTGGCGTTCCGCGGTGAGTCCTGCGACACCGCAACCAAGCTCTCGCTGCGCTGCATGTTTGTTCGCGAAGGCGGCACCATGGATAATCCGGGCCGTACTCTGAAAGAGCAGAACGTATTTGCCGTCATGAAAGAGCTGGGTTTTACCTCTGAGCTGTTCGCCATGCAGAGCGAGGTCTGGTTCTATGACAATGCTGATGTGAATAACTTCTCTTTCCGCGAGCAGATCGGCTCTGAAAAGCGTAATCAGGGTAAAGCGGTAGACGACATGCTGCTGGTGCCGGAACTGCAGGCTTCCCTGCAGCGTTTCCCGAAAGGCAAACATCTGGTGGTGCTGCATACCAAAGGCTCACACTATCTTTACTCGCAGCGCTATCCCCGCAGCTTCGCGCGTTATCAGCCTGAGTGCATGGGCGTGGATGACACCTGCAGCAAGGCGCAGTTGATCAACGCTTATGACAACTCTGTTTTGTATGTGGACTCGATGCTCGACAGCGTACTGGATCAGCTGCGTGATAAAAAAGCGCTGGTGTTCTATGCGGCGGACCACGGCGAGTCGATCAGCGAAAATATGCACCTGCACGGCACCCCACGTGAGATGGCGCCGCCTGAGCAGTTCCGCGTGCCGATGATGGTCTGGGCGTCCGATAAATACCTGGACGATCCGGTGAACCGCAGCAACTTTGAGCGACTGCAGGCGCAGCAGCGTGTCGGTAAAACGCATCGTCACGTTGAGCTGTTTGATACCATACTGGGCTGTCTGGGCTACACCTCACCCAATGGCGGTATCAATCCGGCAAACAACTGGTGTCAGGCTCCCGCCGCTAAAGCACCGAGCAATCTCTGACCGGTATGCCCGCGCTGAGATCGCCTTCCCGGCGCGGTTGCCTGCTTTTCAGGCAATCAGGCAGCTTTAAAGGGAAAAGGGATTGACGCTGTAAAGGCGCAGCAGTAATATTCGCCCCCATCGGCGAGTAGCGCAGCTTGGTAGCGCAACTGGTTTGGGACCAGTGGGTCGGAGGTTCGAATCCTCTCTCGCCGACCATCATTTAAGAAACCTGCTTTGCAAAAAGCAGGTTTTTTTCGTCTGTCGTATTTGCACTCTCAGGGTGAAATCCGCGACCGCTCCGTAAAGACCAGGTCCGTCCCTGATCGCCCGTCACACGCCATCCATGGCGTGTGACGCTTTACTCCACGGCCCCGCATTTCACCCTTTATCCGGCTTCGGTGATGACTGAGGATTTACTGGCCTTCCCTGAACCAGACTCACATCCCGGCAGCGATCAAGCAAAGTCATCAATTTACGCGTTCCATTAATCATCACCGGGATAAACCTTATTATTCCTCAACACCGCTCTTCATCACTTGCTGCATCAAAGCACCTCTCTTAATTCGCGACACATTCTGCTTATGACCGGCTTTTGCTTTTTGCTGATTTCTTATGCCATTACGCCAGCATATTTCGCTACCCGAACGTCATAACGCACGGGGAATCGTTCAGATATTCGACGTTTATCGACAATTTTAAAATGTTTTTTAGCGGTGATAATCACTGTTATTTGACGCAAGCGCCAGATAATCCAGCGGTATCGAACGCTTTTTCACCGCCTTATATATCGGTTTCTCTCTCCAGTGCTCTTTTTTATCGTTGCTTGCACTTACTCACACTCTGTGTAAATAACCCCATGTTGTATTGACGTTCGTTGCAACTGTTGACAAATTGATGCCTCAGTAAGATGTAGAGACGGACGCATCTGGCTGGTGTATCCCGCCAGGGCAATAACAATAACCGCTCACATTCTGGTCGCTGTCAGACCTGCCCGTACCGCATAAAAAAATCAGAGGACGGGCGATGCACACAACATCACATCACAATGGAGCAAAACATGATGAACTCCCGGGCTAAATCCAGGATGCTGAAGGCCGGTCTCAGCCTGATTGCGATGACCGTCGCTGCCGGTGTTCAGGCGAAGACCCTTGTCTACTGTTCAGAAGGCTCGCCGGAAGGTTTCAACCCGCAGCTCTTTACCTCTGGCACCACCTATGACGCCAGCTCGGTCCCGATTTATAACCGTCTGGTTGAGTTTAAAACCGGCACCACTGAACTGCAGCCAGGCCTGGCTGAAAAGTGGGATGTCAGCGAAGATGGCAAAACCTACACTTTCCACCTGCGCCAGGGCGTGAAGTGGCAGAGCACGAAAGATTTCAAACCAACGCGTGAATTTAACGCCGATGACGTGGTGTTTTCATTTGAGCGCCAGCTCGATAAAAACAATAAATTCCACGGCGTCTCTGGCGGCAGCTACGAATATTTTGAAGGCATGGATATGCCGAAGCTGATCGGCAAAATTGAAAAAGTTGACGATCACACCGTGCGTTTTACCCTGACCCGTCCTGAAGCGCCTTTCCTCGCTGACCTCGGTATGGACTTCGCCTCTATTCTTTCTAAAGAGTATGCGGATAACATGCTGAAAGCAGGCACGCCGGAAAAACTCGATCTGAATCCGGTCGGCACCGGCCCGTTTGTACTGCAGCAGTATCAGAAAGATTCACGCATTCTCTACAAAGCGAACCCGGACTTCTGGGGCACTAAACCAAAAATCGATCGTCTGGTCTTCTCTATTACGCCAGATGCGTCAGTGCGCTACGCCAAGCTGCAGAAGGGCGAGTGCCAGGTGATGCCTTATCCAAACCCGGCTGACATCGCCAGCATGAAGAAAGACAGCAAAATCAATCTGATGGAGCAGCCTGGCCTGAACGTGGGTTATCTCTCATTTAACACAGAGAAAAAGCCGCTGGATAACGCCAAAGTGCGTCAGGCACTGACCATGGCGGTCAACAAGCAGGCGATCATCGATGCGGTCTATCAGGGAGCAGGGCAGGCAGCGAAAAACCTGATCCCGCCAACCATGTGGGGCTATAACGACCAGATCAAAGATTACGCCTACGATCCGGAAAAAGCCAAAGCGCTGCTGAAAGAAGCAGGCATGGCGGATGGCTTCTCTATCGATCTCTGGGCAATGCCGGTGCAGCGTCCATACAACCCGAACGCGCGCCGCATGGCGGAGATGGTTCAGGCGGACTGGGCGAAAATTGGCGTAAAAGCCAAAATTGTTACCTATGAGTGGGGCGAATATCTCAAGCGCGCCAAAGCAGGTGAACACCAGACGGTGATGATGGGCTGGACCGGCGACAATGGCGATCCGGATAACTTCTTTGCCACCCTGTTCAGCTGTGCAGCGGCAAAAGATGGCTCCAACTACTCCCGCTGGTGCTACAAGCCGTTTGAAGATCTGATCCAGCCGGCCCGTGCGGAAGCCGATCACAATAAACGTATTGCGCTCTACAAGCAGGCGCAGGTTGTTATGCACGATCAGGCTCCGGCACTGATCATTGCACACTCGACCGTCTATGAGCCTGTCAGCAAGAAAGTAAGCGGCTATGTGGTTGATCCGTTAGGTAAGCATCACTTCGAAAACGTCGATATTCAGGAATAACCCTTTCGGATTATCACGGTGAGGGCCAGCCTGCTGGCCCTCGGATGCGCTCTTCGCCATCCGTGTCCCGTACTTTTTTCCGGCAAATACTTTTACTGAAGCGCTGCCTGCATCGCGTCCGGCTTTGCCGACCGCGCGTTATGAGCAATGTAGTCCCGCGACGACTTTCCGCTGCGGGAGAATGACTGAGAATCCGGCTTATGCTGCAATTCATACTCCGACGTCTGGGCCTTGTCATCCCGACGTTTATCGGTATTACCCTACTGACCTTTGCGTTTGTTCATCTGATCCCCGGCGACCCGGTGCTGATCATGGCGGGCGAACGCGGTATCTCCCCGGAGCGTCACGCACAGCTGATGGCGCAGTTTGGCCTCGACCAGCCGATGTGGAAGCAGTACATCACCTATATCAACGGGGTGCTGCACGGCGATCTCGGTATCTCTCTGAAGAGCCGCATTCCGGTGTGGGATGAGTTTGTCCCGCGCTTCCAGGCGACGCTGGAGCTGGGCATCTGTGCCATGCTGTTTGCTATCGCCGTGGGTATTCCGGTGGGCGTACTGGCCGCCGTAAAGCGCGGATCGGTTTTCGATCATACCGCCGTGGGGATCTCCCTGACCGGCTACTCCATGCCGATCTTCTGGTGGGGGATCATGCTGATTATGCTGGTATCGGTGCAGCTCAACCTGACGCCGGTCTCTGGCCGGGTCAGCGATACCATCTTCCTTGACGACAGCCATCCCCTGACCGGCTTTATGCTGATCGATACGCTCCTGTGGGGGGAAGAGGGCGACTTCAAAGATGCGGTCATGCATATGATCCTGCCGGCGATTGTGCTGGGCACCATTCCGCTGGCGGTGATTGTGCGTATGACGCGCTCCTCCATGCTGGAGGTGCTGGGCGAGGATTATATCCGCACCGCCCGCGCCAAAGGGCTGACGCGCATGCGGGTTATTGTCGTGCATGCGCTGCGTAATGCGATGCTGCCGGTGGTTACCGTTATCGGTCTGCAGGTCGGTACGCTGCTGGCCGGTGCGATTCTGACCGAGACTATCTTCTCATGGCCGGGTCTGGGCCGCTGGCTGATTGAAGCGCTGCAGCGCCGCGACTATCCGGTAGTGCAGGGCGGCGTGCTGCTGGTTGCCATCCTGATCATTCTGGTCAACCTGCTGGTTGATCTGCTGTATGGCGTGGTTAACCCGCGCATCCGACATAAGAAATAAGGGGGAGCTATGTCTGCTGTTGAACCCGCGCGCGTAACTGCCGCACCAAAGCCGATGACCCCGTTTCAGGAATTCTGGCACTATTTTAAACGTAATAAGGGCGCAGTCATCGGCCTGGTCTACATCACGCTGATGCTGCTGATTGCAATTTTTGCCGATTTTCTGGCACCGCACGGTCCGGCAGAGCAGTTCCGCGATGCGCTGCTGCATCCGCCGGTATGGCAGGAGGGCGGCAGCTGGAGTTATATCCTCGGCACCGATGATGTGGGCCGCGATATTTTGTCACGCCTGATGTTCGGGGCGCGCCTGTCGCTGCTGGTAGGCTGCCTGGTCGTGGTACTGTCACTGATTTTTGGCGTGATTTTTGGACTGATGGCGGGCTACCTCGGTGGCGTGGTGGATGCCACTATTATGCGTCTGGTCGATATCATGCTGGCGCTGCCCAGCCTGCTGCTGGCGCTGGTGCTGGTAGCCATCTTTGGCCCCTCCATCGTCAACGCTTCGCTGGCGCTGACGTTTGTGGCGCTGCCGCACTATATCCGCCTGACGCGCGCGGCGGTGCTGGTTGAGGTTAACCGCGATTATGTCACCGCTTCCGGCGTAGCAGGTGCGGGAACGCTGCGTCAGATGTTCATCAATATTCTGCCAAACTGCCTGGCTCCGCTGATTGTGCAGGCATCGCTCGGTTTCTCTAACGCCATCCTCGACATGGCGGCGCTGGGCTTTCTCGGAATGGGGGCGCAGCCGCCGACGCCGGAGTGGGGCACCATGCTCTCTGACGTTCTGCAGTATGCGCAAAGTGCCTGGTGGGTAGTGACCTTCCCCGGAGTGGTCATCCTGCTGACGGTTCTGGCATTCAACCTCATGGGCGATGGTTTGCGTGATGCACTCGACCCGAAACTCAAGCAGTAAAGAGGCACCGAGATGGCGTTATTAAATGTAGAGAAGTTATCGGTGCATTTCGGCGACGAAAAAACACCGTTCCGTGCGGTTGACCGCATCAGTTATCAGGTCGAGCAGGGCCAGGTCGTAGGGATTGTCGGTGAGTCGGGCTCCGGTAAATCAGTCAGTTCGCTGGCGATTATGGGTCTGATCGATTTTCCTGGCCGCGTCATGGCTGAGAAGCTGGAGTTTAACCAGCGCGATTTGCAGAAGATTTCTGAAAAAGAGCGCCGGCAGCTGGTTGGCGCAGAAGTGGCGATGATTTTTCAGGATCCGATGACCAGCCTCAATCCCTGCTATACCGTGGGTTTCCAGATTATGGAAGCGCTCAAGGTGCACCAGGGCGGCAGTAAACGCACCCGCCGCCAGCGCGCTATCGATCTGCTGGAGCAGGTGGGTATTCCCGATCCGGCTTCGCGGCTTGATGTCTATCCGCACCAGCTGTCGGGCGGCATGAGCCAGCGCGTGATGATCGCCATGGCGATTGCCTGCAAGCCTAAGCTGCTGATTGCCGATGAGCCAACCACGGCGCTGGATGTCACCATTCAGGCGCAGATCATCGAACTGCTGCTGGCGCTGCAGAAGCAGGAGAACATGGCGCTGATCCTCATCACCCACGATCTGGCGCTGGTTGCCGAAGCGGCGCAGCACATTATTGTGATGTATGCCGGTCAGGTGGTGGAGAGCGGCAAAGCCGTGGATATCTTCAGGGCGCCGCGTCATCCCTATACGCAGGCGCTGCTGCGGGCGCTGCCGGAGTTTGCGGCAGACAAGGCGCGGCTGGCATCGCTGCCGGGCGTGGTGCCGGGCAAATATGACCGGCCCTCTGGCTGCCTGCTGAATCCGCGCTGCCCCTATGTGACCGATCGCTGCCGTACCGAAGAACCTGCGCTGCGCGACATTCCGGGCCGCCAGTCTAAATGCCACTTCCCACTGGATGATGCCGGGAGACCGACCTATGAGTCCTGATAACACGAAGCAGGATTATCTGCTGCAGGCGATTGACCTGAAAAAACACTACCCTGTGAAGAAAGGCCTGTTTGGTCAGGAGCGCCTGGTGAAGGCGCTGGATGGCGTCTCCTTCAACCTCGAACGGGGTAAAACGCTGGCGGTAGTCGGTGAGTCGGGCTGCGGAAAATCCACGCTTGGCCGTCTGCTGACCATGATCGAAACCCCGACCGAAGGCGAGCTTTACTGGCACGGACAGGATTTGCTGAAGCACGATCCGCAGGCGCAAAAACTGCGCCGGCAGAAAATTCAGATCATCTTTCAGAACCCCTATGGCTCGCTCAACCCGCGTAAAAAAATCAGCCAGATCCTTGAGGAGCCGCTGATTATCAACACCGCGCTGAGCAAAGCGGAGCGGCGCGAAAAAACGCTGGAGATGATGGCGAAAGTGGGTCTCAAGACCGAACATTACGATCGCTACCCGCACATGTTCTCCGGCGGTCAGCGTCAGCGTATTGCCATTGCGCGCGGACTGATGCTGGATCCGGATGTCCTGATCGCGGATGAGCCGGTTTCAGCGCTCGATGTTTCGGTACGCGCGCAGGTGCTGAACCTGATGATGGATCTGCAGCAGGACCTGGGCCTCTCCTACGTCTTTATTTCGCACGACCTCTCAGTGGTGGAGCACATCGCCGATGAAGTTATGGTGATGTACCTCGGGCGCTGCGTGGAGAAAGGCAGTAAAGAGGCGATCTTCAGCAATCCGCGCCATCCTTATACGCAGGCGCTGCTTTCCGCCACGCCGCGTCTTAATCCGGATGAGCGGCGCGAGCGTATCAAACTGACCGGTGAGCTGCCCAGCCCGCTCAATCCGCCGCCGGGCTGTGCGTTCAACGCGCGCTGCCGGCGCCGTTTTGGCACCTGCGTGCAGCTGCAGCCAAAACTCAAACGCTATGGCGATCAGCAGGTTGCCTGCTTTGCCGTCGATCAGGATGAAAACCAGCCGCTGGAAACACCCTGATTAACGTCACTGATAAAAAAGGCTCCCGCGGGAGCCTTTCTTTTTTTTAGCGAAAACAGTTCAGCAATGCTAACCTTTATCAGGTTAACCGGGCACAGGACCGGAAATCTATCACATTACGTTATCTGACCATCAGCGACAGGACTCCCCGCGCAGCGCGCTAAGACAAATTCTTAAATCACCGTGCAGGCGTTGCCGGCTGAACCGCTGGGGTTACGCAACACTAAAATCATAAATATCCTTATTTTACAGATATTTAATTTCTTTTCGGCGGCATTTTCGTTTCGGTTAACGGCAATGCATTAGTCTCTTTTCGCCGCGCATCTCCCGCCGGTAAAGCATCCGGTTTTTTATAAACACCGATAAAGCAGCTTTATCAGATATGCGGTTTTAATAATCAGAATTTTCTCACCGTCTTTTAATGTGTGTGCTATATTCGCCAAAAAATTCCCTCTGCTTTCACAGGCACTGATCATGAAGAATTATGACGATCTGCAGCGTTTCAAAGAAAAAACGCAGACGCTTGATATCGATTTCAAAGATATGTCGGGTCAGGCGCAGAGCGCCGATCATCATCAGTGGGCCATTCTGCGCCAGCTGAGCACAGATGATGCGCCGGAGCTGGGCCAGGGGCAGCGTATCGATCTGCCGCAGCCACAGCCGGCCGGCCCTGAGGCATTTGCCGCGCCAGCCATACCTGCCGCTCCGCGTGCTCCGGCAGAGGAGGGCGCCTCGCTGCTCAGCAGCCTGGCGGCCACCGCGCCGGTCCGCGAGGCCGCGCCGGGCAGCAGTGCGCTGTTTCCGCCGCCGCCGCCGCCGAAGCGCGCGCCGGCAGCGATGCCCGCGGCGGCGCTTGTGGAGCGGCAGCGCGCCGGCTCACTGTTTCCGCCTCCGCTTTCTGAGCCGGTCGTGACCCGCCCCGCGGCCCCGCAGCCGCCTGCCAGCGCGGTGCCGGCCGCAGCAGCGCCTGTTGCTCCGCCCGCCTCTGCCCGCTTCAGCACGCTGTTTCGCTCGCGTCCTGCTGAACCCGCCGTATTGTCTAAAGAAACACTCCTCAAACCGCTACTGGAGAAGATTGCGTTATGCCGTTAGTTTGTGTGTGCTCGCCAAAAGGGGGAGTAGGGAAGACCACCATGGCGGCCAACCTTGCATGGAGTCTGGCGCGCGCCGGCAGCAAGGTGCTGGCAATCGATTTTGATGTGCAGAATGCGCTGCGTCTGCATTTTGGCGTCCCGCTGCAGGATGGCCGCGGCTTTGTTGCGCGCTCTGAAGAGCAGGCTGACTGGAGCCAGTCGATTCTGACCACCGGCGGCAATATTTTTGTGCTGCCCTACGGCGACGTCACAGAGGAGCAGCGTGAACGCTTTGAGCACAAGCTTGCCAGCGACACCCATTTTTTGCGGCGCGGTCTCGATACCGTGCTGAATTATCCCGGCCTGGTAATTGTGGCCGATTTTCCTCCCGGTCCGGGGCCGGCGCTTAAAGCGATGCAGCAACTTGCCGATATGCATTTAGTAGTCATGCTTGCGGATACGGCATCCGTCTCTCTGCTGCCGCAAATTGAAAATAACCGCATGATTGGTCAGCCGCTGAATAATAAACATGGCCACTATTTTGTGCTGAACCAAAGCGACAATCGCCGCAATATCAGCCGTGAAGTCACATCATTTATGCAGCAGCGTCTGGGCGATAGCCTGCTCGGCGTTGTCCACCGCGATGAAAGCGTGGCGGAAGCGAATGCATCACAGCAGTCAGTGTACGACTTCAGCCCCGCTTCGGCGGCCGCGTTCGATATTGAACTGGTGGCAAAGCGCGTGGCTAATTTGCTCAGTATTCAGGTCGGCAACGGTGAAGTTCAGGCGCCGATCCGCAGCCAGTATTAATAGCCGGGCTCAGGCACGGCTCAAATAATTTATAACGCTTTTTCAGGGTGACTCATGAGTAAACTCGGGTTTTACCTGCTGCTGCTGGTGCTCGCGCCGGTGGCGGCGGTAATCATCATCACGCCTATGGACAGCCAGAAACAATATATTTTTGGTTTAATCAGCATCGGGATGATGTTTTTACTGGGCTTCAGCAAAAGCCGTAAAATAACCGTGGTAATGGTTATTCTTTCCGCGCTGATGTCGACCCGATATATCTGGTGGCGCACTACCGAAACGCTGGAGTTTAATTCCGAGATCGAAGCTATTCTCGGCATTGGCTTATATCTGGCTGAACTTTACGTCTGGCTGATCTTAATTCTCGGGTTCCTGCAGACCACCTGGCCTTTAAAGCGTACGATTGAACCGCTGCCGGATGATACCCGTCTGTGGCCCACGGTGGATGTATACGTACCGACCTATAACGAAAGTCTGGACGTGGTGCGCGATACCGTGCTGGCGGCGCAGTGTATCGATTACCCGCGCGATAAAATCAAAGTCTATCTGCTGGATGACGGCAAGCGCAGCGAGTTTGCGGTATTCGCCGCTGACGTGGGCGTGGGCTATATCACGCGTGATGACAACCGGCACGCCAAAGCGGGCAATCTTAATCACGCGATGACCATTACCAAAGGCGAGCTGATCTGCGTATTCGACTGCGATCACGTCGCCACGCGCGCGTTCCTGCAGGCAACGGTCGGCCCCTTCCTGAAAGATCCGAAGCTGGCCCTGCTGCAGACGCCGCACTATTTCTACTCTCCCGATCCGTTCGAGCGCAACCTGCGTGCCGCCCGCTCTATTCCTAACGAGGGATCGCTGTTTTATGGTCCGGTACAGCAGGGCAATGACAACTGGAATGCGACCTTTTTCTGTGGCTCCTGTGCCGTTATCCGGCGCAGCGCGCTGGAAGAGATTGGCGGCTTTGCCGTTGAGACCGTGACGGAAGACGCGCACACCGCGCTGAAAATGCAGCGTCGCGGCTGGGGCTCAGCGTTTCTGGCGATCCCGCTGGCGGCCGGTCTGGCAACCGAGCGCCTCGGCCTGCACGTTATTCAGCGTACCCGCTGGGCGCGCGGCATGACGCAGATTTTCCGCGTGGATAATCCGCTGTTTGGCCGTGGTCTGAAGTGGCAGCAGCGCCTCTGCTACCTCAACGCCATGCTGCACTTTCAGTTTGGCCTGCCGCGCGTGGCGTTTCTTACCGCGCCGCTGGCTTATCTGCTATTTAACCTGAATATCATTCACTCTTCGGCGTCGCTGATCTTCGCCTATGTGCTGCCGCATCTGGTGATGTCGCTCTACGTTAACTCCCGTATGAATGGCCGCTTCCGCTATACCTTCTGGGGAGAGATTTACGAAACGGTGATGTGCTTCCATCTGGTCATCCCGACCCTGCTGACGCTACTGTCGCCGAAACATGGCAAGTTCAACGTAACGGATAAAGGCGGTCTGCTCGATCAGGGCTTCTTTGATTTCCATATCGTACGGCCGCACGTCATTGTCGCGACGCTGCTCTCCATCGGTATTGTCGCCGGCGTGGTCCGCGCGACGGCGCATGACTATTTCGGGGTCGATCCCTGGGTTATCGCGCTCAACGTTGGCTGGGCTATTTTCAGTCTGATTATTCTGATGGCGGCCATCGCCGTGGCGCGCGAAACCAAGCAGGTGCGTAAAACCATTCGTATTGAGGTGCAGATCCCGGCTGTGATCCACTACGCCAGCGGGATTTCGTCGCGTACCCGCACCAGCGATCTCTCGATGGGCGGCGCGCAGCTGGATGCGCCTGACAACCGGCATGAAATGGATGAGATTGAAGAGATCGATCTGCTGCTGAAGTCCGGCACTATCACTATCCCGGTCAGTAAAATTTCCGGCGATGCAGAGACAATCCGTCTGCGCTTTGGCGCGATGCCGCTGGCGCGTCGCCGCGAGCTGGTGCGCGTCGTGCTGGCGCGAGCGGATGCGTGGATCCAGCCGGAGTACAAGCAGGATAATCCGCTGGTGTCGATCGGCACTATTATTCGTACCGTTTTTGAGCTGTTCTGGCTGACCTGGAAAGATCGCCGCGAGAAGCGCAAGCGTGATGACCAGCCTGTGGCCAAAGAGGACAGCGCAGTATGAAAAGATTAACGCAAACGCTGCTCGCCAGTTCGCTGGCGACGGCACTGCTGCTTACCCCGGTTCAGGCTGAAGAGCCTGCGGTTACGCAGGACAGCAGTGCGCTGTCAGCTGTGCCGCCGCCGGAAGGGCTCACGGCCGATCAGCAGCTGCAGCAGGCCGCCGGGGCCGCCCCTTATGCACCGGAAAGCGGTAGTGACGCGCCGGAAAGCAGTGCCGCCGCGCCAGCTGAGGCTGAAGCGCCGGCAATTCTGTTGCCTGCGGCTGATACCGGAAGCACTGTCCTCAACCAGCCGGTAAGCAGTACGATTTCTGTGGCGCAGATGGGCCAGAAACAGGGCATCACCCTGACCGGAGGACAGCTGCAGTCGGGCATTACCTTTACCCTGCCCGGTGATGAGGTGGTCACCAACGCGCGTCTCAACCTGTCGCTGCGCGTCTCATCAGCGCTGGCAGCGCGCAACACCTCGCTGCAGCTGATGCTGAACGGACAGCCGCTCGGCACGCTGCCGCTCGGCTCCAGCGACAGCGACGTCAGCGACTATCAGCTGGATATTCCGGCTGCCATGGTAGTGTCAGATAACAACCTCAGCTTTAAAATCAACGATGCGGATAAGCTGCTGTGCGAGAAAGAGAGCGCGCAGCAGTATCAGGTAACGATTCTGCCGCAAACCACGCTGAGCCTGGAGGGCCAGCAGCTGAATATCGGCACCAGCCTGCGTAACTTCCCGCGCCCGTTTATTGATGCGCAGCGTATGACGCCGGCCAGCGTCACCTTTGGTTTTGCCAGCAGCGTGACGCCGGATGCGGTGAGCGCTGCCGCGCTGGTGGCGTCGTGGATGGGTATTCAGTCTGACTACCGCGGCATTCGCTTTCCGGTGAGCCGCGGCGCACTGCCAGAGCGCAACGGTATTCTGGTCGGGCATCCGGGCGACAAAATCGGCATCGTGACGCTGCCGGCCAGCAATGGTCCGCTGCTGCAGGTGATCGATAACCCGGATAATCCGGTCTATAAACTGCTGCTGATTGTGGGCAGCGATGACGCACAGCTGCGTCAGGCGGCGAATCGTCTGACAACCAAACCGCTGACTACCGATGCCAGCCAGCTTGCTGTGCAGCCGCAGCCGCTGGCCCAGCGTAAACCTTATGATGCGCCGCGCTGGATCAACACCTCACGCCCGGTACGCCTGAGTGAGCTGCTGCGAAAAGATCAGAGCCTGACCACGACCGGTATCTGGCACGATGCGCTGCGCGTTAACTTCCGCGCGGCACCCGATCTGTTTTTGTGGGATGGCGATACGATCCCGGTAAACCTGAACTACCGTTTTCCCACTGAAAGCTGGATCGACGAAAACAATTCGTTCCTGAATGTCGCCCTCAACGGGACTTTCCTGCGTAATCTGACGGTTAACAAAGTCGGCCTGCTGGAGAGCGCCTGGCACCGGCTGGGGGGTGACGCGCGCCAGGAGCACTACACCCTGAAGCTGGAGCCCTATCTGATTTACGGTGATAACCAGCTGGCGCTCTACTTTAATATCAAGCCCAAAGCGGATGCGCCGTGCGGCGTACTGCTTAACAACAATATCAAAAGCCGCATCGAAGAGGATTCGTGGATCGATCTGAGCCACACCCGTCACTTCACAATGCTGCCGAATCTCTCTTACTTTGTCGGGGCCGCGTTCCCGTTCACGCGCCTGGCGGATTTTTCGCAGACCACGCTGCTGCTGCCGGAAAAACCGGGTGATGCGGAGATCGCCACGCTGCTCGATATGGCGGCGCGCGCGGGTAACGCAACCGGGGTGGCGCTGGTACAAAATCAGGTACTGTTTGGCCTGCCTGAAGGCGGCACCAATCTGAGCCGGCTGCAGCAGAGTGATGTGCTGGCGGTCAGTACCATGCAGCACAGCGCCTTTACGCAGCAGATGCTGCACGGCACGCCGTGGCAGACCAGCGGCAATACGCTGAGCGTTAACGAGCCTGGCCTGATGGAAAAACTGCACGGCTGGCTGACCGGCGACTGGTATCGCCAGGAGCTGGATGCCGATCGCTACTTTTCCTCAAATGAGGCGTGGCGCGGATTTGTCAGCTATCGCTCGCCGTGGAGCGCCGACCGGCTGGTGGTCATGACGGTGGCAACCAGCGATCAGCAGCTGCTGCGCCTGCATGACGATCTCAATTCAGCGCGTATCAACGCCGGTATTCGCGGCGATACCGCCATCATTACCGATGAAAATGGGATCCGCAGCTTCCGGGTTGGTCCGCAGTTTCCGAGCGGTGAAATGCCGTGGTACATGATGGTGGTCTGGTATGCCAACCAGCACTCGGTGCTGATGGCACTGGCCGCGCTGCTGGTGGCCGTACTGATCGGCAGCAGCGCCTGGCTCATGCTGAAGCGTCACGCATGGCGGCGTCTTAACCCCAAAGCAGACAGTCAGTCCGGCAGGAAGTAAGGATAAAAAATGCATAAAAATATACTGAGTGCCGGCATCCGCCACGCCCTGCTGCTGGGCGGGGCGCTGACGCTCTCTCAGCCGCTGCTGGCGGCAGAGAGCAACAATCCTGCGCTGCAGGCGCTGTTTGACCAGGCTGCCTACTGGCATCAGAAAGCGCATGACGATCTGGCAAAGGCGTCGCTGCAGAAAATCCTGCAGGCGGAGCCGAATAATACCCAGGCGCTCTATCTGCTGGCGCTCTACTCCCAGCAGACCGGAAGTACCGCCGAGGCAGCGCAGTGGCGTGCGCGGCTGAGTGCCGTTTCGCCCAACGATGCGCATCTGGCCGAACTGGATAACGCCCGTCAGCTGCAGAGTATTCCGCAGGCGCAGCTATCGCTGGCGCGTCAGCAGGCACGCAGCGGCAACATCGCCGCAGCGCTGCAGACGTGGCGCAACACCTTCAGCGGTAACGAGCCACCGCCGAGCGTCGCCGCTGAATATTATCTGACCATGGCCGGCGATCGCACGCTGCTGCCGCAGGCGGTTGAAGCGCTGCGGCAGTTTGCCGCCGATCATCCGCAGGATACCGGTGCGCAGCTGGCGCTGGGCAAGGCGATGACCTATCAGGAGCCGACCCGTCGCCAGGGGATTGAGCTGCTGGCCGGTATGGCTGACGGCAATAAAGAGGCTGACCGCTCGCTGCGTCAGGCGCTGCTCTGGCTGGCACCGCAGGCTCAGGACGCTGCGCTCTATCAGACCTGGCAGCAGCGTCATCCTCAGGATAACGCGGTAGTGGATTACTACCGTAAAAACGTGGGCGGCGCGGAAAAGGGCGCCGGCTTTACGGCCCTGAACAGCGGCGATGTCAGCGGTGCGCAGTCCAGCTTTGAAAAAGTGCTGCAGGCGAACCCGCAGGATGCGGATGCGCTGGCGGGCATGGGCTATGTTGCGCAGCGCGCCGGGCGCTACGCTGAAGCCGCAGACTACCTGAACCGGGCGGCACAGCTGGGTGGCGATCAGAGCGATGCGCGGCAGAAGCAGGCGGCGGATGCCCGCTTTTACGCGCAGCTTGCCGCCGCTCAGCAGGCGCTGAAAAGCGGCGACAGTGCGCAGGCGCTGGCGCTGAGCGAGCCGCTGACCCAGGCTGAAGGCGAAAAAGGCGTGGCGGCAAAACTGTTCCGTGCCGATGTGCAGCGCCGCACCAATCAGTTGCAGCAGGCGGAGCAGACCTACCGTGCGATCCTGCAAAGCGATGCGGATAACCGCAGCGCCAAAGAGGGACTGTTCTATGTGCTGCGCCAGCAGAACCGCAGCGCTGAAGCTAACAGCCTGCTCGCCTCACTGCCCGACAGCGTGCGGCAGAGCGTGGCGCCACGCGGTAATAACAGCGATCCCATCCGAGCACAGGCGAAACGCGAGCAGGCCGCAGGCAACAGCGCCGCCGCGATCGCCACGCTGACCAGCGGCGTACAGCGCTATCCCACCGATGGCTGGCTGCGTCTGGATCTGGCGCGGCTCTACCGCGCGCAGGGTAATACGCTGATGGCAGCCAATGTGATGCAGCCGGTGATGCGCAATGGCGCGACCAGCAGCGAACTCTATGCCGGTGCGCTCAACGCCAGCGAAAGCGGCGCGTGGCAGCAGGCGAGCCAGCTGCTGGCACGTATTCCCGATCGCAGTAAAACCGGCGCAATGCGTGAACTGGCGCAGCGCGTTAACTTTAATCTGCAAATGGCAACGGCCGATCAGTATCTGGCACAGGGCTCGGATGCGGCGGCGGCGAATACGCTGCGCGCGCTGGCTGCTGCCCCGCCGGCTAATCCGGTTGACGCCGGCAATCTGGCGGAGAAACTGGCGAAAGCGGGCGATCTCACCAGCGCCGTGGCGGTGGTACGCAGCAACATGCAGCGCGGCGTGCAGGGTAACGCCGGGGACTATGCCACGCAGGTCACGGTGCTCAACCAGGCCGGGTTGAGCGGTGAAGCGCAGCGTTTTCTCAGCTCGCCTGAACTGCAGGCGCGCAGTACGCCAGCGCAGCTGGCTGATGTGCGCAACGGCTATCTGATCAATGAAGTAGATCGCCTGCGTGAGCAGAAACAGTATGCGGCGGCCTATGACAAACTGGTGGGTGCGCTGCAGCAGGATCCGCAAAACCGCGATCTGATGTTTGCCATGGCGCGTCTCTATCAGTCCGGCAAAATGAACAAAGAGGCGGGCGTGGTCTATGACTATCTAATCACGCAGGATACGCCACAACAGGATGCGCGCACCGGGGCCATTAACGTGGCGCTGGCAGAGAATGATATCAGCAGGGCGAATACGCTGACGCGCGGACTGCGCAATGAAGAGACGCCGGAGCGGCTGCTGCTGCTGGCGCGCGTAGCGGAAGCCAACGGCGAGCACGGCGAAGCGATGCGTTATCTGCGTACCGCACGCGGTAAAATGATTGGTCTGCAGGGCGCGCAAAGCGGCAGCGTACCTGTGGTTGGCGGACTGGCGCTGGCAGACAATCCCTTTATTAACCGCAGCACCTCGCCGGTTGGCCGTTCCTCTTCCAGCTATGGCGCGGTCATGCCGTGGCAGAACGCACCAACAGTAAGCCGCACAGCAGACACTGCGCTGGCAGCCAATACGCCTGTGCTGCAGCAGAACCAGACGCTGCATCAGATTGACACGATGATGGACGCGCTGCAGGAGAAAACCGGGACCTGGGTACAGGGACAGATGCAGGTGCGCGGACGCGATGGCGAGTCAGGCTTGAGTAAGCTGACCGAAGCGAAAGCGCCGCTGACCTTTTCCACGGTGCCGTTTGGCGAGTCGCGGTTTGATTTTACCGTTACGCCGGTTTCACTGACCGCGGGCAGCGCTGGCGGAGATGCATGGCGCCGCTTTGGCAGCAATGCGCTGGTGCAGGGCAATGTCGTGGCAGCCGGGGATGCGAAAATCACGGACGTTCCCGCTTCAGCCACCGATTCGCAGTCCGCTTCCGGCGTTGAGCTGAACATGGCGCTGAAGGGCGACAGCTATAAAATCGATCTCGGCAGCACGCCGCTGGGCCAGGATCTCAGCACGCTGGTGGGCGGGATCCAGTGGTCACCGAAGCTGACTGATTTCCTGACGCTGATCCTGACCGGTGAACGCCGTGCCATGACCGACAGCCTGCTTTCGTATGTGGGAGCAGAAGATAAAACCAGCGGCAAACGCTGGGGACGCGTAACGAAAAATGGCGCGAATGCCCTGCTGAGCTATGACAACGGCGATGCCGGACTTTATGCCGGCGGCGGCGCTTATAGCTACATTGGCGAAAATGTGGCGAGTAACCAGAGCGTTCAGGCAACCGCTGGCGTTTATGTACGGCCTTTCCACTACGACGATCGCGAGCTGAAGGTGGGAATGAACCTCTCCTGGATGGATTTCTCCAAAAACCTCAGCTATTTCAGTTATGGCCAGGGCGGCTATTTCAGCCCACAGAACTATGCATCCGTTTCATTCCCGGTGGATTTCAGCCGTCAGTTTGACGATCTGAAAGTCAACGTCGGGGGATCGGTAGGGTATCAGTCTTACAGCCAGGATAAGAGCGCCTACTTCCCGGACGATGCTGCGCTGCAGTCGCAGCTGCAGAGTCTGGCCGATCGCGGCTTTGTCAGAAGTGCTTACTACAGCGGTGAAAGTAAAAACGGCATAGGTTACAACCTGCACGCCGGTGCGGATTATAAAATTAATAAAGATGTCACGATTGGCGGGCAGCTGGGGTATGACACCTTTGGCGACTACAACGAAAGCACTGCCAACCTCTACTTCCGCTATATGTTTGGAGATAACTGATGAGCGAGCAACCCACCGCACGCGTGACCTGGTCGCATCAGCCTGGCTGGTTTGACCTGGTCTGCGTGATGACAGAGAGCGTGCTGGAGAACGGCGGTGATGAAGCCACGGCTTTTCTGGCCAGCACCGGGGAGACGCTGGCGATGCGCTATCCGCTGCCGGCTTCACGTACCGTGCAGGATCTGGAACGGGAGATGAATCTGCAGCTGGCCCGCTTCAACTGGGGCTTTGTGCAGATTCATCCGGCAGAAAATGCGATTCAGATTGAGCATCATGCGCTGCCGGCCGGTCACGACACGCTGCCGGCTGAACGCTGGCGGCTGGCAATGGGGGCCGTGCTGGGCGGGCTGTATGCGCAGTGGCTGCGCGGTCAGGGCGGCAGCGCCGCAGTACCGCTGACGCTGGAAAACGACAATGGCTCAACGCTGCTGTATCGATATCAATAGGAAGCGGTAATGAATGTAATGCGGCACGGGCGTCGGTGGATGCTCTGTTTAATGATGATATTTTTTAGCGCGCAGGCGATGGCAGACGGCTGGAGCAGTTATAAAAGCCGCTTTCTGAACAGCGACGGCCGGATTATCGATACCGGCAACAAAGGCGTCAGCCATACAGAGGGTCAGGGCTATGGCATGCTGCTGGCGGTAGCGAATAACGATCGCGCTACCTTTGATCTGCTGTGGCAGTGGACGCGTGCGCATCTGCATAATCCGCAAAATGACCTGTTCTACTGGCGCTATGTGCCTGATGCGGCCGATCCGGTGGCAGACAAAAACGACGCCAGCGACGGTAATGTGCTCATTGCCTGGGCGCTGCAGCGCGCGGCCCAAAAGTGGGGAGGAGATTATCAGCAGGATTCCGATCGCATTCAGCGGGCAATTATTAAGCTGAACGTGATCGATTACGCCGGACACAAAGTTATGCTGCCTGGCGCAAACGGCTTTAATAAGTCGAGCTACGTCGTGCTGAACCCCTCCTATTTTCTGTTTGCTGCCTGGCAGGCGTTTGCTCAGCAGAGCCATCTGCGCGTCTGGAATACGCTCATTGACGATGGCATGACGCTGCTGGGTGAGATGCAGTTTGGTAAAACCGCGCTGCCACTGGACTGGGTCGCGCTGAACGCGGATGGCTCTGTCGCACCGGCGGTGGGGTACTCTAATCGGTTCAGTTATGATGCGATTCGCGTGCCGCTGAATATCTGGTGGTACGATCCGCAGAGCCTGCGGCTGGTGCCTTTTCAGCACGTCTGGCAGGGCTATCCGCGTCAGACTACGCCGGCCTGGTTCGACGTACTGGCTAACAGCCCGGCGCCTTATAATATGGAAGGCGGCCTGACAGCGGTACGCGATTTGACGCTGAACCAGACCGGTCATCTCAGCGACCGCATTCAGCCGGAACAGAATTACTTCTCTGCCAGCCTGCAGCTATTAGTGTGGCTTGCCTGGCAGGAAAAAGGTTAATGCTCTCCTGCGAGCGCGCGGTGCGCGCTCGCTTTCTACGCTCCCGGCAACGGGTAAAACGCTGAAAACGCGCCTCTCTTCCTTCCGACCGATGATTTTCACCCTTATCGCGGCGTACAACGTCTGAGACCTGGGATATACTTGCTGCGCATTCAGGCTACTATCACTGCGGATTATGGCGGCATTGCGGCCGGGAGAAATTTTGTTGCGCGTCAGTCGCTCGTTAACCATCAAGCAAATGGCAGCCGTGTCTGCGGTTGTGCTGGTGACGATCACGATTTTTATCGTTATCCAGCTTTTTCATTTTGTGCAGCAGCGCAGGGTTGATTACGCCCAGCAGATGGAGAATGTGGCGCACACGGTACGCCAGCCGCTCTCAGAGGCGGTGCTGAAAGCGGACATCCCTCAGGCGGAGCATATTCTTAATACACTGAAACCCGCCGGTATCCTGTCGCGGGCCGATGTGGTGCTGCCCAATGCGTTTCAGGCGCTGCACGCCGATTTTGCACCGGAAAAGCCGGTTCCGCGTCTGGTCGCCCGGCTGTTTGAACTGCCGGTGCAGATCACGCTGCCGCTGTATGCGATAGAGCGGGGCGGCATGCCAAAGCCCATCGCCTATCTGGTGCTTCAGGCGGACTCCTCGCGCGTTTACCAGTTTCTGCTCAGTACGCTCTCAACCATGATCACCACCTGGCTGCTGATGGCGCTGATCCTCTCGGTCGCTATTAGCTGGTGTATTAACCGTCTGGTTGTGCACCCGCTGCGCGATATTTCACGCGAGCTGCAGGAACTGCCGCCGCAAGCCATCCTGACACATAAGCTTACGCTGCCCGGCAATCACCGCGATGATGAGATAGGCATGCTGATCCGCAGCTATAACCGCAATCAGCAGGTGCTGGAGTCCGTTCACGATGAGATGAGCCGGCTGACCACCCATTTTGCCGTGACGGATCTGCCTAACCGCACGCTGTTCCTGGCGCTGCTCGACCAGCATCTGCAGCAGCGTCACCGGCAGCAGCCCTGGAGCGTCATGGTTATCCGTATCGAAACGCTGCAGGAAGCCAACGGCGTGCTGAGCGATGAGCAGCGTGATGCGCTGATGCTGACGCTGGTAGAGAAAATCCGCAGTACGATTGATGACCACACGCTGCTAGCGCAGACGGGACCCAGCGATTTTGCGCTGCTGCTGAAGCGGGCGCACAACCCCTTCCGCGCGATGCGTCTGGCGCGCAACCTGATGCTGCGTATCAATCAGCCGGTCAATCTGTATCAGCTGCAGCTGCGACCCAATGCCAGTATCGGGCTGTCGCTCTCTGACGAGAGCCTCTGCTCTGCCCGCGAGCAGCTGGATCGGGCGACATCAGCCATGATGTCAGCGCGGCATCAGGGGAAAAATCAGATCCTGTTTTTTGATCCGGTCCTGACCGAACGGGCGCAGAAGCGGCTGACGCAGGAGCATGACATTCTGCAGGGGCTGCAGGAGGGTGAGTTTGCGCTTTATCTGCAGCCCCAGCTTAACATGGCAACCGGTGAGCTGACGGGGGCTGAAGCGCTGCTGCGTATGCGGATGGCGGATGGCAGCTTCGGGCTGCCGGAAGAGTTCATCGCCAGCGCGGAAGAGATCGGCGTGATTTCCGCCATCGGTCGCTGGGTATTTGAAGAGGCGTGCCGCATTCTGGCCGGCTGGCAGCGACGGGGGATTACGCTGCCGCTGAGCGTAAATATTTCGGCCGTCCAGCTGCGCGACAGCGGCATGGTGACGCATCTGCAGAGCCTGCTGGAACGGCATCGCATCCGGCCGGGTTCTTTAGTGCTGGAAGTCACCGAAACCGCCGGAATAGGTGATGCCGAACAGGCGATGGCGCTGCTGCTCGCGCTGCAGCAGACCGGAGTTGCCGTTGCGCTGGACGATTTTGGTATGGGCTACTGCAATCTCAATTATCTGCATCAGTTTAAAGCGTTACCGGTTAATAAGCTGAAGATGGACCGCAGCTTTGTCGCCGCGCTGCCGGACGATGACACTATGGTGCGCATTGTGGCCGCCGTGGCAAAGATTGTGGATGCTGACGTTGTGGCTGAAGGGGTAGAAACGGCGGAGCAGCGCGACTGGCTGCTGGCGCGTGGCATTACTATTGGTCAGGGCTATCTGTATGCCGAAGCCCTGCCGCTTACCACCTTTGAACAGGGCTGGCTGCAGCGCTGTTCACGCACGTGATAGTGACCTTATCAATTGATTGTTCTGCAGAAACCGCGCCACAGCGCCAGCTGAAGCGTTTCAGTTCATAGTTAGAGTTTTGTAACTTTTGTAAGGAATGTCAGGGGATACTCATCCTGTTAACAGGGTGTTATTTTCAGTTTATCGGTAAGGTTTTACGCTCTCAGGCGGCTTGCCGCATGCGTTTCTCCCTGACACAGGCGGTGAATGCCGTCTCTACCTGGACACCTGTTATGAAACTGTTTAAAAGCCTCTACTTTCAGGTGCTGGTTGCCATCGGCATCGGCGTTCTGTTAGGCCATTACTATCCCGAATTAGGCGCGCAGATGAAGCCGCTTGGTGATGGTTTTGTAAAGCTGATCAAGATGATCATCGCCCCCGTAATCTTCTGTACGGTGGTGACCGGTATCGCCGGCATGGAGAGCATGAAAGCCGTCGGACGCACCGGCGCCGTAGCGCTGCTCTATTTTGAAATCGTCAGTACTATCGCGTTGATCATCGGACTGGTGGTGGTGAACGTGGTTCAGCCTGGCGCAGGAATGAACGTGGATCCCGCCACTCTGGATGCGAAAGCGGTAGCCGTTTATGCACAGCAGGCAGAGCAGCAGGGTGTGATCGCGTTCCTGCTTGATATCATCCCGGGCAGCGTCATTGGTGCCTTTGCCAGCGGCAACATTCTGCAGGTGCTGCTGTTCGCTATTCTGTTTGGTTTCGCACTGCATCGCCTCGGCAGCGCCGGTACCGTAATGTTCAACGTTATCGAAAGCTTCTCAAAAGTGATCTTTGGCGTGATCAACATGATTATGCGCCTGGCACCTATCGGGGCGTTTGGTGCCATGGCTTTCACCATCGGTAAGTATGGTGTCGGCTCGCTGGTGCAGCTTGGCCAGCTGATCATCTGTTTCTATATTACCTGTATCCTGTTTGTCGTGATCGTGCTGGGCGCAATTGCGCGCTGGGCTGGCTTTAACATCTTCAAATTTATCGGTTATATAAAAGAAGAGCTGCTGATTGTGCTGGGTACTTCATCGTCTGAATCAGCGCTGCCGCGCATGCTGGATAAGATGGAGCGCCTCGGCTGCAAAAAATCGGTGGTGGGGCTGGTTATTCCAACGGGCTACTCGTTTAATCTGGATGGCACCTCAATCTATCTGACCATGGCCGCCGTGTTTATTGCGCAGGCGACCAACGCTCATATGGATATCTTCCATCAGATCACCCTGCTGGTGGTCCTGCTGCTCTCCTCGAAAGGCGCGGCGGGCGTTACCGGAAGCGGCTTTATTGTTCTCGCCGCGACGCTCTCTGCGGTAGGGCATCTGCCGGTCGCGGGCCTGGCATTGATTCTGGGCATCGACCGCTTTATGTCCGAAGCGCGTGCGCTGACTAATCTGGTCGGTAACGGCGTAGCCACGGTGGTGGTGGCTAAGTGGGTGGGTCAGCTGGATGAAAACCAGATGAAAGAGACGCTTTCTTCAGCGAAAAAGGTCAATCACGTCTCTCATACCGGCGCATAATCCGCAATTTGCGTTAATTTCCGATTAAATGCCCGCTGTCACTTGCCCTGACAGCGGGCATTTGCATAATAAACCCCGTTGATTTTTTTCCCGATTTTTTTCCTTGTTGCGCGACTTCCTGGCCATCCTGTGGTCAAAGGAACTGTCATTAAATAAACGCGGCGGCAATACGCCGCGCGGGCCGCTTTCCCGGTGGCCAGTCAGTCCGTGCTAACAAGCGTTTATCTGTTTGATTAGGGGTTCACATGCAGGGCACCAGAATTCGGCTTTTGGTTGGCGGCTTGCTGCTTGCAGCAACCGGTTTCGGCGCGCACGCCGAAACACTTCAGCCCGATCCCGCCTGGCAGGAGGGCAAACTGGACAACGGGTTCAGTTGGCAGCTGCTGACCACACCACAACGTCCCAGCGATCGCATTGAGCTTCGCCTGGTGGTTAATACCGGCTCGCTGGCGGAGAGCGCTCAGCAGACCGGCTTCAGTCATCTGTTACCGCGCCTGGCGATGGTGCATAACACCGCGCTGGATACCAATCAGCAGCGTGCACTGTGGCAGCAGGCGATGGATCCGCAGCGTCCGCTGCCGCCAGCGATCTCGTCATACGACTACACTCAGTACAACCTCAGTCTGCCCAACAACCGGCCAGAACTGCTTAAAGAAGCGTTAAACTGGCTGGCGGCGACCGCGGGTAAGATGAGCATTAATGAGCAGGTGGTCGCGACGGCATTAAGCGCGACCGATCCCATCGCCACCTGGCCATCTGACACGCAGGATGTCTGGTGGCGCTACCGCCTGAAAGGCTCAACCATGCTGGCGCACGACCCCGGTGAGCCACCGCGCGCGCCGGTCGATCCCGCGCAGCTGAACAGTTTTTATGAGCAGTGGTATACGCCAGATAATATGACGCTCTATGTGGTTGGTAATGTCGACAGCCGCACTATCATGGAGCAGATTGGCAAGACTTTCGCAACGCTGAAAGGAAAACGCGATACGCCGGCACCACTGCCCACGCTGTCGCCGCTGCCGCATCAGCCGGTCAATCTGGTTGATGGCTCTCTGGCACAGGATCGGCTGTTGCTGGTATGGGATACGTCGTGGCAACCGATTCGCGAATCGCAGTATCTGCAACGTTACTGGCAGAGCGATCTGGCGCGGGAAGCGCTGTTCTGGCACGTGCAGCGCGCGCTGGCAGATAATAAAGCGCAAAATGTGCAGGTCGGCTTTGACTGCCGCGTGCTTTATCAGCGCGCGCAGTGCTCCATCAATATGGAGAGTCCCAACGCGTCACTGCCGCAAAACATGAATCAGATCGCTAAAGCGCTGGCCGTGGTTCGCGATAAAGGGCTGCCGCAGGATGAATTTGATGCGCTTATGGCGCAGAAGCTGCTGGAGCTGAATAAGCTGTTTACCACCTACGCCCGTACGGATACTGACATTCTGATGGGGCAGCGCCTGCGCTCGCAGCAGAATGCGGTAGTGGATATTGCTCCCGAGCAGTATCAGAAACTGCGCCAGTCTTTCCTGAGTGAGTTAACGCGTGAGCAGCTCAACCAGGAACTGCGCCAGCAGCTGACGCAGGAGCTGACTATGGTACTGATCCAGCCACAGGGCGAAGCAGAGACCAATGTGAAGATGTTGCAGGAGAGCTGGAACAAGGTGATGGCAGTGCCTGATGCGCCCGCCGCACCGGCCCCGGACGAAAGCAGTAAAGCAGAAAACAGCACCGATCGGGGCGCATAAATGCGCCCCCTACGATGAATTCCCCGTAGGGGTGCCATTCATGGCGCGCTGGTCGATGCGCGCACGGGACGTGATGACGTTATTAATGGCCACCGTGCACATGGCCGGCCCGGGGCGCATAAATGCGCCCCCTGTGATGAATTCCGCGCAGGGCGTAACAACGTCAGGTTTTCGCCCGCAGCCATTCGGTGACCAGCATCGGCCAGCTTGCCAGTGGCAGATCGGCTACGCCGCGGATACCGAAACCGTGCCCGCCTTTCTGATAAAAATGGATCTCGGCCGGAATTTTATGTTCACGCAGCGCGCTGAAGAACAGCATGCTGTGGTTAACGGAAACCGCTTCATCGTCAGCCGCATGGATCAGCAGGGCTGGCGGTGTTTGCGCGTGCACGCGCGTCTCCAGCGAATAGGCATCGATACTTTTCTGATCCGGCCAGGCGCCCAGCAGGCGCGTGCGTGAACTTTCGTGTGCCAGGCCGTCACGCATACTGATAATCGGGTAGATCAGCACCATAGCGTCGGGGCGCGGTGAGAGCGCATCGATACGATCCTGGACCGGATAGAGCTTCTCGTTAAACCGCGTTCCCAGCGAGGCCGCAACGTGGCCGCCTGCGGAAAAGCCCATCATCACAATGTACTTACCGTTTTTGCCCTGCTGCGCCCGTTCGCGCAGCACGCGGACCGCCCGCTGGGCATCGGCCAGCGGTGCATCCGCGCCTTCATGATGCCCGTCATAGGGCAGGCGATATGTCATTACGGCCAGCGTATAGCCCATCGAGGTAAAAAACGTGGCCAGCGCGCTGCCTTCACGATCGATTAGCACCCGCTGATAACCGCCGCCCGGTGCCACCAGCAGGGTGATCCCGTTGGAGGTTTCCGGATACCAGATAGCCATTTCCGGGCAGCGCACGCCGGTGGCTGCGCGATCGTAAGGCTCATACTCTTTAGCCAGGTCAACAATCTGCGGCTGAGCGCGGGAGTCACTGGCGCCTGGCGCATCACCGGATGGCCAGATATTGATAATTTCTGTGTGCATAAATCTGTCCTGAGCAGGGCGTATAGTCGTTGTTTTTCTGCGGCCGAAGGAACAGCGTCCTGCTGTTATTGATTAAAAGATGGTCTTCTTTTGCGTTGTCGTCCAGCCGAAAAAACGATAACCAGCGAGAATCAGACTATACCTGGCAGGCGGGAATTCTCTTTCAAGGGACTGAATTTAAACAGTTATGTTTAGCGAAGATAATAAGTGCACACTTCAGATAAAGTGCGAAAGATGGAAGAGGCGTACTAAGCGCAATGAACAGGATAAAACAGAGTAGTAAGTCAAACCAGTCACGGGAAATTTCAGCGGAGAAATCCCTCCGGCTGCGCCTTTTTCCGAACCCTTCCGGCGGCCGGTTTTCTGGCGCGTCAGTTTGCCTTAAGTCTTTAAATCGCCCTCCGGCGACGATTTAGCAGACAAAGCATCCTCTGTTTCTGCGATTAAGGCAAAGGCGCGCTGTTAGACTCGACGCCCTATATGGCTGCACAAAGCGATAAAGTTATCCAGGGACCAGCCGATACTTGCCGCCGGGTTGCTTTCTGCAGGCACTCACCACCGACCAGGAAAAAACCATGGTGATGAAGAATTCCGGACACCGGCTGCCTGTTTCTCTCAAACATGCGCAACCGGATATCGCATTTTTCCGGCAGCAGTGCCAGCGTACTTATACTTTTCAGCCTATTTATCAGATATCTGGCCGCCTGCTGGCGATTGAGCTGCTGACCGCCGTTACGCACGCGGCTATGCCGGAAAAGCGTCTTTCACCGGAAAGCTACTTTGCTGCGCTATCGACAGAGCAGCGGCTGGATGTGGTGCATGAACAACTTACTCTGCTGTTGACGTGGTCCCGCTTTTTTATCCGCCATCAGCTGGTGGCATCGGTCAATATTGACGGGCCGACGCTGCTGGCGATACAGCAGCATCCGGCCCTGCGACGGCTGATTGGCCAGCTGCCGTGGGTGCGCTTTGAACTCACTGAGCATCATGCGCTGCCGCAGGAGGAGATGGTGGCGCAGATGCCGGAGCTGGGGCCGCTATGGCTGGATGATTTTGGCTCCGGCATGGCAAATTTTTCCGCGCTGACCGAACTGCGCTATGACTACATCAAATTATCGCGTGAACTCTTTATGCTGCTGCGCGCGTCAGAAGAGGGGCGAGTCCTTTTCTCAACGCTGCTGACGCTTATTAATCGCTACTGCAATGGCGTAATAGTTGAGGGCGTGGAAACCGAAGAGGAGTGGCGCCAGGTACAATCCTCACCCGCTATTGCAGCTCAGGGATACTTTTTTTCCCGTCCGCTTCCTTTTAGTGAGCTGAGATCGCTGCCGTTGATGCTTCTCTGATGTTGTTACGCCGCGTCTCGACTATCTTTAATGAGACGTGAGAACAAGGAGGAAAAAGCATGACTCGCACGGGAAAAGCTGCCAGCTGGGTGGCGGGCATTCTGCTGTTACTGATCGTGGTACTGGTTGTGGTAATTGCCACCTTTGACTGGAACCGCCTGAAACCAACCATTAATCAGAAAGTGTCAGCAGAGCTGAACCGTCCTTTCGCGATACGCGGCGACCTTGGCGTACACTGGGCGCGTAACCGCGCTGAGCCGGGCTGGCGCAGCTGGATCCCCTGGCCGCAGGTACACGCTGAAGATATCATGCTGGGCAATCCGCCCGACATTCCTGACGTGACGATGGTACACCTGCAGCGCGTTGATGCGACGCTGGCCCCCCTGGCGCTGCTGCACAAAGAGATCTACCTGCCCTGGATCAAGCTGCAGCAGCCCGACGCGCGTCTGATACAGCTCGCCAGCAAGAAGAATAACTGGACATTTACGCTCGCCAGCAGCGAAAACAGCGAGGCTGACGCCGCTCCCTCAGCCTGGTCATTCCGCATGGATAATATTCTGTTTGATCAGGGGCAGCTGCGCTACCGCGATGCGATCAACAAAGCGGATGTAACGGTGAATATCAACTCACTCGGTAAACCCGTGCCTTATGCTCAGGTTACCGGCGGCGATGATAAGCAGAAAGGCGCTGGCGATTTTGTTTTTGGCTGGCAGGCGAAAGGCACCTATAACCAGCAGCCGCTTTCCGGCGACGGCAGAATTGGCGGTATGCTCTCACTGCGCAGCAAAACCACGCCATTTCCGCTGCAGGCCGATCTGCGTAACGGCACCACGCGGGTAAGGCTGGAAGGCACGCTGCAGGATCCGCTGAACCTGGGCGGGCTGGATGTGCGCCTGCGATTTTCCGGCGATACGCTGGCCAATCTCTATGGCTTAACCGGCGTGTTGCTGCCTGATACCCCCCCTTATGAAACTGACGGTCATCTGACTGCCCGCTTTAATGACGCCAAAGGCGCGCTGTTCCGCTATGAAAAGTTTAATGGCCATATCGGTGACAGTGATATCCATGGATCGCTCACCTATCGTCAGGGCAAACCCCGGCCGAAGCTGAGCGGCGAACTCACTTCCCGTCAGCTGCGCATGGCCGATCTCGGCCCGCTGATTGGCGTTGATTCCGGTAAAGGGAGTGAGAAAACGGCGCGGGCGAAGGCGCAGCGTGGTGAAGCCGCCACGCAGCCTGCCGATCGCGTGCTGCCTTACGATAAGTTTGAAACCAAAAGCTGGGATGCGATGGATGCCGACGTGAAGTTTAGCGGCAAGCGCATTGAGCACAGCAGCAAGCTGCCGCTCAGCGACCTCTATACGCATCTGACGCTGGAAAAAGGCGATCTGCTGCTTGATCCGCTGCGCTTCGGCATGGCCGGCGGCAATATCAATACCACTATCCGGCTTGAGGGCAGCCGTTCACCGATGCGCGGCCGCGCCGATCTGCACGCGCGCAAACTGCAGCTGCGCCAGCTGTTCCCTGATGTAACCGCCATGCAGCGCAGCCTGGGCCAGCTCAACGGAGACGCAACGCTAAGCGGTACCGGCAATTCGGTTGCCGCACTGCTGGGCAGCAGCAACGGTCAGCTGCGCCTGCTGATGAACAATGGCCTCATCAGCCGCAGCCTGATGGAAATTGCCGGGCTTAACGTCGGAAACTACGTGGTGGGTAAACTGTTTGGTGATGATGAAGTGCGCATCAACTGTGCCGCCACCGATCTTACGCTGCGCCAGGGCGTTGCAACGCCGCGCCTGTTCGTGTTTGATACCGAAAATGCGGTAATCAACGTCACCGGCAACGTTAACTTTGCCAGCGAGCGACTCGATCTGTCGGTAAATCCGGAGAGCAAAGGCATTCGCATTATTACGCTGCGTTCTCCGCTCTACGTGCGCGGAACCTTTAAAAATCCGGATGCCGGGGTTAAAACCGGGCCGCTTATTGCACGCGGTGCGGCGGCCGTAGCGCTGGGGGCGGTTGTGGCACCGGCTGCCGCGCTGCTGGCGCTGATTTCACCCAGCGACACCGACGCTAATCAGTGCAGCAATGTGCTGCAGCAGATGAAGAGCCAGAAGTGATTAACTGCGCCATAGCACCTTAATGATGTGGTAACCAAACGCGGTTTTTACCGGTCCGTAAGGCTTCAGCAGCGGGCAGGTAAAAACCGCTTTATCAAAAGCCGGCACCATCTGTCCCTGACGAAACTCGCCCAAATCACCGCCGTTGCGTCCGGACGGGCAGGTTGAATGTTTTTTTGCCAGCTGCTGAAAGTTGCCTCCTTTCTCCAGCTGCGCCAGCAGGGCTTTCGCCTGTGCTTCCTCTTTCACAAGGATATGTAAAGCTGCTGCGGTTTTCGCCATGGTGCTCTCCTGTTATGTATAATGTGCGGCGCATTATAGCGTAGTGCGCGTCAGTTGCAGGGGCGCCATTGATGGCGACCTTTGCGTTCAGGTACGCACCCTGCGACGCGATGTAATTCTTCCTGTCTGATTCAATCGAGTGATGTTTTTTATGCGTTTAAACCCCGGCCAACAACGTGCTGTCGAATTTGTCACCGGCCCCTGCCTGGTGCTGGCGGGGGCGGGGTCCGGTAAAACCCGCGTCATTACCAATAAAATCGCTCACCTGATCCGCGAATGCGGCTATCAGGCGCGCCACATTGCTGCGGTGACGTTTACCAATAAGGCGTCGCGCGAAATGAAAGAGCGCGTGGCGCAAACGCTGGGACGCAAAGAGGCGCGCGGCCTGATGATTTCAACCTTTCATACGCTGGGGCTGGAGATTATCAAGCGTGAATATGCCGCGCTGGGGATGAAATCGAGCTTTTCGCTGTTTGACGACCAGGATCAGCTGGCGCTGCTGAAAGAGCTGACCAGCCAGTGGCTGGAAGAGGATAAAACACAGCTGCAGCAGCTGATTGCCACGATCTCTAACTGGAAAAACGATCTGATCGATCCGCAGGGTGCGGCAGCAATAGCAAAATCCCAGCGTGACCAGATATTTGCGCACTGCTATCAGCTCTATGATCGGCATCTCAAATCGTGCAACGTGCTCGATTTTGACGATCTCATCCTGCTGCCCACGCTGCTGCTGCAGCGTAATGAGGCGGTACGCGAACGCTGGCAGCAGCGTATTCGCTATCTGCTGGTGGATGAGTATCAGGATACCAACACCAGCCAGTATGAGCTGGTAAAACTGCTGGTCGGCGCGCGCGCGCGATTTACCGTGGTGGGCGATGACGATCAGTCTATCTACTCCTGGCGCGGGGCGCGTCCGCAAAACCTGGTGCTGCTGAAAGAGGACTTTCCGGCGCTGGAGGTCGTGAAGCTGGAGCAGAACTATCGCTCCACGCAGCGTATTCTCAAAGCGGCTAATATATTGATCGCCAATAACCCGCACGTGTTTGAAAAGCGTCTCTTTTCTGAACTGGGGTCAGGCGAATCGCTGAAGGTGCTGAGCGCGAATAATGAAGACCACGAAGCGGAGCGCGTAACCGGCGAGCTGATCGCACATCACTTTATCAACCGCACCCAGTATAAAGATTACGCCATTCTCTATCGCGGCAATCATCAGTCGCGCGTGTTTGAAAAGCTGCTGATGCAGAACCGCATTCCCTACCGTATTTCCGGCGGCACTTCGTTCTTTTCACGCCCGGAGATCAAGGATCTGCTGGCCTATCTGCGCGTGCTGACTAATCAGGATGACGACAGCGCGTTTCTGCGCATCGTAAATACGCCGCGTCGCGAAATCGGCCCGGCCACGCTGCAGAAGCTGGGTGAGTGGGCCACGCTGCGTAATAAGAGCCTGTTTAATGCCAGTTTTGACATGGGGCTGGCTCAGACGCTAAGCGGGCGCGGTCTGGAGCATCTGCAGCGTTTTACCCACTGGCTGAATGAGATTGTGCAGCTGACTGAACGGGAGCCGATCAGCGCGGTGCGCGATCTGATCCGCGGTATCGACTATCAGAGCTGGCTGTTTGAGACCTCCGGCAGTCCGAAAGCCGCAGAGATGCGGATGAAAAACGTCAATACGCTGTTCCAGTGGATGACGGAAATGCTTGAAGGTGATGAGCTGAATGAGCCCATGACGCTGGCACAGGTTGTCACGCGCTTTACCCTGCGCGATATGATGGAGCGGGGAGAGAGTGATGAAGATCTCGACCAGGTTCAGCTGATGACGCTGCACGCATCAAAAGGGCTGGAATTTCCCTATGTCTACCTGGTCGGCATGGAAGAGGGTCTGTTGCCGCATCAGAGCAGCATTGATGAGAACAACATCGAAGAGGAGCGGCGTCTCGCCTATGTAGGCATTACGCGCGCACAGAAAGAGCTGACCTTTACGCTCTGCCGGGAGCGTCGCCAGTATGGTGAGCTGATTCGTCCTGAACCCAGCCGTTTTTTGCTGGAACTGCCGCAGGATGACGTCGAGTGGGAGCGTGAGAAAAAAGTGGTAAGCGCAGAAGAGCGCGTTAAAACCGGGCAAACCCGGGTGGCCGGGTTGCGGGCAATGCTGGCGAATGCAAAAAAGTAGTGGCAGCCGTCACGTCATCAGGAGAAGGTCAGGAGCCAGTGAACGTAGGACTGAAAGTGGCTCTCCTGCTCCAGCAGCTCGGCGCGCAGCGGATGCGCCTCCAGCCAGCCCGCCGGCAGCGTAAGGTGCAGCGTATCCTCTTCTGCCAGTAAGCGTACCGCCGGAAGCGTATCGTCACGGCGACGCGTGGAGAAGATAATCGCCAGGCGCAGCAGGCGGCTCAGGCGTTCTGCCGTACGCGGCGGCACGGCATTTTGCTGGGCCAGCAGAGCCAGATCGATACTGCCGCTCTGGTTCTGCAGCAAACAGGCGAGCACTTTTTTCTGCGCGGGCGTAAAGCCAGGCAGATCGAGATGGCGGATCAGATAGGCGGCGTGCCGGGGAGCCTGACGAAAATCGACGCTCAGGCCAATTTCGTGTACGGCACAGGCGCTTAACAGCAGATCGCGACAGCGCTGGTCAAGCTTCCAGCTCTGGCTGACCTGACGAAAAAAACGTTCAGCCAGCTGCTGCACCCGGTCAGCCTGTTCCACATCGATAGAAAAACGGCGCTGCACATTATGCAGCGTACGGCTGCGGATATCGCGATTGACCGGCAGATGGAGCATGCCATACACCAGACCTTCGCGCAGCGCGCCGCCTGCCAGCGTCATGCTATCAATATTCAGTTCGTTGAAAATGGCGATGAGAATCGACAAACCGCTGGGAAAGACCAGCGCACGCTCCAGCGTCAGCCCTTCAATTTCCAGCTCTTCCAGCTTGCCGCACTGAATAGCGCGCTGCTTCAGCTGCTGCAGTTTACTCAGGGTGATACGCTCATCCATCCCCTGCGCCACCATGATCTCCTGCAGAGCCTGAACCGTACCGGATGCACCGACGCAGACCTGCCATCCTTTCTCACGCAGCGGCGCTACCACGGGTTGCAGCATGTCGCGCGCCGCCTGTTCTGCCCGGTCAAAATTGTCCTGCGTCAGATGGCGATTGCTGAAAAAACGCTCCAGCCAGGTGACGCAGCCCATTGAAAGGCTGAACAGCGTGGTTGCGTGCGAACCTTCACCGGTAACCAGTTCGGTGCTGCCGCCGCCAATATCGACTACCAGACGCTGGTCGGAGCCGCCAGTCGTATGGGCCACGCCCTGATAGATCAGGCGCGCTTCTTCCTCACCGCTGATAACATTGACCGGACAGCCCAGGATCGCTTCAGCGGTGGTCAGAAAGTCTGGCGCGTTGCGTGCGATGCGCAGCGTGGCGGTCGCCACCACGCGGATCTGCTCTGGCGGGATATCCTGCAGCTGTTCCGAAAACAGCTTCAGGCACTGCCAGCCGCGCTGCATCGCCTCAGCAGAGAGTTCGCTGTCAGCATTAAGTCCTGCTGCCAGCCGGACTTTGCGCTTGATGCGCGCCACGGTCTGAATAGTGCCGGAAACTTCACGCACCACCAGCATATGAAAGCTGTTAGACCCGAGGTCGATCGCTGCATAGAGTGATGATGCGCTTAGCATGTGGGATTAACCTGGGCGTTTACGGTTATGATTACGGGGCGCGCTGCTCCGGCGATTACTGTTATTGCCGCCGCGACGCTGACCGTTGCCGGTGCGGTTGCGCTGCAGACGTTTTGCCGGTGGCAGATCGCTGAGCAGCGCATCGCTGTTGTATTTGCTGACCGGAATGCCGTGACCGATATACTCCTCAATCGCGGGCAGATTCAGCGCATACTCTTCACACGCGAGGCTGATAGAGTGTCCGCTGGCGCCGGCACGGCCGGTACGACCAATACGGTGAACGTAATCTTCGCGATCGTCCGGCAGATCGTAGTTAAAGACGTGCGTTACGGCCGGAATATGCAGACCGCGCGCCGCAACATCCGTTGCTACCAGAATATCCACGTCGCCTTTGGTGAAATCATCGAGAATGCGCAGGCGCTTTTTCTGCGGGACATCACCGGTCAGCAGACCGACGCGATGACCGTCGGCGGCCAGATGGCCCCAGATATCTTCACAGCGATACTTGGTGTTAGCAAAGATGATGGCGCGATCGGGCCACTCTTCTTCGATCAGCGTCTGCAGCAGACGCATCTTCTCTTCATTGGATGGATAGAAGAGCTCTTCTTTGATGCGGTGGCCGGTTTTCTGTTCCGGTTCTACTTCGACATATTCCGCGTTGTTCATATGCTCAAACGCCAGTTCCCGGACGCGGTAAGAGAGCGTTGCGGAAAACAGCATGCTCAGACGCTGCGTGGCAGGCGGCATGCGGCGGAATAGCCAGCGAATATCTTTAATAAAGCCGAGATCGAACATGCGATCGGCTTCGTCCAGCACCACAACCTGAATAGCGCCCAGATTCACATGGTTCTGTTTTGCGTAATCAATCAGACGTCCGGTAGTGCCCACCAGGATGTCGACACCGTCAGCGAGCACTTTAAGCTGCTTGTCATAGCCGTCGCCGCCGTAAGCCAGACCCATTTTCAGGCCGGTCGCTTTAGCCAGCGGCTCCGCATCGGCGTGAATCTGTACGGCCAGCTCGCGCGTAGGGGCCATGATCAGCGCACGTGGCTGGTTAACCTGGCGCCCTTCAGCTGCAGGGTGAGAAAGAAGATAATGAAACGTTGACGTCAGAAACGCCATCGTTTTGCCGGTACCGGTTTGCGCCTGACCCGCAACATCACGCCCTGAAAGCGCAAAAGGCAGTGCGAGCGCCTGAATAGGCGTGCAATGCTGAAAGCCTTTAGTATCAAGGGCTTCCACGACCTGAGGGTGCAGGGCGAAGTCGGAAAACTTCTGTTCGGTTAAGTGTGTTTTGCTCATAGTGTGGTAGAATATCAGCTTACTATCGCTTTACGAAAGCGTATCCGATGAAATAAAGTTAACCAACGTTGGTATATTTTACGCCAATTCGCCAGGCATAATCTTTGGAGTTAAACATGAGCAGCGATAAAATCGTTCACCTCACCGATGACAGTTTCGATACTGACGTGCTGAAAGCCGAGGGTGTTACCCTGGTTGACTTCTGGGCTGAATGGTGTGGTCCTTGCAAAATGATCGCCCCGATCCTCGATGAAGTTGCTGAAGAGTACGACGGTAAGCTTACCATCGCCAAGCTGAACATTGATGAGAACCCAGGTACCGCGCCAAAATATGGCATCCGTGGTATTCCGACCCTGCTGCTGTTTAAAAACGGCGAAGTGGCGGCAACTAAAGTGGGTGCGCTGTCTAAAGGCCAGCTGAAAGAGTTCCTGAACGCCAATCTGGCGTAAGCGCAACGCGCTCTGTTCCGCAGTGGTGAATTTTTTCGCCACTGCTGGACGCCGCTGGTCAGGCGTGCTAATTTGACGATACTGCATTACGCACTTACCTTTGTAGTTTGCATCTAAAGATTTCTCTTGTCAGACCCCGCTCGAGTTGAACGTTTTTGTGGTTTGGCAATCTGACGGCTAGCATACCCGGCATCATCTTTCGACCGTCTCTCGCTTCCTATCGCTCTATCAGACGATACCCGCCGAGCAGTGTTGAAAAAGAGCCATTAACAGGCATGGAATTTTTGCCATACCATTCACGACAATCATTTCGAGAATTACCCCGAGTTTAAGAACCCATCACTATGAATCTTACCGAATTAAAGAATACGCCGGTTTCTGAGCTGATTACTCTCGGCGAAAATATGGGGCTGGAAAACCTGGCGCGCATGCGCAAACAGGACATTATTTTCGCCATCCTCAAACAACATGCGAAGAGCGGCGAAGACATCTTTGGTGATGGCGTGCTGGAGATATTGCAGGACGGATTTGGATTCCTCCGTTCCGGAGACAGCTCCTACCTCGCCGGTCCTGACGATATCTATGTTTCCCCCAGCCAGATTCGTCGTTTTAACCTGCGTACCGGCGACACCATTTCCGGTAAAATCCGTCCGCCAAAAGAGGGTGAGCGCTATTTTGCCCTGCTGAAAGTTAACGAAGTTAACTACGACAAGCCGGAAAACGCCCGCAGTAAGATTCTGTTCGAAAACCTCACGCCGCTGCACGCTAACAGTCGTCTGCGTATGGAGCGGGGTAATGGCTCAACTGAAGACTTAACCGCTCGCGTGCTGGATCTGGCGTCGCCAATTGGCCGCGGCCAGCGTGGCCTGATTGTGGCACCGCCAAAAGCGGGTAAAACCATGCTGCTGCAGAACATTGCGCAGAGCATTGCGTATAATCATCCGGATTGCGTCCTGATGGTGCTGCTGATTGACGAGCGCCCGGAAGAAGTGACCGAGATGCAGCGTCTGGTTAAAGGTGAAGTTATCGCCTCTACCTTCGATGAGCCTGCATCCCGCCACGTGCAGGTTGCTGAAATGGTCATCGAAAAGGCCAAGCGCCTGGTTGAGCATAAAAAAGATGTCATCATCCTGCTCGACTCAATCACCCGTCTGGCGCGTGCGTATAACACCGTGGTTCCTGCCTCAGGTAAAGTCCTGACCGGTGGTGTTGATGCCAACGCCCTGCATCGTCCGAAGCGTTTCTTCGGTGCAGCACGTAACGTGGAAGAGGGCGGTAGCCTGACTATCATCGCCACAGCGCTGGTTGATACCGGTTCGAAAATGGATGAAGTCATTTACGAAGAGTTTAAAGGTACAGGTAACATGGAACTGCACCTGTCGCGTAAGATTGCGGAAAAACGCGTCTTCCCGGCAATTGACTACAACCGTTCCGGTACCCGTAAAGAAGAGCTGCTCACCTCTCAGGAAGAGCTGCAGAAGATGTGGATCCTGCGCAAAATTATTCACCCGATGGGCGAGATTGACGCGATGGAGTTCCTCATCAACAAGCTGGCGATGACCAAAACCAACGATGAATTCTTCGACATGATGAAGCGTTCATAAGCGGTTAAAAGCGAAACAATGATATTGTTACGCAGGTAATAAATCGGCATTATTTCTGTTAAACGCCACGGCTTATCGTGGCGTTTTTTATTTGTGCGCATTAGGATTAGGCGAGTCAGAAAAGTTTTAGAATGACGCAAGCAGAAAGGCGGCGATTTTTTCAGCAACCGCGCGCGCTGCGGCCTGGTCAGACAGGGATATACAGCAATAACCGGGATTTTGCTTATTGTTGTCCACGATTTTAGCTGAGAGCGTTAATGTGAATTTACTCACTATGGGTGCAGAGCTGGGTTTAACTTTTCTCTTCTCTCTGGCATTCCTTTTTATGGCCCGTAAGGTCGCAAAAAAAATCGGATTAGTTGATAAGCCTAATGCAAGGAAAAAGCATCAGGGCGTTATCCCTCTCGTTGGCGGTATTTCCGTTTACGCTGGCGTTTGCTTCGCTTTCCTTATTACGCAGTCCTATATGCCGAACGGCCTGCTCTATCTCTTCTGTGCCGGCGTGCTGGTGCTGGTCGGCGCACTCGACGATCGCTTTGATATCAGCGTAAAGTTTCGCGCCTGTATGCAGGCGATTATCGCCGTTGTCATGATGTATGGCGCCAAGCTCTATTTGCTGAGTCTCGGTTTTATTGTGGGTCCGGTGGAGATTGTCGTCGGTCCCTTTGGCTACGTATTAACGCTGTTCGCCGTCTGGGCGGCAATTAATGCGTTTAACATGGTCGACGGTATCGATGGTCTGCTGGGCGGACTCTCCTGCGTAACGTTCGGTGCAATGGGGATCATTCTCTATTTTGACGGCATGACCAGCCTGGCAATGTGGTGTTTTGCCATGATCGCCGCCACTATTCCCTATATTTTGCTGAACCTCGGTTTTCTGGGCAAACGCTATAAAGTGTTTATGGGTGATGCCGGCAGCACCATGATCGGTTTCACCATTATCTGGATCCTGTTGGAAACGACACAGGGCCTGAGCCATCCTATTACGCCGGTAACAGCGCTGTGGCTGATCGCCATCCCGCTGATGGATATGGTGGCTATCATGTATCGCCGGCTGCGCAAGGGCATGAGTCCATTCTCAGCCGACAGGCAACATATTCACCATCTCATCATGCGTGCCGGTTTCTCGTCACGTCAGGCTTTTTTACTGATCACGCTGGCGGCGGCGCTGCTGGCAGGCATCGGCGTGCTCGGCGAATATCTGGCGTTCATACCTGAGTGGGTCATGCTGGTGCTCTTCCTGGTAGCATTTCTGCTCTATGGCTACTGCATTAAACACGCGTGGCGTATGGCACGAATGATTCGCCGTCTCAAGCGCAGATGGAATCAAGCGCATATCAATAAAACATGACCTGGATAAGCATCAGATAAGGACACCGCTGTTATGAACTCTGTTGTGGAGAACGAACTGGATATTCGCGGCCTGGGCTGCACGCTGTGGCGCGGTAAACGCTGGATAGCGGGCTGCGCTGTTCTGTTTGCCCTGCTGGCCTGGCTCGCTTCAATGCTGATGAAGCAGGCGTGGAGCACCACGGCAGTCACCGACAGGCCTACGGTTAACATGCTGGGCGACTACTATGTACAGCAGCAGTTTCTGAACAACCTCGATATCCACAGCAATACGCTGAGCCTGAATAATCCGGCCCCTACCGTAATGGATGAGGTCTATCAGGAGTTCACCATGCAGCTCGCTTCATGGGATACGCGGCGCGATTTCTGGCAGCAGACCGACTATTTTAAAAGCCGTAAAAGTGGTAATGCGCATAATGATGCGGCCTTGCTGGACGATATGATCACCAACATCCAGTTTATGCCGGCAGATAGTGCGCACAACACGCTTGATACGGTGCGGCTGGTGGCAGAAACCGCCGGTGATGCTAACAATCTTCTGCGTCAGTATATTGCTTACGCCAGCGAGCGTGCGGCACGCCATCTGAATGAAGAGCTGAAAGGCGCATGGCAGGCGCGTAACGTGCAGCTGCAGTCGCAGGTTGACCGGCAGCAGGCGGTGGCGCAGGCGGTGTACGATCGCCAGCGTCAGCGCATTGGGCAGGCGCTGAAGCTCGCCAGTCAGCAGGGTATTACCGATAACCGTGCGCCTGCTGCAGGTGAGAGCCTGCCAGAGAGCGATCGCTTTTTACTGGGCCAGCAGCGGCTACAGGCGCAGCTCGATATGCTGCAGGCCAGCGGCCCCGCCTACGATTTGAGCTATGATCAAAACAGGGCGATGCTGAGCACGTTACAGGCTGGCCCACGCCTTGATAAACAGTTCCAGACTTACCGCTACCTGCGTACGCCGGAAGAGCCCGTTTCACGCGACAGCCCGCGCCGTCTGTTTATGATGGTGATGTGGGGAGCGATCGGGGCGCTGGTCGGAGCGGGTGTGGCGCTGGTGCGCCGGCCGCGCGCGTTATCAGCTATTCGCCAATAAGAGAATCAGCGTGAAAGTACTGACTGTATTTGGCACCCGTCCTGAAGCCATCAAAATGGCGCCGCTGGTGCAGGCACTGGCGCAGGATGCTGCGTTTGAATCCCGCCTGTGCGTCACCGCACAGCACCGTGAAATGCTCGATCAGGTGCTGCATCTGTTTCAGCTGCAGCCCGATTACGATTTAAATATCATGCGCCCGGAGCAGGGGCTGACTGAGATTACCTGCCGTATTCTGCAGGGCATGAAAACCGTTTTAGCCGATTTTAAACCTGATGTGGTGCTGGTGCACGGTGATACCACCACCACGCTGGCGGCCAGCCTGGCGGCCTTTTATCAGCAGATCCCGGTGGGACACGTCGAGGCTGGTTTACGCACCGGTAATCTGATGTCGCCCTGGCCGGAGGAGGCTAACCGCACGCTCACAGGCCATCTGGCAAGCTATCACTTCACGCCGACCACCACATCGCGGCAGAACCTGCTGCGGGAAAACCTGCCTGATGCGCGTATCTTTGTCACCGGCAATACGGTAATCGACGCGCTGCTGTGGGTGCGCGATCGCGTGCTGACCAACGCCGATCTCAATGCCCGTCTGGCGGCGCACTATCCGTTTCTGGAATCGGACAAAAAGCTGATCCTGGTTACCGGTCACCGGCGCGAAAGTTTTGGTAAGGGCTTTGAGCGTATCTGCAGTGCGCTGGCGCAGATTGCGCGCCTTCATCCGCAGGCGCAGATCGTCTATCCGGTGCATCTCAATCCCAACGTCAGCGAGCCGGTTAACCGGATACTTAGCGGTATCGACAATATTATTCTGATCGAACCGCAGGAGTATCTGCCGTTTGTCTGGTTGATGAACCGTGCCTGGCTGATCCTCACCGATTCCGGCGGAATTCAGGAAGAGGCGCCGTCGCTGGGGAAACCGGTGCTGGTGATGCGCGATACCACGGAGCGGCCGGAAGCGGTCGCGGCAGGGACGGTAAAACTGGTTGGCACCGATGTCGATACCATTGTCGCTGAAGTCACCCTGCTGCTGCAGGACGAAGAGGCGTGGCAGAGTATGAGCCGGGCACACAACCCTTATGGCGACGGCCACGCCTGCGCACGCATTCTGCAGGCGCTGAACAACAACAGAGTTTAATTATGTCTTTTAATACCATTTCCGTGATCGGACTGGGTTACATCGGGCTGCCAACGGCAGCCGTTTTCGCTTCAAGGGGAAAACAGGTCGTGGGCGTGGATGTCAATCTGCGCGCCGTTGAAACCATTAACCGGGGGGAAATCCACATCGTGGAGCCCGATCTCGGCGAGGTGGTCCGGCAGGCGGTGCAGCAGGGGCTGCTGCGCGCCACCACGACGGCAGAACCGGCAGATGCGTTTCTGATCGCTGTCCCCACGCCCTTTATGAACGATCATCAGCCAGACCTGAGCTTTGTCCGCGCGGCCGCGCTGTCGCTGGCACCGGTACTGAAAACAGGCGATCTGGTGATTCTGGAGTCGACTTCGCCGGTCGGCGCCACAGAGCAGATGGCGGAATGGCTGGCCGAGGCGCGTCCCGATCTGCGTTTTCCTCAGCATGAGGGCGAGAGCGATATCTTTATCGCCTACTGTCCGGAGCGGGTGCTGCCCGGCAAGGTGATGACCGAACTGCTGGAGAACGATCGCGTGATTGGCGGCATGACGCCCGCCTGTTCGGCGCGTGCCAGCGAGCTGTACCGTATTTTCCTGCGCGGAGCCTGCGTTGAAACCAACGCGCGTACGGCGGAGATGTGCAAGCTGACGGAAAACAGCTTCCGCGATGTCAATATCGCTTTTGCTAATGAGCTGTCGCTGATCTGCGCCGATCAGAAGATCAACGTCTGGGAGCTGATTGCGCTGGCGAACCGGCATCCGCGCGTCAATATTCTGCAGCCCGGACCGGGCGTGGGCGGACACTGTATTGCCGTCGACCCGTGGTTTATTGTGGCGCAGAACCCGCAGCAGGCGCGGCTGATTCGCACCGCGCGTGAAGTGAATGATGCCAAACCTGGCTGGGTACTGGAGCAGGTAAAACAGGCGCTGGCGGAGTGCGCGACGCAGAGCGATAAGCGCGCCAGCGAGATCGCTATTGCCTGTTTCGGGCTGGCGTTTAAGCCCGATATCGACGATCTGCGTGAGAGCCCGGCGATGGCGGTCGCGCAGCGCATTGCGGCGTGGCACAGCGGAGAGACCTGGGTTGTCGAGCCGCACGTTACGTCGATTCCTGACCGGCTGGGGCAGGACGCCTCGCTGGTATCCGTGGAGCAGGCGCTACAGCAGGCTGACATTCTGGTGATGCTGGTTGATCATGCACAGTTCCGGGCCATTGACGCTGCGCAGATTGCCCAGCCGTGGATTGTCGATACCAAAGGGGTATGGCGATGAAACGCTTTCTGATCACCGGCGGCGCGGGATTTATAGGCTCAGCGCTGGTGCGCTTTCTGATTGAAAGCACGGAGCATCAGGTCGTGGTGGTGGATAAGCTAAGCTACGCCGGCAATCTGGCGTCGCTGGCGGGCGTGCAGCAGCATCCGCGTTTTGCCTTTGAGCAGGTTGATATCTGTAACCGGCCGGAGCTTGATCGGGTGCTGGCGCAGTATCAGCCCGACTGCGTAATGCATCTGGCAGCAGAAAGCCACGTCGACCGCTCGATTGATGGGCCATTTGCCTTTATCGAAACCAATATTGTCGGCACTTATCATCTGCTGGAAGCGGTACGCCACTACTGGCAGGCGATGGAGAGCACGCGCAAAGCTGGCTTCCTGCTGCACCATATTTCCACAGACGAAGTCTTTGGCGATCTGCACGGTACGGATGATTTTTTCACCGAAACCACGCCTTATGCGCCGAGCAGCCCCTACTCCGCATCAAAAGCCAGCAGCGATCATCTGATGCGTGCCTGGATGCGAACGTATGGACTGCCGGTGATCGTCACCAACTGCTCCAATAATTATGGCCCGTGCCATTTTCCGGAGAAGCTGATCCCGCTGACTATCATCAATGCGCTGGCGGGCAAGGCGCTGCCGGTCTACGGCAACGGCAGCCAGATCCGCGACTGGCTCTATGTGGAAGATCATGCGCGCGCGCTCTATACCGTTGTCAGTCACGGCAAAGCAGGAGAGACCTACAATATTGGCGGGCATAATGAGCGACGTAATCTTGAGGTAGTGCACGCCCTGTGCGATCTGCTCGATGAGCTTGCCGCCGGGCAGCGTCCTGCGGCGATTAACAGCTACCGCGAGCTGATCGCCTTTGTTAGCGACCGTCCCGGACACGATCTGCGTTACGCCATCGATGCCAGCAAAATTGCCCGCGAGCTGGGCTGGACGCCACAGGAAACCTTTGAGAGCGGCATACGTAAAACGGTGGAGTGGTATCTGGCCAACCCGCAGTGGTGGCAGGCTATTCTCAACGGCAGCTATCGCGCTGAACGCCTCGGCTTAACCGCATCGCGCTGAAGCAGAGCCAGAAGGAGCAATGATGAAAGGTATTATTCTGGCGGGTGGTTCAGGAACGCGCCTGCATCCGATTACCCGCGCAATTTCCAAGCAGCTGCTGCCGGTGTATGACAAGCCGATGATCTATTATCCCCTTTCTGTCCTGATGCTGGCAGGCATCCGCGATGTGTTGATCATTACCACGCCTGAAGACCGGGCGCACTTTGAGCGTCTGCTGGGGGATGGCAGTGAGTTTGGTGTCCGGCTCTCCTATGCTGAACAGCCAAGCCCCGATGGACTGGCGCAGGCGTTTATTATTGGTGAATCGTTTATTGGTGACGACCACTGCTGTCTGGTGCTGGGCGACAATCTCTACTTTGGTCAGGGTTTTAGTCCGAAGCTGAAAAAAGTGGCTGCCCGAACGGAAGGCGCGACGCTCTTCGCTTACCAGGTGATGGATCCCGAGCGGTTCGGCGTGGTGGAATTTGATGAGGCGTTTAATGCGCTTTCAATCGAAGAGAAGCCGGCGCAGCCAAAATCGCGCTGGGCGGTGACCGGACTCTATTTTTACGATCGCCGCGTGGTGGAGTTTGCAAAGCGCGTCCAGCCCTCGGCGCGCGGTGAGCTGGAGATTACGGCGATTAACCAGATGTACCTGGAGGCTGGCTCACTCTCTGTTGAGCTGCTGGGTCGCGGGTTCGCCTGGCTGGATACCGGTACGCATGACAGCCTGGTTGAAGCCAGCGTCTTTGTGCAGACGGTAGAAAAGCGGCAGGGATTCAAGATAGCCTGCCTGGAAGAGATTGCCTGGCGCAACGGCTGGCTGAGCGATGCTCAGCTACAGGCGGCAGGCGAGGCGTTAACCAAAACCGGCTACGGCCAGTATCTGCTGGATATTTTACATGCCCGTCCGCGTCAGTATTGATCCCCTTGAGTGGGAGAGTGACTTCTTTCATCAGCCCACGGCGCGCCTGACGCTGCAGGGTGAACTAACGTTGCCGCAGGCGCTGCAGCAGGCGACAGGCCTGCTGCAGATAAAAGTGCCGGCAGAGCAGACCGCGGCGATTGATGCGGTCTGCCAGCACGGCTTTCAGCTGGTTGAGGGAGAAGCCGATCTGACGTTACCGCTGACGCAGACGGCGCGTCAGCCTGGCGTACGAATTGCGCGTGAGGCGCAAATCCCGGCGTTGCGTGCCGCCGCTGCAGAAGCCTTCAGCCAGAGCCGGTTTCGTGCCCCGTGGTTTGACGCGGCCGACAGCGGCCGGTTTTATGCGCAGTGGATTGAAAACGCGGTGCGCGGCACCTTCGATCACCAGTGTCTGATCGCCTGCGATGAACAGGGCAGCCTGCAGGGCTTTGTCTCCCTGCGTGAAGTGAACGGCGATGTGCGTATCGGACTGCTGGCGGTGCTGCCTGATGCCCGGTCGCAGGGTATTGGCCAGCGTCTGCTGCTGGCTGCGGCTGACTGGGGCCGGGTGCGCCAGCTGGCGCAGCTGCGAGTTGCCACGCAGCTCAGCAATCTTGCAGCGATGCGCCTCTATTTACGCTGCGGTGCCCGGCTGGAAAGCACCGCCTACTGGTTTTACAGGAAAGCATCATGATCCCTTTTAACGCGCCCCCTGTGGTGGGCACTGAAACAGACTATATGCAGTCGGCGATGGCCAGCGGCAAGCTGTGCGGTGACGGCGGCTTTACCCGCCGCTGCCAGCAGTGGATGGAGCAGCATTTTGGCAGTAAAAAAGTGCTGCTGACGCCCTCCTGCACCGCCTCGCTGGAGATGGCAGCGCTGCTGATCAACATCGAGCCCGGTGATGAAGTGATCATGCCGAGCTATACCTTTGTCTCCACCGCAAACGCGTTTGTGCTGCGCGGCGCCACCATTGTCTTTGTTGACGTGCGCCCGGATACGATGAACATCGATGAGACACTGATTGAGGCTGCGATCACGCCGAAAACGCGCGCTATCGTACCGGTACACTATGCGGGCGTGGCGTGTGAAATGGACACCATTATGGCGCTGGCCGCAAAGCATCAGCTTTATGTCATTGAAGATGCTGCACAGGGCGTCATGTCACAGTATAAAGGCCGCGCGCTTGGCACCATCGGGCACATCGGCTGCTTTAGCTTTCACGAAACGAAAAATTACACCGCCGGAGGTGAAGGCGGTGCGACGCTGATAAATGATGCGGCGCTCACCGAGCGTGCTGAAATTATCCGGGAAAAAGGTACCAACCGCAGTCAGTTTTTCCGTGGTCAGGTGGATAAATACACCTGGCGCGATATCGGCTCAAGCTACCTGATGGCCGATCTGCAGGCAGCCTATCTCTGGGCGCAGCTGGAAGCGGCGCAGACCATCAACCAGCAGCGACTGCGACTGTGGCAGCGCTACTACGACGCGCTGCAGCCGCTGGCGGCTCAGGGGCGGATCGCGCTGCCGGCAGTGCCGGATAGCTGCCGTCATAATGCGCATATGTTCTATCTGAAACTGCGCGATAGTGACGATCGCGAAGCGCTGATACGCTGGATGAAAGAAGCGGAGATCCTCACGGTGTTTCACTACATTCCGCTGCATACGTCGCCTGCCGGTGAGCGATTTGGCCGCTTCCACGGTGAAGATCGCGTCACCACGCGCGACAGCGAGCGCCTGCTGCGCCTGCCGCTGTTCTATAACCTGTCAGATAACAATCAGCGTACCGTGATTAGCTCTCTGCTGAGCTACTTTGCCTGATGTCGCTGGCAAAAGCATCGGTCTGGACCGCAACCTCCACGCTGGTAAAAATTGCGGCTGGCCTGCTGGTGATAAAGCTGCTGGCGCTGAGTTTCGGTCCGGAAGGCGTCGGGCAGGCGGGTAACTTCCGGCAGCTGATTACCGTGCTCGGCGTACTGGCTGGCGCAGGCATTTTTAATGGCGTGACCGCCAGCGTGGCGCAGCTGCAGCATGAACCTGCGCAGCTGCGGGCGCTGACCGGTACGGCCTCTGCGATGGTGCTGGGCTTTTCGGCGCTGCTGGCCGCGAGTCTGCTGCTGGGTGCGGCACCGGTCAGCCGGATGCTGTTTGGGCACGAGCACTACCAGAGCGTGGTGCGCATCGTGGCGTTTCTGCAGTTTGGCATCGCCTGGGCGAATCTGGCACTGGCGCTGCTGAAAGGCTTTCGCGATGCGCGCGGCAATGCGCTGGCGCTGATAACCGGCAGCCTGACAGGGGTGGCCGGTTATATTATTTGCTGGTGGCTGGGCGGTTATCAGGGGGCGCTGGCGGGACTGGCGCTGGTCCCGGCGCTGCTGGTGATACCGGCGCTGATTATGCTGCGGCGCCATCGTGCGGTGCTGCCGCTGCGCTGGCTCAGGCCAGTATGGCAGCCGGAACTGGCACGCAACCTGGCAAAATATACGCTGATGGCGCTGATAACGTCGATCACGCTGCCGGTTGCGTGGGTAATGATGCGTAATCTGCTGGCGGAACAGCAGGGCTGGGCGCAGGTGGGATTATGGCAGGGCGTGACGACGATCTCTGACGCCTATCTGCAGTTTATTACCGCTACTTTCAGCGTCTGGCTGCTGCCGACGCTGGCACGCCTGGAGCATAAGCCGCAGATTGCACGGGAGATAGGCCGCGCGCTGCGATTTGTACTGCCGGCGGTAGCGGCCGCCAGTTTCGCGGTCTGGCTGCTGCGCGACATGGCGATCTGGCTGCTGTTTTCCCCGCAGTTTAGCGGCATGCGCGATCTTTTTATCTGGCAGTTATGTGGCGATCTCTTTAAAGTCGGCGCCTATGTTTTCGGATATCTGGTGATCGCCAAAGCGTCGCTGCGCTTCTATATTCTCACCGAGATCAGCCAGTTTGCTTTGCTGACGCTGTTTTCGCGCTGGCTGATCCCGCTTCACGGCGCGACTGGCGCAGCGCAGGCGTATATGGCGACCTATATACTCTATTTTGCCCTTTGCTGTGGCGCTTTCCTGATTTATTGCCGGACAAAATGACGTTATTTCATGTGCTGGGATCTGATATCCCGCATCACAATCAGACGGTGCTGCGTTTCTTTAATGACGTTATAGGCACTGAATTGCCTGCCGCCGCGCCGCGCCGCTTTATGGTGGTTGCTGCGCCTGGCTCGCTGCCCGCCTGTAGTCAGCTGCAGATCGAAACTTTCGCTACTAAAGCCGCGCTGGCGCAGGCGGTAATAGCGCGCGCCGCCGATCGCTCCCGGCGCTTTTTCTTTCACGGACAGTTTAACCCGCGTATCTGGCTGGCGCTGCTCAGCGGAAAGATCCGCCGCCATCAGGCGTTCTGGCATGTCTGGGGAGCTGACCTGTATGAAGAGGGTGCCGGGCTGAAATATCGTCTGTTCTATCTGCTGCGCCGCATCGCGCAGGGGCGTATAGCACAGGTGTTTGCTACGCGCGGCGATCTCTTTTTTTATCAGCAGCGGCATCCGCAGGTGCCGGCGTCACTGCTCTATTTTCCGACGCGCATGCCTGATATTGCGCTGCCGGCAGCCACAGCATCGGACAGTGCGCTGACGATCCTGCTGGGCAACTCCGGCGACCGCAGCAACCGGCACATTGAAGGATTGCAGGCGATACGCCGGCAGTTTGGCGAGCAGGTCAGCGTGCTGGTTCCGCTCGGCTACCCGGCCAACAACTATGCCTATATTGATGAGATCGATGCGGCGGCGCAGCGTCTGTTTCCGGCCGGGCAGGTTACGCTGATCCGCGACAGGCTCGATTTTCCAGCCTACCTGCAGTTGCTCAGACGCTGCCAGCTTGGCTATTTTATGTTTGAGCGGCAGCAGGGGATTGGCACGCTCTGTTTGCTGATTCAGGCTAACATTCCCTTTGTGCTGAACCGTAAAAATCCGTTCTGGCGCGATCTCAGCGAGCAGGGCATCCCGGTGCTGTTCAGCTGTGACGAACTTGATGCCAGCCGCATCGCGGAAGCGCAGCGCCAGCTGACGGCGTGCGACAAACCGGCCATCGCTTTTTTTGCGCCGGGCTATCTTGCCGGCTGGCGCCATGCGCTCAGCCTGAGTGAAGGAAGTGCATCATGAGTCTGCTGCAGTTTAGTGGTCTGCTGGTGGTTTATCTCTGCTCGCTGGGCTTTATCCTGACGCTGACCTGGCGTGAGTTCAGGCGCGTGCGCTTTAACTTTCATCTCTTCTTTACGCTGCTGTTTCTGCTGACCTTCTACTTTGGTTTTCCGCTGACCAGCGTACTGGTATTCCGCTTTGATGTGGCCGTGGTACCGCCCGCCTTTCTGCTGCAGGCGCTGCTGGCAGCCACCAGCTTCTACGCTATTTACTACGTCAGTTATAAAGTCCGGCTGCGACCGGTCAGCGCCGCGCCGCGCAAGCCGTGGCTGGTAATGGATCGGGTGGAGACGCATCTCACCTGCCTGCTGCTGGCGCTGGTGGCGATTGGCACGGTGACCGTGTTTTTCATGCACAACGGGCTGCTGCTGTTCCGGCTCTCGGCCTATAACCAGATTTTCTCGAGTGAGGTTTCTGGCGTGGCGCTCAAGCGCTTCTTCTATTTCTTTATTCCGGCGATGCTGATCCGCTATTTTCTGCATCCGACACAGCGGCAGTGGCTGCTGTTTCTGCTGGTAACGGTGGCGTTTGGCTTGCTGACCTATGCGCTGGTGGGCGGTACGCGCGCGAACATCATCATCGCCTTTGCGCTGTTTCTGTTTATTGGTATTACGCGCGGCTGGATCACGCTCTGGATGCTGGCAGGGGCAGGCGCGATGGCGATCTGCGGTATGTTCTGGCTGGCGCTGCGGCGCTACAACCTGGATGTGGCCGGGGCAGAGGCCTTTTATACGTTTCTCTACCTGACGCGGGATACGTTCTCGCCGTGGGAGAACCTGGCGCTGCTGCTGCAGAACTATGACAAAATCGATTTTCAGGGGCTGGCGCCGCTCTGGCGCGACTTTTATGTCTTTATTCCGGGCTGGCTGTGGCCCGATCGTCCCTCTGCGATCCTGAACAGCGCTAACTACTTTACCTGGGAAGTGCTGAATAACCACTCCGGCCTGGCCATTTCGCCGACGCTGATCGGTTCGCTGCTGATCATGGGTGGCGTGCTGTTTATTCCGCTGGGTGCGGTAGCGGTGGGCCTCCTGATGAAAGGCTTTGACGCGCTTTATACGCAGGGACGTGACAGCGACAACCGCTATAGCGGCGCGGTGCTGCAGAGTTTCTGCTTCGGTGCGGTGTTTAACATGATCGTTCTCGCTCGCGAGGGGCTGGACGCATTCGGCTCGCGCGTGGTGTTTTTCTGCATCATTTTTGCCGCCTGTACAGGCCTGGCAAAGCTGCTCAGCTGGCTGCTGGCGCGCGCAGGGCTTATTCGTCCGCGTCGTGTTCAGGCGCTGCGCGGTTCCTCCTGATCATCGGGCAAAACGGAAGATGAAAACCATGACGACCACTGAGCCGCATTACGCGATACGCGGCGTTGATCTGCACGCGTTTAACGATATGGAGAGCTTTGTCAGCTTTCTGCTGCCTGATAACACACCCCGGCGCGGTACGCTGATTGCAATCAATGCTGAAAAGATGCTGACGCTGGAAGAAGATGCGCAGCTGCGCGCTCTGATTAGCGAAGCTGAGTTTAAATATCCGGATGGCATCAGTATTGTCCGCTCGCTGCGCAAAAAGTATCCGCAGCTGCAGGTCAGCCGCATTGCCGGTGCCGATCTGTGGGAGGCGCTGATGGAGCGCGCCGGACGCACCGGGATTCCGGTATTTTTAATTGGCGGCCGCGAGCAGGTACTGCAGGAGACCTGCGACAAACTGCAGCGTCAGTGGAACGTAAATATTGTCGGCAGCCAGAACGGCTATTTTGCCCCGGCTGACCGCGAGGCGCTGTTTGCACGTATCGCTGCGAGCGGCGCAAAAATCGTTACCGTAGCGCAGGGTTCACCACGTCAGGAGCTTCTGATGCGTGACTGCCGCCAGCACTGGCCCGACGCACTCTATATGGGAGTAGGCGGCACCTATGATGTTTTTACCGGCAACGTTACCCGTGCACCGCGTCTCTGGCAGCGTCTGGGGCTGGAGTGGCTCTATCGGCTGATCCGGCAGCCTTCACGCTGGCGCCGGCAGTTAAAGCTGCTGAAATATTTGCGCTATCACTGGAGGGGCGATCTCTGAGGCTGCTGATTAATCCAGCAATTTTTTAGCTTATAAGCGTGAAATTGCGCTATTTATCGACGGAATGCACAAAGCATAACCAAACGCGTTTTTTTCTTTAAAAAGCACTGGACAGGGTGAAGCCAAATACGTAGTATGCCCATCCGCAACGGCGCTACGCGCCCGTAGCTCAGCTGGATAGAGCGCTGCCCTCCGGAGGCAGAGGTCTCAGGTTCGAATCCTGTCGGGCGCGCCATTTTCTTTTGGGCGCAAGAGCTTCGGTGGTTGGTTTTAACCGCGTTATGCAGTGAATAGTAAGCGTAACAGCTTACGCACCAGAATTATGGTGGCTATAGCTCAGTTGGTAGAGCCCTGGATTGTGATTCCAGTTGTCGTGGGTTCGAGTCCCATTAGCCACCCCAGATTTTGCTGGGACATGCGAAGGTGGCGGAATTGGTAGACGCGCTAGCTTCAGGTGTTAGTGTTCTTACGGACGTGAGGGTTCAAGTCCCTCTCTTCGCACCAGGCAGAATTTTAGTAACAGAAGTAAAGAAGTAAAAAATCGGCGAGTAGCGCAGCTTGGTAGCGCAACTGGTTTGGGACCAGTGGGTCGGAGGTTCGAATCCTCTCTCGCCGACCATATTCGAAAAGCCTGCTTGAAAAAGCAGGCTTTTTTCGTTTGCGTGTAATCTGCGGCCAGGGTCGCATAAATGCGACCCCTACAAAAAATCCGCGATACGATGCGCGGCCCCCACCAAACCGTAGGGGGGCCATTTATGGCACCCTGGTTAAGGGCGGGTACGATACGCAATGACGTAACCCGCGATACGGTCTGCGGCCAGGGTCGCATAAATGCGACCCCTGCAAAAAATCCGCGATACGATGCGCGGCCCCCACCAAACCGTAGGGGGGCCATTTATGGCGCCCTGGTTAAGGGCGGGT
>NZ_VEIP01000005.1:143913-193515 GCF_007680655.1 Pantoea sp. PSNIH1
TCTGCGGCCAGGGTCGCATAAATGCGACCCCTGCAAAAAATCCGCGATACGATGCGCGGCCCCCACCAAACCGTAGGGGCGCCATTAATGGCGCCCTGGTTTAAACCCGCCATTCGACCGCTACAGTTTTTGTCGTATTTTTGCGACAGATAACGCTTTGAATAAATTGAATTTGTTCCATAAGAGAACTATTTGTCGTTGTTTTGCGACGGAAATGACCACAATGGCATACTGCCTGCGGCATGTCGCTTTTAAGATAAGAGAACAGCAGCGTTAACTCTCTGAACCAGAAAAGCTTTTTAAGAAAAATGCCAATCTGGCACATCTTGTGCAATACTTCCTGTCGTAGATGCTCATTCCACCTCTTATGTCCGCTCAGGCGACATAAACCTGGGAATGATGCAGAGCCCCTTACGGTATCCGTTGTCCAGCCTGGCAGTAACGCTGTGCGCTACTGTAGTTAGACGGACATTACGTTGAGTCGGATACCATCAGTTGTCTTACGACCTGATCTTACACCTGCTTCTGGCAGGTGTTTTTTTATCTGCTTACGGCGGGGATGGCACGGTTCAGGCAAAAAAAAGCCGGGACAAGCCCGGCAGACAAACAACAAGCATAAATCAGGTTGCCGGATTGTTCTTCAGCGTCAGCAGCAGGCCCTCGCGGCGCATGCTGGCCGCATCCTCCGGACGCTGCAGGCGATCGTAGACATCCGCCAGCCAGGCATAATCAAACGCATCAGGACGCTGCGCCAGCGCCTGCTCAAACGCATCGGCCGCCTGTTGCCACTCGCCGTGGCGCATCAGCAGCTGCCCCAGCGTGCTGTGCAGCATTGGCGTTGCCCCATGCTGTTTGATCTGCTGACGCAGCGCTTTCTCCAGCGCATCAGGATTGCCGCTTTTAATGCGCGGCATCAGCAGCACCAGCCGATCGTCATACTGCTTTTTCAGACCGTCCAGCACGATATCCTGAGCCGTGTCGGGATCGTTGCACTCGATCAGATGCTCACTCATGGCGACCTGCAGCGCAGTCTCCTGCCGCGTTTTGCGGCTCTGACTCTGCCACCAGCGCTTCAGGCCCTCGCTACCCTGATCGGCCATCGCCTGGTTCATCAGCCCCAGCCACGCCTGCTGCTGCAGCGCATGACGCTGCGCATCATCGTTAATTTTGGCCTTTTGCATCGCCGGCAGAATATCCAGCAGGGCACCCCAGGCACCGGTACGAATATAGGCCTGCTCCGCCAGACGCAGCACTTCCGGATGGCGCGGCGCAACTTCCAGCAGACGGTCAACACCGTGACGCGCCGCATGATCTTCGTTGCGCGCCAGCTGCAGCCGGACCCGGGTGATCTCCACCGGGATAGTATTGTTCTCTGCCAGTTCAGAAGCGCGTTCCAGATGCTGATTAGCACGGGTTTCATCGCCGCGCTGCTGTGCCGCTTCAGCCGCAAGCAGATAGTTTGCTACCGGCTGATCGGCGTGATCGGCATTCTTCGCCAGCAGCTTCTCTGCCTGCTGATAGTCACCTTCAGCCAGCTTCATCAGCGCATGCTGCGTATGACGCTGCGCGCTGCGACGCTTGCGGCCGGTGAACCAGCCGCGCGTACGGACGCCGGTGCGGAACAGACGACGCAGGATCCACTCTGCCAGCAGAATCACCAGCAGGCTCAGGACCAGGATGATCCCCAGCCCGTTCACGCTGGTCTCAATATTCCAGTTATCAGTCTGGATCAGCACATAACCCTGATGCCCGGCTACCATCGGGCCCAGCACGACGCCAGCCAGCAACAGCAGGAAAAGTACCAGTACTTTTAGCATGGTCAGCCTCCCTGTTGTTCAGCCGCAACCGATGGCTGCGCCAGCAGATTGCGCACGCGCGTTTGCATCAGTTTTTCCAGCAGCGGCTGACTTTCCAGCGAATCCGGCACATCCATTGAGATGGTTTGCTGGCTCAGTTCGTCCAGCTGTGCAAGAAACGCCCGGGTCGCCGCATCGTTGGTGTCATACCAGGCGCGTACCCAGCTCGATACCGCATCCAGCGACTGTTTATAAATCTCCTCCTGATGACGCGGTACCGCCTGCGCAGCCACCAGCAGACGGGAGCGGATATTCTCACGCAGATAGACGTCCTGATTAGGCGCCAGAAGCGGCTGAGCGGTATTATCACGGCGGCGGATGGTAATGAAATCATCCATAAAATTATGCCAGCTCTTCACCAGATTCTGCCGCCATTCGTGCAGCGAGCCGGAGAGTTCGCCGCCGTCGCTATCCATTGGCGCATCGTCGTTGTCGTTGTCCGCCAGGCGCAGATTGTCTACGCCGTTAGAGAGCTGATTCAGCTTGAGAATGATGCCGTCGTAGTCGACCTGGCTGACGGCCGAAAGTGAGCTGATATCCTGCGTCAGCGCCCGACGAACGTTGGTCATGCTGGGATCGTTCATCTCAGCCAGACTGGTATCGGCACTTTTCAGCAGAGCAGCGGCCGTGGTGACATCCTGATCGCTCCAGAGTTTGCGGCCCGCCAGTTTTACCAGATAGTCAGCCTGCGCCAGCAGCCAGGTGCGGGTGTCATTACCGGAGATAGTGGCGACTTTTTCGCGCAGCGTTTCCAGCTCTTTTGCGCTGTTATCCTGCTTCGTGCGCGCTTCCTGCAGGGCAGTGCCCGCGTCAGTCAGCTGCTGCGTCAGCTGGCGTTTGTCGCTGCCAAGCTGCTGCTGCAGCGCGCTGAGCTGCTCGCTGAGCTGCTGGTTAGTCTGAGCCTGTACATCGGCCTGGTGTTTCCCGTTGAGGTAAAGGCCTGCGCCAATCGCCAGCGCAATCACAATTGCCACGGCGCTTAATACCCGGCCATCGCGCTGTTTTTCGCGTGGCGGCTGGTTTTCTGGCGTCGGGGAAGTGTCCGCTGGGGTAGTTTCTTCAACCATGGCGGAGGAAGCTTTGTGTTCCGTCATTGTGGCTCATCCCATTGTTAAGTTCAGCGTAACGCACGCAGCAGCGCGTCGTTATCGGCACCATCGGCTACGTCTATCTCCTGCCAGCCCGCTTCAGCGGCCTGGGTAGCCAAACGTTCACTGACGACCACCAGTCGACAGTGCAGTAACCACTCCCGCCGATCGATTGGCGGAAACAGTGCATGGAGTTGTTTTAACATTTCACCGCTGGTCACCACCAGCGTGGTAATCCCGCGGTCGCGCCAGCGCCGACCCTCAATAGCGCCGTCGTAGTGCTTCTCATTGCGCTGATAGCACTCACAGTATTGCACTTCTGCGCCACGTTCGATGAGAGTTTCAGCTAATAATTCCCGACCGGGAGTGCCGCGCAGGATCAGCGCGCGCTTGCCGCTGACCTGCCGCAGGCGCTGCAGGCGAACCAGCTCTTCGCTGGTCTCCCGCGCATGAGGATAGTCTACTTTGAGATTTGTGACGGTATGCAGCGCCAGCGCGGTTGAGCGACCAATCGCATAGTAGTCAGCGGTAGCGGGCCAGGCTGTCTGGCTGTGCTGCAGCGCCGGATGGGCGAAATTCACTACCTGCTGTGACAGCAGAAACACCAGATCGCCCGGCCGCAGCGCCGTCAGCTGTTGCGGTAACTGTGCTAAATCGCGACCCGGCGTAAATTCAATCAGCGGAAACGCCCACGCCAGCTTGCCCAGGCCGCGCAGGCGCGCAACCAGCTCGCTGGCAGCCGGTTCCGGACGGGTCACGAGAATAGTCATACCGGCGGCTGTCCCTGATAGACCTCATGCAGAATTTCGCGCGCGCCCTTATTCAGCAGCTCTTCAGCCAGCGAAATGCCCATCTGCTCCGCCTGCTCACGCGGGCCACGGCGTTCACCGGTTACCATCTGGCTGCCGTCGGGCGCACCGACCAGACCGCGCAGCCAGAGCTGGTCATCTTCCAGTACGGCAAAACTGCCGATCGGCACCTGACATCCACCCTCAAGCCGGGTATTCATGGCGCGCTCAGCGCGCACGCATACTGCTGTCTCACGGTGGTTCAGCGCCTGCAGCAGCGTAATTAATGCGCTGTCATCAAGCCGGCACTCAATGCCTACGGCACCCTGTCCCACGGCGGGCAGTGAAAGCTCTGCAGGCAGTGCCTGACGAATGCGATCTTCCAGCCCAAGGCGTTTCAGACCGGCAGCGGCCAGAATAATGGCATCATATTCACCCGCATCAAGCTTGCCGAGACGGGTGCCGACATTGCCGCGCAGCGAACGGATAATCAGGTCAGGCCGGCGTGCGCTCAGCTGACACTGGCGGCGCAGGCTGGAGGTGCCAACTACTGCACCCTGAGGCAGCTCATCGATAGCGTTATAGTGATTAGAGACAAAAGCGTCGCGTGGATCTTCACGTTCGCAGATAGTCACCAGACCCAGGCCTTCCGGAAAGTTAACCGGCACATCTTTCATGGAATGCACCGCCAGATCGGCGCGATTCTCCAGCATGGCCTGTTCCAGTTCTTTAACGAACAAACCCTTGCCGCCCACTTTTGCCAGCGGGGTATCGAGAATAACATCGCCTTTGGTCACCATCGGCACCAGCTCTACCTGCAGGCCCGGATGGGCTGCCATCAGGCGCTGCTGAACATATTGTGCCTGCCAGAGTGCGAGAGGACTTTGACGGGTAGCAATTCTGAAAATTTTGTTTAACATACCGTTAACCATTTTGATCGTTCATCGATTATCCTATCATCGATAGGGGAATGCTGTCAGTTTCAACGGATTGAAAAGGCCGCACTATTCATTTGTGGCTCGCCATACCTCAGCAGGCGTGGCGCAAAAAAAGCGGGTTGCTCTGCGGCAGATGCTAAACTGTCATGTAGCGCAACTTTCTTTACGGTCAATCCTTCTGGTGTTAGATTGATCACGTTTCCAGCAATAATTTGCCTGCATACCTCATTATTAAAATGGCAAACGCTGGAAGCAGGGTGCTTAACACTGGGACAATCAGGCGAAACGTCTTGTACCTCTACATTGAGACACTTAAACAGAGACTGGATGCGATTAACCAGCTGCGCGTAGATCGCGCGCTGGCTGCCATGGGGCCTGCTTTCCAGCACGTCTACAGTCTGCTGCCAACATTATTGCACTATCATCATCCTCTGATGCCGGGTTACCTCGAAGGTAACGTTCCACACGGCGTCTGCTTCTTCACGCCTGATGAACAGCAACAGCAGCTGCTGCATACCGTTACCGGCAAACCGGCGGCAGACCTGACGCCAGCGGCCGGGGGCGAACGGCCAATTACCGCTATCTACTCGATGGGCAGCACCTCGTCGGTCGGGCAGAACAGCGCATCCGATCTGGATATCTGGGTGTGCCACCACTCCTGGCTTGATAACGAAGAGCGTCTGGCCCTGCAGCGTAAGTGTACGCTGTTACAGAAGTGGTGTGTGTCAATGGGTGTGGAAGTCAGCTTTTTCCTTATTGATGAAAACCGTTTTCGTCACAACGAGAGCGGCAGCCTCGGCGGTGAGGATTGCGGATCGACCCAGCATATTTTGCTGCTCGATGAGTTCTATCGCACGGCGGTGCGTATGGCAGGTAAGCGCATCCTGTGGAATATGGTGCCGAATGAGGAAGAGCATCACTATGACGATTACGTCATGTCGCTCTATTCACAGGGCGTACTGACACCGAACGAATGGCTCGATTTAGGCGGCCTCGGTACGCTGTCGGCAGAAGAGTATTTTGGCGCCAGCCTGTGGCAGCTCTATAAAAGTATCGACTCCCCTTATAAAGCGGTGCTGAAAACGCTGCTGCTGGAAGCGTACAGCTGGGAGTATCCGAATACGCAGCTGCTGGCGATGGATATCAGACAGCGTCTGCATGAAGGCGAGATCGTCAGCTTCGGGCTGGATCCTTACTGCATGATGCTGGAGCGGGTCACGCGCTATCTGACCAGCGTGGAAGATCACGCCCGCCTCGATCTGGTGCGGCGCTGTTTCTATCTGAAAGTGTGCGAGAAGCTTTCCGGTGACGATCAGCACGCCCGCAACGGCTGGCGGCGCGAAATTCTGCTGCAGCTGGTAAAAGCCTGGGGCTGGGACGAAGCGAAACTCGCCGTTCTGGATAATCGGGCGGAGTGGAAGATCGAGCGCGTGCGCGAGGCGCATAATGAGCTGCTGGATGCGATGATGCAGAGCTATCGTAATCTGATCCGCTTTGCGCGCCGGAACAATTTAAGCGTCAGTGCCAGCCCGCAGGATATCGGCGTACTGACGCGTAAACTGTATGCCGCTTTTGAAGCGCTGCCGGGTAAAGTCACGCTGGTCAACCCGCAAATATCACCCGATCTGTCAGAAGAGAATCTGACCTTTATCCACGTGCCCGCCGGGCGCGCGAACCGGCCAGGCTGGTATCTCTATAATCAGTCGCCGGATATGAGTTCTATTATCAGCCATCAGCCGCTGGAATATAACCGCTATCTGAACAAGCTGGTGGCGTGGGCATGGTTCAACGGATTACTGACGCAGAAAACGCGGCTGCACATTAAAGGTAACGAGCTGTGCGACCTGGCGCGTCTGCAGGAGCTGGTCAGCGATGTCTCCGGCCACTTTCCGCTGCGCCTGCCGGCGCCTACGCCAAAAGCGCTCTACAGCCCGTGCGAAATCCGCCATCTGGCGATTATTGTCAATCTTGAGCACGATCCCACTGCGGCATTCCGTAACCAGGTGGTGCACTTTGATTTCCGCAAGCTGGATGTATTCAGCTTTGGTCAGCAGCAGCAGTGCCTGATTGGCAGCGTCGATCTGCTCTACCGCAACTCGTGGAATGAAGTACGTACCCTGCATTTCAGCGGTGAACAGGCGATGATTGACGCGCTGAAAACCATTCTGGGCAAGATGCATCAGGATGCGGCGCCGCCCGATACGGTTGAGGTATTTTGCTACAGTCAGCATCTGCGTGGCCTGATCCGCACGCGGGTACAGCAGCTGGTATCAGAGTGCATTGAGCTGCGCCTGTCGAGTACGCGGCAGGAGCCGGGCCGCTTCAAAGCGATTCGCGTCGCGGGGCAGACCTGGGGACTCTTCTTTGAACGCATGAGCGTCTCGGTGCAGAAGCTGGAGAACGCGGTAGAGTTTTACGGCGCGATTTCCAACAACAAGCTGCATGGGTTATCGATTAAGGTGGAATCGAACCAGACTCCGCTGCCGCCGGTGGTAAACGGCTACGCCAGCGAAGGCATTATTCAGTTCTTCTTTGAAGACACCAGCGACGATCGCGGATTCAACATCTATATTCTCGATGAGAGCAATCGCGTGGAGATTTACCACCACTGCGAAGGCAGTAAAGAGGAGCTGGTGCGCGACGTCAGCCGTTTCTACTCTTCATCACACGATCGCTTTACCTACGGCTCAAGCTTTATCAATTTCAATCTGCCGCAGTTTTATCAAATCGTGAACACCGGCGACCGTTTTCAGGTGATCCCGTTCCGCAGTCAGACCCTGACGCAGCTCTGCCCGACCCCGCCGGATAACGACAACGCCGATTTTATGCCGCGTTATCAGGTGCACTGATCGCGGGTTTTCAGCCAGCCTGCGCGGCCACCCTGTCCGATATTTCCTGTTGCTTTTACACCATCAGCTGCGATGATAAGCAGCTGAGAATTGGACAATACGAGCAGATAAAATGAGACGAGTCATAAGCCAGTTGGGCATGGCGCTGATGCTGGTCAGCCTGGCAGGCTGCGGCCTGAAAGGCCCGTTATACTTCCCGCCCGCGGATAAGCCGCAGCAGAACGACAAGCCGACAGAACAGCAGCAGCAGGCCGCTCAGCAGGCGGATACCGGGGGCCTGGTCACCGGCAGCTCATCAGGCGTACAGTCAAACTAAATTTAATGAGTAATCCGGCGGAGCAGAAAATGCAGTTCTCGAAAATGCACGGTCTCGGCAACGACTTTATGGTCGTGGATGCAGTGACACAAAACGTCTTTTTTTCGCCGGAATTGATTCGCCGCCTGGCGGATCGGCATCTGGGGATCGGCTTTGATCAGCTGCTGATCGTAGAGCCACCCTACGATCCGGATCTCGACTTTCACTATCGCATATTTAACGCTGACGGCAGTGAAGTGGCGCAGTGTGGCAACGGCGCGCGCTGTTTCGCCCGCTTTGTGCGCCTCAAAGGGCTGACCAATAAAAGTGACATTCGCGTCAGCACTCAAACCGGACGTATGGTGCTGAGCGTGACCAGCGATGAGCTGGTACGGGTCAATATGGGCGAGCCTGATTTTGATCCGCAGCGTGTGCCGCTGCGCGCTAACAAGGCGGAGAATCTCTATCTGCAGCGCGTCGCTGAGCAGACCGTGATGTTTGGTGCCGTCTCAATGGGTAATCCGCACTGTGTGATTCAGGTGGAGAGCGTGATAACTGCAGCCGTTGAGACGCTGGGGCCGGCGCTGGAGAGTCACGAGCGCTTCCCGGAACGCGTTAACGTCGGCTTTATGGAAGTGGTCAGCCGTGAGCACGTACGCCTGCGCGTTTATGAGCGCGGAGCCGGCGAAACCCAGGCGTGCGGCAGCGGCGCCTGTGCAGCGGTAGCCTGTGGTATTCAGCAGGGGCTGCTGGCAGAAAAAGTGCGTGTCGATCTGCCCGGCGGGACGCTGCATATCGCCTGGAAGGGGGCCGGACAGCCGCTATATATGACCGGACCCGCCACCCACGTTTATGACGGATTTATCCATTTATGAAATACCCGGAAGAGCAGACTGACAGCGCGGTGCAGCTCAACGATCGCGCCGTCAGCGCTTATCTGCAGCAGAACCCCGATTTTTTTATCCGCAACGCACGTCAGGTTGAACAGATGGCGGTGCCGCACGCGGTGCGCGGCAGCGTCTCGCTGGTAGAGTGGCATATGGCGCGCCAGCGCAACCACATCCGTCAGCTGGAAGAGGAGATCACGCTGCTGATGGAACAGGCCAACGCCAATCATCAGCTCTTCGATCGCCTGCTGGCGCTGCAGGGACATCTCGCCGCCGCTGACAGCCTGCAGGAGATGCTGAACCGCCTGCAGCGCTGGGCGCGCGAGCTGGGTCTGGCGGGCGCCAATGTGCGGCTGTTCAGCGATCAATGGCGCCTCGGCGCACCCTCTGATTTTATCCAGCTGGGTCTGGCGCGACAGGCGTTTGAGCCGCTGCGTATTCAGCGTTTTGGTCAGCAGCAGCACTATCTTGGCAGCCTGAACGGGCCGGAGCTGCTGCTGCTGCTGCCGCAGGCGAAAGCGGTCGGCTCGGTTGCGATGTCGCTGCTGGGCGAGCGGGGTGAAGCGGGCGTCGTCATCTTCAGCAGCCGCGATAATCAGCACTATCAGGCCGGCATGGGGACACTCTTACTGCAGCACCTGGCCCAGATGCTGCCGGCGCTGCTGGCGCGCTGGATCGAGCGCGTATGAGTACGCTGCTGCCCGCGGTCGACGCCTTTCTGCGCTACCTGCAGGTTGAACGTCAGCTCAGCCCGCTGACGCAGAAAAACTATCGTCGCCAGCTGCTGGCGCTTGTGACTCTCGCGGAAAGCATGCAGTTAACCGAATGGTCAAAGCTGGAGCCGGCGCAGGTGCGCAGTCTGGCGGCGCGCAGCCGGCGCGATGGCCTGCAGGCGAGCAGTCTGGCGCTGCGGATGTCTGCCCTGCGCAGCTTTCTCGACTGGCAGGTCAGCCAGGGCATGCTGAGCGCAAATCCGGCGAAAGGTATCGCCACGCCGCGTAACGCCCGCCATCTGCCAAAAAATATGGACGTGGATGAAGTCACGCAGCTGCTGGAGATTGACCTTAATGATCCGCTGGCGGTGCGCGATCGCGCAATGCTTGAAACCATGTATGGCGGCGGCCTGCGTCTCAGCGAGCTGGTCGGGATCAACTGCCGCGATCTCGATGCGGAGTCCGGCGAAGTTCAGGTGCTGGGTAAAGGCAGTAAAGAGCGGCGCGTGCCGGTTGGCGCAACGGCGGTGACCTGGCTGCAGCACTGGCTGGCGCTGCGCGACAGCTTTGCTCCGCAGGATGATGCGCTGTTTGTCTCTTCACGCGGCAGCCGGATTTCCGCGCGCAACGTGCAGAAGCGGTTTGCCGAGTGGGGCATCAAGCAGGGCGTGGCCAGCCATATTCATCCGCATAAGCTGCGCCACTCATTTGCCACGCACCTGCTGGAGTCAAGCGGCGATCTGCGCGCGGTACAGGAGCTGCTCGGGCATGCCAATCTCTCGACCACCCAGATTTATACCCATCTCGATTTCCAGCATCTGGCCTCGGTCTACGATGCCGCGCATCCGCGTGCCAAACGAGGAAAATCAGAATGAAGTTTTACCGCTCCCTGCATCCGGTTAAGGCGCTGACCTTCGATCTGGATGATACGCTGTATGACAACCGCCCGGTGATCCGTAAGACCGCGCAGGAGACGCATGCGGCGCTGCAGGCGTTTCACCCGGCGCTGCGTGAATTCACACCGGCCGATTATCAGCAGCTGCGTGATGAGCTGCTGGCGCGCGAACCCGATATTTATCATGACGTCTCAGAGTGGCGCCGCCGTTCGGTGGAGCTGGCGTTACTGAATATTGGCCTGCCGGCCGCCGACGCTGCCGCGGGCGCAGGAGAGGTGATGCGCACCTTTCACCACTGGCGCAGTCAGGTTGTGATGCCGGAAGAGACGCACCAGACGCTGTGCTGGCTCGGCGAGCGCGTGCCGCTGGTGGCCATTACTAACGGCAATGCCGATCCGGAAAAGCTCGGTATTCAGCACTACTTTCAGTTTACGCTGCGCGCCGGTCCGCACGGTCGCGCCAAGCCGTGGCAGGATATGTATCATCTCGCGGCGGAGCGGCTTGCTATTGCGCCGGAGGCAATCCTGCACGTTGGCGATGACCTGACCACCGATGTTGCAGGCGCGCTGCGCGCCGGCCTGCAGGCGTGCTGGATCAACCTGAACAGCGGCAATCTGATGCAGATTGATGACGCCCGTCTGCTGCCGCACGTTGAAATTCATCGGTTGGCATCCCTGACCTCACTGCTATAATGGCTGTAAATTTATCCAGTCGTATCCTCCGGCGCACGGCTTTACGGGCTGTGCCGGTTCACTCTGGCGACTTACCTGCGTAAGCGCGCGACCATTCAGAGATCTGCAGCATCGCTGCAGGACGAATGACTCAGGGTACGCAACTCTATTCTTTAAAAACGGTGCTTATGGACGTTTCTGATCTGCTCGACGGCTTGAATGACAAACAGCGTGAGGCGGTTGCCGCACCGCGCAGCAATCTGCTGGTGCTGGCCGGAGCAGGCAGCGGCAAAACCCGTGTGCTGGTGCACCGCATCGCCTGGCTGCTGTCGGTGGAGAACTGCTCGCCATACTCCATCATGGCGGTCACCTTCACCAATAAAGCGGCGGCTGAGATGCGTCATCGTATCGATCAGCTGATTGGCAGCGGACAGGGCGGCATGTGGATTGGCACATTCCATGGCCTGGCGCATCGCCTGCTGCGGGCGCACCATCTGGATGCCGGACTGCCGCAGGATTTTCAGATCCTCGACAGCGAAGATCAGCTGCGGCTGCTGAAGCGTCTGATTAAGTCAATGAATCTGGATGATAAGCAGTGGCCGGCACGGCAGGGCATGTGGTACATCAACGGTAAGAAAGATGAGGGCCTGCGGCCAAAACATATCGAAAGCTACAACAATCCGGTTGAGCAGACGTGGCTGCGTATTTATCAGGCCTATCAGGAGGCGTGCGATCGCGCCGGCCTGGTCGATTTTGCCGAGCTGCTGCTGCGCGCGCATGAGCTGTGGCTGCATAAGCCTCAGATCCTGAATCATTATCGCGAGCGCTTTAGCAATATTCTGGTCGATGAGTTTCAGGACACCAACAACATTCAGTATGCGTGGATCCGCATGCTGGCGGGCGACAGCAGCCGGGTAATTATTGTCGGCGATGACGATCAGTCCATCTACGGCTGGCGCGGCGCGCAGGTTGAAAATATCCAGCGCTTCCTGCAGGACTTTCCCGGGGCGGAAACTATCCGCCTGGAGCAGAACTACCGCTCCACCAACCATATCCTGAAATCTGCCAATGCCCTGATCGCCAACAACAGCGGGCGGCTTGGAAAAGAGCTCTGGACCGACGGCAGCGACGGCGAAAAGATTTCAATCTACTGCGCGTTTAACGAGCTGGATGAAGCGCGCTTTGTGGTTAACCGCATTAAAACCTGGCATGAGAACGGCAATGCGCTGCAGGATTGCGCGATTCTCTATCGCAGTAACGCCCAGTCGCGCGTGCTGGAAGAGGCGCTGCTGCAGGCCAGCATGCCCTACCGTATTTATGGCGGTATGCGCTTCTTTGAACGCCAGGAGATCAAAGATGCGCTCGCCTATCTGCGCCTGATCGCCAACCGCAACGACGACGCCGCGTTTGAACGCGTGGTCAATACGCCGACGCGCGGCGTGGGCGACAGAACGCTGGATGTGGTACGGCAGACGGCGCGCGAAAAACAGCTGACGCTGTGGCAGGCTACGCGGGAACTGCTGCAGAACCGGGCCCTGGCGGGCCGGGCGGCGTCGGCACTGCAGCGCTTCTGCGAACTGGTTGATGCGCTGGCGCATGAAACCGCAGAGATGCCGCTGCATGTGCAGACCGATCGCGTGATTAAAGATTCCGGTCTGTGGCTGATGTATGAGCAGGAAAAAGGCGAAAAAGGCCAGGCGCGTATCGAGAACTTAGAGGAGCTGGTCACGGCCACCCGCCAGTTCAGCTATCAGGATGAAGATGAAGATTTGATGCCGCTGCAGGCGTTTTTATCGCACGCCGCGCTGGAGGCGGGCGAAGGTCAGGCGGATAAATGGCAGGATGCCGTACAGCTGATGACGCTACACTCGGCAAAAGGGCTGGAGTTTACTCAGGTCTTTATTGTCGGCATGGAAGAGGGCATGTTCCCGAGCCAGATGTCGCTGGATGAGGGCGGGCGTCTGGAGGAGGAGCGGCGGCTGGCCTATGTTGGCGTCACCCGGGCGATGGTCAAGCTGACGCTCACCTACGCCGAGACGCGGCGGCTTTACGGCAAGGAAGTCTATCATCGCCCGTCGCGCTTTATTGGCGAACTGCCGGAAGAGTGCGTGGAGGAAGTGCGCCTGCGCGCCAGCGTCAGCCGTCCGGTCAGCCATCAGCGCATGGGCACGCCCACCAGCAAAAGCGACAGCGGCTTTACCCTGGGTCAGCGGGTGCGCCACGCGAAGTTTGGCGAAGGCACCATTATTAATCTGGAAGGCAGCGGCGAGCACAGTCGCCTGCAGGTCGCTTTCCAGGGGCAGGGCATTAAGTGGCTGGTCGCCGCGTATGCGCGGCTGGAGGCGATGTAGCGCGGCTGCGCTACCTTGACGACTTTTTCGTCTCAGCGTAACATGCGCGCACTATTATCATGAGAGGACAATGCCTTGGACGCGCCCAGTCGATGCTGGCTCAACATCCTGTTTAGCAGGAATATCTAAGGCTACCTCTTTACGCAGGTAGCCTTAAAGGTTATCCGCGACCTCCTTTGCTTATCCGTCGCATGAGTCAGCACTGATCACACCCTGAAGCGAAAGTTTCCGCGTTAAGGCTTTGCCGTGTCCGTTACGTTTCGGACGTGACGGGCACCGCCCTGTCCCATTTGGTCTGCAATGGGGAGTATTGCTATGCTGAGCGCATTTAAACTCGAGCGCGATCGCCTGACGCGCATCGAGCTGGAAGACAACAACGATAAACTCAACACGTCGGTATGGGTCGATCTCATCGAGCCGGATGACAGCGAGCGCGAGCGCGTGCAGTCAGAGCTGGGACAGAGCCTGGCAACGCGTCCGGAGCTGGAGGATATTGAAGCCTCGGCGCGCTTCTTTGAAGATGAAGATGGCCTGCATATCCACTCGTTCTTTTTCTTTGAGGATGCTGAAGATCACGCCGGCAACTCCACCGTGGCCTTTACAATCCGCGAAGATCGCCTCTATACGCTGCGCGAGCGCGAGCTGCCAGCCTTTCGCCTTTACCGCATGCGCGCCCGCAATCAGCAGCTGACCGACGGCAACGCTTACGAGCTGCTGCTGGATCTGTTCGAGACCAAAATTGAGCAGCTGGCGGATGAGATTGAAAATATCTATAGCGCGCTGGAGAAGTTGAGCCGCGTGATTATGGAAGGCCAGCAGGGTGAAGAGTATGACGAGGCGCTGTCGCGTCTCGCCGAGCTGGAAGATATCGGCTGGAAAGTCCGTCTCTGCCTGATGGATACGCAGCGTGCGCTCAATTTCCTTGTGCGTAAGGCGCGCCTGCCAGGTAACCAGCTGGAGCAGGCACGTGAGATCCTGCGCGATATTGAATCGCTGCTGCCGCACAATGAATCCCTGTTCCAGAAGGTCAACTTTCTGATGCAGGCGGCGATGGGCTTTATCAATATCGAACAGAACCGCATTATCAAGATCTTCTCGGTGGTCTCGGTGGTGTTCCTGCCGCCAACGCTGGTGGCTTCCAGCTATGGTATGAACTTTGAGTTTATGCCTGAGCTAAAATGGAGCTTCGGCTATCCTGGCGCAATCTGCCTGATGATGCTGGCAGGCCTGGCACCTTATCTCTATTTCAAACGCAAAAACTGGCTGTGATCGTGGGGTGCCATTCATGGCGCCCTGGTTGAACACCGCACCCGTCTGACGCCAGGGGCGCATAAATGCGCCCCCTGTATTCCTGTAGGGGCGCCATTCATGGCGCCCTGGCTGAATATCGCATCCGCCTGATGACGCCATTAATGGCGCCCTGGTTGAACACCGTATCCGTCTGACGCCAGGGGCGCATAAATGCGCCCCCTACATTTCTGTAGGGGCGCCATTCATGGCGCCCTGGTTGAATACCGTATCCGTCTGACGCCAGGGGCGCATAAATGCGCCCCCTACAGGAACGTAGGGGCGCCATTAATGGCGCCCTGGTCGAACACCGCACCCGTCTGATAATGCCATTCATGGCGCCCTGGCTGAATACCGTACCCGCCTGACGCCAGGGGCGCATAAATGCGCCCCCTACATTTTTGTAGGGGCGCCATTCATGGCGCCCTGGTTGAATATCGCACGCGTCTGATGACGCCATTCATGGCGCCCTGGCTGAATAATTGTGCCCGTCTGATGACGCCATTAATGGCGCCCTGGCCGAACACCGCATCCGTCTGACGGCAGGGGCGCATAAATGCGCCCCCTGTGTTTCTGTAGGGGCGCCATTCATGGCGCCCTGGTTGAACACCGCACCCGTCTGACGCCAGGGGCGCATAAATGCGCCCCCTACATTTCTGTAGGGGTGCCATTAATGGCGCCCTGGCCGAACACCGCATCCGTCTGACGGCAGGGACGCATAAATGCGCCCCCTGTGTTTCTGTAGGGGCGCCATTAATGGCGCCCTGGTCAAACATCGCACCCGCCTGCTGATTAAAAAACGATTTGCGCTGGCTCCGGGGGCGCAACCTGCGTAACCTGTTGAACTCTTATCTTTGTCTGATCCTGCTCATGTCACACTACTCTTTCCGCTTACAATGGATGCTGCTGGTGATTGCGTCGCTGACGCTGGGCGTTGCTCTTCAGCTGCTTCACTTGCCCGCTGCGCTGCTGCTTGGCCCGATGATCACCGGAACCGTGATGGGACTCAGCGGCGCAACGCTGCGTATCGATAAACGGCTGTTTATTCTGGCGCAGGCGGTGCTGGGCTGCATGATCGCTCAGAGCCTGTCGCCCGCCATACTGACCCCATTATTAAACGACTGGCCGGTGGTGCTGGCGGTACTGATCCTCACGCTGGCCGCCAGCGGTCTCTCAGGTTTTCTGCTGGTGCGCTTCAGTAACCTGCCAGGGCCTACCGGTGCCTGGGGATCGTCGCCCGGCGGCGCCTCGGCGATGGTGGCGATGGCAGGGGATTTCGGGGCTGACGTGCGTCTGGTCGCGTTTATGCAGTATCTGCGCGTGCTGTTCGTCGCCACGGCGGCGGCGGTAGTGGCGCGTATTGGTCTGGATACCAGCGGCGGTGCGACCGGGGTGATCTGGTTTCCGGCGCTTGATTACGGTTTTTTGCTGACGCTGGTGGTGACGATCGCCGGTGCCTGGCTCGGGCAGCGCCTGCGGATCCCCTCCGGTGCGCTGCTGCTGCCGGCGCTGATTGGTGCCACGCTGCAGGGGAGCGAAATCGCGACGTTGCAGGTGCCGGAGTGGCTGCTGGCGCTGGCCTATGCGCTGATTGGCTGGAGCGTCGGACTGCGCTTTACGCGCCCGATTTTCCTGCTGGCGCTGCGGACGCTGCCGCAGATGCTCGCCTCAATCCTCGGGCTGATGGTGCTGTGTGCGGCGCTGGCATGGATGCTGACACGGGTACTGCATATTGACCTGATGACCGCCTATCTGGCTACCAGCCCGGGCGGGCTGGATACCGTCGCTATTATCGCAGTCGGCAGCCGGGTCGATATGGCGTTTGTGATGGCGCTGCAGACGCTGCGTCTGTTTACCATTCTGCTCACCGGCCCGGCACTGGCGCGCTTTATCTCACGCTTTGCGCATCCGCGTGCGGGCTGAGAAGAGTACGGCGTCAAAAATAAACACCGCCAGCGCCAGCCAGATAAAGCCAAAGGTGACCAGCTTATCGGGGGTGAGGCGCTCGCCATAAAACAGTACCGCCAGCAGAAACATTAGCGTCGGGCCAAGATACTGGAAAAAGCCCACGGTTGAGAGGCGCAGACGCGCGCAGGCTGCGGCAAACAGCATCAGCGGAATGGTGGTCAGCACGCCGGCGGTCACCAGCATCAGATTGAGGCTGAGCGGATTGGCGCTGAGATGACTGGTCGCGCTGTCGGCAATACCAAACAGATAGATCGCCGCCAGCGGGAACAGCCACAGCGTCTCGATCAGCATGCCGCTTTGTGCATCAACCTGGATCTTTTTCCGCACCAGACCATACAGCGCAAAGCTCAGCGCCAGCCCCAGCGCAATTACCGGCAGCGAGCCAAACTGCCACAGCTGCACCAGTACGCCCGCCGCCGCCAGCACAACCGCCAGCCACTGCAGACGGCGAAAGCGCTCACGCAGAAATAGCATACCCAACACCACATTAATCAGCGGATTGATAAAGTAGCCGAGGCTCGCCTCCAGCATATGCTGATTATTGACCGCCCAGATAAACAGCAGCCAGTTGCCGCCGACGGTGACGGCGGTCAGCGCCAGCAGCAGAACTTTTTTCGGCTGAGCGGCCACCTGGCGCACCTGCTTCCAGCTGCGGCTCAGCGTGATCAGGATCAGCATAAACAGCACGGACCAGATCACCCGATGGGTCATGATTTCGGCGGGCGGCACTGCCCTGACCAGTTTGAAGTAGGCCGGAGCAACGCCCCAGATAAAATAAGCGCCGAGCGCATAAAAAATGCCCTCCCGCGTTTGCTGGCTGTCCATTGTATTGTCCATAAGGCGGCGCACCGGTTGCGCTGCGTGGGTTAACCAATCAGGTAGGTGGCGGTGGCCGTAGCGATATAATCGTGCTGCTCATTATGCAGTTCAACGCGCGCCACGGCGACTTTATTACCGGCACGCAGCAGAGTGCCGGTAGCGATAAAACGCTCGCCGCGGCCCGGGCGCAGATAATCAACCCGCAGATCGATAGTGCCCATTCGCGCCAGCCGCTGCCGCAGCTCCTCTTCGCTGATGCTCTCCTGCCGCGTCAGCGCATGGCTGACGCAAACCAGCCCGGCGGTAACATCCAGTACTGAGGCAATCACGCCGCCATGCAGGATTTGCTGTGCGGCGTTGCCTACCAGCATGGTTTTATTGGCAAATGCCAGCCGGACCGTATCAGCATCAAGGTGTTCCAGTTCCAGGCCCAGCGCCTGATTAAACGGCATATGATAAACAAAAATTTCACCAATCAGCTGGCGTGCGTCCTGCTGAGTCAGCATCGGAGATGACATAGTTACGGCCTTAAGATGTTAAGAAGTTGTGTATATTATGCTGCTCCCGCGCTGCTTTCCAGTTTCAGAAATCGGCGCTGATCAACGCCCCGCTTTGCGTGTAGAATGGCCTGCTTTTTGTACCACCGCCCTGAAAACCTTCCCACGCAGCGCACTGGAGAACACTATGCGTAAGCAATACGTCATGCTGGCCTCGGCATTAACCGTTCCTGCACTGGCGCAGGCAGATGAAGCCACGATTAAAAATATTCACGACGCACCTGCGGTGAAGGGGAGCGTGATCGCAAATCTGCTGGAAAAGCATGACAATCCGTTTGTGCTTTACCCCTATGAAAACAACTACCTGCTTTACACCTACACCAGCGACATGAATAAAGAGGCGATTTCCTCTTACAACTGGGCAGACAAAGCGAAAAAAGATGAAGTAAAATTCCAGCTCAGCCTGGCGTTTCCGCTGTGGCGCGGCATTTTAGGTGATAACTCAGTACTGGCCGCCTCGTATACTCAGCGTTCATGGTGGCAGCTGTCGAATCGCGGCGCGTCGTCACCCTTCCGCGAAACGAACTATGAGCCACAGCTGTTTCTGGGCTGGGCAACGGACTACTCACTGGCAGGCTGGACGCTGCGCGATGTGGAGCTGGGCGTTAATCATCAGTCCAATGGTCGCAGCGATCCCACTTCCCGCAGCTGGAACCGCCTTTACGCCCGCCTGATGGCAGAAAACGGCAACTTCCTTGCGGAGATCAAGCCCTGGTATCGTCTGCCGGAAAGCGCCAGCAATGACGATAACCCGGACATTACCAAATACATGGGTTATTACCGCGCGAAGCTCGGCTATATGATGGGCGACAGCATTTTCAGCGTGGAAGGCAACTATAACTGGAACAGCGGCTACGGCGGCGCAACCTTCGCCTGGAGCTATCCTCTCACTGAACACGTTCGCTTTTATACGCAGCTGTTCAGCGGCTATGGCGAATCGCTTATCGACTATAACCACCGTCAGACCCGTTTAGGCGTGGGCGTAACGCTTAACGATCTGTTCTAATCAGTAAAACAGGATTACCGTGGCAATTTCGGCAGTGCACAATCAGGAAACGCTGGCGCAGCAGGTGTTACATGACACCTTCGGCTATCAGCAGTTTCGTCCGGGTCAGCAATCCATTATCGAGTCAGCGCTCTCGGGGCGCGACTGTCTGGTCGTCATGCCGACCGGCGGCGGCAAATCGATCTGTTATCAGATCCCGGCGCTGGTGCAGGACGGGCTGACACTGGTGGTCTCCCCGCTGATTTCACTGATGAAAGATCAGGTTGATCAGCTGCTGGCCAACGGCGTGGCGGCGGCGTGTCTTAACTCGACGCAGACGCGCGAACAGCAGCAGCAGGTTTTTGCCGATTGCCGTACCGGGAAGCTCAAACTGCTCTACATCGCTCCGGAACGGTTGATGATGGACAACTTCCTCGAGGGGCTGCAGCACTGGAATCCGGTGATGCTGGCCGTCGATGAAGCGCACTGTATTTCGCAGTGGGGGCATGACTTCCGGCCGGAGTATGGCGCACTCGGGCAGCTGAGGCAGCGCTTTCCGCAGTTGCCGGTGATGGCGCTGACCGCCACGGCCGATGAAACCACGCGTAACGACATTGTTCATTTGCTGCAGATGCGCGATCCGCTGATTCAGGTCAGCAGCTTTGATCGTCCTAACATTCGCTATACCCTGGTGGAGAAGTTTAAACCCACCGATCAGCTGCTGCGCTACGTACAGGAGCAGCGCGGCAAAAGCGGCATTATCTACTGCAACAGCCGGGCAAAAGTGGAAGATACCGCCGCGCGTCTGCAGAGCCGTGGTCTGAGCGTGGGCGCCTATCACGCCGGCATCGACAGCGCACAGCGCGCGCATGTGCAGGAAGCGTTTCAGCGCGACGATCTGCAGATTGTGGTTGCTACCGTGGCGTTTGGCATGGGGATCAACAAACCCAACGTACGCTTTGTGGTGCATTTTGATATCCCGCGCAACATCGAATCCTACTATCAGGAGACCGGCCGCGCCGGCCGCGATGGCCTGCCTGCTGAAGCGATGATGCTTTACGATCCGGCGGATATGGTCTGGCTACGCAAATGCCTGGAAGAGAAAGTCCCGGGGCCGCTGCAGGATATCGAGCGTCACAAGCTCAATGCGATGGGCGCGTTTGCGGAAGCGCAAACCTGCCGGCGTCTGGTACTGCTGAACTACTTTGGCGAAGGGCGTCAGCAGCCCTGCGGCAACTGTGATATCTGCCTCGATCCTCCCCGCCGCTATGACGGGCTGGTTGACGGGCAGAAAGCGCTGTCGTGCATTTACCGTACCGGCCAGCGTTTTGGCATGAGCTACATTGTGGAAGTATTGCGCGGCTCAGCCAGCCAGCGTATTCGCGATAACGGCCACGACAAACTGCCGATCTATGGCCTGGGGCGCGAGCAGAGCCTGGAGCACTGGATCAGCGTACTGCGTCAGCTCATTCACCTCGGCATGGTGACACAAAATATCGCCATGCACTCTGCGCTGCAGCTCACCGAGGCCGCGCGTCCGGTACTGCGCGCTGAAATACCGCTGATGCTTGCGGTACCGCGTACCGTGACGGCGAAAAGCCGCAGCAGTGCGCCAAAAGTGTACGGCGGCAACTACGATCGCAAGCTGTTTGCCAAGCTGCGTAAGCTGCGCAAGGCGATAGCTGATGAAGAGAATATTCCGCCTTACGTGGTGTTTAATGACGCCACGCTGATTGAAATGGCGGAACAGTTGCCGGTCAGCGCGTCAGATATGCTGAGCGTAAACGGCGTAGGGCATCGCAAGCTGGAGCGCTTTGGTAAGCCGTTCCTGCTGATGATCCGGGAACATCTTGATAATGACGAATAAAGGACTAAACGCATGCTGATATTATTTGCTACCGTCGCGCTGGTGCACCTGGTTGCGCTGATGAGCCCCGGCCCTGACTTCTTTTTTGTGTCGCAAACTGCGGCCAGCCGCTCGCGTAAAGAGGCGATGATGGGCGTGCTGGGCATTACGCTGGGCATTGTTGTCTGGGCGGGCGTAGCGCTGATGGGGCTGCACCTGCTGCTGGCCAAAATGGCGTGGCTGCATGAAATTATCATGGTGGGCGGCGGGCTCTATCTGCTGTGGATGGGCTGGCAGCTGCTGCGCTCGGCGCGTCAGCGCCATAAGCAGCCGCAGAGTGATGCACCCGAGGTGGAGCTGCCGAAGCGCGGCATGAGCTTTCTGAAAGGGCTGCTGACAAACCTGTCCAATCCCAAAGCCATTATCTATTTTGGCAGCGTCTTTTCGCTGTTTGTCGGTAATGATGTCGGTGCCGCGACGCGCTGGGGGCTATTCCTGCTGATTATTGCGGAAACCTTTGCATGGTTTGCGCTGGTGGCCGCTATCTTTGCCCTGCCGTGGATGCGCGAGAAGTATCAGCGCATGGCAAAGTGGGTGGATGGCATGGCGGGCGTGCTGTTTGCCGGTTTTGGCATTCACCTGATTATTTCGCGCTAGGCCCGGTCGCCTGAAACGGCGACGCTGCGCCGGGTGTGGCTGACTGCACACCCGGCCGTTTATTACGCTATTTTACGCGCGCTGGCTAACAGCGCGCCGACCGCCATAAACAATCCGCCAAAAATGCGGTTCAGCAGCTTCATCTGTCTCGGGCCTTTGATCCAGCCCGCAATGCGCGTTGCCAGCGTGGCGTAGCCAATCATCACGATGATATCGACCACAATCGTGGTCACGCCGAGAATCAGATACTGCATCAGCTGCGGCTGATGGGGCAGAATAAACTGCGGAAACAGCGCGGCGAGAAACACGATACTTTTAGGGTTGGTCAGGTTCACCAGCAGCGCGCGCTGAAACAGGTGCCGGCGCGGCATCGCTTTGGCAACGGCGTTCAGGTCGAGGCTGCCAGCGGCGCGCCACTGCTGAATACCCAGCCAGATCAGATAGGCAGCGCCGGCCCATTTCAGGATCTCAAACGCCAGCAGCGACTGTGAAAATAGCGCGCCGAGTCCGGCCCCCACCAGCACAATATGCACCGCCAGTCCGAGCTGTAAGCCGGTAATCGATACGGCCGCACCGCGATAGCCGTGGCTGATACCGGTGCTCATGGTATTGATAGCGCCTGAGCCTGGTGAAAGGCTGAGGATGGTTGTGGTAAGCAGGTAGGTTAACCACCATTCTGTCGTCATGTGTGACATTCCCTGAAGCGAGCGAAGTATGACACAATACGCCAGAAAATTGCGCTGCGCTATGGCATACCAGCAGGGCGAACTGAACTCTCCGGGAGGGGCAGATGCAGCATCACAGAGAGAGCTGGCTCAGGCGTGAACGCGCTTTTGCGGCGTTTGCTACCGGTCCGCTGCTCGACTTCTGGCGGCAGCGGGAAGAGTGTGAGTTCACCGGAACGGGCAATCTTACTCTCCGCTATGTACGTTTTACTGCGCCACACCACACGCGCGTGATCCTGATTGTGCCGGGGCGTATTGAAAGCTATATCAAATACCCGGAGCTGGCATACGACCTGTTTCACTGCGGCTACGATGTGGTGATTATTGACCATCGCGGGCAGGGGCGCTCTGAGCGGCTGCTGGCAGATTCGCACCGCGGACACGTGGTGGAGTTCAGCGACTATGTTGACGATCTGGAGACGCTCTACCTGAAAGAGATTGTCAGCCAGCATTATCAGCAGCGCTATGTCCTCGCTCACTCAATGGGCGGTGCGATTGTCGCGCTGTTTCTGGCCCGGCAGCCGCGGGCATTTCATGCGGCGGTGCTGTCCGCACCTATGTTTGGCATTGTGCTACCGCTGCCGCCCTTTCTGGCGCACCGTATTCTTGACTGGGCAGAGAAGCGGCCGGCGCTGCGCGACGGATACGCCCTTGGTACCGGACGCTGGCGCGCGCATCCGTTTGGCATTAACCGCCTGACGCACAGCCGCGAGCGCTATCGACGCAATCTGCGCTTTTATGCTGACGATCCGGCTATTCGCGTCGGCGGTCCGACCTATCACTGGGTGCGTGAAGGCGTGCAGGCCGGACGCAATATCATGCGTCAGGCGGCAAATATCACCACGCCGCTGCTGCTGCTGCAGGCGAGTGAAGATGATGTGGTGGACAACCGTGCACAGGATCTCTTCTGCCAGGCGCTGGCGGCAGCCGGGCATCCCTGCGAAGGTAACGCACCGCGCGTCATTGAAGGCGCGCGCCATGAAATTCTGTTTGAATCAGATGCAATGCGCGCCGAAGCGCTCAATGCCACCGTGGATTTTTTTGCCCGTCATCTCAGCTGACGTTATTTCCGTTATTACAACCCGAGGTTTCCATGTTTCACATCGTTGCATCCGATCTGGATGGCACGCTGCTCTCGCCGCAACATCGTCTGACGCCGTTTGCCCGTACCACGCTGCAGGCGCTGGTGGCGCGTGATATCCATTTTGTTTTTGCCACCGGCCGCCACCATATCGACGTGGGACAGATGCGCGACAAGCTCGGCATTCCGGCGTATATGATCACCTCCAACGGCGCGCGCGTGCATAACGCCGCAGGCGAGCTGATTTTCAGCCACAATCTTGACGGCGATATCGCCAGCGAGCTTTACGCCCTGAAATATCAGGATGAAAATATTCTGACCCATGTTTATCGCGATGATGAGTGGTTTATGAACCGTCACCATCCCGATGAGCAGGACTATTTTCAGGAGTCGGAGTTTATGTATCAGCTCTATGAGCCGGGAATATTGCCCACCGATGGCATCAGCAAAGTCTTCTTCACCTGCAGCGATCCGGCTCGTCTGCTGCCGCTGGAGCAGGCGATTGAAGCGCGCTGGGGCGATCGCGTTAACGTCAGTTTCTCGCTGCCAACCTGTCTGGAAGTGATGGCGGGCGGCGTGTCGAAGGGGCACGCGCTGGAGGCTGTGGCAAAACAGCTGGGGCATTCGCTGAAAGCGTGCATCGCATTCGGCGATGGCATGAATGATGTTGAGATGCTGAGTATGGCCGGTAAAGGGTGCATTATGCACAACGGTCAGCAGCGCCTGAAGGATACGCTGCCGTCGCTGGAGATCATTGGCAGCAATGCGGACGATGCGGTGCCGCACACGCTGCGTAAACTCTTTCTGGAGTAAAAAAACGGGCCGGTCTCTCCCGGCCCGCCTCGCTTATCCGAGCTGTTTCTTATGCTTATGTTCGTTGATCATGGTGAGCAGCAGCAGCACCACTGCCAGCACCGAGCCGGCGATCATCACCATAAACCCGCCATCCCAGCCGAAGAAATCAACGGTATAGCCAACGATAGCGCTGGCTGCCACGGAGCCACCCAGATAACCGAACAGGCCGGTAAAGCCCGCTGCGGTGCCGGCGGCCTTCTTCGGTGCCAGTTCCAGCGCGTGCAGGCCAATCAGCATCACCGGGCCGTAGATCAGAAAGCCAATCACAATCATACAGAGCATATCGATGCCCGGATTGCCCGGCGGGTTAAGCCAGTAGATCACGGTAGCGATTGTCACCAGCGTCATAAAGAACACGCCGGTCGCGCCGCGATTGCCTCTGAACACTTTGTCTGACATCCAGCCGCACAGCAGCGTACCGGGAATGCCCGCATACTCATACAGGAAGTAGGCCCAGGAGGATTTATCCAGCGTAAAGTGTTTCACCTCTTTCAGATAGGTCGGCGACCAGTCGAGGATGCCGTAGCGCAGCAGATAGACAAAGACGTTTGCCAGCGCGATATACCACAGAAGCTTATTGGGCAGGATGTACTGCATAAAGATCTGCTTTGCGGTCAGCTCCTGCTCATGGTCCTCGCTGTAATCAGGCGGATAGTCATTTTTCCACGCTTCAATCGGCGGCAGACCGCATGATTGCGGTGTATCGCGCATCATGGCAAACGCAAACAGCGCGATCAGAATGGCGCCAAACGCGGGCATATAGAGCGCCGCTTTCCAGTCGTTAAACCACGCCATACCGAGCAGGAACAGCAGTGGCGGGATACCGCCTCCGACGTTATGCGCGCAGTTCCACACGGAAACAATGCCGCCGCGCTCTTTCTGTGACCACCAGTGCACCATGGTGCGGCCACACGGCGGCCAGCCCATTCCCTGGAACCAGCCACACAGGAACAGCAGCACAAACATCACCATAATGCTGGAGGTCGCCCAGGGCACAAAGCCCATAAACAGCATGACCGAGGCGGCAAGAATCAGGCCCGCCGGCAGAAAAACGCGAGGGTTTGAGCGATCGGAAACAGAACCCATGATAAATTTGGAAAAGCCGTACGCAATAGAGATGCCGGAGAGGGCAAACCCTAAATCCCCGCGCGAGAACCCCTGTTCAACCAGATAGGGCATCGCCAGCGCGAAGTTTTTGCGTACCAGATAGTAAGCCGCATAGCCGAAGAAGATCCCGAGGAAGATCTGCCAGCGCAGCCGGCGATACAGTGGATCAACACGATCGTCAGCGACCTGAGGCCGATGCGGTGCAGGTTTAAAAATACTCAGCATGAGTGTGGCCCTCCGGGGCGCAGAATAGTTATGAATTTCCCAGCAGGTTGGGGCAGAAATACGCATAAGCGCAAAGGAAACCTGGTGTTTCCATATCGCGCAAAGGATAGAGATGGTTGCTGCACGTTACTGTGACGTGTGACACACATGTTACAGTTTTATGACAATCAGGAGCGAAAAAAACCAGGAAATGTTGGATTTCGCGCATTTTGCCAGGTTTTAAGCCGGTGTTCATGCGCATTCTGACCAGAGCCTGTGTCAGGAGGTAACAGCTGACCAGCGCGTATCGCCAGCTGTCCGCCACAAGCGGGCAAAATATGCTCAGTTGTAAACCAGATTATTCAGCTGGTTCATGCAGGTTTGATTACACTAGCGCCTCTGTTTATCGGGGAATGGTGTGCCGTGCTGTTACTTATTATCACCACTGTATTGTGGGCTTTTTCTTTTAGCCTGATCGGCGAATATCTGGCCGGCCAGGTGGATAGCTGGTTTTCCGTGTTGATGCGCCTGGGCCTGGCCGCGCTGGTTTTTCTGCCGTTTTTGCGCTGGCGCGGCTACCGGGCATCAACGCTGCTGCTTTATATGCTGGTGGGAATGCTGCAGCTCGGCATTATGTATCTGCTCAGTTTTGAAGCCTATCTCTACCTGAGCGTATCTGAGTTCCTGCTGTTTACGGTGATGACGCCGCTCTATATTACGCTGATTTATGACCTGCTGAGCCGGCGTCCGCTGCGCATCGGCTACGCCTTCAGCGCGCTGCTGGCGGTAGCGGGGGCAGCCATTATTCGCTATGACAAAGTCAGCGATCATTTCTGGCTGGGTCTGCTGCTGGTGCAGGCGGCGAATCTCTGCTTTGCTGTCGGCATGGTGGGATACAAACGGCTGCAGGAGACGCGGCCTATGCCGCAGCATACGGCGTTCTCCTGGTTCTATCTCGGAGCGGTGCTGATTGCCGCGCTGGCCTGGTCGCTGTGGGGCAATCCGCAGAAGCTGCCCACGACCACGCTGCAGTGGAGCGTGCTGATATGGCTGGGCGTTGCCGCATCCGGGCTGGGCTATTTTATGTGGAACTATGGAGCCACGCAGGTGGATGCCGGCACGCTGGGCATTATGAACAATATGCATGTTCCGGCGGGGCTGCTGGTAAATCTGGCGATCTGGCAGGAGAAGCCGCACTGGCCGAGCTTTATTGCGGGCGCTGCGGTGATCTTCGCTTCACTCTATGTGCATAAACGCTGGGTGATCGGCAGGCGTCACGCCTGAGCACGTGGCGGGCGCAGCCTGCAGGCTGCGCCGTGCGATCAGCTTTTCTTCGCCGGCGTTCCCGGACGCTGGATAAGCGTTAACCCTTTCAGGAAATTACGCAGAATTTGATCGCCACATTCGCGATAGTTCTTGTGATCCGGATTGCGGAAGATAGCGCCGATTTCACCCTGTGAAACCTTGAAGTTGGCTTTCAGCAGGATGTCGGGAATATCGGTGGTTTTCAGCGCAAACGCGATACGCAGTTTCTTCAGAAAGATGTTATTGCTCATGCGGCGTTCAACAGAGGGTGCCGGCGCATCGTCGCTTTTACCGCGCCGGTAGTAGATCAGGCCGTTGAGGAAATAGCCCATCAGTACATCAGGCAGTTTGCGAAACGCGGCGTCATCCTCTTTTTTCAGCCAGGCCTGCACATCCTCCAGCGGCACATCGCTTCCCGCAAGGGCAAAAATCTCCACCACTTTGCTATCGCTCAGATCGAGCATATAGCGCACGCTGCGCAGAACATCGTTATTGGTCATGGTGAAACTCTCCGGGTATGCAGTAAGGGCGGCGCATTATAGTGCAGGCGGGGCGGGGATAACAGCGCGGCGCGCGCACGCCGCGCCGGACCATCAGGATGCGCCGGGTAATACCGCGCCCGGCTGCGAAGCGTCGCGCACAAACGGCAGGTGATCGCAGGCGTGCTGGCGGGCAAAGCGCACAAAGGCTTCCAGTACCGGCTGACGCTGTTCGCCTTCGCGTACGGCGGCGTAGAGCCGGCTCCAGAGACCGTCGCCCAGCGTTTTGGTGACGACCAGCCCCTGCTTTTCAAAGTTCTCAACCACCCAGTGCGGCAGGGCGGCGATCCCCATCTGCGCCGAAACCATCTGAATCAGCAGCAGCGTATTATCCACGCTTTTCAGCGCCGGGCTGACGCCGGCGGGCTGCAGAAAGTGACGCCAGACATCCAGCCGCTGGCGCTGTACCGGGTAGATCATCAGAACTTCATCAGCGAAATCCTGCGGCGTAATATGCGTGCGCTGCGCCAGCGGATGATCGGGTGCCAGCACCAGCCGCATCTCAAAATCAAACATCGGCGTATAAAACAGCCCGCTGCGCGGCAGAATATCTGAGGTCAGTACCACATCAAGCTCGCCCTGCTGCAGCGCCGGCTGCGGATCAAAGGTGACGCCGGATTTAAAATCCATCACCACCTGCGGCCAGCTTTTGCGGAAGTTATTCAGCGCAGGCGTCAGCCACTGAATACAGCTGTGGCATTCAATAGCGATGCGCAGCGTGGCCTGCTGCTGTGGCTCATGACACGCCTGCAGCGCCTGCTGGATCTGCGGCAGTACCTGCTCTGCCAGCTGCAGTAAAATCTCACCCTGCGGCGTAAAGCGCAGCGGCTGGCTTTTACGCACAAACAGCCGGAAGCCAAGGCGCTGCTCCAGATCGCTGAACTGATGCGATAAGGCAGACTGCGTCTGGTGCAGCTGCGCCGCAGCGGCGGCGAGCGAGCCGGTGTTGTGTAACGCCTGCAGCGTTCGCAGGTGTTTGAGTTCGATCATGAGAATCCTTCACAGCGGGACAAAACGAATAACGCGGTAAGCTATACACTACCCGCAGATTGTGGCGGTGTAAACATCTGGATGGCTAAATGGAATGGGCTGCTGTGCGCAGAGGCAGCAAACGCGGGCGTCAAAAGCAGAACGTGCATGAAAAAGGGCGCCTCAGCGCCCCGGATAACGTTACGCGCTGGGGGCTACCCCATACTGTTTGAACCACGCCAGCATACGCTGCCAGCCATCCCGGGCCGATTCTGCATGGTAGCCCGGACGATAATCGGCGTTAAACGCGTGACCGGCATCCGGATAGACCACAATTTCCGCTTTGGCATTGGCGGCATGCAGCGCCTGACGCATTTTATCAATACTCTCCAGCGGAATACCCTCATCCTGCCCGCCATACAGGCCGAGCACCGGCGCGTTCAGATCGACGGCGACATCAATCGGATGCTTCTGCTGCTTCAGCGTTTTTTCTCCTTCCAGGCGGCCATACCACGCCGCTGCGGCACGCACCTGAGGATTGTGTGCGGCAAACAGCCAGCTGATGCGCCCGCCCCAGCAGAAGCCGGTAATCGCCAGACGACGAATATCGCCATCGTGCCGTGCAGCCCAGTTTGCCGCATGATCGAGATCGGCAAGCACCTGGCTGTCGGGCACTTTGCTCACCAGCTCGCTGAGCAGCGTCGGGATATCGTGATACTCCTGCGGATCGCCTTCGCGGAAATAGAGTTCCGGTGCCACTGCGAGGTAGCCCTCCAGTGCCAGGCGGCGACACAGATCGCGGATATGCTCATGTACGCCGAAAATCTCCTGAACCACCAGTACCACCGGCAGCGTACCGCTGAATGATTTAGGTCGTGCGTACCAGGCGGGCAGATTTTCCCCCTGGCTGGGAATTGAGGTCTCGCCACACTGAATCGCATCGCTTTGGGTAATGATTGTGCTGCTGGCGGCGGGCTGCGCCGCTGAGGCGAAGCCACCCGGGGTCGATTCTTGTGCCATATTTTCTGTGGTTTTCATGGTTCTCTCCGTGCTGGCAGGTGCGCAATCAGGTAACTATAGCCTGGTCATGATGGCCGGATGGTTACAGGGTAAAAGGAACAGATTCTCAGATGCGGCTTCTGTATTAACATTGCCGCTGAAGCTTACGCAGCACCATGCCGGATAAATGTGTGAAACGGCGCGTTATATTGTGACAAAAATCACAAATAGTGCGGTTGGTAATGTAACTTTCATTATTTGAAGTGAGAGATATCACATATTTGTCGCGCTGCCTCACGTAGAGTGCGCGTCACAATACTTAATTAGCAGGAGTCTGATATGACCCAGTCTGACGTTTTCCACCTTGGTATCACTAAAGCTGACCTGAAAGGCGCTACGCTGGCGATCGTCCCGGGCGACCCGGAGCGGGTGAAAAAAATCGCGGCGCTGATGGAGAATCCGCAGCATCTGGCGTCGCATCGTGAATTCACCACCTGGCTGGCGGAGATCGACGGCAAGCCGGTAGTGGTCTGCTCAACCGGTATCGGTGGTCCTTCAACCTCAATTGCGGTAGAGGAGCTGGCGCAGCTCGGCGTCCGGACCTTCCTGCGCGTCGGCACCACCGGCGCCATTCAGCCGCACATTAACGTTGGTGACGTGCTGGTGACGACCGCCTCAGTACGCCTGGATGGCGCCAGCCTGCACTTTGCTCCGATGGAATTCCCGGCCGTGGCCGATTTTGCCTGTACCACGGCGCTGGTCGCGGCGGCAGAAGAGTGCGGCGCGCGTACCCATATCGGCATCACTGCCTCTTCTGACACCTTCTATCCGGGGCAGGAGCGTTACGACACCTTCTCTGGTCGCGTGGTCAATCGCTTCCAGGGCTCCATGCAGGAGTGGCAGGCGATGGGCGTACTTAACTATGAGATGGAATCCGCTACACTGTTAACCATGTGCGCCAGTCAGGGACTGCGTGCCGGCATGGTGGCTGGCGTCATTGTGAACCGTATGCAAAAAGAGATCCCGGACGCGGCAACCATGAAGCAGACCGAGAGCGACGCTGTGAAAATTGTGGTGGAAGCCGCGCGTCGCTTACTGTAGCGCGCCAGTTGGCAATGGATGCGGGACCCGCCTCACAGGGAACTCAGCCGCTGACGAATCAGGATGCGCACCTATTCAGCGAACTCTGGGATCCCTTTTATGCGCAAAACCTTCTCCGCTCCCCGTTCCGCCGCTGTCAATAATCCCGCTGCTGCGCAGGCGCGCGTTGAACACGCCGCCACGCAGTTTCGCCAGGCGATGGCCGACGGCGACTACGCGCAGGCGCGTCAGTGCTGTGAAGCGGTATTGCGGGTAATGCCGAACCATATGCAGGTGCTCAGCGACTATGCACTGACGCTGATGCGCACCGGCGACTATAAAAAATCGTACAAAATCTATCAGAAAATCTGCCAGGCGCCTGACGCACAGCGTGCACAGGCTTCGGAAACCTGGCTGGATGGCCTGACCGAGGTCTGTGGCTGGCTGGATAAGCCGGATGAGGTGGCACGCTACGGCCTAGCTTCGCTGATGCACTCCGATGCGCGCTTTTCTGCCGGACAAAAGCACCCGTTTCCGGCTGATGCGCCGCCGGCGTTTAACCCGCACAACCCGGCGGAAAACAGTATTGCGTTCAGCCTGTATGGCAACCAGCCGCGCTACTGCGAAACGCTGATTAAAAACGTTGAAGTGGCGCGCGAGCTCTATCCGGCATGGCAGTGTCGCGTCTATCTGGATGAAAGCGTGCCGCAGCATGTCTGGCAGCGCCTGCAGCACGCCGGCGCGCAGCTGGTGGATATGTCGCACGAAAAAGAGATTCAGCCTACGCTCTGGCGCTTTCTGGTAATGGATGACCCCACGGTCAGGCGCTTTATCATTCGCGACGCCGACTCGCTGCTGTCAGAGCGCGAAGCTGCGGCCGTGCAGGCCTGGCTCGACTCGCCGTTCTGGTTTCATCATATGCGTGACTACTTTACCCATACCGAACTGCTGCTGGCCGGAATGTGGGGCGGCTGTCACGGCGTCGTCCGCAACCTTGCGCAGCAGATGCGCGACTTTATGGCGCGCTACACCGGCAATCAGCGCTTCACCGATCAATATTTCCTCAAAGTGGCGCTGTGGCCCACCGTTCGTGCCAGCCTGCTCAGTCATGACGATCTTTTTCATTTTCATCAGGCGCAGCCGTGGCCCGCTCACGCCCCCGTTCGCTGGCAGACAGAACATTTTCATGTCGGCAGTAACGCCGGCTATGCCAGCATGACCGGTAAGGCCACTGCCCCCTGCAACGGTGCGCAGCAGGTTGAACTCGCCTGTGGCGGCCAGAGCTGGTGTTATCCGGCGCGCGTGGTGAATGAGAGTGAATGGGTGCTGCCGATGCCGTTTTTCCTGATCGATGCCTGGAAAGCGGGCGAACTCACGGTCAGAGCCTGCTGACCTCCTGCGGCCTGGCGTTCAGAGATTTCAGTAGACATTCCTCCAGGCCAACTTTACCTTTCCCCTGAGCATCGCGAGGGGCGGGGGGATCATGGATCAGCAACTTATTATTACGCTTGTACTGGCACTGGCCGGTCTGGGTATCGGCTGGCTGCTGGCGCAGCTGCGTGCCGGTCAGCAGCACGCCAGCCTGACCGCGGAGCATCGCCTGCTGGAAGCGGCGCAGCAGCGTCAGCAGCGCGAACAGGAACAGCTGCAGCTGCAGCTCCGGCAGCGTGAACAGGAGCTGCGGCAGCTGCATGGCACCCTGAGCGGGGCGCAGGAGCGCCTGCAGCAGCTGGATTACTGGCGTGCTGAAAGTGAACAGCTCAGCCGCGAGCTGCGTAATCAGCTGGAGGTCAACAGCGCACAGGAAGCGGAGCTGCGCGAGGTGACTATCCGGCTGGAGGAGACGCGCTTTGCCGCTGAAGAGAAGCAGCGGCTGCTGACCAGCAGCGAGCAGCGTCTGAGCGCCCAGTTTGAGAATCTTGCGAACCGCATTTTTGAAAACAGCGGTCGCCGTGTTGATGAGCAAAATCGTCAGAGTCTTAACAGCCTGATTGCGCCGCTGCGCGATCAGCTGGATGGCTTTCGCCGTCAGGTCAATGAGAGTTTTGGTCAGGAGGCGCGTGAGCGTCATACGTTAACGTATGAGATCCGCCAGCTGCAGCAGCTCAATGCACAAATGGCGCAGGAGGCGTTAAACCTGACCAAAGCGCTGAAAGGCGACAACAAGATTCAGGGTAACTGGGGCGAAGTGGTGCTCAGTCGGGTACTGGAAGCGTCCGGCCTGCGTGAGGGGTATGAGTATGAAACCCAGGTTAACATCGCGCTGGAGCAGGGGCGCATGCAGCCCGACGTGATTGTCCGGCTGCCGCAGGGCAAAGATGTGGTGGTGGATGCCAAGATGACGCTGGTCGCGTATGAGCGCTACTTTAACGCTGAGGATGATGCCGCACGGGAGCTGGCTATTCAGGACCATGTTGCGGCGATGCGCGGTCATATTCGTCTGCTGGGGCGAAAAGATTATCAACAATTACCCGGTTTACGCTCGCTGGATTATGTGCTGATGTTTATACCGGTGGAGCCGGCGTTTTTGCTGGCCATCGATCGGCAGCCTGAGCTGATTAGCGAGGCGCTGCAGCAGAATATCATGCTGGTCAGTCCGACTACGCTGCTGGTGGCGCTGCGTACTATCAATAATCTGTGGCGCTATGAGCATCAGAGCCGCAACGCCCAGCGGATTGCCGATCGCGCCGCACGGCTCTATGACAAAATGCGGCTGTTTGTCGATGATATGAGCGGCATCGGACATAATCTGGACAAGGCGCAGCAGAGCTATCAGCAGGCGATGAAAAAGCTGGCAGAAGGGCGCGGCAATCTTATCGCCCAGAGCGAGGCGTTTAAGTCGCTGGGAGTCGAAGTTAAGCGGCCCATTAATCCGCAGCTGGTGCAGCAGGCGCTGCCGGATGAAGCGGATGAGCGCTGGGCAGAGGATGATGCGGAAACGGCAGCGGAAGTGCGCCGTATCAATGAATAACCGGCGGCAACGTGCTCGGATCGCGCGACTCTGATACACTTCGGAGAGAATTATTTGTGGAACAGGTAAAACCGATGGCAGATGAATCACAGCAGGAAACTACTCACTTTGGCTTCCAGACCGTAGCAAAAAGTGAAAAGGCCGATAAAGTCGCGGACGTGTTTCATTCCGTTGCGGCAAAATATGACCTGATGAACGATTTGATGTCGTTCGGCGTCCATCGCGTATGGAAGCGTTTTACCATTGACAGCAGCGGCGTGCGTCGCGGTCAGCGCGTGCTCGACCTGGCAGGCGGCACGGGCGATCTCACGGCGAAATTTTCCCGTCTGGTGGGTGAAACCGGGCAGGTGGTTCTGGCGGATATTAACAGCTCGATGCTGAAAATGGGCCGTGAAAAGCTGCGTAATCTTGGGGTCACCGGCAACGTCAGCTATGTGCAGGCGAATGCGGAAGCTCTGCCGTTCCCGGATAACTATTTTGACTGCATCACCATCTCGTTTGGCCTGCGCAACGTCACGGAAAAAGAGAAAGCGCTGGCTTCAATGTTTCGCGTGCTGAAGCCGGGCGGTCGTCTGCTGGTGCTGGAATTTTCTAAGCCGGTGCTGGATCCGCTGAGCAAGGCGTATGACGCCTATTCATTCCATATTCTGCCGCGTATCGGGCAGCTGGTGGCGAATGACGCAGAGAGCTATCGCTATCTGGCTGAATCTATTCGTATGCATCCCGATCAGGAGACCCTGAAAGCGATGATGAACGACGCCGGTTTTGAAAACAGCACGTATCACAACATGACTGGCGGCATTGTCGCGCTGCATCGTGGCTTTAAGTTCTGAGTGACCATGACGCTAACCCCTCTTATTACCGGCGCGCTTGAAACCGCGCTGAATCGTGTACTTTATCGCGATCGTAGCCTGAAAGCCGCCCGGCAGCGCCTGGCAGGTAAGGTGCTGCTGCTGCGGCTGCAGGAGCTCGATTTTCCCCTTGTGCTGGTCTTCAGCGAAACGCGACTGGACGTGCTGGGCGACTGGCAGGACAGCAGCGACTGCAGCGTCAGCCTGCGCCTGAGTACGTTGCCTAAACTGCGCGATCGCCAGCAGCTCACCGGCCTGATCCGCAGCGGCGAGCTGAACGTTGAGGGCGATCTGCAGGTGGTACAGCAGTTCTCCGCATTAATGGATCTGGCTGAACTCGATCCGGCAGAGTATCTGGCACCCTGGACCGGTGATATTGCGGCACAGGGTATCAGTCAGGCCGGCAGGCGGGCGCTGGCTTTTGCGCAGCAGCAGGTAACGCGCCGTCAGGACTATCTCAGCCAGGTGGTAACCGAAGAGTGGCGGCTGGCGCCGGGTGCGCTGGAGCTGGCATGGTTTGCAGAAGAGGTTGAAGCGATGGAGCGTTCACTAAACGCCTTTGAGGCGCGTCTGACACAGCGGGAGGCGAAATGACGCTCGGAGAACTTCGGCGCTTATATTTTATCGTTAAAATTTTTCTGACCTACGGGCTGGATGAACTCATACCGCACATGCGCATCACGCTGCCGCTGCGGCTGTGGCGCCGCTGCGTATTCTGGATCCCCAACCGGCATAAAGAAGCGGAGATGGGCCTGCGCCTGCGTCTGGCAATGGAGCAGCTTGGCCCGGTCTGGATCAAGTTTGGTCAGATGCTCTCAACCCGTCGCGATCTGTTTCCGCCTAAAATTGCCGACGAGCTGGCAATCCTGCAGGACCGCGTCGCGCCGTTTGATGGCGTAAAAGCAAAAGCGCAGATTGAGCGCTCGATTGGCGGTCCGGTTGAGACCTGGTTTGACGATTTCGATATCAAACCGCTCGCCTCTGCCTCTATTGCTCAGGTCCACACCGCGACGCTGAAATCTAACGGCCGCAAAGTGGTCATCAAAGTGATCCGCCCTGATATCCTGCCGGTAATCAAAGCGGATATGAAGCTGATCTACCGGCTGGCACGCTGGGTGCCGCGCCTGTTGCCGGATGGTCGCCGCCTGCGTCCGATGGAAGTGGTCCGCGATTACGAAAAAACGCTGATTGATGAACTCAATCTGCTGCGGGAAGCGGCCAATGCGATTCAGCTGCGCCGTAATTTTGATCAGAGCCGCATGCTCTACGTACCGGAGGTCTACTCCGATTACTGCAGCGAAACCATGCTGGTGATGGAGCGGATTTACGGAATCCCGATCTCCGATGTCGCCACGCTGGAGCAGCACGGCGTCAATATGAAGCTGCTGGCTGAACGCGGCGTGCAGGTTTTCTTTACCCAGGTATTTCGCGACAGCTTCTTTCACGCCGATATGCATCCGGGCAACATTTTTGTCAGTTACGATCGTCCGGAAGATCCGCAATATATCGGTATCGACTGCGGGATTGTGGGATCGCTTAACAAAGAAGATAAGCGCTATCTGGCCGAAAACTTTATTGCCTTTTTTAACCGCGACTACCGCAAGGTAGCGGAACTCCACGTGGATTCTGGCTGGGTGCCGCCCGATACTAACGTTGAAGATTTTGAGTTTGCTATCCGCACCGTCTGTGAACCGATTTTTGAGAAGCCGCTGGCGGAGATCTCATTTGGTCACGTGCTGCTGAACCTGTTCAACACGGCGCGCCGCTTTAATATGGAAGTGCAGCCGCAGCTGGTGCTGCTGCAAAAAACGCTACTCTATATTGAAGGGATTGGACGTCAGCTCTATCCGCAGCTCGATTTATGGAAAACCGCGAAGCCGTTTCTGGAAGAGTGGATCAAAGATCAGATTGGTCTTCCGGCACTGGTACGTAAGGTTAAAGAGAAAGCGCCTTTCTGGGCAGAGAAACTGCCAGAACTGCCGGAACTGTTTTACGACAGCATGCGCCAGCATAAGTTATTGCAGCACAGCGTTGATAAACTGGTTAATGAACTGAACGCGCAGCGCACCCGGCATCACCAGTCGCGCTACCTGTTTGGCGTGGGGGCCACGCTGCTGTTAAGCGGGACGGCAGTACTTCTGAGCCGGCCTGACTGGGACTTCTTCCCGGCGCTGTTAATGGCGGCGGGCATCGTGACCTGGCTGGTGGGCTGGCGCAAGACAAACTAATTGTTTGCCTGGTGCAAATCGCGTAATGTCGCAGGCCGGAGCCGGTTTCCCGGCCCGCCACATTACAGTTTTTCGTTTTGTTAAGTATTTCAGAGGCATATCTCATGGGCGGTATCAGTATCTGGCAATTGTTAATCATTGCCGTCATCGTTGTACTTCTGTTCGGCACCAATAAACTGCGCAACCTCGGTTCAGATCTTGGCTCATCCATTCGCGGCTTTAAAAAAGCGATGAGTGATGAAGATGAGAAAAAAGATCTGCCTAAAGAGCAGGATGCTGACTTCAATGCCAAAACGCTGGCAGATAAACAGCATGACCCGGTGAATAAAGATCAGCCGCGGGATAAGTAAGGTGTAACTGTGTTCGATATTGGCTTTAGTGAACTGGTTCTGGTGTTCGTGATCGGCCTGATTGTACTCGGGCCGCAACGTTTGCCGGTGGCGGTAAAAACGGTAGTGGGCTGGATCCGGGCAATTCGCTCGCTGGCGGCTAATGTGCAGCACGAGCTGGCGCAGGAGCTAAAGCTGCAGGAGTTGCAGGACAGCCTGAAGAAAGTGGAAGAGGCGGGAAAGGGAACGCTCTCTCCGGAGCTGAAGCAGTCAATGGAAGAGCTGCGTAAAACAGCTGACTCCATGAAGCGCTCTGTTCAGCAGAGTATTGATATCGAAAAAGCGGAGGATGAAGCGAATACGATTCATCAGCCTGCCGCGGTTAAACCTGATGTGCCGCCGGCTGCTGCCGTCACGCCGGCGCAGGCGGAGCATCACGCCAGCGCTCCGGCGCAGGCACCTGCCGCCGCAGAAACCGTCAGCGATCGGGCTGATGCGGCGCACTCACCCACTCCCCTTTCTGCAAAAGATGAACGATAACCATGGCTGTTGAAGATACCCAGCCGCTCATCAGCCATCTGATCGAGCTGCGTAAGCGTCTGCTGAACTGCATCATTGCCGTGTTTGCGATTTTTCTCTGCCTGATCTATTTCGCTAACGATATCTATCACGCGGTCGCCGCACCGCTGATCAGCCAGATGCCGGCCGGCGCCAGTATGATTGCCACAGATGTTGCCTCGCCATTTTTTACGCCGATCAAGCTGACCCTTATTGTCTCGGTGTTTCTGGCGGTTCCGGTGATCCTCTATCAGGTATGGGCATTTATCGCGCCAGCGCTCTACCGGCATGAACGCCGGCTGGTTATGCCGCTGCTTTTCTCCAGTACGCTGCTGTTCTACGTGGGTGTGGCTTTTGCCTACTTTATTGTCTTTCCGCTGGCGTTTGGCTTTTTTGCCAAGACCGCGCCGCAGGGCGTCACCATTGCAACCGACATTACGAACTATCTCGACTTTGTCATGACGCTGTTTATGGCATTTGGCGTTGCGTTTGAAGTGCCGATAGCCATCGTGCTGCTCTGCTGGACCGGGATCACCACGCCAGACGATTTGCGGAAAAAACGGCCTTATATTCTGGTCGGCGCTTTCGTTGTTGGGATGCTGCTCACACCGCCAGACGTTTTTTCCCAAACTTTGCTCGCTATTCCGATGTACTGCCTGTTTGAAGTCGGCGTATTCTTTTCCCGCTACTACGTGGGTAAAGGGCGTAAAGCGGCAGAGGAAGACTCCTGATCGCGTTTACGCAGGACGCCCCGTTGCGCGCGGGGTGAAAGCATTTTACAAACCGCCCGCCTGCCGGGCGGTTTTTATTTGGGGAAAGAGATGTTTGATATCGGTGTAAACCTGACCAGCACGCAATTCGCAAAAGATCGCGCTCAGGTGGTTAAGCGCGCGCGCGAAGCAGGTGTCACCGGCATGCTGCTTACCGGCACTAACGCGCTGGAGAGCCAGCAGGCACGACAGCTGGCAGCACAGCATCCCGGCTACTGCTGGTCTACGGCCGGCGTCCATCCGCATCACGCCAGTGAGTGGTCCGCAGAAACAGCCAGCACGCTGCGCCGCCTGACAGAGAGCGAACAGGTGGTTGCCATAGGGGAGTGCGGGCTCGACTTCAACCGCAATCTGGCTGCGCATCAGCAGCAGGAGTATGCATTCGATGCCCAGCTGGCGCTGGCTGCAGAGCTGCAGCTGCCGGTGTTCTTACACTGCCGCGAAGCGCACGATCGCTTTGTTGCGGTGCTGGAGCCGTGGCTGCCGAAGCTGACGGGAGCGGTGGTACACTGCTTTACCGGCACGCGTGCGGAGCTGGAAGCCTGTCTGGCGCTGGGCCTCTCCGTGGGCATTACCGGCTGGGTGTGTGATGAACGCCGCGGAATGGCGCTGCGTGAGATGCTGCCGCTGATCCCGGCGGAGCGTTTACTGCTGGAGACGGACGCGCCTTATTTACTGCCGCGCGATATGCGGCCCCGTCCGGCCTCGCGGCGCAATGAACCCTGTTTTCTGCCTCATCTGGTACAGCAGGTGGCGGGCTGGCGCGGAGAGACGGCGGAGGCGCTGAGTGCGCAGGCCGACGCAAACGCGCGTCAGCTGTTCAGGCTGGCTTAAACCTTACGAAACAGTTTGTTATCCACACTGCGCATCACCTGCTTATTCAGCAGGTTCAGCAACAGGATCGAACGGGTTTCTCCGTCGGGCTCGGCAAAAATCGCCCGCAGCCCTTCAAACGTGCCGTCGGTGATAAGCACTTCATCGCCCGACTGCGGCGTTTCAGGATCCAGAACAATCTGTGGTGTATCGGTCTGCAGTGCTTCAATCACTTCATAGGGCACCGTGGCGGGCATAGCGCCGAAGCGCACAAAATGGCTGACGCCGCGCGTGCTGCTGATGGTGGTGGTATGAATCGCTTCCGGATCGAATTCGATAAACAGATAGTTAGGGAACAGCGGCTCACTGACAGTGGTGCGTTTACCGCGCACCAGCTTCTCCATCGCGATCGTTGGACTGAGGCATGTTACTGCCTGACGCTCAAGATGTTCCTTGGCGCGCAGCAGCTGTCCGCGTTTGCAATAGAGTAAGTACCAGGATTCCATAACTGCCCCCAAATAATGGATGCCAAGAATAACAAACCTGCAGTCAGAGTTATAGCGCATCGGCTGGCGTATACCGTGCCGGCCAGAGAAATTCTCTGCGAATTTTCTGATTAGTGCGTTATCTGTGCGCTTTGCGGCAAGAGAATTGACGACCAGGGCGCATCTGTATCAGACTGCCAGACCATTACGGATCTGCACGATTTCCCGATTCACTCTGGCCGGAAAACTGAAGCCACATGAAATACCAGGACTTACGAGATTTTCTTTCGCTGCTGGAACAGCGTGGCGAGCTCAAGCGCATCACTCAGGAGATTGATCCTGAACTGGAGATGACCGAAATCGCCGACCGCACGCTGCGTGCCGGCGGCCCGGCGCTGCTGTTTGAAAACCCCAAAGGGTATGACATGCCGGTGCTGTGTAACCTGTTTGGCACGCCAAAGCGCGTGGCCATGGGTATGGGGCAGGAGGAGGTCAGCGCGCTGCGCGACGTCGGTAAACTGCTGGCATTTCTGAAGGAGCCGGAGCCGCCCAAAGGCTTCCGCGATCTCTTTGACAAAATGCCGCAGTTTAAGCAGGTGCTGAATATGCCAACAAAGCGTCTGCGCAATGCTCCCTGTCAGGAAGAGATCTTCAGCGGCGATGAGGTTGATTTGTCGCGTATTCCGGTGATGAAGTGCTGGCCTGGCGATGCGGCACCGCTGATTACCTGGGGGCTGACCGTTTCGCGCGGACCGCATAAAGAGCGGCAGAACCTGGGGATCTACCGCCAGCAGGTTATCGGCAAAAACCGGCTGATTATGCGCTGGCTGTCGCACCGCGGCGGCGCGCTCGATTTTCAGGAGTGGTGCAAAGCCCACCCCGGCGAACGCTTTCCGGTCGCGGTGGCGCTGGGTGCCGATCCCGCCACCATACTGGGCGCGGTCACGCCGGTGCCGGATACGCTCTCGGAGTACGCCTTCGCCGGCCTGCTGCGCGGCAATAAAACCGAAGTGGTAAAATGCGCCTCCTGCGATCTGGAAGTGCCCGCCAGCGCGGAAATTGTGCTGGAAGGCTACATTGAACCGGGCGACATGGCGCCGGAAGGTCCCTATGGCGACCATACCGGTTACTATAATGAAGTAGACAGCTTTCCGGTCTTTACCGTTACGCACGTTACTCAGCGGCGTAAACCGATCTATCATTCCACCTATACCGGTCGTCCACCCGATGAGCCTGCGGTACTGGGGGTGGCACTGAATGAAGTGCTGGTGCCAATCTTAATCAAACAGTTTCCGGAAATTGTCGATTTTTATCTGCCGCCTGAAGGCTGCTCCTACCGCCTGGCGGTAGTGACGATTAAAAAACAGTACGCAGGACATGCCAAGCGGGTGATGTTTGGCGTCTGGTCATTTCTGCGTCAGTTTATGTACACCAAATTTGTTATTGTGTGTGACGACGACGTAAACGCGCGCGACTGGAATGATGTGATTTGGGCGATTACCACCCGCATGGACCCGGCGCGCGATACCGTACTGGTAGAGAATACGCCGATCGATTACCTCGACTTTGCTTCACCGGTTTCGGGGCTGGGCTCCAAAATGGGGCTGGATGCTACTAATAAATGGCCGGGTGAAACGCAGCGCGAGTGGGGCACGCCGATCGTCAAAGATCCGGCGGTCACCGCGCGTATTGACGCAATCTGGGATGAGTTAGCAATCTTTGCCGAACCGCCGCAGCGCTGACGGCAGCAGAGAACCATAAGAAAGGGCAATTATGACGACGTTAAGCTGCAAAGTGACTTCGGTTGAGGCGATTACCGACACCGTATATCGGGTGCGCCTGATCCCGGAAGCGGAATTTAGCTTTCGCGCCGGTCAGTATCTGATGGTGGTAATGGATGAGCGCGACAAGCGTCCTTTCTCCATTGCCTCAACGCCAATGGAGAAAGAGATTATTGAGCTGCACATTGGCGCATCCGATCTCAATCTTTACGCTATGGCCGTGATGGATCGCATCAGAAGCGACCGCCAGGTAACGATTGATATGCCGCATGGTGATGCGTGGCTGCGGGAAGAGAGCGAGCGCCCGGTGATTCTGATCGCCGGCGGCACCGGCTTTTCCTACGCGCGTTCACTGCTGCTGACCGCGCTGGCGCAGCAGCCCGATCGTGATATCGCCATTTACTGGGGCGGACGTGAACTGCAGCACCTCTACGATATGGATGAGCTGGAAGCGCTGGCGGTAAAACACCCGAATCTCAAGGTGATTCCAGTGGTTGAGCAGCCTGCAGATGGCTGGCAGGGGCGCAGCGGGACGGTACTGACCGCCGTTATGCAGGATCATGCCGATCTGAGCGGCCATGACATCTATATCGCCGGACGCTTTGAGATGGCAAAAATTGCCCGTGAGCGTTTCTGCAGCGAGCGCGGCGCGCTGGAAGCGCAGATGTATGGCGATGCCTTTGCGTTTATCTGAGGCGCAGCCGTAAAAAAGCCCGCCCGGAAGGGCGGGAACACGTGCGATTCACAGGTCTCTGTTTTAGATACGTTCAAATACGGTGGCGATGCCCTGACCCAGGCCGATACACATGGTTGCCAGGCCAAACTGCACGTCATGCTGTGTCATCTGGTTGAGCAGGGTGGTGCTGATGCGCGCGCCGGAACAGCCCAGCGGATGCCCCAGCGCAATCGCCCCGCCATTCAGGTTTACTTTCTCATCCATCTGCGCCATAAGCCCTAAATCTTTGATGCAGGGCAGGGTTTGCGCAGCAAAAGCCTCATTAAGTTCAAACAGTCCGATATCCGCTACGCTGAGTCCGGCACGCTTCAGCGCCATTTTGCTGGCGGGAACCGGGCCGTATCCCATAATTGAAGGATCGCAGCCGGTTACCGCCATACTGCGGATACGCGCACGCGGGGTGATGCCCAGTTCACGGGCGCGGCTTTCACTCATGATCAGCATGGCGGCAGCGCCGTCAGAAAGCGCGGATGAACTGCCGGCGGTCACCGTGCCGCTCACCGGATCAAACGCCGGCCGCAGCGCGGCCAGACCCTCCAGGCTGGTCTCCGGACGGATGACCTCATCACTCTCATAGCGCTTCAGCACGCCATCGGAGTCGTGCCCCCAGGTGGGAATAATTTCGCGGGCAAAATCGCCGCGCTGCGTCGCCGCCCATGCACGCTGATGCGAACGGAAAGCAAACGCATCCTGCTGTTCGCGGCTGATATGGTGCATGCGCGCCAGCATTTCCGCTGTCAGGCCCATCATGCCGGCGGCTTTTGCCACTGTCCGGCTCAGGCCGGGATGGAAATCAACGCCGTGGCTCATCGGGACATGGCCCATATGCTCAACGCCGCCAATCAGGCAGGTCTGCGCATCGCCGGTCATAATGGCCCGGGCAGCATCATGCAGCGCCTGCATAGATGAACCGCAGAGGCGATTCACCGTGCTGGCGGGCACGCGGTGCGGAATTTCCGCCAGCAGCGCCGCGTTGCGCGCAATATTAAATCCCTGCTCCAGCGTCTGCTGCACGCAGCCCCAGATGATATCATCCAGCGAGGCGGGGTCGATCGCCGGGTTGCGGCTCAGCAGCTCCCGCATCAGATGTGCTGAGAGATCTTCCGCCCGCACCTGACGAAAGGCGCCGCCTTTAGAGCGGCCCATGGGCGTGCGTGCGGCATCAATAATGACGACATTTTCCATCTCTGTTCCTCAGGCGCGCTGCAGCGACGCTTCATCAATAGGTTGAACGGCGGGGTACCAGCTCTGATGCGCGTGCGCACGCTGCACCAGCGCCTCCGGCAGCGTATAAAGCGCGCCGAGATGTGCGTAGCGTCTGGCCTGGTCGACCACATTGCTGTTACCGAGCGTATCAAGATAGCGGAAAGCGCCGCCGCGGAATGGCGGGAAGCCGAGGCCATAGACCAGCGCCATATCTGCTTCTGCCGGTGAGGCGATAATCTTCTCTTCCAGACAGCGCACCACTTCATGCAGCATCGGCAGCATCATACGGTTGATAATCTCTTCATTGCTGAATGCGCGTGCTGGTTCACTGACGCTGCTCAGCAGCGTATCGGCGTCCGGATCGTGTATCTTCTGCGGTTTGCCTTTTTTATCCTGTTCCCAGCGGTAGAAGCCGAGGCCGTTTTTCTGCCCAAACCGGCCCGCATCAAACAGGACATCGATGGCATCCCGATAGTTTTTCTGCATGCGCGCCGGAAAGCCCTGCGCCATGACCTGCTGCGCATGATGGGCGGTATCGATACCGACCACATCCAGCAGCCACGCCGGCCCCATTGGCCAGCCAAACTGCTGCTCCATGACTTTATCAATCTGGCGATAATCAGCGCCGTCGCGCAGCAGCAGGCTGAAAGCCGCAAAATAGGGGAACAGTACCCGGTTAACAAAGAAACCGGGACAATCGTTAACCACGACCGCTGTTTTTCCCATTTTGCTGGCCCACGCCACCACCTTACTGATGGTCGCTTCTGAGGTCTGTTCGCCGCGGATCACTTCCACCAGCGGCATGCGCGGTACCGGATTGAAAAAGTGCATACCGCAGAAATTTTGCGGACGCTGCAGCGCTTTCGCCAGTTCGCTAATCGGGATGGTTGAGGTGTTGGAGGCGAGAATGGCATCGTCCCGCAGCTGCTGTTCGGTCTCAGCGAGCACTTTCGCTTTGACCGCCGGATTCTCCACTACCGCTTCTACCACCACATCAGCGCGGCGGAAACCGCTATACTCCAGCACCGGCTGGATAGTTGTCAGCACGGCAGCAAGTTTCGCACCATCAATTTTGCCGCGCGCCAGCTGCTTATTCAGCAGCTTGCTGGCTTCATTCATACCCAGCGTCAGCGCTTTTTCACTGATATCTTTCAGGATAACGGGTACGCCTTTCCACGCTGACTGCCAGGCAATCCCGCCCCCCATGATGCCGGCACCCAGCACGGCGGCCTGCTGCGGCAGCTCTGCGCGGGCGCTATGTTTTTTCGCCAGGCTTTTGACATATTGATCGTTAAGGAAAATGCCGACCAGCGCGCGGGCAACATCGCTCTGTGCCAGCGGCACAAACGCAGCCGTTTCAAGCTTAAGCGCATCATCGCGCGTCAGCCCGGCGGCAGCTTCAATTGTTTTCACCGCTGTCAGCGGGGCAGGGTAGTGTTTACCTGCCGTCTGCAGCACCATGCTTTTCGCCAGCGTAAAGCTCATCGCGGCTTCAACCGGACTCAGCTTCAGCGGCGCCAGCTTCGGCGCCCGGCGTGCCTGCCAGCTCTGCTGGGTAATGGCGTCGTGCAGCATAGTGAGCGCGGCGCTGCGCAGTTTGTCGCGGCTGACCACGGCATCGACCAGACCCAGCTTCAGCGCGCTTAATCCATCCACATCTTTGCCGGCGGCAATGATCTCCAGCGCGCTGTCGGCTCCCAGCAGGCGCGGCAAACGCACGCTACCGCCAAAGCCTGGCATGATGCCGAGTCGGGTTTCCGGCAGGCCAATGCGCGTCTCCGGCGTCGCGACGCGCAGATCGGTTGCCAGCACACACTCGCAGCCCCCCCCCAGCGCATAGCCATCAATGGCGGCAATGGTCGGCACCGGCAGATCTTCCAGCCGGTTAAAAATGCTGTTAGCAAAGGTCAGCCACGCGCTCAGTTTCTCTTCAGGGGCATCAAACAGCGAAAGAAACTCGGTGATATCCGCGCCGACGATAAAAGCGGGTTTGGCGGAGCTTAACAGCAGACCGCGCAGACCGGGCTGCTGCTGCAGTACATTCAGCGCCTCTCCCAGGCTGGCGACGGTTTTAATATCAAGTTTATTGACCGAGCCGGGAGCATCGAAAACCAGCTCGGCAACGCCGTCTTCGAGCCAGTGTAATGAAAGGGTATCGCCTTGGTAGAGCATATCCGTCTCCTGAAACCGCGAAAAGTGATCTGGTCATACCAGATGAACAGGAGTGTGAGCGGCCTGCCCCTCTTTTGCAAACGGCAGTGTGCTTATTTGATACCGCGATCACAGGCTGGCTGGCGCGCCAATAGCGGCGCGGCTATGCTACACTGCGGCCACTTTCGCGACATCGGAGACTCGTTCATGGATTCACTGAAAACACTGTATCAGGCGCATATCAAAACGCTGCAGCAGCGGGCGCAACAGATTCTGGCGCGCGGCAAACTGGATGCGCTGCTGATCCACTCCGGCGAGCTACAGACCGTTTTTCTGGATGATCACACCTATCCGTTTAAAGTGAATCCGCAGTTCAAAGCCTGGGTGCCGGTCACGCAGGTGCCGAACTGCTGGCTGTGGGTCGACGGCAGCAATAAACCTAAACTGTGGTTCTATTCACCCGTCGACTACTGGCATAACGTTGAGCCGCTGCCGGAGAGCTTCTGGACCGGAGATGTTGATGTCATCGGGCTGAAAAATGCAGATGAGATTGCACAGCTGCTGCCAGCATCGCGTGAAAACGTCGCCTACATTGGCCCGGTACCGGAACGTGCTGCGCAGCTGGGCTTCAGCAGTGCGCAGATCAACCCGCAGGCGGTCATCGATTTCCTGCATTATCATCGCAGTATCAAAACGGATTATGAGCTCGCCTGCCTGCGTCAGGCGCAGAAGCTGGCGGTTGCTGGCCATCGCGCGGCTAAAGAGGCGTTTTTCTCCGGCATGAGCGAGTTCGATATTAACCTCGCCTATCTTACCGCTACCGGGCACCGGGATACGGATGTGCCGTATGGCAATATTGTGGCGCTGAACGAACATGCAGCCGTGCTGCACTACACCCGGCTCGATCACCAGCCGCCAGCCAAACGTCACAGCTTCCTGATTGACGCCGGCGCTGAGTATGCAGGATATGCAGCAGATTTAACCCGCAGCTATGCGGCGCAAAGTAAAACGCGCTATGCCGAGCTGGTGGAGGCAATGAATAAAGAGGAGCTGGCGCTGATCGCTACGCTGAAAGCGGGCGTGCGCTATACCGATTATCATCTGCAGATGCATCAGCGCATTGCGCGTTTGTTGCTGAAATTTGGTCTGGTAAAAGGCCTGACGGAAGAGGCGCTGGTGGCAGAGAATCTCACCGGACCTTTCATGCCGCACGGCCTGGGTCATCCCCTCGGGCTGCAGGTACATGATGTGGCCGGTTTTATGCAGGACGATCGCGGCACGCCTCTGGCTGCGCCGGCGCAATACCCTTATCTGCGCTGCACCCGGGTGCTGGAGCCCGGCATGGTACTGACCATTGAGCCGGGCTTCTATATTATCGATTCGCTGCTGGCGCCGCTACGCGGGGGTAAGTACACCCAGCACTTTGACTGGCAGGCGATTGATGCGCTGAAGCCGTATGGCGGAATTCGCATTGAAGATAATGTGGTGATCCACCCTAATCGCATTGAGAACATGACGCGCGACCTGCACCTGGCCTGATGGACGCTTATGATATTCCGGCTGAGGCGATAAGCAGCAGCGAAGAGACGATCAAAAAAAGCCGCTTTATCACTCTGCTGGCGCATACGCCGGGTGCTGAAGCGGCGCGGGCGTTTGTGCAGCGGGTCAAAAGCGAGCATCCCGCTGCGCGGCATCACTGCTGGGCCTGGGTTGCCGGTGCTCCGGACGATTCACAGCAGCTGGGCTTCTCCGACGATGGCGAACCCTCCGGCACGGCAGGTAAGCCGATGCTGGCGCAGCTGATGGGGAGCGGCCTTGGTGAGATCACTGCCGTAGTCGTACGCTATTATGGCGGCATCATGCTGGGGACCGGCGGGCTGGTCAAAGCTTACGGCGGCGGGGTGCAGCAGGGACTGAAACAGCTGCCGCGTCAGCGCAAAGTGCCGATGCAATCTTTTATGCTGCGCTGTGATTATGCACAGATGAGCGATATAGAACGCCTGCTGCAGCGTTTTGACGGCGTTACCGAAGAGAGCCGCTATGAAGATTGCATCACGCTGCGCATTGCGCTGCCTCATGCGCAGATAGCGGCCTTTAAGCAAAACCTCTCTGACTACAGCCGGGGTGCGCTAGCGCTGCTCCCGCTGGATAACTGAACAAAGGACACGGCTGAATGCACTTCCGCGCCATTACCCGCATTGTGGGTCTGCTGGTTATTTTATTCTCGGTAACCATGATTGTACCGGGTTTAGTGGCGCTGATTTATCGCGACGGTGCCGGCCGCGCCTTCAGTCAGACGTTCCTGATGGCGATTGTCATTGGTTCGCTGCTCTGGTGGCCCAACCGTAAACAGAAGACCGAACTTAAACCGCGCGAAGGCTTTCTGATTGTGGTGCTGTTCTGGACGGTACTGGGCAGCGTCGGTGCAATGCCGTTTATCTTTGCCGAGCAGCCTCACCTCTCCGCGACCGATGCCTTTTTCGAATCCTTTTCCGGCCTGACGACGACGGGTGCAACGACGCTGGTGGGGCTCGACTCCCTGCCGAAAGCGATTCTGTTTTACCGGCAGATGCTGCAGTGGCTGGGCGGTATGGGGATTATCGTGCTGGCCGTTGCCATACTGCCGATTCTGGGCGTTGGTGGCATGCAGCTTTATCGCGCCGAAATGCCCGGGCCGCTGAAGGACAATAAGATGCGGCCGCGTATTGCAGAGACAGCAAAAACGCTGTGGCTGATTTATGTTGTGCTGACCATCGCCTGCGCGCTGGCCCTGTGGCTGGCCGGCATGCCGATGTTTGACGCTATCGGGCACAGCTTTTCTACCATCGCGATTGGCGGTTTCTCCACGCACGATGCCAGCATCGGCTATTTTAACAGCCCGACGATCAACACGATTGTTGCGGTGTTTCTGCTGATTTCCGGCTGTAACTACGGCCTGCACTTTTCACTGCTGAGCGGGCGTAACCTGAAGGTTTACTGGCGCGATCCTGAATTCCGGATGTTTATTGGCGTGCAGTTTACGCTGGTGGTGATCTGCACGCTGGTGCTCTGGCTGCATAATGTTTATGACAGCGGCTGGCAAACGCTGAATCAGGCTTTTTTCCAGGTAGTGTCATGGGCAACAACGGCGGGCTTCACCACAGATAGCATTGCACGCTGGCCGCTGTTCCTGCCGGTGCTGCTGCTCTGCTCAGCATTTATCGGTGGTATGGCTGGCTCAACCGGGGGCGGCCTGAAGGTTATTCGTATTCTGCTATTGTTCAAGCAGGGTTCACGTGAGCTAAAACGTCTGGTGCACCCTAATGCGGTTTACACCATTAAGCTTGGCAACCGGGCGCTGCCGGAGCGTATTCTGGAAGCGGTATGGGGTTTCTTCTCCGCCTATGCGCTGGTGTTTCTGCTCAGCATGCTGGCAATTATCGCGACCGGCGTTGATGACTTCTCCGCGTTTGCTGCCGTTGCGGCAACGCTGAACAACCTTGGGCCGGGGCTGGGTGTAGTCGCAGACAACTTCACAACCATGAATGATGTGGCGAAATGGATATTGATCCTGACGATGCTGTTCGGGCGTCTTGAGGTCTTTACGCTGCTGGTGCTGTTCACGCCGACTTTCTGGCGTGAATAAGAGAAACAGGAACCTGTAATGAAAGCATTAATACTTTATTCCACCCGCGACGGACAAACCCGCGAAATTGCAGCGCGTATTGCTCAGACTCTGGTACCGCAGCAGTTATGTGATGTGCAGGATCTTGCAGAGACGAGACAGATTGACTGGTCGCAGTACGATCGCGTACTGATAGGCGCCTCGATTCGCTATGGTCATTTTGATACGGCGCTGATGAAGTTTGTCACGCAGCACCGGCAGTCGCTGCAGCAGCGGGTAAGCGGATTTTTTAGCGTGAATCTGACGGCGCGCAAAGCTGACAAGCGTTCCCCGCAAACCAATGCCTATACCCGCAAATTTCTTGAGCAGTCACCGTGGCAGCCCGACTGCTGCGCTGTGTTTGCTGGCGCGTTACGTTATCCGCGCTATCGCTGGTTTGATCGGGTAATGATTCAGTTAATTATGCGCATGACCGGTGGTGAAACCGATACCTCTAAAGAAGTCGAGTACACCGACTGGTCTGCAGTGAGCAGATTTGCGTATGAATTTGCGCAGTTACCAGGCAAATCGTTGTGAAATAGAGCGTTGTGGCGAAAAATAGCGCGAACGATTCTTTTTTTGTATTTAACGCTTGTCAGCCCGGAAGAACTCCCTATAATGCGCCTCCATCGACACGGCACACCGGCTTACGGAAAACGGCGTCGACAGGAAGATTCGGTAAGAACTTCCGCCGGAGAAAACGCTGAAAAAAGTGGTTGACTCCGGAGGAGGAAAGCGTAATATACGCCACCTCGCAGCAGACGC
>NZ_VEIP01000006.1:0-161582 GCF_007680655.1 Pantoea sp. PSNIH1
GAAGCGGGCGTGAGCGAGGGAACCGCGCAGCGGCGGACGGGGCTGGCGCAGGGCCGGGGAGTGCAGAGGGCGCGGCCTGGCGTCCTCTGCCCGGTCGCCGCGCCGGGGCAGAGGCTGCTGCTGCCGCTGACGGCGAACGGAACCGGCTCTCAACCCGGAACCGGTGCCAGCCTCCGTGGCGAACGGAACCAGCCCCGGTGCAGCAGCACGCGTCCAGGGCAAAGGCTGCCACCGCCGCTGACGGCGAACTTACCGCCTCGCCTGCATCTCTGGCGCAAGCTGCTATGCTTGAAGATGGCAAAACATGGCTGAACCGATTACGCCGCCTCTCTCTCCGCCACGCCATAATCAGAGAAAACGCATTTTAATCAGCGGGCGTCTGTAGCACTGTGTGGAACCACTATCCCCAGCAAAGGGCGCAGACAAGGCGACGGTTGCCCGGCATTCTTTTGCCCATAATATTGCTAATCAAGGAGTTAAGCGATGAACCAGCTAGACGCACTAAAACAGTTCACCACCGTGGTGGCGGACAGTGGCGATATCGAATCCATTCGCCATTACAATCCGGAAGATGCCACTACCAACCCTTCTCTGATCCTGAAAGCTGCCGGTCTTGACGCTTATAAACACCTGATTGATGACGCCATCGACTATGCGAAAAAGCAGGGTGGCAGTAAAGAGACGCAGATTATCAACGCCAGCGACAAAGTGGCTGTCAATCTCGGCATGGAAATCCTGAAGAGCGTGCCGGGCCGCGTTTCAACTGAAGTTGACGCCCGCCTCTCTTTCGATCGCGGTATGTGCGTGACCAAAGCAGAAAAGCTGGTACGCCTGTATGAAGAGCACGGTATCGACCGCTCACGTATTCTTATCAAGCTCGCCTCAACCTGGGAAGGGATCAAAGCGGCTGAAGAGCTGGAGAAAAACGGCATTAAGTGCAACCTGACGCTGCTGTTCTCCTTTGCGCAGGCGCGCGCCTGTGCAGAAGCGGGCGTCTATCTGATCTCACCTTTTGTGGGCCGCATTTATGACTGGTACAACACGCGTAAGCCAATGGACCCCTATGTTGTGGATGAAGATCCGGGCGTGAAATCTGTGCGTCGCATCTATGACTACTACAAAAAGCATCGCTACAGCACGGTGATCATGGGCGCCAGCTTCCGCAAAGTTGAGCAGATTCTGGCTCTGGCGGGCTGCGATCGTCTGACTCTCTCCCCTAACCTGCTGGAAGAGCTGGCGAACAGCGATGCGCCGGTTGAGCGCAAGCTGGAACCTTCTACCGAAGGTTTCCATCAGCCTTCCTCGCTGTCAGAAGCGGAGTTCCGCTGGGAGCACAACCAGGATCCGATGGCGGTTGAAAAACTCTCTGAAGGTATCCGCCAGTTCGCCGTTGACCAGCAGAAACTGGAAGATGTGCTGTCAGCACGCCTCTGATTGCACCACCGTTGAGTGCGGGCGAGCCGAGGCGAACCCGCTGATGCTTTACTACAAGGGAGAACCCTATGTCTTCACGCAGAGAGTTGGCTAACGCGATTCGCGCGTTGAGTATGGATGCGGTACAGAAAGCAAATTCCGGTCACCCAGGTATGCCGATGGGCATGGCCGATATCGCGGAAGTGTTATGGCGCGACTTCCTGAAACATAATCCCACTAACCCGGCATGGGCCGATCGTGACCGCTTTATCCTTTCTAACGGCCACGGCTCAATGCTGCTCTATAGCCTGCTGCATCTCAGCGGTTACGATCTGCCAATGGAAGAGCTGAAAAACTTCCGTCAGCTGCATTCAAAAACGCCGGGACATCCGGAAATTGGCTATACGCCAGGCGTCGAAACCACCACCGGCCCGCTCGGCCAGGGTCTGGCGAATGCGGTGGGTCTGGCGATTGCTGAGCGTACGCTGGCCGCGCAGTTCAACCAGCCAGGACATGATATTGTCGACCACTTCACCTATGTGTTCATGGGTGACGGCTGCCTGATGGAAGGCATCTCACACGAAGTCTGTTCGCTGGCGGGTACGCTGGGCCTCGGCAAGCTGATCGGCTTTTACGATCACAACGGCATTTCTATCGATGGCGAAACTGAAGGCTGGTTTACCGACGATACGCATAAACGCTTTGAGTCCTATAACTGGCACGTGATCGGCAGCGCTGAAGGCATCGATGGTCACGACGCCGACGCCGTGGCCGCCGCGATTAAAGAGGCGCAGAGCGTAACCGATAAGCCGTCGCTGATTATCTGCCGCACTACCATCGGCTTTGGTTCGCCAAACAAGGCGGGCAAAGAGGAGTCACATGGTGCTGCGCTGGGCGACGAAGAGATTGCGCTGACGCGTAAGCAGCTCGGCTGGAACTACGCGCCGTTTGAAATCCCGCAGGATATCTACCAGCAGTGGGATGCAAAAGAAGCGGGTTCCGCGCATGAAAAAGCCTGGGATGAGAAGTTTGCCGCTTACCAGCAGGCGCATCCGCAGCTGGCGCAGGAGTTTAGCCGTCGTCTTAACGGTGAAATGCCGGCGGAGTGGGAAAGCCAAACCGCTGACTTTATCCGCGGCCTGCAGGCGAATCCGCAGAAAATCGCCAGCCGCAAGGCGTCACAAAATACGCTGGAAGCCTTTGGCAAACTGCTGCCGGAATTCCTGGGCGGATCGGCTGACCTGGCACCGAGTAACCTCACCATCTGGTCAGGCTCAAAATCGATCAAAGAGGATGCGGCCGGGAACTATATTCACTACGGCGTGCGTGAGTTCGGGATGACCGCGATTGCAAACGGCATCGCGCACCATGGCGGCTTTGTTCCTTATACCGCAACCTTCCTGATGTTTGTTGAGTACGCGCGTAACGCCGCCCGTATGGCTGCGCTGATGAAAGCACGCCAGATCATGGTCTACACCCATGACTCTATCGGCCTGGGCGAAGATGGCCCGACGCACCAGCCGGTCGAGCAGCTGGCAAGCCTGCGTCTGACGCCTAACTTCAGCACCTGGCGTCCGTGCGATCAGGTTGAAACCGCGGTGGCATGGAAAGCAGCCGTTGAGCGTCATCACGGCCCGACCGCGCTGATCCTCTCCCGTCAGAACCTGCTGCAGCCCGAGCGCAGCCAGGCGCAGGTCGAAAACATTGCGCGCGGCGGCTATATCCTGAAGGATTGCGACGGCACGCCGGATGTGATTCTGATCGCCACCGGTTCAGAAGTGGAGATCACGCTGGGAGCGGAAGCGAAACTCAGCGCGGATGGCCACAAGGTCCGGGTCGTGTCACTGCCCAGCACCGATGTGTTCGATAAGCAGGATAGCGCCTACCGTGAATCCGTGCTGCCCACTACCGTACGCGCCCGCGTCGCGGTTGAGGCAGGTATTGCAGACTACTGGTACAAATATGTCGGCATCGACGGCAAAATCGTCGGCATGACCACCTTTGGTGAATCCGCGCCGGCCGGCAAGCTGTTCCCGGCCTTCGGCTTTACCGTTGAAAACGTGGTAAGCCAGGCGGAATCGCTGCTGAAACCGGCATAAGCCCCGCGGCCCTCACCCGATAACGGTGAGGGCCGTTTTTTTTAGCACTTTCTATACAAAAAAAATCGCGTTTTCCCCTTCCCGCTCTGCGCAAACTGATTACTATAGGTTTTCTTCCGATTCTGATAGCGGACGCACTCCCGTTGAAAAAACCGACTTCATTTTTACTGGCCCTGATGGTCTCCGTGCTGCCTGTCAGCGGTATGGCACAGGTCTCACCTAATCCTCTGCTGGCATCGCAGATTGTTGATCGCTATGCCGAACATATTTTTTACGCCAGCGGTGCAACCGGCATGGCGCTGGTCGCCATCGACGGCAATCAGCGCGTCTTTACCAGCTTTGGTGAAACCCGCCCCGGTAATAATGTCCGGCCGCAGCAGGACTCCGTTATCCGCATCGCGTCACTCAGCAAGCTGATGACCAGCGAAGTGATGGTGAAAATGGCCGAGCGCGGGCAGATCCGCCTGGATGACCCGCTCAGCCGCTACGCCCCGCCGGGGGCGCGCGTTCCGGCCTATAACGGCCAGACGATCCGCCTGATCAACCTCGCCACCCACACCGGCTCGCTGCCGCGCGAACAGCCCGGCGGTAAACCGCACCGTCCGGTGTTTGTCTGGCCAACTAAAAGCGATCGCTGGCAGTGGCTGGGCAACGCCACGCTGAAAGCCGCGCCCGGCACTCAGGCGGCCTACTCCAACCTCGGGTTTGACCTGCTGGCTGACGCGCTGGCGAAAGCGGGCGGCACGCCCTATCCGGCGCTGCTGCAGCGGTTAGTCACGCGCCCGCTGGGGATGAAGGACACTACCTTTACACCCTCACCGGACCAGTGCCAGCGCCTGATGGTGCCGGAAAAGGGGGCCAGCCCCTGTAATAATACTCTGGCGGCGATCGGCAGCGGCGGCGTCTACTCCACCCCTGATGATATGGCGCGCTGGATGCAGCAGTTCCTCGACTCAGCGGTAAGCCACCGCACGCCGCAGATCGATCGCCTGCAGACGCTGATCTACCGGCGCGATCAGCTGACCAAAGTTGAAGGGATGGATGTACCCGGACGTGCCGATGCGCTGGGTATGGGCTGGGTCTATATGGCCCCCAAAGCGGGCCGGCCCGGTATCATTCAGAAAACCGGCGGTGCCGGCGGCTTCATTACTTATATGGCGATGATTCCGCAGCATAACCTTGGCGTGTTTGTGGTCGTCACCCGCTCACCGCTCAGCCGCTTTACGCCCATGAGCGACGGCGTGAATAATCTGCTGACAGAGCTGGCGGGCAATAAGACGGGTTCGCCGATGATGATCGGCGCGATCCCCTGACACCCGGAAAGTCGCTCAGCGCGCCGGCTGGCTTACCCACAGCGTGGGCCAGTCGTCGCTGCTGTGCCAGGCGTCGCAGATCTGCTCTTCCGCATATTCCGCCAGAACAAACGCGCTGCCATCAAACTGCCAGCGTGTTGCCGTACCGCAATCACCCAGCCCGCGATTTTTACTGAAGGTATAGAGCAGGCCATTACTGGCATCGAACTCTGCGTTCACCAGCTCCAGCTGCGTGTCGCTGCGCGCCGGAGGAACAAAAGGCAGATTCAGCGTCAGCCCGCGTGATACGTAGGGCTGGCTGCGTGTCACTTCAAACGCCAGATCGATAACGTTATAGGCACCGGTTTCACAGCTGACCAGCAGCAGCGCTTTGCTGTCGGTCAGCGGTGCGACGCTCACCTCGCGCCGCAGCGGATCCAGCGAGCAGTTATCGGTAGTGATGCGCCAGGTTCCATAGTCGATTAGTCCGCTGGTCTCCTCCTGCGTCAGCGGCGCGGGCGGCGGTGCTGATGACGGCAGCGATGGCAGCGACGGCGGTGGCGGGAGATCCCACTGCGCCCCACGCCTGACCCATGCGCTGGTTCCGTTTACGCGCCCCTGCACATCATCCATCAGCAGCAGCGCAGCTTTCAGGCCACGCAGCGGAACCACCGCTTTGGCCTGGTAGGTCAGCTGCAGCGTGCTCGCGTCCAGCGTCTGTCCCAGAAACTCATCAATCGCGATAGCGTTGCTGGTAGCAAGATGGTGTGGCTCAACCGTCCAGTGTTTAAGGTCGGGCTTCAGGCGACGCTGATCCAGCAGCAGATTATCTTTCAGCGGGCCACCCGGCAGCGCGCCGGTATAGGCGCTGCCGTAGTCGATACGCAGCAGCGGACGATCGTCGACGCCGGCGTGGCGCGACAGCGTCATCACCAGACCATTGTCGCCGGGAAAGCTGCGCGCCACGCAAAAAGCCGCATTGTTACAGGTGAGCTGCCAGTCAGAAAAAGACTTCTGCAGAGGTTCAGCCTGCACGCTGGCGCTGGCTGCCAGAGAGCTCAAGAGCAGTGACTTTATCCAATACGACATTAACAACCCCGTCCCCGAATTTCTGGAAAGAAAATCATAGCGCACTGCGTGCGTTATCAGCAGGCTGGAAGTGTGAAGCGGCCTGAAAAGCAGAATTAACTGCTTATTAAATCAGCGATTCATCATCGTACGGACAGGTTGTACGCTGCGGTCCCATCATCCACTGCGCCTGACAGCGGCTCAATCAGATTCCCCTGACTATCAGGGCGCAGTCTGAAACGGTCAATCCCGCACAAACGGTCATAAACAGTCATGCTATGGTAGCTATGGATTAATAAGCTGGCGATCGGATCTGTTTTAACTGTGACGCTTCAGGGGTTAATTATGTGAGCCACATCAACATTACGTGCAAATAAGCGTTAAGCATTACATTAATAACTGAACTTATATCACTCAATAACGGGCCTCTTTTTTTGCCACCGTGGACTCCTGCCCAGTCCACATTTTCCCGTGCCCGCTTCCAGTAATTTATAGCCATCGGAGGATAAGTATGTTGCCGATTGAGAGACAGCAAAGAATTATTAACGAACTTAATATAAATGGCCGCGTAATTGTCTCAGAGCTGGTCACGCTATGTCAGGTTTCGCAGGAAACCATACGGCGCGATTTAAGCCAGCTGGAAAAAAGAGGATTATTACAGCGCAGTCATGGTGGTGCTGTTCCGGTAAAAAAACAGAACGCCGGCATTCAGGGAAATAACAGAGCTGTCAGAGAAAACGAATTATCTTTTCGGCAGCGTATTAATGAGCATGTCGATGCAAAAATGAGCATTGCCAAGCGCGCGCTCGATTTTATCACGCCGGGTGACTGTATTTTGCTCGATAGCAGTACTACCTGCTGGTATCTTGCGCGGCAGCTGCCCGATATCGAGTTAACCGTGCTAACCAATTCGCTACGTATCGTGCAGACGCTGGCGGCGCGCGGCAGCATTCGCACTATCTGCCTCGGCGGAGAATATTCTGACCGCGATGAGGATTTTCACGGCGTCGTGGCTGAACAGCCGCTGCGTGAATTTCAGATTAATAAGATCTTTTTTTCCTGTAGCAGTTTAGGTAATGACGGATATTTGCGGGAAGGCAATGAGAATAACGCGCATTTAAAACAACAAATGTTACTGGCCGCTGAAAGAAAACATCTGTTACTGGATGGCAGCAAATTTATGCGCCCCTCTTTTGCCCGTGTTTGTCACTACCGTGATGTCGATTTTCTGATAACTGACCAATTAAAAGATAAAGAGCTGGAGCAGGAACTGGCGTGGAATGGCGTTAACGTCATTGTCTGTTCTCAGCGTCATCAGTCCATGCAGCTAATTAAAAATTAACCAGGAGTCTGTATGAAAAAACATCTTATCGCCTGTTCTCTGCTTGCCCTGTTTGCCGCCACCGGCGCGCATGCCGCTGATAAATTACGCATGGGTATCGTCGTTAAAATCGGGGGTATTCCCTGGTTTAACGCCATGGAAGCGGGCATTAAAAGCGAGGCGGCGAAGCGCGGCATCGATGCATGGATGGTCGGCCCTACCGCAGCCGATCCGGCACTGCAGGTGCGCGCCATTGAAGATTTGATTGCGCAGAAAGTCGACATCATCGGCGTGGTACCCAACGATCCGAAAGTGCTGGAGCCGGTACTGAAACGGGCGCGGGACGCCGGTATCGAAGTGATTACGCATGAGTCACCCGGCCAGCAGGGTGCCAACTGGGATTTTGAGCTGGTTGACGCCGCAACCCACGGAATCAATCACATGAAAGCGCTGGCGAAGTGCATGCACGACGAGGGCAAATACGCCATGTACGTGGGCAGCCTCACCGTACCGCTGCATCAGCAGTGGACCGATGCCGCGCTCAATTATCAGAAAGAGCACTATCCCAACATGCAGCTGGTCACCGACAAATTTGGCGTCGGCGAATCGCTGGATGACTCCATCCGTACCACCAACGAGCTGATGTCTAAATATCCCGATCTGAAAGGCATTATGGCGTTTGGTTCACAGGGGCCGATTGGTGCCGGGCGCGCCGTCATGAACCGCAAAAAAATTGACCAGGTTTGCGTCATTGGCTCCTTCAGTCCGGGTCAGGGCGCCTCGCTGGTGCAGCGTAACGCCATCAAAGGCGGCTACATCTGGAATCCGGAAACCGCAGGTGAAGTCTTTGTGCGTATCGCCGACATGATGCAGAAGAAAGAGCCGATCACCGACGGTATGACGATTGAAGGACTGGGCAAAGTCAAAGTGGATGAAGCGACGCATACCATTCTCGGCAACAACACAGAGAGTCTGGATAAAGACAACCTGCCAAAACTGGTAAAAATGGGGCTCTGATATGCAAGAGGTCATTCCACAGACGCTAATTGCGCTCGAGAATCTGTCGAAAACATTTGGTGGCAACCGCGCGCTGAGCGATATCTCCCTGACCTTACTGGCAGGCGAAGTGCACTGTCTCGCTGGCACCAACGGCTGTGGCAAGAGCACCCTGATCAAAGTCATTTCCGGGGTGCACGCCCCGGACAGCGGCAGCCATATTACGCTGGGCGATGGCCCGGCACTGCCGCGCCTGACCACGCAACAGGCGCGTGATTTCGGTATTCAGGTCATCTATCAGGACCTCTCGCTGTTCCCCAACCTGAGCGTGGCGGAGAACATCGCGTTTGAGCATAACCTCAATGGCCTGTTGCGCTGGCACCGCAGCGCGCGCCTGCGTGAAAGCGCCCGCAGCATTATAACCGAGCTGAAATTTGACCTCGATCTGGATGCGAAAGTCGCGGCGCTTTCGATTGCCCAGCGCCAGCAGGTCGCGATCTGCCGCGCGCTGGTCGCCGATGCGCGCCTGGTGATCATGGATGAGCCAACCGCCTCGCTGACCCGTACCGAGGTCAATCAGCTGCTGCGCACCGTGCGCTATCTGAAAGATAAAAATATCTGCGTGGTCTTTGTCAGCCACCGGCTTGATGAGGTGCTGGAGATCTCCGATCGCGTCACGGTGATCCGCGACGGCCGTAAAATGGGCTGCTGGCCCGCCCGGGAGATGACGCCGCATCATCTGACCGAGCTGATGACCGGCCTGAAGCTCGACTACCAGCTGAAAGCGCCGACGCGTAATAGCGAGCGCGTGATCCTGGAGATAGATAATCTTACCCGTGCCGGTCAGTACCGTGACGTCAGCTTTAAACTTTATGAGGGCGAAGTACTGGGGCTGTGCGGTCTGCTTGGCTCCGGACGTACCGAGCTGGCGCTGTCGCTGTTTGGCATGACGCGTCCCGACAGCGGCAAAATCTGGCTCGACAGCAAACCGGTCCGCTTTCGCGGTCATGAAGATGCGATCAAAGCCGGCATTGGCTATGTGTCAGAAGATCGCCTGACGCTGGGGCTGGTGCAGCAGCAGTCGGTGGCCGACAACATGGTGCTGCCGATCCTCGACAAACTGCAGAACCGCTTTCACCTGATCGATGAGTACCGTAAAAACAAACTGATCCTGCAGTGGATCCAGCAGCTCGGCGTGCGCGTCGCCGACCCGAATCTCGCCATCTCTACCCTCTCCGGCGGTAATCAGCAAAAAATTGTGCTGGCAAAGTGGGTTCTGACGCAGCCGCGTATTCTGATCCTCGACTCGCCTACCGTTGGCGTAGACGTCGGTGCCAAAGCCAGCATCTATCAGCTGATCCATGAGCTGGCGAAAGAGGGGCTGTCGATCATCCTGATCTCTGATGAGGTGCCGGAGGTCTGGTACAACTGCGACCGTATCCTGCACTTCCGCGATGGCACCATTCATGCCGAATATCAACCCGATAGCGTCGAGCAGCAGCAGCTGGCGGAGGTGATCAATGCCTGATTTTTCCCGTTTACGTCCGCACTCCAGCCAGGGCTGGCTCGCCTGGGTGCTGCTGGCGTTCATTCTGTTTTTCTCTGTGACCAGCGATCAGTTTCTTACCGTACAGAACCTGCTGGATCTGGCGGAGAGCTATGCGGTCACCGGCATCTTTGCGCTGGGCCTGTTTGTAGTGCTGGTGACCGGCGGGATCGATATCTCTTTTGCCGCCGTTGCCTCAGTGGTGCAGTACCTGCTTGCGTCCCTGTTTGTGCAGTTTCAGTTTGATAACGCGCTGCTCAGCATTGTGCTGGCGATCGTGTGCGGCACGCTGTTTGGCGTGATCAATGCGCTGCTGATCACCACGCTGCGGGTGGTCTCCATCATCATCACTATCAGCATGCAGTCGCTGCTGTTCGGCCTGCTGATGTGGGTGACCGGCGGCCGCAGCCTCTATTCGCTGCCGGAGTGGTGGATCACCCTGCGTAACGTGCTGCCATTCAGCTGGCAGGGCGAGAGCTTTCAGGTCGGCTTGCCGCTGGCCACCATGCTGATCATTGCCGCGGCGACGGCACTGCTGCTGAACAAAACCAACCTCGGGCGCCAGCTTTATGCGGTGGGTGGCGACGCAGAGTCTGCGCGACGTATCGGCATCCGCGTCGGCCTGATCCACGTTTTTGCCTACGGCTGGCTGGGCGCCATGGCGGCGGTTGGCGGCCTGGTACAGGTCTATCGCATGGGCGAAGTGGTGCCTAATGCGCTGGTCGGCGGCGAGCTTGATGTGCTGGCGGCAACGGTACTGGGCGGCGCCAGTCTGATGGGCGGTAAAGGCACGGTCAGCGGCACGCTGATGGGGGTCTTTCTGATCGCCATCCTGAAGAACGGTCTTAACCTGGTGGGCGTGTCGAACTACTTCATGAACATCGTGGTAGGCGGCGTCATCATGATTGCGATCGCCGTAACGCACTACAAAAAACGCAAAGAAACTGATGTCAGTTTCGTGTGACTGAGGGCATTGATGATGAAATCACTGACTGCACTGCGCCCTGACGGCACCAACCTTGGTCTGATGCTGCTGATCGCGCTGGCGCTGGCGACCTTTACGCTGATGCTGCCGGGTCGCTTCCTGACCGACTCCACCTTTATGAGCATGGCGTTTCAGCTGCCGGAACTGGGATTACTGACTCTGGCGATGTTTATCGCCATTCTCAGCGGCGGCCTGAATCTCGCCATTATTGCCACCGCCAACCTGACCGCGCTGTTTATCGCCTGGACGCTGATGAGCGCCCTGCCCGCCGGTGCCGGGATGGCGCTGCAGCTGCTGTGGCTGGTTATCGCCATTATCGGCGCCATGCTGATTGCCGCCGCCATCGGCGTCATCACCGGCCTGATGGTCACGCGCATCGGCGCGCATCCGATTCTGGTGACGCTGGCTACGATGATGACGCTGAACGGGATCGGTATCTGGCTGACCAAAGGCGCAGCCGTCAGCGGCATGCCGCCGGTAGTGCAGGCGCTGGGCGCTGATACGCTGCTGGGGATGCCGCTGCCGCTCTGGGTATTCCTCATCGCCGCCGCGCTGCTGGCGCTGTTTCTCGGTAAAACCCGGGCCGGCAAATGTATCTATATGGGCGGCAGCAACATCAACGCAACCTGGTTTAGCGGCATTAACACCCACCGCATGGTGATGCTGGTTTACGTGATCTCCAGCCTGCTCTGCGTGCTGGCGGGCCTGATTATGATGGCGCGCTTTAACTCCGCGCGCATGGGCTACGGCGACGCCTACCTGCTGCTGACGGTACTGGCGATTATCCTCGGCGGCACCGATCCCAACGGCGGCTTTGGTCGCGTCACCGGCGTCGTGCTGGCGCTGATTGCGCTGCAGGTGCTCTCAACCGGCTTCAACCTGATGAATATCAGCCAGCACGTCAGTCTGGCGATGTGGGGCGCGGTGCTGATTGTGGTACTCGCCTTTAAACAGCTCAAAACCCGACTCAACGAACACCGTGCGGTAAAGCTCAGCAAGCTGGCCGCGGTGCTTAATCCTCTGACTGAAAAGAAGGAAGTATGATGCGTATTCAAATCTCCCCGTCACTGATGTGTATGAACCTGATGGAGATCAAGCACCAGCTGCAGGTTCTCGATTCGCGCGCTGACTTTCTTCACGTGGATATCATGGATGGTCACTACGTTAAAAACATCACGCTCTCCCCTTTCTTTATTGAACAGATCCGGCCCTATACCCGCGTGGCCATTGATGTGCATCTGATGGTGGAAGAGCCGACCGACTTTATCGAGGCGGTCGCCAGAGCGGGGGCTGACTACATCTGCCCGCATGCAGAAACCATTAACCGCGACGCCTTCCGCGTGATCAATATGATCCGCAGCTTTGGTAAAAAAGTGGGTGTTGTGCTGAATCCCGCCACGCCGGTCTCCTTTATCCAGCACTATATTCACCTGCTGGATAAAATCACCGTGATGACGGTGGACCCTGGCTACGCCGGTCAGCCCTTTATTCCGGAGATGGTGGAGAAAGTGCGCGAGCTGAAAACGCTTAAACAGCAGCACGGTTATCACTATCTGGTTGAGATAGACGGCTCCTGCAACACCCGCACCTATAACCAGCTGATTGGGGCCGGTGCAGAAGTGCTGATTGTCGGCACATCCGGCCTGTTCAATATTCATGATGATTTGGCGACCGCGTGGGAGATGATGCGCGACAGCATTGATGAAGCCCAGGGGCTGACGCAGGTGTCCGCATGAAACCACGCTGGCTCGGTATCGACATCGGCGGCACCGGTACGCGGCTGCAGCTGATGGAAGAGGATGGCGTCTGGAGCAGCTTTCGCAAAGTCGCCACCGCCAGCTGGGCGCAGCAGCCCGACGCGCTGCTGGCGCTTGCTCAGCTCATCCGCGACACGCTGGAGCAGCAGCCGGTAAGCGGCATTATGCTGGGTCTGCCGGGTATTCTCAGCCGCGACCGGCAGCAGGTGATTTCGCTGCCCTTTATTCAGGCGCTGGATGGCCAGCCGGTCGCGTCGCACCTCACCGCGCTGCTTGGCGTGCCGGTGGCGATGGACAAAGATGTGAACCACCTAATGCTGTGGGATCTGCTGCAGCTGGAGCAGCTGCCGGACAACGCCGTGGGTCTCTATCCCGGCACCGGCATGGGCAACAGCCTGTGGCTCAACGGTGGCTTTTATCACGGCGAGCATGGCGGTGCCGGCGAGCTGGGGCATATTCCGGTGGCGGGCAACGCCCTGCCCTGCCCGTGCGGCAACCACGGCTGTGCAGAAACGCTGACGTCGGGCCACTGGCTGAGCCGCTGGGCCGCACAGAACGCCGCCGATACGCCGATGCCGGCGCTGTTTACCCGCCACGGCGAACAGCCGGAACTGCAGGCGTTTGTCCGGCGGCTGGCTGAGCTGATCGCGACCGAAATGAATATTCTCGATCCGGAGTACCTGATCCTCGGGGGTGGCGTACTGGCGATGGCTGATTTTCCGCTGGCGCAGCTGCGCAGCCAGATCCAGCAGCATCTGCGGCCACCGGTAACCCGTGAAAACCTGAAGATTATCTTCAGCCACTCAACCGACTACACGGGCTGCCGCGGTGCCTGTCTGGCCGCCGAACGCCTGTTCAGGAGCGCATGATGAAAGGAAAAGTGTGTGTATTTGGTTCCTTTAATCTCGACATCGTGGCGGTGATGCGCCGCTTTCCGCTGCCGGGTGAGTCGCTGACGGCGCATCACAGTATGATGGGCGCAGGCGGCAAAGGGGCTAATCAGGCCACGGCGGCGCTGCGCGCAGGTGCGCGGGTGCACTACATCGGCAAAGTAGGCAATGACGATTTTGGCCTGTTTGCCCGCCGTCATCTGGAAAAAACCGGGTTCGATGCCATTACGCTGTTTACCTGTAAAGAGAAGCCAACCGGCAATGCGCTGATTTACGTCGCGGGCGACGACGCGGAGAATATGATTTCAGTCTATCCGGGCGCTAATACCACCGTGACCGCAGCCGAGGTGACGCGCTGCCAGCCTACGGTCGCCGCAGCCGACATTCTGCTGGTGCAGCTGGAGAATAATCTCAGCGCTATCCAGCGTATGATCGACAACGCCCGCGCCAGCGGCACCTTTGTCATCCTTAACCCGGCGCCGTGGCAGAAGATCGGCGATGCGCTGCTGGCAAAGGTCGATCTGCTGACGCCGAACAGCACCGAAGCGACCCAGCTCAGCGGCGTAACGGTAACCGATTTCGCCAGCGCGCGCCGTGCCGCCGACGTGCTGCACCGCAAAGGCGCGCGCCAGGTCATTATTACGCTGGGCATGGCGGGAGCCCTGCTCTCCACGCCTGACCGGCAGCAGCGTATTCCGCTCTTTCCGGCGCAGCCGCGCGATACCACCGGCGCGGGTGACGCATTTAACGGTGCGCTTGCCGCGCGTCTCGCCTCAGGCGACGATCTGCCGCAGGCGGCGCGGTTTGCCGCAGCGTTTGCCTCGCTCTGCGTTGAGCGCGCTGGCGCAGCCGACTCAATGCCCTCCTATGCCGAGGCGCTGGCGCGACTGCAGGCGCATCCGGAGTGCGTGGTCGGGGAGATAGAGAACGCGGTGGCGTAACTGAGCTTCAGGCAGAGCTATTCAGCCATGCAGGCCCGCCGCGGGGGCGCATCACTGCGCCCTGATTACGGCTTCAGCCATCCGGCAAGCTGCGCATGCTGCAACAGCATAATAGTTTTACCGTCACAGATGCCCCCATCTTTTACCCTCGCCAGCGCCTGCGGGAACGACAGCTCCAGCACGGTTATCGCTTCATCTTCAACGCCACCGCCGCTGCTGGCACGCGTCGCTTCACTATATTCTGCAGCAAAGAAGTGGATCAGTTCCGTAACGCCGCCGGGTGACATGTAGGCAGCAAAGAGTTTCTCAACCTTCCCCACCTGATAGCCCGTCTCCTCAATCGCCTCTTTACGGATGCAATCTTCGGGCGTGTCGTCGTCCAGCAGCCCGGCGCAGGCTTCAATCAGCTCACCGCTTTCGTTGCCGTTAACGTAAGTGGCGATGCGAAACTGCCGGGTCAGCACCACGCTGTTTTTTTCACGATTGTAGAGCAGGATGGTTGCGCCGTTACCGCGATCGTAGACTTCACGTTTGTGCCGCACCACCTCGCCATTGCTGCGCGTCAGCTCGTAGGTGTAATTGCGCAGCACAAACCAGTTTTCAGACAGGATCTTATTTTTAATGACGTTGATAGTGAATGCCATGAGCGCTCCGCTGCTTTGCTGAGAGAGGCTGAAATGATAGGCGGCAGCGGCGGGGAAAACTATCTGAATTACCTGCGCAGCGGCGGGTAAAAAAAACGGGAGCCAGGCTCCCGTTACGCTACAGAGAAAGGTTTAGCGTCCGCTTTCGTCCGCCAGCTGCGGTGACGCATCGCTGCTCTCATCCGCGTGCACCTCATGCTCTTTCATCGCCTCTGCCTGGACGCGCTTGCGTACGCCAAACCAGCCAAGCACCAGCAGTACGGCGATCAGAGGAATGGAAGCGATGGTATAGGTGCCGTTAGGGTAGTCAAACGCCATCAGCACCAGCACGCTCAGCAGGAACAGCAGCGTCAGCCAGGAGGTGAACGGCGCCCACGGCAGCTTAAAGCTGACATCCTCAGCCTTGCCCTCTTTGATCGCTTTGCGCAGACGCATCTGGCAGACCACGATAAAGCCCCAGGAAGAGATGATCCCCAGCGAGGCAACGTTCAGGACAATCTCAAACACCTGCGACGGCACGTAGTAGTTCAGCACCACGCCAACGATGTAAACCGCAACCGTGACCAGGATACCGGCATACGGCACCTGCTGCTTGCTCATCTTCGACATAAACTGCGGCGCTGAGCCGCCCATCGACATGGATCGCAGAATACGGCCGGTTGAATAGAGACCGGAGTTAAGGCTGGAGAGCGCCGCGCTCAGTACCACAATGTTCATAATACTGCCGACATAGGGAACGCCCAGCTTCGAGAAGAAGGTCACAAACGGACTCTGTCCCGCCTGGTAGGCATTCCACGGCAGCAGCAGCACCAGCAGCACCACGGAACCCACATAAAACAGGCCAATACGCCAGATCACGCTGTTGATCGCTTTGGGCAGCATGGTTTTAGGATCTTTGCACTCGCCGGCCGCGGTTCCTACCAGCTCAATCGAGGCAAAGGCAAATACCACTCCCTGCACCAGCACCAGCGCAGCCATCAGGCCATGCGGGAAGAGACCGCCGTTATCGGTGATCAGATGGAAGCCGGTCGCGTTGCCGTCGAGCGGTTTGCCGGTACCGAGAAACACCACGCCAACAATCAGGAAGATCACAATTGCCAGCACTTTGACCAGCGCAAACCAGAACTCCATTTCGGCGAACCACTTAACGCCAATCATGTTCATGGTGCCGACAATGGCCAGCGCGCCGAGCGCAAATACCCACTGCGGTACGTCGCCAAACGCGCCCCAGTAATGCATATAAAGCGCCACGGCGGTGATATCGACAATCCCGGTCATCGCCCAGTTAACGAAATACATCCAGCCCGCTACATAAGACGCTTTTTCCCCGAGGAATTCACGCGCATAGGAGACAAAGCTGCCGCTTGAGGGGCGATGCAGTACCAGCTCGCCCAGCGCACGGAGAATAAAGAAAGAGAAGATGCCGCACACCAGATAGACCAGTGCCAGCGCCGGACCTGCCAGCTGCAGGCGTGCGCCTGCGCCGAGGAACAGACCAGTGCCGATAGCACCGCCAATGGCGATCATTTGTACCTGTCGGTTACCCATCGCTTTGTGGTAACCGGTATCGTGAGAGTTCAGCCAGCGCCTTCTCGCAGCACGCTGTTCGTCGGGCGTTTTTTTAGTATGTTTCATAGCTTTCCTGTTTGTCCTGACCATCAATCACCGGCTGACCAATCGTTTGCGCCTGCGGTGCGAAATGGAGTAAAAACCGGTGCCGGAGCAGTGGAACGATGCGCGTGGCGACCCGGGAAATTACGGCGATGAATCCTACCCGTTCTGCATGAACGAAGCAAAATATACTGGCTGGACGCACGATCTGATTTGTAAGAATCGGTCGTGACGCACAAAAAAACCGGTCAGCAGCGTGACCGGTCAGGATGGCGTCAGAAAAGCAGAAAATCGGGCCGGGAAATGCCCGGTTGCGCAGCTCCCGGGTAACGCATTAGCGATAGATTTCAGCGCTGCCGTTCCAGAGGCTGGAGTCGCCAGGATTCTGCGCGCCAATGACGCGAAAGTGTGTGGCGCCCATCTCTTCCGCTTTTTGCGACAGCTGGCGGGTGGCGTCATCCAGCGTGCCGCGCACGCCGCTGACCGATATGGTGCCTGCAGGCTGCATGTTTTGGGCATCCGCCTCGCTCAGCGGCGTAGCAGCCAGCGTGGAAAAACTTGCGGTGGCAAGCAGGGCCGCACCAAAGAGGGTAGTAGCTCGTTTCATAAGGATCTCCTGAGTGGCAGAAAATAGCGGGTGACAGGAGAAGTATTGGCAAGCCTGTGCAAACCAGGCCAGGCGGTCGGTAAATCTGTTTAATGTTTAGCCAGATTAATGTCTGTATTGCCGGGAAAGGTAAAGCAGTACGGCACCGGTTGAGCCGTCCGGCCACGCAACATTTACATTTCTTCCATAATTACTCCACGTTTCTCTGATTTACACCGCGTAAAGTAAAGCGGGCAGGCGCCTGCAGAGTGTGCCCGCCTCGCCTGCCAGCGCGCCAGCCGTGCGCTGCTCATATAATAATGACAAGCTGCCGCTGAGGAGTAACAGAGTTATGTCGGACTTTTTTATCGACCGCCCGGTATTTGCCTGGGTTCTGGCGATTTTACTCTGTCTGTGCGGCACGCTGGCTATCACCTCGCTTCCGGTTGAACAGTATCCGGATCTTGCTCCGCCCAATGTCCGCATCACGGCCAATTATCCCGGCGCCTCTGCCCAGACGCTGGAGAATACCGTTACGCAGGTTATCGAACAGAATATGACCGGCATCGATAACCTGATGTATATGTCCTCCAACAGCAGCAATACCGGCCAGGTGCAGATTACGCTGACCTTTCTCGCCGGTACCGATCCCGATGAGGCGCGTCAGCAGGTGCAGAACCAGCTGCAGAGCGCACTGCGCAAACTTCCGGCCGCCGTTCAGGCGCAGGGGGTTAACGTTAATAAAACCGGCGACAGCAACATTCTGATGATTGCGTTTGTCTCCACCGATGGCAGCATGGATAAGCAGGATATTGCTGATTACGTTGCCAGTAACATCCAGGATCCGCTCAGCCGCATCGATGGCGTCGGTCAGGTGGATGCCTATGGGTCACAGTACGCTATGCGCATCTGGCTCGATCCCGTCAAACTGACGCGCTATGCGCTCACGACCGCCGATATCATTCAGGCGATTGAGTCACAAAATACCCAGGTCGCCGTCGGCCAGGTCGGCGGATTGCCGTCGGTAGAGAAGCAGGCGCTGAATGCCACGGTCAACGCGCAGTCCATGCTGCAGACGCCGGAGCAGTTTCGCGCCATTACCTTAAAAAGCAGCGGCAGCGGTGCAGTTGTCACGCTCGGTGATGTTGCCAGTATCGCCATGGGCGCAGAGAAATATGACTACCTGAGTCGCTATAACGGTCAGTCCGCATCAGGCCTGGGGGTTAAGCTGGCTTCCGGCGCGAATGAGATGAATACTGACCGGCTGGTTCGCGCCCGCGTCGCGGAGCTGGCACACTATTTTCCCCCCGGCCTTGAAGCGAAAATCGCATTTGAAACCACGCCTTTTGTTAAGGCCTCCATAAAAGATGTCGTCAAAACGCTGCTGGAAGCGATCCTGCTGGTGTTTCTGGTGATGTATCTCTTTCTGCAGAATTTTCGCGCCACGCTGATCCCCACTATCGCGGTGCCGGTGGTGCTGCTGGGTACGTTTACCGTGCTCTATATCTGCGGCTTCAGTATTAATACCCTGACCATGTTTGCCGTCGTGCTGGCCATTGGCCTGCTGGTTGATGATGCGATCGTGGTCGTGGAAAACGTTGAGCGCATCATGAGCGAGGAAGGGTTATCGCCACGGGCCGCCACGCGCAAATCGATGGGGCAGATACAGGGCGCGCTGGTGGGCATTGCGCTGGTTCTCTCCGCAGTCTTTGTCCCGATGGCCTTTTTTGGTGGCACGGTGGGTGCCATTTATCGCCAGTTCTCCATTACGATTGTCTCCGCTATGGTGCTGTCAGTACTGGTGGCGATGATCCTGACGCCCGCCCTCTGCGCCACGCTGCTTAAGCCGCTGAAACAGGGTGAACATCACGGTCAGCGCGGATTTTTCGGCTGGTTTAACCGCGCGTTTAACGCCAGCACTCAGCGCTACGAACGGGGCGTTGCGCGACTGCTGCGCCAGAGTGGCCGCTGGATGCTGCTCTATGCCGCGCTGATCGGCCTGATGGCTTTTCTGTTTTTGCGTCTGCCGACCTCTTTTCTGCCGCTGGAAGATCGCGGCGTATTTATGACGCAGATTCAGCTGCCGCCGGGTTCAACGCTGCAGCAGACCTCCCGCGTGGTTGAGAAAGTTGAACGTTACTACCTTACGGCGGAAAAAGAGAACGTCACGTCCGTGTTTGCCACCATTGGATCCGGGCCTGGCGGCAACGGTCAGAACGTGGCGCGGCTGTTTGTCCGCCTCACGCCCTGGGATCAACGTCCCGGTGACGACCGCACCTCTTTTGCCATTATTGAGCGCGCTACCCGCGCATTTGCCGCGATTGCTGAAGCACGCGTGGTCGCCAGCAGCCCCCCGGCCATCAGCGGCATGGGCAGCTCCTCGGGCTTTGATCTGCAGCTGCAGGATCACAGCGGTATCGGGCACACGCAGATGATGGCGATGCGCGATAAGCTGCTGGCGCTGGCGTCAGCCGATCCGGCGCTGTCGCGCGTGCGGCATAATGGCCTGGACGATACGCCGCAGCTGCAGATCGATATCGACCAGCGCAAAGCGCAGGCGCTCGGCGTCTCGCTGGACACCATCAACCAGACCCTCTCTACCGCCTGGGGATCGACCTATGTGAATGATTTTCTCGATCGCGGCCGGGTTAAAAAGGTCTATGTGCAGTCGGCACCGGAGTTTCGTATGCTGCCCGGCGATATCAATAAATGGTACGTGCGCAACAGCAGCGGCGGCATGGTGCCCTTCTCTGCGTTTGCCACCAGCCGCTGGGAAACCGGCTCACCGCGCCTGGAACGCTATAACGGCTACGCCTCGCTGGAAATTGTTGGCGAAGCGGCCAGCGGCGTCAGCAGCGGAACCGCCATGGATGAGATGGAGAAGCTGGTGGCGCAGCTGCCGCTCGGGGTAGGCTTCCAGTGGACCGGCGCATCTTATCAGGAACGATTATCCGGCGCGCAGGCCCCGGCGCTCTATGCTATTTCGCTGCTGGTGGTGTTTTTGTGTCTCGCTGCGCTCTATGAAAGCTGGTCTATTCCCTTTTCGGTGATGCTGGTTGTGCCGCTGGGTGTTGTCGGTGCTCTGCTGGCAACATGGCTGCGCGGACTGGAAAACGATGTCTATTTTCAGGTCGGGCTGCTGACGGTGATCGGGCTTTCGGCGAAAAACGCGATTCTGATCGTGGAGTTTGCGAATGAGATCAACAGCAAAGGCCGTGAGTTAAAGGAGGCCACTCTGGAAGCCTCGCGTCAGCGCCTGCGTCCGATATTAATGACTTCACTTGCCTTTATGTTTGGCGTCCTGCCAATGGCGATCAGCAGCGGCGCGGGTTCAGGCAGTCAGCACGCGGTAGGGACCGGCGTTCTGGGCGGTATGCTGACAGCCACGCTGCTGGCTATTTTCTTTGTACCCCTGTTCTTTGTGCTGGTCCGGCGTCGCTTTCCGCTGCGTGAGAAACCGCACGATTAGCCGGCATGAAAAAAGCCGCCGGGAGAAGCTCCCGGCGGCTCTATTGATGTGTGTGGTCAGAATTACAGCAAGGGGGGAAACGCCCTGCTTTCCTCGTCACGCGTTACTTACGTAACATCGCTTCGATAAATTCTTTCCAGTTCCCCAGTTCATGTTCAACCATAACAACCTCTCTTATTGTGATGGCAATTGTACGCCGCTTTTTTCTGCAGGTGAATACGTTTCCACCTCTTATCACTATCGGCAGAAGCGGGGAAAAGCTGCAGTTTTTCTTTTTTGTGCCGTAACGCACATTTCTGCAAGCTTCTGTTCAGAATGAAAAATAATGTTTTTTTCATTCTGTAGCACAATTCCGTGATTAAGATAATCCTTACCGGCCTGATAATAAGACAGCGGGCAGTTTGCGCTCAGAATGAAAGCGCTTACTGGTCCTGATTAGCGTTTTCGATTAAAGGCAGCAGATGATGAAAAATGCAGGCAATATCCACTGACGCTCACCGCGCGCACCCCGCTGTGGTAAACTCGCGCGCAGATTTTTTTGCAGAACGGGAAACAGCTATGACAGCGCAGTGGGTGATGTACGGAATCAAAAATTGCGACACCGTAAAAAAAGCGCGCAATGCACTAACCGCGTCCGGCATCGACTACCGGTTTCACGATTATCGCGCGGATGGACTGGATGCCGCGCTGCTGCAGCACTTTATCGATCGGCTTGGCTATGAAGCCCTGCTGAATACGCGCGGTACCACCTGGCGCAGGCTGCCGGAAGCAGAACGTGCCGCGATTAAGGATGCCGCCAGCGCCAGCGCCGTGATGCTGGCACAGCCTGCCATCATTAAACGTCCGCTGCTTGCCGCCCCCGATGGCAGCCTGCTGCCGGGCTACAGCGCCGATCTTTACCACGCTTTTATTCAGGAGAAGTCATAACATGTTCTGTCCGGTTATTGAGCTGGCTCAGCAGCTCATCCGTCGCCCTTCGCTAAGTCCGGATGATGCGGGCTGTCAGGCCTTGCTGATCGCCCGCCTGGAGGCGATCGGTTTTCAGATTGAGCAGATGCATATTAATGACACGCTGAACGTCTGGGCCACGCGCGGTCACGGTGAAACCTTAGCGTTTGCCGGACACACTGATGTCGTACCGCCCGGTGATGCAAACCGCTGGATCAACCCGCCGTTTGAGCCCACTATCCGCGACGGCATGCTGTTTGGGCGCGGTGCCGCCGATATGAAGGGCTCGCTGGCAGCGATGGTGGTCGCCGCTGAACGTTTTGTCGCTGCGCATCCGCAGCACAAGGGCCGCCTGGCGTTTCTGATCACCTCCGATGAAGAGGCCAGCGCGGTCAACGGCACGGTCAAAGTGGTGGAGCGCCTGATGGCGCGTCATGAACGGCTGGATTACTGCCTGGTGGGTGAGCCCTCCAGTACAGAGATCGTCGGGGATGTGGTGAAAAACGGCCGGCGCGGTTCAATGACCGCAAACCTGACGCTGCACGGCGTGCAGGGACATGTCGCCTACCCGCACCTGGCGGATAATCCGGTACACCGTGCCATGCCGGCGCTGAATGAGCTGGTGGCCACCGAGTGGGATCAGGGCAACGCATTCTTTCCGCCAACCAGCATGCAGATTGCGAATGTGCAGGCGGGTACCGGCAGCAATAACGTTATTCCCGGCGAATTTTTTGTGCAGTTTAACTTTCGCTTCAGCACCGAGCTGACCGATCAGATGATTAAAGATCGCGTGACGGAACTGCTGGACCGCCATCAGCTGCGCTATACGCTGGAGTGGACCGTTTCCGGACAGCCTTTCCTGACGTCACGCGGCAGGCTGGTTGACGCCGTGGTAAACGCCGTAACGCACTATAATGAAATTAAGCCGCAGCTGTTGACCACGGGCGGCACTTCCGACGGACGCTTTATTGCCCGTATGGGAGCGCAGGTGGTGGAGCTTGGCCCGGTTAACGCCACAATTCATAAAATCAATGAGTGCGTCAAAGCGTCAGATCTGCAGCTGCTGAGCCGCATGTATCAGCGCATTATGGAGCAGCTGATTGCCTGACCGCATAAACAAGGAGACGGGGCATGGAGTGGTTAAAAGAGTACTGGTGGATCCTGGTGATTGTGCTGATGGTGGGCGTACTGATGAACGTCTATAAAGATCTCAAGCGCATCGATCATAAAAAATATATGGATAACCGGCCGGATTTACCTCCGCATCGTGATTTCAACGATAAGTGGGATGATGAAGATGACTGGCCAAAGAAAAAATAGGCCAGGGGCGCGTAAATACGCCAGGGCGGCATTCATGCCGCCCTGGCCGCAAATGGGCGATGGACGCGTAAATAACCCTAGGGCGCAGGAATACGCCAGGGGCGCATGAATGCGCCCCCTACCGGCAATTGTAGGGGCGGCATTCATGCCGCCCGTCCCGGCGGATTGGTTGCAGGGGCGGCATTTATGTCGCCCGCCCCTACAGAAACATCACAACATCGTCGTCGTTTGGTTTGGCGCCGCTCAATGCTTCATCAAAATAGCGGCGCGGTATGGTATAGCGCAGATGATGCAGCGCCCGCGCCATGCTGCGTTCATCTATCGCATGCGGCAGATCGTTCACCACATCCAGCGTCACATCGCCGCCCAGCTCGGTCAGACGCTGGTTCGCCGCTTCAGCATGCTGTAGCGGTACCTGTTCGTCATCGTCGCCGTGAATAAGATGAATGGTATTACGCCTGCTGGCGCGTTCCGGCAGCGTGGTATAGCGCCCGCTAAACGCCACCACCCGTCCCGCCAGCTCCGGCTGCGCTTTTACGCCCTCCAGAACCATGGTGCTGCCCTGCGAGAACCCGACCAGCGCCGTCGCTTCGGGCCAGACGCCAGCAGTACGCTGCCAGTGCCGGACAGACTCGATAAATAGCGGCATGACCGCATCGACACACTGCTGCGGCGAGCGATCCTGAGCGGGATAGTCCATAAACCACTGGCGGCCCTGCGGCACACTACCGGTATAAGGGGCACCTACTGACACCACCTGCGCGTCCGGAAACGCCTGAGCAAACCAGGTGCCAATTTGTGCCATCGCATCAGGGTTATCATCAGCGCCGTGGTAAAGCAAAAAAAGCTGAGCAGCCTGCACCGGCTGCTGAACAACAACATATCGTAAAGCCATACTGACCTCCTGTATTCACTATACGCCGCGGCCAGCAGAGTGATACCGGGAAAATTTGAACAAGAGCGCTGATTTATTGCAACAACGTCAGCCGCTGTTGCCAGGCCTGCGCTGCCTGCGGATCGAGCCGTTCAAGCGCCTCAGCCGTCTCCTGACGCAGCCGCTGTACCACCGCCTTGCGGCCGCTGAGACCGGCGCTGCTGCCCGCCTCGCTCAGCGTCTGTTTCTGAATCAGTATGGCCTGCATTAACGGCTGCGGCTGTATGCGCACCAGCCGCTGCAGCACCGCATAGCTCGCCTCGAACGGGCGCTGTGCCCAGGCAAAACCTGCCAGCAGCACCACATCCTCTTCATTAATATCCTGCGACAGCCCCGCTTCCTCTGGCAGTGGCAAATCGATGAGATCGTTCAGCCAGACGGCATCGCGCGCCAGACGCTGCGCCGCCTGCGTCTGCAGCAGTTTCCCGGCCGGCGTCAGTGCGCAGATGGCCATTGCGGCGTAGCAGCCGCTGCTCGCTTCACGCTGCGATCCGACCCGCACCAGCGTAAAGCCGCAGGCGTGCCAGAAGCGCCACAGCGCCGCCGTGTAACCAAAGCTCACCGAGAGAAAATCACAGCCGGCGGCCTGCTGACGCGCCTGTGAAACCAGCGCCCGGCCAGTGCCCTGCTGACGGCGGGCGGCCGTCACCGCAATGCGGCTGATACGCAGAGAGCGCAGCGTAGCCGCCGCGCTGAAACCGGCGTGTGCCGCCAGTGACTGCGCGACCAGATTACCGCGCGGGCGACGCGTGCCGGCCCAGACAGCCTGCGCCAGTTCTGCATCCAGTCCGCCCTCTTCAACCAGCCACAGGGCACCGGCCACGCTCTCTGCTGCGCCAGCCAGCCAGAGCTGCATCCCCGGCGCGTCCAGCAGGCGGCGCAGGTCGAGGGGCGAAGTGCGATAGTGCGCGCTCGCCAGCAGACGATAGCCCGCCTCCAGCGCAGCGGGGTGCGCATCCGGCGTCGCTCTGTATAACGTGATTTCAGATGCGGGTGCGGCGCGATCCGCTTCTTCAAACAGCAGCGCGCGGTTGAGCCACTGCTCCAGCGGATCCTGTGCGCACCAGCGCAGGGGTTCATCCAGCGTGAAATAGCGGACGTCAGGCAGGGTGGCGCAGAAGCGCAGCAGAAAGCCGCGTCCGGTGCCCTCGTACCCCTGCACCGTTGTGGTCAGCAGCACACGCGGAAAGCGTGCAACCAGCTGCTGCAGCAGCGGCGCCGGGATCGCGGCTGCCTCATCAACGATCAGCCATGCAGGCAGCGGATCGATCGGCTGCTGCAGGATCGCATCAGGGGCCATAAAGGAAAACTGCTCGCCGGCAAACTGCGCCAGCACCTCTGTTGACACCTTCGCCGGAGCGGTGACCAGCGCGTGCGTTGTGTTACGTGCCAGCATGCCGGCCAGCGCCGACTTGCCGCGCCCGCGCGGTGCGGTAACCACCGCCACCCCGGAAGCGATCGCCTGCAGCTGAGCAAGAATAGCCGCCTGCTGCTGTGGCGCCTGGCATTGCCAGCGCGGCCAGACACCTGCGGCCGGCTGACGTACCGGCAGATGCTGGCGCTGCAGCAGCACCTCGTCATCTTTCAGCATCAGCTGCTGCAGGCGGCGTATAAAACGGGGCGTGGCGATGGGCTCTGCGACATCGGCCCAGCGCAGGCTGTCCGCATCGGCAGCTGTCGCCCAGCTCTCCCACGGCGGCGTCAGCAGCAGCAGCCAGCTGCCGGCGCGCAGCGTACCGGCCAGCGCGGCAAAAGCCTCAGCGTGAAAGCCGTGCCGCGCATCGAACAGCGCATGGGTAAATTCACGTCCCAGCAGCGTTCGCAGCGCTGCCGGGGCAACGTGCGGCGTCAGGTCGCAGGCGCTGCTGAGCGTGATCCAGTCACCCGGCAGCGCCTGCTGCCATAGACCGGCCTGCTCGCGCGCCCATTCTGCATCACCTGCTATAACCGCTAAGCGGCGGATGCCTGCCTGCTGCATCGCCGCCGTGATAACAGCACAGGACATCAGTTAGTGGCGAAGGTGTTGCACTGGCCCGGATCGCCGCCGTCATAACCGCGTTTAAACCAGGTATAGCGCTGTTCAGATGTGCCGTGCGTAAAGCTGTCCGGCACTACGCGCCCCTGGCTCTGCTGCTGCAGGCGGTCGTCACCAATCGCTTCGGCCGCGTTAAGCGCTTCCTGCAGATCGCCCACTTCCAGAATGTTCTGCTGCTGCATATAGTGGCCCCAGACGCCGGCAAAGCAGTCCGCCTGCAGCTCCATTTTCACCGACAGCTGATTCACCTGTTTCTCACTGGCGCCCTGCTGCATTTCACGTACTTTCGGCTCAATACCCAGCAGCTTCTGCACATGGTGACCCACCTCATGCGCAATGACGTAGCCCTGCGCAAAGTCGCCGCCTGCGCCCAGTTTGGTTTTCATCTCATCATAGAAAGAGAGGTCGATATAGACGCTCTGGTCAGCCGGACAGTAAAACGGCCCCATCGCCGCCTGGCCGGTTCCGCAGTGGGTGCGCGTCACGCCGCGATACATCACCAGTTTTGGTGGCACATACTGTTTGTTCATCTGCTTAAACAGCTTGTCCCAGGTATCTTCGGTTGTCGCGAGGATCACCGAGGTAAATTTCGCCGCCTCGTTATCCTGCGCGGAGTCCACCTGGCGCTGCTGCACCGGTGCGCTGCCACCGCCGCCCAGCAGTCCGGTTAGGTCATAGCCGTAATATCCGGCCACCGCCACAACGACCAGCAGGATAATGCCGCCTTTCCCGCGCGGCAGCCGGATCTGTCGCCCGCCACCGCCAAAACCTGATGATTCGCCGCGACGATCTTCCACATTGTCGCTTTCACGACGCCCTTGCCAGCGCATGGCCTGCTCCTGTTTATTTATCTTCAGATAGGCATGATTTTAGATGGCGCCAGGCATAATCACCAGCGTTGCAGGCAGGCAGATGACGGATATAAAAAAGGGCCGTCTGCAGAGACGACCCGATAGCACCTGCCGCGTAATGCGGTTTAGTCGAGTTTGACCCCGAGGCGGTGTGCTACAGCTTCATACGCTTCCACGACGCCGCCGAGGCTCTGACGGAAACGGTCTTTATCCATTTTGTCCATGGTCTCTTTGTCCCACAAACGCGCGCCATCGGGTGAGAACTCGTCGCCCAGCGTGACTTCGCCGTTAAACAGACCAAACTCCAGCTTGAAATCGACCAGGATAAGGCCGGCATCATCAAACAGTTTGCTCAGCACCTCGTTGGCTTTATACGTCAGCTCCTGCATACGCGCCAGGTTCGCTTTACTGACCCAGCCAAAGGTTTCGCAGTAAGACTCGTTGACCATGGGATCATGTTTGGCGTCATCTTTCAGGAAGAGATCAAACAGCGGCGGACTGAGCAGCATGCCCTCTTCCACCCCAAGGCGTTTGACCAGCGATCCGGCCGCGCGGTTGCGGATCACGCACTCTACCGGCACCATCTCCAGCTTTTTCACCAGCGCTTCGTTATCAGACAGCAGCGCTTCCATCTGAGTAGGAATGCCCGCTTCCTGCAGTCTGGTCATAATAAAGTGGTTAAACTTGTTGTTCACCATGCCTTTACGATCAAACTGTTCGATTCGTGCCCCGTCTCCTGCTGATGTATCGTTGCGGAACTCAAGTACCAGCAAATCCGGATTGTCGGTACTGTATACGGTTTTCGCTTTACCGCGATACAACTCAGCTCGCTTTTGCATCTTGTTAACTCCAGACATGAAATAACCCGTGTTCAGCGGTGTTCCACCGCGCGACGACTGCGTGACGCAATCGTTTACCTCGCCGGGCGCCATTATGCCAAAATCAAAACAAAAAGGCCGGAGAATCTCCGGCCTTTACACAATTATTTATTCAGTGCGCCCTGCATGACGGCCACCAGCGCATCGTTCTGCGCCTGGGTCAGCACGTGACCCTTAGGATCGATAAACTGCAGACTACTGCGGTTATCAAGGTCGCCGACCTGCAGCTTATAGTCACCGTTCGGCAGCTCCGGATCTTTGGCGCCAATCGCGTCAAACGCGCTGCTGCCCGGCTGCTTATAGGTCACTTTCAGACTGCCCTGCGAACGGTTGTCATCCGTCACTTCCATGCCAGCACGCTGCAGCGCCGCCGGCAGTCGCTGCCAGGTGACGTTAAACGGCGAGCGCAGGATCAGCAGCGGCAGGCCGGTTTCATCTGCACCGCTCTGGACGTCGATCTGTCCGGTCGCACGTCCGGCGGCAGCATCCTGACTGGCAGTATCGATCTTATCCAGACCGGTACTGAGATCGTTGAGCATCTGGCCGGTATAGCGCTGAACCTGTGCCGGTGACGTTACCGTCTCACCCTGCTGCTGCAGCTCAAGCAGACGCACCGTCAGGACCTGCTGATACCCCTGATTCTGCACGCTGATCTGATAGCGGCCGCGATACTGATTATCTTCATCTGCGCGGTTCCACTGCACCCAGTCGGTGGTGAGCTGCTGCCCGGCATCGTTACGCTGGGCAATCGGGAACTTGTAGGATTGCACCACGTTGACCACCTGTGACCAGATAGAACCGCGACTGCTTTCCAGCGCCAGTACGCCAGTATTACCGGTGAACTGCGCGCGCGTACCGTTCATCAGCGCCAGCGGCTGCGCCGGCGGACGAATATCGAGTGCTTTACCCAGCGCGCCATTAGCTACGCGATGCGGAACCTCATAGTCGCCGTTCTGTATCGGCAGTATTGCCCCTGCCGGCGCGTTCAGATCGCGCAGTTCAGGCGTCTGAAGATAGGACTCATCGCCGCTTACCTGGCGCTTGTAACGCTGATCGCTGGAACAGGCTGTCAGCAGCATCAGAGTGGAGAGACCTGCTACCGTTACCAGCGTCGAGCGCTTAACTGAAAAACTCATTGATTCTCCCTAAATTAACGCAGACCCGCTTTGATAAGTGCCTGCGCCGTTTTTTCCTGGCCCGCGCTGGTCAGCGGCGTCATTGGCAGGCGCAGCGTGTCATCCGCGATCAATCCCAGCTGTTTTGCGGCCCATTTTACCGGAATAGGATTGGGCTCACAGAAAAGCGTCTGGTGCAGATGCATCAGACGCTGATTCAGGTTACGCGCTTCGGCAAATTTGCCTTCCTGCGCCAGCGCACAGAGTTCAGCCATTTCACGCGCCGCAATGTTAGCGGTGACAGAAATGACGCCTTTGCCGCCCAGCTGCATGGAATCCAGCGCAGTGGCATCATCGCCGCTGACAATAATGAACTCGTCACCAACCAGCTGTTGGATCTGTGAAACCCGCGATAAGTTCCCGGTCGCTTCTTTAATACCGATAATATTTTTAATTTCAGCCAGGCGCGCCACGGTCTCCGGCAGCATATCGCAGCCGGTACGCGACGGAACGTTATAGAGCATCTGCGGCAGATCGGTGCTTTCCGCAATCGCTTTGAAGTGCTGGTAAAGCCCTTCCTGAGTCGGACGATTGTAATAAGGCGTCACGGTCAGGCAGCCGACCACGCCGGTGCCGGTAAAGCGTTTTGTCAGAGAGATCCCTTCGGCAGTGGCGTTAGCGCCCGTTCCGGCGATAACCGGAATACGGCCATCGGCCAGCTCCAGGGTTTGCATCACCACGTCACCATGCTCTTCATGGCTGAGCGTTGCAGATTCGCCGGTGGTGCCAACAGAAACGATCGCTGCGGTTCCGCTGGCGACATGATAATCAATCAGTTTTTTCAGACTCGGGCGGCAAACCTGGCCCTGGTCATTCATAGGCGTAATGAGTGCAACAATACTTCCGGTGAACATGGGCTATCCCCTCGACAAACAAGTGCCTCATGTTACGTTTTACCTTCAAAGAAAAGCAAGCGAGCCAGCCCATTCCCGCGCTTGTCAGCAGTTTTTTTTATGTTTACCTTATAGTTATTAGCGAACGTACAGGAAAACTCATTTTGTCGCAGCCACAGCCGCATCATCTGGTCATCACTGCTCTTGGCGTCGATCGTCCGGGTATCGTTAACGCCATTACCCGCCACGTCAGCAGTTGCGGCTGCAATATAGAAGATAGCCGTCTGGCGATGCTCGGCGATGAGTTCACCTTTATTATGCTGCTTTCCGGCAGCTGGAACGCCATTACGCTGATTGAATCCACGCTGCCGATGAAAGGCGCTGAGCTGGAGCTGCTGATTGTAATGAAGCGCACGAACGCGCGCGCGACGCCACCGATGCCGGTGACGGTCCGGATTCAGGTAGAAGTGCCGGATTCGCCACGCATTATTGAGCGCTTTACCGATCTGCTTGATAAACATCAGCTGAACATCGCTGAGCTGGTGTCGCGTATTAACCCGGCTCAGGACAATGAACAGCCGGTACTCTATATTCAGATGACAGCACACAGTCCGGCGAACCGGGTAAGCGCACCGATAGAGCAGGCGTTTAATCAGCTGTGTGAAGAACTGCATGCACAAGGCTCAATTCGCCTCTATAGTGTCACCGACGACAGCAGCAATGTCCTGTAATCAGGCTCCGGGTTATTTCGCCACACACTCTGTTGCAGCAGCATAACGTGTTGTGAAATAACCCTGAGGTAAACGTCCGGCCAGCCAGCAGGCTCTGCCGGGTGTCATACCCGCAGCATGAACAAAAAACGGAGAGTTGTGATGAATCCACTGAAAGCCGGTGATACCGCACCGAAATTTAGCTTGCCCGATCAGGATGGCGAACAAGTAAATTTGGCCGACTTCCAGGGACAGCGTGTTCTGGTCTATTTCTACCCGAAAGCGATGACGCCAGGCTGTACTACTCAGGCCTGCGGCCTGCGTGACAACATGGACGAGCTGAAAAAAGCGGGCGTAGAGGTACTGGGTATCAGCACCGACAAGCCGGAAAAACTGTCCCGTTTTGTTGAGAAAGAGCTGCTGAATTTCACGCTGCTTTCTGATGAAGATCACCAGGTGTGCGAGCAGTTTGGCGTCTGGGGTGAGAAGTCATTTATGGGCAAAAGCTACGACGGCATCCACCGCATCAGTTTCCTGATTGGTCAGGATGGTAAAGTGGAAAAGGTGTTCGACAGCTTTAAAACCGCAGACCATCACGATATCGTGCTTGATTACGTGAAGTCTGCCTGATCAAAAGCGGTGCGCCTTTGCTGCGCACCGCTTCCCGCTATTTCTTACTCTGCGATCTGCCGTTCCGGCGTGGTTTCCGGCCAGGCGCGTACAACCGCTTTTACCAGCGTGGCCAGCGGAATAGCAAAAAATACGCCCCAGAAGCCCCACAGTCCGCCAAAAATGACCACGGAGAGAATAATCACCAGCGGATGCAGATTTACCGCTTCTGAAAACAGCACCGGCACCAGTACGTTGCCATCCAGCGCCTGGATCACCAGATACACCACCATCAGCGTCCAGAAATCGCTGCTAAGCCCCCACTGAAACAGCCCGACGCCAATGACCGGCAGCGTAACGGCCAGCGCGCCCACGTAAGGGATCAGCACCGAAACGCCCACCAGCACCGCCAGCAGCAGCGCGTAATTGAGCCCCAGCACTAAAAAGGCGATCCAGCTGACGACGCCTGTCACCGCCATCTCCAGCACTTTGCCGCGAATATAGTTGGTGATTTGCTGATTCATCTCTTTCCATACCGTGCCCGCCAGCCCGCGATTACGCGGCAGCACGCGCCGCACCGCATTCAGCATCTGCTCTTTATCTTTCAGCAGGAAAAACACCATCAGCGGGACCAGCACCAGATAGATCATCAGCGTCATCAGACCGACCAGCGAGGCCAGTGAATAGCGCACCAGGGATTCACCCAGGCCGGTCAGGCGGCTGCGCAGATTCTCTACGATGATATCGATAATGCCTGCATCTACCAGTGCCGGAAAACGCTGTGGCAGCGCAGCCGCTGAGACATAGAGTTTATTGAGCATGTTGGGCAGATCGCGCGTCAGGTTAATGCCCTGCTGCCAGGCAACCGGCGCCACTATCAGTACCATAACCAGCAGAATGCCGGCGAAGAGTATTAACACGATGCTGGTTGCCCAGCTGCGGCTGCAGCCGATACGCTGCAGCCGCACTACGGGCCACTCCAGCAGATAAGCCAGCACCAGCGCCACCAGCAGCGGCGCCAGCAGCCCGCTAAAGAAAAACAGAATGCAGAACGCCGCCAGCAGGATCGCCAGCAGGCCAATCGCCTGCGGATCGCTGAAGCGACGCTTGTACCAATGAAACAACAGAGACAACATCAACCTTATCCTTTTACTGCCCCGGCACGGCACGCTGCCGCCCGCTTATCGATCCGCATATCAGCGTATAATGCTGCTGACCAGTGCGTTATGGCCGGCAATCATCACACAGTTTCGTCCGGCGTGCTTGGCCTGATAGAGCGCCGCATCCGCCTGCCGGAGACTCTCCTCCTGCGTGCCCTGCTGCGGCTGCCAGCAGGCGATGCCCACCGAGAGCGTGATATGGCCGGGCGGATCGATCCAGCTCTCCGCAATGCTGACGCGCACCCGCTCGGCGATAACCCGCGCCTCTTCGACCGTGGTAGCCGGCAGCAGCATCAGAAACTCTTCGCCGCCGTTACGGCAGACTACATCCGTCTGACGGGCGTTGCTGCGCAGCGTCTGCGCGACCTGCTTAATGACGTTATCACCCGCGCCGTGGCCAAAATTATCATTTACCCGTTTAAAGTGGTCGATATCCAGCGCCAGCACGGCAAATGGCTGCTGCATCGCCTCAAAATAGTCGAGCACGGCGTGCAATCCTCGCCGGTTGAGCAGCTGCGTCAGAGGATCGCTTTGTACTTCTGAGTTAAGCCGGCCGATTTTATCCTGTACCAGTCCGATACCGGTCAGCAGCGCCCGCTTTACCTGCGCCGCCTCAAAGTACCACGCACGGATGCCGCCGATCTCTGCCGACACCCCCTGCGTATCCATCTGGCTGGCTTTCCGCGACAGCTGCCAGAGCGGCAGCGCGATCAGCCGCGCCAGCACGATCGCTACCAGCAGCGTCAGCAGCGCAAACGGCACCGAGTTTTTCAGCACGTTCAGCAGCAGACCGGAAAGCGGCGCCAGCGTGAGTGCCGCAGGCTTAAGCGCCACGACCATCCAGCCGGTACCGGGCACCACAGCGTAGCCAATCAGCTTATTGCTGCTGTTCTCTGTGATCTGCGCGGTACCGCTGCTGCGCTCCGCCCGCTCGCGTTCGCTGATAATCGCCGGCACGCTTTTACCCACCAGCTGGCTGTTCTGGTGATAAAGCACCTGATTATTGCGGTCCAGAACAAAGACCTGCGTCCCGTCGCGATAATATTGCTCGCCCAGCAGCGCATTCAGGATGCTTTTTTTCTTCAGATAGAGCGTGCCGCCCACGTACCCCAGATAGCGCCCTTCGCTGTTCCAGATCGGCCATGAAACAAACACGATCAGGTTGTTTGCGGCTGAAATCACTGCCCGGCTGACCAGCGGCTGCCGCTGCGACAGCGCTTCCCGTGACGCCTGACTGGTGAGCTGCATGCCTTTCAGCGTCAGGGATTCCGGTGAAATCGCTTTAACGATGCCATTACTGTCCACCACCGCAACGGAGTTAAAACTGCTGGTCTGCTCGCGCAGGCGATTCACTTCCTGCTGCGCAAGTGCTTCATCATCAAACGCCTGACCCAGCAGATTAGCGCTGAAGTGCAGCTGCGACTGTGCCTGCTGAAAGAAAAGTTCCGTGGTGGTCGCCAGCTTAGTCGCATAGGCGCGATTGGCTTCCAGCGTGGTTTCAATCAGCACCATACGCTGCACGCGCCAGGTCGCATAAAGCGTGTTCGCCAGCGTAATGACAATACTGATTATTGCCAGCAGCGCGATCAGCGTTCGCAGGTCAGTTTTGGGCCGGATTCGCATCAGCATAACGCTGCCGCGCGGATAGGTTGCTTCATAGATTTCGTGCCTGACGCTGTGGTGATTAAGGGGGTCACTTGTTGTTATAAAAGAGAAGCAAGTGTACACCGCTCAGGTCGTTTCAGCACGGATCATCCTGCTGCTCTGGCAACAGAGCTCTGTTTTACGCTGGATCGGTTTACGGAGGGAGGCAGAGAAGTGACAGCGGCCTGCACCGCTGTCAGCGCATGTTACAGCATCAAAAAGGCGTATCCTTCATTCTGCAGCGTAGCAACCGTTGTGCCGCTGGAGAGTGTATGGGTCACGCGGGTATCGATCCAGTCACGCTGCAGCTGGTGAAACGCCACGGACTGGTCGCAGATAGTGACTTTAACGCCCGCTTTTTTCAGCTCATCGATCAGTTTCAGGTTCGGGTTATCAAAACCGTACGCCTTATGAAACTGCTCGTTGTTCAGCGCAGCCGGTACGGCATCGCTGTTGATAGAGACCACAAAGTTTAGCTGATTAAGCGGCACGCCCGCAGCATAATAGAGGTTGGTCACGCGTGCCACGCGCTCCAGGCCCAGGTTAGCCTGGTGAATATCGCCTTCGCTGCGGTTGATCTGAAACACAATTTTATTGCTCAGCCCCGGCGTCGTTGCCGGGTTGTAGTCAGGCGTATTCACGAAGTGAATTTTGCCATAGCCGGCGATTGCCGGCGTGCTCCAGAAGTCAGCAGGCTCCGCTTTTTTATCGGCGAATTTACCGCTGACCTTATCCACCAGCTCAGGGAGCTGTAACACATTGCCGCCGACAAATCCTGCCAGCGCGGCGATAACAATATAAGACGCTACACGCATTCTGTTTCTCCTTAACCGAAACGATTACATCTGCAAAAGGGCATAGCCCTGATTTTCCAGCGTGGAGACCGTAGTCGGGCTGGAGAGCGCATGGATCACGGAACGATCGATCCAGGCGTTGGGATAGTGGTGAAAGGCAACAGACTGATCGCATACGGACACTTTTACGCCCAGCTTATTCAGCGCATTGATCAGCGGCAGATTAGGGTTATCGACGCCATAAAACTGTCTGAAGTGGCTGTCATCCAGCGTGGCAGGCGTCGCATCACCGGTCATGGAGACAACAAATTCCAGCTGATCAACAGGAACGCCGGAGGCAACGTAGAGGTTAACCACGCGCGCAACCCGCTCCAGCCCGAGGTTAGGACGTTTGATGTCACCCTCATTTTTGGTGAGCTGGAAAACCACCTTATTGCTCAGGCCGGCCGCCGGCTTAAATGCGGCATCCGCTTCATAATGAATTTTGCCATAGCCTTCAATGGCGGGCGTGCTCCAGAATCCTTCGGGATCGGCAGGCTCAGCGGTAAAATGTTTCGCTACACGCTGATAGAGGTCGTCTCCTTTAATTATTCCTGCTCCGACCACGCCTCCCAGAACAGCAATCAGGGCATAGCTTACTGCTGAACGCATACATACTCTCCGGCATACACGGCACGTGTATTAACAGTTCATAGGGAAAAAAAGTGCCTTATCTATACCACAGCGCATGCGGAACGGCGTGACTGACCGGCGCCGTGTAACCACGCTTTAGTTGCGCGCAACATAATTAGCGGTGCTGATTAAACAGGGAATTCGATGGTCATCGCGGCAGCGCTGCAGAATAAGATGGCCGGGAAATCGGTTTACTTATGCTTACTGCACGGGTTGACGAACGGATCAACCCTGACCATTAATTTCTGTTAAGGTCCGTTTTTATCCCGCGCTGATGATAAAAAAAGCTGATGGAACAGAGTGATAGTTAAGGCCGGGCCAGCCCTGTTTTTCAGAGAATACCTGGAAAAATCCATGCCAGATTCAATATTTTTGAGCAACTTTACGTAACTTTGAATTCATTGCAGCATAACCTTATATCTGTCGCTGCATTACTGTTCAGTTTTTTGCGGCAAATCAGCGACTCATCGCTCTCCACGCTCTGTTTTGCGCTTCAGCGACCGCTCTCTTTGCAACCCGGCGGCCTGCGGTTAAGATAGCGACAGAGCAGAAAACCCGATTCACATCGAACATTTACCCTCTCTTCTGTCCGGCGACAGATGAGCATCATCAGGATCGAGGCATGTTAAACCGACTGCGTATCTCCGTACTGGCTACCCTCATTCCTGCGCTGCTGCTGACGCCCGCCTTCAGCGCACGCGCCGACCTCAGTGATAATCTGCCCGACATCGGCACGACGGCGGGTTCCACGCTATCGATTAATCAGGAACTGCAGATGGGCGATTTTTACGTGCGCCAGCTGCGGGCCAGCGCGCCACTGATTCAGGATCCGCTGCTGAACCAGTACATTAATGAGCTGGGGCAGCGTCTGGTCGCGCACGCCGGTTCAGTGCGCACGCCGTTTCACTTTTTCCTGATCCAGAATGACGAGCTCAACGCCTTTGCCTTTTTTGGCGGCAACGTGGTGCTGCACGCCTCACTGTTCCGCTATACCGATAATGAGAGCCAGCTCGCCTCGGTGATGGCGCATGAGATTTCACACGTGACGCAGCGTCATCTGGCGCGCGCCATGGAGGAGCAGAAACGCAGCGCGCCGCTGACCTGGGTTGGCGCGCTGGGTTCTATTCTGCTGGCGATGGCAAATCCGCAGGCGGGAATGGCGGCGCTGACCGGTACGCTGGCAGGCACCCAGCAGGGCATCATCAGCTTCACGCAGGGCAATGAGCAGGAGGCGGATCGCATCGGTATTCAGGTGCTGCAGCGTGCCGGTTTTGATCCGCAGGCGATGCCCGCTTTCCTGGAAAAGCTTGCCGACCAGACGCGCTTCTCCTCCCGCCCGCCGGAAATTCTGCTGACGCACCCGCTGCCTGACAGCCGTCTCTCTGACGCGCGCAACCGCGCAAACCAGATGCGTCCGGTGGTGGTACAGTCGTCGCAGGATTTCTATATGGCGAAGGTGCGTGTGCTTGGCATGTATCCTACCGGCCGCAATCAGCTCACCGACGATCTGCTGAATGAGTATGCGAAAGGCAATCTGCGTGAACAGCAGGCCGCGCAGTATGGCAAAGCGGTGCAGTTTTTGCAGGCCAAAGATTTTGCGAATGCTAAACGTACGCTGGCGCCGCTGCTGGCAAAACAGCCGGACAACGTCTGGTTTCTTGATTTGATGACCGATATCGATTTGGGGCTCAACCAGCCGCAGCAGGCGATCGCCATGCTGAGCAGCGCCCGCGGCGGCGGCACTAATCCGGTGCTGCAGCTCAACCTGGCTAACGCTTATGTGGAAGCGAAACAGCCCGCCAGTGCCAGCCGCATTCTTAACCGCTATACCTTTGCCCATCCGGACGATCTTAACGCCTGGGATCTGCTGGCGCAGGCGTCGGCGGCACAGGGATTACGCGATGAAGAGCTGTCAGCGCGGGCGGAGAGCCTGGCGCTCAGCGGCCAGCTCGATCAAGCCATTACCGCACTGGGCAGCGCCAGCGCACAGGTGCCGCTTGGCAGCCTGAAGCAGGCGCGTTATGACGCCCGTATCGATCAGCTGCGTGAGCTGCAGCGGCGTTTCCGGCAGTATCAGAAAGGATAACGTCAGAGTCCGAGCGTCTCTTTAACAAACGGGATCGTCAGTTTGCGCTGGGCACTGATAGAGGCGCGATCGAGACGATCCAGCGTTTCAAACAGCGTGCGCATTTCACGATCGAGACGCTTCAGCAGAAAACGCCCGACATCTTCCGGCAGTTCAAAACCGCGCAGCCCGGCACGCAGCTGCAGCGCCTGTAATTTATCCTCATCTGAGAGCGGCTGCAGACGATAGATTTGTCCCCAGTCGAGACGGGAGGCCAGATCGGGCAGGCCAAGACTGAGCTGGCGCGGCGGCCGATCGCCGGTGATCAGCAGGCGGGTTTTACCGGTTTCAAGAATGCGGTTATAGAGGTCAAATATCGCCATTTCCCACTCCGCTTCCCCGGCAATACACTCAATATTGTCGATGCAGACCAGCGCCAGATTCTCCATGCCTTCCAGCACCTCCGGCACAAACCAGGTCCGCTTATCCAGCGGCACATAGCCTACCGCTTCATCGCGGGCAGACATTTCGGCGCACGCCGCGTGCAGCAGGTGACTGCGTCCACCGCCTTCGCGCGACCAGAAGTAGAGATAGCTGCCGTGTTGCTGCGCCAGTGCGCCGCGCAGTGCGGCAAGCAGCGACGGATTGTCCCCTGGCCAGAAGCTGGCAAAGGTTTCATCATCAGGTAAGTAGAGTGGCAGTGAGAGCTGTGCCGGCGTGTTCAGAAGTACCTCAGCAAGTGAGCGGGCAGAAAACGGCGCAAGTTTATCACGATCCTCTGCAGAGATGAACCAGGCGTCCCTGCCCGGCGGCCGCGCTTAGCGATCCTGCTGCTCCTGCGCCTCCAGCACCACCTCTTCCGGACGTAAAATATTGATAACCCGGAAAATCAGCGCCAGCGCAACGCCGACCAGCGTGGCCAGCGCCATGCCTTTCAGCTCTGCCGCACCGATATGGACTTTGGCACCGCTCACGCCGATGATCAGGATCACCGAGGTCAGGATCAGGTTCTGCGCTTTGTTGTAGTCCACTTTTGATTCAATCAGCACGCGAATACCGGAGGCGCCGATCACGCCATACAGCAGCAGCGATACGCCGCCCATCACCGGCACCGGGATCGCCTGAATCGCTGCCGCCAGCTTGCCCACGCAGGAGAGCAGAATGGCAAAAATCGCCGCCCCGCCAATAACCCAGGTGCTGTAAACGCGGGTGATCGCCATGACGCCGATGTTTTCGCCATAGGTGGTATTGGGCGTTGATCCAAAAAAGCCGGAGAACATGGTCGAGAGGCCGTTGGCGAACATAGAGCGGTGCAGCCCCGGATCGCGGATCAGATCTTTTTTCACAATATTTGCCGTCACGACCAGATGCCCGACGTGCTCGGCAATCACCACCAGCGCGGCAGGCAGAATGGTCAGCATGGCCGCCCACTCAAAGCGCGGCGTGTAGAAGGTTGGCAGCGCAAACCAGGGCGCGTTTTCCACGCTGCGCCAGTCAACAATGCCCAGCATTGAGGAGAGCGCATAGCCCACCAGCACACCAATCAGAATCGGGATGATGGCAAGAAAACCGCGAAACAGCACGGAGCCGAACACCGTAACCGCCAGCGTCACCATGGAGATCAGTACGGTGGTGCTGTCCGGTGCCGTACCTTCCGCCGGTAGCAGGCCCGCCATATTGGCCGCCACGCCTGCCAGCTCCAGCCCGATCACGGCGACAATAGCGCCCATCGCGGCGGGTGGAAACATCACGTCCAGCCAGCCGGTGCCCGCTTTTTTCACAATCAGCGCCACAATGCAGAACAGCAGACCGCAGAGGATAAAGCCGCCCAGCGCCACTTCGTAACCCAGCGGCAGCAGCAGCAGTACCGGTGAAATAAAGGCGAAGCTGGAGCCGAGATAGGCAGGAATTTTACCTTTGCAGATAAACAGATAGAGCAGCGTACCAGCGCCGTTGAACAGCAGCACGGTCGCCGGGTTAATATGAAACAGGATCGGCACCAGCACCGTGGCACCAAACATCGCAAACAGATGCTGCAGGCTGAGTGGAATGGTTTGCAGCAGCGGCGGGCGTTCGCTCACCCCAATGGCACGTCTCGTCATCGTATCCCCTTCCCTTCCTGTATGACAGGCGGTTAATTACTGTTTTTTTGTTAAAAAAAAGCCGACTCTCTGGTCGGCTGCTCAAATACTATGTCTTAAAAATGCTAATGCATATTCTGCCTGCAGCTGCAGGCCGGGCGTTGCCGGCGGCATTGGGCTCACGGCCAGCGCGGAGCGTACCGGCGCAGGCAGCGGTTTCGGGCACTGCCCGAAGGCAACGCGACCAGCAACATAGCCCGGAGTAAACATTATTTCGTTCCGAAGATCTTATCGCCGGCATCGCCGAGACCTGGAATGATATAGCCTTTCTCATTCAGCCCCTGATCGACTGACGCGGTATACAGCTCAACGTCCGGATGCGCTTTCTCCAGCGCGGCAATACCTTCCGGGGCCGCTACCAGTACCAGCACCTTGATGCTGCTGCAGCCCGCTTTTTTCAGCAGGTCGATGGTGGCAATCATTGAGCCACCGGTCGCCAGCATCGGATCGACGACCAGCGCCATGCGCTCTTCGATGTTAGAGACCAGCTTCTGGAAATAGGGCACCGGCTCCAGCGTCTCTTCATCGCGGTAGACACCCACCACGCTGATACGCGCGCTCGGCACGTGCTCCAGTACCCCTTCCATCATGCCAAGACCGGCACGCAGAATAGGAACGACGGTAATTTTTTTACCTTTGATTTGATCAACATCAACCGGGCCGTTCCAGCCTTCAATCGTTACGCGTTCGGTTTCAAGATCGGCGGTGGCTTCATAGGTCAGCAGGCTGCCCACTTCCGAGGCCAGCTCGCGAAAGCGTTTGGTGCTGATATCATGCTCACGCATCAGGCCCAGTTTGTGTTTAACCAGCGGGTGTCTGACTTCCACGATTTTCATGATTGTTCTCCCGGAATTGAGTTGAGCTAAAAAAAAATCGCCGGATTATACCGCCTTTTTGCTTTTGCGCCACAGCGGATTGCGCAGGGGGATGGCTGCCTGTCCTGAGAATAGCGGAATCGCGAAAATCTGACATAACGAATATCGGGCGTGAGATCAGACTCGCAAACGTTTGCCTGCGCTGTTAGAATTGCCGCGCTTAATTTTTGCCACCAATCGCAATCGCGTGGGGATTCCGCAGTGACCGACAAAACCTCTCTCAGCTACAAAGACGCCGGTGTTGATATTGATGCTGGTAACGATCTGGTTGACCGTATTAAAGGCGTAGTAAAGAAAACCCGCCGCCCGGAAGTGATGGGTGGACTGGGCGGCTTTGGCGCGCTGTGTGCGCTGCCGCAGAAATATCGTGAGCCGGTGCTGGTTTCGGGAACGGATGGCGTCGGTACTAAACTGCGCCTGGCGATGGATCTTAAGCGTCACGACAGCATCGGCATCGATCTGGTTGCGATGTGTGTGAACGATCTGGTGGTACAGGGCGCCGAGCCGCTGTTCTTCCTCGACTACTACGCTACCGGCAAACTGGACGTTGATACCGCCTCTGCGGTGATCACCGGTATTGCCGAAGGCTGCCTGCAGTCAGGCTGTGCGCTGGTAGGCGGAGAGACGGCGGAAATGCCGGGCATGTATCACGGCGAAGATTATGATGTCGCTGGCTTCTGTGTCGGCGTGGTGGAGAAATCGGAGATCATCGACGGCAGTAAAGTTCAGGATGGTGACGTCCTGATTGCCCTCGGGGCAAGCGGCCCGCACTCCAACGGCTATTCGCTGGTACGCAAGATTCTGGAAGTCAGCGCCACCGATCCGGAACGCGAGCAGCTGGAAGGTAAATCGCTGGCCGATCACCTGCTGGCCCCGACCCGCATCTATGTAAAAAATATCCTGAGCCTGATTGAGCAGGTTGATGTGCACGCCATTGCCCACCTTACCGGCGGCGGCTTCTGGGAAAACATCCCACGCGTGCTGCCTGACAATACGCAGGCGGTACTGGATGAGCAGAGCTGGCAGTGGCCGGCGGTGTTCAGCTGGCTGCAGCAGGCGGGGAACGTCAGCCGCCATGAGATGTATCGCACCTTTAACTGCGGCGTCGGCATGGTGATTGCCCTCAGCCCGGATGAAGCAGACAAAGCGGTACAGCTGATGCAGGATGCCGGTGAGCAGGCGTGGAAAATCGGCGTTATTAAGGCGTCTGATTCCGCAGAGCGTGTGGTTATCAATTCATGAAAAAACTGGTTGTACTGATCTCCGGCAACGGCAGCAATCTTCAGTCCATCCTTGACGCCTGCGCCAGCGGGCGGATCAACGGCAGCGTTGCTGCCGTTTTCAGTAATAAAGAGAGCGCTTACGGCCTGACGCGCGCGCAGCAGGCGAGCGTGCCGGGCCTGGCGTTGTCGCCCGGCGACTTCCCCGATCGCGAAGCTTTTGATCGCCAGCTGATGCAGGAGATAGACGCCTTTGAGCCCGATCTGGTGGTGCTGGCAGGGTATATGCGCATCCTCAGCAGCGCCTTTGTTGCGCACTATCACGATCGCCTGCTGAATATCCACCCTTCCCTGCTGCCAAAGTATCCGGGCCTGCATACCCATCGCCAGGCGCTGGAGAACGGCGATAAAGAGCACGGCACGTCGGTGCATTTTGTCACCGATGAGCTGGATGGTGGTCCGGTCGTTCTGCAGGCGCGGGTACCGATTTTTCCCGGTGATGATGAAGCCGAGATAACGGCGCGCGTGCAGCATCAGGAGCATGCCATCTATCCGCTGGCCATTAGCTGGTTTATGGATGGCCGGCTGGTGATGCGCGAAGGCAAAGCATGGCTGGATGGTCAGCCTCTGCCCGCAGAAGGGTACGCCCCGTAGGTATGTCAGGGGCGCATGAATGCGCCCATCCCCTGGCCCCCGTAGGGGGCGCATTTATGCGCCCCTGGGTTAGAACGCGATGACGCCCCCGGTAACCGGCGTTAACCAAACCGGCCGGTGATGTACTCTTCGGTGCGGCGCACGCCGGGTGCGGTGAAAATCCGATCGGTGTCGCCGAACTCAATCAGCTGTCCCTGATGCATAAACGCGGTGTAATCAGACACGCGGGCCGCCTGCTGCATATTATGCGTCACCAGTACCAGCGTGAAATGCGCCTTCAGCGTGGTCATCAGCTCCTCAATCACCAGCGTAGAGATAGGGTCGAGCGCGGAGGTGGGCTCATCCAGCAGCAGCACTTCTGGCTCAATGGCAATTGCCCGGGCGATCACCAGCCGCTGCTGCTGGCCGCTGGAGAGCGTCAGCGCGTTCTGCGCCAGATGATCTTTCACCTCCCCCCAGAGCGCCGCCGCGCGCAGTGCGCGTTCGCACGCTTCATTTAAAACCCGGCGGTCGCGCACTCCCTGCAGACGCAGGCCATACACCACGTTCTCATAAATCGATTTGGGAAACGGATTAGGGCGCTGAAACACCATGCCGATGCGCCGCCGCAGGGCAGGCAGATCCTGCCCTGCCTGCATTACCGGCAGCCGATCAAGCAGGATTTCGCCTTCGGTTCGGCAGCCGCTAATCATGTCATTCATACGGTTAAAACAGCGCAGCAGCGTGGACTTTCCGCAGCCGGATGGCCCAATCAGCGCCGTAATGCGGTTTTTCGGGATCTGCAGATCGATAGCGTTCAGCGCCTGGCGCTCGCCGTACCAGAGCGATAGCTTGTTTACGCTTAGCGCAATGTTCTCAGTGGACGTCATATTTCAACCTTGTTAGTGCGTCATCAGCCGGTAGCGTTCGCGCAGCCGGTGGCGCAGCACCATCGCCAGCAGATTCAGCGACAGAATAATCATGACCAGCAGCAGCGCAGTGGCATAAACCAGCGGCCTGTCGGCGTCGATGTTCGGGCTCTGAAAGGCCAGATCGTAAATCTGAAAGCCGAGGTGCATAAATTTGCGGTCAAGATGCAGATAAGGAAACACGGCGTCTACCGGCAGCTCCGGTACCATCTTAACCACGCCGACCAGCATCAGCGGCGCCGTCTCTCCCGCCGCTCGCGCCACTGCCAGAATCAGTCCGGTGAGCATCGCCGGCACCGCCAGCGGCAGTACCACCCGCCACAGGGTTTCCGCCTGCGTTGCCCCCAGCGCCAGCGATCCCTGACGCAGCGTATCGGGTATACGTGATAACCCCTCTTCTGTCGCCACAATCACCACCGGCAGCGTCAGCAGTGCCAGCGTCAGCGACGCCCACAGCAGGCCTGGCGTACCAAAGGTTGGGTTCGGCAGCGCCCGCGAAAAGAAGAGCTGATCGAGCGTGCCGCCAATCAGCCAGACAAAAAAACCGAGACCAAATACGCCATAAACGATAGAGGGGACGCCGGCGAGATTCACCACGGCGATACGCACCAGCCGCGTCAGGGCGTGACGTCCGGCATACTCATGCAGCCAGACGGCAGCCACCACGCCGAGCGGCATAACGATGACCGACATCAGCACCACCATCAGCACCGTGCCAAAGATAGCCGGAAACGCGCCGCTCTCGCTGCCGCCTGCCGCCGGTGAGTCGCTGACAAACTGCCACACCTGCCGCAAAAAGTGCTGCGCTTTTTGCGACACGCTCATGTTATTGGGGTACCAGGCCGCGACGATCTGCGCCAGCGGGATAGTATGTTCTGCGCCCTGCGCGTCGCGCAGGATCAGCGTATCGCGCTGGCTCGCCTGCTGCAGATGCGTCAGCTGCTCAGCCAGCGCGCTGAAGCGACGATGCAGCGCCGCGCTGTTGGCGTCGAACTCTGACTGCTGCTGCAGGCCAAAACGCTGTTCGCGCTGCTGCTCATCCGCCTGCTGCTGCAGATTTTCCAGCTGCGCATTGAGCCGCGCCATATCGATACGGCGGATATCCTCTGCCTGACGCAGCTGCTCCTGTACCTGCTGCAGACGCTGCTGCAGCAGCGCATTACGGTTGTGTGCGGTGAGCGTCTCATTGTCTTCCCGCAGCGCCACCAGCCAGCCGTAAGCGTTACCGCCGTTGCGCCGTTGCAGCACCAGCACGTCACGCGGCTGTTCCGCGCGCGCGGGCCCGGCGCTGTAAATGACGCGGAAATCGGGGGCGGCAAAATCGCGGTTGCCGGTTTTTACCAGGTAGCGCCATCCGGTACTCTGCCGCTCTGCCTGCAGCGTCTCGCCCAGCAGCGTAACCGGCGACGCGCCGGGAGCCTGAAACTGATAGCGATCCACCGGCTGCGGCCAGAAGGCGCGCACGCCCTGCCAGCCAAGCAGGCCGATCAGCAGCGTAAACGCCAGTAAACAGACGGCCACCGCACCCGCCGTCAGCCAGCGCCAGCGATCGTTCTGACGATGTGCGTTTTTCATCCCTGTCCCTCATGCTGGCCATAACGCCGGCGCAGCCGCTGGCGGATCACTTCTGCGACCGTGTTGATAACCAGCGTAAACAGCAGTAGCAGCAGCGCGCTGAGAAACAGGATGCGGTAGTGCGCGCTGCCCGCTGCCGCCTCCGGCATCTCTATCGCAATATTCGCTGATAGCGCGCGCAGCCCGGCAAACAGCCCGCCTTCGCTCACCGGCGTGTTGCCGGTGGCCATCAGCACAATCATCGTCTCGCCCACCGCCCGGCCAAAACCGATCATCAGTGCGGCAAAAATCCCGGCAGAAGCGCCGGGCAGTACGACCCGCGTCAGGGTCTGCCACGGCGTAGCACCCAGCGCCAGCGATCCCTGTCCGAGCGCCCCCGGCACGCTGAACAGCGCATCTTCCGCCAGGGTAAATATCAGCGGCACCAGCGCAAACCCCATTGCTACGGCGGCAACCAGCAGATTACGCTGTTCGTAGTGGATAAGCTGTTCACCGGCGTCCGGCCAGAGCCGGGCTGCCAGCCATAGCGTCAGCAGCGTGACCAGCAGCAGCAGCGGCAGAAGTAACAGCACCTCGACGCCCGGACGACGCCAGCGCGCCGGCAGACGCGGGCTCAGCACGCCGCACAGCAGCAGCGTAGCGGCCAGTATCACCGGCAGCAGCAGCACGCCCGCCAGCGCATGGCTGATATGCGGCGCCATCCAGATACCGGCAATCAGGCCGATCACCACGCTCGGCAGCGCGCCCATCATCTCAATGCCGGGTTTAACCCAGCGCCGCAGTCCCGGCGACATAAACCAGGCGGTATAGATAGCGGCAGCCAGCGCCAGCGGCGTGGCAAACAGCAGCGCCAGCGCGGCGGCCTTGAGGGTACCGATAACCAGCGGAACCAGGCTGAACTTCGCCTGATAGCTGTCACCGGCCGCGGTGGATTGCCACACCCAGTCGGCGTGCGGATAATTTTCATACCAGATTTTCTGCCACAGGCTACGCCAGGTAACATCAGGCCACGGGTTATCAATGCGGAACTGCTGCCAGCGCCCGGCGTGTTCGACGATCACGCCGTCGCCGCGCGGCGAAAAGGCGACCGCCTGAATGCCCGGCGCCAGCTGACGCGTGAGGATCGGGCCTGACTGTTTGCTGGCAAACAGGCTGAGTACGCCCTGCGCATCCCAGCTGGCAAATACCCGGCGCTGTGACTCGGTTGCCACACCCTGCGCCCCCTGCGAGCCGTGCCAGGTTTTAATTTTTTGCAGGCGCGGACCGTGCTCGCCGGTAATGGCAAACCACTGGCTGACACCGCGATCGTCTCTGATCAGCAGCGTCCGGCCACCCGCCAGCATATGCAGGCTCGCAACCGGCTGCGTCAGCGCCTGCGTTTCGCGCAGCTGTGCGCCCTCAGCGCTAATCTGCCACACCTGCAGCTGGCGCTCACGGCTGGTAAAGAGCTGCGTGCCGTCAGGCGACAGCAGCAGCTGGTCGGCATGCTGCTGCGGCAGCATAACCTGACTGACAGGCTGCTGACTGGCCAGCGTCAGCACGCTGATCCCCGACGGCGTCTGTGCAGCAATACGCCACTGCCCGTCGTCGATGTGCGCCAGCGCCATCTGGCTGACGGCACCCTGCGGCAGGCGCAGCGGCCGATCGCCCAGCGGAAAATACCACTCGCCGCGATCGTGCTCTATTCGCGGCTGCATCAATAGCAGTGCGCCCTGCACGTTGAGTAACACGGCATCAGCCGCGCTGCTGGTCACGGCGGCCTGCGGCGCGTCCGAAAGTGCCAGCGCCGGTCCGGCGGGGTCGCCGTTAAGCGGAATAAAACGCGCTTCATGACGGCTGATGCGCCAGCCCAGCGTGTCGCTGCTGCCCAGCGCCAGCGCCGGCGTTTTATCCCACAGCTGCTGGCTGAGCGCAGGCTGAAGCTGTGGCGCGCTGAACAGGGGCAGGACCACCCAGATAAGCCAGAAGAACAGCAGCAGCATCAGCAGCAATATTCCTGCGCCGCACGCCGTTACCATGCGCCGCACAAAGCGATCGATGGCGCGCCGGCGACGGTCATTAGATTCAACAGGAATATGGTTTATGCTCATGCCGGTCAGGGATTCAGATTAGAGAGTCGCTATGTTGCCCGTAGCGGATTGATAAGACAACTGTTGCGGTTGGACAAGCCTGCCATACTCTAGCAATAATGGTGAAGGAGACTGAGCGGAGCCGCACCACTGCGCGCCTTGCGCCGGACATATCGTCCCGCCACAGCATCACGGAGTCAGAATGGGTCAGGAAAAGCTGTATATAGAAAAAGAAATAAGCTGGTTATCCTTTAATGAACGTGTGCTGCAGGAAGCGGCGGATAAAAGTAACCCGCTGATTGAGCGCATGCGGTTTTTAGGGATCTATTCCAACAACCTTGAAGAGTTCTACAAGGTGCGTTTTGCCGATCTGAAGCGGCGCATTCTGATCAGCGAAGAGCAGGGTAAGCCCACTCCCCTGCGGCATCTGCTGAAGAAGATCCAGCAGCGGGTACTGAAGTCCGATCAGGAGTTTGACGCGCTCTACAATGAGCTGCTGCTGGAGATGGCGCGTAACCAGATCTTCCTGATCAACGAACGCCAGCTCTCACCCAATCAGCAGGAGTGGCTGCGCCACTATTTCAAACACCAGCTGCGCCAGCACGTTACGCCGATTCTGATCAACCATGACACCGATCTGATTGAGTTTCTCAAGGATGACTACACCTATCTGGCGGTGGAGATCATTCGCGGCGAGGATATCCGCTATGCGCTGCTGGAGATCCCGTCAGACAAAGTGCCGCGCTTTATCAACCTGCCGGCCGAGTCGCCACGCCGCCGCAAGCCGATGATCCTGCTGGATAACATTCTGCGCTACTGCCTGGATGAGATTTTTAAAGGCTTCTTTGACTACGATGCGCTGAACGCCTACTCCATGAAAATGACGCGCGATGCTGAATATGATCTGGTTACAGAGATGGAGTCGAGCCTGCTGGAGCTGATGTCCTCCAGCCTGAAGCAGCGCCTTACTGCCGAACCGGTGCGCTTTGTCTATCAGCGCGATATGCCCGATGCCATGGTGGAGATGCTGCGCCACAAGCTCTCTATCTCTAACTATGACTCCATTGTGCCGGGTGGCCGCTACCATAACTTCAAAGATTTTATCGGCTTTCCCAACGTCGGCAAAAGTAACCTGGTCAACCGGCCGCTGCCGCAGATCCGCCATATCGGCTTTGATGGCTTCCGCAATGGCTTTGACGCCATCCGCGATCGCGATGTACTGCTCTACTACCCCTATCACACCTTTGAGCATGTGCTGGAGCTGCTGCGTCAGGCGTCGTTCGATCCCAGCGTACTGGCGATCAAAATCAATATCTATCGCGTAGCCAAACACTCCCGCATTATGGATGCGATGATCCACGCGGCGCACAACGGCAAAAAAGTGACGGTGGTGGTTGAGCTGCAGGCGCGCTTTGATGAAGAGGCGAATATCCACTGGGCCAAGCGGCTGACTGAAGCGGGCGTGCACGTTATTTTCTCTGCGCCTGGTCTGAAAATTCACGCCAAACTGTTTCTGATTTCCCGTCGCGAAGGTGAAGAGGTGGTGCGCTATGCGCATATCGGCACCGGCAACTTTAATGAGAAGACTGCGCGCCTTTATACCGACTACTCTCTGCTGACCGCTGACGCACGCATCACGAACGAAGTCCGCCGCGTATTTAACTTCATTGAGAACCCCTATCGCCCGGTTACCTTTGAACATCTGATGGTGTCACCGCAAAATTCGCGGGCCGTACTCTATCAGCTGATTGACACGGAGATTGCCAATGCGCAGCAGAGTAAGCCGTGCGGAATTACGCTTAAAATCAATAACCTGGTGGATAATGGCCTGGTCGACAGGCTCTATGCAGCCTCGGCAGCCGGGGTAAAAATCAACCTGCTGGTGCGCGGTATGTGCTCGCTGATCCCGGACCTGCCTGGCATTAGCGAAAATATTCGCATCACCAGCATTGTTGATCGTTATCTTGAGCACGACCGGGTGTATATTTTTGAAAATGGCGGTGAGAAAAAGGTGTTTCTCTCTTCGGCTGACTGGATGACGCGCAACATCGATTACCGCATTGAGGTCGCCGTGGCGGTGCTCGATCCGCGTCTTAAACAGCGGATCCTGGATATTATCGCCATTCTGTTAAGTGATACGGTTAAAGCACGTATCGTAGACAAAGAGCTGAGTAACCGTTATGTTCCGCGCGGCAATCGCAGGAAAGTGCGCTCGCAGCTGGCGATTTACGATTACATCAAGAGACTGGAACAACCCGAATAACGCCTATGCCAATTACTCCGAAGAGTACGCCGAAGCCGCAGGAATTTGCGGCCATCGATCTCGGCTCAAACAGTTTTCATATGGTGATCGCCCGCGTGGTGGATGGCGCCATGCAGGTTCTGGGACGCCTCAAGCAGCGGGTGCATCTGGCTGACGGGCTTGACGCGCAAAACCGGCTGAGCGAAGAGGCGATAGTGCGCGGCCTGAGCTGCCTGGCCCTGTTCGCTGAGCGACTGCAGGGCTTTAGCGCCGCCAACGTGACCATTGTCGGCACGCACACGCTGCGCACTGCGACCAATGCCGAAGAGTTTTTGCAGCGCGCCGCGGAAGTGATCCCCTATCCGATTGAGGTCATCTCCGGTAACGAAGAGGCGCGCCTGATCTTCATGGGCGTTGAGCACACTCAGCCAGAAAAAGGGCGCAAGCTGGTTATCGATATCGGCGGCGGGTCAACCGAGCTGGTAATCGGTGAGGATTTTGAGCCGCAGCTGGTTGAGAGCCGCCGCATGGGCTGCGTCAGCTTCGCTAATCTCTATTTCCCGAAAGGCGAAATCAGCCAGGATAATTTCCGTCGCGCCCGCCTCGCCGCTACGCACAAGCTGGAGACGCTGGCGTGGCAGTATCGCCTGCACGGCTGGCAATATGCACTGGGCGCCTCCGGCAGTATTAAAGCCGCCTGTGAAGTGCTGCTGGCAATGGGCGAGAAAGAGAAGCGCGTGACGCCTGACAGTCTCGATATGCTGGTCGGTGAAGTGCTGAAGCATAAATCCTTTGATGCGCTGAGCCTGCCGGGCTTATCTGAAGAGCGCAAAGCGGTGTTTGTGCCTGGCCTTGCGATCCTGTGCGGCGTCTTTGACGCACTGGCGATCCGTGAACTGCGTCTCTCTGACGGCGCGCTGCGCGAAGGGGTGCTCTATGAGATGGAGGGCCGTTTCCGCCATCAGGATATCCGCAGCCGCACCGCACAGAGTCTGGCGAACCACTATGTGATCGACAGCGATCAGGCGCGCCGCGTGCTGGAGACGACAGAGCAGCTCTATCTGCAGTGGCAGGAGCAGAATCCGAAACAGGCGAACCCGCAGCTGACCGCTCTGCTGAAATGGGCGGCGCTGCTGCATGAGGTCGGGCTGACCATTAATCACAGCGGTATGCAGCGGCACTCCGCCTATATTCTGCAGCACTCCAATATGCCTGGCTTTAATCAGGATCAACAGATGCTGCTCGCCACGCTGGTACGCTTTCACCGTAAAGCGGTGAAGCAGGATGAGATCCCGCGTTTTACCCTGTTCAAGAAAAAGCAGGTGCTGCCGATGATTTTTCTGCTGCGCCTCGGCACGCTGCTGAATAACCAGCGTCAGGCGACCACGCGCCCCGATGCGCTGAAGCTCTCAACGGACGATGGTCACTGGACGCTTACCTTCCCGGCCGGTTTTCTCAGCCAGAATACGCTGGTGCAGCTCGATCTGGAGCGCGAGCAGGCGTACTGGAGCGACGTGACCGGCTGGAAACTGCTGCTGGAAGAGGAGTAACGCGGGCCGTCTGCCCGCTGTCTGACAATGACGATACGCCCTGATAACTGGTTTACAGAAAAGTATGATTTATCGCCGCCGCACTCTGAAGTGCGCGCGGCGCTGCCGAAGCTGACGCCGGGCAACGTGCTGGATCTCGGCTGCGGTAAAGGCCGCAACAGCCTTTATCTCAGCCAGCACGGCTTTAACGTCACCGCCTGGGACGCTAATCCGGCAAGCCTTGACTACCTGAATACCATTATTGCCACCGAACAGCTGCCGAACATTCAGACAGCGCTGTGCGATCTCAACCAGCTGCGCTTCAACGGCAGCTATCAGTTTGTGCTCTCAACGGTGGTGATGATGTTTCTGCAGCCGGAGACGATCCCGCAGCTGATTGCCGATATGCAGGCCAGTACGCAGAAGTATGGCTACAACCTGATTGTGGCGGCGATGAGCACCGCTGATTACCCCAATACGCAGGCGTTTCCGTTTACCTTTAAGTCGGGCGAGCTGAGCCACTACTACCGCAACTGGCACATCGTAAAATATAACGAGGATGTCGGCGAGCTGCACCGTCGTGACGCTGACGGCAACCGTATTAAATGTCAGTTTGCCACCCTGCTGGCACAAAAGGCGAGTTACTGAAGCAGGGCCGCGGTCTGCGGCCCCTGTCGCACGCATTCAATGCTTATTTTTCATACAGCGATTGACCCCATCCGGTAACTGTGACTAAATATTGTTATCGCCCTGAGGGGTATCAACAGGAACACCCGCGTGAACAGCGCCCTATCACCACGAAGACGTCCCAAAACCGGCACCATGACCCGCATCGTTTTGCTGATCAGCTTTTTTATTCTGGCTGGTCGCCTGATCTTTATCATTCCCGGTGCCATTGAGCATCATCAGCAGAAAAAGACCCTGCCGGAACCGGCAACGCTGAGCAGCAGCGAGACACGCTGACGCTGCGACTGGCGCCTTTGTTCTGCCCGTTCTGGCGGTAACACGCTACACTTTGTGCTGACTTTACAGACACAAAGGACGCGTTATGTCTGCCTCGCACGCACAACAACTAACCGAATCCCGCCAGCGCATTCTTACACTGCTGCTGAGCAAACAGGACTTAGTGGATGTCCTGCTGGATAAATCCGTCGATCTCAACGCCGCAGAGCTGCGCGAAGTGGCCGCCTGGCGCCAGCAGCTGGAGCAGGAGCTGGCGCCGCTGCACGCCGCCGACCTCGCTGATATCCTGGAAGCGCTGCCGGAAGAGGAGCGCCGGGCGCTCTGGCAGCTGGTCCCCTCCGAACAGCGTGGCCGCGTGCTGGTTGAAGCCTCAGAGACCGTCTGGGAGAGCCTCACCGAAGGCATGAGCGACCGCGAGATCCTGCGCGCGATTGAACCGCTGGATATCGACGATCAGGTCTATCTGGCGCGCTATCTGTCGCGCGATCTCACCGGCCGCCTGCTGACCACGCTGGAGCCGCAGCTGCGCGCGCGCCTGCTTGATGTGATTGAGCTGGATCGCGACCGCGTAGGCCGCATCATGGATTTCAATATTCTCACCGTGCGCGCCGACGTCACCCTTGCCACGGTGCAGCGCTTTCTGCGCAAGCGCAGCAGTATGCCCAACGGCACCGATAAAATCTTTATCACCAATGCGCAAAACCAGCTGCTCGGCGAGCTGCCGCTGACCGATATTCTGCTCAATAAGCCCAAAACGCTGGTCGCAGATGTGATGAATCCCCGCCCCACTACGTTTCAGCTCAATGACAACGCCGAGGATGCCGCCAGCGCTTTTGAGCGTTATAACCTCATCTCTGCTGCCGTTACCGACGCCAAAGGCAAACTGATTGGCCGTATTACCGTTGAGGATGTGATCGATCTGGTTAACCAGGAGAATGAGAGCAACATCCGTAAAATGGGCGGGATCAGCCAGGAGGAGGATGTGTTTGCGCCGGTGCGTAAAGCGGTGAGCAAGCGCTGGACGTGGCTGGCCATTAACCTCTGCACCGCATTTATCGCCTCGCGCGTCATCGGCCTGTTTGAAGCCACAATTTCACAGCTGGTGGCGCTCGCGACCCTGATGCCGATTGTTGCGGGCATTGGCGGCAATACCGGCAACCAGACCATTACCATGATTGTGCGCGCGCTGGCGCTGCATCAGGTGGAGCCTGGTAACTTCTCCTTCCTGATCGGTCGCGAGCTGGGCGTGGCGCTGATCAACGGCCTGTTCTGGGGCGGCATTATGGGCGGCATCACCTGGCTGATGTATGACAATATTCAGCTTGGCGGCGTGATGATGCTGGCGATGGTGCTGAACCTGCTGCTGGCGGCGCTGATGGGCGTGCTTATTCCGCTGATCATGACCAAAATGAAGCGCGATCCGGCGGTGGGGTCCAGCGTGCTGATCACCGCGCTCACCGACACCGGCGGCTTCTTTATCTTTCTCGGTCTGGCCACGCTGTTTTTACTGCCGCACTGAGTCACGGCAGCTGCGCCTTTAGAGTGGCGCAGCTACACTCATTCATACCCTTATCTGATGGAGACACAGCATGTTTAACGCAGGCGATTTTGTGCAGTCGAAAACCGGTGGTCCTAAAATGCAGGTGCTGCGTGCAGAGGGCGATATGCTCTGGTGCGCCCGTATCGACGACCCGCTGAAAAAAGAGATAGAGATTAAAGCAGACAGCGTCAATCTCTATCATGAAGAGGGCGACTTCGGCGTCTGCTGAGTGCCCGGCGCGCCGCAATCCGCGGCGCCCCCGTCAGGGATTATCCTTCTGCACGTTATCCCGGCCGATACCGCCAATAAACGGCAGCCGCAGCCGCAGCGGCGTGAAATCGACGCCCAGATTAAGCCCCAGCAGGTTCATCTCTACCCCCTCTTCCGCACCGACCGTCACGCCCAGTACGCCCAGCAGCGACAGCTGCAGACCGCGCCCCGAGGGCGGCAGCCCTATCGGGTGCAGCAGCGAGCGGTAATCCTTGCCAACCGCGTTTGCCGGCAGGTCGAGCTTCAGCGCCGGCACTTCGCGACCAATGTGCGCCAGAAAGGTATTGCTGTTTGGCCCCGGCCAGGCGCGATAGGTGGCGGGCCACGGGTAAGAGCGGATTGCCGCCTCAATCTGCGGGATCATCGCCTGCGCTGCGGCCCCGCGGTGATCCACCAGCAGACGCGGACGGGCGCCATACCAGTAGCCATCCGGCAGGTTACGGTTGCGCCGCACCTTGTCACCGCTGCCCCAGCTGATCACCTCATAGCGATTATATTGCGTCTCGCCGGCGCGCTTAAAGATGATCCACGGATGCACCGCCACCGCGCCTTTCCAGCCGTAAGTGGGAGCCGCATAGACCTGCACCACCGCTTCGCTGGCGTAGCGCTGCGGATCGGGCGCCAGTCCGGCGGAGTCGCGCCGCGCGGTGGCCCAGCCGCCCTGCCCGGTCTGCAGGTCGCCGCTGCGCGTCGCCTGCGCCAGGCTCGCCGCCAGCGACAGGATCACGGCACAAAGAAAAGTCAGCAGGATAAGTTTTACAGGCAGCATTCAGGGTATCCGGGGCAGAAAAAGAAGTGCGTTATTATGCAGCAAAACGGCGCCTGTTTATTCACCAACTATGCGCTGGCACGCAACGCGACGGCAGACCCATCATCGTGCGCTGCGGCTGCGGTTCAGCCATAAAAAAAGCCCGCATGCGGCGGGCTTTATGTCAGAACGGGGTTATTCCCACTCAATCGTCGCCGGTGGCTTACCGGAGATGTCATACACCACGCGGGAAATACCGTTGACTTCATTGATGATGCGGTTGGAGACGCGGCCAAGGAAATCGTATGGCAGATGCGCCCAGTGTGCGGTCATGAAGTCGATGGTTTCCACCGCGCGCAGTGAGACCACCCAGTCATACTTACGGCCGTCGCCCATTACGCCGACGGAGCGCACCGGCAGAAACACGGTAAACGCCTGGCTCACTTTATTGTAGAGATCCGCTTTGCGCAGCTCCTCGATAAAGATGGCGTCGGCGCGGCGCAGCAGATCGCAGTACTCTTTCTTCACTTCGCCCAGCACGCGCACGCCGAGACCCGGTCCCGGGAACGGGTGACGGTAGAGCATGTCATATGGCAGGCCCAGCTCAAGACCGATCTTGCGCACTTCATCTTTGAACAGCTCTTTCAGCGGCTCAACCAGGCCCATCTTCATCTCTTTCGGCAGGCCGCCCACGTTATGGTGCGATTTGATCACGTGCGCTTTACCGGTGGCAGAAGCAGCGGACTCAATCACATCCGGATAGATGGTGCCCTGCGCCAGCCACTTCACTTCGGTCAGCTTCAGCGCTTCTTCGTCGAACACCTCAACAAACACGCGGCCGATGATTTTACGCTTGGCTTCCGGATCGTTTTCACCCGCCAGCGCATCGAGGAAGCGCGCTTCCGCCGGTACGTGGACAATGTTCAGACCGAAATGGTCGCCAAACATATCCATCACCTGCTCCGCTTCATTCAGGCGCAGCAGACCGTTATCAACAAATACGCAGGTCAGGCGATCGCCGATAGCGCGGTGCAGCAGCATGGCGGTTACCGAGGAGTCAACGCCGCCGGAGAGGCCGAGGATCACGCGGTCGCTGCCCACCTGCTGGCGGATACGCTCAACGGCGTCTTCAATGATTTTCGCCGGCGTCCAGAGCGCTTCACAGCCGCAGATATCGCGGATAAAGCGCTCCAGCATGCGCAGTCCCTGACGGGTGTGCGTCACTTCCGGATGGAACTGCACGCCGTAGAATTTCTTCTCTTCATTCGCCATGATGGCAAACGGACAGGTTTCAGTGCTGGCGACGGTGACGAAGTCAGCCGGAATTGCGGTGACTTTATCGCCGTGGCTCATCCAGACATCCAGCAGCGGCTTGCCGGCGGCGCTGATGGCATCTTCGATATCACGCACCAGCGCGCTCTGCGTGGTGACTTCCACCTGCGCATAGCCAAACTCGCGCTCATTTGAGCCTTCAACCTTGCCACCCAGCTGCATCGCCATGGTCTGCATGCCGTAGCAGACGCCCAGTACCGGCACGCCAGCGTTAAAGACGTACTCAGGCGCACGCGGGCTGTCCAGCTCGGTGGTGCTCTCAGGGCCACCTGACAGGATAATTCCGTTCGGGTTGAACGCACGGATTTGCTCTTCGGTGACATCCCACGCCCAGAGTTCGCAGTAGACGCCCAGCTCACGCACGCGGCGCGCAACCAGCTGCGTATACTGCGAACCAAAATCGAGGATCAGGATACGATGTTTATGAATATTTTCAGTCGTCATTGAGGCATTTCCAGTGGGATGGACTTAACAATAAAAGCGCCCGGCCAGAGCCGGGCGGGAAATTTTCAGGGATCAGGAACCCATGCGGTAGTTCGGTGACTCTTTGGTGATGGTCACATCGTGTACGTGACTCTCATTGATACCGGCGCCGCTGATGCGGACAAACTCCGCTTTGGTGCGCAGGTCATCAATGGTCGGGCAGCCGGTCAGGCCCATGCAGGAGCGCAGGCCACCCATCTGCTGATGGACGATCTCTTTCAGGCGACCTTTATAGGCAACGCGGCCTTCGATACCTTCCGGCACCAGCTTATCTGCGGCGTTGTCGGTCTGGAAGTAACGGTCAGAAGAGCCTTTGGACATTGCGCCGAGCGAGCCCATGCCGCGGTACGATTTGAATGCGCGCCCCTGATAGAGTTCGATCTCGCCCGGAGACTCTTCGGTGCCGGCCAGCATAGAGCCCACCATCACTGCGGCTGCGCCTGCGGCGATCGCTTTGGCGATATCGCCGGAGAAGCGGATCCCGCCATCTGCCACGACCGGAATACCGGTGCCTTCCAGCGCCGCAACGGCGTCAGAAACAGCGGTGATCTGCGGAACGCCCACGCCGGTGACGATACGGGTGGTACAGATAGAGCCGGGACCAATACCCACTTTCACCGCGCTGACGCCCGCTTCAGCCAGCGCCAGGGCACCGGCGCCGGTGGCAACGTTGCCGCCAATGATTTCTAGGTCGGGATATTTGGCGCGGGTTTCACGAATGCGCTGCAGTACGCCTTCAGAGTGGCCGTGCGAAGAGTCAATCAGCAGCACATCAACGCCAGCGGCAACCAGCGCATCCACGCGCTCTTCGTTACCGGCGCCGGCACCCACCGCCGCGCCTACACGCAGACGGCCCTGCGCATCTTTACAGGCGTTGGGTTTACGTTCAGCTTTCTGGAAATCTTTTACGGTAATCATGCCCAGCAGGTGGAAGCTCTCATCCACCACCAGCGCTTTTTCAACGCGCTTTTCATGCATCCTCTGCAGCACCACTTCGCGCGCCTCACCCTCTTTTACCGTAACCAGACGCTCTTTCGGCGTCATGACCGCGGTAACCGGCAGCGTCAGATCGGTTACAAAGCGCACATCGCGACCGGTGATGATCCCCACCAGCTCGTTACCGGCGTTGACGACCGGATAGCCGGCGAAGCCGTTGCGATCGGTAAGCTCTTTCACTTCCGCCAGCGTCGTGGTTGGCAGCACGGTCTGCGGCTCTGTTACCACGCCACTCTCATGCTTTTTCACCTTACGCACTTCATCAGCCTGACGCTCAATCGACATATTTTTATGAATAAAGCCGAGGCCGCCTTCCTGTGCCAGCGCAATCGCCAGACCCGCTTCGGTCACGGTATCCATCGCAGCAGAGAGCATAGGAATGTTCAGACGGATGTTTTTGGTCAGTTGGGTGCTGAGGTCAGCGGTGTTAGGCAATACAGTGGAGTGAGCGGGAACGAGCAGGACGTCGTCAAATGTGAGGGCTTCTTTCGCGATTCTTAGCATTGCAATATCTCCACCTGGGGGCGTTGAAAACAGATAAAATATTGCCGCGGCATTATACAGGACGAAACCGATTGCCTCTACTGCTTTTTCAGAAAAAGTCTTGATCCTGCGCAGCAGCCCTGTAGTATCGATGAATTAACCCCCTGATTTAAAATTTGATCTTCATCACATGTCGCTACCTGCAACCGCCAATATTTTTACCGTCAGCCGCCTCAACACCACGGTGCGCACGCTGCTGGAAAATGAGATGGGCCTGGTGTGGCTCAGCGCTGAGATCTCCAATTTCACGCAGCCCGCGTCCGGCCACTGGTACTTCACGCTGAAAGATGATGGCGCCCAGGTGCGCTGCGCGATGTTCCGCAACAGCAACCGGCGCGTGACGTTCCGGCCGCAGCATGGGCAGCAGGTGCTGGTGCGGGCCAGCGTAACGCTGTATGAGCCGCGCGGCGACTATCAGTTAATCATTGAAAGCATGCATCCGGCGGGTGAAGGCCTGCTGCAGCAGCAGTTTGAGCAGCTGAAAGCGCAGCTCAGCGCAGAAGGGTTGTTCGATCAGCAGTTCAAACAGCCGCTGCCCGATCCGGCCCGCCAGGTCGGGGTGATCACCTCCGCAACCGGCGCCGCGCTGCATGATGTGCTGCGCGTGCTGCACCGCCGCGATCCCTCACTCCCGGTAGTTATCTACCCTACCGTGGTGCAGGGGGCCGATGCGCCCGCTGCCATCGTGCGCGCTATCGAGCTGGCCAACCAGCGTAACGAATGTGACGTGCTGATTGTCGGCCGCGGCGGCGGCTCGCTGGAAGATCTCTGGTGCTTCAACGATGAGCGCGTGGCGCGTGCGATTTTTGCCAGCCGCCTGCCGGTGGTCAGCGCCGTGGGGCATGAAACGGATGTCACTATCGCCGATTTTGTCGCCGATCTGCGCGCGCCCACGCCCTCTGCCGCCGCTGAGATTGTCAGCCGCAATCAGGTCGAGCTGCTGCGGCAGCTGCAGTCACAGCAGCAGCGTATGGAGATGGCGATGGACTACTATCTCGCCGGGCAGCAGCGTTATCTCACGCAGCTTCAGCATCGCCTGCAGCAGCAGCATCCGCAGCTGCGCCTGGCACGGCAGCAGACCGCCCTGTTTCAGCTGCAGCGTCGCTTAGGCGCGGCCGCCGATCGGCAGCTGCGCAGCGCGCAGCGCCAGCAGGATCGGCTACTGCAGCGGCTCAGTGCGCAGCAGCCACAGGGGCGCATCCTGCGCGCGCAGCAGCAGCTCGCGCAGTGGCACTACCGTCTGCAGCAGAGCATGCAGCAGCAGCTGGGGCAGGATCGCCAGCGCTTTGGTACGCTGATGGCGCAGCTGGAAGGGGTCAGTCCGCTGGCGACGCTGGCGCGCGGCTTCAGCGTTACCACCGATGCGCAGGGCGAAGTTGTAAAACAGATCGCGCCGCTGCAGCCGGGCGACAGGCTGCGCACCCGGCTGGAAGATGGCTGGGTGGAGAGCGAAGTCACCGCCCTCACGCCGCTGAAACGCCGCCGTAAACCCCGCCAGTCCTGACCAGCACGCAGGGAGATCCCCTCCCTGCCTGCACGTTTCCTGCTCTGCCTGACCCCGGTCTATACTCTTTGCATACCCATCACTCAGGGAGTCCGGCATGTCATACAGCGTAATTCCCCCCTATATTCTGCGTAACATCATCGACAACTGTGCAGGGCCGCAACAGGAGTCGGCGCGCCGCACGCTTACTCACGTTCAGCAGCTAATGGCGGAGCCGCACCGCGTCATCGCACCGGCGGATATCGCCCGGCCAGGCCAGGTGCTGCGCGCCATTTTTGATGCCAGAGAGAGTCAGACGCTGCCCGGCACGCTGATACGTCAGGAAGGCCAGCCTGGCAACGGCGACGTGGCTGCGGATGAAGCCTAGGACTATCTGGGCGTTACTTATGATTTTTTCTGGAACGTTTATCAGCGAAACTCGCTCGACAACAAAGGGCTGAAGCTGGACGGTACCGTGCACTACGGCCAGAATTATCAGAACGCTTTCTGGAACGGCCAGCAGATGGTCTTTGGCGACGGTGACGGCGAGATTTTTAATCGCTTCACCATCGCGATTGACGTGGTCGCCCATGAACTGACGCACGGCGTCACGGAAAGCGAAGCGGGACTGATCTACTTTCAGCAGGCGGGCGCGCTGAATGAGTCGATGTCTGATGTCTTTGGCTCACTGGTAAAACAGTATCAGCGGCAGCAGCGCGCGGAGGCAGCGGACTGGATCATCGGCGAAGGATTGCTGGCTAAAGGCATTAACGGCAGCGGTCTGCGCTCCATGTCAGCCCCCGGCACCGCCTATGATGACCCGCTGCTGGGTAAAGATCCGCAGCCTGCGGATATGGCGCACTATATCGAAACGCGTGATGACAACGGCGGCGTGCATCTCAACTCCGGTATTCCTAACCGCGCGTTTTATCTTGCGGCCACCGCGCTGGGCGGTTTTGCATGGGAACGCGCCGGTCAGGCGTGGTATGACACGCTGTGTGACAAAACCCTGCCGCAGGATGCTGATTTCAGCACCTTTGCCCGCTTTACCGTTGAGCATGCGGCAAAACGCTTTGATCGACAGGTCGCAGAGCAGATCCAGGCCGCCTGGCATGAGGTGGGTGTGAAGTGAACATAGAACTGACGGATGACGCCATTGTAGAGCTGGCGCGGGAGGGCGGCTTCGCCTTTATTCCCAAACTGCGTAAAGAGCGGCGTTTTGCGCTGGCCCAGCTGCCGGAACCGCAGAAACAGCGGGTCTGTCAGGTGCTGGAGCAGGCGCTGCCGCTCGGCGAGCAGGCGGAACAGGCTACCTCCGCAGGCAGTGGCGATCAGCACTATTTCCGCATCCAGATCACCTACGCCACCCACCATGAGGCGGGTGCTATCGTGATTTACGTAGCGGAAAAAGATGCGCCGCCAGCGCTACAGGCGCTGTGGCAGAACGGAGAGTAGGCAAAAAAAAGGCCGGCATCCTCTGCCGGCCCTGCTGCTCTTACTTGCTGTCTGGCAGCGCGTAAGCAATCACATAATCCCCGCGATCCGGCGACTGGCGTGCGCCCCCGGCAGAGATCAGGATGTACTGCTTGCCATTTTTGGGCGAGACATAGCTGATTGGGCCACCCTGGCTGCCGACCGGCAGGCGCGCTTTCCACACCTCTTTACCGGTTGAGCTGTCAAAGGCGCGCAGGTAGTAGTCCTGCGTACCGGCGATAAACACCAGTCCGCCCTGCGTCGCCAGCGTACCGCCCAGCGTTGGCATACCTACCGGCATCTGCGCATGCATTTTGATACCAAACGGGCCGGTATCCTGCACGGTACCCACCGGCACCTGCCAGACGATCTGACGCGTTTTCATGTCGATAGCTGAAAGCGTACCAAACGGCGGGGCCTGGCACGGAATGCCGAGCGGCGACATAAAGCGGTTTTTATTCACCGCATATGGCGTGCCCTTAAGCGGTACGGCGCCCATGCCGGTGTTAACCGATTCACCGCCGTTGCTGCCGCGAGCCACTTTGCTGGTGTCCTGCGGGATCATCTGTACCCACAGGCCAAGGCGCATATCATTGACGAACATATACTGATTGTTGGGATCAAACGAGATGCTGCCCCAGTTCAGACCACCCAGCGACCCCGGGAAGCTGAGCGATTTGTCCGTGTCCGGTACGGTGAACAGACCGTCATAGCGCATGCCTTTAAACGCGATACGGCACGCCAGCTGGTCAAACGGCGTCGCGCCCCACATATCGGATTCCGTCAGCGTCTGGTTGCCGATATTGGGCATCTCAACCGAGTGCGGCTGGGTTTTGGTGTACTGCTCGTTCGGGATGTGACCCTGCGGCATCGGCCGCTCTTCCACTTTGGTCAGCGGCTTGCCGGTCAGGCGGTCCAGCACCCAGATCATGCCGGTTTTTGCCCCGATGACCACCGCCGGTTTGGTGGTGCCATCCTTCATCGGGAAGTCGACCAGGCTTGGCTGCATCGGCAGGTCAAAGTCCCACAGGTCGTTGTGAACTGTCTGATAGACCCACTTCTGTTTGCCGGTGGTGGCATCCAGCGCGAGGATAGATGCACCGTAGGTGTGATCGAGCTTTGTGCGATTCGCGCCCCACAGATCCACTGACGAGCTGCCCATCGGCAGGAACACGGTGTTCATCGCCGGATCGTAGGAGAGCGGCGCCCAGGAGTTCGGCGTGCTGCGGGTATAATCCTGACCCGGCATCAGTACCGCATTCGGATCGTTGTTACCCGGATCGAACGCCCAGCGCATTTTACCGCTGATCACATCAAAGCCGCGCAGTACGCCGCCTGGCATATCGGTCTGCACGTTGTCCGCCACGCGACCGCCGACTACCACGGTGGTACCGGCAACCTGCGGTGCGGAGGTCAGCTGATAGAGCGGATCGGGCGCCTTACCCAGCCCCTGCTTCAGGTCAACCACGCCGTTGTTGCCAAAGCTGGCGCAAAACTCGCCGTTGTCGGCGTTAATCGCGATAAGACGCGCATCGATCGTGTTCATCAGGATACGGCGCTGGCAGCTGTCGCCTGCGGCCAGAACCGGTGCCGGCACCGGCGTGGAGCCTGGCTGCGTGGGCTGCGTCACCGGTTTGGTGGCGTCAAAATAGGCCAGACCGCGGCAGCGGTTCCACACTTCCGCCTGCGCATTGATTTCACGCTTCCAGATCTGCTTACCGCTGTCCGCTTCTACCGCAATCACATTGTTGTGCGGCGTGCAGAGATAGAGCGTGTTGCCAACCTGCAGCGGCGTCTGCTGATCTTCAGCGCCATTGCCGGTCGGGCTGAGCGGTGTGTCGCCGGTACGGAAGGTCCAGGCAACCTGCAGTTCATTAACGTTGTCACGCGTGATCTGATCAATCGCCGCAAAACGGTCCCCTTCCGGCGTGCGGCCGTAGCTGCTCCAGTCCTGCTGCGGTTTGCTTTTATCCACCGGGATCAGCGGCAGCTGCGAACCGGTAAAGGCCACGGTAGGATGCGGCTGAAACATCTGCACCACGGTGGCGATCATGCCAACCGCAATCAGCGCTGACAGTGCGTAAGAGAGCGTTGCCAGCGGCGCTTTGCCTTCGCTTTTGCGCAGCGCAGGCCAGGTCAGAAATGCGAACAGCATCAGCCCCGCCGGCACCATCAGCCGGGAAACCAGCGGCCAGAAGTGCCAGCCGGCATCCATTACCGCCCAGATCAGGGTTCCGATAAACGCCAGGGCCAGCAGCGTCACCGCTGACGCTTTACGCCGCATAAACTGGACCGCCGACGCTATCATAACGATACCGGCAATCAGAAAGTATTTACTGCCATCCAGCGCCGCCAGTTTACCGCCGCCAATAGCGAAAAACAGGCCGATCGCCAGCAGCACCAGCCCGAACAGCACGGACCAGACGCTGAGTCCCCTGCCGGGGCGAGTGGAATGTTCTGCCTTCACACAAACTCTCCTGAAAAATAGTGCATGCCGCCTGTCCGGCTTCGTCGCGGGACACAGCAGCACCCTGTTTAATGACGAACCGCAAAGCAGTCCGCAACCGCGCACTCATGCATGAGAACGCGGCATAACAGGGCGAGCTCACCATAAGGCGGCAGGATTGTACCAGATGGTACAATTGAAAGTGAACGATCATAACGCAGGGTTTACCGGCCAATAGCATTTTTGCTACATCTGCCGGGCTAAGCCGCTGTTAAATCACAGGCAAAAAAAAGAGCCCGGCGGGCTCTTTTTTACTTAACGCTTATTCTTTTTCAGGTGCGCCAGCAGACGCTTGCGCTTGCGCTGCTGCGTCGGCGTCAGCAGATTGCGTTTGCCGGCATACGGGTTATCACCCTCTTTGAACTGAATACGGATTGGCGTACCCATAACGTTCAGCGAGCGACGGAAGTAGTTCATCAGATAACGCTTGTAGGAATCGGGCAGATCTTTTACCTGATTACCGTGAATGACCACGATAGGCGGGTTGTAACCACCGGCGTGCGCATATTTCAGCTTAACGCGACGGCCCCGCACCAGCGGCGGCTGATGATCTTCTGCTGCCATATTCATAATCCGCGTCAGCATAGAGGTGTTTACGCGTTTGGTTGAGCAGTCGTACGCTTCCGTTACGGATTCAAACAGGTTACCTACGCCGCTGCCGTGCAGCGCCGAAATAAAGTGTACGCGGGCAAAATCGATAAAGCCGAGACGATAATCCAGCGTCTCTTTCACTTCATCTTTCACTTCCTGCGACAGGCCATCCCATTTGTTGACCACAATCACCAGCGAACGCCCGCTGTTGAGGATAAAGCCCAGCAGGGAGAGATCCTGGTCGGAGATACCGGCACGCGCGTCAATCACCAGCATCACGACGTTAGCATCTTCGATCGCCTGCAGGGTTTTGATCACCGAAAATTTCTCAACGGTATCGGTGATCTTGCCACGCTTGCGCACCCCGGCGGTGTCGATCAGGACATATTCGCGCTCGTCACGCTCCATCGGGATATAGATGCTGTCACGCGTCGTGCCTGGCATGTCATAGACCACCACGCGATCTTCACCAAGAATACGGTTAGTGAGCGTTGACTTACCTACGTTAGGACGACCCACGATAGCCAGCTTAATCGGCAGGCCGGTCGGATCAAACTCCTCTTCCTCTTCCGCCTCTTCGCCACTCTCTTCTGCGGCTAATGCGGCCCAGTAGGCTTCGTTTTCATCCTCTTCGCTGACTTCCTGCGGGTCTGCCACGTCCATCCACGGCAGCAGCGCGGTTTCCAGCAGCGAGGTAACGCCGCGACCGTGCGAGGCGGCAATCGGATGAATATCACCCAGACCTAGCGCGTAAAAGTCCAGCACGGCGGCATCGGCGTCCAGGCCATCCGTTTTGTTCGCTACGAGGAACGTCGCTTTTTCACGGGAGCGCAGATGGTTAGCGATCTGCTGATCCGCCGGCATAACGCCTGCGCGGGCATCAACCATGAACAGCACCACATCCGCTTCTTCAATCGCCAGCAGCGACTGCTCCGCCATGCGGTTCTCTACGCCCTCTTCGGTGCCATCAATACCGCCGGTATCGATAACAATAAATTCGCGCCCTTCCACTTCGGCGCGACCATATTTGCGATCGCGAGTCAGTCCAGGGAAATCGGCCACTAACGCATCACGGGTGCGCGTTAAGCGGTTAAACAGCGTGGATTTCCCCACATTGGGACGCCCAACCAGCGCGACCACAGGTACCATAACACTTGCCTCAGTTTAAAAATGAATCGCCCGAATGGCGTGAGTATAACGACATTTGCCGCCCGCTTCAGGCTTAAGGCGCCTAGAATATCACGCCTGACAAAAAACAGAACGGCTCCTGACGAATCAGGAGCCGTAATTACTGACGGAAATCCATTCCCGCGCGCTCAGGACTTAACGGCTGATGGCGTAAACCTCGCCGCCTTTCGCCTGAATCAGCAGTCTGTCACCGGCCACAACCGGCTCGGTCTGGAAGCCGTCGCTGTCCAGTTTCTGCTGCGCCACAAAGCGGCCATCCAGCGTGTTGATCCAGTGCACGTAACCTTCGCTGTCTGCCACAACCAGATAACCGTTAAACAGCACCGGTGCCGTCAGATTACGGTGCAGCAGATCGCTCTGACGCCACAGCACTACGCCGCCATCGGCGTTAAGCGCTATCACGCGGTCGTCCTGATCCACCAGATAGATGCGTCCGGCGTCGACAATCAAATCTTTAACGCCGCCGATTTCACGCTTCCACATAATCTGACCGGAACGCAGGTCGAGTGCGGTCAGGTTACCGTTGTACGCCAGCGCATAGACCACGCCATTAACGATAACCGGCGTGGTATCGACGTCACTCAGACGATCGATCTCCGTCGCGCCGCTCGGCTGTGAAATGCGCTGCTGCCAGATCAGCTGACCCTGGTTCAGGATCACCGCGCTGACGCGACCGTTATCACCGCCAACGATAGCGCCGCCAAAGGCGACCGCAGGCGCAGACTCACCGCGCAGCGAAAGCGCCGGCATATCGAGGTTCACGGTCCATTTTACCGCACCGCTGCTCTGATCCAGTCCCTGCAGCATACCGTTACTGGTGTGAACCAGTACCAGGCCATCGCTGACCACCGGACGGGAGAGCGCTTCACCGGCGACTTTGGTCTGCCACGCCAGCGAGCCGTCGCTGCTGTTGAGTGCAAATACCTGCCCGCGCTCGCTGCCAATATAGATCCGATCGCCGCTGGCGGTGACGCCGCCGGAGAGCAGCGCAGAGATGTTTTTCGAGAAGAAACCAGTCTTCTCAGAGAGATCGACTTTCCACTTCTCTTTACCGTTGCTGGCATCCAGCGCCTTTACCACGCCAAAACGGTCGGCAGCGTAAACGGTGCCGTCCAGCCATGCCGGATGCAGGTTGGAGTAGAAATCGCCAATGCCGTCGCCTACTGACGTGCTCCAGACAGTTTCCGGCGTGAACTGATTTTCCACTTTCGGCAGCGGAGCCATCTTCACTACATCTTCTTCGCCGCTGAATAGCGAGCAACCGCTGAGCAGAGTGACGGAAATCAGCCCTGGCAGCAGGTATTTACGTAATTCCATGTGCGCTCTCTTGTCTGGCTTAACTTAAGTTATCTATTTTCATCTGCAGCATCTGCTTCAGTGCCGGAGAAGCCTGCGAACCCGCGCCTTTACTCCAGGCATCGCGCGCGCCCTGCTTGTCGCCTTTGCTCAGCAATGCTTCACCGCGAATATCTGCCACAATCGCGCTCCAGCCGTCACCCTTAACGTTATCCAGGGTAGCCAGCGCGGCATCAGCCTGCTTCTGCTGCAGCTGAATACGCGCCAGACGCAGGTTGATAACCGCCTGCAGATTGGCATCTTTGGTGTCGTTTAGTCCTTTCTGCAGCAGCGCAATGGCTTTATCAAGCTGGCTGGTCTCAACGTACTGCTTCGCCAGGTCCAGCGCGGCCAGTGCACCGTAGGTATTGCTGTTTTCGCTGGCGAAGCTGGCAACGGCCTCCAGGCTTTCCGGTTTATCCGCCTGCATCGCGCTGGTGAGCTGCTGATACTCCGCAGATGCCGCTTTGCCTGAATTTTCCTGATGCGAACTCCAGTAGCGCCAGCCGCCCAGCGCCGCGATCCCTACTACCACGCCAATCGCCAGCGCTTTGCCGTTATCGGCGAAAAAGCGGCGCAGCGCATCAACCTGTTCATTCTCGTTGCTGTAAACTTCCACGCAATCCCTCTCCTTAAAATGGCTGTTGCCGCGTGCTGCTTACTGCAGCAGCGTCTGCAACGTCGCAGCGGCGTCCTGCTGAGCCAGCGTCTGCTGGTCGCCGGTGCGCAGATCTTTAATCACCACCTGGCCCGCTTTCACTTCATCTTCGCCGAGCACCAGCGCAATGCGTGCGCCCCATTTATCTGCACGGGCAAACTGCTTTTTAAAGTTGCCGCCGCCGAAGTTGGTCATCAGCTTCAGCGCCGGGTTGGCATCACGCAGCGTTTCCGCCAGCTGCATAGCCGCAGACTGAACGCCCTGCCCTGAAGCGATAACATAGACATCAACAACCCGCGTCGGTTCAAATTCAGGATTCACCGCCTGCACCAGCAGCACCAGCCGCTCCAGACCCATGGCAAATCCTACCGCTGGCGTGGCTCGTCCGCCCAGCTGCTCAACCAGGCCATCGTAACGCCCGCCGCCGCATACGGTGCCCTGCGAGCCGAGGCTGCTGGTGACCCACTCAAAGACGGTGCGGTTGTAGTAGTCGAGGCCGCGCACCAGACGCTGGTTGACGCGATAACGAATACCGGCATCATCCAGCAGCGCGCAGAGTCCGGTGAAGTGGGCGCGCGACTCTTCATCCAGGAATTCGCCCAGCGTTGGCGCATCATTCAGCAGCGCCTGAATTTCCGGATTTTTGCTGTCCAGCACGCGCAGCGGATTGGTGTACATGCGGCGTTTGCAATCTTCATCCAGCACATCCTGATGCTGCTCCAGAAACGCCACCAGCGCACTGCGGTAGTCCGCGCGCGCCGCCAGAGAGCCGATGGAGTTCAGCTCCAGTTCAACGTGGTCAGCGATGCCCAGCGCTTTCCACCAGCGCGCGGTCATCATAATCAGCTCAGCATCAACATCCGGCCCCTGCAGGCCAAACACTTCGACGCCCATCTGATGAAACTGACGATAGCGCCCTTTCTGCGGACGCTCGTAGCGAAACATCGGACCGACATACCAGAGGCGCTGCTCCTGGTTATAGAGCAGACCATGTTCAATACCGGCACGTACGCAGCCCGCCGTGCCTTCCGGGCGCAGCGTCAGGCTCTCGCCGTTACGATCTTCAAAGGTGTACATCTCTTTTTCAACCACATCGGTCACTTCACCAATGGCACGGCTGAACAGTGGGGTATGCTCGACGATTGGCAGACGGATTTCACTGTAGCCATAGCTGGCCAGCACCTGCTTCAGGGTGCCCTCGATACGCTGCCAGATTGCGGTGTCGGCTGGCAGGAAGTCGTTCATCCCGCGAATCGCTTGAATATTCTTCGCCACGTTAAAATCTCTTAATACAAAAAAACCTGTCCGGCATCATACCTTATGAGGATGAAACCGCACAGGTTCATTCATAAACTGGTACGCGCCGGGCGCGCACCGCCTGGTTATTTTTCCAGCTGCTGCACGCTGATTCGACGACTCTCATCCAGCATGGATGCCTTGGCACGAATGCGCGCTTCCAGCTGATCGATCATGTCATCGTTGTCGAGACGATCGCGTTGACGAACGCCATCCTCGTAGAAACCGCTTTTCTTGCTGCCGCCGGTAACGCCGAGCGTCGAAACGGTAGCCTCGCCCGGACCGTTGACTACGCAGCCGATAATGGAGACATCCATCGGCGTAATAATATCTTCCAGCCGTTCTTCCAGCGCATTCACGGTACCGATCACATCAAACTCCTGACGTGAGCAGGTCGGACAGGCGATAAAGTTGATCCCGCGCGAACGGATGCGCAGTGATTTCAGGATGTCATAGCCAACTTTTACCTCTTCTACCGGATCGGCTGCGAGCGAAATACGCAGCGTATCGCCGATGCCCTCTGCCAGCAGCAGACCAAGGCCGATTGCCGACTTCACCGCACCCGCCCGCGCGCCGCCCGCTTCGGTGATCCCGAGATGCAGCGGCTGATCGATCGCTTTTGCCAGCAGGCGGTAAGACTCTACGGCAAGAAACACATCAGAGGCTTTAACGCTGACTTTGAACTGATCGAAGTTCAGACGATCGAGATGATCGACATGGCGCATAGCGGATTCCAGCAGCGCCTGCGGCGTGGGTTCGCCATACTTCTCCTGCAGATCCTTCTCCAGTGAACCGGCGTTCACCCCGATACGAATCGGAATGTTGTAATGGCGGGCGCAGTCCACAACCTGACGAATACGTTCATTGTTGCCGATGTTACCCGGATTGATACGCAGGCAGTCAACGCCATACTCCGCCACTTTGAGAGCGATACGGTAGTCAAAGTGAATATCCGCTACCAGCGGCACGTTGACCTGTTGCTTAATCAGTTTAAAGGCTTCCGCCGCGTCCATGGTCGGCACCGAGACGCGCACGATATCCACGCCCACACGCTCCAGCGCGCGGATCTGGTTAACCGTGGCTTCCACGTCGGTGGTGCGGGTATTGGTCATGGACTGAACGGCGATGGGAGCACCATCGCCGACTGGCACCTTGCCGACGTAAATACGCGTTGATTTGCGACGGATAATGGGTGCTTCGTTATGCATATTTTCTCTCCACAATTCCCCGGAAAGCGCGCTGCGCGTTATTGCGCACCCAGCGTCAGACGGGCAACCTGGTTATTACGGATAAAACGACTTAAATCAACGGGCTGATTCTGATATTGCACGTCAACCGCACGCGGTGCGCCAATTTTCAGACGATACGGAGGCGTGCCGGAGAGGCTGAGCTTGCCACCGCTGCGCTGTATCCCGCTGAACAGTTTTTTGCCGGTTGCATCGCTGACTTCCAGCCAGCAGTCGGCCTTGAAATTCATAACCAAAGCGTTGGGATCGCCTGCAGGCTGGCTGACAGCCGCGCTCGCGGTTGGCATGCTGCCAGCTGCGACGCTGTTGGCCGGTGCCGGCGAGGTGGCCGCTGGCGGCGCGTTATCAACCGGCGCCTGCGAAGGAGAAACGACCGCGTTATCACCAGAGGTGGCCGAAGAGGCAGCCGGCGCGCGGCTGCTGTTATCCGCGCTGCCAGCGGTGCTGCTCTGTGAGGTCACCGCGCCGGCACCGTTATCAACCGGCGTGCCGGCGGCATTGGTGTCGCTGTCACTGGTGCTGTCGGTGCTGGTATCGCCCAGCGGAATAGACTGACCGCCGTCGCTGCTGCCGTTCTGATCGGCCATTGAGACCAGATCGTCCTGCGAAGCCTTGTGATTCTGCCACCACCAGGCGCCGGTCAGGCCAATAACAACAAACGCCACCAGCCAGGTAAAGATCATCAGCCAGCCATCGCGCTTTTTGCGGCGCTTGCCCAGCGAGAAGCTCTGCATCGGCGCGATTTTGGCCGCGCGCACCGGCGCCTGCTTTGCCATCATCGGCAGCAGATCGTCTTCCGGTACATGAACCAGGCGGGCATAGGAGCGAATATAACCGCGCAGAAAGGTCGATGCGAGATCGGCCGGCGACTTATCCTCTTCAATGTCACGCACGGTGGAAAGTTTCAGGCACAGGCGCTCAGCGACGTTTTGCTGCGTCAGCCCCATCTGCTCACGGGCCAGACGCAGGCGTTCACCTGTGGAATGTACTGCAGATTTTTCTTGAGTGGCTTCAGTATTCATTAGCTAAATAACGCTGGTACTGTATCGATTGTGGAAAACTTCGCGCCAACCGGTCGCCATAACGTGTAACGTCAGCAGCGTTTCCCTGTTGCGCGGCGAAACGTATCTGTAACCACAGACTCTCTGCCGTTGCGGGCAGACGCTGATGGTAGAGTTCTAAAAGCACGGGAAGCATTTTTCCTGCCGGCTGCACCAGCTGCCGTTCGCCCTCCTCCAGCAGCCAGTTTCCCTGCTCAGGTGCGGCTTCCAGCGCCTGCAGCAGCCGTTTGCGCCCGGCGGCCTCGTCGCCCGCCTGCAGATAACAATAGCCTGAAATCAGAAGGAGATCCTGACGGGCATCGCTCTCCGGCGCCGCACTTGCCAGCTTAAACTGTTGATGCGCTTCGCCATACTGCCCTAATCTGCAGAGAAACGCACCGTAATTGTTAGCGACATAACCATTAGCGGGCGCTAACTGTTGTGCCCGCTGGTAGTACCGGCGCGTCTGTGTACTATTCTGCTGCGCCTGAGCGACCCGCGCCAGCGCCAGGGGCACGCGGTAATCTTCAGGAGCCACGCGCTGCGCCTGCAGCAGATTGCGTTCAGCAGCCGCTAAATTATTTGCGGCTAAATAGTGCAGTCCCAGCTGCAGACGAATATCCGCCGCACGATGTGATGACGGGCCGGTGACACACCCGGTTACAACAAAGCCTGCCGCAACGGCAATACCTAATCCTTTTAGCATAGCGCTCTCCCTGCGAATAAACCGGGAGAGTGCCACGCTTTACGCCCGCAGCGAATCGGCGGGCGTGTGGTTTCAGATCGCCTTCACAGAGATAGCGTCACCCGCCATCTTTTTACGCAGCGTACGCTTGGTACGGTCGATCACATCGCCCGCTAGCTGGCCGCAGGCCGCATCGATATCATCGCCGCGGGTTTTACGCACGATAGTGGTAAAGCCATAGTCCATCAGCACTTTAGAGAAGCGATCGATACGGCTGTTGGAGCTGCGGCCATAAGGTGCACCCGGGAAGGGGTTCCATGGGATCAGGTTGATCTTGCAGGGCGTATCCTTCAGCAGCGCCGCCAGCTCATGCGCATTGTCGGTGCTGTCGTTGATATGGTCCAGCATCACATACTCAATGGTCACGCGGCCCTGATTGGCATTGGATTTGCCGATATAGCGCTTCACCGCCGCCAGGAAGGTTTCGATATTATATTTTTTGTTGATTGGGACAATTTCATCGCGAATGGTATCGTTCGGCGCGTGCAGCGAGATCGCCAGCGCTACGTCAATCATATCGCCAAGCTTGTCCAGCGCGGGCACAACGCCTGAGGTGGAGAGCGTGACGCGGCGCTTGGAGAGGCCAAAGCCAAAATCATCCAGCATAATATCCATCGCCGGCACGACGTTGTTCAGGTTGAGCAGCGGCTCACCCATGCCCATCATCACCACGTTGGTAATAGGACGCTGGCCGGTGACTTTCGCGGCGCCAATAATTTTGGCCGCGCGCCATACCTGACCAATAATTTCGGAAACGCGCAGGTTGCGGTTAAAACCCTGCTGCGCCGTAGAGCAGAATTTGCACTCCAGCGCGCAGCCTACCTGAGAAGAGACGCACAGCGTGGCGCGCTCCGCCTCCGGAATATAGACCGTCTCCACCAGCTGATCGCCTACGCGAATCGCCCATTTGATGGTGCCGTCGCTGGAGCGCATCTCTTCCGCGACTTCCGGCGCGCGGATCTCTGCGCGCTGCATCAGCTTGCCGCGCAGCACTTTATTGATATCCGTCATCTGCTCGAAATCGTCGCAGCAGTAGTGGTAAATCCACTTCATGACCTGATCGGCACGGAACGGCTTCTCGCCCATTTCGATAAAAAATTCACGCATCTGCTGACGATTGAGATCGAGCAGGTTAATTTTTTCGTTTTTAGGAGAAACCACGGCGGGGGACGCGTCAGCTGGCGTCACAATCTGTTCGGACATAATAATCTCTGGCCTCGTTGTTACACGTTACGGCTCTGGTTAGGAAGAAGAAAAAACAGCGCCCCGGCTGAGCCAGGCTCAACAGGGGCGCATTATTGTACTATAACTGCGGCACGATGCCAGGGTAACCGTTTTACGCCAGCGTAAAAGGTGTAAACTCCCCTGTCCGCTTCAGCCGCAATGCACTTAGCGGGTGCGCGCGCAGACTTCGTTTTCAGCGAAGAAGTAAGCGATTTCACGGGCAGCAGACTCTGCAGAGTCAGAACCGTGGGTCGCGTTTTCGGTGAAGCTGTCCGCGTAATCTGCACGCAGGGTGCCTGCCAGTGCGTTGTCCGGATTGGTCGCACCCATCAGGTCACGGTGACGCTGAACGGCATTTTCGCCTTCCAGAACAGAAACCACTACCGGGCCAGAGGTCATGAACTCAACCAGACCATCAAAGAATGGACGGCCTTTGTGCTCAGCGTAGAAGCCTTCAGCCTGCTCTTTGGTCAGGTGCAGCATTTTTGCGCCAACGATTTTGAAGCCCGCGCTCTCAAAACGGTTGTAGATAGCACCGATAACGTTCTTAGCAACGGCGTTTGGTTTAATGATGGAGAAAGTACGTTCGATTGCCATGATTACCTCTGAATTAGCATCCTGAATAAACCGGGAACCCTCTCCCGGTAAGAAAAACGCGCCGATTATAGGGAGATCAACGCGTGTTGCCTATGAGTGATTGGTGGAATTATTGAAAATAATTACTTTTTGCGGTGCAGGCTGCACCGTGACGCACCCGCCACGGGTTTACGCCCTGTGCTGCAGGCCGGATATCTTCAGCAGAACAGATGCTGCATTTTCATCCCGCGGCGCTCACTTTAGCCATTGCGCGCTTGAGATAGCCTGCACATTCCCGGAGACTGACCTTTTCCGCAAGAAGAGAGAAGATGGCAATGACGGTTCCCCTGTTTGTATCTGCTGAGTGGCTGCATGAGCACTACGGTGATGAAGAAGTACAGGTGCTGGATGCGCGCATGGTTCCGCCGGGTCAGGATGCAGTGCGCGATGTCACCGCAGAGTATCTGGCCAGTCACCTGCCGCAGGCAGCTTTCTTTAATATTGAAGCGCTTTCCGATCACACCAGCCCTTACCCGCATATGATGCCCCGCCCGGAGAGTTTTGCTGTCGCAATGCGTGAGCTGGGGGTGGTGCAGGATAAGCATCTGATTGTGTATGACGAGGGTAATCTCTTCTCTGCCCCGCGCGCCTGGTGGATGCTGCGCACCTTTGGCTGCCAGCGCATCTCCATTCTGGCCGGCGGTCTGCAGGGCTGGAAAGCCGCAGGTTTGACTACCGCAGACGGCCCGGTGGCGCTGCCGGAAGGTGACTTCGCGGCACACTTCGACAGCAGTCAGGTGAAGCGACTGAACGATGTACTGCTGCTCAGCCATGAAGGAGGCGCGCAGATTGTGGACGCGCGCGCAGCAAACCGCTTTAACGCTGAGGTGGATGAGCCGCGTCCCGGCCTGCTGCGCGGACATATTCCGTACAGCCTGAATCTGCCGTGGAACAGTCTGGTGGAGAATGGCGCGCTGAAACCCGCCGCCGAGCTGCGTCAGCAGTTTGCGCAGGCAGGCGTGGCGCTGGATAAGCCCATCGTTGCCAGCTGCGGCTCGGGCGTAACGGCGGTGGTGCTGATTCTGGCGCTGACGGCGCTGGGCGTCCGCGACGCAACGCTCTATGACGGCTCCTGGGGCGAATGGGGCAGCCGCGACGATTTACCGATTGAAAAATAGTCACCTGCCTGAAACCAGGGCGCCATGAATGGCGCCCCTACAGGATCCGCACCCGCCTGAAACCAGGGCGCCATGAATGGCGCCCCTACAGGGAATTCCCGCGTTATGCGCGTGCCAGGGCCATACGCATCAACATACGATGGTTAAATGATGCGCTGGCTGCCTTTAAAATCGCGCAGGAAACTGCCCCAGCGCCGCTCATAAAATGGCGTGATATGCGCGGTAAAAAAATGGCTGACGCCATGCTGTCCGGCATCCACTTCGCAGATATCAACAGGAGCATCATCGGTCAGCGTATCGGTCGCCACGCTGCCTGCAGCCTGAATAATTTCATCGATATCACTGTCAGCTTCTATACCAATCAGCAGATTAGGCGCTTCGTTCACGCTTTCACGCAGGCTGGCAATGTAGGCGCGGCGCACCTGTTTATATTTAGCAAACAGCTGGGTCAGGGAGTCGATCATCTGTGCCGGCGGCTCAGCTACCTCCGACAGCAGCAGCGCGTGGCCGCCCTCCAGCACTGTCTGCTGGCTCAGCGCACTTCCCTCCTCACCCAGCAGATGCGCGATTTCACCCGGCGTAAACTCTTTACCCGCTGGTAATTTCGGGTTCAGAAACAGCGCTTCCCCCAGCGTCATCTCAAACAGCGTACGCGCCGGCAGGCGCAGCCACGGCTGTTCATCCGTTATCGCTTCGCGCATAGCCGCCTCAGAGCTGAAGAACGGGATCACGCTACCGCCTCCCTCTTTCTCCCAGTGCTGTAACTCGACGGGCGAGGTCGCGTTAAACTGTTCAGCCGGGCTTTCGCCTGGCACCCAGACATCTGCGGCCAGCAACAGCTGAAAAAACTCCGGGCGATGCGCCGGCTCGGTGGCCGCCAGCTTCAGCACCTCTTCAAGACGATTACTCATGCGTGTTTCATTCCAAAAAAGCGGGCAGGAGCCAGCCTGCCCGAAGCGGGATTATTTCAGTAACAGGTTGGCAAGGGTACGCACGCCGAGTCCGGTTGCGCCTGCTGACCACTGATCCACCGCGCTTTTGCGGTAGGTGGCGGAGCAGTCGATATGCAGCCAGCCCTGCTGATATTTTTCAACAAACCACGAGAGGAATGCGGCCGCGCTGCTGGCGCCGGCGGCGTGAGCCGGGCTGGCGATGTTGTTGAGATCGGCAAAATTTGACGGCAGATGGCTGCGGTGGAACTCCGCCAGCGGCAGACGCCAGAACGCTTCATTTTCGCCGGTGGCGCTGCCCAGCAGCGATTCAGCCAGCACATCGTCGAAGGTAAACAGCGCATGATAGTCGTTGCCGAGCGCCGTTTTAGCTGCGCCGGTCAGCGTGGCAGCATCAATCAGCAGCTCCGGCTTCTGCTCGCTGGCGTCAATCAGGCCATCCGCCAGCACCAGACGCCCTTCCGCATCGGTGTTCATCACCTCAACGGTTTTACCGTTGCGGTAGCGGATGATATCGCCAAGACGGAATGCGTTGCCGCTGACCATGTTATCGGCGCAGCAGAGATAGAGTTTTACGCGCTTCGTCAGCCCGCGGGCAATCGCCAGCGCCAGCGCGCCGGTGACGGTCGCCGCTCCGCCCATATCGGACTTCATAGAGTCCATAAATGCGCTCTGCTTCAGGCTGTAGCCGCCGGTATCAAAGGTGATCCCTTTACCGACCAGACAGGCGTAAACCGGCGCATCTGCGTCACCGGTCGGGTTGAAGTCAAGCGCCAGCAGTACCGGCACGCGCGACGAACCACGCCCAACGGTATGGATACCGCTATACCCCTGCTCGCGCAGATCTTCGCCTTTAGTGATGCGATAGCTGACGGCATCGCCACCCGCGTCTCTGATCAGATCGATAGCGCTGTGCGCCAGCTGTTCCGGGCTCAGGTCTTCCGCGGGCAGGTTAATGGTATCGCGCACCCAGTCAATAATCTGCAGACGACGATCGAATTCAGCGCGATCGCTGTCGCTGAGCGCCGGCCATTCCACCTGGCGCGCGCCTTTCGGGCTGCGATAGCCCTGCCAGAATGCCCAGCACTTTTCCAGATCCCAGTCGTCACCACACAGCGCAACGTGACGGATGCCCTGGCTGTCGAGCTTGCGCGCCGCGCGCTGAATCGTCAGCAGCGCATCACTGCCCGTAAGGTGCAGCGTCATACCACTCTCGCTGCTGCTCAGCAGGGCTTTTTCGCCCCAGCGCGCATCAGCAGGCTGCGTGCTGAGCGTAATATTCATCGGTTGTGTTGTCATCGCGTCGCTCCGTTTACGTTTGGTCTCATTCCACGCCAGACCGGCGCGGAGTGGCATGGATCAGCGGGCGGCTGCCGGGGCAACGGCCCGCATCCGGCTGACGGCTTTATTGACCAGCGCAATCGCGTAGTCAATCTCCTCCTGCGTAGTGAAACGCCCCAGCGAAAAGCGCAGCGAGCTGTAGGCCAGCTCCGGCTCAACGCCCATTGCGCGCAGCACATAGGAGGGTTCCAGACTCGCCGAGGTACAGGCTGAGCCGGATGAAAGCGCCAGATCTTTCAGCGCCATAATCAGTGATTCACCCTCAACCTGCGCAAAGCTGATGTTAAGGATATTTGGCGCGCTGTGCGTCAGCGAGCCGTTGAGCTGTACGCCGCTCAGCTGGCTGATGCCCTGCCAGAGCCGCTGGCGCAGCGTGGCGAGTCGCGTCATCTCCTCTGCCATCACCTCGCCTGCCAGCGCATAGGCTTCACCCATACCAACAATCTGATGCACCGGCAGCGTTCCGGAACGCATACCGCGTTCATGCCCGCCGCCATGCATCTGTGCGTCAATCTTCACCTGCGGCTTGCGGCGTACCCAGAGCGCACCGATGCCTTTGGGTCCATAGAGCTTATGCGCCGAGAACGACATCAGATCCACCGGCAGCGTGCTGACGTCAAGCGGCAGCTTGCCCACGCTCTGCGTGGCGTCCACGTGGAACAAAATGTCACGCGCGTGACAGAGCGCGCCCAGCGCCGCAATATCCTGGATGACACCCGTTTCGTTGTTCACGTGCATCAGCGATACCAGCACGGTATCGTCGCGCAGTGCGGCAGCCAGCATATCCGGCGTGACAATACCGTCGCTGCCGGGCGTCAGCCAGGTCACGTCAAACCCTTCGCGCGCCAGCTGCAGACAGCTATCGAGTACCGCTTTATGTTCCGTCTGGCTGGTAATGATATGCCGTCCGCGCGCCTGACGGGCGTGTGCTGCCCCTTTAATAGCGAGGTTATCCGCTTCGGTCGCGCCGGAGGTAAAGACAATCTCGCGCGGATCGGCGTTAACCAGCGCCGCAATCTGATTGCGGGCAACATCCACGGCCTCTTCAGCCTGCCAGCCAAAGCGGTGGGAACGGGATGCGGGATTACCGAAGGTGCCATCCAGCGTCAGACACTGCATCATTCTGCTGGCGACCCGTGGATCCACAGGCGTGGTCGCTGCGTAATCCAGATAGATCGGTAATTTCATGGCGCTGTAACTCCGTAAAATAAAACACAGGTCTTTATAGCATGATTCAGCCTGCAGAGAGTAAACCGGTCATGCGGCCGGTAACGGGAGCGCTAACAGCACAAAGCCCCGGGGGCTTCATCGCTAAGCGCCCGGGGCTTTGTAAAAGTCAGTCTTCAGTCAGGCAATATGATTGCGATCAGGCACGCAGATTAACGTTGATGGTTTCCTGCACGCGGTGCTGCTGAAAACGACGGTTATCCACGCTGTTCTGACGATCGGCAACATCAAGGATTTCCTGATTATTCACCAGCTCAGCCAGCGTAATATTGTTCAGGAAATCGCTGATGCGCTCGCTGAGATCGCGCCACAGCACGTGAGTCAGGCAGCGTTCGCCACCCTGACAGCCCTCTTTACCCTGACATTTGGTCGCATCCACCGACTCATCTACCGCGGTGATCACCGCACCCACTGCGATAGCATTAGCATCTTTGCCCAGCAGATAACCGCCACCCGGCCCGCGCACGCTGGCAACCAGGCCGTGCTTACGCAGACGCGAGAACAGCTGTTCCAGATAGGAGAGTGAAATCCCCTGACGCTCGGAAATATCCGCCAGCGGTACCGGCCCCTCATGCGAATGCAGGGCTACGTCCAGCATAGCGGTAACGGCATAGCGTCCTTTGGATGTCAGTCTCATAGCGTAAAACCTCGTCGGCATCCGCCCTTACTCAGGCGGGTTATCGGTGGAATGTCAGTCAGCGCAGTCTGCCATTCCCGAGTATTTTGGTCAACTATTTAACCGAGTAATTTACTCAACTATTTAACCTGGCGTTTTACTCAACTATTACCCTTATCGCCTTTGGGTTTTTCAAAGGAGGAGAGCATGCCGCGCAGAATATTCAGCTCATCGCGTTCCGGACGGGCGCGCGTATAGAGGCGGCGCAGTTTGCTCATCACCTGGCTCGGCGTGCCGGTACGGATAAAGCCGCTTTCCAGCATCATCTGCTCGATATGCTGATAAAAGCGTTCCAGATCGTCCACCAGCGGATAAGGTGAGGCTTCATATTCCGGCTGCGGAGCCGCTTTTTCCTGCGCATCCAGCCACGCCATACGCACTTCATAAGCGATAATCTGCACCGCCATCGCCAGATTCAGCGAGCTGTACTCCGGGTTAGCCTGAATAGCTACGTGATAATGGCACTTCTGCAGTTCGTCGTTGGTCAGTCCGACGCGCTCACGGCCAAATACCAGGGCGACCGGTGCCTGCTGCCCCTCTTCCGCGCTCTTAATGCCGCACTCGCGTGAATTCAGCATCGGCCATGGCAACGACCGTGAACGGGCGCTGGTGCCGACCACCAGGCTGCAGCCGGCAATCGCCTCATCCAGCGTATCAACAATGCGGGCGTTGCCGATAACGTCGCTGGCACCCGCCGCAAGAGAGATCGCCTGCGAGTCAGGTTTAACCAGCGGATTCACCAGATAAAGGTTGCTTAACCCCATGGTTTTCATGGCGCGGGCAACAGAACCCATGTTGCCGGTGTGGGACGTTTCAACCAGTACAATTCGGATATTTTGCAGCATAATTATGAGCGGGTGAGAAAATGATGACGCGCATCCTAACATAAATGCAGGACATTTGCTGAACACGCTGCTATACTCCGCGCCGTTTTCCCCGTTCTTTAACATCCAGCGAGAGATACCGATGCATCCGATGCTCAACATCGCCGTGCGCGCAGCGCGCAAGGCCGGAAATTTAATTGCCAAAAATTACGAAACCCCGGACGCTGTCGAAGCCAGCCAGAAAGGCAGCAACGACTTCGTGACCAATGTTGACCGTGACGCAGAAAGCCTGATTATCGAAGTCATTCGTAAATCTTACCCACAACACACCATCATCACCGAAGAGAGCGGTGAGCTGGCGGGTGAGGATCAGGATATTCAATGGGTAATCGATCCGCTGGATGGCACCACCAACTTCATCAAACGTCTGCCACACTTCTCCGTCTCTATTGCCGTGCGCATTAAAGGCCGCACTGAAGTGGCTGTGGTTTACGATCCAATGCGAAATGAACTCTTCACCGCCGTACGCGGTCAGGGCGCACAGCTGAATGGCTATCGTCTGCGCGGCAGCAACGCCCGCGATCTGGATGGCACCATCCTGGCGACCGGCTTCCCGTTCAAGGTTAAGCAGCACGCAACGCCATATATCAATATTGTTGGCAAACTGTTTACCCAGTGCGCAGATTTCCGTCGCAGCGGTTCAGCCGCGCTGGATCTGGCTTATGTCGCAGCCGGCCGCGTGGATGGCTATTTCGAAATTGGCCTGAAGCCGTGGGATTTTGCAGCGGGTGAGCTGCTGGTACGTGAGGCGGGTGGCCTGGTGACTGACTTCACCGGCAACCACGGTTATCTGCACTCAGGTAACATCGTAGCCGGCAATCCGCGCGTCGTAAAAGCCATGCTGGCTAATATGCGCGAAGAGCTGAGCGAAGCGCTGAAGCGCTAAGCAAAAAAAGGCGGCCCGCGGGCCGCCTTTTTTAACGGTACTGATTAACGACGTTCGTGCGTTAACACCTGACGCGGCTGAGTACGGCGACCTACACCACCCAGAATCGCTGCCAGCACGGCTTCGATAATCAGCATGATGAAGGTGAACCAGCTCGCTTTCGCCGTAGCAGCGGCGGCCTGTTCTGCTGCTTCACGTGCTTTCTGCTCCGCTTCCTGCTTCAGCTGCTGATACTTCTGCATCGCCTGCTGATAGCTCTGCTCTGCCTGGTTAACAATCTGTTCTGCTTCCTGGTCACTCTTACCGGTACGCGCTTTGATAATATTTTTCAGCGCATCGCGGTCAGCAGCCTGCAGCGTATCAGAATGACGGCTCAGCACGCCTTTAAACCAGTTGCTCAAATCAGCATCCGCGTTCTGCGGATTTTGTGCCGTATTTTTTGCCTGATTCTCAGCGTTGTTCGCTTCGTTATTTGCATCCTGCTGCAGATTTTCTGGCTGTAATTCCGGCTTGCCGGTCTGGCGCAGCGTGGTCTCCAGCTCATTCTGCAGATCGTCGAGGTTAATATTATTTTCCTGCAGCTTCTCTTTCGCCATATTGGTCAGCGAAGGCGCAACAGAAGAAATACCATTACCCAGCGCATTTACACCTGAACCCAGAATATTAAAGGCGCCGCCAATAATACCGCTTGCCAGAGAGAAAGCCAGCCACAGAGTAATAAGCGTACTGACACCAAACATCAGTAAACCGTGCAGTGCGCCTTCGCGCTGTGCCAGACGGCCGGCGATATAGCTACCTACCGCCATCGCAATCAGCATGCTGGCACCGGTCCAGATCAGCGCGCCAGTACCAAGATGCTCCAGAGGATTTTGCTCCTGCTGTGGATCAATGGTCGTAGCACCAATTGCCGTACCCAATACTCCCAGTAATATATGAACAATCAGCGCAGCGATAACACCTGCAAATATTGCGCTCCATGAAATGCGTTTTAACGGCAGTCCCGCATGTGTATCGGTCACGGTCTCCGTGATGCCATTATGAGTCCGGATTTCAGGCATGGTATTCTCCTCGCAAAAAACGACGACTGATAAAAGTTTATTTTAAAAAAGTTAATTCTCAGCTGATGTCATTTAGCGTAGACAGAGAATGCTATTTACACCAGAGGTGCACAGCAGGATATTTTTCTCTGATAGCGGAAAATTAAACATCCGGCAGATTATGCGCGGCCGGATGTTTATCCCGGGTCCGGTTAAAAGGGGCGCAGGCCGTTGCTGGCAGCGGGGAGTGCACTCTGCCACAGAAGTACTCCGGCCAGTATCAGCGCAATGGCTCCCAGCAGCATAAGCAGCGCCATCACTACCGCGGTCCGTTTTTGATCGGCTGCTGAACGGCTCAATCTCGCTGCCAGCACGCGCGAACGCTGAACCATGATGCCCAGCAGAGACACCGTCAGTGCGGTCCCCAGCGCCATCGCCAGCGCAGCGGCCACGCCCCAAAGATAAACATCAATCACTTTAGCGAATAGCAGCATCATCAGCGCCCCTGAACAGGGGCGCAGGCCCATGGAGAGGACCAGCAGCAGCTGAGTCCTGAAGCTCACCGCGTGCGCCAGCTGATGCGCATCCGGTACATGCGTATGGCCACATGCGCAGGCTGCGTCATGCTGATGCTGCGTATGTATTGCCCGGATCTGCCAGCCCGCTGCCAGACGCAGGGCTGCCCGCAGCGATTTCACGGCGCGACAGCCCAGCCAGCAGCCCAGCGCGATAACCAGCAGGTAGCTCCCCTTTTCCAGCCAGTAGCTGCTGAGATGGAGCTGGCGCGATGAGGTCTGCAGCACCACCAGCATCAGCGTCACCAGGGCAATGGCTACCCCGCCCTGCAGCAGCGCAGCCAGCAGAGTCAGACGAATGCTGGTGCGCAACTGCGCAGGGTGCGTCGCTAAAAAAGTGGCGATCACCACTTTGCCATGCCCCGGTCCCAGCGCGTGCAGGACGCCATACGCCAGGCTCAGCAGCAGCAGCGTTATCCCCGCCTGGCGCGGCTGTGCTGCGACCTGCTGCAGCAGCTGTGTCAGGGAATGGTTAAGCGCTTTCTGCCACAGCACGCTCTGTAACAGAATGTGCGGCCAGGCGTGCCAGAGCAGCATTGCGGTCAGCAGCAGCAACAGGCCGGCGGCGGGCAGTGGCCAGCGACGCCGCGTAGGGAGCGGAATATTCAGCGACATATCAGCGTCACCGTCTGGGCAAACTGGCGGCCCAAATCCATATCTTCCGGCGGCGCGTCAGCTTTATCCAGCGACAGTGCATACTGCTGCAGCGACGCGTCCGGCTGTGGGGTCGTAAGCTTCAGCTGGCAGTGCGCCTTTAGGTTCTCATCCATGGCAATATCCTGTGACGTCTCATACTGCATATCAACAAAATAGCTGGGATCAAACGTCAGCATACGGTAACGCTTCCCGGCCAACGGCTGCGGCTCGCCCAGCGGCACAATAAATTCGAGCACGGCCTTATGTCCGCTACGCGACAAATTGTACTCCTGCGGCAAATTAAGAAATTTTATCCGCGTTTTCTCCTGCCACAGCTCGGTAAAATAGTGCTGACCCAGTACGTTAGCCATCACCTGAGCCGCCAGCTTTTTCCATACCACATCACCCGGACTGGCCTGCCCGGCATCATAAAGCAGGTCGGCGGAGGTGATTTCGTCCATCGTCCAGACCATTTTTATGCCGGTCAGCCGATCGTTCTGGCTTTTCAGCTCTGCTTTCATCGCAATAAAACTGTGCGGATGGCATGCAGCCGCAGCGGAGAAAAACAGCGTAACCAGTAAAAGCGCAATTTTCATATGTTATAAAGTAACAATTTATAAGGTAAAGGTTTACGTGGCCCGAAAAAAACTGTGACCCGCCCTGAAGCTCTGAGTAAAAGTCTGCACCGATAGCGTAATTTCAGCGCGATATTGGCTATTCTTAGCTGAAAAATGAGCTGCGGATAAAATACGTGATGAGTTTTGCGCCTGCTACAGCACCGCTCTTCAGCCGTTCCCAGCGACGTTGCCATCTGTTACTGCTGTTATTTCTGCCCGCCCCCGCCCTGACGCTCGATAAACTGTGCCAGCTGAACGGCGTTGATCCTGCGGTTGCCCGTCAGGATATCGCGGATGTGGGCGATGAGATACAGCGCTTTCATCAGCTGGAACTGCATCAGATGGTGGATGGCAGCTTTCGCATTCACGGCACGGAACTGGACAGAAGACTCTGCCTGATCCACTGGCTGCGACGCGCGCTGCGCCTGTCGCAGGCGTTTGTCTGCGACCATTTTGTTCCCGCCCTGCGTCAGCGGCTCAAAGTTTTGCAGATCGAAAAAGCGCTGTGGGATGAGATCAACCTGCAGGCGCTGATCCAGCACTGCAGCCTGCGGCTGATGCGCAATTTCTCTCCCCGCGACCAGCTTTTTCTGCTTATTTTTATGAAGTATGCCCTTTGTCAGCGTCAGGCGGCGCTGTTCAGCGAGCGGCAGCGCAGCTGGCTGGCAGACAAAGCGGAGCGTGCCGCAGCAGACGATGTCATTCACCACTGGCAGAAACGCTGTCATCTGATGCCCGATGCCAGCGAAACCGATTTCTGGACGCTGCTCTTCAGTCTGATTCATGCGCCTGATGCCACCCAGCTGAGTGTGCCACAGGCGCACCGGTTGATGAGTGCCACCGAAGCGCTGATTGCGCGTTTTGAACAGCTGGCAAAAACGCGCATCCGCAACCAGCATGAGCTGAAGCTCCAGCTCTATACTCATCTGGCGCAGGCGCTGGACCGCAGCCATTTTTCTATTGGCATCGATAATAGCGTGGCGCTGGATGTGGCGCGGCTCTATCCGCGGCTGATGCGCACCACCGAGCGCGCGCTGTACCATTTCAGCAGCGACTTTGGCACGCAGTTCAGCGCGGAAGAGACCAGCCTGGTGGCGGTGCTGTTTGGTGCCTGGATGATGCAGGAGAGCGCGCTGCAGGAGAAGCAGGTACTGCTGCTCACCGGCGTCGACGCCGCGCTGGAGCAGCTGCTGGAGCAGCAGCTGCGCGACATGACGCTGCTGCCGATCAATATAACCTATCAGGATATGCTGCACTTCCAGCGCGAGGGCGCACCGCGCGATGTGGCGCTGGTGGTCACCCCCTATGCTATTTCGCTGCCGCTCTTTTCGCCGCCGCTGATCCACGCAGAACTGCCGTTAAGCGATCATCAGCAGCAGCGTATTCTTCAGCTGCTGGACGCCTGAGCCGCAGGACGCAGGAACAGCGCCGGCAGCGCTACCAGCGCCATGACCCAGAAGAGATGCCCCTGCAAATGGGCAAACAGGACGCCGCAGATCATGGTCATCACAGCAATCCCGCCCCCCATCGCCAGCGCCGAGTAGAGCGACTGCAGGCGAATCACTTCGGTGCCTTTGCGTGCAGCGATAAAGCGCATCGCCGCCAGGTGGCAGATGGTAAAACTGCCGCAGTGCAAAATCTGTGCGACAACCAGCAGCGGCAGCGCGGTCGTGGCACCGAGCAGCGTCCAGCGCAGCAACGCGCAGACGCCGGAAAGCAGCAGCAGATCGCGCGCGCTCCAGCGTCTGAACAGACGGTTACTGAGGGCAAAGACTACAATCTCCGCCACCACGCCGAGCGACCACAGATACCCCACCACGGAGGCGGAGTAGCCCGCCTGCTGCCACCAGATGGCACTGAAGCTGTAGTAGGCGGCATGCGCGCCCTGCAGCAGCGTAACGCAGATCATAAAACGCCAGACGCTCTTTTCCCGCAGCAGATCGCGCCACGCCGCCCAGCCGCCGCTGGCGCCCTGTCGCGCCTCACCCTGCGGACGCGTCTGCGGTGGCAGCAGCATCCCGCTCAGCATGGCCACGACGCCCAGACTCAGCAGCAGCAAAACCGCCTGATAAGAATAAGCGCTGACCAGCATGCCGGTGAGCGCCGAGCTGATGACAAACGCCAGCGATCCCCACAGCCGCACCGGACCGTAGGCCAGCCCAATCTGGCGCGTCCAGGTTGCCGCCAGCGCATCACTCAGCGGCACCAGCGGAGAGAAAAAGAGATTGAACCCTGCCATGACCAGCAGCAGCCAGAGCCACTGGCCGCCGAACCAGAAGCCGAGAGCGAACAGTGCAGTCAGAAGCGCCAGCAGCCGCAGCGCGACAATCAGCTGAGCCGGATTTTTAACCTGTGAAGCGATAAGCAGGCTGCCGGCGAAGCGCGCGACCATGCCACAACCGAGCAGCAGGCCAATTTTTTCCGCATCGAGTCCGCTGCCCTGCAGCCAGACGCTCCAGAAAGGTAAATAGATGCCGTAGCAAAAAAAGTAGGTGAAATAGCTCAGTCCCAGCCATCTGGCTGATGCGATGGTCATGCTCTCTCCTGTGGCGCGCGCCACTGCCTGCGGTTTGGGCGCTACTTTGGCAAAGCACCGGCTAAAAAGAAACCCGCAGAGCGGATCAATCGTGCGCTAAGCAGCGGAAAATACACCAATAAAAAAGGATGGCCGGAGCCATCCTTTTTTCATCCGTTAAAACCTGTCAGGCATAAACGGGCAGACGGGCACAGATATCGAGCACTTTCTGTTTGGTGCGTTCGATGGTGGCCTCGTCATTCACGTTATCCAGCACGTCGGCGATCCAGCCAGCCAGTTCACGCACGTCTGCTTCTTTGAAGCCGCGACGGGTTACCGCTGGTGTACCAATACGCACGCCAGAGGTCACAAACGGGCTTTTCGGATCGTTTGGCACGCTGTTTTTGTTCACGGTGATATTTGCACGTCCCAGAGCGGCATCCGCTTCTTTACCGGTCAGGCCTTTGCTCACCAGATCGATCAGGAACAGATGGTTATACGTACCACCGGAAACGATGTTGTAACCGCGCTCCAGCAGGACTTCAACCATCGCTTTAGCGTTTTTAGCCACCTGCTGCTGATAGGTTTTGAACTCCGGCTCCATCGCCTCTTTGAAAGCTACAGCTTTACCGGCGATGACGTGCATCAGTGGGCCGCCCTGTCCGCCAGGGAAGACCGCAGAGTTGAGCTTCTTATACAGATCCTCATCTCCGCCCTGCGCCAGAATCAGGCCGCCACGCGGACCCGCCAGCGTTTTATGCGTAGTTGTGGTCACGATATGCGCGTGCGGAACCGGGTTAGGATAGACGTCAGCTGCCACCAGACCTGCCACGTGAGCCATATCCACAAACAGCCAGGCGCCGATGCTGTCAGCGATTTCACGCATTTTTGCCCAGTCGCAGACGCCGGAGTAGGCAGAAAAGCCGCCGATGATCATTTTTGGCTTATGCGTCTGTGCCAGCTCGGCCAGTTCGTCATAGTTGATTTTGCCGGTTTCATCGATGCCGTACGGGATAACGTTGTAGAGTTTTCCGGAAAGATTGACCGGTGAACCGTGGGTCAGGTGACCACCGTGCGCCAGATTCATACCAAGAATGGTATCACCCGGCTGCAGCAGCGCGGTGTAAACAGCGAAGTTTGCCTGCGAACCAGAGTGAGGCTGAACGTTGGCAAAATCTGCACCAAACAGGGCTTTTGCGCGGTCGATCGCCAGCTGCTCAACGATATCAACATATTCACAACCGCCGTAGTAGCGCTTGCCCGGATAGCCTTCCGCGTATTTATTGGTGAGCTGTGAACCTTGCGCCTGCATAACGCGCGGGCTGGTGTAGTTTTCTGAAGCGATCAGTTCAATGTGCTCTTCCTGACGCACTTTCTCCTGCTCCATAGCCTGCCACAAATCGGCATCATAATCGGCAATGTTCATATCACGCTTTAACATCCGCATCTCCTGACTCAGCAACTTTAACGGCAATTTAAGCCCCCGCTTAGGGGCGAAGGCCAACAGTGTAAACGGTTTTGACAGGGGACGATAGCGCCAGGGCGCTCTTTTTACGCAAACGATTGGCATGCCGCTGGAACGCCTTTTTTACGCTTTAGCTGCACGCAAAAAAAGGCATGGATTGACGGAAGATCAGCGTAAACCGCCCGGAATGCGTACCCGGCTCGCGCTAAAAGCTGCTGCTGCCGGTTTACAGCCGGACGTGCACGGCATAAGATGCATTTAAAATACATCTTTTAAGTTATCCGCTGAGGAACACACCATGCTTGACGCTCAGACTATCGCGACCATTAAATCTTCCGTGCCAGCTATAGCCAAAATGGGACCCGCTCTTACCGGCTGTTTTTACCACAAACTGCTGAACGATCATCCTGAACTGAAAAACGTGTTTAACATGAACAATCAGCGCAGCGGCGATCAGCGTGAAGCTCTGTTTAATGCGATTTGCGCTTACGCCACCCATCTGGAGGATTTGCCAGCGCTGCTGCCGGCGGTCGAGAAAATTGCGCAGAAGCACGCCAGCCTGAATATCCGGCCTGAACAGTACGATCTGGTAGGCGCCACGCTGCTGGCCACCATGAAGGAGCAGCTCAATCCGGACGAGGAGGTACTTGCGGCCTGGGGCAAAGCGTATGCGCTGCTGGCGCAGGTCTTTATTCAGCGTGAAGAAGCTATCTATCAGGCATCTGAGCAGAAGAGTGGTGGCTGGCGCGGCCTGCGTGACTTTCGTATCCGCCGCATTACGCCGGAAAGCAGCGTGATTACCAGTCTGGAGCTGGTTCCCAATGACGGGCAGCCGGTGGCCGATTTTCTGCCGGGACAATACCTGACGCTCAGCCTGCGTCTGACAGAAAACGGGTTTATGCAGCATCGCCAGTATTCGCTGACGCACGCGCCTGACGGCAAAGCCTACCGTATTGCTGTCAAACGTGAAGCGCACGGCACCGTGTCGGGCTGGCTGCACGACTGCGCCCGGGTGGGAAATATTGTGCAGTGCAGCGCGCCGGCGGGTGACGTCGTACTGCAGACAGAACCAGCGACGCCGGTGACGCTGATCTCAGCGGGCGTCGGTCAGACGCCGATGTTAGCGATGCTCGCGGTGCTGGCGCAGCAACAGCATCCGGCAGCCGTGACCTGGCTGCACGCGGCTGAAAATGGCGCGCAGCACGCCTTTGCGCGGGAAGTTGCCGCGCTGGGCGCCACCCTGCCGCACTTTCGCAGCCACGTCTGGTATCGCCAGCCTGCCAGCGACGATGCCGGCCGGTATGATGCAGAGGGCGTAATGGATCTGGCCTGCGTGTCAGCGGAGCTGAACCAGCCGGACCGCACGTTCTGGCTGTGCGGGCCGCTGCCGTTTATGCAGTTTGTCGCTCGCCAGCTGCTGGATGCAGGCGTCGATACCGCACGCATTCACTATGAGGTTTTCGGCCCGCACAAGGTGCTGTAATTGCAGCAATAAAAAAGCCTGCGGCAGGCAGGCTTTTACTGTGACGCCGGACAGAGGATCAGATTGCCTCTTCATCCTCTTCGCCGGTGCGGATACGCACCACGCGCGCCACGTCAAATACGAAAATTTTACCGTCGCCGATTTTGCCGGTCTGCGCCGTTTTCATGATGGTTTCCACGCAGGTATCGACAATGTCATCCCCGACCACCATCTCGATTTTTACCTTGGGCAGGAAATCGACCATATATTCGGCACCACGATAGAGTTCGGTGTGGCCTTTCTGACGTCCAAACCCTTTGACCTCGCTCACCGTCATCCCGGTGATGCCGACTTCCGCCAGCGCTTCACGCACGTCATCAAGTTTGAATGGTTTAATAATTGCATCGATCTTTTTCATCGCAGATCCCTTTTTCGCTCCCTCCATGACGGACGGATAACAGAAAGTATATATCGCTAACGGCGCCGGTGGCGCGGCTAACTACTCTTTAAAGTCGCTGGCGTCCAGCTCATGACGAGACAGCAGCTTATAGAACTCGGTACGGTTACGTCCAGCAAGACGCGCGGCGTGAGTAACGTTGCCTTTGGTCATCTGCAGCAGCTTGCGCAGATAGTTCAGCTCAAACTGGTTGCGCGCCTCCGCAAAGGTGGGCAGCGCGGTGTTCTCGCCCGACAGCGCCTGCTCCACCAGCGCTTCACCAATCACGGGTGCAACGGTCAGCGCAACGCACTGCTCAATAACGTTAACCAGCTGACGGACGTTACCCGGCCAGCTGGCGCTGACCAGCCGCTTCATTGCACCGGCAGAGAAGCTGCGGACAAATGGCTTGTGGCGCCCGGCGGCCTGACGCAGTAAATGGTTAGCCAGCAGCGGAATATCTTCAGCACGCTCGTGCAGCGCCGGAAGTTTAAGATTCACGACATTGAGCCGGTAGTAGAGATCTTCCCGAAAACTCTTTTTCTCCATCGCTTTTGGCAGGTCGCGATGGGTGGCAGAAAGGATACGTACGTTGATCTCCACATCCCGGTTACTGCCAAGCGGACGCACTTTGCGCTCCTGCAGCACGCGCAGCAGTTTGATCTGCAGCGCCGGAGGCATATCGCCAATCTCATCCAGAAACAGCGTGCCGCCCTCTGCTGCCTGAAATAATCCTTCGCGCGCGCTGACCGCGCCGGTAAATGCGCCCCGCGCGTGGCCAAACAGCTCTGACTCCAGCAGCTGCTCCGGCAGTGCGCCGCAGTTAATGGCGATAAAGGGTTTCGCCGCGCGCGGACTGGCAGCATGAATTGCCTGCGCCAGCACCTCTTTCCCGGTGCCGCTCTGACCGTTAATCAGTATGGAGACGTCCGACTGCGCCACCATGTGCGCCTGCTCCAGCAGCCGCTGCATCAGCGGATTCCGGGTGACAATCGCTTCACGCCACCGGTCGTCACTGATCGGTGCACGCAGCGCCAGCGCCTCATCGATCGCTTTATACAGCGCGTCGCGATCCACGGGTTTGGTGAGAAAGCTGAATACCCCCTGCTGCGTGGCAGAAACCGCATCGGGTATGGAGCCGTGCGCGGTCAGGATAATGACCGGCAGCCCGGCGTGACGCCGCTGAATTTCGCCAAACAGCGCCAGCCCGTCCATCTCATCCATACGCAGATCGCTGATGACCACATCCGCGGGCTCTTTCTGCAGCTGACGCAGCGCCTCAGCCCCGCTGGCGGCGGTAGCGACCTGAAAACCCTCACTGCTGAGACGCATACCGAGCAGCCTGAGCAGGCCCGGGTCATCATCCACCAGCAGTAAACGGGCACGTGCACTCATGGCTGCTCCTCCCGGATTTCGTCCCCGGCGTGCGGGCTGTCGCTGCTGTCCGGCGCTTTACGCGACGAAAGCTGGCGCTCTATGTCAGTCAGCCGCTCCAGTTTACGCTGGGTTTCGTTCAGCGCCTGATGCAGCCGGGCCTGCTGGTGGCGCAGGGCATCCAGTTCGCTATCGTGACTCTGCTGCAGCGCGCTGTAGCGGCTGCGCGCCTCGCTCAGCTCCAGCTGTGCGGCCTGGTTACTGCGCCACAGCTGGATCAGCGGACGCACCGTTGCGGGAAAGTCTGTGCTGTAGCTGTCGAGCGTGGCGATATACTGACGGCGCTCAACCGGCGTGACGTTACCGTTCGCCAGCAGAATGCCCTGCTTGAAGGCGCGCGCCCAGCTCTGCACCGGCCAGCGGCGGGCCTCTGCGCGGGCTTCAGCCGCCGAAAACCGTTCGCTGCAGTCAATCGCTCGCTGCCAGTAAAGCGGATTGTTTACCGCCGCTGCGGTTTCAGCAGGCCATACGTTCTGGCAGACGGTGGTGAGGTAGTCCGGCAGCCGGGTATCGGGTTCAGTGACGCTGATATGCTCACGCTGGGGCACCGGCACCGCATGCGGCTGGCAGGCGCTCACGCCGCTTAAAATAAGTACGCTCAGAAGAGCTTGTCTGATAAGGCGTTTCATGGTTCAGGCTTCCTGGCACCGGCGGGTAAAATAATGCGGAAACAGACATCTGCCTCTTTGTGACTGACCAGCTGCAGGTCTCCCTGCATGCGCCGCAGACAATCTTTTGCAATGCTCAGGCCCAGGCCGCTGCCTTTTACGGGCCCCTGCCGCTGCTGGCTGCCCTGGTAGAAAGGTTCGAAGATCATCGCCTGCTCCTCTGGCGGAATCGGAGTACCGCTATTCGCCACATCAATCCACACCCGGTCGCCTTTTTGCCGGCTGTGCAGCCAGATGTTACCGGATTCACGACCATAGTTCACGGCGTTCGAGTAGAGGTTATCGATAACGCGCTCCAGCAGCGTCGCTTCCGCCAGACAGCGGGTGGCCTGCAGATCAACGTGCGTTTTTATTCGCCGGGCGCTGGCAGGCAGCGAATGCACGCGGGTGACAGCCGCCACGATCGCATCCAGCGCGACCGGCTCCGGAGTAAGCGGCATCTCGTTCAGCTTGCGGTTGTAATCCAGCAGCTGCTCAATCAGGCGCTGCAGATGGCGACTGCTGCTGTCGAGAATAGCGACGATCTCCTGCTGCTCTGCGTTAAGCGGCCCGGCAACGCCATCGGCCAGCAGCTCTGTGCCTTCGCGCAGGCTGGCGAGCGGCGTTTTCAGCTCGTGTGAAAGATGACGTAAAAATTCATGTCGCTGTGCCTCCAGCCAGCTTAGCCGTTCGCTAAGCCAGGCAATACGCTGTCCCAGCGAGCGCAGCTCACGCGGTCCGCGAAAGCTGACGTTATTTTCCAGCGACTGCCCTTCCCCCAGCCGGTTGATCATCCGCTCCACGCGCTTTACCGGCCCGATAATCATGCCGGTAAACAGCAGCACCAGCATCAGCGTAACCAGGAACAGGATCAGCGCCTGCCAGCCAAAGAACTGACCGCGCTCGGCGATATCGCGCTGCAGCTGCAGCCCGCGGGAAAACACCACGTCGCGCGTCGCCTGCACCATACGCGCGTTAGCATCAGAAAAGCGCTCCAGCGCAGCGGCACCGGACGCTGAAGGATTACCGTTTTCGCATGCGGCCGTGGCGAGCTGCGGCAGCGTGCTGCGCAGCAGGGTAAACGTGGGCAGTTCCGGCAGGCTGGCCGCATGGCTGTTCAGCATCTGCCCGTAGCGGGTCCACTGGGTGGTATAGAGTCTGACCAGCGCAGCATCACCGAGTACGCAATATTGACGATAGCTGCGCTCAAGCTCCAGGGCAGTGCGGGCCATCGCCTCGCTGCGCCGCACGTCGGTAAAGGTATTGCGGTTGGTGTCTGCCGCCTGATTACTGAGCGCAGAGAGGCTTTCCCACGCCTGCCACGCCAGCACCAGCAGCGGCAGCAGCACCAGTAAAAAGGCCATCAGAACCAGTTGTCGCAGGGATCGGGGAAACGGACGCCATCTCATACTACCGCGCTCTCGTAAAAAGTGTGCTGCAGGCATGCTAGCTAACTCTGGCGCGCTTAGAAAGCCGGAAATGCAAACGGCAGACCCGAAGGTCTGCCGCTCAGAAAAGGTGGAGCCTAACTCAACGTTACGTCCGGTGCTTGATAACGCTGCAATGCAGACGATTATCGGTCAGGTGGACGGCAGGCTCCGTTTGGTGCGTCATTCAGGGTTCTGTGAGCTCTGCCGTAAATTACGGGGCAATCACAGACAGGCGAATGAGCCACGGTCTGATTATAGCAACTATCGTGCCACTTTTTAAAACTCTTTATTTATCAGAGTGGCGCCATAGTACCGCTGCCTCCGGCAGGTGGCTCTGAGCTGCTGACCGCATAAAAGTGTCTCTGCTTAGCGACGCATTTAGCCTGGATTTTTCTGATTAATATAAATCAAAGAGTTAAGTGTCTCCATAAAGAGACAGTGCGGCAGGCGATTTGTCGGAATTGAGCGACAGTCGTCTGCGTCAGATAAAAAAACCGCCCTTTACTGCGGCGGCTTTTTTTTACTGCTTACAGGCACCTGCTATAAAACGCAGATCAGCCCAGCTGCTTACGCGCATTACGGAAAATGCGCATCCACGGGCTGTCTTCGCCCCACTCTGCCGGATGCCAGGAGTTGCTGACGGTACGGAAGACGCGCTCCGGATGCGGCATCATGATCGTAACGCGACCGCTTTCGTTGGTGACCGCCGTGATACCGTTTGGCGAGCCGTTCGGGTTAGCCGGATAGCTTTCGGTCACTTTACCGAAGTTATCCGTGAAGCGCAGTGCCACCAGGCCTTTTGCTTCCAGCGCCGCCAGATGGGCGCCGTCGCGCACTTCAACAAAGCCTTCACCGTGTGATACCGCAATCGGCATGCGTGAACCTGCCATCCCCTCCAGCAGCAGCGACGGACTGGCCGCCACTTCCACCAGGCTGAAACGCGCTTCAAAGCGCTCAGACTGATTGCGGACAAAACGCGGCCACAGCTCGCTGCCGGGGATCACTTCGCGCAGGTTTGACATCATCTGGCAGCCGTTGCAGACACCCAGCGCCAGCGTCTGCGGACGATGGAAGAAGTTTTCAAACTCGTCGCGCACGCGATCGTTAAACAGAATCGATTTTGCCCAGCCTTCGCCGGCACCCAGTACGTCGCCGTAAGAGAAACCGCCGCACGCCACCAGCGCATGGAACTCCTCCAGGCCGCGACGTCCCGCCAGCAGATCGCTCATGTGTACATCCACGGCGGTAAAGCCGGCGCGATGGAACGCTGCTGCCATCTCAACGTGTGAGTTAACGCCCTGCTCACGCAGCACGGCGATGCGCGGGCGCACGCCGGTGGCGATCATCGGCGCAGCCACATCTTCTTCCGGCCGGAAGGTCAGCTGAGCGTTCAGACCCGGATCGCTGTCGTTTTGCTTCGCCTCATGCTCCTGATCGGCACAGGCCGGATTATCACGCAGGCGCTGCATCTGCCAGGTGGTTTCGGCCCACCAGGTACGCAGCGTCGTGCGGCTTTCGCTGTAGACCGGATGCTCGCCGGCGCGGATCACAAAGCGGTCGCCCGGCAGCGCCTTGCCAATCACATGCAGCGCGCTGCGCAGACCGTGGTCAGCAAATACCTTCTCTACCGCTGCCAGATCGGCCGCGTTGATCTGCAGCACCGCGCCCAGCTCTTCGGTGAACAGCGCCGCCAGCGCATCGCTGCCCAGCGCGGCGATATCCGCCTCAATACCGCAGTGGCCGGTAAAGGCCATCTCCGCCAGCGTCACCAGCAGCCCGCCGTCGGAACGGTCGTGGTAGGCCAGCAGCTTCTGTTCGCTGACCAGCGTCTGGATAGCGTTGAAGAAGCCTGCCAGCTGTGCGGCATCGCGCACGTCAGCCGGCTTATCGCCCAGCTGACGATAGACCTGCGACAGCGCGGTTGCGCCCAGCGTATTGGCACCGTTGCCGAGGTCCACCAGCAGCAGCAGGTTATCCTGCTCTGCCTGCAGCTGCGGCGTTACGGTACGCCGGACATCTTCCACGCGCGCAAACGCGGTGATCACCAGCGAGAGCGGCGACGTCATTTCACGCTCTTCATTGCCCTGCTGCCAGCGGGTTTTCATCGACATTGAGTCTTTGCCGACCGGGATAGTGATCCCCAGCGCCGGGCAGAGTTCTTCGCCAACGGCTTTGACCGCTTCGTAAAGGCCGGCATCCTCACCCGGATGTCCGGCTGCTGCCATCCAGTTTGCAGAAAGCTTCACGCGCTTCAGCGAACCAATCGCGGTAGCGGCCAGGTTAGTGAGCGCTTCGCCTACCGCCAGACGCCCGGAGGCGGCAAAATCAAGCAGCGCGACCGGGGCGCGTTCGCCCATGGCGAAAGCTTCGCCGTGATAGCTGTCGAGGCTGGCCGTGGTCACGGCGCAGTTTGCCACCGGGATCTGCCACGGTCCCACCATCTGATCGCGCGCCACCATGCCGGTCACGGAACGGTCGCCGATGGTGATAAGAAACGTTTTCTCAGCCACCGCAGGCAGATGCAGTACGCGGTTAACCGCATCCGCAACCGTAATGCCGTTACGCTGCAGCGCGTCGCCTTTTGCCTGCTGCCGCGTGACGTCGCGCGTCATTTTTGGCGTTTTGCCCAGCAGAACATCCAGCGGCATGTCGATAGGCTTGTTGTCGAAATGGCTGTCGCTCAGGGAGAGGTGCTGCTCTTCAGTCGCCTCACCAATCACCGCATACGGGGCGCGCTCGCGCTGGCACAGCTCATCAAACAGCGCCAGCTTCTCTGGCGCAACGGCCAGCACATAGCGCTCCTGCGACTCGTTACACCACACTTCCAGCGGGCTCATGCCCGGCTCATCGCTGAGAATGTCGCGCAGGTTGAAGTTACCGCCGCGTCCGCCATCGCTGACCAGCTCAGGCATGGCGTTAGAGAGACCGCCCGCGCCGACGTCGTGGATAAACAGAATCGGGTTGGCTTCGCCCAGCTGCCAGCAGCGGTCAATTACTTCCTGACAGCGGCGCTCCATTTCCGGGTTGTCGCGCTGCACTGAGGCAAAATCGAGGTCGGCATCGGACTGACCGGAGGCCATGGATGACGCAGCACCGCCGCCGAGGCCGATGTTCATCGCCGGTCCGCCCAGCACAATCAGTTTGGCGCCCACGACGATCTCGCCTTTCTGCACGTGATCGGCACGAATATTGCCAATCCCGCCTGCCAGCATGATCGGCTTATGGTAGCCGCGCAGTTCAACGCCGTTGTGGCTGTTAACCTGCTCTTCATAGGTGCGGAAGTAACCGTTCAGCGCCGGACGGCCAAATTCATTGTTAAACGCCGCGCCGCCCAGCGGGCCTTCGGTCATGATATCCAGTGCGGTAACAATACGATCCGGCTTGCCGAAATCCTCTTCCCAAGGCTGCTCAAAGCCCGGAATACGCAGATTGGAAACGGAAAAGCCGGTGAGACCCGCTTTCGGTTTGGCGCCACGCCCGGTTGCGCCTTCATCGCGGATTTCACCACCTGAACCGGTGGCAGCACCCGGCCAGGGGGAGATAGCGGTTGGATGGTTGTGCGTCTCTACCTTCATCAGGATATGCGCGGCTTCCTGATGAAAAGCGTACTCGCCCTGCTGCGCATCAGCGTAGAAGCGGCCAACTTCCGAACCTTCCATCACGGCAGCGTTATCTTTATAGGCTGACAGCACGTGATCGGGATGCTGCTCAAACGTATTTTTGATCATCTTAAACAGCGATTTGGGCTGTTTTTCGCCATCGATGATCCAGTCAGCGTTGAAAATTTTGTGGCGACAGTGCTCTGAGTTCGCCTGCGCAAACATATAGAGTTCAATGTCGTTGGGGTTGCGACCCAGACGGGTGAAGGCATCCAGCAGGTAATCTATTTCGTCATCCGCCAGCGCCAGGCCCAGCGTGCTATTCGCCTGCTCCAGCGCCTGACGTCCGGTTCCCAGCACGTCAACGCTCTGCAGCGGCTGCGGCGCATGATGAGCAAACAGCTGCTCTGCCGCCTGCAGATCGCTGAATACGCACTCCATCATGCGATCGTGCAGCAGGCCAGCCAGCTGCTGCCACTGCGCTTCTGTCAGCTGCGGCGCCTGAACATAGAACGCCAGGCCGCGCTCCAGGCGCTTAACCTGCGGCAGATCGCAGTTGTGAGCAATGTCCGTGGCTTTCGATGACCAGGGAGAGATAGTGCCGGGGCGCGGCGTGACCAGCAGCAGACGCCCTTGAGGCGCATGTTCAGCGAGAGAAGGGCCATATTTCAGCAGACGCTGCAGGCGGGCGTGTTCATCCGCGCTGAGCGGTGCGGCAACATCAGCAAAATGGACATACTCGGCGTAAATATCACTCACCGGCAGATGAGCGTTCTGAAAGCGGGTCAGCAGTTTGTTTACACGAAATGCTGACAGAGCGGGCGAACCACGCAGAATTTCCATCATTAAAGATCTCTCGTCTTCGAAGCGCCGGGCGACGCTTCATTGGGCGCAACAGGGAAAACGGGCGGTATTATAGAGAAAGCGCGCGGGTAACGAAACCGTTTGCGCAGAAAAACTGCCATACGGGATTTGCCTGAATTTTGCGCAAAACTTGCTATATGAGTTGCCCTGTTTCGCTTTGTTGCGCAAAATGCCCCTCGCTCTGGGAGTAAAAAACAATACCAATACTGCCTTTAAAGGACAGAGGCCTGTGAGCCATTAAGAGACAACCATTTGAAACGCCTAAAATTAAATTATCTGTTTATCGGTCTGATCACCGTGCTGCTGGCGCTGGCGCTGTGGCCGGCAATCCCCTGGTACGGGGGCGATCGGGACGCGCTGACAGCGATCAAATCACGCGGTGTGTTGCGCATCAGCACCGTCAATTCGCCACTGACCTATTACACCGTCAATCAGGCACCGGCTGGCATGGATTACGAGCTGGCAAAGCGCTTTGCAGACTACCTCGGCGTCAGGCTGGAAGTCACTGTGCGACCCAGCCTGGGCGATCTGTTTGACGATCTCGATGACGGAAAAGCCGATCTGCTCGCCGCCGGGCTTATCTATAACAGTGAGCGTCTGGCGCACTATCAGGCCGGTCCCAGCTACTATTCGGTGTCGCAGCAGCTGGTTTACCGTATCGATAAGCCGCGTCCGCGCACGCTGGGCGACCTGAAAGGCCGTCTGGTGGTGCAGTCCGGCTCAGCCTATCTCTCCACGCTGCGGGCAGAAAAAGCCAACAGCTATCCCGATCTCGACTGGGCTATCGCCACCGATCAGGGACAGAAAGCGCTGCTGGAGGCGGTGGCTGACGGCAAGCTTGACTACACGGTAGGCGACTCGGTGACCGTGGGCCTGCTGCAGCGTATTCATCCGCAGCTGGCGGTAGCCTTTGATATTACCGATGAAGAGCCAGTGACCTGGTATCTGCCGCGCAATGCTGACAGCAGCCTCAACGCGGCCATGCTCGATTTCTACAGCCAGATGGGTGAAGAAGGCACCATGGCGCGGCTGGAGGAGAAGTATCTCGGTCACGTTGGCACGTTTGATTATGTTGATACCCGCACCTTCCTGCGCGCAATTGACAATACGCTGCCGGATATCAAACCGCTGTTTGAGAAATATGCGGCGAGCATGGACTGGCGCCTGCTGGCGGCGATCTCCTATCAGGAGTCGCACTGGAATCCGCAGGCGACCTCGCCCACCGGCGTGCGCGGCATGATGATGCTGACGCGCAACACGGCGGATAGTCTTAACGTTGATGACCGGCTCGATCCGGAGCAGAGCATTCGCGGCGGCAGTGAGTATCTGCAGCGCATGATGGATAAAGTGCCGGCGAGCGTGCCTGATGACGAGCGCATCTGGTTTGCGCTGGCAGCTTACAATATGGGATATGCGCACATGCTCGACGTGCGCCGGCTGACGGCAAAACAGGGCGGTAACCCTGACAGCTGGGCGGATGTAAAACTGCGTCTGCCGATGCTCAGCCAGAAGCGCTACTATGCGCAAACCGCCTACGGCTATGCGCGCGGGCATGAAGCGTATAACTACGTGGAGAATATCCGCAAGTATCAGCTAAGTCTGGTGGGCTATCTGCAGGAGCAGGAGCGCCGCCTGGCGCAGCGTTCAGCGCTGGAAGCGGAGCTGGGCGCCGGCTATCCGGCGGTTGAGCCTAAAATTGCCATGAACTAATCTGCGCGCTGTGCCTGACGCAGCGCGCGCTTCTGCTCGCGTCGCATACGAAAAAAGTCGCTCAGCATGCCGGCGCACTCCTCCGCCAGCACGCCGCAGGCGATCTCAATCTGATGATTCATCCCCGGGTGCCCCAGCACATCCAGCAGCGAACCGGCCGCGCCGGTTTTAATATCTTTCGCGCCGTAGACCAGGCGGGTAATGCGGCTGTGAACCATGGCGCCGGCGCACATGACGCACGGCTCCAGCGTGACATAGAGCGTGGTATCCAGCAGGCGATAGTTATCCAGCACTTTGCCGCCCTGGCGCAGCGCCATGATCTCCGCGTGTGCGGTGGGATCGCACTGGCCAATCGGCCGGTTCCAGCCCTCGCCTATGACTTTATCTCCCTGCACCAGCACGGCTCCGACCGGCACCTCACCCTGCTCCCGGGCACGCTGCGCCAGCTGCAGCGCATAACGCATCCAGTATTCATCAGTTTGTGGCTTCACCGGGTAACTCCTGCAGAATCAAAAGGCGGCGCATTATAGACAAAAACGCCGCGCGATTCACTCCAGCTGCTGCAGTTCACCGCGCGGCGTTACGCGCCAGCGATGCTGGCAGAAAAACAGCAGCGGGTTATCCTGCTTGCTGTCGCTATAGCCGCTGTAGAGCTGCAGCGGCGTGCCAATCTGCTCTTCCAGCTGCGCGACCTTTTCGTGGCCCAGGCAGCGCATCGCCAGCACGCGTCCGCCGCGTCCTGGCCGCATCTGGCTGGCAATCAGTTTCACACGCGGCAGAAAAGCGGAGTCAAAATAGACCTGCTCCACCAGCGACTGTGGTGAGCCGGTAATCAGCCACACATCGGCATCGTTGCTCTGCAGGTAATCGGTCAGGCGCTGCTGCACCACCGGAAACGCCACTACCCGCTCGCGGAACCACTGCGCAAACTCCGCTTCACGCGCGCGCAGGCGCGTTTCGCTGTGCCCGAACGTGATTGCCCAGAGCAGCAGACTCATCGGCCAGCGCGCTGCCCGGCCCTTAATCAGCAGCCCGAGGCCAATAACCGGCAGCAGCGGAACCACCAGCAGCAGATTCAGCGGCTGCCGGCGCAGTAAAAAGCGCATAAAGGTGCCAAACATATCCTGCTGATGCAGCGTGCCATCCAGGTCGAAAAATACGACGCGACGTTGCGAGTCCTGTGTCAAACCCCTCTCCTTTTTTAAATCAGTTGCTGCTCTACAGTGTAGCCAGCAACCGCGCTTAGCGAAGCTGTGATTTTTAATTCCGCTAGCTACAAAGCCCACTGAATAGTTTATTCTTGGTGTCATGGAATATTGACTATTGCTGCGCATGCTGCGGAGACGTTAGCCGCGCCATGCTATAAAACCGGGAGTAAGGATCGACCATGAGTTCACTGCTGCGAATCCGTCAGCTCTATCCCCGGCTGGCGCTGAATGAGCGCCGGCTGGCCGACTTTTTACTGTCACAGCCCGATCGGGCGCGCCATCTCAGCTCGCAGAAGCTGGCTGAAGAGGCGGGCGTCAGCCAGTCGAGCGTGGTGAAATTTGCGCAGAAGCTGGGTTATAAAGGCTTTCCTGCACTGAAGCTGGCGCTGAGTGAATCGCTGGCGGATCGCGATGCGATCACCGTGCATAATCATATCCTCAGTGACGATCCGCTGAAGATCGTGGGAGAGAAGCTGCTGACGGAGAAGATCTCCGCGATCCGCGCCACGCTGGATATTAACAGCGAAGAGAAGCTGATGGAGACGCTGCATCTGCTGAAGAATGCCAACCGCATTCTGCTGGTGGGTATCGGGGCATCCGGTCTGGTGGCGAAAGATTTCTCCTGGAAACTGATGAAAATCGGTATTAACGCGGTGGCAGAGCAGGATATGCACGCCCTGCTCGCCAGCGTTCAGGCGATGGCGCCGGGCGATGTCCTGCTGGCCATCTCCTACACCGGCGAACGACGCGAAATCAATCTGGCGGCACAGGAAGCAGCCGCTATCGGCGCGGATGTGGTGGCCTTTACCGGTTTTACGCCAAATGCGCTGCAGCAGTGCGCGTCAATCTGCCTCTATACCGTTGCAGAGGAGCAGAGCACGCGCAGCGCGGCAATCTCCTCAACCAGCGCCCAGCTGGCCCTGACAGATTTGCTGTTTATGGCGCTGGTGCAGCACGATCCGGAGCGGGCATCGAGCCACATTCGCCACAGCGAAGCGCTGGTGAAAAAGCTGATATAAGCGTTAAACCAGCTTATAATGACCGCGTTTTTAATGAGGATTAACGGACGTGAAGAATGGCGTTACTGATTACGGCGAAATGTATTAACTGCGACATGTGTGAGCCGGAGTGTCCCAATCAGGCTATCGCGCTGGGTGAGGCGATATATGAAATCGATCCGGCGCGCTGCACCGAGTGCGTGGGGCATTATGAAACGCCAACCTGTCAGAGCGCCTGTCCTATCGACAATACGATTATCAGCGACCCGCAGCGCGCCGAAAGTCGCGACGCGCTGTGGGAGAAATTCGTACAGCTCTGGCCGCACTGAGCGCGTAACGCTCAGTCCTCAATGATCACCGTGGCACAGGCGTAGTGGCGCTCATCAGCCAGCGTCACGTGCACGCGCTGCACGCCCAGCCGTTCAGCAATGATGCTCGCCTGCTCAAAAAAGCGCAGACCCGGTTTTCCCAGCGCATCGTTGAACACCTCAAACTGATTAAACGCCAGTCCGCCGCGGATCCCGGTGCCAAAGGCTTTGGCCGCCGCCTCTTTCACGGCGAAGCGCTTGGCAAGGAAACGCACCGGCTGCTGATGCGCCTGATACTGCTGCCACTCCGCGTCACTCAGTACGCGGCGCGCCAGGCGATCGCCGGATCGTTCGATAACGCCGGCGATGCGCTCAATTTCCACGATATCGCTGCCGAGGCCGAGAATCGCCATCAGCGCCGCGCTTCCCGCATCAGCTGCTTCATTTCGCTTACCGCATCTGCCAGCCCGCTGAAGAGCGCGCGGCCGATGATGGCATGGCCGATATTCAGCTCATGCATCTCCGGCAGCGCCGCAATGGGCTGCACATTGTGATAAGTCAGTCCGTGGCCGGCATTGACCTTCAGCCCGAGAGAGGCAGCGTAGTGCGCTGCTTCGCGAATACGCATTAGCTCGGCGTCACGCGCCTGCCCTTCCGGCGCTTCAGCGTATGCGCCGGTATGAATTTCGATATAAGGCGCGCCGCTGGCAACCGCTGCGTCAATCTGCCGGCGGTCGGCATCGATAAACAGTGACACCAGTATGCCCGCCTCTGACAGCTGCTGTACCGCTGCGCTGACGCTCGCCTGCTGGCCCGCCACGTCCAGGCCGCCCTCCGTGGTGACCTCCTGACGCTTCTCCGGCACCAGGCAGACAAAGTGCGGCCGGATGTCACAGGCGATGGCGATCATCTCATCCGTGACCGCCATCTCCAGGTTCATTCGCGTCTGAATGGTATCGCGCAGAATACGCACATCGCGATCGGTGATATGCCGGCGGTCTTCACGCAGATGCACGGTAATACCATCAGCGCCCGCCTGCTCGGCCACGAAAGCGGCCTGTACCGGATCGGGATAGTAGGTGCCACGCGCGTTACGTACGGTAGCGATATGATCAATATTGACGCCTAACAGCAACTCAGCCATAACTACGCTTCTCTTTATTTAATGTCAGTGCAGTGTATCGCGACGATACGTTCAGGTGGTCTGACCGCCGCTACGCCTGCGGCGCATCGGGTTTCTTCTTTGGAATAAACTGGCGAAACAGCTCCTGACTCTTCAGCGGTTTGCCGCCGAGATAGGGCTTTAGCGCAATGCGCGTAAAGCGCTTGGCGGCCCGCAGGCTATCGGCATCGGGGAAACTGCGCGCTTCAATGGCGCGCAGCTGGTGACCGGTAAAGCTGCGCTGATTCAGCACCAGGCTGGCGATAAAGCCCTTCTCTTCGCGGTAGCTGTAGGTCATGGCGTCATCGATCGCCTCGCCGCTGCCGGCGCAGTGCAGAAAATCGACGCCGTAGCCGAGATGCCCGAGCAGCGCCAGCTCAAAACGGCGCAGCGCCGGTTCCGGCGAGGCGGTGCCGGCGGCCAGCTCCTGAATACAGTTCAGGTAATCGAAGAAGAGTTCAGAAAAGGGGATCTCCTGCTCCAGCACGCGCGACAGCAGTTCATTGACATAAAGACCGCAGTAGAGCGTGATGCCGCTGAGCGGCAGCGCCAGCGAAACCGCTTCGGCATTACGCAGCGTTTTGACTTCACCGCGTCCGCCCCAGCGGACCAGCAGCGGCGTAAAAGGCTGCAGGGTACCTTTCAGCTGAGAGCGACGCGAGCGCGCGCCTTTAGCCAGGACGCGAACGCGGCCCTGACTTTCCGTAAAGAGATCGAGCAGCAGGCTGGTTTCGCTGTAGGGGCGACTATGCAGCACAAACGCGCGTTGCCAGCCTTCCATCAGTTACAGATCGTCTGTGTAGCCCAGGCTGCGCAGCGCACGTTCGTCGTCTGCCCAGCCCGATTTAACTTTCACCCAGAGCTCAAGGTGCACTTTGGCTTCAAACATCTCTTCCATGTCACGCCGCGCTTCAATGCCGATGGTTTTGATTTTCGAGCCTTTATTGCCAATTACCATTTTCTTCTGGCCTTCACGCTCTACCAGAATCAGGCCATTGATGTCGTAGCCGCCGCGCTCATTGGCCACAAACTGTTCGATCTCAACGGTCACAGAGTAAGGCAGTTCGGCACCGAGGAAACGCATCAGCTTTTCGCGGATGATCTCCGAAGCCATAAAGCGCTGTGAGCGGTCGGTGATGTAATCTTCCGGGAAGTGGTGCTCCGCCAGCGGCAGACGCTTACGGGCAATCGCTGCGATGGTATCGACGTTTTTGCCATTCTCAGCAGAGATAGGCACGATATCGAGGAAATTCATCTGCTGGCTCAGGAACTGCAGGTGCGGCAGCAGGATACTTTTATCCTGAATGTTATCCACCTTGTTCACCGCCAGCACCACCGGGACTTTGCCGTCGCGCAGCTTGTTGAGCACCATCTCATCATCCGGCGTCCAGCGCGTGCCTTCCACGACGAAAATTACCAGCTCCACGTCGCCAATTGAGCTGCTGGCAGCACGGTTCATCAGGCGGTTGATCGCCCGCTTCTCTTCCATATGCAGCCCGGGTGTATCCACGTAGATCGCCTGATAAGCGCCCTCGGTGTGGATGCCCATAATACGGTGGCGCGTGGTTTGCGGTTTGCGTGAGGTGATCGAGACCTTCTGCCCCAGCAGCTGGTTCAGTAAGGTTGATTTACCGACGTTGGGCCGGCCTACAATCGCGACAAAGCCGCAATAAGTTTCGTGTTCGCTCATTCGGGTCCTGACTTAGTCAGCGCCGGGATGGCGCTGTCGTAAAACAATTTATTCGAGTCCAAGCTTAATTAAAGCCTGTTCGGCGGCAGCCTGTTCCGCTTTGCGGCGGCTGGAGCCTACGCCCACGACCGGATCGGCCATGCCACTCACCTGACAGTGAATGGTGAACTCCTGGTCGTGCGCTTCGCCCCGCACCTGCACCACCAGATAGGAAGGCAGCGGCAGATGGCGACCCTGCAGATACTCCTGCAGGCGCGTTTTGGGATCTTTCTGTTTATCGCCCGGGCTTATCTGCTCCAGACGGTTCAGATACCAGTCGAGAATCAGCTTCTCAACGGTCTGGATATTACTGTCGAGGAAGATGCCGCCAATCAGCGCCTCTACCGTATCCGCAAGGATCGACTCGCGACGGAAGCCGCCGCTTTTCAGTTCGCCTGGTCCAAGACGCAGGCACTCGCCCAGTTCAAACTCACGCGCCATCTCAGCCAGCGTATTGCCGCGCACCAGCGTGGCGCGCATGCGGCTCATATCGCCTTCGTCCACGCGCGGGAAGCGGTGATAAAGCGCGTTGGCAATCACATAGCTGAGAATTGAATCGCCTAAAAATTCAAGCCGTTCGTTATGCTTGCTGCTGGCGCTGCGGTGTGTCAGGGCCTGCTGCAAAAGTTCCGGATGAGTAAAAGTGTAGCCCAGTTTGCGCTGCAGCTTAGTAATGAGAATGGGGTTCATGCGATTCCAGTTGTTCTGTGCGTCTGTAACTCTGCATACGAAACAGGGCTGATAGCAGCGCGTTCTGTTTCGTGTGCAGTGGCTTCCTGTCAGACAGGAAGCCACCCGTATTTAGTGAATGCCGCCGATACGGCTCAGGCGTACGCCTGTCGGCCACTCACCTTCCTGTTTTTCAAAGCTCATCCAGATAGCGACCGCTTTACCGACCAGATTCTTCTCAGGCACAAAGCCCCAGTAGCGGCTGTCGGCGCTGTTGTCACGGTTGTCGCCCATCATGAAATATTGACCCTGCGGTACCACCCAGGTCGCCTGCGGCTGGCCCGGCTGCTGATAGTACATGTTCGCCTGACTCTGCGCCTCATTCACCAGCAGAATATTGTGCGTCACATCGCCCAGCGTCTCTTTGCGCGTCCCGAGACGCAGGCCACCGCGCAGCGTTTCACCCTGCGGTTTCCGGAAGAAGCCGTTGCCGGTCTCGTTGCCGTCAAAGCCGCTGAACGTCTGGATAAAGTCGCTTGGCTCAATATTGGTATAGGTGACCGGCAGCGCCGTATCACATTTGCCGTTACCGCAGCCGGGATTGATGGTCAGCGTTTTACTGAACGGATCAAACACCACTTTATCGCCCGGCAGACCAATCACGCGTTTGATGTAGTCAACGCTGGGATCTTTTGGATATTTAAACACGGCGACATCGCCGCGCTTTGGATGTCCGGTCGGGATCAGCGTGGTTTGCGTGATAGGATCTTTAATGCCATACGCAAACTTCTCTACCAGGATAAAGTCGCCAATCAGCAGCGTGGGCATCATTGAGCCGGAGGGGATCTGAAAGGGTTCAAAAATAAATGAACGTACAATCAGTACCACCGCCAGCACCGGAAATACCGATGCCGCCGTTTCAATCCAGCCTGGCTGCGCAGCCACTTTCGCCAGCGTTTTGCTGTCGAGCGCGTTACCCGCCTGCGCCTGTGCAGCGGCCTGTTTTGCCCGACGCTCAGGTGCCCACTTCACGCGATCGATACACCAGATGATGCCGGTCAGCAGCGTAGCGATAACCAGAATCAGGGCGAACATGTTAGCCATTGTGGTTCCTTATTTGCTGTCTTTACCGACATGCAGAATGGCGAGGAAAGCTTCCTGCGGCAGCTCAACGTTGCCGACCTGCTTCATGCGTTTCTTACCATCTTTCTGTTTCTGCAACAGTTTTTTCTTACGGCTGACGTCACCGCCGTAGCATTTTGCCAGAACGTTTTTGCGCAGCTGCTTCACGGTCGAACGCGCAATGATATGGTTGCCAATCGCCGCCTGAATCGCGATATCAAACTGCTGGCGCGGGATCAGATCTTTCATCTTCTCCACCAGCTCGCGACCGCGGTACTGCGAGTTATCACGGTGGGTGATCAGCGCCAGGGCATCAACACGCTCTGCGTTAATTAATACGTCCACGCGCACCATGTCTGACGCCTGGAAACGCTTGAAGTTGTAGTCCAGCGACGCATAGCCGCGCGACGTCGATTTCAGACGGTCGAAGAAGTCGAGTACCACTTCAGCCATCGGGATATCGTAGGTGAGCGCGACCTGGTTGCCGTGGTAAACCATATTGGTCTGCACGCCGCGCTTCTCCACGCACAGGGTAATCACGTTACCCAGATACTCCTGTGGCAGCAACATGTGACACTCTGCAATCGGCTCACGCAGCTCTTCAATATTGTTGAGCGGCGGCAGCTTGGCCGGGCTGTCAACATATACCACTTCGCCATCGGTGGTTTGCACTTCATACACAACCGTTGGCGCAGTGGTGATCAGATCGAGATCGTACTCGCGCTCCAGGCGCTCCTGAATGATCTCCATATGCAGCAGACCCAGGAAGCCGCAGCGGAAACCAAAGCCCAGCGCGGTTGAACTCTCTGGCTCATAGAACAGAGAGGCGTCGTTCAGGCTCAGCTTGCCGAGCGCGTCGCGGAATGACTCATAGTCATCTGAACTCACCGGGAAAAGACCGGCATAAACCTGCGGTTTGACCTTTTTGAAGCCAGGCAGCGCTTTATCTGCCGGGTTGCGCTGCAGCGTCAGCGTATCGCCCACCGGCGCACCCAGAATGTCTTTGATGGCGCACACCAGCCAGCCCACTTCCCCGCACTTCAGTTCGGTGCGGTCAACCTGTTTGGGTGTGAAGATACCCAGGCGGTCAGCGTTATAAACCTGACCGGTACTCATGACTTTGACCTTCTCGCCCTTGCGCAGCGTACCGTTTTTAATACGGATCAGGGAAACAACGCCAAGGTAGTTATCGAACCAGGAGTCGATGATCAGCGCCTGCAGCGGGCCATCCGGATCGCCTTCCGGTGCCGGAATATCGCGCACCAGGCGCTCCAGCACATCCGGCACGCCGATGCCGGTTTTAGCCGAGCAGCGCACGGCATCTACGGCATCGATACCCACGATATCTTCAATCTCTTCGGCTACGCGCTCAGGATCGGCAGCGGGCAGGTCGATCTTATTCAGTACCGGTACCACTTCCAGATCCATTTCCATGGCGGTATAGCAGTTCGCCAGCGTCTGTGCTTCAACGCCCTGTCCTGCATCGACCACCAGCAGCGCCCCTTCACAGGCCGCCAGCGAGCGGGAAACTTCATACGAGAAGTCTACGTGGCCCGGGGTGTCGATAAAATTGAGCTGGTAAGTTTCACCGTCTGGCGCTGTGTAATCGAGCGTGACGCTCTGCGCTTTAATCGTAATGCCGCGCTCGCGCTCCAGATCCATGGAATCAAGAACCTGCGCCGCCATCTCACGATCGCTCAGGCCACCACAAATCTGAATCAGACGATCGGAGAGCGTTGATTTGCCGTGGTCAATGTGAGCAATAATAGAGAAATTTCGTATGTGCTTCATTTATATGAATATCTTCACGTAGAGAATCAGTTGAAAACGTGAGCACAGACACATTCAGGCAAGCGATCTTTACCCGGAACCCTGTCGGCCTCATTAATGACGTCGCATATTACACTGTTAACGCCGCGCGTTAAAGAATGGAACCTGTGGGATTTGCAACAGAATTCAGCGGGTAAGCGGGAAATGAAAAGGCCGCACAGCAGGCGGCCCGGGCGGCATCAGCTGACATCTTCAACCCGCAGCGCATCAGGCGGAAGCGCAACGCTGAGGATCACCGGCTGAAAGGCTTCGCGTCCGGCATAGCGCGATGAAACACCTTTGGCAATGATAAATCCTCCCACGCCGCCAAGCAGCGCCCCGCAGGCGGCCGCGAGGTCGCTGTGAAACAGCATCTGGAACAGGCCAGCCACAGCAAACAGGCCAAACAGCGGCGTCATATAGACCAGCAGCGCTGAGCCGAGCAGGCTGCTTTCGCGAATGCCTAACTCAATGCGCTGACCCGGCTGTAGCGGCTCAGCGCTGGGAATGGTCATGACATGGGCGTTCTTCGGCCCCAGCTTGTTGAGCGCATGGCTGCCACAGCCTTTACGCGCTGAACAGCTGTTGCAGGAAGTTTTCGCTTCGGAATGCAGCGTGGCAACGCCATCCTGCCATGCCACCACGGTGGCCCACTCTCTCATCATTTCTTTGCCCCTGCATCAATAGCGCTGGCGATACGTTTCGCGGTTGCGGGCGGTAATTCGCCCACCACGGTGATCTCCTGATTATCACGCACAACGGTCTGCACCGTACGACGTCCCGTGCGCAATTGCTGAGGCACGCTATTTTTATCGGCAGGCGCAATGTTAATGGCAAAACTGAACAGCCCGTCGCTGTAGAGACGCGATTCGACGGTTTTATTCATGGCGGGTATTGCGCGACGACTCTGCGAAATCAGCTTCATGCCTGCCGGTATCCAGCCAGGCTGCCAGCTGAGTTCCACTTTGTCGCCCGCCGGCAGGGAGAGCGACGGCGGCAGATTTGCCTTCTCAAGCCCCTGCATCAGATTGCGCACGCCCTCATCCACTGCAAAGCTGATAACGCGGAACTGCTCCAGCGTTTCACCATCGCGATCCAGTAAATCGATTCGCAGCGGCAGTTTGGTATCCACGTCCAGCCAGACCACATAGCTGTAGCGCGTACCGTCACGGGAGACAATACGCACAACTTCGCACATCTGGTCAGCCATACGCGATCGCCCTACCGGCACAAAGTCATACGCCTGACCCAGCCGGGAGAAATCAGCAAACATCAGTGAAGGCAGCGCGTCGATAATATGGTTGCCCGGCAGTGAGAACGGATCCAGCCCGGGTTCAAAATAGCTGATGTCGTTACCGCGCTGGATCACTTCACGGCGCGGACCATCCATCTGCAGCAGCTGCGCAAAGACGCGCTTATCCACCACGGCGTGACGATAGCGCAGAGACTCAATGCCCAGTCGTGAGACATTAATATACGCAAATTCATAATTGAGATTTTGAGTCGCCTGCTCCATCTGCTGTAACAACGCCCCGGAAGACGACGTCTGTGCCGGGGCGGTTGATGTCCAGAGCAGGCTGCCGGCCATAAGGCTAACGGCGCACCAGAGCTGCTTCATTACTGCTGTTGAGTTCCTAACGACTGCGTTCCGGGAACGGTGGCCTGCGCCTGCTGCGGTACGCTGTTTTCAAACTGTACCTGATCGGCATGCAGACGGCGCTGCAGTTCATAATCCTGCAGCATGGCGTTAACGCGACGCCGCTGATCCTGAACCTGCTGATTTGAACTGTTGGTTTCAAAGGCATCAGACGGTACGCCCAGGCTTACCGGTGATGCTTTACCCATCATCGGCAGCGTATTGAACGCCGGAGCATCTGAGGATTCTGCTGCCCCACCGGCAGAAGAGCCGTTGTAATGCTGCACGCCAACAATGACCGCCAGTGATACGCAGGCGGCTACGCCAATTTGCGTGACTGACGCTACCCAGCTGCCGCCACGACGCCAGAACGGCATTTTTTGCCAGCGTGCCGGTTCCGGCTGCGCTTCAGGGATCAGTGGTGTGGCCGCAGGGCGCAGCGGTTCATTTTCGATGGCTGCAGCCACGCGGGCGGAGATATCAAAATGCAGCACTTCGCCTACATCCCCGCGAAGGGTGTCGCGAATAAGATGGTAGCTCTCCCAGCTTTTCTGAAGTTCGACATCCTTTGACAACGAGGACAACAGCTCGCTGTCTAGCGTTTCACCATCCATTAAAGCGGAAAGTTTTTCTTTCTGCATGCCTTGGTACCCTTTCAGTAGCCGTTATCACTAACGTTGGATAAGCGGTTGAACTTTGTTATCAATGGCTTCCCGGGCACGAAATATGCGCGATCGGACAGTACCAACCGGGCAATCCATAATGGCAGCGATCTCTTCATAGCTCAGGCCATCCAGCTCTCTGAGCGTGATAGCCATACGGAGATCTTCAGGAAGTGACTCAATTGTCCGAAAAACAATTTGTTTCAGTTCGTCAGACAACATTAAGTTCTCAGGGTTCGATATTTCTTTTAACGCGCCCGCACTTTCGAAGTTTTCTGCATCAATTGCATCTACGTCGCTGGAAGGCGGACGACGGCCCTGAGCCACCAGATAATTTTTTGCCGTGTTTACCGCGATGCGGTAAAGCCACGTGTAAAAAGCGCTATCCCCGCGGAACGACTCCAGCGCGCGATAGGCTTTGATAAATGATTCCTGTACCACATCGGGCACGTCACCCGAAGGGACATAGCGTGAAACCAGGCTCGCCACTTTATGCTGGTATCGGACTACCAGTAAGTTAAAGGACTTTTGATCTCCTTTCTGAACCCGCTCAACGAGAACCTGATCCGTTAACTGCTCGCTCATCCGAGGTAATGTCTCCCCAAAACTCTTTTATGCGTAAGTGGACTGCCAGCACATCTCATACCCGTGAGCAAGCATGCGCTTTGAGTTCTGTTCTGGCCTGAAGTTCACTACGACCTGTTTTTTTCGTCGCGGCATTGCAACCCGTTATGACGTAGCGGCTGACCCGCTTTCAATGGCTTATGCAGTGCCGATCGGTGCTGGCAGAGTAGCGTAAGGCGATCTCTTTTTCATCTTTATTACTCTTCTTTTCAGCATAGCTGACGGCAGCGCGCAAAATTCGCTAAGTTGCAACACGATGCAGCAGGGATCCTGCGATCGTAACGGCAGATCGCGTCGGCGATTGCCGCGCTGTGCCGGAAAATAATCAGCGAAAAAGATAGAAGTCTGTTACCAGGCTCAGCCAGTCAGCGGAGTAGCTTTTGTCTTCATTACGGATCGCCAGCCGCTCCTGTATCAGCTCACCGGCAGAAGGTGAAAAGCCCAGTACCAGCCGGTTAGGCGGCCGATGTGCATAAGGCGCGACGTCGTAGCGCAGCCGCAGATGCCAGCCATCGGCGCGGGCGAGCTGCACCAGCGCCTCGCCGCTATCCACCGGCAGCACCACGCAAAACAGCCCCTCTTCTTCGATAAGCTGTGCCGCGCACTGCAGCAGTGTGGCATGATCGAGCGTAGCAGTACTGCGTGCCGCGTCCCGTGCTGCGCTGGATGAGGCCATGCCGGGCACAAAAAAAGGCGGATTGCTGACGATCAGCGAGTAGCGCTTTTCGCACTGTTTACTCCAGTTAAGGATATCGGCCTGGTGCACGCTGATACGGACGCCCCACGGCGACGCCTGCACATTCTCCTGCGCCTGCGCGGCGGCTTCGCTATCAAGCTCGACCGCATCCAGCGTAACCTGTTGCGGCGTGCGCTGCGCCAGCATCAGGGCGATAAGCCCGCTGCCGCAGCCAATATCCAGAATACGCCGTGCCCCGGCCACCGGCGCCCACGCCCCCAGCAGCACGCCATCCGTGCCAACCTTCATTGCACAGCGATCGTGTGCGACAAAAAATTGTTTAAACGTAAACCCATCTTTTCTTAATGTCGCCCGTGCTGGCGGCTGGTACTGAGACATGCTTTCGGCCATTGAATTGTTATCTGGCGAGAGTGTAACGTGGTCGCATGATGAATTCATCTGCGCCTGATGAACACAAACAGATGAAGATTGCGGCCGATCTGTCTATAATCAGCGCCCCAAACTGAGGTAGAACATGACAGTAACCACATTCTCCGAACTCGAACTCGACGAAAGCCTGCTGGATGCCCTGCAGGAAAAAGGCTTCACGCGCCCGACGGCCATTCAGGCTGAAGCCATTCCTGCCGCGCTGGAAGGCCGTGACGTGTTAGGTTCGGCACCCACCGGAACGGGGAAAACCGCCGCCTATCTGCTGCCCGCATTACAGCATCTGCTGGACTTCCCGCGTAAGAAGTCGGGTCCGCCGCGTATCCTGATCCTCACCCCTACCCGCGAACTGGCGATGCAGGTGGCCGATCAGGCGCGTGAGCTGGCGAAGCATACCCATCTGGATATCGCCACCATCACCGGCGGCGTTGCCTATATGAACCACGCTGAAGTCTTCAGCGAAAATCAGGATATTGTGGTGGCGACCACCGGCCGTCTGCTGCAGTACATCAAAGAAGAGAACTTTGACTGCCGCGCGGTAGAAACACTGATTCTCGATGAGGCGGACCGCATGGTCGATATGGGCTTTGCCCAGGATATCGAGACCATCGCCGGTGAGACGCGCTGGCGCAAACAGACGCTGCTCTTCTCCGCCACGCTGGAAGGCGAGCACATCAAAGATTTTGCTGAACGCCTGCTCAACGATCCGGTCGCGATTGAAGCCGACCCGAGCAAAAGCGAACGCAAACGCATTCAGCAGTGGTACTACCGTGCTGATAACCTTGAGCACAAGACCAAACTGCTGGTGCACCTGTTAAAGCAGCCGGAAGTGAAGCGTGCGATTGTGTTTGTGCGCAAGCGTGAACGTCTGCACGAGCTGGTGACCTGGATGCATGAAGCGGGCCTGCGCAGCAGCTACCTCGAAGGGGAGATGGTACAGGCGAACCGTAATGAAGCGATTAAACGCATCAACGATGGTCGCGTCAATGTGCTGGTTGCCACTGACGTTGCGGCGCGCGGTATCGATATTGATGACGTGACTCACGTGATCAACTTTGACCTGCCGCGTACGGCAGATACCTATCTGCACCGCATTGGCCGTACCGGCCGCGCCGGACGCAAAGGGATCGCTATCTCGCTGGTTGAGGCGCACGATCACGTTCTGCTGGGTAAAATCAGCCGCTACGTTAATGAGCCGCTGAAATCACGCGTGATTGATGAGCTGCGCCCTGAGTCGCGTGCGCCGAGTGCTAAAGTCACCGGAAAGCCGTCGAAAAAGGCGCTTGCCAAACGCAAAGAGAAGAAAGAGAAAGAAGACGAAAAGCCGCGCGTGAAAAAACGCCATCGTGACACCAAAAACGTGGGTAAACGCCGCAAGCCAAGCGGATCGACCACACCGGAGTCCGGTGCGGAATAAAACGTCACTGCAGTAAAAAAAGCGCCTGAACCGGCGCTTTTTTTTTACGTTCAGCTGGCCTTAAGGGCCACTGACAGGCGGGTCAGCGCGAACGCCGGTAAATGTCGCATTTTAATCAACGCATGCGTTCCGGACCGCTTCCGCACTGGCCTGCAGCATGAGCAACTTTTCATCGCTACTTCAGTTACAGGCTCTCTGTAAAGGTACGGGTGATCACATCGCGCTGCTGCTCTGGCGTCAGGGCATTAAACCGTACGGCATAACCGGATACGCGAATGGTCAGCTGTGGATACTTTTCGGGATGCTTAACCGCATCTTCCAGCGTTTCCCGCTGCAGTACATTGACGTTAAGATGTTGTCCGCCCTCAATGCGCACCTGCGGTTTCTGCTCCAGGGGCACTTCACGGTATGCCATCTCGCCCAGCTCGCTCAGGGCAACCACCTGATCCTCCTCATAGAGGCCTCTGGCGCACAGACAGCGCGCCTGTCCCGCCTCTTCATCCAGCAGCCAGAATGAGTTCAGCAGTAGCGGGTTATGGGTTTGGGTAATTTGAATGCCGGTAATCATAGCGATCTCCAGAAAGGGGCGTTCTGTCTCTGAACGCCGTTGACAGATAGACAGGCTGGTATATCACCGGGACGCCGCCGGTGCCTTGACCTGCATCAAGCTGAAACGGCGGGGTTAATCCTTCTGCTCCCGCGCTGAAGCAGCTAAGCTAAGGAAAACTATCGTCAGGAGTTAACCATGAGTGACAAGCTGACCTGGCACGATGTGCTGGCAGATGAAAAAGAGAAGCCCTATTTCAAAGAGACGCTGCAGGCGGTTGCGCAGCAGCGGGCGGCGGGCGTGACCGTTTATCCGCCACAGAAAGATGTGTTTAACGCGTTTAAACTGACCGAACTGAGCGATATCAAAGTGGTGATTTTGGGTCAGGACCCTTATCACGGGCCGAATCAGGCTCACGGCCTGGCATTTTCAGTGCTGCCCGGCGTAGCCATCCCGCCCTCTCTGCTTAACATGTACAAAGAGCTGGAACAGGATATTGAGGGTTTTCAGCGGCCGCAGCACGGTTTTCTGGAGAGCTGGGCCACCCAGGGGGTAATGCTGCTGAATACGGTACTGACCGTTGAGGCGGGCAAAGCACACTCGCACGCGCGGCTTGGCTGGGAGACGTTTACTGACCGGGTGATCGATGCCATCAATACGCACCGTGAGGGCGTGGTTTTTCTGCTGTGGGGATCGCACGCGCAGAAGAAAGGCAGCATCATTGATGCGCAGCGTCATCATGTGCTGAAAGCTCCCCATCCTTCTCCGCTCTCAGCGCATCGCGGCTTTTTTGGCTGCCGGCACTTCTCGCAGACCAACGCACTGCTCAGCCAGGCGGGAGAAACGCCGATCGACTGGACGCCAGTCCTCCCCTGAAACAACAACGGCCGCGTCAGGCGGCCGTTGTGATGCACTACTCTGCTCAGGCTTTGGCTTTAGAGACCGCCACCATGGCCGGACGCAGCAGGCGACCATTCAGGGTATAGCCACGCTGCATTACCATCAGTACATGGTTCGGCTCAACCTCATCCGATTCCATCATCGACATCGCCTGATGCAGATCCGGGTTAAACGGCACGTGGGTGTCGCCCACCACTTCAACGCCAAACTTGCGCACCGCGCCCAGCAGGGATTTCAGCGTCAGCTCGATGCCTTCAATCATTGAGGCGAGCCCGGTGTTCTCTTTATCAGCCACTTCCAGCGCGCGTTCCAGGCTATCAATCACTGGCAGCAGCTCGTTTGCAAATTTTTCCAGCGCAAATTTATGCGCTTTTTCGACATCCATTTCTGCACGGCGACGGATGTTTTCAATTTCCGCCTGCGCACGCAGCTGCGCTTCGCGCACGCCGCCCTGCGCTTGGGTCAGCTCCGCTTCCAGTTGCGCAATGCGCTCATCACGCGGATCCACCTCAGTTGCTGTCTCCGCGTCCGCCGGCTGTTGATCCTGTTGAATTTCGTCTGAGACTTGCTCGTTTGGGGTGTTCTGTTCTTTACTACTCATGAATTTCTCCGCGTTTTGCACATTCATTTCGCTGGTTGGCTTATTATGGGGATCAGTTTGACGGTTTCAAGTGAACCCATCACATTGCCAGGCCGTTTTGGCTTATGAGGAATACCCGCCACATGAACACACACTTTAGCTGCATCGGAATCGTGGGTCATCCGCGCCATCCTACCGCGTTAACCACCCATGAGATGCTCTGGCGCTGGCTGACCGATAAGGGATATGAGGTGATTGTCGAACAGCAGATTGCGCGCGAGCTGAGCTTAACCGATGTAAAGACCGGCACGCTGGCGGAAATAGGCCAGCAGGCCGATCTGGCCGTGGTGGTTGGCGGCGATGGCAATATGCTGGGCGCGGCCAGGGTGCTGGCACGCTATGACATTAAAGTGATTGGCATTAACCGTGGCAATCTTGGCTTTCTGACCGATCTCGATCCGGATAACGCGCAGCAGCAGCTGGATGATGTTCTTCAGGGCGACTACTTTGTGGAGAGTCGCTTTCTGCTTGAGGCGCAGGTCTGCCGCGATACCTGCTCGCCGCGCATTGGCAGCGCCATCAATGAAGTGGTGCTCCATCCTGGCAAAGTGGCGCATATGATTGAGTTTGAGGTCTATATTGACGAAGTGTTCGCCTTTTCTCAGCGTTCAGATGGCCTGATTATCTCCACCCCTACCGGCTCCACCGCCTACTCACTCTCCGCGGGTGGCCCTATCCTTACCCCTTCGCTTGATGCCATTGTGCTGGTGCCGATGTTCCCGCACACGCTGTCGTCGCGCCCGCTGGTCATCAACAGCAACAGTACCATTCGCCTGCGTTTCTCCTCGCTGCGCAGCGATCTGGAGATCAGCTGCGACAGCCAGATTGCCCTGCCAATTCAGGAGGGTGAAGATGTGCTGATCCGGCGCAGCAGCAGCCACCTTAATCTCATTCACCCTAAAAACTATAACTACTTCAATACATTAAGCTCAAAACTCGGCTGGTCAAAAAAATTGTTCTAGAAATCAGTGCTGGCTATTTTACTGGTTAAAAAACCAGTTTATACTGTACGAAAAACCATATCTGTTTTTCCATACAGGTGATTGTATGCTGGCACAACTGACCATCAGTAACTTCGCAATCGTTCGTGAGCTTGAGATCGACTTTCATCGCGGTATGACAGCGATCACCGGTGAGACCGGCGCAGGTAAATCTATTGCCATTGATGCGCTGGGCCTCTGCCTCGGCGGACGGGCGGAAGCGGATATGGTGCGTCAGGGCGCAAGCCGGGCTGATATCTGTGCCCGCTTTCAGCTGAAATTATCGCCGTCAGCGCAGCGCTGGCTGGTTGATAATCAGCTGGATGACGGTAATGAGTGCCTGCTGCGTCGCGTTATCAGCGCGGATGGTCGCTCGCGCGGCTTCATCAACGGCACGGCCGTACCGCTCTCACAGCTGCGCGAGCTGGGCCAGCTGCTGATTCAGATCCACGGTCAGCACGCGCATCAGCTGCTGCTGAAAACCGATCATCAGAAGCATCTACTCGATGCTTACGCGGCGCATGACGGGCTGCTGACGGAGATGCGTCAGCACTACCAGCGCTGGCATCACAGCTGCCGTGTGCTGGCGCAGCATCAGCAGCAGTCGCAGGAGCGTGAAGCGCGCCGCGAGCTGCTGCAGTATCAGCTGAAAGAGCTGAACGAGTTTGCTCCGCAGGCGGGTGAATATGAGCAGATTGATGAAGAGTACAAGCGCCTCGCTAACAGCGGACAGCTGCTCTCTACCAGTCAGCAGGCGCTGCATATCCTAGCCGACGGTGAAGATACCAACCTGCAGAGCCTGCTCTACAGCGCCCGCAACATGCTCAGCGAGCTGGTCTCGCTGGATGATAAAGTCAGCGGCGTATTTAACCTGCTGGAAGAAGCGGCGATTCAGCTGAGCGAAGCCAGCGACGAACTGCGTCACTACTGCGAACGTCTCGATCTTGATCCCAATCGCCTTTACGAGCTAGAGCAGCGGCTGTCGCGGCAGATTGCGCTGGCGCGCAAGCATCACGTTGCGCCTGAAGCGCTGCCGGCCCTGCATCAGCAGCTGCTGGAAGAGGCGGAGCTGCTGTCGCAGCAGGAGAGCGATCAGGAGAGCCTGCAGCACGATGTGGTGATGCATCACAAAGCCGCTATTACCTGCGCTGAAACGCTGCATCATCAGCGTGAAAAATCCGCTCAGGAGCTGTGCGATCTCATTACGCAAAGTATGCGTACTCTGGCGATGCCGCACGGGCAGTTTGCGATTGTGCTGGAGTTTAATCCCGATCAGCTGACGGCCGAAGGTGCCAGCCGCATCGATTTCCGGGTGACAACCAACCCCGGCCAGCCGCTGCAGCCGCTCGGTAAAGTCGCCTCGGGTGGTGAGCTGTCGCGTATCGCGCTCGCTATTCAGGTGATCACCGCGCAGAAGATGGAAACTCCGGCCATGATTTTCGACGAAGTGGATGTCGGTATCAGCGGGCCTACTGCTGCTGTTGTCGGCAAGATGCTGCGTCAGCTGGGTGAGTCGACGCAGGTTATGTGTGTGACGCACCTGCCGCAGGTTGCCGGCTGCGGTCATCAGCACTTCTTTGTCAGCAAAGAGACCGACGGCGCGATGACGGAAACGCATATGCAGCCGCTGGATAAGCGGTCACGCCTGCAGGAGCTGGCACGTCTGCTGGGCGGCAGTGAAGTCACGCGTAATACGCTGGCGAACGCTAAAGAACTTTTAGCAGCCTGAGACCGCACTTTTTTCCGGCCTGATGGTCATATGCATGCTCTGTAGAGGTTCCCAACCGGGAAAAGGTCTATTATCATCGGCAGTGATATCGCCATAATAAAAGCCTGCCGCGTGCAGAGTTCAGAATGTAATGGCAACAAAACTGCCTGCTGAAAGGCGTTTGGCCCGAAAAAAGGAATGTACAGATGCGCTTTAAGACGCTGACTGCTGCGGCAGTGGTAATGTTGATGACAACCGCCGGATGCTCCACGCTGGAGCGCGTTGTCTATCGTCCGGATATCAATCAGGGGAATTACCTGGCCGCTAACGATGTCGCCAAGATCCACACCGGCATGACGCAGCAGCAGGTGGCCTATACGCTGGGCACCCCGATGATGCACGATCCCTTTGGCAGTAACGTCTGGTATTACATTTTCCGCCAGGAGCCTGGTCACGAGCGCGTGAAGCAGCAGACGCTGACGCTGACGTTTGATCGCAGCGGTGTCCTGACGAATATTGATAACAAGCCGCGGCTCGCGGGTCAGAAAAACAGTTAAGCTGATGACAGCAAAAAAGGCGCCCGGGGCGCCTTTTTTAATGCTCAACGTCAGCTACTTTTTCGTGGCAGCACGCTCAGCACGCTGGCGGCGCAGCTCTTTCGGATCGGCAATCAGCGGCCGGTAGATCTCAACCCGATCGCCCTCTTCAACCGTGTCACCAAGCTTAACCGGCCGGCTGAAGATCCCGGTTTTATTCTTTGCCAGATCGATATCGCGGCGCAGCTGCAGCAGGCCCGATGCCTCTATCGCCTGCTCTACCGTGGCGCCCTGCTCCAGCGTAACCTCACACAGATACTGCTTATCCGGAAGCGCATAAACCACCTCCACGCGGATCTTAGTCACGATAGACCTCTTTGGCACGCTGGGTAAACGCCTGCACCATGCTGTTTGCCAGCTCTTTAAACACGCGCCCGAATGCCATCTCAACCAGCATATTGGTGAACTCAAAGTCGAGGCTCAGCTCAACCTTGCAGGCGTCATCACCCAGCGAGATAAATTTCCAGCCGCCGGTGAGCTTACGGAACGGGCCGTCAACCAGCTGCATATGAATGCTCTGGTTGTCAGTCAGCGTATTGCGCGTGGTGAAGGTTTTACTGATGCCCGCTTTTGAGACATCGACCGCAGCGGTCATCTGATGACCGCTGTTATCCAGCACGCGACTGCCGGTGCAGCCAGGAAGAAATTCAGGATAGGCATCCACGTCATTCACAAGCTGGTACATCTGTGCAGCGCTATAGGGGACCAGCGCTGAGCGGCTAATCTGAGCCATAAGGGTTCCTGTTGGTCACAAAACCATTGAATTGTACCATTTTAGGCCATTAAACAAAAATTCATGCTTTTGCCAGCTGTGCTAAAATAGGATGTTTTTTACCGCCCCGCAGGACATGGGGATGCGCCCACAAACTGAGTAATGTAGACTACGCCGCACTATGACAAAGAAAAAAGCTCACAAACCCGGTTCAGCCACCATTGCCCTCAACAAACGCGCGCGCCACGAATACTTCGTCGAAGAGGAGTTCGAAGCGGGTCTGTCGTTACAGGGATGGGAAGTTAAAGCACTGCGCGCCGGTAAAGCCAATATCAGCGAAAGCTATATCATGCTGCGCGACGGCGAAGCGTTTCTGTTCGGCGCCACGTTCCAGCCGCTGATCGGTGCTTCAACGCACGTGGTATGCGACCCTACGCGCACCCGCAAACTGCTGCTGAAAGAGCGCGAGCTCGCTTCACTGTTTGGCAGCGTTAACCGCGACGGTTATACCATCATACCGCTTTCGCTCTACTGGAAGAACGCCTGGGCCAAGCTCAAAATCGGCGTCGCACGCGGTAAGAAAGAGCACGATAAGCGCTCTGATATCAAAGATCGCGAGTGGAAGATGGATAAAGCACGAATTATGAAGAGCGCCAGCCGTTAAGCACTGGATTCTTTTATAGATTTGCGCTACAGTTTTAGAACTTGGGGCTGATTCTGGATTCGACGGGATTCGCGAAACCCAAGGTGCATGCCGAGGGGCGGTTTGCCTCGTAAAAAGCCGCAAAAAAATAGTCGCAAATAACGACGAATACGCAGTAGCAGCTTAATAACCTGCTTGCAGCCCTCTCTCCCTAGCCTCCGCTCTTAGGACGGGGATCAAGAGAGGTCAAACCCAAAAGAGATCGCGTGGATGCCCTGCCTGGGGTTGAAGCGTTAAAACTAATCAGGCTAGTCTGTCAGTGGCGTGTCTGTCCGCAGCTGCCAGGCGAATGTAAAGACCGACTAAGCATGTAGTACCGACGGTGTAGTAATTTCGGACGCGGGTTCAACTCCCGCCAGCTCCACCAAAATTCTCCATCGGTGATTACCAGAGTCACATGATGAAGTCCTGAAAGCCCGCACGGCGCAAGCCCTGCGGGCTTTTTTGTGTTTTTAATCTGCCGATTGAGTGTATCTGGATTGAGTGATTACAGTTACGTGCCTGGGTGTGAGTCAAAAGCGTGGACGGATCGCACTCATAGAACAGATGAGACGCCCCTGCTCTCTAGCCGGGATAACGCCATACTCGCCACACCAGACTAATGGCAGGAACGCGTCGTAAGTTCTCGCTGATTATTCTGCCCGCTCAGGAGAAATGGAGCGGCGATGGCGCGGGCATCAAGGCGATAACCGGTGGCGATGCGGTGGCAATTGACCCAAAATATCGTGATGCCTATTCAACGCACATTCCGGCGGTGATTCTGGCGGTGAATAACCTCCATACGTTTCAGCGGCGGCGGCGCGTCGCGCCGTCGGGTAGTCCTTACGTTCCCTGAAGTAATACCGGCGAAAGAGCGCGACCCGCAGCTGCTGGATAAAATCAGTGCCGAGTTGGCCGTGATTGTTGGTTACCTGATGTAGCGTTTCTCATAACCAAACGAAGCGCGTGAGATGTTGCAGGCGCAGCAATCATCCGGCGAAGCGCTGGAGATAAAGCGACAGGCTGATCCGCTGGTCGATTTTTGTGGCTACCTGATGCCGCTGAGCACGCCGAACGGGCTGTTTATTGGCAATGCCAACATTCGCCCGCTGAATCCGAAGCGCTATCTCTATCATGCCTACCTGTCGTTTATGGAATCGCGGGGGCATCAGCACCCGCTTAGTCTGACGGCGTTCGGCCAGGCTGTCCCGCAGACCTTGAAAGAGTATGAACGTGTGCTGCTGAAACGTCGGACGAATAACGGAATACAAACCAACCTCACGCTACATGAGGACAGTGAAGCAGATTGGTTGCCGGCATGCAGCACCTGATAGCGCCACTCTACGTTGACCGGCTAAGGCCGGTCTTATATTTCAAGTAGTTATTTATACCTTTATAGGTGAGTGAGATGCATAGGTTTAAAACACTCCAACCACTTATCAGTGGCACAAAGATCATTTAGCCACATTATTCAAATGGAATTTGAATTAAAACCTATTGATTACTTGCAGCGAAAATATAAACCAATTTTGAAGCTTTCTCTTTTGTCATAAAGTGTGAATAAAACTCTCTCATAACCTCAGCATATTCCTCATTTTCGTCACCAACTAAAGCCCAATTTAAAGGTTTTTTCTTAGCCAACTCATCAAAGCCATTAATCAGCATAACATCACGAAGAAAACTATATATGTTATTTTCTATATTGTACTCCTTACATACATCAACATAATTATCGGGGATTGAATCCGCGATTAATTTAAAGTCATCAAACCCAATAAATTTCAACTCATCTATAACATCGCTAGTTGTTGAACCACCCCAATCTTTCACCGGAGCTAAAGCCATACCTATTTTACCACTTAGCTCCTGAACAAACTTAGCAAGATTTATTGAATTGACTTCCTGGGAAAATAACTCCTCCAACTCATTGCCTTTAATAGATTCTTTATATTCTTCTATAGAGTTAACAATCTCGGAAAAACCTTCATCTGCAATTTCAAGCATACCAGAATACAAGTTTATTTTTCTTTGGATCTGCAAGGGTAAGTTTGCACCAAGTTTATAATTGCGATCGTGAGTTAACTCTGCCCAAGCATGCTGCAACATAGTTCTGACTTGAATTTCGCAGTTCAAACCGGAAATATATTCATATTCTTGCAAAGAATTTCTTTTCTCACCAATATCGCAAACATAATGCACAGATCTGTACCCGACTTTATCAGAGGATAATCTTTTTTCATTGTCCATGCTATTTTTAGCATCAACATTAAAGATAGACTTGATAATATCACTAACTTTCGGTATATCAGAATCCAAGTATAATATCACTCTAACACCTGAGATATCTGTTAATTCTTCAGTTGGATTTTTATATTTTTTCCGGCCAATTTTCTCCAATACACCATCCTTAGTTTTGGTTCTATAACTAACGGAAAGATACTCAACTTGATTTTGCTGAAGAAGATTCTCTAAAATAAAAGCTATATGCTTCCCCAAAAGTTCGAATTTTGGCAACGACTCATCTATCCATGAGTTAATATTATTATCTTTCATATTCCTCCGATGAAATTCAACCTATTCATTACAGTTTTACGAAAATATCTAACAAACTTATCTATTTTCTTAAGAATTACTAAAAAAGCATTTATGTGAGAAAAATTCAATAACTTTTTTAAAAGCTTAGATAGTGATTCCCTACACCTCAGCAACTAACGTACTGATATTTGCAATACCCCCTCAACCTTTGCAATTATTACAATTTTACTGAACATAAAAAAAACAACTTAAAATAACATTAAGTTTTTTATTAATGGCTATAATCCATATAATAGATAACTTAAAAAAAATTTTTAGCATTTAAATCTTTTTTTGAGCTAATAACAGTAACTTAGAATTTAAACCTTGAAATTATTCATAAGTAAATGTTATAAATCACATGCCCTAAGTGTAGGCTTAGGGGTGATGTACAGTTTGTCGACTTCCGGCCAGCGACCTTCGTTGCAAACCGACCAGAGGCTGACCAACAGGTGGACGATGCTCATAACGGTCTCCATTAAGCTGATTACATTATACAGTGTTTCTAACATTTGCGGTGAAGTGCATACTTGGTTCACTTGTGGATCAGATTGTATGAGAAGGTTGGATAAAGACCACTTTGTTAAGCCGGGGCGACGTTTTTCTGGATGACCGCAGTTCGAAGTTGCCCCGGTTTCACAATTCTGAGAACTAACGAAATGAAATCTCGTGAACATTCTTGGTTTAGGAAGCGCGGCTATTTGCACTTTGACAAACCCATCTCCCTTGAACATGCTTTAGATATTGTTACTAACCCTAATACTGTTGCCACTCATTCATTTCTACCTTTTATTACTTTTACGTCTACCACTTCCAAAGCCTATAAAGAAAAAGGAAGTAATTCTATAAAAAAAACCCTCAAAGAAAGACCTATTGCATATTCCTCACATATCGATAGTCATATTTATTCTTACTATGCTGAGATCCTCAATTATCTTTATGAAAATCAATTGCAAATCCATAAAATATCCAAAAATGTATTAGCTTTTAGAGCGTTAAGTAAAAGCAATATAGATTTTGCGAATGAGGCATTTCAAGAAATAAAGAAAAGAGGTAATTGCAGTGCAGTTGCATTAGACCTGTCTAAATTCTTTGACACTCTTGACCATGCTATTTTGAAAGATGCTTGGTGTCGATTGCTCTCTACTGACATGTTACCTAATGATCATTACGCTGTTTTTAAAGCTATTACAAAGTACTCTAAAGTAGAGAAAGAAAAGGTTTATGATTTAATTGGCATTCCAAAGAACAATGCAAAACACATTAAAAAAACAAAAAAACAAATTTGTCCATTTGCAGATTTTAGGAATAAGGTAAGAAAATCAGAGCTGATCATACCTAACAAAGCCAACATTGGCATCCCGCAAGGTTCTCCAATAAGCGCTCTCCTGTCAAATATCTACATGCTAAATTTTGATATAGAAATGAGCGAGTATGTCTCATCCTTGGGTGGAGAATATTTTCGCTATTGCGACGATATGCTTTTCATCGTACCTGCTAACGAAAAAAAGAACGTAGCTGGCGAAGCAGAAAAGCGATTAATTCAACTCAAAGTTTCTTTGAATGTTAAAAAAACAGAGATTAGAGAATTCAAAGTCACATCAAAAAAAACCATATGTGACAAGCCGTTGCAATACTTAGGCTTTATTTTTGATGGGGAAAGTATTTTCCTAAGATCTTCATCTCTTTCACGATACTCCGATAGAATGAAACGTGGAGTTAAACTTGCAAAAGCAACAATGAAGCGAAAGAATAAGATAAGAAAACTCAAAGGCCTTCCAAGCAAAGAACTTTTTAAAGAAAAAATCTATGCTCGTTACGCTCATGTTGGTAAAAGAAATTTTTTAACTTATGGATATCGAGCTTCACGCATTATGAATTCAAACTCAATAAGGAAACAGCTAAAACCTTTATGGGAAAGATTACAAAAAGAAATAAAAAGCAACAAGAAATAACTACCTTCAAGTTATATTCATATAAAAATAATAAGTCGCTAGAGGACAAAATAAGTAACTGTAATTCAACTTTGTTGAACATATAGAAGTTTTCATTGTTTATAAGCAGCATAAGGTGCTTCGTGTCAATTAACTCAAAGTGGCAACCGCAACATTTGCTCTAAGCACAAAACTAATCATTGTAACCTGTAGTACCTGAGATCCCAGCCTACCGGCTTCGGCCGGCTATTCATCATCTCAGTAAAAGTGTTCATCCTTAGTTCACACCAGTGTACATCCCGGCACAAACCATTCACTACCTAAAGCCATAAATTCAATGAACAAAAATCAAAAGTGAATAGTGTGAATACTTTTATCTAAAATTACTCTATTTTTGATTTAGCGCCGAGTATTCGCTATCACAGCGTAACCGTTCCGTGTGTGAGATCCAATAATTGGTACACGTTTAGGTACACGAGTCATAGTTGAATTCGCGAAAAACACTTAATTTCATAAAGTTGTGCATTCTATTCAGACTCCGCCAGCCTGTAGTAGTCCAGAAAGCCTGCACGACTAAATCCTTCAGGCTTTTACACCTGCTGCTTACCAACCCAGGCTTACCATACAGCACTTTTCATTTTCTTCCCTACCTATCCCCCCATATGACTCCCCCCACCCATCCAAACAATAAATCACCCCCAAAACCCTGCATTCGCCATTTCAAAACCCGCCACCGAGTAGTAATACCCTGCAGCCACTTTCACAGCTGACCTAACCCCTCACGGCGTTTTCATTCACTTACAGTTTTATCCTGGAGCGCAACGTTGCTCAGTGTGCCACTCTTAACTACGCTCATATCACCAAATACGTTAAATGAGGGACTATGATGAAAAAGACCATTATTGCTGTATCTGCTTTCCTGCTGGCTTCTTCCGCGTTTGCGGCTACCACACACGCAACTGACGATACGGTCGCTAACGCTCAGGCTGGCGCTAACACCGCGAAAGAGAAACTGCATCAGGCGCAGCATCAGGGCGAAGAGCAGCGTCTTAAAGCGAAGCACGCGGCACAGGGCGAGCGCGACAGCATGACCAGCAAAGCCAGCGAAGGCACCCAGAAAACCTGGAACAAGACCAAAGAAGGGACTGAGAAAGGCTGGGATGCGACCAAAGAAGGCGCACAGAAAGGCTGGAACAAAACCAAAGAAGGTGCCAGCGATCTGAAACAGAAAGTCAGCGAGTAAGCTGCACAGCTGTGATAAAAAGGCCGCCCTGCGGCCTTTTTGTTTTTCCGCTGCCGCATTTTGCATCCGGCGCTGTAACTCCCTACACTATTCCCACTCTCTGCAAGCTTAACGGTTACTTATGTCTGAAACCTTCACACGTCAGCCGCTGCCGCTGCCCGGCGGACACAATAAAGTGCTGCTGCACTCCTGCTGTGCGCCCTGCTCCGGCGAAGTGATGGAAGCGATGCTCGCCTCCGGCATCGACTACACCATTTTCTTCTACAACCCGAATATTCATCCGCTGAAAGAGTATGAGCTGCGTAAAGAGGAGAATATCCGCTTTGCTGAGCAGTTTGGCGTGCCGTTTGTGGATGCTGATTACGACAAAGATAACTGGTTTGAGCGCGCGCGCGGCATGGAGTGGGAGCCGGAACGCGGCGTACGCTGCACCATGTGTTTCGATATGCGCTTTGAGCGCACCGCGCTTTACGCGCACGAGCACGGCTTTCCGGTGATCACCAGTTCGCTCGGGATTTCACGCTGGAAAGATATGAAGCAGATTAACGACTGCGGCGTGCGGGCGGCGGCGCACTATCCGGATATGCTCTACTGGGAGTTTAACTGGCGTAAAGGCGGCGGCTCGTCGCGCATGATTGAGATCAGCAAGCGCGAGCGCTTCTATCAGCAGGAGTATTGCGGCTGCATCTATTCACTGCGCGATACTAACCGTCACCGCGTGGCCGGCGGTCGCGAACGCATTGAGATCGGGGTGCAGTATTACGCGCCTGACGACGCGTAAACCGGCCCGAAACATTACCAGGCGAGCGCGTCACCTTTGTAATCAAGGTAGTGATGACCGCCCTTGCCGCGATAGCGCTGCAGCTGCGTAACCAGCCCTGCCGCGCTCTCTTCCGCTGTGATATCGGCGTTCTCGCCACCCATATCGGTTTTCACCCAGCCCGGATGCAGCGACAGCAGCGTCGCTCCCTGCGGCCGCATCTCTTTTGCCAGCGCGCGGCTCAGCATATTGAGTGCCGCCTTGCTGGCCGAATAGAGCGGCATCGCGGCGACGCGGTTTTCATTCAGGCTCGCCAGCTGTGACGTGGTGATCCCGATCACGCTCTGCTTATCACGCAGCAGCGGCAGCAGGCTCTCCGCCAGCCGCACCGGGGCTACCGCATTAGTGAGAAACAGCTCGCTCAGCTCCGCATCCTCTGCCTGCTGCAGCTGCTGCGCATCCGGGCCAAAAATGCCGGCGTTGATCAGCACCGCATCAAACTGCTCACCCTGTAACTGCTGCAGCAGCGCCGCACGCGCCGCGCCGTCGGTGATATCCAGCGCCAGCCAGCGCAGCTGCTCGTGCTGGTATGAGACCGCCGTGCGGCGGAAGGTGGCGGTCACGTCCCAGCCCGCCTGTAAAAACTGCTGTACCACCGCAAGCCCGATCCCTTTTGAAGCACCGATAATCAACGCGCGTTGTGACTGGCTCATACCTTTCTCCCGGACAGATAGCGAAACGGGCAGCGTATGCTGCCCGCGATGAACTAACGTAACACTAACGTTAGCACGGTAATCACCGTCATCATTAACACCAGGTGGCAGACCACCTTTGTCAGTTCCGGCTTTTTCATCGCTCCTCCTGCAGATCAGAACCACTGACCAAAACGTTTGATGTAGAGGGTTTTCATGCCCTGCGCCACCAGGCAGTAACCACAAAGGGTTGCCACCAGCCACGGAAAGTAGGACCACGGCAGCGGCGTCAGGCCGATGCTGGCTCCCAGCGATGAGAACGGCAGCAGGATCCCGGCGACCATGACGCAGGCGGTGGTCAGCAGCACCGGCAGCGCGGCGCGGCTCTGAATAAACGGGATTTTGCGGGTGCGCAGCATATGCACCACCAGCGTCTGTGACAGCAGCCCCTCGACAAACCAGCCCGACTGAAACAGCGACTGCATCTCTGGTGTATTCGCAGCAAACACATACCACATCAGCGCAAAGGTGGTGATGTCGAACAGGGAGGAGGTCGGCCCAATCCACAGCATAAACCGTTTGATATTACGCGCGTCCCACCTGCGCGGCTTCTGCAGAAACTCTTTGTCCAGTTTGTCCCACGGCATCGCCAGCTGCGAGATGTCATACATCAGGTTCTGAATCAGCAGATGAATCGCCAGCATCGGCAGAAACGGAATAAACGCGCTGGCGACCAGCACCGAAAAGACGTTGCCAAAGTTAGAGCTGGCGGTCATGTTCAGGTACTTGATGATGTTGCCAAAGGTCTCACGTCCTTTGATGATCCCCTCCTCCAGCACCCGCAGATCTTTCTCCAGCAGGATAATATCCGAGGACTCTTTAGCGATATCCGCCGCGCTGTCCACGGAGATCCCGACATCGGCCGCGCGCAGCGCCGGGGCGTCATTGATGCCATCACCCAGAAAGCCCACGGTATGCCCCTGCTGCTGCAGCGCCGTCACAATACGCGCCTTCTGCAGCGGCGTGAGTCTGGCAAACACCGCACTCTGCTGCACAGCCTGCGCCAGCTGCTCGTCGCTCATCTGCGCCAGCTGCTCACCGGTTACGATAGCGCCGCTGTCGATACCCACCTCTGCACAAATGCGCGCGGTCACCACCGGGTTATCTCCGGTCAGGACTTTTACCGCGACGCCGTTATCGCGCAGCGCGCTGACCGCCGGCGCGGCGCTGGCTTTAGGCGGGTCCAGAAACGTCAGCAGCCCTTCTATAATGAGGTTCTGCTCATCCGCAACGTTCAGCGCCTGCTGCAGACCCGGCTCTTTAAGTACGCGGCTTGCCACCAGCAGCACGCGAAAACCCTGCTGATTATACCCGTGCGCCAGCGCCAGCAGCTCCGCGCGCCGGGCCTCATCCAGCGGCTGAATCAGCCTGCCTTCACGCTCTGCCACCGCGATGCTGAGCATCTCTTCAACGGCACCTTTGCAGATCAGCAGCTGCTGGTTAAGCCGGCGGTTGTGTACCACAACCGACACGCGCCGCCGGACAAAATCAAACGGCAGCTCATCGATTTTGCTCCACGCGTCGCTGACTGCACTGCCCAGGCGCGCGCCGCCATAGTGCAGAATGGCGCGATCGATCGGATTCGCGGTGCTGCTCTGGTACAGGCTGTTGAGCCAGCTCAGCATCAGCACGCGGCTGTTCTCCACCCCGGCGCAGTCGACGTGCTGTGCCAGCGTAATGTTGTCCTGCGTCAGCGTGCCGGTTTTGTCCGTACACAGCACATCCATCGCGCCCAGGTTCTGAATCGCGTTCAGGCGTTTCACAATCACCTTGCGCCGCGACATGGCGATAGCCCCTTTTGCCAGATTAGAGCTGACAATCATCGGCAGCATCTCCGGCGTCAGACCCACCGCGACCGCCAGCGCAAACAGAGAGGCTTCCAGCCAGTCGCCTTTAGTGAAGCCGTTAAGCAGCAGTACCACCGGCACCATCACCAGCATAAAGCGGATCAGCAGCCAGCTGACGCTGTTTACCCCGCGATCGAACGCCGTCTGGCTGCGTTTACCGGTAAGCGATTTTGCCAGACTGCCGAAATAGGTATCGCTGCCGGTGGCGACCACCACCCCTTTTGCGCAGCCGCTGGCCACGCTGGTGCCCATCAGGCAGATGCTGCCTGACTCAAGCAGCGACGCGCTCTGTTCGCATCCGCCCGCCGCTTTACTGGTGACATGGCCGGTGACGTCATATTTTTCTACCGGCAGCGACTCGCCGGTCAGGATCGCCTGACTGATAAACAGATCGCGCGACTCCAGCAGGCGGAGATCGGCCGGCACCAGATCGCCCGCGGAAAGGCAGATGATGTCCCCCGGCACCAGATCCGCGATATCCACTTCCCTGCGTACCGGCGACGCCTGCAGCGACGTACGCCGTATCACCGTTGCGGTCGTGCGCACCATCGATTTCAGCGCCTGGGCTGCTTTACTGGTGCGAAACTCCTGCCAGAAACGCAGCAGTCCGCTCAGCGTTACCATAGTGATGATAATCGCGATCCCGGTCAGGTCGGTCTCCCCGCCCTGCCGCCGCGGGATCCAGTAGTCAGTAAAAAAACTCACCGCGGCCAGCGCCATCAGCACATAGATAAATGGATTGCTGAACGCCTGCAGCAGCTGCAGCAGCGCCGGTGGCGCGTCAATATGCAGGGCATCGTTAGGGCCATAGCGGCGCAGGCGCGCAGCGGCTTCTTCTTCGGTCAGGCCGGTAGCCTGACTGCACAGCCGTACCAGCGTTTCATCCGCAGTAAAGCCTGCTTCCTGTTCAATACGGTAACGCGGCGACTGCAGATCCTTTTTCCGGTTATTCCGCTGCAGATTATATTTCATATTGTTCATGTGACACCCCGATGGTGTTATTCAGGCAAGCGCTATCCTGCGCCAGACGCATAATAAACAGAGAGCCTGATAATTAATCAGCACGCTGAACCCGCAATTATCGGGCAAAAAGATGACGCGCTTTTAATTAATAAAAAGCGTGACGATCCCGCACCAGATAAAAGTGAGCCAGTGAATTTGTATGGCGTAATGTCTGACTGAAAATGCGAAGTCAGGTTTAACGCGCAGCAGACAGGTGCACGCTGAGGATCAGCGTGCGCATCGGGGCGGTGGAAATAGCGCGTTGTAAATCAGAGACATAATAACTCCCGCGAACCTGTGTTGGTTATCAGCATTGAGTGTCCGGGAGCATTCTGCAGAAAACAGAACGTGCCGCCCGCCAGAGTGGCAAGCAGCAGGAAAAGGATCCGTGCGTCAGCTTGCCCTGTATCGCCATCGATAAAGTTGACTGTTCAACGAGATCCTCCAGATAGTTAATTGCCGTTATTATATTTACGCGGTTAATGAAGTAAAGATGAATATAGCGCATGAGCGTTTTATCTAAATTTTGTTGCCGTTTGGTTGAGCAGGCTATTAACGATCTGCGACAGTCGCCCCATTCATCGGGAGAAAAGCCGGGGCTGAAACATTTCTGAAAAAGCGTATCTGATGCGTACTATGCTGGTTATTAGCGGCCATAACCCTTATAACAGAACCGCCGGGCTTAGAACCTAAAAGCATATGCATAGCCATAAATAGACTATTCTTCACTGGTACGCTCTCGTAAACTCGCGTTACTTTTTTAAGGCAAGGAAACAACATGAAAAAAATTATTCCCTCACTGCTGGCGCTGTCGCTGGTGGCCGCCTTCTCTGCGCACGCTGTCACACCCAAAGATACGCTGGTGATTGCACAGTCTACCGATGATGCTGACAGCTTCGATCCGGCGCAGGGTTTTGAACTCACCACGGTACAGTCATTCACTAATATCTATCAGCGCCTGGTTCAGTCCGATCCGCAAAACCCGACCGACCTGAAACCGACCCTGGCGACCTCATGGCAGCCGGGCAGCGATAACCGCAGCCTGACGTTTGAGCTGCGTAAAGATGCGACCTTTGCCAGCGGCAACCCGCTGCGCCCGGAAGATGTGATCTTCTCGCTGGGTCGCGTGGTTAAACTCAATCTTGATCCCTCTTTTATCCTGACGCAGCTCGGCTGGAATAAAGATAACGTTGATAGCTTCCTGAAAAAGGTGGATGACCAGCACGTACAGATCAGCTGGAACGCTAACGTCAGCCCGGCCTATGTGCTGAGCCTGCTCTCGGCACCGGTCTCTTCTATCATCGATGAAAAAACGGCGCAGGCTAATGCGAAAAACGGTGATTTCGGTCATGCGTGGCTGGGCACTCACTCTGCCGGCAGCGGCCCGTATCAGATCCGCAAAGTCGTGCTGCATGAAGCGGTTCTGCTGACAGCAAACCCCTCTTCTCCCGCCGGCGCGCCGAAGCTGAAGAACATTCTGATCAAAAACGTACCGGAGCCTGCGGCGCGCCGCCTGCTGCTGGAACAGGGTGATGTGGATATCGCACGTAACCTGGGCGCTGACCAGATTGCCGCGCTAAAAGGCAAGGCGGGCGTCAAAACTGACGCGATCCCGATGGCGTCGCTCTACTACATTCAGTTTAACGTCGGCAAAGATCCGGTGCTGAAAAACCCGGCGCTGTGGGAAGCGGCACGCTACCTGTTCGATTATAAAGGCATTGCCGATAACCTGCTGAAAGGGCAGTTTGAAGTGCATCAGACCTTCCTGCCGAAAGGCTTCTTAGGCGCGCTGAATGAAACGCCATACAGCTACGATCCGGAAAAAGCCAAAGCGATTCTGAAGAAAGCGGGCCTGACCAATGTGAGCTTTACGCTCTCCACCAGCAACCAGCCGCCTTATCTTGATATCGCTCAGGCGCTGCAGGGCAGCTTTGCGAAGGGTGGCGTAAAAGTTGAGGTGCAGCCGGGCCTCAGCTCTGAAGTCTCAACGCGCGTTAAAGCGCATCAGTTTGAAGCGACGCTGAACGCCTGGGGTGCCGATTACTTCGATCCCAACACCAACGCCGCCTCATTTGCCTATAACCCCGAAGATGGCAGCAAAACCATCGCCTACCGCTCTGACTGGCACATTCCGGAGCTGAGCAAGCAGACGCTGGCTGCCACAGCGGAAGCGGACAGCAACAAACGCGCAGAGCTGTACCAGGCGATGCAGCGCGAAGTGCTGAAAAACTCCCCGTACGTGATTGGCCTGCAGGCGCGTAATCTGGTTGCGCTGCGCGACAATCTGAAAGGCTATGTGCAGGGTATTAACCCCGATATGGTCTATTACGCGCAGGTCTCTAAATAATGTCCGTATCTGCTTCACAGACCGGGTTCGCCCGGTCACTCTGGCAGCGCGGCAGCCGCCTTGTCACCAGCCTGCTCTCGCTGCTGGTGACGCTGCTCGGGCTGCTGGCGTTTACCTTTATGCTGTCGCACCTCTCACCGGTCGATCCGGTGCAGCAGATTGCCGGCGATCACGCTAGCGAAGCGACCTACGCGCAGGTGCGGCACGATCTCGGACTTGACCAGCCGGTGCTGGTGCAGTTCTGGCGCTATATCAGCCACCTCGCGCGCGGCGATTTGGGTCTCTCTCATCTGACGAATCAGCCGGTGAGCGCCGACCTGCTGCGTACCTTCCCGGCCACGATTGAGCTGGCCACCTGCGCGATGATCTTTGCCGCCGTGTTTGGCGTGGCGCTGGCGCTGCTGGCGGCGTGGAAGCCGGGCAGTGTTATCGACAACGTGGCGCGTTTTATTTCGCTGCTGGGCTATTCGGTGCCGGTGTTCTGGCTTGGGCTGCTGGGCCTGCTGCTGTTCTACGCGGTGCTGCACTGGTCAGCCGGACCGGGCCAGCTGGATGATATCTGGGTCTATACGCTGGAACCCAAAACCGGCTTTGTGCTGATCGACAGCTGGCTCTCCGGCGATCCGGAGATGTTCCGTAACGCGATTGCGCACCTCTGGCTGCCGGTCGTGATCCTCGGTCTGCTGGCGATGGCGGGCATTACCCGCCTGCTGCGTGCGGCGCTGCTCGAAGAGAGCAGCAAAGAGTATGTGGTACTGGCACGCGCAAAAGGTGCGGGCCGCACGCGCATCCTGCTGCGTCATATTCTGCCCAACGTCACCGGTACGCTGATCACCGTGATTGCGCTCTCCTATGCCACGCTGCTGGAAGGCTCGGTGCTGACAGAGACCGTATTCGCATGGCCGGGCGTGGGCCGCTATATGACCAATGCTCTGTTCTCAGCGGATGTGCCGGCTATCCTTGGCGCCACGCTGCTGATTGGCGGCTGCTTTATTCTGCTTAACGCCGTGGCTGACGCCCTGACCTGGTTAACCGATCCGAGAACCCGATGACTCAACAACTTCACGAACTGGAAAGCGTGCGTCCGCGTCGTCGTCGGGCGCGCGTGACTTCCCTCTCCATCGGCCTGACGCTGGTGGCGATTCTGATTGCGATGGCGCTGCTGGCACCCTGGCTGGCTCCGTTTGATCCGAATGTGCAGACCATCAACCAGCGCCTGCTGCCGCCCTCCGCGCTGCACTGGTTTGGCACCGACGGCTTTGGCCGCGATCTGCTGTCGCGCGTGATTTACGGCGCGCGCCCGACGCTGCTGCTGGTGTCGCTGATCCTGGTGCTGACGATCCCGGTGGGATTACTGATTGGTATTACCGCCGGTTATGTCGGCGGCTGGACCGAGCGCGTGCTGATGCGCATTACCGATATTTTCCTGTCGCTGCCGAACCTGGTGATTGCGCTGGCGCTGGTCGCCATGCTCGGTCCGGGCCTGATGAACGGCGCGCTGGCGCTGGCGCTGACCAGCTGGCCGCCGTTTGCCCGCCAGGCGCGTGCAGAGACGCTGGCGCTGCGCCGCAGCGACTATCTTGCCGCCGCGCGCATGCAGGGTATCACCGGCCTGCGGCTGATGTTCGGCCATATTCTGCCGCTCTGCCTGCCAACTGCCGTTGTGCGTGCTGCGCTCAGCCTCGGCGGTATTATTCTCTCCGCTGCCGGTCTCGGCTTCCTCGGTATGGGCGTACAGCCCCCTACTGCCGAGTGGGGCTCGATGGTTGCCGAAGGGAGTAAAGTGATTTTCGATCAGTGGTGGGTGGCGGCTGCGCCCGGCGCTGCGATTCTGTTCGCCAGCCTGGCGTTTAACCTGACAGGCGACGGCCTGCGCGATCGACTGGATACCCGCCATGCCAAATGAGTTATTGATTGATGCCCGCGGGCTGAGCATCCGCAGCGGCGACGCGCTGCTGGTGGATAACATCAGCTTTCAGATTGGCCGCGAACGCGTGGCGCTGGTCGGTGAATCCGGCTCCGGCAAATCGCTTACCGCACGCTCGCTGATGGGCCTGCTCTCCCCTTCCCTGCAGCTGCAGGCTGAACGTCTGCAGATTGCCGGTGCTGATGCTCAGCGTCTGCAGGAGCTTGACTGGATCACGCTGCGCGGCGGAAAAGTAGCGATGGTGATGCAGGACCCGAAATATGCGCTTAACCCGACGCGCACCATCGGCTGGCAGGTAGAAGAGCCGCTGATTTTGCATCGCAAGCTGAGCCGCGCTGAGCGACGCGAGAAAGTGTGTGAGATGCTGGCCGCCGTTGGCCTGCCTGAACCGCGTCAGCTGATGAAGCGCTATCCGCACCAGCTCTCCGGCGGCATGGGTCAGCGCGTGATGCTGGCGATTGCGCTGATCACCGATCCGGAGCTGCTGATTGCTGATGAACCAACCTCCGCGCTCGATCACGCCATGCGCGATCAGGTGCTGGCGCTGATCCGCCGGCTGGTGGAGCAGCGTAATATGGGGCTGCTGCTGATCAGTCACGATCTGCAGCAGGTCTCAGAGCACTGCGAACGGGTGATGGTGATGTATAAGGGCCGGCTGCTTGATACGCTGCCTGCCGCACAGCTCTCTCATGCTACCCACCCCTATACCCGCACGCTGTGGGCCTGTCGTCCCGGTAAGGCGACGCATGGCGAACGTCTGCCGGTGCTGGATCGCGCCGCGCTGGAGAGAGAGAATGATTGAGTTATCAAACCTGAGCGTTGCCCATAAGCACGGCTATGAGCTGCGTACCGTGGTGCACGACGTCTCCCTGCAGGTCGCTGCCGGTGAGTGTTTTGGTCTGGTTGGCCCATCCGGCTGCGGCAAATCGTCGCTGCTGTGGGTGCTGGCCGGTCTGAATCCGCACTGGCAGGGCGAGATGACGCTGGCGCAGACGGCAGTCCAGCCGGGCAAAGCCTTTACCGGCCAGCTGCGACGCGATGTGCAGATGGTGTTTCAGGATCCGTATGCCTCGCTGCATCCGCGCCATCGCCTGCGCCGCACGCTGGCGGAGCCGCTGAAGTTGTTAAAGCGCGATAATATCGATGACCGCATCGACGCAGGCTTTCGTCACGTGGGTCTCGATCCGGCGCTGGCGAACCGCTATCCGCATCAGCTCTCGGGCGGACAGCGCCAGCGCGTGGCGATTGTGCGCGCGCTGCTGCTGGAACCTAAAATCCTGCTGCTGGATGAACCGACATCGGCGCTGGATATGTCAGTTCAGGCGGAGATCCTTAACCTGCTGAACGATCTTAAACAGAACGACGGGCTGACCATGGTGCTGGTCAGTCACGATCCGGATGTTATCGATCATATGTGCGACCGCGCGGCGCATATGGCGCAGGGACGAATCGTGGGATAACGGCGCACGGGTCCCGGGTCGCATATGCCTGCATCACATCTGCAGGGTGCGCATTTATGCGCACCTCGTATTCAGGCGCACTCCACTAAACATTCAGGAACTGTTATGACGGTGAAATTACGCCCTCTGGAGCGGGAAGATCTGCATTTTGTTCATCAGCTGGATAACAATGCCAGCGTAATGCGCTACTGGTTTGAAGAGCCTTATGAGGCGTTTGTTGAGCTCTCCGACCTCTATGACAAGCATATTCACGATCAGACCGAACGACGCTTTGTGGTCGAGTATGAAGAGGAAAAAGCGGGACTGGTCGAGCTGGTGGAGATTAACCATGTACACCGCCGCGCTGAGTTTCAGATCATCATCGCGCCGGGGCATCAGGGGAAAGGCTTAGCCAGCAAGGCGGCGCGGCTGGCAATGGATTACGGTTTTTCCGTGCTGAATCTCTACAAGCTCTATCTGATTGTTGATCAGGAGAATGAGAAAGCGATTCATATCTACAGTAAGCTGGGCTTCGAAGTCGAAGGCGTGCTGAAGCATGAATTTTTTATCAACGGTGAATACCGTAACACCATCCGCATGTGTATTTTTCAGCAGCAGTATCTCGCCCAGCATAAACCCGGCAACGCCATGGTCAAGCCCACCGCCCAGTAAGCAGCGAATTTTACAGGTTTACAGGGGCGCATGAATGCGTCCCCTACGGTAATCCTGAGGCACCTGAACATTATGCCAGGGGCGCATTAATGCGCCCCCTACGGCACCTGAACCCTTCGTAGGGGCGCCATTAATGGCGCCCTGGCCGACGTTGCCGGGAATCTGCCAGGAGCGCATGAATGCGCCCCCCACGAACCCGCGGGGGCTAGCGGCCGCGCGCGCCTGTTACGTTCAGTACCGGCTGCGGATGATCCGGCTTCAGGGTATACATCCCGCCATAGAACGGATCGACTAACAGCCAGCCCGGGAAGCCGAGCAGCGGAATATTTCCCAGCACGTACCAGAGATTGGCACTCGCCTCAATGGGCAGCGTCAGCGGGACATAGCCCGGGCTTTCCAGCATGACCTGATAATGTTTTTTGCCGAAGTAACTGCCGTTTGATTTTGCCAGGTCTACGGTCTGGGGCGTGTAGCCCTGCGCCACCGCGCGCCCGGTCTCATCCTGTACCGTAAAGCGGGCGCCTTGCGGAATGGAGTCAATTTTTACCGGCTGCGTGTCTGTACCGACAATAGTGGCGCAGCCGCTTAGCAGCAGCGCGCAGGCGGGAAGAGTGTGTCGCAGGTTCATAGCAGATCCGCATCAGAGTCAGAGAGCACAGTGTAAACCGTGCTCTCTGGCTTTTCACTGACGACAATCGCGCTATCAGTGTGCTTTTTTTGTGCTTATTCAGCGTTGACAACAGGCAGCAATTGCCCGGATATCCTCAGGCGACGTCCGGCAGCAGCCGCCAATCAGCTGCGCACCCGCCTGCTGCCATTCGCTAAACTTCTCCTGCAGCGTGCAGCCAGAGGGTGCCGAGTGCCAGCTTTTACTCTCTGCATCATACTGCTCGCCCGAGTTAGGGTAGACCAGCAGCGGCTTCTGCGTCAGCGCCTGCAGCGTCCGCAGCGCCGGCGTGACGCTCTCCAGCGCGATACAGTTGATCCCCACCGCCACCACCTGCGGTGCCGCGTTAATCACCTTCATCACGCTCTCAAGCGGCGTGCCGTCGCTGATATGCTCTGCATCACGCAGCGTAAACGAAAACCACGCGCTGCTGTGCGGAAATTCAGCCAGCAGCGCGATCAGCGCCTGCGCTTCACCAAACGACGGCAGCGTTTCACACGCCAGCAGGTCGACACCCGCTTCCAGCAGCGCCGCCACGCGCGGCCGGTGGAAATCTTTCATCTCTTCCGGCGGCAGCGCGTAATCGCCGCGATATTCGGCCCCGTTTGCCAGATAGGCGCCCCACGGCCCCACTGAACCGGCGACCAGCAGCGGCGCCGTGGTGCCGGAAGCGGCGCGATAATCATCGCGTGCACGCTGCGCCAGCGTCACGCTCAGGCGAATCAGCTCGCCCGCCTTGCCGCTCTCCAGACCGCGCGCGGCAAAACCGCGCGGCGTTGCCTGATAGCTGGCGGTGATCGCTACCTGCGCGCCGGCAGCAAAGTAGTCGCGGTGCACGGCATAAATCAGTTCCGGCTGCTCCATCAGCACCTTTGCTGACCAGAGGGAATCTGCCAGATCGCAGCCGCGCGCCTCCAGCTCGGTGGCCAGTGCGCCATCAAGGATCAGCGGACGGGTCTGGGTGAGTGCTTCAGCAATCGGGTTACGCGGCATGGTTGCTCTCCTGCGTCTTAAGGGGTTTACGTCGCCGGGTAACATAGTAAGCAGCATAACAGAGCAGTACAAACGGAATACCGCACCAGAGCGCAATGCGCTGCGACGGATCGAAGGCCAGGCCCACGCACGCCAGCAGGCAGAGCACAAACCCTAGCACCGGCACCACCGGATAGAATGGCGCGCGCCAGGCGAGCTGTCTGATATCTTTGCCGGCACGCACGTAGCGCCGGCGGAAAACGTAGTGCGAGGCGCAGATGCTGAGCCAGACGGCCACCACGGCAAAACCGGAGATCGCCGACAGCGCCACAAATACCGTATCCGGCGCGATCACGCTGGAGAAGAGCGCCAGCAGGCCCCCCAGCATGCTGATGGTGATCGCCAGCACCGGAATACCGCGCCGGTTCACGCGCGCAAAACAGCGCGGCAGCGTATTTTCATTCGCCAGCGACCAGAGCATGCGTCCGGAGGCATAGAGGCCGGAGTTAGCGGCGGAGAGGATCGCCGTGAGAATCACAAAATTGAAGATGTCAGCCGACCAGGGAATACCGATTTTTTCAAACACCAGAACAAACGGGCTTTTGACGATGCCCGCCTGGTCCATCGGGATAAGTGCCGCCAGCACAAACACCGTGCCGACAAAAAAGATAATCAGGCGCGCGACGGTAGTACGGATAGCCAGCGGCAGCGCTTTCTGCGGATCCTCGGTCTCCCCTGCTGCAATCCCAATCAGTTCAGTACCGGAAAACGCAAAGTTTACCGCCACCATGGTCATCAGAATCGGCAGCGTGCCGTGCGGTAGCCAGCCTGACGCCGTCAGGTTATGCAGGCCAGGCGCGGCAGAGCCATCTTTCAGCGGGATAAAGCCAAACATCGCGGCGCCGCCCAGCACAATAAAGGCGATGATGGTGACCACTTTAATGACTGAGAACCAGAACTCACCTTCGGCAAAAAAGCGCGTCGAGATGATATTCAGCAGATAGATAGCCAGGCAGAACACCAGGCACCAGAGCCAGACCGGCACCGTCGGGAACCAGTACTGCATACAGAAACCGGCCGCGGTCAGGCTCGACCCCAGCGCCACGGTCCAGGTGAGCCAGTAGAGCCAGGCGACGGTATAGCCCGTGGCCGGGCTCAGATAACGTGCGGCATAGACGTGAAACGCGCCGGTTTCCGGCATCGCTACCGCCAGCTCGCCCAGGCAGGCCATGACCAGCCAGACCACCAGCGCGCCAATCAGATAGGCCAGCAGCGTGCCCGCTGCACCGGTGGTTGAGATGATATAGCCGGTATTGAAAAACAGGCCGGTGCCGATGACGCCACCCAGCGACAGCATCACCAGGTGCCGCACTTTCATCGTGCGTTTGAAACTTTCCTGCGGAGGGGTATTCGCGCTTTGCATACTGATAATCCATATGGACGTCTAAACTTCTATATGGATACAGAGTTATACGCATCCGCGCTGCGTTTTGCAACGTGGCAGAAACCGGGGATGGTGCAGGCCAGGAGAGCCCCGCGTTAACGGGGCAAAAAATCAGGCGCCAAACACGCCCTGCAGATAGCGCTCCAGCGCAACACGGGAACTGAAACCGTGGGGAATACCGTAATGCTCCTGTGAATCACCCATCAGGTAGAGAGGGAATTGCGTGTAGTGATCGCAGGTTTTCATCTCTGAGGCGGGCTCAGCAAAGTGCTGGCTTTTCTCTTTCAGCGTAGGATGGATCACCAGCGCCGTGCGTCCCAGACGCGCCTCACGGTTAACATAGACGTAGTTTTCACCACGACGGTAACCATAGGTTTTTGGCGTCAGAACATCCATTTCGAATCCTGCTTTTTCCAGTACGCGCGCAACCTCATCCGGACGTAAATACATGCTTGCTCCTCTCTTCTCACAGCCCCGCAACCTTACAACAGACCTGGGGTACAGACATTCGGATTTTCCCTAAAGCCTGGCATAGCGCTGCGTTTAATCACGTATCGTCTACACTTAGTATTACGTTTTAAATCAAAGGGAGCGAAAAATGTTTAATCGAACCACTAAAAACGATGACATTGATATCAATCAGGATGTAAACGATCTGGCTGATTCGCTGGAAGCGTTGCTTAAGTCTTATGGCAGCGACGCCAAAGATGAAGTCGACAGCGCGCGCGACAAGGCGCAAAAATTGCTGAAGCAGACCCGCGCGAAAATGAACGGCAATAGTTCAGTTTCCCAGGCGGCGCGCGATGCAGGCTATCAGGTTGACGCCTACGTACGCGATAAGCCGTGGCATGGCGTAGGACTGGGTGCCGCCGTAGGCCTGGTTCTGGGTGCACTGCTGGTGGCCCGCCGCTAACCGGCACATGATTCTGAAAAAGCCCTGCTGATGCAGGGCTTTTTTTTGCCTTTCAGCGACCAGAAAAATTTTTTCCATTGCAAAAAGCGCAGCCTGCCTGGGTTGTTGTACCGTCAGAGCAATACCCCTTCAGTTATCGGGTTGACCGCCATAAATACCACATCTAGTATCTAATTATACAAAAGACGCTACATATTGATTTATGGCCGGTTGCGCCTGGCAACAGCAGCTATCTTCCTGTCACTAAAAGGAAATGCGAATCATGAGCATTATTATTTACACTAAGAGTAACTGTGTCCAGTGTGATACCACTAAAAATGCCCTGGACCGCTGCGGCATGACGTATCAGCTCATCAACCTTGATACCGCGCCGGAAGCGCTCGAAGAAATTAAAGCGCTGGGATATCGCCAGGTGCCGGTTGTTATGACGCCGGATGACAGCTGGAGCGGTTTCCGTCCGGATAAAATTGCTGCGCTGCGGCACTCCGCTGCGGTAAGTGAATAGCGCCATGTATCCGCTGGTCTATTTTTCCAGCCGGTCAGAAAACACCCACAGGTTTATTACCCGCCTGGCGCTGCCGGCGCACCGCATTCCTGCAGAGGCTAACCAGCGGCTGCAGGTTGACCACCCCTATATTCTGGTGGTGCCGAGCTATGGCGGCGGCGGTGTGCAGGGTGCCGTCCCGCGCCAGGTGATTCAGTTTCTTAACGACAGCGCAAATCGTCGCGGCATCCGCGGCGTCATTGCCGCCGGCAACCGCAATTTCGGCAGCGGTTTCTGCCTGGCAGGCGACATCATTGCGCGTAAATGTCAGGTGCCCTGCCTTTATCGCTTTGAAATGATGGGCACGCCGGAAGACATTGCGCAGGTTAAAGCAGGAGTAACCCAATTTTGGCAACAGCAGACACCCTGAACAGCACGCAGCTCGATTACCACGCGCTGAACGCGATGCTGAATCTGTATGACACAGCGGGTCATATTCAGTTTGAAAAAGATCGCGAAGCGGCGCGGCAGTTTTTCCTGCAGCACGTTCAGCCCAATACGCTGACCTTCAGCTCCGCTGCTGAGCGGCTGCGCTATCTGGTTGAGGAAGGCTACTACGAAGCCAGCGTCCTGAATCAGTATGACTTTCGCTTTCTCTGCGCCCTGCATGATGAAGCGGATGCGCAGGATCACCGCTTTCACACCTTCCTCGGTGCCTGGAAGTTTTACACCAGCTATACGCTGAAAACCTTTGATGGCAAACATTACCTGGAGACCTTCACCCAGCGCGCCTGCATGGTGGCGCTGACGCTGGCGCGTGGCGATGAGCAGCAGGCGCGAGCGCTGCTGACAGAGATCCTGAGCGGCCGTTTCCAGCCCGCCACACCTACGTTTCTGAACTGCGGCAAGCAGCAGCGCGGTGAGCTGGTCTCCTGCTTCCTGCTGCGTATTGAAGATAATATGGAGTCGATTGGCCGCGCGGTGAACTCTGCCCTGCAGCTCTCTAAACGCGGCGGCGGCGTGGCGTTTCTGCTTTCTAACCTGCGCGAAGCGGGAGCGCCGATCAAGCGTATCGAAAACCAGTCATCCGGCGTGATCCCGGTCATGAAGATGCTGGAGGATGCGTTCTCTTACGCTAATCAGCTGGGCGCGCGTCAGGGGGCCGGTGCGGTCTGGCTGAACGCCCATCATCCCGATATTCTGCGCTTCCTCGATACCAAACGTGAAAACGCGGATGAAAAAATCCGCATTAAAACGCTCTCGCTGGGCGTAACGATCCCGGATATCACTTTTCAGCTGGCAAAAGAGAACCGGGATATGGCGCTGTTTTCGCCGTATGACGTTGAGCGCATCTATGGCAAAGCGTTCGGCGATATCAGCATCAGCGAGCACTATGACGCGATGCTGGCGGACGAACGCATCCGCAAAACCTATATCAACCCGCGCGACTTTTTCCAGACGCTGGCAGAGATCCAGTTTGAGTCGGGCTACCCCTATATCATGTATGAGGATAGCGTTAACCGCAGTAATCCGATTGCCGGGCGCATTAATATGAGCAACCTCTGTTCAGAGATTTTGCAGGTCAACAGCGCCAGCGAACTGAATGAGGATCTCAGCTACCGGCGCACGGGCAAAGATATCTCCTGTAATCTCGGCTCGCTGAATATCGCACACGCGATGGATTCCCGTGACCTCCCCCGCACCGTGGCGGTGGCCGTGCGGGCGCTCACCGCCGTGTCAGAGATGAGTGAGATCGCTTCGGTGCCGTCCGTCGCCGAAGGCAATCGCCGTTCACACGCTATTGGCCTCGGGCAGATGAATCTGCACGGCTATCTGGCGCGGGAAGGTATCGCCTACGGTTCAGAAGAGGCGCTTGATTTCACCAACCTCTACTTTTACTGCGTCACGTTTCACGCACTGCGTACCTCAAACCAGCTGGCCCGGGAGCGTCAGCGCAGCTTTGACGGGTTTGAGCAGTCTCACTACGCCAGCGGAGAGTACTTCAATAAATATATTACGTGCAGCTGGCAGCCGCGCACCGCGCGCATTGCGCAGCTATTTGACGATGCCGGTCTTGTCCTGCCGACGCAGGCTGACTGGCAGGCGCTGCGGTCGGCGGTGATGCAGCACGGGCTGTTTAACCAGAACCTGCAGGCGATCCCGCCAACCGGTTCTATCTCCTACATCAACCACGCCACCTCAAGTATTCATCCGATTGTGTCACGCATTGAGATCCGTAAAGAGGGTAAAACCGGACGCGTCTATTATCCGGCGCCGTTTATGACCAATGAAAACCAGGCATTTTATCAGGATGCCTACCAGATTGGCCCTGAGGCGATTATCGATACCTATGCGGAAGCAACCCGGCATGTCGATCAGGGATTGTCGCTGACGCTGTTTTTCCGCGACGACGTTACCACGCGCGATATCAACAAAGCGCAGATTTACGCCTGGAAAAAGGGCATTAAAACGCTCTATTACATTCGCCTGCGTCAGATGGCGCTACAAGGCACGGAGGTTGAGGGCTGCGTCTCCTGCGCCCTGTAAAGTTATGATGAAACTTAATGCTATTCAGGCGATTAACTGGAATCGCCTGCAGGATGATAAAGATCTTGAGGTCTGGAACCGTCTCACCAGTAATTTCTGGCTGCCGGAAAAAGTGCCGCTTTCCAACGATCTGCCTGCGTGGCAGGCGCTGGCACCGGCGCAGCAGCAGCTGACTATCCGCGTATTTACCGGCCTGACGCTGCTCGATACGATTCAGAATGTCGTGGGCGCACCGGGCCTGATGCCGGACGCCGCCACGCCGCACGAAGAAGCGGTGCTGTCAAATATCAGCTTTATGGAGGCGGTACACGCCCGCTCCTACAGCTCGGTTTTCTCCACGCTATGCAACACGGCAGACGTTGACGCTGCCTACCGCTGGAGCGAAGAGAACGCCGCGCTGCAGAAAAAGGCGCAGATCATTCTGGCGCACTATCAGGCGGACGATCCGCTGAAGAAAAAGATCGCCAGCGTTTTCCTGGAGTCGTTTCTGTTTTATTCCGGCTTCTGGTTGCCGATGTACTGGTCCAGCCGGGGCAAGCTGACTAACACCGCCGATCTGATCCGCCTGATCATCCGCGATGAGGCGGTTCATGGTTACTATATTGGCTATAAATATCAGCAGGCGCTGCAGCACGCCGATGCCGCGCGGCGTGAAGCGCTGCAGCAGTTCGCTATCGATCTGCTGCTGGAGATGTATGAAAACGAACTGGCTTATACCGATGCGCTGTATGGGGAATCGGGCTGGGCGGAAGAGGTAAAAGCCTTTCTGCACTACAACGCTAATAAAGCGCTGATGAATCTGGGCTATGAAGCGCTGTTTCCGGCGGAGATAGCAGCAGTCAACCCGGCAATACTGGCGGCATTGTCGCCGAACGCAGATGAAAACCACGACTTCTTCTCCGGCTCCGGCTCCTCCTATGTCATGGGCAAAGCCGTGGAAACGGAAGATGAGGACTGGGATTTCTAATCGGCTCTGGCGCCAGGTGGGTAGTCCTCTCTGGCGCTCCTGATGCAACGCAGTGGCGGCTCTGCGGATCGCCACTCCGCGTAATGGCCTCACGCGCCCTGCGGAACGTCCTTATGACAAACGCAATCTCCTGTTTCATCCTGCCTTACTTATCTATCAACGCACCGGAATATTTCCGACACTCAGCGTCCGCTATTTAATTAATATCAGTGCCGTTAAAGCGCGATTTATCCGCATTTCACGCAGCGATTTGACTAAAACCTGCCAAATTTCACAAAAAATTCAGAAAAAATTGATCCGCGCTCATCCCTCGTAGGCTCTGGAATTAGCGGCAATAGTCAGGATGCATTTGCCGGAAATATTCTGTGCAAGGGTTGTCAGACACTCTCACTATGTTAGGTTATAGGGCGCTTAAATTTAATCAGGGTACAACAAGAAATAGTCAGACATTTAACCAGGAATGTAATTATTGCATGGCAATTAAACTCGAAGTTAAAAATTTATATAAAGTATTTGGCGATCATCCGGAAAAGGCATTTAAGCTCATTGCGCAAGGCGCAAGCAAAGAGACAATTCTGGCGAAAACCGGTCTCTCAGTAGGCGTACAAAATGCCAGTCTGGCCATTGAAGAAGGCGAGATCTTCGTCATCATGGGGCTGTCAGGATCTGGAAAGTCCACCATGGTTCGCCTTCTCAATCGTCTGATAGAGCCCACGCAGGGCCAGGTGATTATCGATGGTGTCGATATTGCTAAAATATCAGATAGCGAACTGCGTGAAGTACGCAGAAATAAGATCAGTATGGTGTTTCAATCCTTCGCGCTTATGCCACATATGACGGTACTGAATAATACCGCCTTTGGAATGGAATTAGCTGGCACGCCGCTTCATGAACGTCAGGAAAAAGCGCTTGAGGCATTGCGTCAGGTAGGGCTGGAAAATTATGCCAATGCTTATCCGGATGAACTTTCCGGCGGTATGCGTCAGCGCGTGGGATTAGCGCGCGCGCTGGCAATTAATCCCGATATTTTACTGATGGATGAAGCGTTCTCCGCTCTGGATCCCTTAATTCGTACCGAAATGCAGGATGAGCTGGTAAAGCTGCAGGCAAAACATCAGCGCACCATTGTCTTTATTTCTCACGATCTTGACGAAGCCATGCGTATTGGCGATCGCATTGCCATTATGCAGGGCGGCGAAGTAGTTCAGGTTGGTACGCCTGATGAGATCCTCAATAATCCCGCGAATGATTATGTCCGCACCTTTTTCCGCGGTGTGGATATTAGTCATGTCTTTAGCGCTAAAGATATTGCGCGCCGCAGTGCCGGAGCGCTGATCCGTAAAGCGCCCGGCTTCGGTCCGCGCTCCGCCATTAAGCTGCTGCAGGATGAAGACCGCGAGTTTGGCTATGTGCTGGAAAAACAGAAGTTTGTTGGCGTGGTCTCCAGTGATTCGCTGAAAGCGGCACTGGCCGCCGGTGCCGGGCTGGATAGTGCGCTGCTGGAAGCCCCGCAGGCGGTGCCTGCTGATACCTCACTGAATGATTTGCTTTCCCATGTGGCGCAGGCGCCGTGCGCCGTACCGGTAGTCGGTGAAGATAATCAGTACGTCGGTATCATCTCCAAAAGCATGTTATTGCGTGCGTTAGACCGTGAAGGAGCCCAGCCATGAGTAAACACACCGCCAACCCATGGGATAGCGCCAGCCAGAGCGCAGCGCAAACAACCACGCCTGATGCCAGCGCCGCCGATCCCTGGTCAGGTGCCGCTTCAGCCACGCCTGCAGAGAGCAGCACCGGTGGCGCAGATGCGTGGGGGGATCCCGCAGCCACCAGCGGCGGTCATGACGCTGCCACTGGCACGGCCAGCGGCAGCGACTGGCTCAACAGTGCACCTGCACCAGCGCCGGAACATTTCACTATCATGGACCCGTTCCATAAAACCTGGATTCCGCTCGACAGCTGGGTGACCGAGGGCATCGACTGGGTCGTGAACCACTTCCGCCCGCTGTTTCAGGGTATCCGCGTTCCGGTGGATTACATCCTGAGCGCCTTCCAGCAGCTGCTGCTGGGCATGCCGGCACCGGTGGCGATTGTGCTGTTCGCGCTGATTGCCTGGCAGATTGCGACGCCGGCGATGGGCATTGCCACGCTGGTTTCACTAATTGTAATTGGCGCGATTGGCGCATGGTCGCAGGCCATGGTAACGCTGGCGCTGGTGCTCACCGCCCTGCTGTTCTGTATTGTCATTGGGCTGCCGCTGGGTATCTGGCTGGCGCGCAGCGAGCGTGCCGCGCGTATCGTCCGTCCGCTGCTGGATGCGATGCAGACCACGCCCGCCTTTGTTTATCTGGTGCCGATTGTGATGCTGTTTGGTATCGGCAACGTACCAGGCGTGGTGGTAACCATCATCTTTGCACTGCCGCCGATTGTGCGCCTCACAATTCTCGGTATTAAACAGGTGCCTGCTGACCTGATTGAAGCCAGCGAATCCTTCGGCGCCAGCCCGCGTCAGATGTTGTTTAAGGTCCAGCTGCCGCTGGCGATGCCAACTATCATGGCCGGGGTTAACCAAACGCTGATGCTGGCGCTATCAATGGTGGTTATCGCCTCCATGATCGCGGTCGGCGGACTGGGCCAGATGGTGCTGCGCGGCATTGGCCGCCTCGATATGGGGCTGGCCACCGTTGGCGGCGTCGGCATTGTGATCCTCGCCATTATCCTCGATCGCCTCACGCAGTCGGTTGGCCGCGATAGCCGCAGCCGGGGTAGTCGTCACTGGTACAGCACCGGTCCGGTTGGCCTGCTACTGCGTCCGTTCAGTAAAAAAGCCTGATTTTTTTGGGCGGTCCATCGTGGTCGCCCGTCTCCGACGTCACACGTAAAATAAGGAATGACTATGCGCAAGACAGCTCTGTTCGCTGCCGTCCTGACGACGTTCGCCGCGACGCACGTGTCCGCCGCCGACCTGCCGGGTAAAGGCATTACCGTTAAACCGCTGCAAAGCACCATTGCTGAAGAAACCTTCCAGACGCTGATTGTCAGCCGCGCGCTGGAGAAACTCGGCTATAGCGTGGAGAAACCGGGCGAAGTCGATTACAACGTGGCTTACACCACAATCGCTGCCGGTGACGCTACCTTTGTGGCTACTAACTGGCAGCCGCTGCACGACGATATGTATAAAGCCGCTGGGGGTGACAGCAAGTTTTACCGCGAAGGCACCTACGTTGGCGGTGCTGCCCAGGGCTATTTAATTGACAAAAAAACCGCTGAAAAATATCACATCACCAATATTGAACAGCTGAAAGATCCAAAAATTGCCAAACTGTTCGACAGTAACGGGGATGGTAAAGCGGACATGACCGGCTGTACGCCGGGCTGGGGCTGCGAAGCGGTGATTAATCACCAGAACAGCGCGTTTGGCCTGGCCGATACCGTTACAGCCAATATGGGTAACTATTCGGCAATGGTGGCCGATACGCTGGCGCGCTTCAAACAGGGTAAACCGATTCTCTACTACACCTGGACACCTTACTGGTTGAGCGATGTGCTGAAACCGGGCCGTGACGTAGTCTGGCTGCAGGTGCCGTTCTCCTCCCTGCCTGGCGAACAGAGCAAAGTGGATACCAAACTGGCAAATGGTGCGAATTACGGCTTTCCGGTGAACACCATGCATATCGTGGCGAACAGAGCCTGGGCAGAGAAAAACCCGGCCGCCGCGAAGCTGTTTGCGGAGATGAAGCTGCCGATTAAGGATATCAACGCGGAGAATGCCGCCATGCATGCGGGTCAGGCATCTGAAGCGGATATCAACCATCATGTGGATGGCTGGATTAAAGGCCATCAGGCGGAGTTTGATAAGTGGATCAATGACGCTCTGGCCGCCGCGAAATAAACGCCATCGTTTTATGTAGTCAGCGGGCGGCCTTCGGGTCGCCCGCACTGTTTCCGTCGCCGATAAGCGCAGCGTGCGCTATAACGCACTGGTACGTCCTGTTAATTATCACAACTATGAAATAATTTTTTCGGTTACTATTATCCCCATATGATTATTTCACTGTGTATCCGCTCATGAGCTCATCTCCGGCACGCCTCAGTGCCCCATTAGTGGCGCTGATGTCAGTCGCGACAGGGCTGGCGGTGGCCAGTAACTATTACGTGCAGCCGCTGCTCGATACGATTGCGCATCAGTTTGGTCTCTCTGTCAGCGTAGCGGGCTTTATCGTGACCACCGCGCAGCTTGGCTACGCCTGTGGATTGCTGCTGCTGGTGCCGCTGGGCGATATGCTGGAACGGCGTGCTCTGATTGTTTCAATGAGCCTGCTGGCGGCGGGCGGCATGATGCTGACCGCCCTCTCCTCTTCGCTGACGCTGATGCTGCTGGGTACGGTGGTAACCGGTCTCTTCTCAGTGGTGGCACAGCTTCTGGTGCCGCTGGCGGCCACGCTGGCTGCTCCGGAAAAGCGTGGCAAAGTGGTAGGCACGGTCATGAGTGGCCTGCTGCTGGGCATTTTACTGGCGCGTACCGTTGCCGGCGCGCTGGCTCAGGTTGCCGGATGGCGCAGCGTTTACTGGTGCGCCAGCGTGCTGATGATCCTGATGGCGCTGGCGCTATGGCGCTATCTGCCGCGCTACCAGCAGCGCGTGCCGCTTAACTATCTGCAGCTGCTGCGCTCAATTTTCTCACTTTTCAGCGCCGATCGGGTGTTACGTACCCGGGCGCTGACCGGCTGCCTGAGTTTTGCAAACTTCAGCATGCTCTGGACTTCAATGGCCTTTTTACTCGCTGCACCGCCGTGGAATTTCAGCGAGGGCGAGATCGGCCTGCTGGGTCTGGCAGGGGCAGCAGGCGCGCTGGCGGCGCGTCAGGCGGGCGGACTGGCAGACCGGGGCAAAGCAAAACTCACCACCAGCGCCGGACTGGTGATCATGCTGATCTCCTGGGGCGTTACCGCACTCGGCAGCAGCAGCCTGCTGGCGCTGATTGCCGGCATTGTGCTGCTGGATCTGGCGGTTCAGGGCGTACATATCACCAACCAAAGCGTTATCTATCGCACTATGCCCGAAGCGCGTAATCGCCTGACGTCCGGCTATATGACCAGCTATTTTACCGGTGGGGCGCTCGGCTCGGTGATCTCGGCCAACGCCTTTCATCTGTTTGGCTGGTATGGCGTCTGTGCGGCGGGTGCCCTGGCGACGCTACTTAATCTGATAATCTGGTGGCGTAACGCCAGCGCAGAGCCTGCCTGAGCAAGAAAAACAGCGTAAATCGGTAAGCGGCGCTGTCCATTAACAGGTGAGTTTGATATCGTTAGCAGTGTACTTATTCACTGTAGTTATTTTTACTCTCGAAATTATTCCACAGCGAAGCGGTTAGCGCGCTGAATGTGATAATTCTACGTTGCAATTAAGAGGTTTTTTTAGATGGAAAGTTCGTTTACTCCCATTGAGCAGATGCTGAACGTCCGGGCAAATCGTCATAAAGATTTTCCGCTGCAGGAAATTATCCTGACCCGCCTGTGTATGCATATGCAGGGCAAGCTGCTGGATAATCGCAACAAGATGCTCAAGGCACAGGGAATTAACGAAACCTTATTTATGGCGCTGATCACGCTGGATGCGCAGGAAAACCAGAGCATTCAGCCATCAGAACTGAGTGCGGCACTGGGCTCTTCACGCACCAACGCCACGCGCATTGCGGATGAACTGGAAAAGCGCGGCTGGATCGAACGCCGTGAAAGCGACAACGATCGCCGCTGCCTGCATCTGCATCTGACGGAAAAAGGCAACGAGTTTCTGCGTCAGCTGCTGCCGCCCCAGCACCAGAGCCTGCAGTATCTCTGGTCGTCACTGAGCGCCACCGAGCAGGAGCAGCTGGAAGCCATCACGCGCAAGCTGCTTAACCGTCTGGACAAAATGGACGAAGATCAGGTTATCGCCTCACTCTCTCGCTAATAGCAAGAAGTGCGACACAACCCCCTGCCGAAATCGCTATTTTAATTTTCCTTTATCTGGCCAGCGCCTTTTGCGCTGGCTTTTTCGATTCGGGTTACCGTGTTGATGGATCAGCACACCCCGACTTATGGCAAACGTGGAGAACGACATGAGTGCGACAGCGGAAGCTCAAAGCCCGCAACAGCCTGCAAACAAGAAGAAGAAGCGTAAAATTGCGCTGATCCTGCTGGCTGTCGTGTTTATTGTGGCCGGTATTGGCTATCTGACTTACTGGTATCTGGTACTGCGTCATTTTCAGGAGACTGATGATGCCTATGTAGCAGGCAATCAGGTCCAGGTGATGGCGCAGGTTTCCGGCAGCGTTAACAAAGTATGGTTTGATGATACCGATCGCGTCAAAAAAGGCGACGTGCTGGTCTCACTGGATAAAACCGATGCGCAGCAGGCCTTTGAAAAAGCGCAGACCGCCCTGGCCACCAGCGTCCGCCAGACGCACCAGCTGATGATCAACGGCAGGCAGTATCAGGCCACGATCAAGCTGCAGCAGACGGCACTGGAACAGGCTGAAGCCGACCTGAAGCGCCGCGAACCGCTGGGCGCCTCAAATCTGATTGGCCGTGAAGAGCTGCAGCACGCGCGTGACGCCGTGGCGACCGCGAAAGCGCAGCTTGACGTCGCTGTGCAGCAATATAACGCTAACCAGGCGATGATCCTGAATACCAGTCTGGAAAATCAGCCTGCGGTGCAGCAGAGCGCCGCTGCCCTGCGCGACGCCTGGCTTAATCTGCAGCGTACCGATATACGCAGCCCGATTGATGGCTATGTTTCACGCCGCAGCGTGCAGGTAGGCTCGCAAATCTCCACCACCACCCCGCTGCTGGCCGTGGTGCCCGCCACCAATCTGTGGGTAGATGCCAACTTTAAAGAGACGCAGCTTGCCGGCGTCCGCATCGGCCAGTCTGCAACCGTGGTCAGCGATATCTATGGCGATGATGTGGTCTATCACGGCAAGGTCGCGGGACTCGATATGGGGACCGGCAGCGCCTTCTCGCTGCTGCCCGCGCAAAACGCTACCGGCAACTGGATCAAAGTCGTACAGCGCCTGCCGGTGCGTATTGAACTGAACCCGGATGAAGTGGCGGCGCATCCGCTGCGCATCGGACTCTCGACTCTGGTGAAGGTTGATACGCAGAACAAAGAGGGTGCAGTGCTGGCAGGCGCCGTTCGTCCGCAGGCCGCCTATGAGAGCAACGCGCTGGCGATTGATCTTGCGCCGGTCAACCAGATGATTACCGCTATCGTTCGTGCCAACGCGGGCTGATCCGCCGGAGACTGTTATGGCACAAAAACCGCTTGAGGGCGCGCCACTTGTTCTGATGACTATCGCCCTGTCGCTGGCGACATTTATGCAGGTGCTCGACTCAACTATCGCCAACGTGGCGATCCCGACCATTGCCGGTAATCTGGGCGCGTCGAATTCACAGGGCACCTGGGTTATCACCTCGTTCGGGGTGGCTAACGCCATCTCGATTCCGATTACCGGCTGGCTGGCGAAGCGCATCGGTGAAGTGAAGCTCTTTACCTGGGCGACCATTCTGTTTGCGCTCGCCTCCTGGGCGTGTGGCATGTCAGAAAGCCTGGAGATGCTGATCTTTTTCCGTATTCTGCAGGGGATTGTGGCCGGTCCGCTGATCCCGCTGTCGCAAAGCCTGCTGCTGAGTAACTACCCTCCGGCTAAACGCAGTATTGCCCTGTCGCTGTGGGCGATGACGGTGATCGTTGCGCCAATCTGCGGCCCGATCCTGGGCGGCTGGATCAGCGATAACTATCACTGGGGCTGGATCTTCTTTATCAACGTGCCGATTGGCATCGTAGTGGTGATGCTGACGCTGCAGACGCTGCGCGGTCGTGAAACCAAAACCGAGATCCGCCCGATCGATATTGTCGGTCTGGTGCTGCTGGTGGTGGGCATCGGCGCGCTGCAGGTGATGCTGGATCGTGGTAAGGAGCTCGACTGGTTCAGCTCGACAGAGATTATCGTGCTGGCGGTGGTCGCCGTGGTGGCGCTGGCGGTGCTGCTGGTGTGGGAGCTGACGGACGATCATCCGATCGTTGACCTGTCGCTGTTTAAAATGCGCAACTTCACCATTGGCTGTCTGTCGATAAGCCTGGCCTACATGCTCTACTTCGGCTCCATTGTGCTGTTGCCGCAGCTGCTGCAGGAGGTCTACGGCTATACCGCTACCTGGGCCGGACTCGCATCTGCCCCGGTCGGGATTATTCCGGTGATCCTCTCACCCATTATTGGCCGGTTCGCCCACAAGCTCGATATGCGCCGGCTGGTGACCTTTAGCTTTATTATGTACGCCGTCTGTTTCTACTGGCGCGCCTACACCTTTGAACCCGGCATGGACTTCGGCGCATCCGCCTGGCCGCAGTTTATTCAGGGCTTTGCCGTGGCCTGTTTCTTTATGCCGCTGACCACCATTACGCTGTCGGGACTGCCGCCGGAGCGCCTCGCCGCAGCCTCCAGCCTCTCTAACTTTGTGCGTACGCTGGCAGGATCGATCGGAACCTCTATTACCACGACCCTGTGGACCAACCGCGAGTCGATGCATCACAGCTATCTGAGCGAATCCGTCAATCCTTACAACCAGAATTCGCAGGAGATGTATGCGCAGCTGGAAGGCATGGGCATGAGCCACCAGCAGGCGTCTGCGTGGATTGCGCGGGAGATCACTAATCAGGGCCTGATTATTTCAGCCAATGAGATTTTCTGGGCGTCTGCGGGGGTGTTTGTGATTCTGCTGGTGCTGGTATGGTTTGCCCGTCCGCCATTTGGTGCAGGCGGCGGAGGGGGTGGCGCACACTAGCCGCCACCATGCAAAACGGGCCGCTATGGCCCGTTTTTTTTATGCGTTCTGACGCCACCATTCGGCCAGCAGAATACCGGTTGCTACCGAGACGTTCAGGCTCTCGACGTTGCCGGTTCCGCCAATCGACAGGTTGAGTTCGCCCTGCCGGAAGGTGCTGTCTGAAAGCCCTTCCCGCTCCTGACCCAGCACCAGTACCATTTTCGCCGGCAGTTCGGCGCGCGCCAGCGGCGTGCCCTCGTGGCTCGACGTGGTCACGATGGTGTAGCCCGCCTTGCGGAACGCATCAAGGCTTGCAGCGAAATCTTCGCCGTTGATCGCCTGTACGTGCTCAGCGCCGCCTTCAGCAGTACGCACGGCGGCGCCCGACTCCAGCTGCGACGCGTCGTTCACCAGCAGCCCCTTCACGCCAAAATGCGCGCAGCTGCGCATAATGCCGCCCAGGTTATGTGGGTTGCTCACATCTTCCAGCGCCAGCACGCAATCTTTGTGCTCTGCCTTTTTCAGCCACTCTGATACCGCCATGCCGCTGCGCTTTTTGATAATAAAGCAGACGCCGCCGTGATGTTCAGTACCGGACGCTTTCGCCAGCTCAGCCTCCTCAACCACGTGATACGCTTTGCGGTTTGCGGCCAGCCAGCGCAGTGTTTCGCGGAAGCGCGGCGTAACGCTCTGGACAAACCAGGCGCGCACGATGCTCTCCGGACGGCTCAGGAACAGCGCCTGACAGGCGTTTTCGCCATAGACGCGCGTCTCTTCCTGACGCTGACGGCGGATCTGCTCGGAATCGATTACCGGCTTCGCGTCAGCGGCGTCATCCGCCGGGCTGCCAGCAGCGGCAACTGGCGGGCGGGATACGGTGCGCCACGGCGAATCACTGAAGCCGCGATCGTCGCGGTCGTTACGCTCAGGGCGGCTGCTGCGCTCGCTACGGTCATTACGATCCGTGCGGCGGCCGCGTCCGGCATCATCGCTGCTGCGCGGCGCGCGTGAGCGGCCAGCGTCGTCACGGCTGCGTGAGCGACCGGAATCGTCACCGCTGCGTGGCGCGCGCGCGCGATCGCTTTCGTCATTGTTGCGATTGCTGCGGGGAGCAGAGCGACGATTATCTTCCTGGCGCGCAGCAGAACGGCCGCCTTTGCCGGTACGCGGATTTGGCTTACTGCCGCCCTCCTCTTCACGTACATACATCACTTTTACCTTGCCGCTTTTGCCTTTAAATTCGTCGTTCATCTGTTCCTCCAGCATTGAGAGCGCGAAGATTACCTGATGTGCCAGCGCTTAGCTATCAACTATTGAACCTATTGGGTAATCCAGATTGAGCATAGCATCCAGCCTTTTCATAATACGACTCTATCATCAGATTTACAGGACCGGTTTGAGATGACAATGAATACTGTATGCGCCGGCTGTCAGGCAGTTAACCGCGTTCCCGAAGCGCGTCTGGCCGACGGTGCAAAGTGCGGTCGCTGCGGCGAAGCGCTTTTCAACGGCGAGGTGGTTAATGCCACGGCCGCTACGCTGGATAAATATCTGCAGGATGACCTGCCGGTCGTGATCGACTTCTGGGCGCCGTGGTGCGGCCCCTGCGTGAACTTTGCGCCCGTATTTAAAGAAGTTGCGGCCGAACGCAGCGGCAAAGTGCGTTTTATTAAAGTCAATACGGAAGCTGAGCAGGCGCTCAGCACGCGTTTTCGTATCCGCACGATCCCGACCATCATGATTTTTAAACGGGGCGAAATGGTCGATATGCTGAATGGCGCGATGCCGAAAACGCCGTTTAATGAGTGGCTCGACGAAACCCTGTAGTCACTGAAGGCCAGCAGATTGCTGGCCTTGCTTTCCCCCTTCTATTACACTGACGTTTTTCCTGCCCTGCCTGTCTATGTCTGAAAATGCTGTTCTGCGCTTACGGGCGCAACGTCTGGCCCGCGCTACGCGGCCCTTTCTCGCGCGCGGTAATCGCGTTGTGCGCTGTCAGCGCTGTCTGTTGCCGCACAGGCACTGCCTGTGTGCCACGCTGCAGCCGCAGCAGTCGCGCAGCCGCTTCTGCCTGGTGATGTTCGATACTGAACCCATGAAGCCCAGCAATACCGGACGCCTGATTGCCGATGTGCTGCCGGATACCCTCGCCTTCGGCTGGTCGCGAACAGAGCCTGACCCGGCGCTGCTGGCAGCAGTGCAGAGCAGCGACTATCAGCCGGTGGTGGTGTTCCCCGCCTCTTATGCCGATCCCGGACGTGAGGTGCTGACTGCGCCGCCGGTCAGCGGTAAACCGCCACTGTTTATTATGCTGGATGGCACCTGGTCTGAGGCGCGCAAAATGTTTCGTAAAAGCCCGTGGCTGGACCATTTTCCGGTGATGTCACTGAGCGTGAGCACCCCATCGCGCTACACCCTGCGGGAGGCGCACGGCAAAGGGCAGCACTGCACGGCAGAGGTCGCTGCGGCCCTGCTTGCTCAGGCGGGCGACAGCGCGGCCGCCAGCGCCCTGCAGCAGCACTTTGAACAGTTCCGTCACGCCTACCTTGCGGGCAAACCACACCATCCGGTTCATACACAGCAGGCGATAAACAGCAGCGAAAACTGAAGCTGGCTCGCAGCCTGACAGCAGCAAATCGGTTTTCGCTGTAAAAGCGTTTACAATCATGCCAATCCCGACAGCAGGAGTGGATGATGAGTCAACGTGGACTGGAAGCGCTGTTAAGACCTAAATCGATTGCGGTAATTGGCGCCTCGGTAACGCCGGGGCGTGCCGGCTATTTCCTGATGCGCAACCTGCTGGCGGGCGGCTTTAGCGGCCCGGTGCTGCCGGTTACGCCAAAATATAAGGCGGTACAGGGCGTGCTGGCATGGCCCGATATCGCCAGTCTGCCTTTTGCTCCCGATCTGGCCATTATCTGCACCCATGCAAAGCGCAATCCAGAGCTGCTGCAGCAGCTGGGCGAAAAAGGCTGCAGAGCCTGCATTATTCTCTCCTCACCCGCCAGCCAGCTTGAGACGCTGAAAACCTGCGCCAGCCAGTGGCAGATTCGCCTGCTCGGCCCTAACAGTCTTGGACTGCTGGCCCCGTGGCAGGGGCTGAATGCCAGCTTCTCGCCGGTGCCCATCGCTAAAGGGCGTATTGCTTTTGTTTCACAGTCTGCCGCGGTCTCAAATACCATCCTCGACTGGGCGCAGCAGCGGAATCTCGGCTTCTCCTGGTTTATCGCGCTGGGCGACAGCCTCGATATCGATGTCGATGACGTGCTCGATTTTCTGGCACGCGACCCGAAAACCAGCGCTATCCTGCTCTACCTGGAACACCTGAGCGATGCCCGGCGTTTTGTCTCCGCCTCGCGCAGCGCCTCACGCAATAAGCCTATTCTGGTCATCAAAAGCGGACGCAGCCGGGAGGCGCAGGCGATGATTGGCACCCTGAGCGGCCTGGATGCCGCCTGGGATGCCGCAATACAACGCGCCGGCCTGCTGCGCGTGCAGGATACGCATGAACTTTTCTCTGCGGTTGAATCACTCAGCCACATGCGTCCGCTGCGCGGCGAGCGACTGATGATCGTCAGCAACGGCGCTGCGCCGGCTGCTCTGGCGCTGGATGCGCTCTATGCGCGCAGCGGTAAGCTGGCTTCGCTGGATGAGGCGATGCGACAGAGAGTAGCCTCACTACTGCCGGAGGGCGCTGGCCGGGGAAACCCGCTGGATTTAAAAGATGACGCCACACCTGCCCGCTACGTTGCCTGCATTGAACTGCTGCTCGACAGTCATGATTTTGACGCCCTGATGATTATTCACTCCCCCAGCGCGGTTGCGCCAGCGACCGAGACGGCGGAGCAGATTATTGCTGCACTCGCGCGTCATCCGCGCGGCAGGCAGATCACGCTGCTGACTAACTGGTGCGGTGAATCCTCATCCCAGGCGGCGCGGCGCGCCTTTACCCAGGCCGGCATTCCGACCTGGCGCACCCCGGAAGGCACCGTGACCGCGTTTATGCATCAGGTCGAGTATCGCCGTAACCAGAAGCAGCTGCGGGAAACGCCGGCGCTGCCACCGGGGCTGCAGCAAAACAGCGCTAAAGCGCATCAGCTGCTGCAGCAGGCACTTGACCGCGGTGTGACCACGCTGGATACCCATGAGGTGCAGCCTGTTATGCAGGCTTATGGTCTGACAACGCTGCCCGGCTGGATCGCAAGCGACAGTCAGGAAGCGGTCACTATTGCTGAGCAGACGGGCTATCCGGTCGCCCTCAAACTGCGCTCGCCCGATATCGCCCATAAATCTGAGGTACAGGGTGTGATGCTCTATCTGCGCAGCGCTGCCGAGGTGAAACAGGCCGCACAGGCTATTTTTGAGCGCGTGCGCAGCACGCATCCACAGGCGCGCGTCGATGGCCTGCTGGTACAGAGTATGGCCAGCCGGGCTGGCGCTCAGGAGCTGCGCGTAGTGGTAGACCAGGATCCGCTGTTTGGCCCGATTATCCTGCTCGGCGAAGGGGGGGCTGAATGGCAGCCTGATAAGCAGGCCGCCGTAGCGCTGCCGCCGCTGAATATGACGCTGGCGCGCTATCTGGTGATTCAGGCGATAAAAAGCGGCAAGATCCGCAGCCGCAGCGCGCTGCATCCGCTCGATATCGCCGGGCTGAGCCAGCTGCTGGTGCAGGTATCAAACCTGGTGGTGGATTGTCCGGAGATCCAGCGGCTTGATATTCATCCGCTGCTGGCATCGGCAGAAACCTTTACCCTTATTGACGTCACGCTGCAGCTGGCCCCTTTTAGCGGCGACAGCGAGGCGCGGCTGGTTATCCGCCCTTACCCACAGCATCTGGAGGAGCAGGTTGAGTTGAAAGATGGCCAGCACTGCCTGTTTCGCCCAATCCTGCCTGAGGATGAGCCGCAGCTGCGCGCTTTTATTGCGCAGGTGACTAAAGAGGATCTCTACTACCGCTATTTCAGTGAAATCAGCGAATTCACCCACGATGATTTAGCCAATATGACGCAGATAGATTACGACCGCGAAATGGCGATTGTGGCGGTACGCCAGCGGGAAGGCGCTGAAGAGGAGATTATCGGCGTTACCCGCGCGATATCTGACGCTGATAATGTCGATGCGGAGTTTTCAGTGCTGGTTCGTTCCGATCTCAAAGGGCTGGGTATGGGGCGACGGCTGCTGGAGAAGATGATTCGCTATACCCGCGATCACGGTCTGCAACAATTGAACGGTATAACCATGCCGCACAATAGCGGCATGATTACGCTGGCGCGCAAACTTAACTTTCGCGTGAATATTCAGCTTGATGATGGCATTGTCACGCTTAATTTACCGTTGATTGACGTCGTAACGCCGCCTGTAGAGAACGGTAAAAATCCTCCTCAACAGGTGAGTTAATGTTATTATTTGACGTTAGGATCATGATTTGATGGCAAAAGGCCATACAAATGAACAGAGAAGAAGTGCACTGTGATGTTGTCTAAATTTAAACGCAATAAACACCAACAACACCTCGCACAGCTGCCTAAACTGTCACAATCTGTGTCGGATGTGACCACGCTTTTTTCGCCCGCTGAGTTTCGCGAAACGCTGCTGGCAAAAATTGCAGCGGCAGAAAAACGCATCTGTATTGCTGCGCTCTATCTGGAAAATGATGATGGCGGCCGCAGTGTTATGGAAGCGCTGTATGCGGCGCGTCAGGCTCGTCCGGAACTGGATATCGCCATTCTGGTAGACTGGCATCGTGCGCAGCGTGGACGTATCGGTGCGGCGCGTGGCCTGACCAATGCTGACTGGTACTGCGAGATGGCTACCCGGCATCCGGATATTGCTATTCCGGTTTATGGTATTCCGGTTAATACGCGGGAAGCGCTGGGCGTCCTGCATCTCAAAGGTTTTATCATCGACGATACGCTGCTTTACAGCGGAGCCAGCCTGAATGATGTCTATCTGCATCAGCATGAACGGTACCGCTACGATCGCTATCAGCTGATTCATAATCCACAGTTAACGAATGCGATGTATGAGTGGATCGATGAAAACCTGAAACAGTCTGATGCGGTCAACCGCCTCGATCAGGCTGAGCGTCCTTCCAGCCCGGAAATCAAAAACGAGACGCGTCAGTTTCGCAGCGAGCTGCGCAGTTTTCATTATCATTTTACCGGCGATGCCGGTAACGATACGCTGGCGGTGACGCCGCTGGTGGGTCTGGGCAAGCGCAGCTTACTTAATAAAACTATTTTCCATCTGATGCCCTGCGCCGAGCAGAAGCTGACGCTCTGCACACCTTACTTTAATCTGCCTGCCATTCTGGTGCGTAACCTGATCCATCTGCTGCGTCAGGGCAAGGATGTCGAGATTATTGTCGGTGATAAAACGGCGAACGATTTCTATATTCCGCCGTCTGAGCCCTTCAAAGTGATCGGCGCCCTGCCCTACCTTTATGAGATCAACCTGCGCCGCTTCCTCAGCCGCCTGCAGTACTATGTTGATAACGGTCAGCTGACGGTACGCCTGTGGAAAGATGGTGAAAACAGCTATCACCTGAAAGGCATATGGGTTGATGATGAGTGGATGATGATCACCGGCAACAACCTTAATCCGCGCGCGTGGCGTCTGGATCTGGAAAATGCCGTGTTGATTCACGATCCGCTTAATCAGCTGGCGGAACAGCGCGAGAAAGAGCTGACGCTAATCCGCGAACATACTACGGTGGTGACTCACTTTCGCGAGCTGGAAAGTATCTCTGACTACCCTGCCAAAGTGCGCAAGCTTATCCGTCGTCTGCGACGTATCCGCATCGACCGGCTGATCAGCAGGTTGCTGTAAAATCGTGCGGGCGTGCATCCTCTGTATAGCGTTGCTGTGTAGCGGATGTGCGCATCAGGCGCAGGATAGCTGGACCGGTAAAGATAAAGCGCAGCACTATGTCGCCTCCGCGCTGCTTGCTGCCGCCGGCAGCGAAATTGCCCATCACCAGCAGCAGGATACCGCCCAAAATATGGGTTTTGGCCTGATGTTTTCACTCAGTTTTGGCGCGGCAAAAGAGCTCTATGACAGCCGTGCGGCAGGAAGCGGCTGGAGCTGGAAAGATCTGGCATGGGATGCCGCCGGCGCTGCCAGCGGCATCATGCTCTGGAATATCCGTCACTGACTACAGCGCAATTCCTTTTCCCTTGCGATGCAGCATAAGTGAGACCAGGAAAGAGAGCGCGCCCATGGCTGAGACATACCAGAAGAAGCTGGTTTCGATACCTTCTCTTTTCATCAGCAAAGCGACATATTCAGCCGAGCCGCCAAAAATCGCGTTGGCCACCGCATAAGAGAGTCCTACGCCCAGCGCACGCACCTCTGGCGGAAACATCTCAGCCTTAAGGATTCCGCTGATGGCGGTATAGAAGCTGGTGATAATCAGCGCCAGCATAACCAGCAGGAATGCGACCCAGTGACTCTCAGTATGCTGCAGCAGCAGCAGAACAGGTACGGTACAGGTTGCGGCGCCCGCGCCAAATATCATCATGGAAGCACGCCGTCCGATTTTATCTGATAGCGCACCGACAACAGGCTGGATCACCATAAAGACCAGTAACGCCCCCGTCATCAGACCGCTGGCACTGCGCGCGTCCATTCCGGCACTATTGACCAGATACTTCTGCATATAGGTGGTAAAGGTGTAGAAGCTCAGCGAGCCGCCGGCGGTAAAACCCAGCACCATAAAGAATGCGCGTGAGTGATTGCGCAACAGCCCGATCACGCTGCCCGCATCGCGATGCGTACGATGCGATTTCTCAGAGGTTTCATTGAGAGAGCGTCGCAGCCAGAGTGCGACGATGGCCAGTCCGGCACCGATGAAAAACGGAATACGCCAGCCCCAGCTGCGCAGCGCTTCATCATCCAGCAACTGTTGCAGTACGACTACGGTTAATACTGCCATTAGCTGACCGCCAATCAGCGTCACATACTGAAAAGAAGCATAAAAGCCTTTTCGCCCTTCCAGCGCGACTTCACTCATATAGGTTGCACTGGTGCCATACTCGCCACCCACTGACAGTCCCTGAAACATACGTGCCAGCAGGAGAATGATCGGCGCTGCTATGCCAATTTCGCCATAGCCCGGCAGGCACGCTATTACCAGAGAGCCCAGGCACATCATGCAGACCGAGATCAGCATGGAGGTTTTACGTCCATGTTTATCGGCAATGTAGCCAAACAGCCAGCCGCCAATCGGTCGCATCAGGAAACCTGCAGCGAATACCCCTGCTGTTTGCAGTAGCTGCGTGGTGGTATCGCCTGCCGGAAAAAAGACATGAGCAAAATAGAGGGAGAAAAAAGAGTAAACGTAAAAGTCAAACCACTCAACCAGGTTACCGGATGACGCACCGACAATTGCCCTGATCCTTTGCCGCGTTTCGGCTGCTGATACGGGCGGTCGGCTGTTTTGATGTTCCAGATGGGTCATGCTTTACCTCATTTCCTTGCGAAGAAAGAACGCGAAGCGGGTAGTAAAACATTAGTTTGCCCGGTAAGGGAATTGTCGCTGCTCCGGAATGAGACGCGATAATAAAGAATGAGGACAGGTGCCGCTGCTGGATATCAACCAGCCTGACCGCATCGCTGACTTTATCGCCAGCTGGCTGAAAAAAGCTTAAATTTTACTCATTTCTGCGTTTTCTGCAGACGTAAAAAAGCCCTGAACGTCTGTTCAGGGCTTTTTTACTTGATGGATGCCTGGCAGTTCCCTACTCTCGCATGGGGAGGCCCCACACTACCATCGGCGCTACGGCGTTT
>NZ_VEIP01000007.1:0-155842 GCF_007680655.1 Pantoea sp. PSNIH1
TACGAATCACGCCTGAAGGGAAAGCTGCACGTTATCAGCAGGCGTTACACTCAGCGCATTGAGCGACATAACCTGAATCTGAGACAACATCTGGCAAGGCTGGGACGGAAGTCACTGTCGTTCTCGAAATCGGTGAAGCTGCATGACAAGGTCATCGGGCATTATCTGAACATAAAACACTATCAGTAAGTTAGGAGCATTACCAGGCTGCGCTTCTAAATATTGCAGTGAGGGCAAAGGCTACACTTTTAGCCGGAATACATCAGCATTTAAGCTGACGACTTTAAAAAAATATTATGAAAGCAGCAACCTGCATCTGTCGCTATGAAACCAGCACTTTCACATTGAGCAGTGAAGCCTGTTAGGTTCGCAGAATATGCCGCGTAAGGGCGGACACCAGTTTTATGATTCAGCAGGTTGCTGGTTTCATGGCGTGTTGCAGTGAGCTAACGAAAAAGCCGCGTAATCCTTTACGCGGCCAATCGGTATTTTCATTTTATTTTTTTATCGGACATACACTCACATACCTGGGTCAGCACAAATACTCCTGCATCATTCAGGTATAGCTTATGTTGTATCAAACAGCCATATGCCTGACCGGGCGAACGCAGCTTTTGAATTCCACGACCGGCTTATTTTCTTTTGAAATTTTAGCTGCGATATTGACTGCACGCCTTACCTTTGTAGCAGGCTTTGCTTTAACTTCGGGCTTTGCCACGCAGTGCGGGCAGGGCTTTACCCCTTTAAAATTGGCTGCTGCCACTGTTCTGGCCTGATTCAGCGAGTAGCAGCTTCCGATAAAGACACGGGCCGCCTGATCGGGCAGGTGTGCGCAGTCAGCACGGTGAAGCAGTAGGCCTTCAGGATTGTTATCGCTTACGTAATATTTTAAAGCCGTATACATGGTAAATCCTTTGCTGTTTATCATCTGATGTTAAATGATATTGATTATTATTAAGTTCACCTGATGGGATTTCATGTGTCACAAAAGTTCCGGTGACAAAAACAGTTACGGAATATTCTTATAAGCGGATTAACACAAATAACGTGATCCTTATCAACTACTATTTTTAGGACAAATTTAATTTTTGGCCTGCAATTAACTTATTGAAGTTAATTTTCTAGATTAAAAAACTTTCAAGCATATGATTTATATGTACTCTTCGCTTTTAATAATTTTATGGGTAGTTCAGACCATATGATCAAAAAAGCATTTCAGTACCATGGCACTCATTTAAAAATTTTGATAAATCACAGTAAGAAATTAACGTGTTCAAATAAAATGAATTAAAGTTATCTGGTACTTCAGTTTTTTGGAAAAAAATTAACAGATGTTTTAGGCCGCATACCGCACACGGTAGGAACAGAAACTCAGTCCGGACTATTGGGCAGCTTTTTCGATACATCTGCTATCAGCGTGTCAGACAGAGCCCGGGCTTTTATGCTGCCCCCAGTCAGGCTGAGCCACTTCCGGTTGGAATCACCACTTTCCTGCACCATCAGCCTGAGACCGTTTAGGCGAATACAGGACGCACGGAAGCTATTGGGATAGATATCGTCTGATCGCTCATAAATTATGTGCAGGATCGTTCGCTGCGGCACCGTCTGGCGCCGATTAAGGGAAAACTGATACAGAATGAGCAAGGTCTGTTTCTGAACAACTGACAAGCGCATACTTGCCTCAGCGCGGCGCGTGCTGCCGGTAATGCACCTGCACGGCATAAAGATGTACAAATTGCCCTCACGTGGCGGGCGTAAAGCAGACTTGTATGATTAAGCGATAAGGACAGGTATTTTCACTATGAGCGTGCCCTTCTCAATCATTTCCTGCAGCAGCGTATCGCGCCAGACTTTCCAATCCAGAGAACGGTGGCAAACGTTTAATCCTGCAGATTAAGATGAACTGTCTGGCCGGTTGCTTCAACACGGGTTTTGATAAAGTACAGGACGGCGCTCTGATCACACGTAAGATTGTCCTTATGGGCGCTGGCAGGCATATGGCCAACATAATCGGTAGTCGCCTGCTTTTATTGCACCTTTGATTCGCTGACGCAGTTTGCGTATCTTGAGACTGCATTTGCCTTTGCCAGCTTCAAGTGGGAACTCCCGATCTTCTTCGGAAATAAACGTAGAAATCGGTTTGCCCTTACTGACTGCACTTCAGCCATACAATTAAGCTAGGTCTACTTCGTTTTCGTGGCTTCGATAAGGCATCGTACAGGTATGTTTTGAACGCCAATTCATTCTAAAAGTAAATAAATTGCTGTTTAAGCACATTCACAATATTTTTAGATTTGGGGTCTCATCACATAGCTAGTCTTTGTAATTCTGCTGCAATCATCGCCCTATCAGCTTCTCCCGTAGCTGCGCTGACGGTCAACTCTTCCAGAGCATTACCTTCCGGGTTCAAATCTATACCGTTACGGCGCAGGAAAAGCATCATTGCGAAAAATGCGGTTCGCTTATTATAGTCAGCGAACACATGGCCACGCGCTACGGCTTCAAGATGCGCTGCTGCAATGTGCCATACGTCAGGCAGTTCGCCATATAGGTAGAGTGTGGTAACACGGTCTATCACTGCTTTAGCTTTACTGCGGTCTGCTATACCAGGTAATCCCGGCGCAGTGCTTTCCAGCCTGTCATGAAGCATGATCAGTTCGTCTGCTGTGACAGAACGGTATTCTAACTCCAGCTTCATCGGTCGGCTAAAGCCTTAAACGTATTGGCATGGCGATCCAGAATGTAGTCCATATCCTTTTCAAGCTGGATGCGCTTTAACGACTCAAACTCGCTCTTAGATAGCATTACAACGCTTTCTTTGCCACCATTGCGGGTAACTTCGATTGGCTCAACCAGTGCCGCATCGAGCGTAGCAGCCCAAGTATCGCGTGCTGCCCTGCTGTTAACTGTATTCATGATGACCTCTTAAATATGGTACTCATTTGTGTACGCAAATTATGGTACGCATTTGCGTACGCACTCGCAAATGTTATCAGCAAAATATTGCTGGTTTCATGGCAACGTTAGTCTATTCATGGTAGCCCACTAAGTTAGCAGGCAAATGTTCGTCTATTCATGGTAAACAGGCTCAATCTGTACATATTGCGAACACATTTGGTGGCTGCGCCTTCCTCCACCATGAAATGTAGTGGTCAACTAAAACTGGCCACCGATTTAGAGTTTTCCAGTATCGCTTTTCCGATTCGTTTGAGGGCAACCCACCGTTTTAATCATGCGGCCTTAGCGAGCTGTAATACCCGACGATATAGTCTGTGATCGCATGAGCAGCTTCGCTAAAGTTTATATAACCTGTCACTGGCACCCACTCGTTTTTCAGACTCCGGAAGAAGCGTTCCATCGGGCTGTTGTCCCAACAGTTTCCACGTCGGCTCATACTTTGCCTGATCCGGCAACGCCACAGTAGTTGCCGGAACTGCCTGCTTGTATAGTAGCTACCCTGGTCACTGTGGAACATCACTCCGGCTGGTTTACCGCGAGCTTCCCACGCCATTTCCAGCGCTTTGATGGTCAGTTTGCTGTCCGGTGAGAATGACATTGCCCAACCTACCGGTTTCCTTGCGAACAGATCGAGAACAACAGCAAGGTAAGCCCAACGCTTGCCTGTCCAGATATACGTCACATCGCCGCACCACACCTGATTCGGTTCTGTCACTGCGAACTGTCGCTCAAGGCGATTCGGGATAACGATGTGTTCAGGACCACCACGTTTATATCGGTGGGTAGGCTGCTGACAACTCACCAGACCCAGTTCTTTCATGAGCCTTCCGGCAAGCCAGCGTCCCATTTTGAAGCCTCTCAGGGTTGCCATAATCGCGATACTTCTTGCGCCAGCAGAACCATGGCTGATGTTATGCAGCTCCAGAACCTGACTGCGTAACACAGCTCGCCTGCCGTCTGGCTTTTCGGGGCTTTTTTCCCAGTATTTGTAGCTGCTGCGATGAACCCCGAACACGTGGCAAAGTGTGACCACAGGATACTGCGCTCTGAGTTTCCCGATTAACGAGAACTGTTCAGGGAGTCTGACATCAAGAGCGCGGTAGCCTTTTTTAATATGTCGTTTTCCATTTCAATGCGTTGTAGCTTTTTCTTCAGCTCACGTATTTCAATCTGTTCCGGGGTTACAGGGGAAACTTTAGGTATTTTGCCCTGTCGTTCATCCCGCAACTGCTTTACCCATCGCGTCATGGTAGAAAGACCCACATCCATAGCACTGGCCGCAGCTGCAACGGTGTAGTTCTGATCAAGGACCAGTTGAGCGGATTCGCGTTTAAACTCTGCGCTGAAATTTCTTTTTTTCATTGAGGCACCTGTAATGTTCTGAGGTGAGCATATCACCTCTGTTCAGGTGGCCAAATTCAGTAAACCACTACAAGAATTAATATTGGTTAAGTTCAGGCAGCGATGGATATAGGGGGCGGTGATATTCTGCTGCTGGCTCTGCGATAATAAAGACGCGTTACGGATAACGATATGACGAACAGGGAAGCACGGACCGGATGTGCCTGACTCCCCGGCTGGGGCGGCCAGAGGCGACACCGCGTTCCACAGCGCATCGCGCTGATGCTGATCCTGCTGTAAACGTTGCTGCTGCTGATTCTGGATATAATCACGGTCGCCCGGATTCAACGGTGCCGCTGCTGCTGAAGCAGTTAATAAGCTGACGCTCAGCGCCAGTACCATCCCTGTATGTGCCATTATAAAGACTTAAGTTAAAGTGATTGTCTGTTTCCTGTCAGTTTGCCTGCACAGAATATCACCTTAACAATCAGAAAGTTCCTGATGGCGCTATAAAACGAGAATGCAATCGTAATATTACTTAAAGCATCGTTCCGGGCTGGCCTAACTCAAATATAAAGAGAGATATTTGCGAGTGCTGATGCAATCGGGAGTATTTTCCAGATATATCGTCTTTTTCTCATTAGCGTTTGCACTGTGATTAAACGTAAACCCGCTCTGATTGGTTAATAAAACCGTATCAGGAGCCCGCTTAAAGAGAGCAGATATAGCTTATTTTTCCCGGTGCAAGGTGGAATGCGTAATTACCATTGCAAATCTAATGCTATCGCATTCTCTCACTGGCAGGATGATACACATCGCTGCGTTCGCGCTTTCCGACTGCGATGATCAGCTGATCGTCGATCACCTGATAAACCAGCCGGAACCCCGACGTTTGCAGTTTGATTTTATCCCGCGCAGTCTGGCAGATGCGATATGGGGGTTATCGCAACACTTCTTCAGCTTTTTCGCAAACTGTTGCCTCTGCTCCGATCACAAGCGCCGCTATGCGTGACGCAGCCGGAGTGTGGCCGGCAGCACTCTGCGGTTACTGGCAGGCTCATCGCCAGCAATCAGCGCGCTCAGCAACGCAAAGCACTCCTGCGCCAGTCGCGGTACATCCTGTTCGACGGTATCAATCGCTACCGACAGTGAATCATAGAGATAGTGGTCATCAAAACTGGCGATGCGGATGTTGCTGTTGAGCAGATGATGCTGGCTCATGTAACGCAGCACCCCTTCCATCAAGCCGCAGGCGGCGGTGAAGATCGCCTGTGGCGGACGACCGAGTCGGGCGCAGAGCGCGGCAAACATCTCATAACCGCTGCTGGGGTGATAGTTACCATGAATAATCCACTCCGGTCGGGGCGTGACGCCCGCCAGCTCCAGCCCCTGCAGAAAGCCGGCAAGGCGATCGCGCGTCGGAGAGAGGCGTGCCTGACCGCCAAGGAAATAGATCTCTTCCGGATTAGCGCGCGCCAGTTGCGCCACTAATTCGGCAGTAGGCGTAACCGCATCCGTGATCACCAGCGGCAGCTGCGTATCATTCATATAGCGGTCAAACAGTACGACCGGCAGCTGTTCGCTGAGTTTTACATAGTCGCTGTCGCCGGACATGCTGGAGGCGACAATCAGCCCGTCCACCTGGCGGGCGACCAGGTTATCCACGACAACCCGCTCCTGGCCGGCATTTTCATCCGTACAGGAGATCAGCAGCTGTAGTCCCGCTTCGCGGCAAAGGTTTTCCAGTGCGTCTGAGAATACGGCAAAACCGTGATTGGTGATCTCCGGCACCACCAGACCCAGCGTATGGCTGCGATTATCGCGCAACAGACGCGCATGAATACTGGCTTGATAATGATGCTCACGGGCCAGGGAGAGCACGCGCTCGCGCGTCTCTTTGGCGACGCGCAGCTCTTTACCCCGGCCGTTCAGCACCAGGCTGGCGGTCGCTTTCGAGACGCCAGCCAGCGCGGCGATATCGGTAATGGTTACGCGTTTGGTTTTTCTCACGTCATGGCATCAGTCAGGGAAACAATAACTTATTGTACCACGCAGCGTCGCAGCGGCCAGTAGCGCGCGGTAACTTCTGTGTCCCCGATCAGCCTGAGTTGCGCCTCCGCTGCTGGAAAATAGCGGCTGCTCATCACGCCCTCGCCTTCGTTGATAAAAATCTCTACGCTGGAGTGGTCGCATAAAATCTGCAGCTGCGTCACTGCTCCCTGCCAGTAGCGATAGTGCCACTCCCCGTTCGACAGGCTGCGACGCGCAAGACGCAGTCCGCTGCTATGCCACTCCAGCAGCAGCGTGTTGGCAAAATCAAGCGTGATACCGCCCGTACCGGTCAGCTCCAGCTCAAGCCGTCGCGCGGCAATAAAGGGGGCATCTGCAGCCAGACCCTGAAAAGCGTGCTCCTCACCGCGCAGCGCCTGCAGCTCAGCTACCGGCCGCTGGTAGAGTTTGCCGTCACGCGTTCCCAGCTCACGGATACAGGTCATCTGGTGGATCCAGCCGCGGGCGATAGTAGGCTGATATCTCTCTTCACCGTCCGGCACCCCCATCCATGCTACCAGCAGGCGACGGCCATCGGCGGTCAGTGTGGTCTGCGGTGCGTAGAACTCAAAGCCGGCATCCAGCTCATGAAAGTCGCCGTGCGTAAAGCGGGCGGTGTCATAGTCCAGATCGCCTGCCAGCCATGCACTGGGATGCGCATTGAGAAAACGCTGTTCTTCAGGCGTGATCCCCTGCGGACAGCAGATAAGAAACGTACTGTCGCCCAGCGTGAAGAGATCGGGGCACTCCCACATATATCCTGCCGCACCCAGCCCGTTAAGGCCGCTGCCGGCAATCTCCCCGAGCCTGTGCCACGTGTGCATATCGTCAGAGCGCAGCAGCAGAACTTTGCCCTGCAGCGCATTGTCCTGTGCCCCCAGCACCATGTACCAGCTCTCACCATGCCGCCACACTTTTGGATCGCGGACGTGTCCGGTATACCCTTCAGGCAGCGCAATAACGGGTCCCAGCTTATCGAAACCTCCTGCTTCATTCTGTACCGCCAGGCACTGCCACGCGGTACGGCTGCCATCGTCAAACTTCACATTACCGGTGTAAACCAGCGTGAGCGCACCGTGATTGTCCACGGCGCTGCCGGAGTAGCAGCCGCTGCGGTCATACTCTTCATCCGGCATCAGCGCGATCGGCTCATGCTGCCACTGCAGCAGGTCCGCTGAACTCCAGTGCCCCCAGCATTTATGCTGATGCTGGCAGCTCAGCGGGTTCCATTGGTAGAAGAGGTGATAGCGTCCGTTAATGTGGATAAAGCCGTTAGGGTCGTTCAGCAAACCCGTTACAGGCGCAAGATGCCAGCCGGGATAGTGCGCATCGTTTAGCGCGCGCGGCTGACCGCGCATGACCGCCTGCAGGATAGCGGGGAACAGGTTTAATGAGGCCATTATTCTGCGTCCGTTTTGTATTTAAGCAGGTAAGAGATAACAAAGGCTGCGCTGAAAGCGATCACCATACCAATGGCGTAATTGAGCAGCGAGCTGGCCTGCACAATCGCCATGCCCGGAATACCGGTCAGGCCTACAGCCGTCATATAAACATGCACCGAGACAACCCATGCACCTCCCAGCGCACCGCCAATCAGCCCCGCTACGAAAGGTTTCATAAAGCGCAGGTTGATACCAAAAATGGCTGCTTCGGTAATCCCCAGCAGCGCCGAGAAGCCGGAGGGAAGCGCGATAGCTTTAATCTTAATATCTTTTGATTTTAACCATACCGCCAGGCACGCCCCGCCCTGTGCGACGTTAGCCATCGCCCAGATCGGCAGCAGGAAATTCACGCCGATAGACGGGTTGCCCAGCAGCCCCGCTTCAATAGCGTGAAAGCTGTGGTGTACGCCGGTGATCACAATGACAGAGTAGAGACCACCAAACAGTAATCCCGCCAGCCAGCCGGCGTGGGCGATCAGCGTGCTCAGGACAAAGGAGATCCCGTCACCCAGCGCGCGCCCGGCCGGACCGATAATCAGCAGCGCTACAAAACCGGAGATAATCACCGTCAGGAATGGCGTCAGGATCAGATCCAGCGCGTCGGGGATCACCCGGCGTAGCTGTTTCTCCAGTACGCTCATGAACCATACCGCCAGCAGTACCGGGAACACCGTGCCCTGATAGCCAATCATCGCGACTTCGATACCAAAGAAGTTCATGGTATGGAAACCAGCCGCCACGCCCCAGGCGTTGGTCAGCGCCGGATGCGTCAGGATCCCGCCCAGCGTCGCCCCGAGAAACGGATTGCCGCCAAACTCACGTGCGGCAGTGAATCCGATCAGGATTGGCAGAATGATGAATGCCGCTGAGCTGCACATATCCAGCATGATATAGAGTGCATTTTCCGGATTAACCCAGCCGTAGGTTTTCACCATGCCGAGCAGCCCCATCAGCAGACCTGAGGCGACAATGGCCGGAATAATCGGAACAAAAATATTCGACAGCAGACGCGCAATACGCTGAAAAGGATTGAGTTTACGTGCAGCGATATCTGCTGCTTCTGACTTACTGGTTTCGCTGATGCCGGCTTCGCGGATAAAGGCAGCATACACCTTATTCACCACGCCGGTGCCAAAAATGACCTGCAGCTGTCCGGCATTGCGGAAGCACCCTTTTACGCCATCGAGTTTACCGATCGCGGCGGTATCTGCTTTGGCATCATCCACCAGTACCAGACGCAGACGGGTAGCGCAGTGCGCCGCGCTGGCAATATTTTCCCGGCCTCCCAGCAGCGGCAGCAGCGCGCGGGAGATCTGTACAACATCCATAGTAACCTCTGTTTTTCGTTGTTATGCCTGCCAGAATGTGGCCCCCGCAGGGGCCGGAGAATCAGAACCAGGTTTCCATCTGCACGCCAAAGTTCCACTCGCCGCCAGATTTAAAGCCGCTGCTGCCAAAGGCGTCATCGCCCGCATAGTTATCCAGACGGTGATCCCAGTCCATCCAGCTGGCAAACAGACGGATTTCAGGGCGCTTGAGGAAGTCGCCGACGTCGCTGGCTTTCAGCGTCGGCGCTACGGTGAGCTTGTAAAAATTGCCACTCACGGCATTGCGGCTGTTGTAGCCTTCAGGCCGCAGATCCATGTACTGATATGAGCCTTCATACTGCATCTCAAAGTTCTGCGTGAATTCCTGAATCAGGCGCAGGTTCGCGGTCGCCCATTCATAGCTGTCGCCTTTGACGTAGCGATCTTTGCTGCTCTGTGCCAGCAGTGCTGGCGCAATATGCCAGCCGCCGCCCAGCGGCGTAATGCCGTAGCTTGCGAGGCGCCAGGTATCGGCTTCCGGCAGCAGCGCACCGTCAGATCCCAGCGTTTTCACTTCCGCGCCCAGACCGTGGCCGTAGAGCAGGGCCGTTTTAGCCGCGCCTTCGCGCAGGCCGTAGAAAGTATCGTTATGGATGCCCGCTAATACGTGCACGCCGGTGTTAGCCGCGTCGCTTTTCACGCGATTTCCTTCGATATCGGTGCGCTGGTCATTATCTTTAGCGCGCATGCCGCTGAGCATCAGCTGCAGCGGTCCGGTGAAGTTATTCAGTGAAAGAATGTAGTTCTGCGCGGTGTTTTCATTATTTTCGATATCACCAAAGGTACGTCCGTAAAGTGACAGGTTACTGCGTGTGGTTTCGCCCCACTTCATGTCGTAGATCCCGGCACCGGTACCCGCAAGAAACACGACGTCGGAGTCGATCCAGTGAATATCAAAGTTGTCGCGATCGAAGCGTTTACCCGCCCAGACGGTAGAGTCTTTGAAAGCGCCGGAGAAAGTGGGCAGCTGCCCCAGCTCAACAAATGCCTGACGCAGGTTGAGATCGCTGCTGGCCGCTGTCCAGTCATTGTAAGTACGCTGCCCGTCCGCCAGCATCGCTTTAAAGCGGGTGGTGGCTCCGTTTGCCAGCGTCTCTTTGTGCTCCAGATTCAGTTCAACATAGGTGTCAGGCTCGTTGCCCAGCCGGCCCACATGTCCTCCGGTCTCGCCAGCCGGCGTAACGGTCGGACCACCCTGCGTTTTGGCCGCTGAACTGTTCATCAGCAGGCCGGAGCGGGCATAACCATGAAACTCAAATCCGCTATCCTCGCTGCCTGTCGTCGCGGGTGCGGCTTTTGCCGTACGCTGTTCAACCCGGGCAATCGCCGTCTGATTTTTCTGCTGGGCGGTGGCCAGCATTTGTGCCTGTTTTTCTGCTGCTTTTGCGCGGGTTTCTGCAAGGTCAGCACGCTGTTCTGCCGCCGCGAGACGTTTTTCCATTGCTGCAAGACGCGCTTCAATACTGCTCATATCGGTGGCGGAACACGCTGTTCCTGAACTTAATAAGGCGCTGAGGGTAAGGGCGAGGATGCTTTTTTTCATGGTATGGCGTCCCTGAGAGGTAGCTATTATCAGATATTGTTTTTTGCTAAACCGATTTAGTAGCTGAATCCTGATGAACTTTGTTACTGTGCGCAACTGATTTTGCTAAACCGTTTTAAGTGATGTGAAGTACATCGCAAAATAGTGCAGGAAAACGCAAAGGGACGTCTCAGGTGGGTAATACATGGGGGAGAGAGAAGCAGGAGAAAGAGGGAAAAAAGAGCAGAGCCAGGCTCTGCTCCATGCGGTTACTCTTTAGCAATCGGCGCCTGATCTACGGTGACTTTTTCATCGCCCTGAATCTGCCCGATACGCTGTTCCGTTTTGCTGACGGCGTCAGCATCTTTCAGCAGCGTGTAAGTCAGCTCAAACGTGGTGCTCTGGCCCGGCTGTAGCTGCTTAACCCTGCCCTGCTCTTTTTCAATGGTGACCGGATAGGCATAGCTGGTACCGGGTTCAATACCGGTAACGTAGCCCTGTTTAAGCGTGTCGGTGTTTTTCCACATGGTCAGCACCGGCAGCTGGCGGGTATCAAACTCGATTGATGCCCCTTTATCGCCTTTGCTGTTAACCACCGCCGCCAGCGTTTTTCCGTTGCTGTCCGCTTTCGGCACCAGGTTAAATACCATCTCATCAAAATCTCTGGCAGGCGCATCATAGACGTTCCAGCTATTCAGCCCTTTCTGCGCGTAATCGTTAAAAGGCGAGACAGATTTCAGCGGTGCGATAAAGCGGGCATCTTTCTCCAGAATCGGCGTGCCGAAATTGCTGTGATAGATGATCTGATAATCCTGCGGATAATCGCCGTGGTTGGTTAACACATCATGCAGTGTGAAGGCATCTGTACCCGGCACGTAACGGAGCTCTGTCCAGGTGGCGAGGTTCGATTTTTTGAACGTATGCTCTTTCAGCAGGCCGCGAATGCGGATTTCATGCGGGGCTTTATCATCCACGGTGACTTCAACCTGCGAAGCGGGTGTGTTGCCCGCTTTACCGTGCAGCGTATAGATGCGGCCATCTTTAGTGACCGGATGCCCGGTCCACTCATAGCCGCAGCGCACCATCATTTCATTAAAGCCATCAAGCCAGCCGAGACCGTTGCGGCTCTCCAGATTGATATAGGCCGGGTTGACCACTTCATCTACCGGCGAATCCCAGCCCAGACGCACGCCGTGTCCCCTGACGTACAGTAAATCCATCCCGCGCGTCGGGCTGAGCGCGATGGTCAGGCCCTCCGGACTGGTAATCGTAATGACTTTCGAACCTTCCTGTTTGCCGCCATGCAGCACTTTTTGTTCGATGCTGAACGGCTGGCCGCCCAGCTTCAGCGTTTTGCTGTCGATGTGCCAGTTTCCCTTCTCTGTACTTGCTTCAGCATCCGTCAGCACCCATGTCTGTGCTGCTGCCTGAACGCTGATCCCCGCCATGACCACACCGGCCAATAATGCTAATTTCATAATGATGCATCCTTTGCTGAATTGATTTAGCTAATGTCAGCTAAGCGTACAAACATGAGGAAAATGAAACCGTGAGGTGCTTCACTTCGGTCGGTTATACCGTCAGTAATCTCTGTAAATTTGGGTTAGATCACATTTTTAGAGGTTAAGACGGCGTTTTTAGACGCACAGAGAGAGAAATCAAGCTGAAATGGTGGTGTTTGGTTTAATCGTTTCAGCTTTAAAGGGGTAGGATAAATAAACGCGTGCTGCCTGATGCTCAGTTGCGAAAACAGCCGGGTTGCGGAATGGTGTCGTTTAAGAGGGTTTGAAGTCTGATGGAACGAAATAGTTTTAGCAACAACTCCGTCAGCATCCTGTCAGGCCGGTTATCACATCCGGTAAGCAGCGTTGCAACCACCACGACAACCACGTCTTTACTGAGGAATTTTAACTTCTTTCTCAGCAACGAAATTAAAGCGGGCCAGGGCATGCTCCCCGCCCGGCAGTTTCCGGGTTTCCATCAGCGAAATGCCCAGCATATCCTGCAGAGCGAGGAACACCGAAGAGGCAAGCGGATGGTACTCCAGCCTAACGTTCAGCCCGGTAACCGGGCTGTTGTTCTCATCCACGAACTGAAGCTCAAGCCAGTGCTTCCGCTGTTCGCCGCGACACTGAACGGTTTTGTATGTGCCTCTGAGACTTGTGACCAGAGTATTGTCACCGATGATTTCCACGCCAATTCCTTTTGAGCAGTAAGGTTAACCAGCGCGCATCATACCCTGGATAGTTTCCCTGCTAAATTATTAAGCTGAAAAACGGACCTGAAAATCGCGGATTCAGGGCGGGTATGCTTACCCATGAACTGTTAGCTATGAAAATATGAAGGCGGGTATTTATGGAGCTAATGCGACGGGTGTAAACTCACCTAAATCACCTTTTAGCGGCTTCACTGACTGGCGCGGATCTACCGAAGCAGCAATGCGTATGTTCATAAAATCCACTATCCGTCGCGCATTTTGCTTATCCATTTTACGCAACACTTTCAGTGCACGGTCAGAGTAATTAATCGTCCAGACCAAGTGACTTCCTCACGTCTTCGGACGAATGCATGGATTCCTCTCCACGCCTGATGCGCTCAACTGTTTCCGCTGCTAAGTAATAATCCTCAAGATCTTCAAGATGCGTAAGGATAGCTTCGCGTGCATAGAACGTCTTTGTTCTACCGGTTTTTTTCGCCAGCGAGTCCAGACGGGACTCAATATCATCAGATAAACGGATAGCAAGCATAACGGCCCCTGAATTTAAGTGCTGTACATGGATAGCAAAAATCATAACCCTGTCAGGATGAAAAAAAACCAATCACTGGTTGAAACAACAGCATTAAACATGACATGTCCCTGCTATGCTTTTCCTCGCTGTAATCTTACATCCTGCTTACCGGCCGGCCTGCTGCTCCCGGCACGGTGCTAATGGCCTTCAAGCCCCCTTTAATCAGGCAAGCTGCTGCTGCAGCTGATCAAGATAAGGCAGCGCGGTCATTGCGCCTTTCGCCGTGGTTGCCAGCCCGCCGCAGATCTGCGCGCGCTCCAGACACTCTCTGAGCTGCACGTCATCCTGCGGCAAACCCTGTCCGGCTAAATGCCACAGCAGCCCGGCAACAAAAGCGTCTCCGGCGCCGGTCGTATCCACACTGACAACCGGGCGCGTCGGATAGTGCTGCAGCGTGCCACGGGACCATGCCTGCACGCCCTGGCGGCCCTGGGTAACCAGAATAAGCCTGATAGCATATTGCTCAGCCAGCTGCTGCATACCTGCCGCGATATCGCTGGTGTTACAGATAAAGGTCAGCTCTTCTTCTGAAAGCTTTACTACGTCAGCAAGAGCCAGCGCACGGGCAAGCGCGTCGCGCAGCTCCGCTTCATCTGCCCATAAATCGTGCCGGATGTTGGGGTCAAAACTCACAAAGCCGCCCGATTCATGCAGTTGCTGCATCGCCGTCAGCGTGGTGTTTCGTGAGGGATCTCTGAGCAGTGCAATCGAACAGCAGTGCAGCCATTCGCCCGCCCGGAAAGCTGGCAGCTCGTGCGTTTCGATAAACAGATCTGCTGAAGGACGCACCATAAAAGTAAAGTTGCGCTCACCGTCTGCGTCCAGCGCCACCACGACAACCGAGGTGCGCTGCGTGTTATCTGGCTGCATAAACTCGGTGTTTACCTGCTCGGCATTAAGCGTATCAATCAGGAACGTGCCAAAGGGATCGCCGCCTACTTTACCAATAAAGCCGCTGTTGCCCTGAAGCCTGGCGATACCCACCGCCACATTGGCGGGCGCACCGCCGGGACACTGAATCAATCTGTTATCACACTCCGGCAGCAGATCCACAACTGCATCGCCCAGACACCATACCCGTTTGACCATTTCACTTCTCCTGATCGCAAGCTAAATCGGTTTAGCAATAACATATTATTATGCACAAACGGAGGGGGTTAGAAAGGTTCAGGCCACTTTTTTGCGAAAGTGTGCGGGTGATACCAGATTTTATGGGTGCAGAAGTTGATGGGCAGAGTGTTCAGAGGGTGGCTGAAGGCTAGCCGACAGGTACAATCCGGCAGCCAGCCGGGCTGTAAAACTTTATCAGGCTGCAGTCAGCAATGTGCGATCGGGGCCGCTTAGCATCACCGGTTTATCGTTGCGCAGTTTTTCACGATAGTTCCACTGCATCAGCTGCGAGATCCCTGCTCCACACCACATCATATGGTGATCGTGCCGATAAATTGAGGTGGCCGGCAACCCGGTCACGTTCTCGGAAATCTCGACCCGGCAGCCCTGCCCGGTCAGGCGAATAGCTTCCAGCCAGATTTCGGTTGCGTCTGTCACGCTGATAGCTTCCAGAAAAACAGGGACAGTTTTACGACGCTCCGATGCACGCATGATACAGCGTGCGTGAAAAACCACGGCATCATGAAAGCGTGATTGCTTTATAACCGAATCTGCGCTGTTATCACTGCGCAGCAGCAGGTTCAGCGGCTTCAGATAAGCGTTAACAAAATCATCACCGCTGTAGTCGCTGCCCATCTGTCGCATGCGCGCCTGCAGCGCTAAATCCGAGCTGTCGCGCAGCTGGTCCGTCATCTCTTCCTGCCGGCATTGCCAGCGATTTTGCGGCAGCGGTGACCTGCCCTGCAGAAAGGCGTAAATTTCAGGCAGCGTGCTGCCGGTAGCCGTCAGGTCCAGCACGCTATAGATACGCGTTAGCTGTCCGCTGGTGTATTCACCATTATGCTGTGGCTGGGTAATCAGGCCTGCGCGCTTCCAGTTGCGTAAGGTGGCGGGTAAAAGGCCGGTGAGGTCGCAGATGGCCTCGACAGAATATAAACTCATTACAGGTCCCCCGATATCGGGTGTGGGTCAGCAGCTCAGAACGCTGCCGACGAACCCCTATTGTGCGCTTAGTTATCCGCAATTGATACCGTATTGACATTGATTTGCATAAAACTTGCAGCGTTCTGACTGTAAACCGCAGCGGCAGGAAAAACGCTCTGCCGTACCTTATCGCAGAATACGTTTTTGCTTTGCTGCATCCAGCCAGTCACGAAACTCCACCAGCAGCCAGTCGTAAAGCTGCTCATCGCTGATATTTCTGACATCATCAACCGGAAAAAAATGTGTATTGTCGATCAGGCGATCGGTAAAGGTATCCAGACGCTCCAGCACGCCATAATTATTGCCGCCCAGGCCTAAGAATTTATAAAAAACTGGCAGTGTGGCGGACTCTCTGAGTTTCTCTTTGATAAGGCGTGTTTTATTGATGCCGCCATCGGTAATAAAGACCACATACACCGGTAGTGTGGCGTCGCGATAGGTATTGTTAATCGCTTCCAGTACCGGTGGCTCATTGTTCGTGCCGCCCAGACCCGGCAGGATTTCCCACATCGTCCGCCTGCCGTCGTTGCGAATACGATCGATGTAACCCTCAAGGTTATCCAGTGACACATCCTCGTACTGACGAAATTTTTCGCCAAACGCCCAGACCGGCATGCTGCCGTCATCATCAAACTGCACGGCCAGCGCCGCTACCCGCTCCAGCACCTTCTGCACATTACCGCGCTTAAACTGTGCCGTCATGGAGCCTGACGCATCCAGCACAAAGGCGACCTGCGCTTTAACTTCTGAGAGCCGGTGTTTCTCCAGACTGACGCGGATTGGTTTTGCCAGGCTGACCAGTTGCGGCAGTTTTTCAAGCTTCTTCTCCAGGCTAACCGCGGGTACTGATGCGATCACAGGTTCTGCTACATCCACGCCAAAATGCAGCGCCAGCGGATGAAGGCCTCCATCAAATCCCTGCCCGACCGCTCGCAGTTTCCACTGTTCGTTATGACGATAGAGATGGCAGACAATCAGGGCTTTCTCGCGTCGATCGCCGGGTGCGATATCGTAGCGATGTTCACCACACTGCAGAGTAAGCTGCTGTAAACCCCCTACTGTATCGCTGCCATCGATAACCAGCGTAACAGCAATACGCATGACGGCAGCGGGTAGCGCGTGAAGCTGAATCTGAAAACGCGCCTCTCCGGCATGGCTGTGCATGACAATACTGCGGTTTTCGTTATGCGGCTGGTTGAAAAAAATCATCGACGAATCACCGAGGACTTTTTCATTTGCGCCGAGCAAAAACGCTGAAGCATCAATGTCGCTGCTGAATCCAGGCCTGGTTTTCCAGGTCAGGCAGAGTTCAGGACACGTGCTATTAAGAGCAATATTCTGTCCGGTGGTCAGTTCCATATTTCACTCCCTGTGGGTGGTTAACAGACAAAAAAAAGCCCCTTCACGGGGAAGAGGCTCTTTTGCAGCAGTCCGTTACACGGATACGCCGTGCTGAGCTGCCAGCGCTTTCAGGCCGCCGGCAAAGCCCTGGCCCACCGCTTTAAATTTCCACTCACCGTTGTGACGATAGAGCTCGCCGAAGACCATGGCCGTTTCGGTGCTGGCATCTTCTGACAGATCGTAACGGGCGATTTCGCTGTTGTTGTCTTCGTTAACAATACGGATGTAGGCATTAGAGACCATACCGAAGTTCTGCTTACGCGCTTCCGCATCGTAGATGGTTACCGCAAAAACGGCTTTCTGCACGTCGGCGGGCACGGTAGCCAGCGAAATTTTTACCTGCTCATCGTCACCCTCGCCTTCACCGGTGCGGTTGTCGCCCTGATGCGCGACAGAGCCGTCCGGGCTGGTGGCGTTGTTGAAGAACACGAAGTGCTGATCGGATAACACTTTGCCATCTGCGCCGACCAGAAAGACCGATGCATCCAGGTCAAACGCCTGACCATCGGTGACGCGTGAGTCCCAGCCCAGACCAGCAATCGCTTTGGTCATGGTTGGGGCTTCTTTGGACAGGTTTACGTTACCGCCTTTTGTCAGATTAACTGCCATGGTGAAATCCTCTTTGCTTGTGGCTGATGCCCGGCCAGACCGGGCAGATAATGGGTATGTGACTGCGGATCAGGACGCGTTGATACCATACTGCGCGCAGACTGAGGCCAGGCCGCCTGCATAGCCCTGACCAACGGCGCGGAATTTCCACTCGCCCGCGTGGCGATAGAGCTCGCCAAACAGCATTGCGGTTTCCGTGCTGGCATCTTCAGACAGATCGTAACGCGCGGCTTCCACGTTGCTGTCGTTGTTGACCAGACGGATAAAGGCGTTTGCCACCTGCCCGAATGACTGGCGGCGGGTTGCGGCATCATGAATGGTGACCACAAAAACAATTTTGGTCACGTCCTGCGGTACGCGGTCCAGTTCAACGATCAGCGATTCGTCATCCCCGTCACCTTCACCGGTACGGTTGTCACCGGTATGGGTCACGGAACCATCAGCCGATTTCAGATTGTTGTAAAAAATGAAGTCGTGATCGCCACGCACCTTGCCTGCATCGGTGAGCAGAAAAGCGGAGGCGTCAAGGTCAAAATCCTGACCGTCAGTGGAGCGGGTATCCCAGCCCAGACCAATTTTCACATTTTTCAGTGAAGGGTCGACTTTTGCCAGGGAGACGTTGCCGCCTTTAGAGAGAGTCACTGCCATGTTATTTTCCTCACGTCGTGCATACGCTGTATGCGGTATTCAATAGCGCGGCCGGGCCGCGCCCTGACTTACTCTGCCTGCTCTTCTTTTTTACCCGGGAACAGCAGGCTCGCGATAATCCCCAGTGCCAGCACGCCCAGTACGACATAGAGGCTGGTGGTTGCGCCGATAGCGTAACCGTGATGGAAGAAGTGCTCGGTCGCGTTCAGGCCCAGCTTGAAGGCGATAAAGAACAGCAGCACGATCACCGCTTTTTCCAGATGCACCAGATACTGCTTCAGTCCTTCCAGCACGAAATAGAGTGTACGCAGACCAAGGATAGCGAACATCATGGCGCTGTACACAATCAGCGGCTCGCGGCTGACCGCGATCACGGCCGGCACCGAGTCGAACGCAAACATCACATCTGAAAGTTCAACCACAGCTAAACAGAGCAGCATCGGCGTAGCGTAGCGGGCCGCTTTGCTCACGCGACCTACCTGCACATCCGCGTTCTCCGGCTTAGCGAGTTCAGCATCGACCTCTTTCTGGCTCAGCACAAAGGCGCTGCCTTTGAGTTTTGGCCAGATTGGATAGAAACGTTTGACCATGCGGTAAGCAAAGTGCTGTGAGTAATCTTCGATCTCATCATCGTCATCGCCGCTTTTCAGCATCATCACAGCCGTCCAGCCTACGATAACGGCAAATACCACTTCCACCCACGGACCGAGCGCCAGCAGGCCTGTACCGATGGCAACAAAAACGCCGCGGAACACGATGGCACCGATAATGCCCCAGTAGAGCACGCGGTGACGGTAGTTATTAGGAATGGCAAACCAGGAGAAGATCGCCATCATGACAAACAGGTTGTCTACCGACAGGACTTTTTCCAGCGCATAGCCGGTCACAAACAGGCTGGCCACTTCCGCGCCGTGATGGACATACAGGAAGCCTGCAAAGGCCAGCGCCATCAGGATCCAGAATACTGACCAGCCCGCCGCGCTTTTCAGCGAAATAGGTTTGTCATGCCGGTGCATGAACAGGTCGATAAAAATAGCTCCGACAGAGAGCAGTAAAAACACCGCTACCGTTTCAATCGGAAACCCGATATGGGTCGATTCCATCTATTAGCTCCAGAAAAGTCAGTAACGGTTACAGGCCAAATTCAGCGGGCTGAAAGCCCAGCGCCTGAATAATTTCGCGGGCGTTAGCCTGCTCAGTGGCGTCAAAGTCACCGTCGCTTTTGGCCACGGCAATACCCACCCGGACCGCAAGCTGCGCCTGTTCCGGTTTATTTTTTAAGGCGAGGATATATTTCATTGTTTCACCCTTGCCCACTTCCATATCGAAAGAGAATGAGGTCACCAGCTTTTCAAAAAACTGGATCACCTCATTGGTGTCGAAAATACTCAGCTCCGGCGACGCCCGCAGGAACCCCATCATTTTCTGCTTCTCTTCGCTGCTGACGCCGTCGCTGGCAACAGCAATACGGGCACAGACGGCCACGGTGCCTTCGAGAAAGGCGCGGTTTTTGTAGCGGCTTACCTGTTTTGTCAGCTCGTCGCGGCCGGCGTTAAATTTGTCTTTAAGAGAGTTAAAAAAGCTCATAATTACTCCTGATTACTTGGAACCGGCGCGCCAGTTAAAGCCCCAGCCAAACGCCTGATCGAGTTCCTGATGGCCGCTGAAATAGCGGTTGATACGCTCTACGCGGATTGCGCCGTTGTCGTTAATCAGACGGGCAATCGCACACATGTTTTGCCGGTTGTTGCCTTCAGTAAGCGCGGTTTCCACCGGCGGCTGTCCCGGAACCTGAATGGTCACCATGCCGTCAGTGTTTTCCCAGCTCGGCACACCTTCATAGATAAAGGTAAAGATCAGGACTTCTTTGATCTGCTTCCATTCGCTGCCGTTGATATGGATCCACTCACCGTCGCTGACGGCGCCGGTACGGTCATCGCCCTTCAGCTCAACGAAGGGTTCGCTGCGGAAGCTGCCAAATTTGTTGCCCAGCGCCTGTACGATAGTGCGATAGCCATCTTTCAGCTCCACAAACGCAGCCAGATCAAGGTCAACACCTTTGTTATTGTTAAAGATGCCCTTCAGGAAACCGCCGCCGCTGTTGCCGGCAGCGCGCTGGTTCCAGTTCAGGTTGACGCGGATCTGACCATAGTCATCCTTTTTCGTCAGGCTGATGGAGGGCTTCTCTTTTGTCAGACTGACTTTGCTCAGATTTACGACGGGCTGTGGTGCTGGTGCCGGAGCCGGTGCGGGCGCAGCGCTGCTCTCATCCACTTCTATACCAAAGTGTTCAGCCAGCGGCTGCAGGCCGCCGTTAAAGCCCTGAGAGACAAAGCGGAACTTCCATTCGCCGTTACGACGATAAAGCTCGCCCAGGATCAGCGCAGCCTCACTGCGTCCGGTGGTATCAACATCACACTGCACCAGCACGCTTCCGCCGGCTTCGACCTGAATGGCGAGACGCGCCAGTGACGCAACGGTTTTGCCGGCATCACAGGTGGCGGTAAAGGCTATTTTCTGCACATCGCTTTTCAGCGTTGCCAGATTAACGGTAAACATGGTTTCGTTGCCGGACGCGGAAAGACGCACTGTACTGTCATCATTTTCGCGCTGGCCATAAAACACCATGTCCGAATCGCCGCGCACTTTGCCGTTGTCATAGAGACGAAACGCTGAGATATCGACCGGTACGCCAGAGGAGACACGCACCACCAGCGATTGATTAGGTACGGGGGCATTGCCCCCTGGCGTCAGGTTCATCAGTAGAGTACCGCCTGAATATCGGGGATCATGTCCTGAATGGTGCGGGCACGCGAAGCGTTGCCGTGCGCAGTAAAGTTCCACTCGCCGCCGCTGCGGCGCAGTGAAGCTATTACGACCGCCGTATGCGAGCCCTGCTCGGTCAGGGTAAATTTCGCCAGCTCTTTGCCCTGCTGATCAACAACGCGACAGAAGGCATTCGCTACATCGTTGAAGGTTTGCCCGGTAAAGCTGTTTACCGTCAGCACCAGGCTTTCAATGCTGGCTGGCAGACGCGACAGATCGGCTTTGATCACCTCATCATCGCCGTCGCCTTCGCCAGTACGGTTATCGCCGCTGTGGACTATTGAACCATCATTTGAACGAAGCTGGCGGAACCAGACGGTGTCCACCACGCCACCGTGCGCGTCAAGCAGCACGCAGCTGGCATCAAGATCAATGCTATCGCCCCCGCCGAGAAGTTTGCCAAAGAGTCCTTTCTTTTTGGCAGGATCCCAGCCGAGTCCGAACTGAATTTGAGAAATCGCACTGCTGGATTTCGCCAGCGAAATTGTCTGATTCTTACTTAAAGATACCATCACTTCTCCTTAATGAGTGGTTAGCTGCTGCAGTAAAAACGCCGATCAATTTAACAGCTCAGCAATCATAACATGAGTTTTATCCTGCGCAAGAAAACAATCATCATATGATTACTTTCAGTTGTGAATGTAATGTTTTATAAAGAATTATCTATTTTTATTGGTAAGGCGGTAACTGTCATTAATCTGTAAATGAAGCGAGGTGCTTTATTAGTTTATTCAATCATAATATGATTGCCTGAATGTTCTGGCGTTCACCTGACGGCGCCAGCAGGCCCTGCGCTGCAAAAATAAGGAATACAACACGATGAGTCAGCCGGATGCTATCTGGTTTATGGAAGGGGTTTCTTCCCAAAAAGATATTCTTGCGCTGGTGGCGCAGGCGCGACGTGCGGGCCGGCATGATTTCGTGCTGATTGCCTCTCACCGCTCCTCCCGCCCGGAAATTCTGGCGGAAGCAGATGTTGCTTATCTGGAACCTGAGGATGACGGTGCCCTATTCGCTTTTATCCGGCATGTCTGTCAGCAGCACCGGGTACGTGCCATCCACGCCGGCAAACGCGGAGCGTTGCTGGAGCAGCAGCGAACGGCTATTGAAGCGCTGGGTGTCAGGCTGGTAACAGGCGCTCGCGAGCGCGCCACCTTTACGCTCGCTGATAACAAAACCCGTTTTAGCGCGGAGATGAGCGCGCACGGTCTGCCTGCCGTACCTTCAATTGAAGTGCGCACGCCGGATGAGGTAGCGGCTGCGATAGCGCAGGTTGAGGCGCAGGGCCATCGACCCTGTATCAAACCGGTGCACGGCATCTATGGCATGGGGTTCTGGGTGCTGCGACGCGATGCGCATACCCTGAGCTTTTTTAACAACCCGGACAGCCGCCAGATCCATCCTGACGTGCTTATTGAGAGCCTGCGTCGTGCACAGCAGGCCGGTGAGTCGCTGCCGCTGCAGATTGTCATGCCCTGGCTTGCAGGTCCGGAACGCTCGGTAGATATGCTGGTGGAGAATGGCCGGGTCATTGCAGCCGTCGCCCGGCGCAAAGAGGGCTCAGTACAGGTTTTTGAACAGGAGACGCCCGCCTGGCGCCTGGCAGTTGCCTGTGCAGAGACGCTGCATGTGGATGGCCTGATTAATGTCCAGGCCCGCAACGATGCTGAAGGGCATCCGGTGCTGCTGGAGGCTAACCTGCGTCCTTCTGGCGGTATCGGTTATACCGCGTTCAGCGGGATTAACCTGCCCGGCCTGTTTGCACTGCGTCAGCTGGAACTGATTTCCGCAGCGGACGCCATTGCGCAGCGTGCCGCGTTTAATCCGGTGCAGGTCATCCCGACCAATGCCGTTCAGCCTCTGCCACAGTGTGACCCTGTCACATGGTCTGCCAGCCCGGATGAGGAGTGCCGCTGATGACCGCTGCCTTACAGATCTATCAGCGCGAGCTGCCTGGCGGCACGCTGCGTGTAGAAACGACGAGCGAGACGCCACTGGAGACGCTGTTTGATATTGCCGCACGCCGCAATCCCAAACGGGCATTCCTTTTTGTCAGCAAAATACTGGGACGTCATATCCCGGTCAGTCCGGCCATCATGCGCGCCAGTTATGAGACGCTGGCAGCAAAACTGCCACATGACCTTCCGGGGCCGGTGCTGTTTATCGGTATGGCCGAAACCGCCGTGGGTCTCGCCGCTGGCGTATTCCGCGCGGCCAGAGAGCAGATCGCTGAGCCGGTGTTCCTCACCAGCACCCGTCATCCGGTAGAAGGTGATTTGCTGTGTGAATTTAAAGAGGATCACAGTCACGCCACCGATCACCTTATCTATCTTCCGGCTGACGCTACGCTGCGCCGCCGTGCGCTGCAGGCGCGTACGCTGGTACTGATTGATGATGAAGCGACCACGGGCAATACGTTTCTGAATCTGCTGCAGGCGCTGCGCGAAGCGGGTCTGCAGGCGGTGACGCGTGTGGTCACCGTCACGCTCACCGACTGGAGCGGTGATGCCGTGCGTCATCACTGTCCGCTGCCGGTGGAGCCGGTTTCACTGGTTGCGGGCCGGTGGCACTGGACCCCACGCGCAGGGGCACCGGTACCGGTAATGCCTGCGGTAAACATGACGGCGCAGGGCGCAGTGGCCCTCTCCGCCCGTCAGGACTGGGGACGGCTGGGGATGGCGGACGCTCACTGCCGCTTTGCAGACGATATGCACTCTGAGCCGGGCGAACGTATTCTGGTACTGGGATCGGGAGAATTTATCTGGCCACCTTTTCTGCTGGCAGAGCGTCTGGAGCAGCAGGGTGCCTGCGTGCGCTTTGGTTCACTGACGCGCTCGCCGATCTCAGAAGGTCTGGCGATTAGCTCCATACTCGCTTTCAGCGATAACTACGGTCTTGGCATGCCAAATTTTGTCTATAACGTGGCGCATCAGCAGTTTGATCGGGTGATTATCTGTGTTGAAACGCCCGCGGAGGCTGTCTGTCCCACCCTGCTGGCAGGATTACAGCAGACGGCCCCCCGCATTGAGGTGATCGCTTATGAATAAGCCGGTTGTGCTGTGCGATCTGGATGACACGCTGTTCCAGACGAAAAGAAAAATGCTGACCGAAACCCTGCAGACCCCGGTTGAAGTGGGCGCCTACGATCGCGAGCTGCAGCCGCGCAGCTTTATGTCACAGGAGCAGTCGATGCTGGTCTCCTGGCTGCTGCAGAGCGCAGAGCTGATCCCGGTGACCGCGCGCGGTACGGAAGAGACGGCGCGCGTGGCGCTGCCTTTTACATCCTGGAAAGTCATGACGCACGGCGCGGTTATTGCGTCACCTGACGGCAGCCTTAACCGCGCCTGGCAGGATCGTATTACCAGCGAGCTGTCAGCCATGCGGGCACAGCTGGTTAGCTATCGCCAGCAGCTGAGCGATGCGCTGGATCGCGCTGGCCTTAATGCCTGGTGCCGCATGAACTACGAGTATGATGGTGTCCCGATCTATTTTGTGATGAAACATCGCGACAGCACGCAGATTGCCGAACTCTATGCGTTCAATGCGCAGATGCAGCAGCAGCTCGATACGCGGGGCTTTTATATCCATGCCAATGGCAACAATATCGCCTGGATCCCTGACTGCATTCAGAAGGGGCATGCGGTGGCGTGGCTGTTGCAGCAGCTGCGCGACACGCGTGGCCCATTCCCGGTAATGGGGCTGGGCGATAGCCTCAGCGATTTCAGCTTTATGCAGCACTGTGACTGGTTTGGCATGCCCGCCCGCAGCCAGTTTACTGACGCCATCCGCCGCCATATTTTTGACAAGGCCGACGCCCATGAAAAACCTTGAATTACAGCAGCTGCATGGCACCTATCTGCCCTCGGACGTGCAGTTTTTGCTGAATCCGGTTCAGCTTGAGATGACGCCGGTCGATGAGAAAGAGCGCCTGATCCAGTCCGGCCAGAAGCACTATTCCGAGATGCTGAGCCAGGAGCCGGCGCCGTCTGCGGCGCATCTGGAGATATTTAACTGCGCGCTGGAGATGGGCAGCGCCCGGCTTGCACGTGACGTTGTGACGCTGGCTAAAGGGCTGATAGCTCAGGCCGCCGGGCAACCTGTGATTCTGGTTAGCCTGGTACGGGCCGGCGTGCCACCTGGCGTGATGCTGCAGCGCGCGCTGCGCGATATGGGCGTGGTATCGTATCACTACGGTATCAGCATTATCCGCGATCGCGGCATTGATGAAACTGCGCTGAGCCTGATTGAGGCGAAGCACGGCACAGAGGGCATCGTATTTGTGGATGGCTGGACCGGTAAGGGTGCCATCACCGGCCAGCTGATTGAGAGCCTGCGCGACCGGCCCGGCTACCCGCCGTTGCCGCGACTGGCGGTGCTGGCCGATCCGGCGGGCTGCGCCTGGCTTGCCGCCTCCGATGACGACTGGCTGATCCCGTTTGGCATTATGGGCGCGCCGGTTTCCGGCATGGTGTCACGTTCCCTGTGGAGCGCCTCTGGCCTGCACGGCTGCGTGCTGTGCGATCATCTGCTGGCGTATGACTGCAGTTTGCGCATGGTGGACACTGTAGACCGGTTCCGGCAGCAGCTGGATACGGCACAGATTGCTGCAGCGGTGCCTTACGCCACCCACCTTCGCAACCAGCAGGCGATTGCTCAGGCAGTGATTAACCAGCTGGCGGCGCAGTATCATATTCTTAACCGCAACCGTATCAAACCCGGCATTGCCGAAGCCACGCGCGCGGTGCTGCGCCGCGTGCCCGATCACGTCCTGGTCCGCAGTAAAACCGATCCGGATGTCGCCCTGCTGATGCATCTGGCCGCGCAAAAAGATATTCAGGTAAAAGAGATGGGCGATACGTTGGGGCAGTATCGTGCCGTAACCATTATCAGGAAGGTGTCGTGATATGAGCCTGCCACTCTCCCCCTGGATGCTGGGTGCCACGCTCTATATGCCTGCCACCCGCGGCGATCTGGCTGACGTGATCCTGCATGGAAAGATCCCCCAGCTGCGTTCGCTGGTGATCTGCCTGGAGGACGCCGTCAGCGAGCGGGATGTGACTCTGGCGCGGGATAACCTGCAGACTTTACTGCGCCAGCTTCAGCAGCAAACCCCCACGCATACCCCGCCGCTGGTGTTTATCCGGCCGCGCGATGAAGCCATGGCTGCCGCATTGCTGCACGATAGCGAATTGTCTGGTATCGACGGGTTTGTTTTACCGAAGTTTAATCAGGCTAACGTACTCTCCTGGTGGCGTCTGCTGGCGCCAACGTCGCTGCTGCTGATGCCGACGCTGGAAACGCGCGATGTTTTTGACAGTACCGCGATGCAACAGCTGGCAAGCCTGCTGGAACAGCACCCGTGCCGCGAGCGTATCCTGGCTCTGCGCATTGGCGGCAACGACCTGATGTCGGTTCTGGGACTGCGGCGCTCGCGCCACCTTACGCTCTATGAGGGGCCGCTGGGTTACGTGGTGAAAATGCTGGTGGCGACCTTTGCGTCGCGCGGGTTTGCGCTAACGGCCCCGGTGTGTGAACGCATCGAAGATGTGGCGCTGCTGGAGCGTGAGCTGGCGCTGGATGTGGCGCACGGGCTGGTCGGGAAAACGGCTATCCATCCGGCGCAGCTGGAGATCATTCAGCGCGGTCTGATGGCGGAGCAGAGCGACTACGAAGATGCGCTGCGCATCATGAATTCAGAACAGGCAGTATTTAAATCGCAGGGCGCAATGTGCGAACCTGCCACGCATCGCAACTGGGCTGCTGCTATGCTGGAGCGGTCTGCACACTGCGGTATTGTCAGCGCGTATACCGGCGCGGTTTACGCCCAGCGTCAGTGATCGCTATCTTTACTCTTTTAACGGTGTGCTATGCCTCTGAGCGCAAAACAGTACAGACAGTATCAGCTGGTCGCCTTGCTGAGCACGGGTAAACCCGTAGAAAAGGCGCTTTTACTGCAGCAAATGGCGTGCTCTGAACCGACGTTTGTGCGCGATTTACGTGAAATCCGCACCAGCTATCAGGCAGAGATCAGGTTTAATAAATCCGCCGGTAACTATCAGATGACCGGCGCCGGATCGCTGACGCCTAAAATCGTTAAAATGATGCGTGAAAGTCTCGCGTTACATGACAGCGCGGGTGCAGGACAGAATCTCTCTGCGTCAGTGATACTCGACAAAGAGGCCAAAAAGTCGGTTTCTCTCTCCCTGCGCCTGTCGGTATTACGTAAAATTCAGCTTTACGCTAACCGCCATAATCTTAATCGCAGTCAGGTGATTGAGTGGCTGGTTGAACAGAATCTGGGTAAGGGAGGCAAGAAGTCTTAACGCACGGGAATCAGGCCATTTGCTGAACAGTCCGGCGTTTATCAGCCGGCCTGAATCAGCCTGAAAACAGGAAAAAGCGAACAGCAAGTTACCCGCCAGATTGATAACCACTTCTGAACAGATTGTGGCTGATGTATGATGCCTGCCTGATTTCTGCCGCCTGCTCAGAACCCGACTCTATGCGAAAAAACTCACTTAACGCTTCAGGCTCTTCACTGCTAAAAACTTCGCTGGGAAAAAGCATGATGCTGTTTCTGGTATTGATTAGCCTGTTTGTGGTGGCAATCAACGCCTGGTCGCTGTGGAACTCCTGGCAGCAGATCATAAGTGAGAAGAAAGATGATGCGCGCAATCTCTCTGTATCGCTGGCCAAACATGCTGAAGATTCGTTTCTGCAGGTTGAGATCACCTTAGCTGATGCGGTCAGGCAGTTGCGTCAGCGCGGCAATGAGTACGCGGCGACGCCGGCGTTTTTGCACCAGCTCAAAGAGCAGCAGAGTAAACTGCCGCAGCTGCATGGCCTGTTTGTCTATGATACTGACGGACACTGGATCGCCTCATCCGGTAACTTTGTGCCGACCAATGCCAGCAATGCCGATCGCGCCTACTTTTTATGGCACCGCAATCACAATGACACCAATCTGCTTATCAGCCGCGTTATCCGCAGCCGCTCTACCGGCGATCTGGTTATCCCGGTTTCAGTACGCCTGAACGACAGTCAGGGGAACTTTGCCGGTGTGGCGCTCGCCACGGTGCGCGTGGACTATTTCCGCCAGTATTACAGCTACTATGCGCTGGGCGATAAAGATACGCTGGGCCTCATTCTTGCTGACGCATCGGCCCTCTATATTCGCCCTTTCCCGGACGCCTATATTGGCAGAATGCTCTCCGCCAGCCCGCTGTTTAAAACTGAACTCAAATCTGCGTCCAGCGGCAACGCGACCTGGCGCTCCTCTCTTGATGGCATCGTGCGCGTTTACGGCTATGCGCGTCTGGAGCGCTATCCGCTGATTGTTACCGCCGGGTATGACCTTGCCGCAATCCGCAAAGCGTGGCTTACCGGTAACCTGATTAATCTGCTGCTCAACCTGACGCTTCTGTTTGCCATTGCCGGCATGGGGCTTCTGGTGCTTCGCCAGGTAGGAACTAACGTCAGAAATCAGATTGAGCTGACCTTTGTGCGGGATGAACTTACCAGCATTAACCATACGCTGCAGTCGCTGGCACTGGTGGATGGTCTGACCGGGCTGGCCAACCGGCGACAGTTTGACGCCCTGCTCGACCAGGTGCTGCTGAAGTCATATAAAAGCGGCGATCCGGTGGCGCTGATCATGATCGATGTCGACTGTTTCAAGCATTATAACGATACTTACGGTCACGTTGCCGGCGATGAATGCCTGCAGGATGTGGCGCAGGCCCTGAAGAGCTGCGTGCATTATCATGGCGACGTTGTGGCGCGCTACGGTGGCGAAGAGTTCGCCATCATTCTGCCGAACACCGACTTTTCAGAAGCGCAAATTGTCGCCGGACAGGCGGTTAAGGCCGTAAGAGAGCTGGGGATTGCCCATGAGAGCAGCCTGGTCGCCGCAGGCGTGGTAACCGTGAGCGCAGGCTACTATTCACTGGTCTCTGCCGGGGAAGCGTCAGAAGCGGAACAGCTCAGACGCGAAGCGGACCAGGCGCTTTACCAGGCGAAACGCAGCGGCCGCGATCGGGCGTGCGGGCCGGTCTGACAGCGCTGAGCCAGGTAAAGAACCGTCAGATTCTGGCAAGTGGTTAATGCTCAGTCCAGACTTAGCCTGTTATTGCCAAAAAGGGGCCGGCTTATGCCTTCTGCATCGCGATTACGCTTCACCCTCAACGTTGTGCTGTTTACCCTGGCGCTGAACGGTGCGGCGCAGGCTGCCCGCCAGCCAGAACCGCTGTTTCAGACGCTGCAGCCAGCGCAGAATTCGCTGGAGAATTATCGCTGGCATAAGCGGCTGCTTGTGATCTTCGCCCCTTCTGACCGCGATACGGATTTCATACGGCAAATGGCGCTGTTGCAACAGCAGCAGGATGCGCTCAGGGAGCGTGATATCGTGGTGCTGAGCGATGTCCGCCCGGCGGACGGCGGCGCGCTGCGTGCGCAGCTTAATCCTGCCGGATTTGAAATTGTGCTGGTGGGTAAAGATGGTGGCATGAAACTGCGCGAGACCCGGCCGGTAAGCGCGGAGGCCCTGCTCTCACTGATTGACCGTATGCCGATGCGTCAGGCAGGCCAGAATTAGCGTAATAAAAAAGCGGGGCACTCAGGCCCCGCTCTGTTTACCGCTGCATATGCAGGATCACTCTTCCGGAAGGGCGTAAACCACAACCTGATCGCCGACCTGATCTTTCAGAATCGTATTACCACCCGCCACAAAGGCGACATACTGACGCCCTTTATACTCATAGACAGACGGGTTAGCAACGGCAGGTGCTTCTACCTGATCGGCCCACAGCTCTTCACCTGTGTCCACGGAGTAGGCGCGGACTTTGGCATCCATTGAGGCACCGATAAAGATCACGCCGCCTGCGGTGACTGCCGGACCACCAATCGTCGGTGAGCCCCAGCTTTCCGGCATAAAGAAGCCGTACTGCTGCGAAGCACCGACCGGACGACGCCACTTCACGTCACCGGTATGCATATCGATCGCCACGATTTCGCCAAACGGCGGCTGCCAGCACGGCATGCCCAGCCAGTTGTTTGCGACCATCAGACGCAGACCATACGGGGCACCTTCCTGAGGTGCAAAACCGCTTTCATTGCCCGAGCCGTTATCCGCTTTCTCATAATCTTCACGGCTGTAGAGCTTGATATACTGCACAATGTGCGAGGTGTTGACGATAGCGATCTGCTTCTGCGGATCGAACGCCACGCCACCCCACTGTACGCCGCCAGCGCTGTCAGGATAGGTCAGCACACCTTCGCCTTTGGTTGTAGGCGGCGAATACATGCCATCGTAGCTCAGCTTGTCCCACAGGCGGGAACACTGACCTGCTCCTACGATGTCAGCCAGCTTCCAGATAGCCGGCTTTTTCGACTGATCCAGCAGCGGAGCGGGTTTGGTCGGGAAAGGCTGCGTAGGGGCCAGTTTTTCACCCTGTACTGAACCATCGCCCTGCGGCACCGGGCGCTCTTCAATTGGCCAGACATCTTCACCGGTCAGGCGATTTACCACAAACAGGAAGCCCTGCTTGGTGGCCTGAACCAGCGCCGGGATCTGCTTACCATTTACGGTAATGTCCATCAGCGTCGGCGCAGAGTTGATATCGTAATCCCACACATCGTGATGCACCCACTGGCGCGACCAGACAACTTTACCGGTTTTGATATCCAGCGCGGTCGTTGAGGTACTCAGCGGAATAGACTCCGTGCGGTTGCCGCCCCAGTAGTTAGGCGATGGGGATGAAACAGGCAGATAGACCAGACCGTTGGCCTCATCTGCTGACATGTGAGTCCAGACGTTGGCGGTACCGGTGCGGGCGCGAACGTTTTCCGGAATCGCTTCAAAGGTCCATTCCAGCTTGCCGGTCTGGGCGTTTACGGTAAAGACCGTGCCTGGAGGGGCTTCTGCATATGCCCAGTCTTTACCTGCCCAGCCAATCATTAAATGATCGCCCACAACCGTAGGCGGCTGCAGAATAGAGAGCGGATACTTCGCGTTAACGGTATTCCACTGATCAATGTCTAACACGCCTTTATTGGCAAAGTTTTCGCACGGTTTGCCGGAGTCGGCATCCAGCGCCCAGAGCTTAGCGTCAACGGTGCCCATATAAACAATCTTCTGACACGCTTCGCCTGCTACCGGATTTTTAGCCTGCCAGTATGACACGCCGCGGTTTTTCAGGACCGGTTGCGTCAGTGCTTTACGCGGTGATTTGGTATCGTAATGCCACTTCTCTTTACCGGTACCCGGATCGAGCGCAATTAACCGATCGAACGGCGTGCCGACGTAAATAGTCTCATTGGCAAAAATTGGCGTAGCGGACCAGACCGTGGCAGGCGTATCCCCTTTTCCGTCTGAGACATCACCGGTATGAAACTCCCAGATCTTCTTCAGTTTGCTGACGTTTTCCGTCGTGATCTGCTTCAGCGGGCTATATTTCTGTGCGTTCAGCTGACCGTGAAAGCTGTCCCAGGTTGCGCCTGCCGGCACCAGTGGTGTAGCCGGGTTAGCAGCGGATTCCACTTTCTGTCCATCAAGCTTGCCGGTGGATGCATCATCGGTGGTTTTTGTGGTTCCCGCTTCCTGCTGATCGGCAGCATCCACATCCAGTTTTTGACGCGCGCCCATCGACGCTTCGGTGGCTTTATCTTCTGCGTGCAGTGAAAATGAACTCACCAGCAGCGCAAGTGCCGTCATACTGACTTTCATCAGCGGCGAATAATTAGTGTTTTGCACAGGTGACTCCTCAGACTCTGACGCGTTGGGCATGGCGCCCTGTTTGTTTACTCAGCGCGATAAGCCCAATCAGGCCGACCACCATGGCTGCAGTAATGATGTACTGGTGCAGCAGCGCAGCGGAGAAGCCGATACCAAACAGCACCGCCAGCGTCACAACGATCCAGAAAACGCGCGCGCCGCCGGTGCTGCCGCGCAACAGCAGAGTCAGCAGCGCCAGTACCACGCTGGCAATAGCCACACCGAGTGCACCGATGGTGCCGGTTACGCCGGTCAGCGGCGTGAGCCAGGCCCAGAGCGCTACGCCAAAGCCAATAACGGCTGCGATGAGCAGCAATATGCTGCCCAGCCGTGAAGATTGAGAATGCAACATAGCAGGAGATCCCCCTGTTGAAAGACGTCATGTAAACCCACAGGCCGTGCGCAACGCTGAGCACAATAGCCTGCAAAAAAAGATAGCGCCGCTGCCGGATCGGGAGCCAGCAGCTGGTTTATCTAACGCAGTGAGTATAGATGAAGGAAAATAAAGTGCTCAGGTAAACAGGAGATAAATTAGCGCTGAGGCTTAGCTTAATTAATGCAAGATACACCATGCAGGATATTTTATTTTTTTTCTTACAAGCTGCGCGCCCTTAATTGCCCTGATTTGATTCAGGAGTAAATAAAGATAACCGGCCTGAAATTATGGCATGATAGCAGTCATTGTTTTTTATTAAATGGCTAACAGCATTGCTGTCGTGCATATCATAAGCTGTTGCTTATGGGGCAGCGTCAGGCACGCAATGACAGGTGCTATTTCCGCAGAAAAGGCTCTAAATTAGCGGCGTTAAATGATTGCAGGAGTATTTGGTGGCGGCTAAGGAAAAAGACAGATCGTCGATGTTTAAATAACTTTATTCCATAAAACACCTAAAATCAAAGACATAAATTTAACTTCATCTGAATGTTACTTGTTATTATTTGTCATGTAATGAGTTCACAACAATTTTATATCTTTACGCTTTATTTAATAACATATCACATAATATATGCGCGGTTTCACTTATTAAATATATTTATTCTAAATATCAGGGCTGGTGATAGCTATGCCTGCAGATGAAAAAATATTATTTATAAATTAATTATAATGTAAAGCATGAGCATAAAAATCTTTGTCAGAGATTTTATATGCTCATATCGTATGGCATTATTTTGGAAATTTATAGCCTGCCGGACGAGTTGTATCCGCTCTGGAGCGGTTCAGAAAAGCCCTGATTCTGCATTTATCCGCCGCTTCCGGTTTCACTTTCACAGGCACGGTACAGACGTGAAGCCTGTCGCGGCTATCTATCCTGACTTCAAACAGCATGCGATCGTTGTCGGGCACAGGCAAATAGATCACCCGTTCCTGCATTAACTTTGCCTTCAGTTCAGGGGTTAAATAGCCTGAATGCATCAGGGAATTGGCAAAAGACTCAAGTAACTCACCGCCATTAAATGCCGGTTCAGCCATAACAGACTCCTTCTTATCGCATCGGTGATTGTTTTTTCACTACGCCCTGAAGCACGTCGACAGGATAATTGTCAACGCAAAACAGAAGTGTCGCCTTCGGTGCGAAACAGAGATTTCATGCTTTGATTCAGAGAATGCGTTTGACCGCCTCGCTATATACTTCCGAGCGTTCTCTTTTCCCAACAGAAATCACGAAGACAACAACTTTCTCGTCTATAACCTGGTATACAAGGCGATAGCCTGAAGACCGGAGCTTAATCTTGTAACAGTCAGGCATACCACGGAGCTTGTTCGCTTCAATCTGGGGTGACTCAAGTACTTCAGCCAACTTCTTTTTCAACTGTTCACGTACCGTCGAGCCCAGCTTTCGCCATTCCTTTAGTGCCCGCTCGTCAAAATCCAGTAAATACGCCATCAGAGCTCATCCAGCGTCACGCGTACTGGCTTAGGATTGCGAAGACGCTCTTTCACTATCTCCACGAGTTCAGCGTCTTCATCACTAAGGAGTGTCTGTTTGAACGGCAAACGTTCATTTTCAGCGATATATTCAAGCATGAGGCGAAGCGCTTCAGAGGGAGTAATACCCATTTTTTCAAGCGCGGCGTAAGAACGCGCTTTAAGTTCATCGTCAATACGCAGGTTTATGCTACCCATGTCTTACATCTCTTGTAATTACAAATGTCATTACAATTATTGCACTACAACATGCTTAGGGCAAGTCACGATGGACGTCAGAAAAGTAGCTGTAAGAACGCTGATCACAATCCGCTTTGTGCCAGAAGCGGACATTGTCAGTTCAACTGGTGCGAAGAGAGGGCTCTTCGAATACCTAAAATAACCTTAGTAAAAACAGTAACTGTCTCTTTGATCATGAGAAATTCCCCAGAAAATCGCCAGGGAACATTACAGCTTAGCGTTAACATCGACAGGATAAATATAGCGTATAACCGTCACGTTTTTTGATTGGGTTTCCTGATGCATGATCCCGGACAAATTAAATCTGCATATCGGCGCAACAGAGATGTTTTTATAAATTCATATAATACCCATTATATGAGGTTATCTTCTTTGTGCCGTTCACGTTAAGATAAGCGTCAAAAGATACATTCGATTGGGTTCTGTGAATTCGTCCCGATCGGTCAAAATTCAGGCGTCGCTACGTCGATTCTGCAGGTTATCGGGAGGTAATCCCCTGCAAAAATCGCGTAGCGTTGCCGTTAATCTGAGCAGAAAGAGTGATTATGAGTGAAATCATCCCGGCTGCAGGCTTCATTACTGCGGCCGATGACGACATAACGCAGCGGCTGAAAGAGTTTGTCAGCGATAAAGATGCTTTTTCTGACAACACGTGGCGTCAGCTGCTGAGCGTGATGCGCAGCTGCAGCCGCTGGGCCAGTGAGCATGGCCGCTCATTTTTACCCATGTCTCCTGCCTGCCTCCGGGATTATCTGCTCTGGCTGCAGAGCAGCGGCAGAGCCTCTTCCACTATAGCAACGCACGCGGCGCTGATCTCAATGTTACACCGTAACGCGGGTCTGATGCCGCCTAATAGCGCCCCGCAGGTGTTTCGTGCCATTAAAAAGATCAACCGTACTGCGGTGATTCAGGGGGAGCGCGCGGGTCAGGCGGTACCGTTTCGCATAACAGATTTGCTGACGCTGGACAGACTCTGGTCAGGTTCAGAGCGTCTTCAGCAGGTGCGCGATCTCGCTTTTTTGCACGTTGCTTACGCCACGCTGCTGCGTATCAGTGAAGTGGGCCGGTTACGCGTCAGAGATATTACGCGCGCGGCTGACGGACGCATTATCCTTGATGTGGGCTGGACCAAAACTATTGTGATGACCGGCGGCCTGATTAAAGCACTGGGGGAGCTCTCTTCAGAACGGCTTACGACGTGGCTGCAACTCTCCGGCTTAATTAATGAGCCAGATGCTTATCTTTTCGGCCCGGTTCATCGTACTAACCGCGCCGCAGTCGCGAGTGCAAAGCCGCTGTCAACGCGCGCGCTGGAGGATATATTTGTTCGCGCCTGGCAGCAGGCGGGGCCGGGCAACGACGCCGCCCCCAATAAAAATCGCTATCGCGGCTGGAGTGGTCACAGTACCCGCGTCGGGGCCGCTATCGATATGGCGGCGAAAAAATACAGTACGGCGCAGATCATGCAGGAAGGAACGTGGAAAAAGCCGGAAACGGTCATGCGCTATATTCGTCACATCGATGCACATGACGGCGCGATGGTTAATTTTATGGATAACCACTTTTCACAATAAGACTTTCAGCGCTATGGCTGACTACACTTGCAGAGCCACTATCAGGACACTATAAAACGGAGAGAACGTGATGAAAAAGTTCATACTTGGTGCGCTGTTGATGCTGCCTGCCGCTGGCATAATGGCAGCAGAGTGCGACAAGGCTGAAACACAGATGGAAATGAATGAGTGTGCGGCAAATGCGTACAATGTCGCTGATAAAGCGCTGAACAGCAGCTATCGCCAGATACTGAAGCGGATGAGCGGCGATCAAAAAACGCTGCTTCAGACTGCGCAGCGGCGCTGGATCGCCTGGCGCGATGCCGACTGCGATTTTATGACCTCCTCCACGCGCGGCGGCTCAATTCATCCGATGCTGATATCGCAATGTCTGCAGAACAAAACGGAGCAGCGAACCAAAGAGTTGCAGTCGCTGCTTAACTGCGAAGAGGGCGATCTCAGCTGCCCGCGTTAAGAAATAGTTACTTACGGTTGAAAACCGATTCCGCCTGAAGTTCTGGTCTGTTATGCCGATAATGTAGCAACAGGCATATGACGCTATACATCTCCTGTTTGCTGCTATCGGCAGCGTACTGACAAAAAAATTGCCTGACTGAGTTAATTAGCTCAGTCAGCTATGCAGGACCTTTCTTCCGGCGACAGGCTATCTGTCTGACTGAACGTGTCCCCACTCTGCTGTGTCAAGCCGGCCACAGCATTCACAACAGGGGATCGCCATTGCAACCCACACCTGACGCCGAAGCGGCGCGCCTTGAGGCGCTGGCACAGTATCAGCTGATGAATACGCCACCTTCTGACGCGCTGGACCGCCTTACCATGCTGGCAGCGCGGCTGTTTCGCGTACCGGTGGCATTTATTTCGCTGATTGACAGTGACCGGCAGTTTTTTAAATCGCGTCATGGACTCTCAATCTGCGAAACCTCACGCAGCGTCGCGTTTTGTCATTTTACCCTTGAACAGGACGATGTACTCTGCGTGCCGGACACCCGTCTGGATGCGCGTTTCAGCCAGAATCCGCTGGTGCTGGGGTATCCCCATATTCGCTTCTATGCCGGTATTCCGCTCACTACCCCGGATGACCACCGCATTGGCACCGTCTGCCTGATCGATACGCAGCCGCGCGCCGCGCTGAATGCTACCGATCGCCGGCATCTGTCCGCTATCGCCTCGCTGGTTATGGACCAGCTGGAGGTGCATCGTCTGGAGCTGCTGCGGCACAGCAGTCAGCAGCGGCTGGAGGCGATCTCTTCAACCTCCTCTGATGCCATTATCTGCACCGATATCCGGCAGGGTGTCATATTCTGGAACCCTGCCGCGACCCGGCTGTTTGGCTACAGTGCGCAGGAGATGCTGGGTGAATATGTCGCGGATCTGGTGTCAGAACGCTCGCAGACCGCCTATCGTCAGGAGCTGGCGCGCATGATGGCCGATCGGTCAGCTATCTCACAGCCGCGCCGGGTGCAAATCTGGGCAAGGCGACGCAGCGGGCAGGCGTTTCCGGCAGAGGTCTCGTTCTCTGGCTGGCAGGAAGATCAGGAGCGCCTGGTTGGCATGATCATCCGCGATGTCACCGAACGTCATGAAAGTGAAGCGCGGCTGTGTGAACTCGCGTCACTCGATATGCTCACGCGGCTGGCCAGCCGCAGTGCATTTATGGATCAGCTGGAGCAGCTGACGCGGGCGGACGTTCCGTTCACGCTGCTGATGGTCGACCTCGATGGCTTTAAAGAGGTCAACGATATGCTGGGGCATGCGGCGGGCGATGCGCTGCTGTGTCACGTCGCCGGACAAATCCGCACGGTCTGCGCTCAGGCAATCATGGCTGCCCGGCTTGGCGGGGATGAGTTCGTGATTCTGCTGCCTGGAGATAGCCAGGCCGCGCAGCAGATCGCACAACAGCTGGTAGAGGCGGTGCAGAGTCCCTTCAGTTATCAGGAGACGCCGGTCGTGGTGGGTGCCAGTCTGGGTATCGCTTCCTGGCCGCAGCATGGTCGCGATGCCTCAGCGATGATGTCTGCTGCCGATCTCGCACTCTATCAGGCAAAAGCAGCCGGTAAAGGCTGCAGCGTAGAGTTCGTCCCCGCGTTTCTGGAGGCGGAGCAGCAGCGACGTCGCTTTGAGCGCGAGCTGGAAGTCGCCGTGCGGCAGCACCAGTTTGTGCTCTATTATCAGCCACAGTTTGATGCAACAAGCCATGCGCTTACGGGCTGTGAAGCACTGCTGCGCTGGCAGCATCCGACGCGCGGCCTGCTGCTGCCTGAGGCATTTATTGGCATGCTGATGAAAAGTTCGCTCTCAATAACGCTGGGTGAATGGGTGCTGCGCAGCGCGCTGCAGCAGGTCATCCTGTGGCGGCAGCGGCATCCGGCGCTGCGCGTCAGCATTAACCTGTTTCCCCGCCAGCTGGATGATATCCGGCTGGACAAACTGCTGCGGGAACTCACCGGCAGCGACGCCGGTTTTGTCGATCTGGAAGTGGATGAGTCAATGCTGACAGCGCTGGTACAGGAAGTGCCGGCGCGCCTGAACGCAATCAGACAAACCGGCGCCAGTTTTATTATCGATCACTATGGCCGCGCGCTGGGTGCCATCAGTTTGCTGCAGCATGAATTTGTCAACGGCCTGAAGCTGGATAAGTCACTGACGGCGCAGCTGACTGAAAACAGCCGTATCCGCATGATGTTCGGGGCGCTGGCGGCGCTGGGGAAGAGTCTGCAGCTCAGGGTGCTGGCTGAAGGAGTAGAAAACAGCGCGCAGCGAATGCTGGTGAATCAGGCTGAATGCAATACGATTCAGGGGCATGCCCTGGGCGAACCGCTGAGTCCGGACGCCTTTCAGCAGCTGCTGCCCGGCAGCGCGGAGGCTCTGTGCTAATTGATTCTGCGGATGATGAGAGTCTGCACCGTCGTGCCCTGCAGGCGCTGCGCGAACCGGATGAGTGTCGTGACGAAGTACTGGGTAAATTTGCCCGGCTGGCCAGCCAGGTGCTGGGGATCCCGGGATGTTTTGTTTCAGTACTGGATGAGCGTGACCAGTATATCCGTGCGGCGCGCAATTTTACGCTGAAGCAGACCACCCGCGAAGAGTCGCTCTGCCGCTATGTGGTTGATGATGACAGCCCGATGGTCATCCCGGATACCTGGCTTGACGCCCGCTTTGTCACGCATCGTTTTGTCACCGGCTCGCCCTGGATCCGCTTTTACGCGGGCGTGCCGCTGAAAAACCGCGAAGGGGTTATCTTTGGTACCCTCTGCGTCACCGATGTTGAGCCGCACCCCTTCGGTACGGAGCAGCTGGAGACGCTGCGGCTGCTGGCAAATCTGGTGATCTCCTTCCTGGAAGCGTGGCACGCAGCGGGCTTTACCGACCCGGTTACCGGCCTGCCAAACCGGCAGCGGCTGATCCGCGATCTGCAGCATCTTGCCACGTCTGGCGATATCACGCCCCGGCGTCTGGTGCTGATTGAGTGTGTCGATATGCCGCGCGCCTGGGAGCTGGCGCGCTCAATGGGCGTCGGCCCGGTGGAAAGCCTGCTGAAAGATGTTGCCACGCTGCTGCCGCTGCGCCTGCGCCCGTCGCTGGGCGAACTGCTTTATACGGTTGCAACCGGACGTTTCGCGCTGCTCACCCGCACCAGCAGCCGCCTGAGCGCGGAGTGGATTGCCGGGCGGATGGAAGGAATAAGCGCTGATTTAGGCGAAGGGCTTTCCGTTGCGCTGACCACCCATACCGGTCAGGCAGATTTTACCGCTGGCTGCTTTAGCGGCAGTGAAATTCTGCGCCGTGCGGTCAGCGCGCTGCATGAAGCTATCGGACGTAACCTGCCTTCCGTAGCCTACAGCGCATCGGCAGAGGTGCAGCACAGCCGTGATTATACCCTGATGCATGAGTTCGCCGCCGCGCTGCGCAGCGAAGGCGGACTTTATCTGGTTTATCAGCCAAAAATATGTCTGCAAACCGGCGCGCCGATTGGTCTGGAGGCGCTGATCCGCTGGCGTCATCCGGTTCATGGCGAGCTCTCTCCGGTGGCATTCGTCCCGCTGGCGGAGCAGACCGAGCTGCTGCAGGCGATGACCACGTGGGTCATTGATCAGACAATTGCGCGCATGGCGCGACTGCGCAATCACTGTACGCAGCTGCCCGTTACGGTTAATGTCAGCCTCAACGATTTTGCGCGTGAAGAGTTTGCCGCCATGCTGGAGGAGCAGATGCAGCGCCACCGCCTGCCGACTTCTCTGCTGGGTATTGAGTGTCTGGAAACCGAACGCATTATCGAAAGCCCGATGGCAATGGCCGGGCTGATGCGGCTGAAACAGCGCGGCTTTGGTATTTCGCTGGATGATTTTGGCACCGGCTACAGCAATATCAGTTATCTGCGGCGTATGCCGCTGGATGTCATCAAGCTCGATCGCTCTCTGATCAGCGATCTCTCTTCTGATATGGCATCGCGTATCATCGCCCGCAGCATCATCAGCATGCTGAAAGAGCTGGACTATGTAGTACTGGCAGAAGGTGTCGAGAATGCGGAAACCGTCGATACCCTGACGGAGTATGGCTGCGATCAGGCGCAGGGATACTTTTACGCCAGGCCCATGGCCGATCGGGAACTGGATGCGTGGCTGCTGTGGAAGCTACGTGAACAGTGTCGCTGAGTGAGCCGCGCATAGAAGGGAGCGCCGCGCCGTCAGTGCCGCACGGCGCGACGCCTCTCAGGTCTTAACTGAACACCATCCCGCCATCAATCAGCAGCGACTGCCCGGTCATATAATCTGAGTCGGGGCCAGCCAGGAACGCCACGCAGGCGGCAACATCTTCCGGTTCTGACAGGCGCCCAAGCGTGATGCGTTTGGCAAATTCCTGTGTGCCATACCCCTCCGGCTGGCCTGCCGCTGCGGAAATTTGCCGATCGATAGCTTCCCACATCGGCGTTTTCACAATTCCCGGACAGAATGCGTTTACCGTAATGCCTGCCGGTGCGAGGTCGCGCGCGGCGGTTTGAGTCAGGCCGCGCACGGCAAATTTACTGGAGCTGTAGACCGCCAGCTCCGGATTACCGGTGTGTCCCGCCTGCGAGCAGGCGTTGATAATTTTGCCGCCGTGCCCCTCTGCCGCAAAGGCCTGGACCGCCGCCTGAATGCCCCAGATCACCCCTTTCACATTGATGTCATAAACCTTATCCACCACCTCTTCGGTGATCTCCGCAATCGGCGTGGAGGGAGCAACCCCGGCGTTGTTCACAATGACATCAAATCCGCCAAGCGCCTGACGTGCCTCCTCTGTTGCGCGAAAGACCTGGTCGCGCTTTGCCACGTCAGCCTGCAGCGCGATAGCCCTGCCGCCAGCGCTGACAATCTGGTCAGCCACCTGCTGCGCGGTGTGCGCATTGTAATCGCTGACCGCTACGGCAAACCCGTCCTGTGCCAGCCGCCGCGCAATCGCCGCGCCAATGCCCTGACCGGCCCCGGTCACAAATGCCACTCTGGTTTTCATCGTATTCTCCTTTTCAGGTTATTAAAGCAGCTGGCTGAGGTGCAGCTGACCCATCAGTAGCGGGTTATCGCTGTAGTCAACCGGAATGGCGACCACGGCCGGACCGTTCACGTCCATGGCCCGGCGCAGCACTGGCTCCAGCTCTGCTGCGCTGTTAACGGAGAAGCCGGCAGCGCCAAACGCCTCAGCGTAGGCTTTGAAATCTACCGGGCCGAAGTTCACCCCGGAAACGCGCTGATATTTTTTCTCCTCCTGAATGGCCACCATGTTGTAGGCGTTATCCACCCAGATAATGTGCAGGATATTGGCGTTAAGCCGCACCGCCGTCTCAAGCTCCATGCTGGATTGCAGGAAGCCGCCATCGCCGGAGACCGATACCACTTTACGGGCAGGATCAACCAGCCAGGCCCCAATCGCCCACGGCAGCGCAACGCCCATAGTCTGCTGGCCGTTAGAAATCATGATTTGCCGTGCGCGGAAACTGTAGAGATAGCGGGCGATCCAGATATGAAAGCTGCCCATATCCACTGTCAGACTGACATCGCTGTTAATGATGTCCTGCATTGCACGCACGATACGCAGCGGATGCAGCGCAAACTGGTCGAGGCTTGCGCCCTGCAATGCCAGCAGCTGCCGCTGATGCTGCCGATCATCAAGAATGGCTGCTGCAGCGGTGCTGAGCTGTAGCGGCGAGTCAATACGTGCCGCAATGTTGCGTACGGTTTGTGCAATGTCCCCTACCAGCTCCGCATCGGGCAGGTAGCGGTTATCGGTCTCGGCGGGCAGCACATCGATATGCACCAGGAGCGCGTTGCCGCGGTTCCACATCGCCGGCTCATACTCTACCGGGCTGTAGCCGATGGTGATGATCAGGTCAGCCTGCTGCAGCAGACGATCGCCCGCCTGATTATTAAACAGGCCGATTCGCCCGGCAAAGCGCGAGAAATGTTCCTGCCGTACCGCGCCCGCCGCCTGATAGGTACTGGTCACCGGAATATGGCTTCTGCTCAGCAGCTCATGGATGGCCGCGCTGTTCTCCGGCTGACTCGCCATCAGTCCCAGCAGGATCACCGGATTTTTTGCGCGGGCAATTTCGCGGCTTACCGCATCCACCAGCGAGTCTGGCGCGGCGCCCAGCGTAACGCGTGCCTTATGCTGCAGCAGGCTGCCGGTCACCGGCTGATCGACGATATCCTGCGGCAGGCTAAGGAACGCCCCGCCGCCGCGCCCGTTTTCCGCGTGACGAAACGCGTTAGACACGCATTCTGCCAGGGCAGACGCGTCGGTGACTTCGACGGCAAATCGGGTGACCGGGCGAAATATCGATACCGTATCCATGCTCTGGTGAACCTGTTTTGCGCTGTCCGACCGTTTTACCGCGCCGCCAATCGCCACCACCGGATCGCCCTCACTGGTGGCGGTTGCCATACCGGTTACCAGGTTGGAACAGCCAGGCCCGGAGGTGACCAGCGCGACGCCTGCGTTGCCGGTGAGCCGCCCGACCGCTGCAGCCATGAAAGCGGCATTTGCCTCATGACGCACCGGGATCAGTTCAATGCGCGAATCCACCAGCGAATCGAATACCTTGTCGATTTTCGCACCGGGAATGCCAAACACATGCTTTACGCCCTGGGTTTCCAGCTGCGCAACGACCAGATCTGCCCCGCTGCGCCAGCTCGTTTGGGTTTTAATTTCTTTCATCATTACCTCGGTTATTAACTTTCAACGGAGCGGATAGCTTCATCCAGGTTGTCAGGGGTCAGATTGGCCTGCAGAAAGTCGCGATCCTGCGGTAAGTCGATCACCAGTTTGCTGATTGCGCCAAAGGTCAGCGTGCCCTGCGCCAGCACATAGTCGAGAATGTGGCCACCGCCCTGCCGGTCATCGGTAATAAAATGCTCGTGATAGCCCGCGACATTGATGCCCTGCATATATTGCGGCGTGCGAAAACCGATCAGTTCGCCGGTGCGCTGACGAAAATCAAACGTGGGCTGGTTGCCCAGTACGTCAGGCATTGAACGATAGGGGCGGCACTGGCAGGGCACGGTGCGCGTCTGCACCGAGACAAAGTCGCCGCTGATACGCAGCGCGCAAAAATGATTATCCGAGGTAATCACGCTATCGATGACGCGGTGTACCTCTTCACGACTGCTTTTTTCGCTGAAATGGTGCTGGTGTTCCGGGGTGAAAAAGGTCATGACCGCAAACGGGGATTGCTGATCCGGATGGGCCGGACGGGCGCTGCCGTCAGCACGTAGCTGCCAGACCTGGCGATCAAAGGCGATCAGTTCGCCATCAAGCTGATTAAAGGTGCCGAGACCAAAATCGCCCTTCTCCAGCAGCCGGGCAACGGTTGTCGTACCGTCATAGACGCCGTGCAGCAGTGCGCTCATCAGCGAGGTCTGATAGATAACCTTTTCTGCTGATTGACTGGCCAGCTGATCAGCGGTTTTCCTGAGCTGTTCTTCACATGAACAAGCAGATACAAAATCATACATTTACTGCCTCGCAAACTGATAGTTAAGCCGTGTTAATATCAGAATGAGCCAGCCTGCTCACAGAATCCAATAGCGAAAGCTGCCAGCTTTGAGACGTTTTTGATATGGAACTGCGCCATCTGCGTTATTTTGTTGCCGTTGCCGAAACGCTGCACTTTACCCGTGCAGCTGAGATGCTCGGTATTTCTCAGCCACCGCTAAGTCAGCAGATCCAGCGTCTGGAGCATGAGATAGGGACGCCGCTGCTAAAACGCCTCACGCGCGGCGTTGAGCTGACGGAAGCGGGACGCGCATTTTTGCCTGATGCGCTGCAGATTGTGCAGCTGGCAGACCACGCGCTGGAGAAAGCGCGCGGCGTGGCGCGGGGAATGAGCGGTCAGATGTCGCTGGGTTTTGCCAGCTCCGTTGCGTTTGGTTCGCCGGTGTTTGAACTTATCGGGCGCTTCAGGGCGCGCTATCCGGCGATGGAGCTTATCACCCGCGAAGAGAATATGGCGCTGCTGATGCAGGATCTGCGTGACGGCCTGCTGGATGCCGCGTTTATCCGTCTGCCGTGCGAAAGCAGCAAAGCTTTCAATCTGCGGGTTATCGCGACTGAACGTATGATGATTGCGCTGCCGGCCGGGCATGCGCTGAGCCAGCAGGCAAGCCTGGCGCTGACGCAGCTGGCGGAAGAGACGCTGATTATGTTTCCACGCGAGGTGGCGCCCAGCCTCTATGAGCTGATTGTCAGTACCTGCCTGCGCGCCGGCTTTTGCGCCAGTCGCTTTCAGCAGGCCCCGCAGATCGCCTCTTCGCTGGGCATGGTCGCGGCCGGCAGCGGCATTGCGCTGGTGCCCGCTTCACTCTGCTGTATCAGCAATCCGCAGCTGCGGTTTTGCGAGATTGAGAACAATACGCTGTTTACGGATATCGCGTTTGCCTGGCGGCGTAATCACCCCAGCAGAAGCGTGCTGCATCTGCTGAGCCTGGTCAGCGAAGGGTAACGGATCAGATCTGCCCGCTGTTTACCCGGCGTCCGATATCCTTCAGCTGAGAATATTTTTCCAGCAGCTGAGGGGCGTCATCAAGGCTCATGGCAAACATCCACATATAGGTCATAACAGAGTAGACGTGCCCCGCCTCTACGCCGCCTCTCAGGCTCATCACCAGGATGGTGCTGCCAAACAGCAGCGCGGCTACGCTGCCGATGGCCAGATAGCCGAACGCTTCGCGATCGGAGAGGCAGATCCGCAGCCGGGCCAGGACGCGATAGTGCCGTACCAGCGGTGAGGCGGGCGCGTGACTCACCATATCGACCTCTTTTTCCAGCCGGTTATTCAGGCGCAGAAACAGCTGCTCATTCTTACGTGTGAATCCTTTCAGAAACAGCGCAAAAAACAGCAGAATGCCGAGGCACGCCACGCCTGACCAGAACTCAATCAGCAGCAGCATACCCGCCGCACCAGCAATGGAGGCTACTGAGGTGATCAGCACCGGCAGATGCTTTTCAAAAAAGTCGACAAACTCACGTGACAGCGTCACCCGGGCGGCCACCATGGAAGCGCGATTGTTTTCACGACGCTGAGCGAGGATCACCGGTACGGCCATTTCTGCATAAATGCGGGCAAAGGTACGGGTATCAATGCTGCGTCGTGCGGCACCAATCAGCCACATAACCAGCACCATCACGGCATAAAGCACCGCATGCAGCGCGTTACCCGCCAGAATGGCGTTGACGGCAAAACCCGCCAGCAACGGGTAAAGCAGATAGAGTGCGTTTTCGGCGACCACCAGCCCGAGCGTGATAATCAGTTTTTTACTATGGCGCATTCCCAAAATTTTAAGCATGGCGGCCGCGCCTGTCGGAGCCAGCTGAGGATGTTTTGCACTGAGGGTTTTCATAGATTCATCTGCGGTTATTAAATATTTGAGCGGCTGCTCAAATTGGAAGTGAGTCTATTTGAGCAGTTGCTCAAAGTCAATCTGCTGTCAGGCTGAAACCGGAAGAATCGGGCGCAGCCAGTCATGCGCCCGGGGAAGACAGATTAACGTTCGGCCGAAAGCTTTTGCAGCACGTTCAGTTCGTCAACGGCGGCCTGCATCGCATCCATACCGGCCGTCATCGTGCGCAGGCTTTGCAGATGTTGTGAAATGTCAGCCCGCTCACTGCGCGTCTGCTGGCTCATGGCTGCGATAGCATCCGCCGCGTGCAGGCTGCGATCGGCCAGCTTTTATCCAGCGGCGTAAAATTCTGGCTTTTGAACGGCGCAAATGATTTACCGGCCGCCATGCGGCAGAACACCACCACCGCTTTCCCCTGCAGCACCCGTCCACCCGCACCTATCCACGTACCATCAAACGTCACGCGCCCGCCTGCAGAGCCACCGATGGCCAGACAGGGAAAGCGGCCGCTGTTATACCAGGCCTGCATAAAAAAGCCTTCTGAGGCAGATAAGCCGTCGCAGTAGATCATGGCAAAGGTGCGATCGGCAGAGAGCGGCATACGCAGCTGAAGGGCGGCCAGGTCGCGCTGGATGGCGCTGATACGGTCGGTAACGCTGTGCGTATCTTCCAGATGCAAATCGACGATATGCGTTTCATGTTCAGCGACCAGTGAATCAGGCAGCCAGAGCCAGCTGCCCTCCTGCCCGGCACAATCTTCAGCAATTGCTGTTATAGACCACACCAATGGTTAAACGCGGCAATCTCTGGCATATCTGCTACCATGCGCCCTGTATTGTGGCCGGAATGCAAAAGCGCAGATGAAGAAAAATACCGACGAGTTAAAGCACCGTATTCTTGATACCGCTGTGGCGCTGTTTATTGAAAAAGGCATTGCCGGCGTCACGACCCGTGACGTCACCGGGCAACTTGGCCTGTCGCGCAGCCATATCTATCACTACTTCAGCAACTGGCAGGCGCTCTCGCTGGCGGCGCTTGAGCGGTTTATGGCGCAGGAGATCGCACAGTTCACGCGCGAAGCTGAAGAACTGGCGCCGGAGCAGCAGCTTCTGCGGCTGGCAGAGATCTACCTGCCCGATAGTGTGGATGCAACGTGGAAGCTTTACGATTCACTCTGGCAGATGGCGGCGAACAATGACGCCTGGGCCGCACTCGCTGAAAAGAATATCGCCAGCTGGAGCGCACTGATTGACGGCATGATTCAGCAGGGAGTGGAGCAGCAGCGCTTTCACACCGCTGATGCAGCCCGGGTGACCCGCCAGCTCAGCGCTATGCTCAATGGTTACGCTGAGGTGCTGAGCGTTGCTCCTTCAGCAGAGAAGCACCAGCAGGCGATGAGGGATATCACCGCGTTCATCCGGCTGGCGCTGCAGCCGGCCTCAGGGGGCCAGCGCTAACGCCAGCGCTGCTTCACAGTGGATCAGCGTGGTATCAAAGACGGGAACTGACACATTACGCGGATTAAGCAGCATCCCGACCTCGGTACAGCCGAGGATCATGCAATCCGCGCCCTGCGCGACCAGCCGTTCAGCCACCTGCTCAAACGCCTCGCGGCTGGCTGTAGTGGTGATATCTTTGCACAGCTCATCATAAATAATGTGGTGCACGCTGGCGCGATCGCCGCTATCCGGGATAAGCGGCTGCAGTCCGGCCGCTTCCAGCCGCTGACGGTAGAACTGCTGCTCCATGGTAAAGGCGGTGGCGATCAGGCCCGGCGCGCGCAGTCCCGACGCCACGATGCGCTCAGCGGTAGCATCGGCGATATGCAGTAGCGGAACAGCGACATCTTTCATCATGACGTCAGCCAATTTGTGCATGGTATTAGTGGCCAGCACGATAAAATCTGCGCCGCCGCGTGCCAGCGCGTGCGCCTCTGCGTTGAGGATCTCCCCGGCCGCCGCCCACTGCCCGCTCGCCTGCAGCTGCTCAATGCGCGCAAAGTCGAGCGATCTAATCAGCAGCTCCGGTGAGTGCAGGCCGCCCAGCTGCTGGCGCGTCAGCTCGCATAGCTGACGATAGTAGGTTTGCGTTGAGGCGGCAGACATTCCGCCCAAAATACCAATGGTTTTCATTGTTTGTGATTTTCCTTCTCTGGGCTGCCGGACAGCTATGCACGCTGCGTATATATCGACTATGGTGTTTTATCGCACACTCAAAGCGACGATGTCATTCGCAGGCTCACTTTTTCCAGGATCATAAGCGCTATCCGCCTGTGCTGCGGCAAGCCTCCTGATGCCGTCTGAGGTGCGCCTGACGATCGGTCTATAACCACAGAGAATACGATGTCCAAAACACAATGGTTACTGCGCCAGCTGACTAAACAGCTCTGGTTTCGCAGCTCGCTGTTTGCGGTACTGGCGGTGATCACCGCGCTGGTGGCTATCGCGGTGAAACCGTTTATTCCTGCCTCCGTATCGGGTCTGATTGGCAGTGAGGCCGTGGATGAGATTCTGGCTATCCTCGCCTCCAGTATGCTGGCAGTCACAACGTTTTCGCTGAATATCATGGTGACAGCCTATAACTCCGCGAGCAGCAGCGTGACGCCGCGTGCCACCAGTCTGCTGATGGAAGATCGCACCACGCAGAATGTGCTGGCGACGTTCATCGGCTCGTTTCTCTACAGCCTGGTGGGGATCATCGCGCTGGGTATGGGCGCATACGGCACACAGGGGCGGGTGGTGCTGTTCTTTGTGACGCTGCTGGTGATCGCCATGATTGTGATCACCCTGCTGCGCTGGATCCAGCATCTCGCTAATTTTGGCAGCCTGGGCGAAACCTCTCAGCGCGTTGAGCAGGCAACCCGCGCGGCGCTGACTGAACGATTACAGAACCCCAGCATGGGTGGCTCAGCCTGGCAGGGTGAGCTGCCCGCAGCGGCACTGCCCCATCCGCTTCTGCCGGAAGCTATTGGATACCTGCAGCATATCGATTTGCAACGGCTCAGCGACTGGGCTGAACAGCAGCAGGTGCGCCTCTATCTGGCGGCTCAGCCCGGCAGCTTTGTTCATCCGGGATCGCCCCTGCTGTGGTGCACCCAGCCGATATCTGCAGAAGATCAGGATCATCTGCAGAGTGCATTTACCTCTGGTGAGCAGCGCTCTTATGAGCAGGACCCGCGATTTGGCCTCTGCGTGCTCGCTGAAATCGCCTCACGCGCACTTTCGCCAGCCGTTAACGATCCCGGCACTGCCATAGATATTATTGGCCGTGCTGTCAGGCTATTCGGCCATCCTGTTCCTCCGGCTTCTGATGAAGTCGCCTGGCCGCGCCTGTTTATCCGGCCCGCCCAAATCAGCGATATGTTTGATGATGTGTTCACCGCTGTCGGGCGCGATGGCGCAGGACTGGCTGAGGTACAAATTCGTCTGCAGAAATCGCTTCAGGCACTGGCGCTGATCGCGCCGCACCGTTACGCCGCTGATGCACAGCGCCATTCCAGGCTTGCACTGGCACGTGCAAATAGGGTCATGAGCTGTGAAGCAGATAAAATCGCCGTGGAGCGTGCAGCCATCTGGGCGAGTTCGGGAAAAACCTGATGTGATCAGCCTGGTTTTTAAACACCTGCTGGCGTATCGCTTTTACTCTTCCATACTGATTGTTACATTTGGTCTTCATTCACGTTATGCAGGATACTTATGCCAACATCAGAAACGGACATCCAAAAAAAGCGAAGCCACATCAACCCGCCGGTCTTTTTCACTTCAGCCGCCCTGATTTTTATCCTGGTCGCCTTTGCCGCGCTCTTTCCTGAACAGGCGGATACCCAGCTCACCGCCCTGCAGACGTCGCTGTTTGCTAATGCCAGCTGGTTTTATATTCTCGCCGTTGCGCTGATTTTGCTGACCGTGATCTACCTGGGGGTATCGCGCTATGGTGATATTAAACTCGGGCCCGATCACGCCGAACCTGACTTCAGTTATCACTCCTGGTTTGCCATGTTGTTTTCTGCCGGTATGGGGATAGGGCTGATGTTTTTCGGCGTAGCTGAGCCGGTGATGCACTACATGGCACCGCCGTCAGGCGAGCCGGAAACCGTCAATGCGGCGCGGGAAGCGTTGCGTATCACATTTTTCCACTGGGGCCTGCACGCCTGGTCGATATATGCGATTGTGGCGCTGATCCTGGCGTTCTTTAGCTATCGTCATGGATTACCGCTGACGCTGCGCTCAGCGCTCTATCCGATTATCGGTGACCGCATTTATGGCTGGATGGGGCATGCCGTAGATATTTTTGCGGTGATTGGTACGGTGCTGGGTGTGGCCACCTCACTGGGCTACGGCGTGCTGCAGGTTAACGCCGGCCTTAATCATCTGTTTGGTTTACCGGTCAGCGCCACCATGCAGGTGATTCTGATTGTAGTAATTACTGCACTGGCGACACTGTCCGTTGTCTCCGGGCTGGACAAAGGTATCCGTATTTTATCGGAAATAAACCTCGGTCTGGCGGTGCTGCTGCTGATCCTGGTCGGCACGCTGGGGCCAACGGTGCTGCTGCTGAAGTCATTTGTGGAGAATACGGGCGGCTATCTTTCCGAACTGGTAACGAAAACGTTCAATCTGTATGCCTATGAGCCTAAATCGAGTAAGTGGCTGGGCGGCTGGACGCTGTTCTACTGGGGCTGGTGGCTGGCCTGGTCACCCTTTGTCGGCATGTTCATTGCCCGCGTATCTCGCGGTCGTACCATCCGTGAATTTGTCACCGGCGTACTGTTTGTGCCGGCGGGCTTTACGCTGCTCTGGATGACCTTCTTTGGTAACAGCGCAATCTGGATGATTATGCAGCAGGGCGCCACCGATCTGGCGCAGATAGTGATGAGCGATCAAACGCTCGCGCTATTTAATTTTCTGGAGCATTTTCCATTCAGTTTTGCCCTCTCCTGCATTGCCGTCGCCATGGTAGTGGTCTTTTTTGTCACGTCCGCTGACTCCGGGGCGATGGTTGTCGATACGCTTGCTTCAGGGGGCATCGATCAAACGCCAGTCTGGCAGCGTATTTTCTGGTCCGCGCTGATGGGCGTCGTGGCCATCACCTTACTGTTAGCTGGCGGCATGAAAGCGCTGCAGGTTGTGACCATCGCCAGCGCCCTGCCGTTTGCCATCATCCTGCTGATGTCGATGTATGGGTTGCTTAAAGCGCTTCGCATTGATGCCTGGAAGCGAGAGAGCAAACAGATTGCCACCATCGCGCCCACGGCTGCACGTAACCCGATCCCGTGGCAGCGTCGTTTACGTAATATCGCCTATTTCCCGAAACGCTCGCAGGTAAAGCGCTTTATGACTGAGGTGATCTACCCGGCGATGGAGATGGTCGAGCAGGAGCTGGCAAAGCAAAACACCCCGTCGCATACCCGGGCCGATGAAGACGATCGCGTGCGATTTGAGGTGGATCTGGGACAGGAGCTTAACTTCGTTTACGAAGTTCGCGCGCGCCCCTATCTGCAGCCCGCTTTTGCGCTGGCGGGTATGTCAGCCAGCGACAAGGCAGAAGAGCAGAAATATTACCGTGCGGTGGTCTATCTCAAAGAGGGCGGCCAGGATTATGATGTGATGGGCTGGAATCAGGAGCAGATCATCAACGATATCCTCGACCAGTATGAGAAGCACCTGCACTTCCTGCACATTGTGCGTTAATGACGGCAATAAAAAAGAGGAGCCTGGCTCCTCTTTTTTATTGCTCTGGTGATGTGAATAACCCGAAAATGGCTGGCGTTAATGAATTGATGCCATCCTGTCAGAACCACCTGCTATGACTGTCACTCTCAATACCTGAAAGGAATCAATATGACTGAGATAAATGCACTTAAAGCGAAATACCCGCAGGCGCTGAGCTGGACGTTTGGTGATTCCCCTGCCCTGGCAGATACCCTGGCGAAACTGATTACAGAGGGCAGGAAAACCGCTACCTGCAGTTCGCTGGCTGCTTTTCAGGATGATGCTGAAGCACCATCTGTCGGCCGCTACAGCATCGTCCTCGACAGCCGCAATCAACCGGTTTGCGTAGTCCGCATCGTCAGTCTGCAGCTGATACGCTTCTGCGACGTCACCGAAGCGTTTGCCCGTAAAGAGGGTGAAGGCGATCTGAGCCTCCGCTACTGGCGTCAGGAGCATCAGCGTTTCTTTGAAAGCAGTGGCGTTTTTGATGAACGTATGGAGCTGGTGGCTGAAGAGTTTGAGCTGATTGAGGTAGTCGCCTGTCAGGCCAGCATTGAGCGTACCTGAATCTCTATTTTCTCCGCATAATCCATCTCCAGCATCAATCAGCAGGGATTATTCAACCTTTCCGGCCCCCTGCGTATCCAGTAGCGCGTAGCCCTGGTTCTGCAGCACGGTCATCGTGGTCAGCGCTGAGGGGGTAGTGATAACGGATGAAGCGACCCAGCGCGGATCGTAATGATGCCACGCCAGCGCCTGACTGCACAGCGTCACTTTTACGCCCGCATCGTTCAGCGCTTTTATCAGCTGCAGGTTAGGATTAGCCGCGCCGAACAGCTTCCGGTAGTGCTGCTCATCCAGCATGGCGGGCGTGGCGCCGCCGTTAACTGCCACCACGGCGTCCAGCTGATTAGCCGGCACGCCGGAACGACCGTAAAGATTGATGACGCGCGCCACTTCATTCAGGCCGGGATTAATATCCGCGGCATTGCTGGCCGCCTCGCTCACTTTAAAAACCAGCCTGTAGTGTTGCGTCCTGTCGGGCTGAAAAGCCGCGTCAGGGGTGTCATAAAGCTTACCGTAGCCGGCAACGAGTGGCGTCCCGGGCGTATCCGCATGCACTCCCTGCGTTGCGTAAAGAGAGGCGAGAACAATAAGCGAACAGAAAGAGAAATATCGGGTCATGTGCGTTCCGCATTAGCAAATGGCGGGGTCAGCATAAATTAAAAAACGCCGCTGCAAAGCGGCTGGCCTGTTTTTAAGAGTAATGCACATCCCGTGCCGGTCCTGCTGTTGCAACAGCAAAAAGTGCGGTGGCCGCTGAATATTCGCGCGCTTTTCCATTCCCGCTCCATAATTCTTTTGACTATAAACGGAGCCCGGCGATGAAAAATCCAACCCTGTTACAGGCATTTCACTGGTATTACCCCGAAGGCGGCCAGCTCTGGCCTGAGCTGGCCGAACGGGCAGCGCATATGAGCGAATCGGGTATCAATATGATCTGGCTGCCACCAGCCTACAAAGGTGCTTCAGGCGGCAGTTCAGTCGGTTATGACACTTACGACCTGTTTGACCTGGGTGAGTTTGATCAGAAAGGCACCGTTGCCACTAAATATGGCGACAAAGCGCAGCTCCATGCGGCGATTGATACGCTCCATCAGCATCAGATTGCGGTGCTGATGGATGTGGTGGTTAACCACAAAATGGGCGCCGATGAGAAAGAACGCATTCTGGTTAACAGGGTCGACGAGCAGGATCGCTCACAAATCCACGAAGAGGTGGTGGAGTGTGATGCCTGGACGCGCTACACCTTCCCGGTTCGTGCCGGAAAGTATTCAAAGTTTATCTGGGACTACAAGTGCTTCAGCGGCGTTGATCATATCGAAAACCCCGATGAAGATGGCGTGTTTAAGATTGTGAACGACTATACCGGCGAGGGCTGGAACGATCAGGTTGATAATGAACTGGGTAACTTTGATTATCTGATGGGGTCCAATATCGATTTCCGCAACCGCTCGGCGACGGAAGAGATCAAATACTGGGCGCGCTGGATGATGGAAACCACCCAGTGCGACGGATTCCGCCTGGATGCGGTTAAACATATTCCGGCCTGGTTCTACAAAGAGTGGATTGACCATGTACAGGAGGTCTCTGAAAAGCCGCTGTTTATCGTGGCGGAGTACTGGTCGTTTGAGCTGGATAAACTGCAGCAGTATATCAATCAGGTTGAGGGCAAAACGCTGCTGTTCGATGCGCCACTGCATATGAAGTTTCATGAAGCCTCTAAGCAGGGCAGCAGTTACGACATGAGCCAGATTTTCTCCGGTACGCTGGTAGAAGCCGATCCGTTCCACGCCGTCACTATCGTTGCTAACCACGATACACAGCCGCTGCAGGCGCTTGAAGCGCCGGTAGAGGCCTGGTTCAAGCCGCTCGCCTATGCGCTGATTTTGCTGCGTGAAAATGGTGTGCCGTGCGTGTTCTATCCGGATCTCTACGGCGCCAGCTATGAGGACACCGGCAGCGATGGCGAAACGCATCACGTTGAGATGCCGGTGATCGACAAGCTCGATCGGCTGATGATTGCGCGCCAGCGTTTTGCACACGGGGTGCAGACGCTGTGGTTTGATCACCCTAACTGCATCGCGTTCAGCCGCAGCGGCACGGAAGATGAGCCAGGCTGCGTGGTTGTGATGTCTAACGGCGACAGCGGAGAGAAAACGCTGACGCTGGGAGAAAACTACGCCGGCAAAAACTGGCGCGATTTCCTTGGCAATCGCGACGAGACGATCACCACTAACGAACAGGGTGAAGCGGTATTCACCTGCAACGGCGGCAGCGTCAGCGTCTGGGTTATTGAGTGATATCCGTGCGGGCTGCGCCTCTGGCAGCCCGCACGTTGTGCTCTGCAGCAATGGGTTTTATGCAAAAAAGGTACGCAGACAATAATGAAAGAGAGCACCCTGCTGGTATTTGATGTTAATGAAACGCTGCTCGATCTGACCTATCTGGATGATTTTTTTCTGGACACGTTTGGCGATACGCAGGTAATGCGTCAGTGGTTTGCAGAACAGATCCTCTACTCCCAGACGCTCACCTTAAGCGGTCGCTATGTGCCATTTGGTGAACTGGCGGTTGCCGTGTTGAAAATGGTAGCCACCATCCGCAATACAGCGCTCACTTCAGCACAGATAACGCGGTTTCAGGAGGAGATGGCGGCATTACCCGCTCATCCTGATGCGCTGCCCGCGCTGGAAAAACTTCGTACTGCAGGTTTTGAAATGGTGACGTTCACGAACTCATCGGCAGAAGCGGGCAAAAAAGTGCTGGCGCAATCCGGACTGGCACCATTTTTTTCACAGCAGTTCTCCGTTGAGCCGAGCGGCTGTTTCAAACCTGCCGCTGCCGCTTATCAGAGTGTCAGTCAGGCGCTGGATCAGCCTCCTGCTGCTCTCAGAATGATAGCCACGCACGCCTGGGATATTATTGGCGCTATGGCCTGTGGCTGGAAAGGCGCCCTGCTTACCCGCTCCGGTAACGCGCCGCTGTTGCTGGGCGAACAGCCTGATATCTGCGGTGATGATTTACAGGCAATAGCAGAACAGATCATTGCAGTGGATAGACAAGCGTAAAACGGCGATGATGATTATCGAAACTTATCAAAAGCGTATCCAGAGTTTAAAGCTCGCCTGCCTGAGAGGCAGAAAGGCCGTGGCTCTGATTAAGGATTAAAACCGGCGCTAAATATTTTATCCTTGCGCTGTCAGGCTGCCGTTTGTCCTATTTCATCCCGTACTGCCGAAATTTTAGTTACAGCACTCTTTTACCTGTTCAACTCATTCCGGCCCTGCGGGCCGGGCGCGGCGGCGGGTCAGGAGGGGCAACCTTGTTTCAGATCTGCGCCTGAGGTTGAAAAGGTCAGAGAGGGGCAATGTGCGACAGACCAGCACCGGTTAGTGTTTCGTGTTAAGGGATGCTGTAACTATTCAGGGCATATATTCAGAGTTATTCAGTTGCGATTTGCCGCCGGCCGGAATGCACCAGCGGCATCCGTGATTACATAATACCTGCCACGGATTTCGCCAGCTGCGCTTCCAGCACCGGCTTCGCTTCTTCAAACTTGAGATTGACCTTGTTGGCGTTGGACACCACGCGCGTCTGATACTTCATGCGGTTGCCCTCTTCGCTGCTGGTCTGCAGCTTGATGCCAGAGGTGCCCTGACGCAGCGCGGCAATGTTGTCAGTGGTCACAGCGTTTTTACTGCGTTCGGAGATCTGCAGATCGGTCACCATGGTGAAGTTAACATCTTCAATCAGCGCATCGGCTGCCATTCCTGCCAGGCCTGCGGCCAGACCGACGCCAAGCATCGCACCACCCGAGTTACCGTTATAGGCCGTAATGCCGGCACCCAGCGCTGCACCGGTAACCGCGCCTTCATAGCCGGTCGCCAGGAAGCCTTGCGACTGGCGCAGATCCATTTTTTCCGCTTTCAGCACGTTAGCCTGAATCCAGTAGAACGCGGTATCGGGCGAGGATGTGACAGTATACCCTTTAGCCTGCAGGTCCTGCGCCAGCAGCGACTGCAGATCGCTCATATCTTTGTCAGAGGTATTACGCACCTGCAGATAGACCGTTTTCTGACTGGAAGGCTCAAGCCATACCGTCTGGCTCATCTGCGTTTTAACTTCAAGATTGCGCTTTTTGATGGCGGTAGTCATGGCGCTGCAGCCGGAAAGAACGATGCAGGAGGCGACGACGGCCGCCACCAGGGGTTTACGATGGTTCATTTACTGCTCCCTGAGAAGAATTAACTGCGGCGCACTCTTGCCCGCAGCACACCTGTAAAACAGGCGCAAACGTACCGGTTTGCGCTAAGGTGGCAGGGAGGAATATCGGCAAAGCGTAAGATAAATTTACGCTTTGAAGAAAATAAATTTGTCAAAAAGGCACCACTATTTCTAATGCATTGAAATAGTAGCTTTTTATAGATGAATTTTCAGATGTGCTCTTTTAATCATTAATAGTGAAGCAGTGTTCACAAAAGGTTCTGTATTGTGGTCTGAGAGATTGCCAGCCCCTTAAAAAGAGCCGGCACGGGGCGCTTATGCCAGATGGAAAGTGGAAACTGAACGGGTCAGATACTGTACCTGCTCTTCAAGCGATGCTGACGCAGCCGCTGACTCCTGTACCAGTGCAGCGTTCTGCTGCGTGACAGAGTCCATTTCAGTCACCGCTTTCTCAATCTGACCGATGCCGCGACTCTGTTCACCTGACGCCACGGAAATATGCTCCATCAAAAGGTTAACGCGGCTTACCGACGCGATGATAGCGCTCATCGCCTCCCCGGTGCGGCTGACCTGCTCCGAGCCGGTGTGGATAATCGCTACCGACTCTGCAATCAGCGTCTCTATCTCTTTGGCTGCCAGCGCGCTGCGCTGTGCCAGATTGCGGACCTCTCCGGCAACCACTGCAAACCCCCTGCCCTGCTCACCCGCTCGCGCTGCTTCCACAGCGGCGTTCAGCGCAAGGATGTTGGTCTGAAACGCGATCCCGTTGATCACCGAGATGATCTCTTCGATTTTTTTCGAGCTGGCGTTGATCAGGTCCATCGACACAATCACCTCACGCGAGACTTTTTCACCTGTTTCCGCATTTTGCACCGCCTCGCCTGTCAGGCGGCAGGCTTCAAAGACGTTGTCAGTGTTCTGCTTCACCGTAGCACCCAGCTGTTCCATGCTGGCCGCGGTTTCCGTCAGCGCCGCAGCCTGCTGCTCAGTGCGCGAGGCCAGGTCAACGTTTCCGGCTGCGATTTCGCCCGAGGCGGTGGAGACCGAATGCGCGGAGTCACGTACCTGCATAATGATTTGTGTCAGGGCGAGACGCATCGCTTCCAGCGAGCCCATCAGACTCTGAATTTCACTGCGCGACGCGCCCTTTGCCGGAACAGGGCGGTTAAGCTCGCCGGCGGCGATCAAATCGCAATGCTGTTTTGCCATGCTGAGCGGCAGCAGCACAAAGCGATGCATCAGCAGTGAAATCACAACAATGATGCCGACAAACAGCGCACCAAACAGCACCAGCAGCATCAGGCCGGAGTGAAAGTGACGTTGTGCGTCATCATTGAGCTGGCGTGCATAAGCTTCATGCTGCGCCAGTACCTTATCGAGGATAATTTCATACTGGCGATCGAGACGGACGACGGTCGGGATTTGCGCTTTAAAGCGTGCCTGATCGTGCGCTTCAGCGGCCGCCACCAGCGGCCGGATCCCTTCATCGCGATAGCTGAGATAAGCCTGCCGGTAAGCTTCTGCTTCTGCTGCCTCACCGGCCAGACGCGGGGCATCCATATAGGCCTGAAATGCCGCGTCTGCTTTGACAGCCACCGCTTTAACACTCTCAAGTGACGCTGCTGATGCGGTATCGTCCCCCTCGCTCGCTTTCATATATTCCATCACCCTGACGCGCAGCGTACGGCTGTGGTTGATAGGATCGATAACGGAGAGCACTACGCGGATCTCTTTGTTAACGGCGGTCAGCGAGGCGTTACTGCGCACCAGCAGCCAGCTGCTGATGGCCACGCTGGCCAGAAACAGTACCAGCATCGTGAGGAACACCAGCAGTGAGGATTTTTTCAGCGACATAATTAACTTCCGGTTGAAGGTGGAGAGTTAGTTATATCGGCCCGGCGACGCAACTCATTAGCCGTGAAAGTGTCGCAATCGACTGATTGCGACAGCGTAATTGGTAAGTGCTTAACCGTTATCGCGAAAGCCAGGATAGAGACTCATCCCGCCATCAATAAACAGCGTGGTGCCATGCACGTAGTCGGATAAATCGCTGGCCAGCCATATCACCGCATTACCCACATCTTCCGGATCGCCTACCCGGCCATAGGGAATGAGCTGCAGCAGCTTTTTCTCCGCGTCGCCCTCCGTGGCTTCGGTATTGATTGGGGTTCTGATGGCCCCCGGCGCAATCGAATTAATGCGAATGCGCTCCTCACCCACCTCCTGCGCCAGGCTACGCATCAGCAGATCGACACCCCCTTTAGAGGCGGCATAGTTGATATGGCCAGCCCAAGGGATGAGCTGATGAACCGAACTCATATGAATGATTTTTCCGGCAGCGCGGCTCACGTCCAGACGTTTCTCCTGCTGGCGAAACTGACGCAGCGCTGCCCGGGCACAGAGAAACTGACCGGTGAGATTAACCTGGATAACTTTGTTCCACTCCTCCAGCGTCATCTCGCTGGCTGGCGCATCGCGCTGCAGTCCGGAGTTCGCGACCAGGATATCCAGCCGCCCAAAATGGTTGATGGTTTCAGCAAACAGCGCCTCTACGGCTTTTTCATCAGAGACATCACCCCCTACCGCCACCGCCTTACCGCCGCGCTGCCGGATCGCTTCTGCCAGCGCCTCGGCAGGCTCCTGCTGGCTGTTATAGTTGACTACCACCGCTGCACCCGCCGCAGCCAGCGCTTCGGCGCAGGCGTAGCCAAGCCCTGAACTGGCGCCGGTAACCAGCGCAACCTGTTTCTCCAGTGATATCTGCATGCTGTTAATTCCCGTTATGAACAGAGAGGAGGCTGGCAGCGCGTGCCGCCAGCGGCTACAGGAAATCATAGTCGGCGCAGCAGAATTGGTCGCGTCACGGTTCGCCTAAATATTTCATTCTGTAAATTACTGGAAATCTGCGGATTAATAACCAGACTTAAGCAGTCCGGCAGCAGAACTGCTGCATTTACATTCACAGAACGGAGGCAATATGGTAAGCAAATCAGAAATCCTGGATCACGCACAGGTTGTTGACGTCAACGGTGAGCACGTGGGCATTGTCGATCACTTCGAAGGCGAAGATAAAATCAAACTGGCGAAAAGCGATCCGGAAGCGGGCGGTAAGCACCACATCATCCCATTCAGCTGGGTTAAAGAAGTTGATGATAATAAAGTCATTCTTTCCAAATCAAAGGATGACGTTGAAGCCGAGTGGCAGAGCGCATAATCTGTTGTCGGACCGCAGCAGCCCTGCTGCGGTCTGGTTTTTACACGTGTGAAGAGCCCAATACCGGCTGATTCAAAAAGCATTGCTTCTGATACGAAAAGAACTCACGATCCAATCGATAATATCCTTCGACTCTCCTGACAGAATCCTCTCCCGCTACTCCGGCCTCTGAAAAGTCCAATGGCAGAATCCGACTTTTCATTTAATAGATCTGCTGCTTTTACGCTTCACAACATCCTGCTGTGTGCATCACAACGTAACGCAGGCTTTGGTTTCCGCCACGCTTCTGGCTATGATGACATCCAGTCACGACGTAGGTAGAGCCGTAAAGCGTCAGAGCAACACAGGAGGCAGCGATGCTTAGCGACGAACGCCTGCAATATATAGCAGGTAACCCTGATAATAATTCCCCAGAAGCCGTTGAAATGGCGCGCGAAATATTGCGTTATCGCCGCGCACTGGCAGAGCCCTATGCCATTATCGAGCCTTTGGGTATGCAATATCTGGGGGATGGTAACGGCGCCATGGTATTTCCGCCCCGTTATCGTGAAAGAAACGATATCAATCTTTATCGTCTTGATGAAAATGAGATGGCTGACTGAGCCTGACAACGCCTCAATGCCCTGTGATAGACTCGCCGGGAAACCTGCAGCCGGACCGCGTAATGAAAAGTGACCTAGAAGAAAAACTGGCAGAAATAATTATCGGCGAAACAGTAACGGAGCTGCTTGATGCTGGCACTACTATATCCCTGCAAATGCTGCTGGATCGGCTGTATGACAAAGTCAGCAGCAACGCTGATGAAACCTATCTGCGCGCAGCATTACATGTTATTGACGGCATCAGACGCGAAATGCAGTTAACAACAGCTGTTGAGGCTGATAGCGCTGCATCTCACACGGCAGAAGATAACGTGCATTAAGGCAGCGGGCCTTAGCTGCAAAAACTCACATCGGAATTATCCTTTTGTCTCATCTGCTCCAGGCAGATCGCGTAATCCGTGCCAGGCTTATTTAACGTTAAAGCCGTTACTGATAGGGAGAGAATGATGATGAAGGTGTGGATTGCTATTACGTTGATCGCTGCAGCGAGCTGCTCAGTATGGGCTTCAAAGGGTGGTTTTGAGACCTCAGCAGCCATTCCTGCCGCACAGAGCGTGCAGCAGGAATAAAAATCTTAAATACCTTCGTCGTCCGGTGTGCGTCCGACCACTATCTCCAGCGCATTACGCAGTACATCAAGGTGTACAATGTCTGATGTGCTTTCCAGCTCGGCGATAAGATACAGGATAATGGTTTTGCTGGTGACGCGTTTGCCGTGCACAACAATATCGCGGATGACCGCATCCAGCACGGCTGTTTCAGCAGCCAGCTTCTCGCCAGCGTGACGAAAATGGTGAATGATGTCGGCTTCGGTCGTTTGGGTGTGCTGCATTTCTTGCTGCATAGTCTTTCCGTTTAATTCCGCACCAGCGGCTGAGTTACCAGGCTAACTGCCTGAAATAAAGACGGCCATCCGCAGATGGCCGCATCCTGCGGGCTTATTGCCACACTTCGCTTGCGCGAATATATCTCTTAATGCTTTTTACTGCCTGCCTGAACCGACTGTAGCGCCATCACCGGCATATCCTGAGTCTGCCGCGCGCGCGGAAACTCTTTTGCTACTTCATCCAGTGCACACTGCAGTGCCGCCAGCCGTTCAGGATGTGACTCCAGCGCTGCCATTCGCTTCAGAGTAGCAACCAGAGCGGTTGAATTGATACGGCCGGCATCACCGAGCAGTAATGTTACTGCTTCGCCGATAACGATATCAGTCAGTCTTTCCAGGTTACTTCGTTGCATACCCGCTTCTTATATTTGCGTGCCTGCTCCGGCAGTGATATCTGGCTGCCAGTCCGGACAGCCCTGAAAGTGCTGCAGGATAAACTGAACACGCGGTTGAAGGCGTCTCAGCGATCAAACAGCAGCCCGATAAGCGCCTGGTAGTGACGCTCTTCTTCCACACTCGCTGCGACCTCCAGACGACGTAAGAGCTTTGAACAGATCGCTTTGCGATTAAGATTTTTACCCGCACGCAGGATTTCTACCACAATCTGGCCCAACGTTTCCTGCTGTCCCGGTACGGAAACCTTGCTGAAGTAATGGGCAATATCATTTGCTGTAGTTGGATAGTTCGCAATGTCCTGGCGCATGGGGAACCTCTGTAATGGTTGAAATATACTCATCGCTCAATGAGCGTAAAGTTATACAACATTGATAAACTTGTACAGCGATTGTGTATATCCCCTGGCTTGATTTTTTTGCAAAAAATGCTAAGCACTATTTATCATGGGGTTATAAATGAAAATAAGGATAAGTAAGTTGTACAGCTATATCAGCAGCTTCGATAAAAAAGCAGTAACTGATGCAGAAAGCTTGTAGGCAATGCTTTGTCTTCAGAAAGAGGATGCTATCCCTGCATGAATTGTTAATCATCAGAAAAATAAATTGTATAGGTGACTGTAACTTATAGATATTTATTAGATCCAGACCAGTCTGCGGCCGCTCTTACAAATCAACGCTGTACACATCGCTACGCATCGTTTACTTTGCGCACGACCCCTCTATTAACTTTCAGGTATTTCAATGCGCCAGGACGGACTGCCTTCTGAAAATACAATCGGGCTGACTGGCTACTTCAGCAGGGTAACGCACCCCTGCCAGATTGAAATGCTGGGCAGGATCACTGTCGAAATCCTTCGTCAGGAGCGACGTCTTACCCGAACTGCAGTGTGCCTTAAATTGATCGGCTGGCTGGACAGCACCGAGAATGCCGCAGAGGCTGCGCATCTGCGCGAGCTGCTCGCTATGCTGTTTGGCCGTTAATAACATTAATCATGCTGCCAGCCCGCTTTTGCGGGCTGTTTTGTATTCACTTTTTTCCGCCTGCCCTTTGTTAACGGGATAAAAAAGTCATTCACTCCGCTGAATGCCTCCTGGGGTTGCCATACACTTGTGAGTAGGTAGACTAGTCTACCTACTCACAACGCCATTGGGGCTGACAATGACGCAACAGTCTGCTGATTCAGAAACGGCTTATGAAAAGCTACTCAACGCCGCACGCATTCTTTTTTACAACCACGGAATAGGCGGCACAGGCATTGATGCGATTGTGAAACGGGCTGGCGTCGCAAAGAAAAGCCTGTACAACAACTTTGCCTCTAAAGATGAACTGGTAGCGGCTTATCTCAGGGTGCGGCATGAAGAGTGGCTGGCGCTGTATGAAAAGCGGCGTCAGATCGCTACGACGCCCCGGGAGCGGGTTCTGGCCGTCTTTAAAGCGTATGAAGATCACGCTGAGTATGCTTATGAACACGGCTTTCGCGGCTGCGGGCTGCTGAATGCCGCTGCAGAGTTGCCTGCCGGAGCACCGGGACGCCAGGCTGTACGTGAACACAAAGAGGAAGTTGAAGCGATTCTGGCTTCGCATCTGGCTGAGCTGATACACGGAGAGGAAAAAAATGCCGGCCTGGTGGCAAAGCATTTCGCCTTCCTGCTGGAAGGCAGCATCTCCCGGGCAGGCCTGGAAGGGAGCAGTCACTGTGTGGCACAGGCCCGCGCGATGGCTGAACAGATGATGGAGGCGTGCTGATGCTTTCATCGGGACAACGGCTGGGCGGCATAACGGGCGTGCTGGTGGCCGCCATCCTCTGGGGTACCACCGGCACGGCGGCTACCTTCGCCCCTGAGCTGAGTCCGCTGGCGATTGGGGCCGTAGCGATGGGCATCGGCGGTTTATTACAGGGGCTTATTGCGGCTGGCACACTTCTTCGTCAGCGCCGGCTTATTGCCGCACAGTGGCACTTTCTGGTCACCGGCGCGCTCGCGGTTGCCGTGTATCCCCTTGCCTTCTATGCCTCAATGCGTTATGCCGGCGTCACAACTGGCACGGTGATTTCGATTGGTTCGGCTCCGCTTCTTTCAGCTCTGATTGAGTATCGCTTCGACGGCGGGCGCCTGACAAAGCAGTGGCTGTGCGGCGCAGTGCCGGGGATCGCCGGAATGATACTGCTCTGCCTGGCGCAGAGCAGCGGAGAGGCTGAGGCTGCCGGCAACGAACACGCCCTGAGCGGTATCGCTCTGGGTCTGCTGGCAGGGTTTACCTACGCGTTCTATTCGTGGTCGGCGCGACGCCTGATGCAGGCGGGTGTGGCATCCGGCGCGGCCATGGGAGCAACGTTTGGTGCGGGCGGCATCCTGCTGATGCCCGTACTGTTTATGACGGGTGCTCCGCTACTGGCGAGCTGGAACACTGCGGCTGTCGGGATCTACATGGCCCTGATCCCGATGTTTGTCGGCTATCTCTGCTACGGCTATGGCCTGGCGCGTATCCCCGCCAGCATGGCCACCACCATCACCCTGCTCGAACCGGTGATTGCGGCGTTGCTGGCGGTTCTGCTGGTGGGTGAAAGGCTGCCCTTTGCCGGCTGGGCAGGTGTCAGTCTGATCGTCGTCTGCCTCGGCATTATTACCGCGCCGGCAAAGAAGCATTTGCTCAAAGATCCCCGTTTATTAAGTTAATAACAACTGGTACAGGTATCAAGGCGAGAATGAACTATCGCCTTGATAAATTCAATTTCGCTAACATAAAGGGGGAAATTTCATAATGGCAATGGCAGCACTTAAAACATTATAATTAGATATGATGCCGCCACCAATCATAAATAAATTTAAACCACCTTCAAATTAACACGTGAGTTAATAAAACATCCTTTTACCTACGCACTTCTATGATTGAATTCATAATTAATAACTCCATTTTAAAGGTAATTTCTGCCACCCCCTTAGCTTTACAGAATTTCAATAAGTTAAAATAAAAACCATAATAAACATAAAGCCAAATAAAATATATAACAACAAAACTAACCAAGCGCTTTATTGATCTTCATGTTTATTATTAACACCATTGAAATTAGTAAGAAATTAAAAAAACCAAACCACTTTATAATAATGCATATAGGAACAAGGCTTGGATATTAGGATTCAGCACATTGAAAATAAATAAAAAATAAAAAAACCTATAACTGATGGGACGAATAAAAAAATCAAAAAAATATCAAGAACAGCAAGATGTTGACAAAAAAACAAAAAACCCAACCCCCTAATAATTCAAACTTATCGGCGAGAAAAAAATTAAGCCATTTGATAACACCCTAATTGATTAGAGATCGAAAATATTAAAAACACCATTAAGCATCGGGAAATATTAATATATTGGCGCTACATCTTAGACTTACCAGCATAAAAAAATTAGCTCCTGCACAATACCGGTTTATTTTAGTAACCTAATTTTTAATAACGCTAGGAAATAACTTGTAAACAGCTTCAAATGAATAGGATCCACGGCAGCCATGGCAGCCTCCTCAACAGGTTGTAATGGTTAGCTGGTTGTAGAGGGGTTCAGCCTGTGCAATCAGCGACTAAGTACTTCAGTTTGAGTTATGTCTTCGCTATTACTCTCCTCACGGTCGTGGTAAATTTTTAGGTAACGGACGGACTGCATCGTCCATCCTGCTCTGATATTCAGTATGACTTGCTTCCGCCCTGACGTCCTGACCGCTCAGATGACGCTCAGTTGCGCGCACGTTTGCCATGTGCTGCTGATCGCTGACGCTGAAAGAATGTTCGTCCCGTTTCGTGACGTTTCTCACCGCGCCGGCATAAAGCACGCGGTTAACGGCAGCCGGGTCCCCCTGTAAAACAGTATTCTCACCGCTGCGCCAGGCAATCAGTTCGGCAGCCAGATCGTTGTTATGACGGTCAGACGCTGCGTCAGCGGCTGCGTAAACCTCAACCCTGTTGCCAAAGTCGGTTACTGCAGGTTTACCGTCGCGCAGATAGGTCACCGTACCGTCTCGTAATAACGCTGTGTCATGCGCGCTGGATTTGAATGTCGGTACGTCTTCAGCCGGCCCGAAATGAATAACAGCGTTTGGCTCCGGCCAGGCAGATTGACGTTTCGACGCTGCACGCTTTTCACGATAGGCCCATCCGCGCATCTGACTGATTGCGGCGACGTCGCCGTTAAGCGCTTCCTGTTCAACCCACGACTTCCAGGTCAGGTGACGCGCCTGTCCGGTTTCTTTCAGCGTCTGCCGCTCTTCACGCAGCTGCAGTCTCAGCTTTGCTGCTGCCTTCATCTTCTCAAACTCAGCAACCCGATACATCAGCCTGCGCATCAGCGGATCCCGGACGGCCTGACGCACGTTCGCCTTCGTAGCCACGCAGTGAGCGGATATCTGCCGGAAGCGTTCGCCCGCGCGCAGGTCAGGTCTTTCCCAGCCGGCGCGATAAGCATCATAGCGCGTGCGCAGGATGTCGCGGGCAACGGCTCTCGCTTCGCGACGTTCACGGCGGGCCTCTCCGTCACGGACGTGCAGCTGCGGCAGATAAAACTTATCAACCATGAGCATGCCGGCCTCATGATTTTCCGGGTCGGATGCGGGCGGTGCGGGCAGGAAACTGCCGTGCTTTGCTTCCATCGCCTGCAGACCGATAGCCGGATGAATGTCTGATGCTTTCACGCTGATGCTGTCAGGATTGAGCAGATCGAAAACGGCGAGGCCGCCGTTCTGTTCCCGCACGCCAAGCCCGCGTGTATACATGACGTTGTGAAGCAGCGGCCAGCTGAGACTGCCCTCTTCGGACAGGTCGCTGATCATCTGACGCGTCTCGCGAACGGCGTAGCCGTGAAGGCTTTCCTTATCGGAAAAGATTTCTCTTTTAGCTGCGCCGCGCGGCGCTGAAGGCAGCGCACGACGCGTGCGGTACAGGCTGCCGTCCCCGCTCATTTCCCAGCTGCCGTTGTCCACGTTGAAGCCTAAATCGCGCTCCAGCACGCGGCAGGCTTTCTGCAGCGTGTCTGCATCGTTCCACATATTCTGTGCGCGGAACGTGACCGGATGAACGCGGTTAGCGGACACGTGACAGTGAACGTTATCGGTATCTTTATGAATCGCGGCAACGTACTGATGATCTGCCATCCCCAGCTGCGCCATGCTGTAGCGCACTGAGGTAAAGACGGCGTCAGGAGAAGGATTTTCGTCGCTCTGCCACGAGAGAATAAAGTGATAAACCGCATCCTTACAGTGGCGGTTCTGCATCGCGGTCATGTTCATTTCTGACGCTGCGGCTTCAAGCGAAAAGCAGTTGGTTTCGCACAACACTTCACCTGAAAGCACGCGCTGAATGCCCTCAGGTGAAATGCTGATAATTTCAGAAGCAGGCGATATGTTCTTACGGCCCACGTAGTCAACAAGCTGGCTAAAGCCCGGAGTCGCCGTAGAACCGGCATTCGGGGTATGCGCAGGCTCAGGCTGCACCTGTTCAGCATTTTTGTTTTCTTCGCGCGTGCTGACGTATTCAACTAGCTTTCTGAAGCTGGTCTTTTTGTCGCGACGTTTTGGCGGGATGATGACGTTCATCAGTCCTTGATTTCCTCTGCCGGAACCGGCGCCATGTCCAGCGCATTGATGGCGTGAGTGATGCTGGTCAGTACGCCGGAAAACTGCTGGCTGAGTTCGGTTGTCATGTTGTCCTTCATCTGGGTATAGAGGTGCTTTTGCAGACCACCCAGGCGGAGAAGTTCGTTCATCATCCGGATATCCGTACGCACCATAATGCGGCGGCTCAGAGCGGTGCGCCGCAGGTACTCAGACGTTGTAAGTCCGGCAGCGACAGCCTTTGCCTTAATAGCTTCAGCCTCAGCTTCCGTACAGCGAAGCTGAATGAGTGTGTTCTTCTGACGCTTCTCACTTTTCGACATAACTCAACCTTGGCACATTACCCGGGTCTCGGGGCGGAGCCCTGAGCAGGTCGTTTTGGCGATACCGTCTGCGTGCAGGCGGTAATGACAAAACATTTCCTGCCCCGTGTTTTAATATCAAGTTAAGGATTTTACCACTTCATTGCAGACTGCGCTATGAAGTGGTATTTGGTTAGGTGTTTTATCATCGCCAACCGAGCCTTGCGGAGCTTAAAACCAGATTTATTCGGATTATAACTTAATCAGGTTCGATGGGGTAAATACACTGATGGCAGTAAAGAGCTACACGCTTAGTAAGGTGTATGCGCATCTTGAAAATTTTGGAATTTATAATGTTACATTTAGAAATTTTGAAGAGATCACTATGGATAAAAAGAAGCATCAGGATAAGCGGGGGCTGGTAAGATCTTCAGGTGATGTTAAAGCAGCAGCCGCTGACACCAACCGACAGAGGTAATAGTGACTGACCTGCCCCCAATATTAGATACAACCTTCAGTTAGTAATGTCGGTTTGTTTACCTTCACATTCTCCATTTCGCCACCGTGCTGCAAACTCTGATGGCGTCTGATAATTCAGTGCTGAATGTGGACGACATTCGCTATAATCCTGACGCCATTCGCTGATGGTTTTCCTGGCATGGCTGACGTCGCTGAACCAGTGTTCATTCAGGCATTCATCGCGAAAGCGTCCGTTAAAACTCTCAATAAATCCGTTCTGTGTCGGCTTGCCGGGCTGGATAAGTCGCAGCTCCACTCCATGCTCAAAGGCCCACTGATAGAGCGCGCAGCAGGTAAACTCCGGGCCCTGATCGGTTCTTATCGTAGCCGGATAGCCGCGAAACAGCGCAATGCTGTCCAGAATACGCGTGACCTGCACGCCTGAAATCCCGAAGGCAACAGTGACCGTCAGGCATTCCTTTGTGAAGTCATCGACGCAGGTAAGGCACTTGATCCTGCGACCAGTAGCCAGCGCATCCATGACGAAATCCATCGACCAGGTCATGTTGGGCGCCGCCGGGCGGAGCAGCGGCAGACGTTCTGTTGCAAGCCCTTTACGACGACGTCTGCGTTTAACGCCCAGTCCGTTCAGATGATAAAGGCGGTACACGCGCTTGTGATTAACCAGAAGCCCTTCTCGGCGCAGTAACTGCCATATGCGGCGGTAGCCAAAACGCCTGCGCTCCAGTGCCAGTTCAGTAATGCGCCCTGATAAATGCGCATCAGCCGCCGGGCGCTGAGCCTCATAGCGGCAGGTCGACAGAGACAAACCTGTAAGCCTGCAGGCACGACGTTGCGACAGACCGGTCGCATCACACATAAACTCAACGGCTTCCCGCTTCTGGTCTGTCGTCAGTACTTTCGCCCCAGAGCCACCTGAAGTGCCTCCTTATCCAGCATGGCTTCGGCAAGCAGCTTCTTGAGGCGCGCGTTCTCCTCTTCAAGAGATTTAAGCCGCTTCACCTCAGGAACTTCCATACCACCAAACTTCTTGCGCCAGGTGTAAAAGGTGGCGTCGGAAATGGCGTGCTTGCGGCAGAGCTCACGGGCAGAAACGCCGGCTTCCGCTTCGCGAAGAATACTGATGATCTGTTCGTCGGAAAAACGCTTCTTCATGGGGATGTCCTCATGTGGCTTATGAAGACGTTACTAACATCGGGGTGTGTTATTCAACGGGGAGCAGGTCAATGGGGCAAAAATGAGTACGTGGATTGCTTTTAGTCTGATTGTGGGTATCGGTTCTACCCTTATTCTGGATCTGTGGGTAACCCTGGTTAAAAAAGTAGCGGGAGTCCCACCAACGGACTGGGGCATGGTTGGCCGCTGGCTTACAGAGATTCTGCGGGGGAACATTGTTCTCGATAACCGTACTACCAGAGCACCCGGAACGATTGAAAAAATGACAAGATGGATTTTCCATTACCTCATCGGTATTGCTTATGCACTGCTGTTGTTAGTTTTCTGGGGTACCCGCTTTGCTTTGCAACCGAGCCTTCTCCCTGTCTTCATCATTGGCGTTGTTGTCAGCACTTTTGCAGGCTTAGCTTTGCTGATGCCTGCCATGGGTGGCGGTTTTTTTGGGAGAAAATTACCGAATCAGATCTTAATGATTATCTACATCATCGTCGCCCATATTGCCTTTGCCATTGGCCAGTATGGATTTGCGCAACTTTATTCAATCAATTAAACGCTAAACGAATCACTTGAATCAATAATCTGCCTAATTGCTGAGGCTGGTATTAGACCGTCAAAGCTTGTTCTGACACAGTTAAAGCAAGCTCTTAACCTGAATTTCTCTTTACTCCGGCAACTTATTTAAAGTATTTATTTTGCTCATCAGAGCCATCCGGGGAGCAGTACCCTTGGGGGCTCTCGAAAGCTCATAAGTTGGACATTCAGCTAACCACATACTATTTCCGCTGTCCGGGAGAGGCAACGCTTCTGAGTTTTTTCAGAAGCCGCTCGACTGCTTCAATGTCATTATCTACCGCTGCTAGTTCATCCTCGGTTAAGGGAATTTCTTGCATAAGCTTTATTAAGTTTTGGCGGCCTTCCAGATACTGAGCTTCCGATGAGGATTTTGGTATGTAAAAAGAGCATTTTGCACAGGCCATGCGATGTGGACATTGATCAAAAAAATCATAAGTACAGAAACCATGCCCGAGATCATAATAGCGCCACGGCTTTCCCTCTGCTGCCTGACCTGATGCGACTATGTTCTGATCGATGAGTAACGAAACCACGCGACGATTACGTTCAAAATACCCCGCTTTATCGAATGAAGCGGCAAGCCTCGTTGGCGTAATATCGACATAATGTCGGGTGGATTCCGGTGAAGAATGCCCCAGCCATTTCTGCAGTTCGAAAATATCAAGCGGTTCCCGGGCATTATAAAGCTGGCTGGCGATAGTCGCTCTTGCTCGATGACTGGTGATCCTGCCTCTGGCATCATGCTCAGGAATGCCCGCTTTTTTACACAGCAACGGAACGAGAGAATTATTGATGTAGCTTCCATGCACCCGTTTTCCCCGATGCATAAAAAGAAAATGAACACTCTCGCCGGTCTTTGGATCTTCCTGAAGCGCCTGCGGGCTACGAACCAGTTCCCAGCGTTCAATATAATCTCCAACAATGGAGTCAACCGGTTTTGTAAATGCTGCATAAGTCTTACTGACCGGGACATCCATCAGGCAAATACGTTGTCCGTCATTTTCTTCTGAGGCCTGCCAGCGGATACAGCCGCACCGCATGCGCAGAATTTCATCACGTCTGAGACCACCAAATAACCAGAGCACACTTAATGCCCTGACCATCTCAAGCGGATAAAAATAGGGATACCCGACGCAGCCTGGCAGGTCTGTCTCCTGCAGGTTTTGTCCGGCGTGAATTAATTTACACCAGAGCTCATCACTCACAATGCGAGGGTCAGGCCCAATCTGCGTGCTAAGACTCCGCGGAGACCTGAGGATTCTTTCAGGGCTGAATTTGACCGGCATCCATCCCCATTCCTGGAGGTCATGAAAAAAAGTATGTACGTGTCTGATTAGCCCTGCTCTCGCAGACGGTTTCATCATACTACCTCGACGCTCACGGTACATTCCTCCTGGGTTCGACCATTCACCAACTTTCATTTTGCATGCTGCCGTCACCCATGCCATGGCAGTCTCCCGTGTCCAGTTGACTGGTGACACGCACTCCGGATGACAATCCGCCAGCCAGCGACCACACTTAAGCAACACATACCAGCAAGCTTCAATACTGGAGGGACGCTGCACAGAGGTAGCACGCCAGCGTTCACACCAGGAAAGCCATTCAGCGGGCACATCGGTCACAGCATTGTATTCCCGGGGCGGCCGGCGACGTTGCGACACCCGATAATCGAAACCTTCATTGAAAATCCCTGATGACGCTAGTATACGCGACAACGTAGCAGCAGACTTGCGGAGGTAAGCCGGCCCTGCAGAAGCTATATATTGCAACGTGTCGACATTGACGCGCTCTGGCTGTGGTTCCCGCTGAAGCAGCATTGCCATGCACAAGGCATTCCTGATGCCGTTATTTCTCCCATCGCCAGGAACATATCCCACTGCAGTCATCATTTCGCTAAGTCTGAAGACTGCAGCATCCGTATGCTGACGCCCAAAAACTTTGAGACAGAGCCGATACTGATAAAAAACACCGCAGGATTCCAGACGATCAAAACCACACAGCAACCACGCCAGTGCCATCACGTATTGCCGGCAATTACCACTGGCTCCAAACCTTTGGTGAAAATCACCTTCTGTGCTGCAGATGACTTCGGACCACTCTGACTGTGTCCAGGCCCAGTATGTTTTTCGGAGACGTTGCATCTTTACGGTTATATCGTGAAGGGATGAATTGTATGGAGCCCTGGCCGCATGCATCCTTACCAGTGTGTCGCGTAGCGGTAAGAGAAGACGAGACAGTTGTTTTAATATCTCAGGCGGCCAGTTTTTTCCACCCTGCCGGAAATGCTAATCAGCGTGTCCAGCGCTTCAAGCTCGCCCACAGCAAAATCAGGTCGCGTATCCCAAAGCGGATCGGGAAGGCTGAACTGTATTGCAGGACAGGGCGCGGTCTGTTCAGATTGCATCATGGTGAAGAATCCTGGAGGTGCAACAGAGTAAGGCGGTGAGTATACAAAGACTCCACTGTACAGTTGAACCGACGGCTCAGATCGCGTGCGCTGAGATGAATGTACAGCAGTGTTGACTGGATGCGACGGTGCCCGGCAAATGCGGCAATTTCGTGGATATCCCACCCCGTGCGGGCCAGTTCCGTCAGGCAGAGATGCCGAAAGGTATGTGTACTGATGAGTGGCAGCCCGGCTTGCAGCGCCAGGCTGCGTACCACTTTTGACCAGGTCCAGCCGCTGATGGGCTCCGTCCGGTTACGCGGCGAGTGCGACAGAAAAAGCGGGCCTCGGGATGCACTGAGCTGACGCCGCTCAGCCAACCAGGCCATGTAAAGCTCACCGGTCACCGGGGAATAAGGCACCACCCGGCCAGATCGGTTTTTGGTATGCTCTGCCCGAACAGAGAGCAACCGTCGGGATGGATCGATATCACCAGTAGTCACTGAACAGAGTTCTTCCCGGCGTAATCCACAGTCGTACGCCAGTGCCAGCATAAAACGGGTTCTGATGTCAGCCTGCGCAGCTACAGTCAGAAAATGCAGCCAGTCTTCATCAGCAGGAATCCACGGCAGTCGCCGCTGTACAGGAACTATGCCCGGTTTTCCCTTCCCGTTATTTTTCCAGATCCCCCTTCTGACTGGATTTTTTCCCGTAGCCCCTCTTCACAAAGCCAGTCGCTGTAGAGTCTCACCACCGTCAACCGGTGACGGATAGTCGCAGCTGAGAGGTGACGGCCAGCATGCAGGCTGCGGATATACAGTGCAACAGTATCATGCCCGGCGCCGGTTGCCGTCAGGCCACAAGCGTGGCAAAAGCTCAGCCAGTCATTGACCACACGGGCATAAGCGTCAACGGTATTTGGAGCTCGCAACAGGTCTTCCTGGAGGTTTATCCAGCGGCATGCCGAAGCATCTCCGGCCAGTAAAGGCAAAGCGTCTGTCAGCTTCTTTTGCACGGCGTGACCCTCTGAGAATCGTTTGTATGAAATATAGTCATTTCCAAATAACATAGATGCAAAGGTACTTGGCATTAAAATGGGAACCCCCTGGTTTCAGATAAAGAATCAGCCTTATCCAGAAAAAGTGTTCATTTTCAGTTCGAACTACGGGCTTTAGTAAGTTAATTGGAATGCAACATCGACTGGCTAATCTTTGAGCAGCAATGCTGCTATCAGAGGTAAACACCATGATGATTCCACCAAATGAGGACGTTCTGGTACTGGCGGAGCGCTGGCTAAAACTGCTGTCCGACCTGGGCCGGGCTCAGGCCACACTCTCCGCCTACCGCAGTGCCCTCAGCCATTATTTTGCGTTCTGCAGCCATAACAGCATTGAACCTGAAAAGGCCCGGTTTGAAGACCTGGCCGTCTACATCCGCCCTCAGTTACCCGGCATGCCTTTTCCCGCGGCCAGCGCCACGCTCCAGCTGCGCCTTTCTGCGATCCGTCTCTGGTATGACTTTCTGGTTTATCAGGATATATGCAGTCTCAATCCATTACCCCGTGCGGGTTTGCCGGGGAGTGCTTATACGGGACGTGGTCTGGTTCCCCGTATCACACGTCTGCCCGTTATTCCTGATGATGAGCAATGGCTGAGATTTCTTAAACATGTTTCAACTGCCTCCCTGCGTGATCGGCTGATGCTCGCGCTTGCCTATTTTGGTGCACTCCGCCGTGCAGAGGTGACAGCCCTGGCGCTTGAGGATATCGACCCTGCTCATCGTCTGATTCGTGTCCGCGCCGAAACGACGAAAAACAGGCGGGAAAGGATAGTCTGCTACAGTCCCGCCGTAACACAGGTGCTGGCAAATCATTTCCGGCAGTTACGGCTCGCGGGTTACCGTGGAGGTGCATTGTTTCGCTCGTCTTCTGATCGTAACCACGGTGCCCCCCTGTCTTTCTGGAACTGGAGTAAAACTGTCCGGAAATGGGCTCTTGATGCAGGCCTTCCACAAATCACCACACATACCTTCCGCCATCTTCGCCTGACGCACCTGGCACGCTCTGGATGGAAACTCCATGAACTAGCCACATACGCAGGACACCGCGATCCGCGTACTACCCAGATTTACATCCATCTTTCAGGTTCTGATTTAGCTGGCCGGATGGCCGCTGCAGTAGCTGAAATTGATCGAAAAGTTGTCGGCCTTATTTTTCAGACGGAGATTCGCTGATGAAAGAAGAAGTAATCATTTGTACTTACAGCCCCTTTGAACGTACAAATTATCAGCTGAATGATGTGCTCACTGATGAAGAACGGGCAGCGCTAAGTACAGGCTATCGCAGATCAGACGCTCTCAACCAGCCGGGTTCTTTGTCATTGTTACTGATGCCTTTGCAGGATATTGCCACTCGCAGTGGAACCAGTGACAGGCTGATTAGAATCATAATTCTTTCAGTTCTGGCAGAAACACACCGGACAGGGAAACCCTGCTGGCAGTGGCCGCAGGAAAAATGGATTTCTCTGTTACAGCAGAATGAATCAGGCAGGCCGCTGCTTGCCGCTTTTGCCTTTCATCTTGGCCCATTTTCTTCTCCGTTCAGTTTGCCGCATCAGGGCGCGCCATCGCTGTATGCCCGAGCCATTTTTGGACAGAACATTTTTAGTCAGGAGCTCAGCCGTCTGACTGAAGTTCTGGTTTCTCTTGGGTATAAAAGTCAGAACCAGAAAAATGCTCTGTCAGCCATACTCGGCGTACTGATGCTGATGAATAACAATCCTCAACTTGAAAGCTTTACGATCGATCTGCTGTGGCGGGCGCAGAATTATCACGACCGGGGAATAGCAAAAACAGCTGGCAGGGTTTCACACGCACTTGCCGCAATGGGCATCATAAAAAATTCTGTGCGTATGCGGAATTATAAAGAATGGCATGAAAAATCCACGCAAGGTATCGCGGCAGACTGGGTCAGGTGGTGCCGGAAATGGAGGGATACGTCAGTGCTTCGCCCCCGATCACGGGAGAACCAGTACAGTTTTATTCTCCGCTGTGGGCTGTGGCTTGCCCGGCAATATCCGGATATTCACGAACCGGCCGACTGGACAATGGAAACCTGTGCCAGCTTTATTGCGGCAGTTGGACGAATGAAGGTGGGCGAGCTGTCACTGGGCACCGGAGGAGGTGCCCGGCAATCTGCCCGGATAGGTGAGCCCTTGCTGCCGAATTCCCGTAGCGGATTTGTGTATGCGGTTCGCCGTTTCATGATCGATTATGAAAACTGGGGCTGGGGGCGACTGAAATTCAGTCCGGCACGACATCTCTCTACGCCTGGCACTCCACTGTTCCGTCAGAGTGTAAATCCCCGCGTCATTGATGATCCGGTCTGGCTGAAGCTGATCTGGGCAAGCCTCAATCTGCGCCATGAAGATCTCCTGAGTGACATTCACTATCCTCTGTCCATGCTGCAGGCGATGGCCGTTATCTGGACACATGCCGGGCTGCGCCAGAACGAGTTAATGCGTCTTACTGCTGGCTGCATCACTCTGCAGGCGGATGATATCAGGCAGGAGGATGGTAACATCATTTTGGCAGGAACGCTTTGCTACCTCAGCGTACCGGCAGGAAAAACGTCTAAAGCCTTTGTAAAACCTATCTCTGCCGTCGTGAAAAAGTACGTTGATATCTGGCTCAGCGAACGTCCACAGGAACAGGCAGCTCTTACGGATGAGCGTACCGGTGAAAAAGTCCGCTTCCTGTTTCAGTTTCGGGGCAAACCTGTCGGCAGGGATGTCATAAACCGGACTGTCATCCCGGTTCTCTGTGCCAGAGCGGGTGTGCCTGTGGAAGACAGCCGGGGCCCAATTACCAGCCATCGGGGGCGCGCTTCAGCAGTTACAGCCCTGGCCAGTGTTCCGCAGGGCATGTCTTTGTATGAGCTGATGCAGTGGTCAGGTCATTCTACGCCTCAGTCCACCATGCATTATATTCGTATACGTCCTACCCAGCTGGCTGTGTCTTTTGTGAAGGCGGACCGGGTGGCGCATATGATGAGCGTGCTAATCGATCATGATCTGGAAGCTGTCAGCCTGACCGGACCGGCAACCTATTACGATTTAGGGGATTCTTTCTGTACGAACCCATTCTGGAGCAGTTGCCCTCACCGTATGGCCTGTATCGGGTGCGATTTTAACCTTCCTAAAGAAAGCGCCAGAGGCCTGTTGCTGGAAAGTAAGGCTTCAGTGAAGCGTTATCTGGAGGAAGTTCCGCTGACAGCTGACGAGCAAGAAATTGTCGTTAACGATATGGAAAAACTGGATTATGCATTGAAAAAACAGTAAAGCACCCTGTTTCGCCCCGGAGAACCATTTCGCCTGAAAAATGAATGCTGGACCCGGGGCGAAGGTTCAGACAGGTTATATTACTTTCTCATGAAAGATTCCCAGAGGTCCTCCGCCAGAAACCTGCTTTACGTTAACAGACCCCAAAGCGGAAGAGGATTATTTTTTCAGCCACGTTTCCATATGCTCAATTTCACCTTTTTGCGCTTTGATAATGTCCTCTGCCATCTTCTTCATTTCCGGATCTTTCCCGTATTTCAGTTCCGTTTCGGCCATGGCAATAGCCCCTTTGTGGTGCTCAATCATGCCCGAGGCAAACGCTCTGTCAGCGTCCTGCTCCTTCATGGCATTCATCATGCCGCTGTGCATCTTTTGCATACCAGACATGTACTCTTTTGAAGCCGGAGACATATTCATATCCTGGGACATCTTTGAGTCCGGCTGCTGAGCTATAACGGCAGCCGGCAGAACAAAAATCAGTGAAGCAAAAACAAAATGCGTTTTTTTCATAACGTCACTCCTTCATGTATTGGATTCAGACTTCAGATTTTCCCGATATCCTTTAATGTGCCGGGAAACCTATTACTGATACTAAGGCAGTACAAGACCATGAAAATTGCCGACCTGCTGGTAAAACGTTAAGACACCTCCCGGGGAGCCGGTATCATGGCCGTGAACGTAATTACATTATTGTTCATGGAAACCTGCAGATCGCCCTCATGAGCCAGTAAAACAGAACGGGTGATGGACAACCCCAGCCCGGCACCGTCCGTATTATGCTGACGGGAAGCGTCGCCCCGGTAAAAGCGGTCAAAAAGCCGGTTCAGACTATCCCGGTTGATATTTTCTGTGGGGTTAGAGACATGTATAAAAACCCTGCCGGCGTGGTGTTCAGCCAGCACATTAATGGCTGATCCGGGTAATGAATATTTTATGGCGTTAGTTATCAGATTACTCATTGCACGACGCAGCATCAGGCGATCGCCTCTGACAACTGCCTCCCCCTGCAGAGAAAGCGTTTTGCCGCTGTCACCGGCAAGCGGTTCAAAAAAATCGAGGAGCTCTTCCAGCTCTGCGTTTAACGAAACGTCCTGTTTCTCCAGAGGCATCAGCCCGTTTTCAGATTTAGCCAGGAAAAGCATATCACTGCTCATTCTGGCGAGCCGGCTCAGCTCTTCCAGATTTGAAAAAAGCACCTCACGGTAACTTTCGGCATCACGTTCACGTGACAGCGCAACCTGAGTCTGCATCATTAGATTACTGACAGGGGTACGCAGTTCATGCGCGATATCCGAAGAGAACTCAGACAGACGACTAAATGAATCTTCCAGCCGTTCAAGCATGCTGTTAAATTCAGCTACTGTTACCTTCAGTTCGGCTGGCAGATTATGGCCAGGGAGACGTTTGCTCAGGCTGTTAATCGTAATCGCCGAGGCAAGCCGGTTTATTTCATTCAGAGGCCTGAGTCCCATCCGGGTGACGAGCCATCCCAGAAAAACGGAGATAAATATCAGAGCGACATTAAACCAGACCAGCCATCTTTTAAGCTGACCGATAAACTCATCATGAAGGCTGGTATCATAGGCTGCCGTAATCAGTACATCGTTTAGTTTACCTGCGCTCTTCGCATTAATTTTTCTGACCATAACGTTATAACGCCTGCTGTCTTCCTCCACCGTCTGCATAATACCCGGACGGGTAGCTTCGCCGCTAAACCGCTCATAAGGCACCAAAAAACCGGGAGATGAATAGTCGGCCAGCATCTGGTTATCAGTTGTTTTAACGGAAAGATAAAGTCCGCTGTGACCAACCATGGCATCCGAAAGCTTTCGTGCAAGCGATGCGCTGTCGAGCTTTCCGGCGTGCACCTCACCCTCAAGAAGCTCTGTGGCAAGCTCAAGCTTTCCGGTCAGCAATGTGGCATCCTGATGACGAAAATAACTGCTGAGGGCGGCTACAAGCAGCACACTCGAAAGAAGCCAGACGGACATCATCACGCCGGCAAAAATTATGCTCAGTCGTGATGTCAGAGACCAGTTACGCTTCACTCTTCCCGTATCTCCAGCACATATCCGATACCCCGTACCGTGTGAATAAGCTTTGGTGTAAAGTCATCATCCACCTTACTGCGAAGTCGTCTGACGGCCACATCAATCACATTGGTATCGCTTTCAAAATTGATATTCCAGACCAGAGATGAAAGCAGGCTCCTTGGCAGCACCTCTCCGGTCCGCTGTAACAGCAGCTCAAGCAGCACAAATTCTTTAGCAGACAAATGTATCTTTTTGCCGGAACGGCTCACACTCCGGCGGGTGACATCCATAACCAAATCAGCAATGCGGTGCGTACCGGACGTTTGCGTACGGTTGCGTCTGAGCAGGGTGCGGATACGCGCCAGTAGCTCGGCAAAATCAAAGGGTTTGAGCAGATAGTCATCCGCGCCAAGATCGAGACCTTTAATCTTTTCACTGACGTTATCCCGGGCAGTCAGAAACAGCACGGGCTCTTCGTGCCGGGCCATACGCATCTGCTGAAGAATATCCCAGCCGTCCATTGAGGGCAGCATTACATCCAGAATAATGAGATCATAATGCTGTCGCAGGATATGCTCCAGTCCCTGACGCCCGTCGTTTACAAGGGTTACATCATATCCCGCTTCCAGAAGCCCCTGTCTCAGGTAGGTACCGGTTTTCAGTTCATCCTCAACGATCAGCATAGTGGTCATGGGCAGCTTTCCTGCAGGCTACGGTTAGTCGTTATTCCATACCGGTACCCGGCGACAGCGTGCCCAGCCAGGCGACGGTTGCCAGTATCAGTACCGAAACAGTAAATTCCGTGATAATGCTTTTACGCATCAGGTAAATACCCATCTTATATTGGCCCTGACGCAGGGCCGTTTCCAGTCGCGGTGTAAGCCGGAAGCGATTGGCGGCGGCCAGCAGCAGCATCAGAAAAAACAGAGCAGTTTTTATCAGCAGCAGCAGACCATAGTCACTGCCCGGCAGGGTACTCAGAGGCTTTTCAACCATAAATACGAAGTTAACCACGGCGGTGATGACAATGCTCAGCACAATGATCGTGCCGGCCCGGGCAAAACCCGACAGCGCTGCGGCCAGCTGGCTGGCATAGACAGCCTTTTCAGCCTTTTTGATGCATAAGAGCAGAGTAAAAGCCGCCAGTGCACCGATCCAGGCCCCGGCCGCAGTCAGATGAATAATATCGCTCAGAAGATGAAGATAGTAGCTGATGCCGTCATTCATTGCTGCATGTCCGCCCCATGCCAGTGTAGCAAGTGCTATACCGCCGGACAGGGTAAGCACATAACGTGACAGCCCTACATGCCTGAGCCGGAGGCCAAGTCCGATAAACGCCATGACCAGCGCAGCGAAGCGGATAACCCAGCTCATGCCCACAGCAGTTTCCCCGACAACCATCTCCATAATATGCAGAGTCAGTTCGCCGGGATCACTGACGCCACTCATGGCCTGAGCGACAAGCAGCATATTTGCAAGGGACAAAACCATGCCAGCAGAGATAAGCGTAAAAAAGAACGACCAGACACTGAATAACGATACCGATTTCTTCAATACTCCCTTTACCCCATAAATTTCGAATAAAGGCAGGCCAAAAAGAAGCATAAGATCAAGGTAAAGAAAAAAACGGATGATAATAAAAGTCTGATCGTTCATGGTATTACTTCACGCTAAAACTGTAGTTGCCGGTGCGGGGATGAGTATCAGAAGATACCGCCCGCCACTCCACTTTATAGGTTCCTGCAGGCAGAGTTTTTGCCGGTGTGATAACCATCGTTTTCGGATCGCTGCCCGCTGAGACTTTCGCCGCAACGGGCATTGGCGCATGAGAAGACATGCCCGGCATGGCGGTCATTACAAGACGTGCGCCGGAAAATTTCGTTACCAGATTTTCGGTGAAATGCAGTTCCAGTTTAGACGGTGCCGTTATCTGAGACTTATCAGCAGGGACAGCAGACGCAAGTTCCGGATGCGCCTGTGCAGCGAAAGTCGCGACAGAAGCAACTAAAGCAAAGAAATATTTGGCAGATGAATGTTTCATAATAATACCTGTTTTGTTTGAATTAACTGCATCAGAACCACATGCGAGCCCCGAGGAGGAAGCGCACTTCATTATCTTTTTCACCTTCACGGGCAGCCATATCAGCAGTATTGCCATAGAACTGGCTCCACGAAATTCCCACGTAAGGTGCAAATTCTCTTTTCACTTCATAGCGAAGGCGAAGAGCAAGTTCGGTACTGGAAAGGCCTTTACCGGTTTCCCGTGCTTCATCATCTTTCCCGTAAATATTTGCCTCAAAGGAAGGCTGCAGGATCAGGCGATTGGTCAGCAACACATCGTATTCGGCTTCCAGCCTGAGCGCAGTCCGTCCCTGCTCGCCGGCAAACGCAGTCAGCTCGCTTTCAAAGTTGTACAACGCCATGCCCTGAAAACCAGCAGCCAGCCAGGTTTGCGGTTTTCCGGGCCTGAAATCCTGCCGGGCACCGGCAACCACGTCCCACCAGGGTGTCAGAGCATGTCCCCATAAAGCCTGAACTTCTGCGGATTCGGCTTTACCTCGGGTGGTTTCACCTTCGCTACGTAACCAGAGTCGATTGATATCCCCGCCAGCCCAGCCGCTTACATCCCAGCTGAAGCCACCCGGATTGTTGTTTTTTTGCCATTCCAGCTGATCGGCAAGCACAAAGTAATTTATGCTGTTGTCATGAACCTTATGCCCATGTACGTCCGGGAATGCTGCCTTACGGTCCGCCTCCGTAACCGGCGGAATGAGTGTACGGCTTTCTGCTGGCGCCGCGGGCTGCATGGATTCCATACCCTCCATACCGGATGCCCCATGCATCATTCCTTCCATTGACGCATGATCCATTCCCTGCATAGCAGAATGGTCCATGCCTGACATATCATGCTGTTGTATATTGTCAGATGATCCCGTAGGTGCTGCAAACGCGGGCATCACTATCGCTCCGGCAAACGCAGTGCAGGCCAGCAATCCTGCAGCGGAACGTGAAAAATACTTTGTCATATCATTCCATCCTGAAACTGACATTATCGCTACCTCACTCTGTAACCCGGACTTCACGAAACATGCCGGTTTCCATATGGAAAAGAAGATGACAGTGATAAGCCCACCGCCCGAGTGCATCGGCAGTCACCCGATAGCTTCGGCGGGTGCCCGGAGGCATATCGATAGTGTGTTTGCGTACCAGGAAATTACCGTCCTCATCCTCCAGATCGCTCCACATACCATGCAGGTGAATGGGGTGCGTCATCATCGTGTCGTTAACCAGCACCACACGCACGCGTTCTCCATATCGCAGCGTAACCGGTTCTGAATCGGAGAATTTAATACCGTTGAATGACCAGGCGAATTTTTCCATATGTCCGGTGAGATGTAGCTCGATGGTACGCGACGGCTCACGCCCGTCCGGATCTTCGAATGTGCTTTTCAGATCGGCATACGTAAGGACTTTTCTGCCGTTATTACGTAAACCAATGCCCGGGTCACTTAATTTAGGCGCCGGCATCATGGCCTGCATATCAACCAGTGGATTGTCTGTTTCAGATGCAGGATGTTTCTGCATGTCCCCCATGCCACTCATACTGCCGTGATCCATCCCGGCCATGGCGCTATGGTCCATTTCCGGCATACTTTCTGCTGCTCCGGATACAGCTGAGCCATCCATAGCCTGCATAGCATTACCATCCATGCCTGTCATGGTGTCGTTATTCATGCTCTGCATCTGGCTGTGATCCATATCGCCCATGCTGCCGTGATCCATCCCGCCCATCCCCATATCGTCCATAGTTAGCCAGGGGCGTGGATCCGGATCTGGTACCGGAGCATAAAGCCCTTTACGGACAGCCAGCGTGCCGCGAGCGTAGCCGCTTCTGTCCATAGACTGCGCGAAAATAGTGTAGGCATCTTCAGCCGGCTCCACGATTACATCGTAAGTTTCGGCCACAGCGATGCGAAACTCGTCAACAGCAACAGGCTTGACATACTGACCATCAGCCGCCACGACCGTCATTTTCAGCCCTGGAATGCGCACATCAAAGTAGGTCATGGCGGAACCGTTAATGAAACGCAGGCGTACCTTCTCGCCTTTACGGAACAGCCCTGTCCAGTTTTTTCCAGGCCCCTGTCCGTTCATGAGATAGGTATATGTGGCACCACTGACGTCTGCCAGATCCGTCGGATTCATCTTCATTTCTGCCCACATTTTCCGATCGGACAAGGTACTGCCGAGACCTTTTTCCCTGGCGTCACGGAAAAAGTCAGAAACGGTAGGTTTCGCAAAGTTGTAATAATCGGACTGCTTTTTCAGTTTAGCGAGAATGTCTGATGCTTTTTCATCAGACCAGTCGGTAAGCATGACTATGTGTTCGCTGTCCCAGACAAACGGTTCTGGTTCAGCAGCATCAATAATAATCGGGCCATAAACACCGTCCTGCTCCTGCAGGCCGGAATGGCTGTGATACCAGTATGTACCGTTCTGCTTTAGCTTAAAGGAGTAAACATAGGTATCGTCCGGCTCAATACCATGAAAACTCAGTCCCGGTACGCCATCCATATTCGCTGGCAGAAGAATGCCATGCCAGTGAATTGATGTCGGTTCAGAAAGGCGATTTTTAACTCTTAATGTAACGGTATCGCCTTCTTTCCAGCGCAACAGAGGGCCTGGCAGGCCGGCATTAATGGTTTTTGCATACCGGGTTTTACCGGTGATATTAAGCGGCGTCTCGCCAATAAACAGATCAAAGTCTGTGCCGGTAAGTGTGCGGGACTGCATCAGGCTTACCGCCGAGAATGCATCGAATGTTCGCAGGCCCAGTCCGCCCACAATGCCAGTGGCAGTGATCCCTTTAATGAAATTACGTCGTGAACTTTTAAGCTGCATGACTGAACTCCGGCAATTTCCTGTTATCCCGGGAGAATGGCTCTCTCCGCATCGGAAGCACAAGCCGTGCTTACCGTTCAGGATGAAAAATTTTTTGTTACCGGAAAGCTACCACAGCTACAGACTTTGTGTGATTACAATTGTGTAATGTTGGAACGCACTGTTTATAAATTACATTTCTGTCATTTTTCGCCGTAACGTTTTTTCTTCTGTACGATGAACATCACTAAGGCCACAGGTAAACCCGGCTGGTAATTGTTTATTCTTCTTTTACATTCAACGTTAAGGACTGCCACCATGAAAAAAGTAATGCTTATCCCTCTTATGATCCTGATTTCCGCTTCGTCCGCATGGGCACAGCAGCATCCTGAAACAGCACCAGATAACACTGATAACCGTGTTTCTGTCTCTTTGATGAATGAGCATGAACGTGCCATTCTTGCGCATGAGAGCATGGATAATGCAAACTCAGCTGCGCATCAGAGCATTATCGATATGCACCGTAAAATGATGCTGGAAGAGAAATAACGGATAGTATGTAGACAGAAAATTCGCCCGGAGTTTTCTATTCTTCTTTGCCACTGCATCCGGGATGTGTTGTGTATTACCCTCATCATTAATGTATTTCCGGTAAATCTTCTTTCAGGCTGATTTCAGCCGGCCCGCTGACTGTGGCGGGCTACATTTTTATATTTTAAACATTCTTTTTACCGCAGACCCCGGTTTACTCAACGAGCAGTAAGGTGTAACTGTATTTACCTTTTTTACCCGGTTCAAGTGTTGTCTGCCAGCTAACCGCCCTGAACCTGCACTGCAATCTGCGATTTATCTTCAGGTTATGCCTGAACGGCCTCATGCTGAAACGATAGAAAGCATCGAAATGAAAATACAGCCGCTTACAGAATGTCATCAGAACCAATAAATTTTGAAGGTCATTTTTTTACGTTTAATGTCGTATACGCCGCTGTCATGCATAATGAAAAACTCTAAACCGTTCAGGAAAGCGCATTATTGCTTCGCCCGTAAGTATTTAAAAAATTGACAAAGAAATTGATTAACGTGCTTTGGCAGCACTCGAAAAAACAAGCAGAATTAAGCAAGCCATTTATTTAGAAATAACACATTGCGTCATGTAAAAATACTAACATGGTTGAAATGGCTTCGACAGAATTCCTCAGCATTAGTTCGAATCGATAAAGTCTTCAATTGCATCAGGAAAATAAAAAATAAAATTAAATATCATAAAAAGATGCTGTTCGTTTATAAGTGTTGCAAAAAAGCCCCGAACAGGGGCTGATTTGAATAAATGGTTCGTATCTGTAAGGTACGAATTTCTGCATCTGAATAAAATATTAAGGACTGATATAGCAACCCGCTTCCGTCAGTTTTACTTCATGCCGCGATGTATTGCAGCCATTGACTGGTGTGCTTCTGACTGGCCGTTACTCATATTTTCGTGGACAACGGCGGCCCTTTCATGTTCATCCATTTCTGCAAAAGATGGCGCGGTACTTGATTTCATGCCGGCCATCTCATCAGACATCTTCTGATGGTTCTTCGCCATTTTCTGATGGGCATCAGAAGCACCATTTTTCATGGAATTATGAACAATAAGGGCCTGTTCTTGCTGATCCATACTCTTCATTTGTGATACTTCCCCCCTGACAGATTCAGGAACGAATGAAGACGGTTATTGGTGCGCTGCCGCCTGGGCATTATTAACATGCTCATGAATGTTAATGTTTCCATCCGCCCAGGCTGAAGGAATTAAGCTAAGACCGACAAAGGAAGCGAAGATTAAAATTTTCATAATAAGGTCCCCATTGACAATGAAATAAATAACGGACTGTCAATGATGTCATCAACTAAAGAACTCACAAGCCAGACTGATTTCATCTTAAAAAAGATAATATACGTAACTCAGTGCCTGTATTCCGCTGATATTGATCCATAAAGACTGTTCTGCCTGCTTATTGAGGACGATTCTACCTGCTTAATTCTGTTGAAGGCATGACAACTTAATGACATCTCTGTAATATATTTATTATTCATCGAAAAAACTGGAGAAATTCGGGACACTATGCAGCCATTCTGGGTAATAGCAATATGAATCGTGTCGAAACCGTATCTGATTCGACCCACAGTTTCCCGTGATGAGCGTTTACGATTGACTTTACAATCGCCAGACCAATCCCACTGCCTTCTCCCTTTCTTTGCCGCGATGGATCGACGCGATAAAACCGATCAAACAAACGTGGCAGGTGTTCTGCAGGTATCGGTTTCCCTGGATTTTCAACTATAAGCTGAACACTATTCTCATTCCCCGCAATGGTTACAGTCACTGTCTTCCCTAACTGCGTATAACGCAGAGCGTTAGACAGAAGATTATTTAATGCCCTTCGGTACATAAGTGGGTCTCCTTTAATAAGGCAGCACGACCCGTTTAACTGCAGAGAAACATTGAGTTCTTCTGCCCAGGCTTCGAAAAAATCAAACACCTTGACCACTTCTGTGCGGAGATCAAACATTATCCGTTCGGGGATCAACTGATTATTATCAGCCTGTGCCAGAAAAAGCATGTCGCTGACCATTTTTGTCATTCTGTTATACTCTTCCAGGCTGGAATACAACACATCTTCCAGCTCTTTCTGCGTTCTGTGCTGACTTAGCGCGATTTCAGTCTGTGTAACCAGATTGGTTATGGGCGTTCTGATTTCATGGGCGATATCAGCAGAGAAATTTGCCTGTCGCGTAAATACATCCTCAATCTTTTCAATCATATGGTTAAACGATATCACCAGTTGCTCCAGCTCGATGGGAACTTTGGACGGTTCCAGTCTCACATCCAGGTTCTCCGAGGTAATATTTTTAATGGCCTTGCTGACGTTGCGGAGAGGAAGATGTCCCTGGCGAACCGCTATGCGGATAATGCAAATAATCAACAGGCTGATTACGAAGGCAATGGCAATTAAATTCTTTTTTAGTGCTTCCAGGTAATGAAGATGAAAATCAATCGAGAGCCCAATTATCATCTGATACGTCTGTGGTTTTCCGTTAAGCGTTGCTTTGCCTGAAGATGCAACGATTCTGTAAGTCTGCATTTTCATGTCAGAGCCGTTGCGCATAAGTAAAGCTGGCTCTTTCACTGTCCAGAGGAATATTTCCCTGGCCCGACTATGCGCGGTAAAGTTTGATGCATTGACCGCAGAGCGTAACGTCGCCCCTTGTGGTGAGCTGAACAACACGTCGCCCCCATCAGTCAAAATAAGAACAGCGACGTTGCGGTAATCTGAGATGGATTCTTTGATTTTACTTATTTTTTTTTGGTCCGGAGCTACAGGTGTCTGCAGTATTCTGTTCATCGTGAGACTGATTTGTTTCAGATCCCGGACATCCTGCTCTGCAAAGTGTTTTTCAACGGAATGCAGCATAAACCAGGTAAAAGCAAAAAACGCAATTATGGTGGACAGGCTGATAAAGAAGGTCAGTCTCAGTGCGAGAGAGTAAGGGCGCCCTGAGAAATTAAAACGCATCCGGAACCTCCAGGATATATCCCACGCCGCGGACCGTCTGGATCAGCTTAGGCTCATAATCGTTGTCTACCTTTGCCCTGAGGCGTTTTACTGCCACATCTATAGCATTAGTATCGCTGTCAAAGTTCATATCCCAGACCTGCGATGCAATCAGCGAACGGGGCAGCACCTCTCCCTGATGACGAATGAAGAATTCCAGCAGGGAGAACTCCTTACTCGTCAGCAAAATACGTTTCCCTGCGCGGCTAACCTTCCTTGAAACGAGGTCTACCATCAGATCAGCCACCTTAAACTGGCTTTCCGTGATGACTGTGTTACCCCGTCGTAAAAGTGTCCTGACCCGGGCAAGAAGCTCAGCAAACGCAAATGGTTTGATCAGGTAATCGTCCGCGCCCAGCTCAAGTCCTTTAACCCGGTGCTCAATGGTGCCGAGAGCCGTAAGCAGCAAAACAGGCATACCTTTACCTGCGGCACGAAGCATACGAATAATATCCCAGCCGTTTACATCCGGGAGCATGATATCCAGAATCAGTAAATCATATTCGGCTGTTATGGCGAGATGATATCCGGTCAGACCATTATCAGCGAGATCAACTAAAAATCCCGCCTCAGTAAGCCCTTTACTGAGGTACTCTCCAGTTTTTACTTCATCTTCAACGATCAGTATTTTCATCTTGCTCCCCTAGCTGACTACTCATGCCATTCATTCTATTTAGCCTAAGCATGTAATCAACGACTTACGTTAAAAATGACAGCATTGTCATTATTCAGTCACCTGGCAAACAGAGAGCATTCTGTAAAATCCCCCTATCAATACTCTGGACTTCATTTGAACCATTTACCAGGCCTGCCTGGAAGAGAAGCGTTATGTTCAAATTAAAACTATTAAGCATCAGCATGATTTTTATACTGACAGGCTGCGTTTCACTGGCACCTGAGTATCAGCGGCCGGCAGCGCCAGTACCACAGCAGTTTTCTCTGTCACGCAACAGCCTGACGCCAGCGGTAAATGGCTATCAGGATACGGGCTGGCGTAATTTTTTTGTCGATCCCCATGTTACCCTGCTGATCGGTGAAGCCCTGACAAACAACCGTGATTTGAGAATGGCCGCCCTGAAGGTTGAAGAGGCCCGGGCCCAGTTCAACGTCACGGATGCAGATCGTAATCCCCAGTTGAATGCCTCATCCGGGATCACCTACCGCGGTAGTCTGAAAGGTGACAAGCCGACCGCACAGGAGTACGACGCGGGTCTGGAGCTCAGCTATGAGCTCGATTTTTTCGGCAAGCTTAAGAACATGAGTGAAGCTGACCGCCAGAACTATTTTGCCAGCGAAGAAGCCCGTCGTGCCGTACACATCCTGCTGGTATCGAACGTTTCACAGAGCTATTTCAGCCAGCAACTGGCGTCCGAACAACTCCGTATTGCGCGAGAAACGCTGAAAAATTATCAACAGTCTTATGCTTTCGTTGAACAACAGCTGGTGACCGGGAGTGCGAACGTTCTGGCGCTTGAACAGGCCAGGGGACAAATCGAAAGTACCCGCGCTGAGATAGCCAAACGAGAAGGCGATCTGGCGCAGGCAAACAATGCCCTGCAACTGCTGCTGGGAACCTACCACGCACTTCCGTCAGAAAAAACGATGAAAGGTGGTGAGATCGCACCAGTAAAACTGCCACCAAACCTGTCGTCACAAATTTTGCTGCAGCGCCCGGATATCATGGAAGCGGAATACCAGCTCAAAGCGGCTGATGCCAATATTGGCGCAGCGCGAGCGGCCTTTTTCCCATCCATTAGCCTGACCAGTAGTCTTTCCGCAAGCAGTACAGAGCTGTCCAGCCTCTTTACGTCAGGAAGCGGAATGTGGAATTTTATTCCCAAAATTGAAATTCCTGTTTTTAATGCCGGCAGGAACAAAGCCAATCTGAAACTGGCTGAAATTCGCCAGCAACAGTCGATGGTTAACTACGAACAAAAAATTCAGTCCGCCTTTAAGGATGTATCCGATACGCTTGCGCTGCGGGACAGCCTTAGCCAGCAACTTGAGGCACAGCAGCGTTATCTCAATTCACTGCAGATAACCCTCCAGCGTGCCAGAGGATTATATTCAAGTGGTGCTGTCAGCTACATTGAAGTGCTGGATGCAGAACGCTCCCTGTTCACGACACAGCAAACCATTCTCGATCTTACATATTCCCATCAGGTTAACGAAATCAATCTGTTCACCGCACTGGGTGGCGGTTGGGTAGAGTAAATTTAATTCATTAATCAGGAAATAAAAAATGCGTAATTCACTTAAAGCCGTTTTATTGGGCACCTTCTCTGTCATGATTTCTGCCGGTCTTCATGCTGAAACACATCACCATGGTGATATGAATGCTGCCAGTGATGCTTCGACACAGCAAATTATTTATGGCAACGGTGTCGTTAAAGTCATTGATATAAAAAGTAAAAAAATTACCATTTCGCACGGAGCTATCCCTGCGGTGGGCTGGCCTGCAATGACCATGCGCTTCACCTTTGTGAATGTAGACGACACCATTAATGCCCTGAAAACCGGTAACCACGTTGATTTCTCGTTTATTCAGCAGGGCAATATCGCCTTACTCAAAAGCATTAACGTTACCCAATCCTGACTGACAGCCCGGAGCGAATATATCCAGTGGGCCTGAACACTTATAAAGATATTTCTGTGAATTAATGATCAGGCGCATATGCCAGGTGTTTTGATTTTTCAGCGAGAAATTGTATGGCTTCTTTAAAGATAAAATATGCTGCAATAATTATCAGCAGCCTGATAGCAGGGGGGCTGATATCGGTTACTGCCTTGCAGTATGTAAACCCGGAACAAAAAACAGTACAAACGGAACTAAAGACACCGGAGCGAAAGATACTTTTCTGGTATGACCCGATGAAACCGGATACGAAATTTGATAAACCCGGAAAATCACCCTTTATGGACATGGACCTGGTGCCAAAATATGCAGATGAAAGCGGCGAGAAAATCAGCGATGGGATCCGTATTCATCCAACGCTGGTTCAGAACCTGGGATTAAAAACGCAAAAAGTCACACGCGGAATGCTGAATTATTCTCAGACAATACCGGCCAATGTTATTTACAACGAGTATCAGTTTGTCATTGTGCAGGCGCGCTCTGACGGTTTCGTCGAAAAAGTGTATCCCCTGACGATTGGCGATCATGTGAAGGAAGGTACACCGCTTATCGATATTACCATTCCGGAATGGGTGGAAGCACAAAGTGAGTTTCTACTGTTATCTGGCACCGGAGGGACACCAACGCAAATTAAAGGTGTGCTTGAACGACTTCGTCTGGCCGGAATGCCGGAAAAGGATATCCAGAAACTGCGGTCAACCCGGAGTATTCAGACCCGGTTTACCATTAAGGCACCGATAGATGGTGTCATTACGGCGTTTGACCTGCGCACTGGTATGAATATCTCAAAAGATAAAGTGGTGGCACAGATTCAGGGGATGGATCCGGTCTGGATCAGTGCGGCAGTACCCGAATCCATCGCCTATCTCCTGAAAGACACCTCTCAATTTGAAATTTCAGTACCGGCCTATCCGGATAAATTGTTCCATGTAGAAAAATGGAACATTCTTCCCAGCGTCGATCAAACCACCCGGACCCTGCAGGTACGTCTGCAGGTATCAAACAAGGACGAACGTCTTAAACCGGGCATGAATGCCTATCTGAAACTGAATACCCGGAGCCAGGAAATGTTGCTGATCCCGTCGCAGGCCGTTATTGACACCGGTAAAGAACAGCGCGTGATCACTGTCGATGCAGAAGGTCGGTTTGTGCCAAAAAGGGTCCACGTTCTCCACGAATCTCAGCAACAGTCCGGTATCGGCACCGGCCTCAATGAAGGCGATATGGTGGTAGTCAGCGGCATGTTCCTGATTGACTCCGAAGCCAACATTACGGGCGCACTGGAACGTATGCGTCATCCGGAAACAACGGACGGCACAATGTCGCCAATGTCCGCTCCGTCTGCAAATACACATTCCGGTCATTGAGGAGACGATGATGATTGAATGGATTATACGGCGATCGGTTGCCAACCGTTTCCTCGTTATGATGGCCGCTCTGTTTCTTAGTGTCTGGGGCACCTGGACTATCATCAACACCCCTGTGGATGCGCTACCCGATCTGTCCGATGTACAGGTAATTATCAAGACCAGCTATCCTGGTCAGGCTCCGCAGATTGTTGAAAACCAGGTTACATATCCGCTCACGACCACCATGCTGTCGGTACCCGGTGCCAAGACCGTGCGCGGTTTTTCCCAGTTCGGCGATTCCTACGTGTATGTCATTTTTGAGGACGGGACCGATCTGTACTGGGCCCGCTCGCGTGTGCTCGAATACCTTAATCAGGTTCAGGGAAAACTGCCTTCCGGTGTAAGCTCGGAAATCGGGCCTGATGCCACAGGTGTGGGCTGGATATTTGAATATGCTCTGGTTGATCACAGCGGAAAACACGACCTTTCCGAACTGCGCTCTCTGCAGGACTGGTTCCTGAAATTTGAACTGAAAACTATCCCTAACGTCGCGGAAGTTGCATCAGTAGGCGGCGTGGTCAAGCAGTACCAAATCCAGGTTAACCCGGAGAAACTGGCCCAGTACGGCATCAGCCTGCCAGAAGTAAAACAGGCCCTTGAGTCATCTAATCAGGAAGCCGGTGGCTCATCCGTTGAAATCGCCGAAGCGGAGTACATGGTCCGGGCCAGCGGTTACCTCCAGTCCATAGACGATTTCAATAACATCGTCCTGAAAACCGGAGAAAACGGTGTACCGATTTATCTGCGGGACGTGGCCCGCGTGCAGACCGGGCCTGAAATGCGGCGTGGTATAGCAGAACTTAACGGTCAGGGAGAAGTCGCCGGCGGCGTCGTGATCCTGCGGTCGGGTAAAAATGCGCGCGACGTTATCACGGCAGTGAAAGATAAACTGGAGACCCTGAAGGCAAGTTTGCCTGAAGGCGTTGAGATTGTGACTACCTACGATCGCAGCCAGTTAATTGACCGGGCCATTGACAACCTCAGCTACAAACTCCTGGAAGAGTTTATCGTGGTGGCCATCGTCTGCGCCCTGTTCCTGTGGCATGTTCGTTCGGCCCTGGTGGCGATTATTTCTCTGCCTCTTGGTCTGTGTATCGCCTTTATTGTCATGCATTTCCAGGGGCTGAACGCCAATATAATGTCGCTGGGAGGGATCGCCATTGCCGTAGGGGCGATGGTGGATGCCGCCATCGTGATGATTGAAAATGCGCATAAATGGCTGGAAGAGTGGGATCATCAGCATCCGGGTGAGCAGATTGATAACGCAACCCGCTGGAAGGTTATCACCGATGCCTCCGTTGAAGTGGGACCCGCGCTGTTTATCAGTCTGTTGATCATTACCCTGTCCTTTATTCCTATTTTTACCCTGGAAGGACAGGAAGGTCGTCTGTTTGGTCCGCTGGCCTTTACGAAAACCTACTCCATGGCGGGCGCGGCCGCGCTGGCCATCATCGTCATTCCGATTCTGATGGGATTCTGGATCCGCGGGAAAATTCCTGCCGAGACCAGCAATCCCCTGAACCGGCTGCTGATCAAAGCGTATCATCCTTTGTTGCTGCGGGTACTTCACTGGCCAAAAATAACCCTGCTGGTTGCGACCTTATCCATCTTCACGGTTATCTGGCCCCTGAGTCAGGTAGGCGGCGAGTTTCTGCCGAAGATAAATGAGGGCGACCTGTTGTATATGCCCTCAACATTGCCGGGCGTGTCGCCGGCAGCGGCCGCTGCGCTCTTACAGACCACGGATAAGCTCATTAAAACCGTACCTGAAGTAGCTTCTGTTTTTGGCAAGACCGGGAAGGCCGAGACCGCGACGGATTCCGCGCCGCTCGAAATGATGGAAACCACGATCCAGCTTAAACCAGAGGATCAGTGGCGGCCCGGCATGACGATTGACAAGATTATTGACGAACTCGATAAAACGGTCCGTTTACCCGGTCTGGCTAACCTCTGGGTGCCCCCCATCCGTAACCGTATTGATATGCTCTCAACCGGGATAAAAAGTCCGATAGGTATCAAGGTGTCAGGTACTGTTCTGTCCGATATCGATGCAACGGCGCAGAGCATTGAGGCGGTAGCCAAAACCGTGCCGGGCGTGATATCGGCTCTGGCCGAGCGACTGGAGGGCGGGCGCTACATTGACATCGATATTAACCGTGAAAAAGCCTCCCGCTACGGGATGACGGTGGGTGATGTCCAGCTGTTTGTCTCCTCAGCCATCGGCGGCGCGACGGTGGGGGAAACGGTTGAGGGCGTGGCCCGGTATCCGATTAATATCCGTTACCCGCAGGATTACCGGAGCAGTCCACAAGCTCTGAGGGAAATGCCCATCCTGACACCCATGAAACAGCAGATCACGCTGGGTGACGTTGCCGATATTAACGTTGTATCCGGACCTACCATGCTGAAAACGGAAAACGCGCGACCGGCCAGCTGGATTTATGTTGATGCCCGCGGCAGGGACATGGTGTCGGTGGTCAACGATATCAGGACGGCTATCAGCGAAAAAGTGAAACTGAGACCGGGGACCAGCGTGTCATTCTCCGGTCAGTTTGAATTACTGGAGCATGCCAACAAGAAACTGAAACTGATGGTTCCGATGACGGTGGTGATCATTTTCATCCTGTTGTATCTGGCATTCCGTCGTGTGGATGAGGCCTTGCTGATCCTGATGAGTCTGCCGTTCGCGCTGGTCGGGGGAATATGGTTCCTCTACTGGCAGGGCTTCCACATGTCTGTGGCGACCGGAACCGGGTTTATCGCCCTGGCCGGGGTGGCGGCAGAATTTGGTGTGGTCATGCTGATGTATCTGCGTCATGCCATTGAAGCACACCCGGAATTGTCCCACCGGGAGACGTTCACACCTGAAGGCCTTGATGAAGCTCTTTATCATGGAGCAGTATTACGTGTCCGGCCAAAAGCCATGACTGTAGCGGTGATCATTGCGGGCCTGCTACCCATTCTGTGGGGAACCGGAGCAGGCTCAGAAGTCATGAGTCGGATTGCGGCCCCCATGATTGGAGGGATGATAACAGCTCCGCTTCTTTCACTGTTCATTATTCCTGCTGCCTACAAATTAATCTGGCTGCGCAGGCATAAAACAGACGTATCATGACATTCTAAGGCCCTCTGTCGGAGAGAGCCTTTATATCAGGATGGGTATCGAAACTGCACTACGTCTATTATGAAAAGTGCTGTGTCAGTGATGCTGTCACTCAGTTTTCCAGAGCCGGCATTGGCAACAAAACGCAGAAGATATAAGCCAACGGCTTCTCCTGACACTGCCCATCATAATCTGATAGGCAGCAACCGCTGCTTATTACGTAACAGGCGCAGACCATTTGCCACGACAAGCAGGCTTGCACCCACATCCGCGAATACCGCCATCCACATGGTGCCCATACCTGCAATGGTCAGGGCCAGAAACACTGCCTTGATCCCAATAGCCATAACGATATTCTGAACCAGAACGTTATACGTCTGGCGGGAGAGTCGGACAAAAGCCGGGATTTTACGCAAATCGTCATCCATGAGGGCCACATCGGCAGTCTCGATGGCGGTATCCGTGCCCATTGCGCCCATGGCAAAGCCGATATCGGCGCGGGCCAGCGCCGGTGCATCATTGATGCCGTCGCCTACCATGCCGGTCGTGCCCTGCGCCGTAAACGTTTCTACAGCACGCAGTTTATCTTCCGGCAGCTGATCCCCCCGCGCCTCATCGATACCAACCTGACCGGCAATGGCCTGCGCAGTGTGCGCATTGTCTCCGGTCAGCATGAGCGTTTTGACACCCAGACTATGCAACTGACTTATCGCCTCGCGGCTGCTTTCCTTCACCGTATCAGCCACCGCAAACAGCCCAAGCACCTGATGAGTGTCACAGAGCATGATGACCGTTTTACCCCCGGTCTCCAGTTCCGTTAGTGCAGCCCTGACCGCTTCCGGGCAGCGCACCGTTTCTTCAGCCAGCCTCAGATTGCCCAGACTGTAGGTTTGACCGTTGATGACGCCACGCACGCCGCGGCCTGGCAGAGCCTCAAAGTTTTCCACTTCATAACGCTGAATGCTATCTGATGCCGCCGATACAGCCTGCGAAACCGGATGATCGGAGTAACCTGCCAGGCTCACAGCCAGCCTGCGCCCCTCGTCTTCTGCCACCCCGGTATAGATAATCGCATCCGTCTGTACCGGCTTACCGTGCGTCAGGGTGCCGGTCTTGTCGAGCGCCAGCCACTTCAGCTTTCGACCCTCTTCAAGATAAACGCCGCCCTTGATCAATATCCCCCGGCGGGCTGCTGCCGTCAGGCCGCTGACAAGGGTCACTGGCGTGGAAATGACCAGCGCACAGGGGCAGGCGATAACCAGCATCACCAGCGCCTTGTATATCCACGCCTGCCAGCTTTCACCTGCAATCAGCGGCGGGAGAACGGCAACTGCGACGGCAATAGCAAACACCACAGGGGTATAAATTTGCGCAAAGCGATCAACAAAGCGCTGCGTAGGGGCTTTTGCCCCCTGCGCTTCCTCCACGGCATGAATGATACGCGCAAGCGTGGTATTTCCGGCAGCCGCCGTTACCCGGTACTCAAAGCCACCGGATCCGTTGACCGTCCCGGCGAAGACCGGGTCGCCTTCCCCTTTATCCACCGGCAGGCTTTCGCCGGTAATAGGTGCCTGATTAATGGCGGTCCTTCCCCGAACCACCGTGCCGTCGAGGGCGATACGCTCGCCCGGTTTTACCCTGACCACGCTGTTAAGGGATACAGACACGGCCTCAGTTTCTTTCCAGGAGCCGTCCGGCTGCTGAATTGTGGCCGTTTCAGGCGTCAGTTTCATCAGAGAGCCGATGGCATTGCGGGCGCGATCAAGAGACTTTGCTTCAATCAGTTCCGCAATCGTGAACAGGACCATTACCATGGCGGCTTCAGGCCACTGTCCGAGCGCCAGCGCCCCGGTGACGGCAATACTCATCAGGGCGTTGATGTTCAGGTTGCCGTTGCGAAGAGCAATCCAGCCTTTTTTGTACGTGGACAGGCCACAGGCCGCAACGGCAGCAAGAGCAAGAGCCGCTTCCAGCCATTCCGGCATGCCCGCCCAATGCATGGCTTCGGCGGCGCTTGCCGCCACACCGGCAAGCGCGAGCGGCCACCAGGGTTTTTTCTTTTCCTCAGTGACCACGTGCCGGCCATTACTGTCAGGAAGTTCAGGTTCAAAGCCCAGCGAACGAATGGCGGCCAGAACTGGCTCCAGCGCATCCGGTGCGTGAACCACCGTCAGTACGCGCTGCATAAGATTGAAATCCAGTTCCTTGACGGCTGACATGCCATCCAGCTTTTTACGAATCATGCCCTCTTCAACAGGGCAGTCCATCTGCATGATCCTGATACTGGTACGCACCCCGTCAGCGGTCAACTGCTGCGTCTGCAGCTCACCGAATGTGACAGGGGCAGGTGCGCAGCAGGAACCGCCGGTACTTTCCGCCTCACGGCCTGTACAACAGTTGCCTTCAGGCTGCATTGCTTTATCAATCGGTTCCGGGTCAAAACCCAGCGAGCGCACCGCCTGCAGAACCGGTTCCAGCGCCTGCGGCGTATGGGTCACGGTAAGCACCCTCTGTATAAGATTGAATTCGAGATTGCTGACGGAAGATAATTTTGCCAGTTTTTTTCGGAGGAGCGCCTCCTCCGTCGGGCAGTCCATCTGCATGATGCGCAGACGCGTCTGAACGTCATCGTTGCGGGGATGCTCTGCAACCAGTTCGGACACCTGGCTCAGGCCGTCCGTTGAGCAGCAGCTCCCGGTGCTGCAACAAGCCGGTGTGGTCTCAGTCGTTTTTGGTGGCATCTTCTCGGAAGCCTCAGTCGGGGCAGTTGCGGTATTTTTAACAGACGCCTCCTCTACGGTTGCGGCTGATCCACATTTTTTATTACTGCAGCAGTCACTCATTTTTTTATCCCGTTCATAACGTATACTGGCATTAAAGACCCTGATGTAACTACAGGGTCAAGCTCAGAAGAGGTGTGATATGAAAATTGGTGAACTGGCCCGCCAGGCGGGATGTCCTGTAGAGACGGTACGTTATTATGAGCGAGAGGGGCTTTTGCAGGCCGCATTGCGGGACCAGACTAATAACTACCGCCATTACGACAGCGCACATCTCGAAAGGCTTATGTTTATCCGGCGCTGCCGGGCGCTCGATATGACCCATGAAGAAATCCGGGTGTTGCTGCAGGCGCGCAGCCAGCCTGACGCAGACTGCGGTACGGTTAATGCCCTGATAAATGAACATCTGAACCACGTTCAGGCCCGTATTCGTGAACTGAATATGCTGGAAAAACAACTTTTTGAGCTCCAAAGCCACTGCAATGCCAACCGGGCAACACGGGACTGCGGAATTCTGCGCGAACTGGAGCAGACAGAAGAGTCTGAGGATATCGTGCCGGTTATCACTGCAGGTCATCTGGCCGGAAGCCACTCTTACTGATGCTGCTTTCTGCTGTAAGTAGAACTGTTCACTAAAGAAACAGGCTTTTTTGTGATGTGACTTCGTCTTGCCCGTCTATTAAGGCAGCTGAAAGTGTGCTGCCGTTAAAATCTGTGTGACATCGTTTAACCGCTATTCCCTCATTAAGCTGTACAGAAAAGCCTGTAATCACGTCACAACATATATGAATTTATCAATATAAAATTGACCTTTCGTCTGCAGAAGACGAGACTTGTTGCTGTCCGCCACGAAGGAGAAATTATGCCGTCACTTTTGCCCCTGCAACTTTTTAAGAATCTTTCTGACGAAACCCGGCTCAGCCTAGTGCTGTTGTTGCGCGAAAAAGGGGAGCTCTGCGTCTGCGAGCTTGTATCTATCCTGAAAGAAACACAGCCAAAAATATCGCGGCACCTGGCCCTGCTCAGAGAGAGTGGACTGCTTATCGACAGGCGCGACGGCAAGTGGATCCATTACCGGTTATCGCCACACATGCCTGCGTGGGCAGCAGCGGTCATTGAGCAGGCATATCTGTGTCAGCGGGATGAAATTCTTCATCTCAGTCAGCAGGCTGAGCGTGATAACGCAACCACCAACGGCAAAGCTGTCTGCATGTAAAAATTTTATCTAAACACATTCGATTAAACGAATATATTTACAGGGTACACTTAGCAGCCCGCTTTAACGGGCAGGTATAATTAAGAAGGAGAGAGTATGTTTCTGGCGGGTGCGATTTTTATCCTGACCCTGATACTGGTGATCTGGCAGCCGAAAGGGCTCAGCATTGGCTGGAGTGCCGTTATCGGCGCCGCACTGGCGCTGCTGACCGGCGTGGTAAACATCGGGGACATTCCTGTGGTCTGGCAGATTGTCTGGAACGCCACGGCCACGTTTATTGCGGTCATCATTATCAGCCTGCTGCTTGATGAGTCCGGCTTTTTTGAGTGGGCCGCGCTGCACGTTTCACGCTGGGGCGGCGGCAGGGGCCGGTTGCTGTTCACGTATATCGTTCTGCTGGGTGCGGCGGTAGCCGCCCTGTTCGCCAATGACGGGGCAGCGCTTATTCTGACGCCGATCGTTATCGCCATGCTGCTGGCGCTGGGCTTCAGCCCGGGCGCCACGCTGGCGTTTGTGATGGCGGCAGGCTTCATCGCTGATACCTCCAGCCTGCCGCTCATCGTGTCGAACCTGGTGAACATTGTCACGGCAGACTTCTTTAAACTGGGTTTCAGCGAGTATGCCTCGGTGATGGTGCCGGTGAATATCGCGTCCGTGGCCGCCACGCTGGTGATGCTGCACCTGTTTTTCCGCAGGGACATCCCGGCCACTTACGACCTGGCGAAGCTGAAGGCGCCGCGTGAGGCCATTCGCGATGCGCGTACCTTTAAAACCGGCTGGATTGTTCTCATCCTGCTGCTGATCGGCTTCTTTGCCCTCGAACCACTCGGCGTACCGGTCAGCCTTGTGGCCGCGGTGGCGGCGTTTATTCTCTGGCTGGTAGCCCGGAAAGGCAATGTGATTGATACCGGAAAGGTACTGAAAGGTGCGCCCTGGCAGATCGTTATCTTCTCGCTGGGCATGTACCTGGTGGTATACGGACTACGCAATGCCGGGCTGACTGATTACCTTTCTGCCGCCCTAAACCGGTTTGCAGAGCATGGCGTCTGGGGCGCAACGCTCGGCACCGGCTTTCTGACGGCGGCGCTTTCATCAGTCATGAACAACATGCCTACCGTGCTGGTTGGCGCGCTCTCCATTGACGGCAGCACCGCGCAGGGCGTGGTGAAGGAGGCGATGATTTACGCCAACATCATCGGCTGCGACCTCGGTCCGAAAATCACCCCCATCGGCAGCCTTGCTACCCTGCTGTGGCTGCACGTCCTGGCACAGAAAAACATTACCGTCAGCTGGGGCTACTACTTCCGTGTGGGCATCGTGATGACCCTGCCGGTGCTGTTTGTGACGCTGGCCGCACTGGCCCTGCGCCTGTCTGTTTAACCTAAACCCCGGCGCTGCGCCTGTGCAGCGCCTTTACGGAGTACCGCTTATGACTGACATTACCATTTACCACAATCCGGCCTGCGGGACGTCCCGCAATACCCTGGCACTTATCCGCAACAGCGGCACCGAGCCCACGGTGATTCTGTATCTGGAAACTCCGCCGGCGCGTGATGAGCTGAAAAAGCTTATTGCGGATATGGAGATCAGCGTGCGCGCCCTGCTGCGTAAAAATACCGAACCTTACGAGCAGCTCGGCCTGGCAGAGGACCGGTTCAGCGATAACGAACTGCTCGATGCCATGCTGGCTCATCCGATCCTCATTAATCGACCGGTTGTGGTTACGCCGCTCGGAACGAAGCTGTGTCGCCCCTCAGAAATGGTTCTGGACATACTGCCGGACCCGCAGAAGGGAGCGTTTACCAAAGAGGACGGCGAAGCCGTCATTGATGAGCACGGAAACCGCGTCAGCCACTGATGTTTCACCAGGCTGCGGGCATAGCAAATTTGAAAAAGCCGGCAGATGCCGGCTTTTTTATATGCTGCGCTGGTTTACACGCTCAGAGAGCTGCGCGGCACTCTCTTTCCTTTCGCTGTAGCGGTCGGTGAGATAACCACTGCGACCGCGCGTCAGCAGAGTGAACTTCATCAGTTCCTCCATGACGTCCACTATGCGGTCATAATACGGAGAAGGCTTCATGCGGCCGGCCTCATCAAACTCGGCCCAAGCTTTTGCCACGGATGACTGGTTCGGGATAGTGATCATCCGCATCCAGCGCCCGAGAATACGCATCTGATTTACGGCGTTGAACGACTGTGAGCCGCCGCTGACCTGCATTACCGCAAGGGTTTTCCCCTGCGAGGGCCGGACCGCCCCGGACGTCAGCGGAATCCAGTCAATCTGCGTCTTCATGATGCCGGTCATGGCACCGTGACGCTCAGGGGAGCACCAGACCATCCCTTCTGACCAGAGTACCAGCTCGCGCAGCTCTGCGACCTTCGGATGCGTCTCAGGTGCATCATCCGGCAGCGGCAGGCCAGACGGATTGAATATCTTCACCTCCGCGCCCATGGCCGTCAGCAGCCGGGCGGCCTCTTCCGTGGTGAGTCGGCTGTAAGAGCGCTCCCGCAGCGAGCCGTAGAGCATCAGTATGCGGGGCGGATGCGCCACCTCTTCGACTTTTAATTTTTCTTCCGTCAGCGGTGCATCCAGGTGCGTCGGATCGATATTGTTCAGGGCATCATTGAAGTTATTCACAATAGAGTCTCTTTATGAGTAATCGTAGCCGACAGGCTGCAGCAGCAGCCAGCGGCGCAGCACTCTTCCGTCAGAAAGGCCATCAGCTGCTCAAGCTGCGCATAGCAGGGCCTGCAGAACAGGGTACGGCTCTGCCGTTCCTGGCTTATGAGGCCAGCTGACATCAGCGCAGAAAGGTGATGACTTAGCGTGGAGGCCGGAATAGCCAGTCTTTTCTGGATGTCACCCACAGGCAGTCCTTCAGGCCCGACTTTCACCAGTTCACGGTAAATTCCCAGTCGCGTCACGTGTCCCAGTTCCCTGAGAGCAGCCGCAGCATTTTGTATGTCCACATCATCACCAAATCTACATTTCCAGAATAATGGAAATATAATTTAAAGCGGACGGAATGGTCAAGCCTCTTCCCGCCATAAAAGTGCTGCGCTCAAAAAGAAAGCCTTTTATACCCTGTTGATCCGGCTGCAGTGGCAGAGCATATAAAAAGGCCATGGCTCAGCATTTCGGTAAAATTCCAGCACTCTGACAACAGCTTTAGCCATAACCGTTTCGCTTCCTCTTGCCAGAAATTCCAGGCTCAATAATACTGTTCATATAACCAGTATAATTTAAAGGAGGATTTTTATGCGCTTTACATTTTTTTCCCTAATCCGTACACAGCAGCACGTCCGGGACGCCGCGTTATGAAAGCGGTCAGTTACGCTCAGGGCCTGACGCTGTTATGGCCGCCGATTTTTACCCCAACGGTAAAGGTGCCGCTGTACGCAGATCCCTGCTCAGCTGGCTTTCCCTCCCCTGCTCAGGATTATGTAGAGAAAGAGCTGGACCTGAATGAGCTTTGTATTCGCAGACGGGCGTCCACATTCTTCGTACGGGCCAGTGGCAACAGCATGCAGGAGCTGGGGCTTTATGACGGTGATGTTATGGTGGTCGATCGCGCGGAGCCACCCACGCACGGCGACATCGTCATTGCCGAGGTTGGCGGTGAGTTCACAGTTAAGCGCCTGCAGCTGCTCCCGAGGGTGGCACTGCTGCCCATGAACCCTGCTTACGCCGCCATCTATCCGGAAGAGCTGCAGCTGCTCGGCGTTGTCACCTGGTTCTTTAACAGTACCCGGGCCCGTCGGAGATAATTATGCCCATGTTCGGACTGGCTGACGTCAACTCTTTCTATGCCAGCTGTGAGACGCTTTTCCGCCCGGACCTGCGTGGCAGGCCGGTAGTCGTGCTCAGTAACAACGATGGCTGCGTTATTGCGCGCTCTGCTGGCGCAAAAGCTCTGGGTATAAAAATGGGTGCACCGTGGTTCCAGATAAAAACGCAGGACTATCCGGAAAAGATACACGTGTTCAGCTCAAACTATGCGCTGTAGTAAGTTAAGTGGAATGCAACATTGATCGTATAGACTTTGAACAGCAACGCTGACCTCAGAGGTAAACGCAATGACGACTCCACTAAACAACAGTGCCATTTTACTGGCGGAACGCTGGCTGAAGCTGCTGTCCGACCTGGGGCGGGCACCCGCCACCCTGACCGCCTAACGCGCAGCCCTCTGTCATTATTTTGCGTTCTGCAGCCGGAACAGGATTGAACCTGAAAAGGTCAGGTTTGATGACATGGCTGCCTACATCCGTCCTCAGTTACCCGGTATGCCTTTCCCGGCCGCAAGCGCCACGCTCCAGCTGCGCCTGTCGGCTGTCCGTCTCTGGTACGACTTCCTGATGTATCTTGACCTGTGTAAGGTAAATCCGCTGCCCCGTTCCGGCACGCCGGGCATGCTGTGTTCCGCACGGGGGCTGGTTCCCCGTATCGTAAAGCTGCCGCGTATTCCTGACGATGCACAGTGGCAGCTTTTTCAGGCTCATGCCGCGGATTCTCCGCTTCGTGACCGGCTGATGCTGGCGTTAACCTACTGCGGTGCGCTGCGACGATCGGAAGTCACCGCGCTGAGTACTGATGACCTTGACTTTGCCCACCGCCTCATCCGCGTCCGGGCTGAAACCACCAAGAACCGTCATGAACGGATCGTCTGTTACAGTCCCGCCCTGACGCCGGTGCTGGCGGCTCATCTTTTACAGATGAAGCGGTCGGGGATGGTAAAAAGAGCCCTGTTCCGCTCTGAGTCCGATCGTAATCAGGGGGCACCGCTCTCTTACTGGAGCTGGAGCAAAACGGTACGGAAATGGGCGCTTGAGTCAGGGCTGCCCGACATTTCAACCCATACTTTCCGTCACCTGCGGTTGACGCATCTGGCCCGTGCGGGCTGGAAACTGCACGAACTTGCCACCTACGCAGGTCACCGTGATCCGCGCACCACTCAGATTTATATTCACCTTTCCGGCAGGGATCTTGCCGCCCGGATGGCAGGCGCGATTGAAACGGCAGATATCAGGATGGCGAACCTCATTTTCGGCTTGGAGGAATAAGAATGTTACCCTCGCAACTACCTGAGAATGTGTGGGCTCCCTTCGACCTCTCCGCTTACAGGCTTGATGCTTTACTGACTGAGCCTGAAAAGGCCGCACTGGCCACCTCTCACAGCCGGGGCAGGCTGCTGCGGATGAAACCTGCTCCTGAGTTTATCAGGCCGCTGAAAGACATCGCAGCAGAAAGCGGATGCAGCCGCGAGGTTGCTGACCTGATAATACTGGACCTCCTGCGTGAGATGCACCTTTCGGGTATACCGTACTGGCGATGGCCGCAGGAACGCTGGCAGACATTCAGCCGGACGGACGGAAAAGGACGGCCGCTGATGGCCGCCTTTGCATGGCATTTCGCCGGACGGTATGATCCCCTCAGCCTGCCAGACATCAGAAAACCTGCCCTGTATACCTGTGCCATTTTTGGTCAGGCTATTTACTTCCGGGAGCTTCACCGCCTGACTGAAACCCTGAAATCGCTGGGCTATGCTGCGGGTAGTCAGGTCACGCATCTGTCGGGCATACTGGCCACGCTGATGGTCATGAACAGAGATCCCCGTCTTGAAACCTTTACGCCTGAACTGCTGTGGGAAGCCCAGAACAACACAGATAGCGGGACATCCCGGTACATTGGCCGGATTTCACACGGCCTTGCTGCGCTGGGCATCTTCAGCGCCCCGATGAGGATGCGTAATTATACCCGATGGTATGAAAAACCCGTAGACGGGATCGATCCGGCCTGGGTCAGGTGGTGCCGGCGCTGGCGGGAAACGTCTGTGCTGAGGCCTCGCACCCGTGAAGGCCAGTACAGCTTTATACTGCGCTGCGGCCTCTGGCTGGCAAAGGCGCATCCGGAGGTGCGTGAACCGTCAGACTGGAGCATGGAAATCTGCGCCAGCTTTATCGCTGCGGTCGGCCGAATGAACGTGGATGAGCTACAGTTGGGCACGGAAAGGGGCACCCGAAAATCGGTGCGATCCGGTGAGCCTATGATGCCGCATTCAAGGGCGCATTTTATCTACTCACTGCGCCGTTTTATGGTCGACTACGAAAACTGGGGCTGGGGTCGCCTGCGCTTCAGCCCTGCCCGTCATCTTTCCACACCGGATACCACCCTGTTTCGGCGCGACGTCAATCCCCGTGTTATCGACGATCCGGTCTGGCTCAAGCTCATCTGGGCCAGCCTCAATCTGCGTCAGGAAGACCTGCTTACTGAAATACATTATCCGCTGGCCATGCTGCAGGCGATGGCCGTCATCTGGACCCATGCGGGGCTGAGGAAAAATGAGCTGCTCCGCCTGACTACCGGTTGCATCGCGCCGCAGGCAGATGAAATAACGAAAGATGACGGCAGCGTCATCCCGGCCGGAACCCTTTGTTACCTTCATGTCCCCGCCGGAAAAACATCAAAAGCCTTTGTTAAACCCGTGGCGACAGTGGTAAAAAAATATGTCGACATCTGGCTGGCCGAACGCCCGGCAGAACAGGCCATGCTGGCTGATGAGCGGACCGGTGAGAAGGTCCGGCTGCTGTTTCAGTACCGGGGGAAGCCTGCCGGCAGCGCTATCCTCAACCGCACGGTGATACCGATGCTCTGCGCAAGAGCGGGCGTTCCTTCTGAAGACAGCGGCGGAGTGATAACCAGCCATCGGGGACGCGCCTCAGCCGTGACCGCACTGGCCAGCGTACCGCAGGGCATGTCACTGTATGAACTGATGCAGTGGGCTGGTCACTCAACGCCCCAGTCCACCATGCATTATCTCCGTATCCGCCCGACACAGCTGGCCGCCTCGTTTGTAAAAGCAGACAGAGTCGCGCACATGATCAGCGTACTGATTGATCGCGACCCTGACGCCGCCAGCCTGACCGGACCTGCAACGTATTATGATTTAGGTGATTCATACTGCACAAATCCGTTCTGGAGCAGCTGCCCGCACCGGATGGCCTGCATCGGCTGCGATTTTAACCTGCTGAAGGACAGCGCGCGCGGGCTTATTCTGGAGAGTAAAGCATCCATCCGGCGTTACCTCGAAGAGGTCCCGCTCACTCCCGATGAGAAAGCCGTACTGGAGCAGGATGCTGAAAAGGTTGAGCAGGCTCTTACAAAATTGGGCCCAAAATCCTGAGTGCTCAAATGCTTTCAATGTCCGGTCTGAGGGTGTCAGTTCAGAGTCAGTACAGACGACCGAACGTCGTATTTGATATGAATCTGATTATAGCGGGCGTTATGACGTAACTGATGGAACAGCAGATGAGAAAACAGAAGCGGTGTATGGGGTATGTGGCTGTCGTGGTCGATGACTACGATCGTGCAATTGAGTATTACACCGATAAGCTGGGCTTTACCCTGATTGAGGACACGCCGCAGCCGGGTAAGCGCTGGGTCGTGGTGACGCCGGACCCTGACAGCGACTGTGCTATTCTTCTTGCCCGCGCGTCGAACGACCGGCAGGAAGGCTTTATCGGCAACCAGTGCGGCGGACGGGTTTTTCTGTTCCTGCAGACCGATGACTTCTGGCGCGACTACAATGCTATGAAGGCAAAAGGCGTCCACTTCTGTCAGGAGCCGCGCGAGGAAGAATACGGAATGGTTGTCGTGTTTGAGGACATCTATGGCAATCGCTGGGACCTTTACCAGAACAGGCAGACCTGAAACTCTGTCACGACAGTGTCCCGGATTTAGGGGAAGCCTTACAGGCGTAAACCCTGTCGGATCAGGCCCGCAGAGAGCGCTTCTGAACAATATACTGAACTGTCTGACCTCAGTGCAGCGGTCGCTGCACTGAGGTCTCCCCTGGATAGAGGCCGTACGGTCCGGGTTAACCACACAGCGTCATGATATAAAATCCGGCCGCCGTCATGGCCAGCGAACCCAGCACGTGTATCAGCACCGAGGCGGCTGCCCAGGCATAGCTGCCTGACTGCAGCAGGGCAAAAACCTCAGCTGAGAATGTGGAGAAGGTCGTCATTCCGCCACACAGCCCGGTGGTAATGAGCAGCCGCCAGGCCGGATCGAGGCCGGGATGGCGCAGAAAATACGCCAGCGCCGCCCCGATGATAAATCCACCCAGCAGGTTGACCAGCAGCGTCCCCGGCGGCAGGTCCGGAAAAAGCGCGTTCAGGCGCGCGCCCAGCTGCCAGCGGATAACACACCCTAAAGCACCGCCGGTGATGACGGCAAAAAGCTGATTCACGTTCACTCCTTTTTTTTAATATTCAGAACATAACGGCACACGACCTTTGCGGCCGTATCCATTTCATATACAACCGGCACGCCGGTCGGGATGTGCAGCTGTGCCACGCTGTCGTGGGGCATGCCGTTCAGAAAGGCGGTCAGGGCGCGCAGCGTGTTGCCGTGCGCCACAATCAGAACGGTACTTCCGCAGCGCAGCTGTGGCACCACAACGTGGTGCCAGTATGGCATGACGCGACGCAGCGTCATTTCCAGGCTTTCCGTTGCAGGCAGGTCGGCCAGCGCAACGCGGCGGTAGCGCAGATCCCGACGCAGCTGCGCCGGAGCCTCCGCGTCTGCGGGCGGAATGCCGCTGAAGCTTTTGCGCCATAGCCGGACGGTCTCTTCCCCCATCATCCGGGCAGCGTCGTCCTTGTTCAGCCCCTGCAGCGCACCGTAGTGGCGCTCGTTCAGTCGCCAGCTCTTTTCCACGGGCGTCCAGCTTCGGTCAAGACGGTCCAGCACCCGCCAGACCGTGTGAACGCAGCGTGTCATCACCGAGGTGAAGACACGGTCGGGCATAAGGCCCGCTGCCCGCAGCGCGTCACCGGCCCGGTCGGCCTCCTGCCGCCCCCTGACCGTCAGCGGCACGTCCGTCCAGCCGGTAAAACGGTTTTCCCGGTTCCACTGGCTTTCGCCGTGCCGCAGGAGGATCAGCGTTGCAGGGGCCACAGGCATTCCTTCTTTGCCGGACGGGGACCGTCCGGCGGATGTGTTACGTGCGGCGCACAAACGCATGAAGCCCCGCGTAGTGCGCGTCCTCACCCAGCGCCTGCTCAATGCGCATCAGCTGGTTGTACTTTTCCACGCGTTCGCCGCGGCACGGCGCGCCGGTTTTCAGGTGTCCCGCGCGCAGGGCCACCGTCAGGTCGGCAAGGAACGTGTCCGTGGTTTCCCCGCTGCGGTGAGACATGAACGCACCCCAGCCGTGCCGCTGGCAGAGAGCCACGGCGTCCAGCGTTTCGCTGAGCGAGCCTATCTGATTGAGCTTGATCAGCGCGGCGCTGGCGAGGTTTTCGTCAATGCCGCGCTGGATGTACTTCACGTTGGTTACAAACAGGTCGTCACCAACCAGCTCGGCCCTGCCCGCAAGCTGCTGGTGCAGATGCTTCCAGCCCGCCCAGTCGTCCTCGGCCAGGCCGTCTTCCAGCAGGATGACCGGAAACTGGTCCATCAGCTCGCCGTAGTATGCCGTCATTTCCGCCGCGCTCAGCGCGCTGCCCTCGGTGCGCAGATGATACTGACCGTCAGCGAAAAACTCACTTGAGGCAGGGTCCATGCAGATGCTGATGTCCTCTCCGGGCCTGTATCCCGCCTTCTCAATCGCCTGTACGATAAACGCCAGCGGGTCACGGTTCGACGACACGGCGGGCGCAAAACCGCCTTCGTCGCCCACTGCCGCTGAGAGTTTTTTGTCCAGCAGGATCTGGCGCAGCGCCTGGTAGACCTCGCTGCCCTGACGCACGGCCTCGCGCAGCGTGGGTGCCCCGTGTGGCGCTATCATGAACTCCTGGAAGTCCGCGCCCTGACCGCGGGCGTGCACGCCGCCGTTGATGATGTTCATGCACGGCACGGGCAGCAGATTCGCCTGCAGGCCCCCCAGGTAGCGCCACAGCGGCTCGTGCGAGGCCTGTGCCGCCAGCCGGGCCACCGCCAGCGATACGCCCAGAATGGCATTGGCACCCAGGCGACTCTTGTTCTCCGTGCCGTCCAGCATCAGCATGATGTTGTCCAGCTGCCGCTGCTCGCGCACGTCCAGGCCGCGCACGGCTTCGCAGATTTCCGTATTAACCGCCCTGACGGCATCCAGCACGCCTTTGCCGCCAAAACGTTGTGCGTCACCGTCGCGGCGCTCTGCGGCCTCGCGCGACCCGGTGCTGGCCCCGGAAGGCACCGAGGCGCGTGCCATCATCCCGTCCGGGGTCCGGGCCTCAACTTCAACGGTGGGGTTGCCGCGAGAGTCAAGAATTTCCCGGGCGGTCACGTTATCCAGTGTAAAGTGCATAGCGTTTCTCCCGGTTTAGTCATTCAGGTGAGTAATAAGCACATCCACCGTGAGGTGGTTGATGTATTCCGCCGAGCGGGACGTCAGCATTCCCATAAAGCGGTTGCGGTGCCCGGCAAGCACGAGGTCCACGCCCAGCTCATTGATGCACTTCTCCACGTCCTCAAAGCGGCGCATGGTCACCAGCTCCCGCGTGTCTACCGCCTCAGGCACGGAGGCCGCCAGCTCGCTCATAAACGCTTTGGCTTTCAGCACCTCTTCCGACACGACGTCGTCCATCAGGCTGTCGGACACGTAGTTCATTTCCCGGTAGTCGTCGCTGATGTGGGCCAGGGTGATTTTCATGCCGAGCGGCTGCGCCAGCGCGACCGCCCGTTTCAGCAGGAGGGTGCCGTCGTCTTTGTCGTTCACAAGTATCAGTGCGTGGGTGTAGCAGGTCATAATGAACTCCCGTTCTGGTTAAGGCGGGACTCAAGCCACGGCAGAAGCTGTTTTTTGCGGCTGAGCATGCCCGGTACGGAGCAGGAGGCCGCGTTAACGCTCTCCCGCCCGGCGAAGTAAAGCGTTGAAAACCCGGCGCGAATGTCGGTCAACATCAGCACCGTCAGCCCGGCACCCGACTGGTCCGCCAGATACGCCAGGGCAGCGAGCAGGTCGTCCATCACGGGGGCAACCTGTGTCGGTGAGCTGACCTCAATCTGGGCAATGCGCACGTCGGTGCCGGCAATGACGAAGGCCTTGAGGTCCCTGCCCAGCAGCTGCTGGGCGCTGAGGCCGCTGACGTCCGTTTTGGCGGTGAGGAGGTCACGGGCGAAGGCTCTGCGGTTTACGCCGGACAGCACGCCCAGTTCGGTCGCCGAACGGATATCGTCTTCGGTGGTGGTCGGCGAGCGAAGATTCACGGTGTCACTCAGGAGTGCGCCCAGCAGAAGCACGGCGAGCGTCGGGGGCAGCGTGCGGCGCGCTTCAGCGTCCATCAGCAGCCAGAGCAGCGTGGCGCTGCTGCCAACCGGGCGGATATGCACCTCCGGCGGCAGTTGCGTTATCAGCCCGCCCAGCCGGTGGTGGTCAGTGATGCCCACGACGTTGCTCCGGAGCAGGTCGTCAGGCCCCTGCGCCGGCTCGGTGAAATCGACCAGCCACACCCGTTCATCCTGCAGCGGAATAGCGAGCAGCGGCGGCAGCGTAAGACCGGCGGTGTCAAAGATAAAGCGGGTTTCCCGGTTAGCCTCGCCGAGACGCCATGCGCGGGCGTCCATGCCGCGCCCGGTCAGCCAGTGAGCGGTGACGACCGCCGTGCAGATGGCGTCGCTGTCAGGATTGATGTGGCCAAAAACGTGTATCAAGGGTCTCTCCCCGTAAAGGGAAGTACGCAGGCCGGGAGGAAAGTAAGGACGGCCTGACGCACCTCCTGAAAATCAAGAGTCACATCAGGCGTCATCAGCTCCGGAACGGAGCGGTTGGGAAAGGTGGAACGCCATCACCCTGTACTCTGAGTATAGAGCCAGACGGAAAGCCTGTCAGTATTATTCTGCTGGCACCCTCAGCCCGCCAGCGCAGCGCGTGCTTCGCGGAGCACCCGGCGGATGTTTTCCGGCACCGCCGGGCTTGTGCAAAGTGAAAGCGGACTGGGGTGAGGCATCTTCAGCACCGTGACGCCGGGGCACTGATGACTGACCGTCCCGCGGGCCTGAGCCGCTACGGCACCGGCCAGCACCACCACGCGCAGCGCGGGCAGATACGCCAGCACGTCCTCAAGCCAGGCGCAGCCGCTGCGGATGTCCGCCGCTGAGGGCCGTTTCTGCGGCCCGTCGCTGACCCAGGGCACCGTATTCCACAGCACGCTGTCCCGGCGCGCAATACCGGCTTCCGCCAGAAACCGCCCCAGGTTCTGCTGGGCCGGCCCCGGGTTATCCCGCGACACAAACCGGGGTGACGGGCTGCTGCGCGCCGGCGACTGCAGCAGGACGAGCAGTCCGGCCCCGGTCCCGCCGTCGGCCGGATCAAACCACGGCAGCTCCACGCCGTGCTGACGCAGCCCGCTGACCCAGCGATTCAGCGCGGCCACGTGCGGCGCGGTGACTGCCGCGAGGCGTTCCTCGCGTAAAAACGGGTCCAGCAGCGACGTGCAGGTTTCACTCACGGCTTCCGGTCCAGGCCTGCCAGACAGGGGGAAACAAACAGTTTCCCGCTCCATGCCCCGCGCACCGTCTTCACCGCGACCAGCAGCCACATGGCGGCCAGCATGACGACAAGAAGCGCACCGAAGCCTTTAAAGAACGCCAGGTCAACGAGGGTGGACAGCTTCAGCGTGGCGACCGTGTACACGCCCAGCGGGAAGGTAAAGCCCCACCATCCCAGATTGAACGGAATGCCTTCACGGAAGTATCGCACGGTTATCAGCGTGGCCAGCAGCATCCACCACAGGCCGCAGCCCCAGAAGAGAATGCCGGCAACGAACCCCACGCCCTGCGCGATATGACCGATTTCCGGCATGCCCGCCGCGGCAAACACCCCGGGCGCATCTCCGCCGATGACCAGCATCCCCAGCGAGCCGGTACCAATCGGCCCCAGTGCCAGCCAGCTTGAGGCCGCCATGCTTTCGTGTGGTAGCTTGTGCAGCGCCATACGCAGCAGCAGGATGGCGAGGATGCTCAGCGCCACCGGCACCGAGTACGCCCACAGCACGTAGCTGGTAATAATGATGCCGAGCTGCGCGTGGGGGTCGGCAATGTGCGGTGCCAGCAGGCCGCCACTGACTGCCGCAACCTCGGCGGCCACGACCGGCAGTAACCAGACGGCGGTCATCTGGTCAATGCTGTGCTGCTGCCGGGTAAACATCATGTAGGGAATACACACGCCACACAGCAGCGACATCGCCACGTCCAGCCACCACAGGGCGTGCGCTACGGGAATGACGTCAGCCCCCCACCGGGGGAGGCCAAACGCCAGCAGCCCGTTGATGATGGTGGCCATGCCCATCGGGATGGTGCCGAAGAACATGGACACCGTTGAATGGCCAAAGATGCGCTTTGCCTCACCGAAGTACATCACCCAGCGGGCCAGATACATCACGGCAAAGACGCTGAACAGGAAGATGTTAAACATCCAGAGTCCCTCGGCGACGAGGCGTAATCCCGGAACCGGCCAGGGGAACTGCGCCAGAGACAGAGACAGGATACCGGTCCCCATGGTCGCGGCGAACCAGTTAGGCGTGAACTGACGTATGGCCTCTTTCGGGCTGCTCAGCGCGCTCAGCGGGCGCGCTCCGTTATGCAGGGTAAATATTTTATCGTTCATGCCGTAATCTCCTGAGTAGACAGAAAGAGTATAGGCACGTCGGGTTAAATCTTTAAAACAGGTTATTCAGTTAAAATAAACCAGTAAAAGTGGTTAGACTCTCCCACTCCGGGAAGGACCGTCACACCGCCGGAGTGAGGGAAGGACTGAATCAGGCCTGCGGCGGGCTTTTAATCGTGGCCGTGACGCGGTTCTGTTTCAGGTCAACGACCGCAATGCTGAGGTCTTTATTCAGCACCCACGCGCGGGCACCGTCTTTGCTGAAAACGATGGCCTGACGGGGCGCATCCAGTCCGGTAACGGTGGAGACCACCTTACCGGCGGCGGTATCAATAACGGAGAGGCTGTTGTCGCCCAGGTTGCCGCTGTAAACATAGCGGTTATCCGGCGTCAGGGCGGCACCGTAAGGATCCTGCCCCACGGGAATGGTTGCCGTAATGGCGAGCTTCTGCGTGTCAACCACGGCGATGGTGTTGCTGCCGCTGTTAGCCGCGTACAGTGTGCGGCCGTCGGCGCTGACTGAAATGGCGCGCAGCTTGCTGAAGCCTGTTATCTCGCCGCGAATCTCGCCCGTTACGGCGTCAACCAGGGTAATTTTATCGCCCTTAAAGTTAGTGACGTAGACGGTTTTGCCGTCCGGGCTGATTTTTATGCCCTGACGGGGCTGGGCAAAACCCGTCACGACCGCAACGGGCCGGTTGTGCGTCAGGTCATACACCGAGAGCGTGCTGGCGGCCTCGTTATTCACATACAGGCGCTGACCGTCACGGCTGATAGCTGTGCCGAATGCCCCGGGCCCCAGCGGCAGCGAGGTCTCCACATCAAGCGTCCCGGTGCTGATTTTTCTGACCACGCCGAGGCTGCTGTCTGAAAGATATACGGCCTTCCCGTCGGGGGAGAAAAGCGCATTGCGGGGCGTGACGTATCCCTTCAGCACCTTTCTGACTTTCCCGGCAGCCAGGTCGTAGACCACCACCTCAGAGCGCTCACTGTAGGACGCCACCGCCGTTTTCTCATCGGGACTGACAGCAAGGGAATTGTTGTGGATATCGCCGTCAAACGTCCAGCGTTCCTCTGCGGCACCGGCGAGGGTGCTGATAAGAAGAAACGCCACCGCGGTCAGTCCCGGGATCCTGTATTTTTTTATCATCATTTTTCCTGCATTGGGGTGGGTAAGGGATAAGACTCATTGCCCGATTGAGGGCTTCAGAGTAAGCGTGGCAGATTAAATCCTGGCGGGCAAATCGATTTTCCGACTATGTCTTACCACCCTCAACCTTCCCCCCTGTCAGTAAGCATACTGAGGTAGTTCAAGGCTGAATAATTCCTGTTCAGAAAATAAACTTCAGAGGAATGGTAACTGATTTTTTTTGTTTAAATTGCATTCCACATAAATCACAGCCTGAGCCAGAGAGTAATGACCGCGCTTGAGGAGATAACGCCACGCGTCGAGCAGTACAGCATTGATGAAATGTTCCTGGATATTACCGGTATTAACGGCTGTGAGGACTTCGAAGCTTTTGGTCGTCGCCTGCGCGCGCATGTATTTACCACAACGGGTCTTACCGTCGGTGTCGGCATGGGGCCCACTAAAACGCTGGCAAAATCGGCCCAGTGGGCGAGTAAGGAGTGGAAGCAGTTTCGCGGCGTGCTGGCGCTGACGCCGGGTAATCTGAAACGTACCGAAACTCTGCTAGCTAACCAGCCCGTTGAGGAAATATGGGGTGTGGGACGGCGTATCGGTAAGCGACTCAGCCTGATGGGCATCGAAACCGCCCTGCAGCTGTCACGCGCGCGTCCAAAGTTCATTCGCGATAACTTTTCCGTGGTACTGGAACGCACCGTACGCGAGCTGAACGGTGAGTCATGTATTCCGCTGGAAGAACTGCCGCCGGCAAAACAGCAGATAGTCTGCAGTCGCAGCTTCGGGGAGCGCATTACAACAAAAACAGCCATGCAGCAGGCGCTGTGTCAGTACGCTGCACGCGCAGCGGAAAAGCTGCGAGGGGAACGTCAGTACTGCCGCAACATCGGCGTGTTTATCCGGACGTCGCCACACGCCAGCGGTGAGGTGTTTTACGGAAACAGCGCCGGAGAGAAGCTGACACTACCAACACAGGATACGCGGGACATCATTGAGTCTGCGATGCGGTCGCTCGATTGTATCTGGCTTGAGGGGCGCAGATACATGAAAGCAGGCATCATGCTTGATAACTTTACGCCGAACGGCGTAAGCCAGCTAAATCTGTTTGACGATAATCGGCCACGGGCTAAAAGCGCACAGCTGATGAAGGTACTGGACGGCATTAATCAGTCAGGACTGGGAAATGTGTGGTTTGCCGGACAGGGAATTAACACTGAGTGGAAAATGAAGCGTGAAATGCTTAGCCCTGCCTGGACCACGCGCTGGTCAGACATTCCTAAAGCACGTGTGCTCTGAGACGATTATTAATTAAGCAGTTGAAACTGTATTCCACATAAACCATAGTCTCAGCCAGCGTGTGATGACTGCTCTGGAAGAGCTGACGCCTCGTGTCGAGCAGTACAGTATTGATGAAATGTTTCTCGTTCTGACGGGAATAAACGGATGCGAAGACTTTGAGCACTTCGGCCGGCGCCTGCTCGCGCATGTGCTGGCCACAACCGGACTGACCGTCGGCGTGGGCATGCGGCCGACAAAAACCCTAGCGAAATCAGCGCAGTAGGCCAGTAAAGAGTGGAAGCAGTTCCGCGCCGTGCTCGCACTTACGCCGGGCAATCCGAAACGCACCGAAACACTGCTGGCCAATCAGCCCGTGGAGGAAGTCTGGGGCGTTGGCCAGCGCATCGGTAAAAGACTGAACGTCATGGGCATCAGCAGTGCCCTGCAGCTGGCGCGTGCGCACCCTGCCCTCATTCGCAAAGCCTTCAACGTGGTGCTGGAGAGAGCCGTACGCGAACTGAACGGCGAGTCATGCATTCCGATCGAGGAGCTACCGCCAGCCAAGCAGCAGATTTGCTGTTCAAGATCCTTTGGCGAACGCATCACCTCAAAAGTGGCCATGCAGCAGGAGCTGTGTCAGTACGCCACGCGTGCGGCTGAGAAGCTCCTATGCGAACGACAGTTTTGCAGGCGCATCAGTGTCTTTATCAGAACCTCGCCACATGCTGTTAACGAGGTGTTTTACGGCAACACGGCCGGTGAAAAGCTGACGCTGCCCACGCAGGATACGCGCGACATCATTGAAGTGGCCATGCGCAGTTTGGACCGCATCTGGCTGGAAGGCCGCCGGTACATGAAAGCCGGTATTATGCTTGATGAGTTCACGCTAGACGGCGTGAGTCAGCTTAACCTCTTTGACGACGTACAGCCGCGGGCTAACAGCGCACAGCTGATGAAGGTACTCGACGGCATCAACCAGTCCGGGCTGGGTCACGTGTGGTTTGCAGGACAGGGAACTAATACTGAATGGAGAATGAAGCGGGAAATGCTCAGCCCTTCCTGGACTACACGCTGGTCAGATATTCCTGTTGCACGTATATTGTAACCCGACCTGATAAGCTAAATGGCTATTTCTAGGGTTGAATGTGTATTCCACATAATAAGCGCTGGGTGTAATATTGGTTTTGACCGTCTCATCCCCTACCCGAAAAAATCGTGTCCTCCTTCCTTCGGTACGATAAGCATCAGTGCGCTGCAATATCACTTAACGCCAACTCCCCCTCATGAGCTGCGATTAGATCGGTACGGTAATAGCGCACCACGTCGCCCACAATCAGTAACGACGGCGACACCGGTTTTTGCTGATCAACAGTTTCGGGCAACCCGGCCAGCGTGGTGATCAGCACCCGCTGGTTCTGACGCGTACCGTTCTCAATAATCGCCACCGGCGTTGCCTCTCTGCGGCCATATTCCTGCAACCGGGCGCTAATCACGCTGCTCCAGCTCAACCCCATGTAAAAAACCAGCGTCTGATTGGTCGCGGTCAGCGCCGCCGCATCCAGCTGTGGTTCGCCGCTGCGCCCGTGTCCAGTGATAAAGCGCAATGACTGGGCACAGTCACGGTGCGTCAGCGGAATGCCGCTGGCAGCCGCACAGCCCACTGCGGCGGTAATACCGGGCACCACTTCGCAGACAATATTCGCCTGCTGCAGGCTGACCATCTCTTCACCGCCACGGCCAAAGATAAAGGGATCGCCGCCTTTTAAACGCACGACATTGCGCCCGCTGGCAGCCAGGTCCACCAGCAGTTGATTAATCTGAGCCTGCTTCAGGCCATGATGACCCGGCTGTTTACCCACGTCGATACAGAGTGCACTGCTGGCGACTTCCGCCATCACCGCTTCGCTGACCAGGCGATCATAGACCACGACATCCGCACGTTGCAGCAGGCGCAGCGCCTTGACTGTCAGTAGATCCACATCCCCCGGTCCGGCCCCTACCAGCCAGACTTTGCCAGGGCTGGACGCGTTGTCCGGCGCCAGCAGTTTATCTAAGGGGTTGATCGCGTCCATCATTCTTCCTCCGGTACAGCAACAGAAAGCAAAAGGTGTTTTAGCTCCGGCAGGCATGAGCCGCAGTTGGTACCACAGCTGAGTGCGTTACCCAGTGCCTGGGTGCTGTGACAGCCCTGTTTAATCGCCTGTAAGATGGTGTTTTCCCCGACGCCAAAGCAGCTACAGATCGTCCGGCCAGCCACGGCACGTTGTGCCGATTGTCCCGCCAGCAGAGCATGCCGGTCCGCCGCATTCACAGGTGCCAGGCGAAAAGCCTGCGCAACCCAGTCATGATTGATCTCGGGTAAAGACGCGCCTGCATAAAAGACCAGGTGCAGCTCACCGTTACGCCAGGCCAGCAGGCGGTAAAGCGGTTCCGCCGCATGAGCGGTTTGCAGTTGCAGCCCGGCCAGCGGGATCGTTGCCATGAGCCACTGTTCTGGCGAACCGTCTCCAGCCACGCTAAAGCGTTGCACGCCCTCATAGGGTGTTCGCGCCCAGTAGCGCAGCGCATCAGGCGGGCTTGCGTCGCGCTGCCAGAGCCAGCCCTGCCAGCTGGCGTTGAGCGGGTGGATACGCACAGCGGTTTGTTTAAATGCAGGCTGTGCCGAGACTGGACAGCGGGTTGAAGCCACCAGTCCGCCAACCGTGCCCTGCAGGCTGAACTGTCGGTTCCAGTGCATAGGGACAAAGATCTCACCGCGCCGCAGACCGCTGTCCAGCGTCACACGCACCGTCATCCAGCCCGCATCGGACTGCACCCGTGCCAGTGCGCCCGCGCATAGGCCATAGCGTTGTGCGTCCTGCGGATGCAGGGCTGCAAATGGCTCATCACAGTGCTGCATGAGCCGGGGAACCAGGCCGGTACGCGTCATGGTGTGCCACTGATCGCGGATCCGTCCGCTGTTCATTAATAACGGGTAAGCCGTTTCGCACACCACTGGCTGCGGCGTGGCCGGTGGCAACAGGTGGGCTTTACCATCAGGATGGTAAAAGTGCCGGTCGCTAAACAGCCGGGCGCAGCCCTCGGGATAACGAGCGTTGATTGGCCACTGTACCGGCTTCATCGCATCCCACTGTGCGTCGCTCATACCGGCCAGACCGCTGATATCAAAGGCGCGCTGGCCGTTATTCTCAAACCCCGACAACGCCGCATGTTCGCGGAAGATGGCTGCCGGATGCGGCCAGGTAAAGCCTTCATGAAAGCCCAGACGCTGGGCGACCTGCGCGAGTAACCACCAGTCCGGTTTAGCTTCTCCGGCCGGAGGCATAAACGCGCGCTGACGGGAAATCCGGCGTTCAGAATTGGTCACGGTGCCGTTCTTTTCCCCCCAGCCCTGCGCGGGTAGCAAAATATGCGCAAAGGCGGTGGTATCCGTTTGCGCCAGCACGTCTGACACAATTACCAGCGGACAGGCAGCCAGCGCCCGGGCAATGCGATTGCCTTCTGGCATCGAAACCGCCGGATTGGTGCCCATAATCCACACAGCTTTGATTGCTCCACGGTCAATGGCGTCAAACAGATCAACCGCCGTCAGGCCGGGCTCACGCGCCATACGCGGACTGCGCCAGAAACGCTGTAAACGGTCGCAATCTTCTGCGGTGAAACTCATATGCGCCGCCAGTTGGTTGGCCAGCCCCCCTACTTCCCGCCCGCCCATCGCATTCGGCTGTCCGGTCAGCGAAAACGGGCCGCAGCCGGGTCGGCCAATCTTGCCGCTCAGCAGGTGCGCATTGAGAATAGCATTGTTGTTGTCACTGCCGCTTTGTGACTGGTTAATGCCCATGCACCATAAGGTCAGTACGCGCTCATGCCGGGCGAACAACTGGTAGAACGCAGCGATCACCTCCTGGCTGATATCACAATGGGCTGCCACCGCCGCACCATCCCACTGCCACGCGGCCCGTAAGGTTGTGTCTACACCGTCCAGATGCGGCAGCATCGTGGCGTCAATGCCGTCATGCTGTTCCAGCCAGTGCAGCAGGCCCGAGAACAGGGCCGGATCGCTGCCCGGCCGGAGCGGTAAATGCAGATCGGCGAATTCACAACTGGCCGTGCGGCGCGGATCGATAACCACAACCTGCATCTCAGGGCGCTGCGCTTTTGCCTGTTTCAGGCGCTGAAACAGCACCGGATGGGCCCAGGCGGCGTTCGAGCCGACAAGAATGACTACCTCGGCCTCATCCAGATCCTCGTAACAGCACGGTACGGCATCCGCCCCAAATGCCCGTTTATAGCCTGTCACCGCGGAGGCCATACACAGGCGTGAATTGGTATCGATGTTGGCGACGCCGAGAAAGCCTTTCATCAGCTTGTTAGCCACATAGTAATCTTCCGTGAGCAACTGGCCGGAACCGTAGAAAGCCACTGCCTCCGGGCCATGCGCATCGATAATCCTGCGCAAACCATCAGCCGCGGCATCCAGTGCCGTCTCCATGCTGACCCGCTGGTGATGAAGCTGAGGATGCAGCAACCGTCCGGCCTGTGTCAGGGTTTCGCCCAGTGCCGCGCCCTTTACGCATAGCCGCCCGGCATTCGCCGGATGACGGGTATCGCCACTGACCTGAGGCGACGCGCTCTGCGGCTGCGTGACCTCGACGCCGCAGCCCACCCCGCAATAAGCGCAGGTAGTTTTCATGATGCCTGCGCCATCAGGTTAAGCGGACGGTTTGCGACCCAGACCTGGCCGTCCTCCAGTTTAACCGGCCAGCAACGCAGCTGATGCTGGGGATTATCAAGGCTCTGTCCGTCACGCAGGCGTACACGCTGTTTGTAAAGCGGCGAGATCACCACCGGCTCCCCCGCAACATCACCAAGGATACCGCGTGACAGTACGCTGGCTTCGCTGCCCGGCTCACGATCCTCCAGCGCATAACAGTCATCACCCATGCGGAATAAGGCAATACGGACGCTGCCAAGACGGGCTCCGATGCCGGCCTCTGGCGGAATGGCCTCCAGTGGGCAGATTTCGCTCCAGGGTTCGGCGGGCAGATGCATCAGGGGAATACCACTGGCCTTGTGTGGCTGGCGCTGTCCGCGCACGCGTGCATAGTGCAGCGTTTCATCCGGCTGGTCGCTGTTCACTGTGGCGGTAAACAGCGCACGTCGCGAGGGATCGGCCAGCGTGGTCTGCCATTCGCATTGCCAGGTGTCCACCACCTGTTGCATTTCCTGTTCCAGCGTGGCGGCGATCCCCAGGCTGTCATGAATCACCACCTCACGCAGGTAGTCCAGCCCGCCCTCCATGTTATCCATCCAGACGCTGGTACGCTGCAGGCGATCCGCCGTGCGCACGTAGAACATCAGAAGCCGGTCGACGTACTGGATTAGCGTGTCATCGTCCAGATCGCTGGCAAACAGTTCCGCATGGCGCGGCTTCATGCCGCCATTGCCGCAGACGTACAGGTTCCAGCCGTTTTCCGTGGCGATGACCCCGATATCTTTACTTTGTGCTTCCGCACATTCGCGGGTGCAGCCGGACACCGCCATCTTGATCTTATGCGGTGCGCGCAGGCCCTTATACCGGTTCTCCAGCGCGATGGCGAAGGCGGTAGAATCCTGCACGCCATAACGGCACCAGGTCGAGCCGACGCAGGATTTCACCGTACGCAGAGATTTTCCGTAGGCATGACCGGTTTCAAAACCGGCTTCCAGCAGGGTTTCCCAGATAGCAGGCAGCTGGTCCAGCCGCGCACCAAACAGATCGATACGCTGGCCGCCGGTAATTTTGGTATAGAGATCGTAACGCACGGCCACTTCGCCGATAGCAATCAGGCCCTGTGGCGTGATCTCGCCCCCCGGCACGCGCGGTACGACCGAATAGGTGCCATCTTTCTGGATATTGGCAAAGTAACGGTCATTCGTGTCCTGTAACGGTAAATGTGCCGGTTTCAGCAGGTAATCGTTCCAGCACGAGGCCAGTAGCGACCCCACCAGCGGTTTGCATACCTCGCAACCACAACCCCGTCCGTGGCTGGCCAGCAGATCGTCAAAGGTTTTGATGCCATTAATACGGATCAGGTGATACAGCTCCTGACGAGAATAGGCGAAGTGCTCACAGATGTCTTTTTTAACAGCGACGCCCAGGTTTTCCAGCTGAAGCTCCATCACCTGTTTTACCAGCGCGGCGCAGCCGCCACAGCCTGTTGCGGCTTTGGTGCAGCTTTTTATACTGGCCATATCGCCACAGCCACTCTGCACTGCATGGCAGATATCGCCTTTACTGACGTTATGGCAGGAACACACCTGGGCACTGTCCGGCAGCGCAGCGACGCCCAACCCTTTGGCCGGCGCGCCATTCAACGCAGGCAAAATCAGCGCTTCCGCTGCCGTCGGCAGCGGCATGGCGTTTAACATCATTTGCAGGAGCGTGGCATAGTCGCTGCTGTCTCCCACCAGCACGCCGCCCAGCAGTCGTGCATTGTCGGCGCTAACCACGATCTTCTTGTAAATGCCTTTTGGCCCGTTGGCCCAGTGGTAGCTCAGGCTGCCCGGCGTTTTGCCGTGCGCATCGCCAAAGGAGGCGACTTCTACGCCCAGCAGCTTCAGTTTAGTGCTCATGTCGGCACCGGTGAACTGCGCCGGTTCGGCCGCCAGATGCCCGGCCAGCACACGCGCCATCTGGTAGCCAGGCGCTACCAGGCCAAAAATCTGCCCGTTCCACAACGCGCATTCGCCGATAGCATAAATGTCGCTGTCACTCGTCTGGCATTGATCATTGATGGTAATGCCGCCGCGCGGCCCCACGCTGATGTCGACGCTCCGGGCCAGCTCATCACGCGGGCGGATACCGGCAGAGAACAGCACCAGATCTGTGGCCAGCTCGCCGCCATCGGCAAAGTGCAGCACCAGACTGCCGTCAGGCTGGGTGGCAATCTGTTCGGTCTGCTTCGAGGTATGCACCGTCACGCCCAGCGAGTCGATCTTTTGCCGCAGCATCAGCGCCCCGCCGTCATCCAGTTGCACGGCCATCAGGCGCGGCGCAAACTCAACCACGTGCGTCTCCAGCCCCAGCTGCTTCAGCGCATTGGCGGCTTCCAGCCCCAGCAGCCCGCCGCCGATCACCACGCCGCGCTGACTCTGGCGGGCACAAGCTGCGATGGCATCCAGATCGTCCAGCGTGCGGTAGACAAAGCAGCGCCCGGCGTCATGGCCGGGTACCGGTGGTACAAAGGCGCGGGAGCCGGTGGCCAACACCAGCTTATCCCAGGCCAGCTCACGTCCCGCGCTGTCACGCAGGCTGCGCTGCTGGCGATCGATCGCCTCTACCCGGCAACCGCTGCGCAGTTCAATTGCGTTCCGGGTAAAAAAATCCTCGCTCACCAGCGACAACTCTGTTGCCGTTTTACCGGTGAAATACTCAGAAAGGTGAACCCGATCGTAAGCCTGATAGCGCTCTTCGCCGTAGACCACAATGTGATAATGCTGATGCAGGTTACGGGCGACCAGCTGCTCCAGAAAATGGTGGCTGACCATGCCGTGACCCACCACGGCTAATACAGGTTTCGTTTGGCTCATCACAGGGTTTCCTGCAGCCAGCGGCTGCGTTTCAGGTTCATCAAGGCCGAACAGCGTATTCACAGAAACCGGTCCGGCATTATGGAGTTGGTTCAGCAGCGCGCCACTTTGCTGGCAGTCGCCATACAGCAGCACGCCGTTCAGTCGGCCGTCTTTGAGGAACAGGCGGCGATAGTGCCCGGCGATCGGGTCAAAACTGGTGACAGACGGGGCTTCGCGAACGTCACCAGCGCTAAACAGGGAAATGCCGCTGACTTTGAGACGGGTGCCCGTGGCCGCACTGTAGAAATCTCCCTGAGGCCGATCGGCCAGTTGCGCCGCCAGAATCTTTGCCTGGGCCAGACAGGGCGCGACCAGACCGAAGGTCTCGCCGCTGATTTCACAACATTCGCCTACGGCATAAATTCCGGCGTGCGCAGTGCGCAACTGGCGATCCACCAGAATGCCGCGCTGACAGGGAATACCGGCGGCCTGCGCCAGGGCGATCGCCGGCTGGACACCAATGGCCATCACCACCTGCTGCGCAGCCAGCGCACGGCCATCATGGAGGATCACGCTATCCGTCCGGACCGCCGCAAGGCTGGCATTCAGTTCACAGCGAATGTCGCGCGCCCGGAGCTGAGCCAGCAGTAATTCCCCTGCCCTGATATCCAGCTGTCTGTCCAGCAAACGTGACTGACGATGAATCAGCGTGACCTGACGTCCCTGCGCCTGAAGTCCGGCGGCGGCTTCAATACCCAGATAGCCCCCACCGACCACCACTACCGGACCGTGCCCGGCCAGCAAAGTGTTCACATCCTGCAGCGTGCGAAACGTGCTGACATGCGGCAGGTCGCTGCCTGGAACAGACGGCCTGCAGGGCTGCGATCCGGTCGCCAGTACCAGGCGGTCCCAGTGCAGCAGGCGCTGGTCGGTGCGTAAGGTCCGCTCAGCAATATTCACCTGTTCCACCGTCTCTCCCACCCGCAATGTTATGCCGTGACGGTGATACCAGTCAGGGTCGTGGATCAGCGTTTGCTCAACGGTGGTTTCTCCGGCCAGCAGCGGCGACAACAGCACACGGTTATAGTTGCCGTGCGGCTCACGGCCAATCACAGTGATGTCGTAACGCATCGGCGCCAGCTGCAACAGAGTTTCTACCATGTGCATGCCCGCCATCCCGTTACCCGCAACCAGCAGCCGTTGTCTCATGGTGTCGTCCTTATGCCGCCGAAGTCTGTTTTTCGTAGAGAAAATGCAGCACTTTCTGGCGCAGCTGGTGATAACGCACGTCATCCGCCAGCGCCACGCGTGAACGCGGCCGGACCAGGTCGATCGTCAGGATATCGCCCACCTGCGCCGCCGGACCGTTGGTCATCATCAGTACCCGATCGGACAGCAACACGGCTTCATCCACATCATGGGTAATCAGGACGATGGTGGTGTTCAGCGCCTGCTGGATGCGCATGACGCTGTCCTGCAGATGCGCGCGCGTTAAGGCATCCAGCGCACCGAAGGGTTCGTCGAGCAGCAGCACGCGAGGTTTCATTGCCAGCGCGCGGGCGATACCGACACGCTGCTTCATGCCGCCGGAGATCTCGCTGGGGCGTTTATGCATGGCATGACTCATTTGCACTTGGTTCAGGTTGTGCTCGATCCAGTCACGCATTTCCGCCTTGTTCATCTTGCCTTTAAACACCTGCTCCACCGCCAGCTCAACGTTCTGATACGCCGTCAGCCAGGGCAACAGCGAGTGGTTTTGAAACACAACGGCGCGCTCAGGGCCGGGGCCGGTGACTTCGCGGTTATCGCATAACAGGACGCCGCTGGTAGGTCGGGTTAAACCGGCTATCAGGTTGAGCAGCGTGGATTTACCACAGCCGGAGTGGCCGATCAGGCTCAGGGTTTCCCCCTGATGAATATCAAAGCTGACATTATCGAGCGCCAGAAAATCGCCGCCGGAAGTGGTAAAACGCTGGCTGACCTGCTGTACACGAATGATAGGTTGCATAGTGTTCCCCTTATTTATCCCAGCTAAAGCGACGCGCCAGCAGCATCAGTCCCTGCTCCAGTAGCAGGCCGACGACGCCAATCAGCAAAATGGCAATCAGGATGTTTTCAACATTGAGGTTGTTCCATTCGTTCCAGATCCAGAAGCCGATCCCCAGGCCTCCCGTCAGCATTTCGGCAGCCACGATCACCAGCCAGGCGATACCAATCGACAGGCGGACCCCGGTCAGCACCGCAGGCAGAACGGCGGGAAACAGGATGCGGCGCAGGATGGTCCATTCCGACAGTTGCAGCACGCGCGCCACATTGAGGTAATCCTGTGGAATGCGCTGTACACCTTCTGCGGTATTAATAATCATCGGCCAGATAGAACAGATAAAAATGGTCCAGCTGGAGGCCGGTTCGGCGCGCTGGAACAGCAGCAGGCCGATAGGCAGCCAGGCTAGCGGGCTGACCGGACGCAGTAGCGCGATAACCGGATTGAACATGCGTGCCACAAAGGCAAAACGCCCCAGCAGAAAGCCTGCGGGAATCCCTACCAGCGCGGCCAGACCAAAGCCGATAGCGACGCGCTGCAGCGAGGCCAGCACATTCCAGCCGATGCCCTGATCGTTGGGGCCGTTGTTATATAACGGATCGGCGAACAGGATTTTCGCCGCTTCCCAGGTGGCGTACGGGCCGGGAAAGCCTTTGCTGGAAAGGGCCGCGATCTGCCAGATCAGAAGCAGAAGCATCACACCGCACAGCGCGGGAATGGCACGCTGCAAAATCGGACGCAGGCGCGCAGGCGAGCGCATCTTTTTTGGCGTGACCTGAAGGGGCACCACCGTGGCCCGGGTGGGCAGCGTCTCAGGCTGCGTCAGGGAGCGAGTCTGGCTTTTCATCACGACCTCTCTTTGTGGTTAATGGCAAAGCTGGCGGCGTAAACGGCAGGATTCGTGCCATCCCACACCTTGCCGTCGATCAGGGTGCTGCTGCGCATCTCACTGCCGGGCAACGTGATGTTGCCGACGGCGCTCGCTGCCTGTTTGTAGATATCAATTCGGTTGATCTGCTTTGCGACGCCCAGATAGTCCGGATCCTCGGTCAGCATTCCCCAGCGCTTCAGCTGGGTGAGGAACCACATGCCATCGGACAGATACGGGAAACTGACGCTGCCGTCATGGAAGAAGCGCATCGCATGCGGGTCCTGCCATTTCTGTCCCAGCCCGTTTTCGTACTGGCCGAGCATGCGACCCTGCAGAATCTCAGGTTTGGTGTTGATCCAGGCGCGTCCGGCCAGCACCTGCGCCGTTTCGCGGCGGTTATCATCGGAGGCATCGATCCAGCGTGCCGCCTCCAGGACAGCCGCCGTCAGCGCGCGCGCCGTATTGGGATTCTCTTTCACCCACGCGGCGCGGGTGCCAAGAATTTTTTCGGGGTGATCGGGCCAAATCTGCTGACTGGTAGCGACGGTAAAACCAATATCATCACTGATGGCGCGCTGATTCCACGGCTCGCCCACGCAGAAGCCGCTCATATTGCCAATCTTCATATTCATCACCATCTGCGGCGGCGGTACGACGACAGTGCGCACGTCATCAAATGGATTGATGCCGGCATTCGCCAGCCAGTAGTAGAGCCACATCGCGTGGGTACTGGTCGGAAAGGTATGCGCAAAGGTGAGACTGCCTTTGGCCTTGCTGTCGATGGTCTTTTTCAGGCTGGCGGCATCGGTGACCTTTTGCGCTTTAAGCTGGCTCGACAGGGAGATTGCCTGGCCATTGTTATTGAGCGTCATCAGGTTCGCCATCGCATGCTGAGGGCCGGCAACGCCCAGTTGCAGGCCATAGATCATGCTGTACAGGACGTGTGCCGCATCGAGCTCACCGGAGATCAGTTTGTCGCGGACGGCTGCCCAACTGGCTTCTTTACTGGGCTGTAGCATCAGACCATATTTTTTGTCGAAGCCTTTCACCGAGGCCATGACGACCGGCGCACAGTCGGTCAGTGGAATAAATCCCACCCGCACGGTGGCTTTTTCTGGCGCATCGGAACCCGCCGCCCATACGGCGTTGCGCAATCCCGGCAACAGCCACAGCCCGCCAGCGGCGGCGCTGGATAACAGCAGTTGACGTCGAGACAGTGAAACTGGCGATTTGCTCATTTTTTGCCACCCTCAGGAAATAAAAAAAGGCGTCCTCTCCACTGCTTTCACAGGGAGATGGACGCCTTTATCCAAAAGCACTCGCTTTACCGCCGTTGGCAAAGCAAATGCATACACTTAATAGGGTAAAGCAAACTGCATGCCAGCTTTGAAACGGCCCTGCGCGTGGCGATCAGGGCTTTCGCCGGGCTGCTTTCTTAACCGATTTTGCACGTTTGTGACGCAGACCACGCACAAGCATTGTGCAGCTAACGCTTTAGAGTTATCTCTTCATTGTGGCTGCCACCGTGACGATCGCCTGGGCGATTTCCGGTAGCCGTTTATTCTGATCCATCGCGCTTTTACGCAGCCGTTGCCAAGCGTGCTCTTCACTCAGCCCATGCTGCTGCATCAGCCAGGTTTTGGCCTGGTCGAGCAGTTTCCGCTCTTCCAGCGTGGCGCGCAGGGTGGCCAGCTCATTGGCCTGATGCTGTAAACGCTGAGACTGCTCCGTGATCAACGACAGCAGTGAACGACCTAGCTGGGGTGCCAGCCCGTCGCTGTTCAGCGCACCGGACTCGGTGGGCAGCCAGTCCACACCGGAGACATATAAAGTAAAATCGCAGCCTGACTGCGCCACATGCAGAGGTTCAGCTGCCTGATGCTGTGCCAGTGCGATCGCCTCACGGCAGCGCAACATCAGCGTGGCTGACAGCCGATCCTCCAGCAATTTCATTTGGTCGATGCGCTGTGACAGCAGCGAAAACCAGTGCAGCGCGCCACTGTCGTCCCGCCGACCGTCGGTACAGGCAATGCGTCGCAGTCGTTCAATTTCACGACTGGCCTGCGCCAGCGGCTGCCAGTGGTGTAAAACCGCCTCATCGGCAAACTGCTGGAAGGTCGAAAAGCTTTGTTCCTCTGCTTCAATTAAGGCCACCATGGCGCTGCGCTGCTCCGCGCTGAATTGTCCGGCAGCAAAGCCGGCCGCTCCCAGGGCGCGTTCCTGTCCCGTCAGCTCTTTGCCCTGCATAAAGCTGAACAGCGCAATGAGCGCGCGGGTAATGTCAGGATGGCTGGCGGTGTCGGCGGCCTCAAAGACCAGGTTCAGTAAGCTACGGATAATGGTACTGAACGCCGCAACGGCCTGCGCGTGCGCGATCTGCTGTTGCGTAATCTGCTGGCGCAACGCCGGTAATCCGGCCAGGGCCTGCAGCGCGGCGGCGATCAGGTTGCAGAAGCGGCTGTATCCCGGCTGGGCTTCAACCCTGGGTAAGGCCTGGCAAAAATCCCGTTGGCAGCGCGTCACATCCTGCTCACTGGCGAGCCGCTGCTCGCCGTAAAACTTGCCTTCTGAACATATCCACAGATTGCTCGCCCCCCGCTCGCGCTGAAGCTGATGCACCAGCTCGCTGACGGTGGTAATGAGTTTGCCGGTCTGGCGTAGGCGTTGCAGGCTGGCAATATCGCTTTGCCTTGAGGCCTGTAACCAACTCAGTGCGTCATCCATTGCTCCCTCACCCTTTGATGCGAAAAAGTGAGTCAAGCAAAAGCCATGCCGTTTTCTCATCACCTCTTTTCTCTCCGAGACTATTTGTTATCAACCCATCTGTCTTTGCTGTCACCAACGATGCAAAAGTGAGCTACCCCAGCGGTTGGAAATTAATACAGGGGGTTAACATGCTCTCCGGAAAGAGAGTAAATCACCTTTGAGAGTCGTATGTAATTATGTTCTGCACAAGCGGCGGAATGACAACCAGCAGCCGGGGGCGTGCCTCAGCAGTGACCGCGCTGACCAGCGTACCGCATGGCATGCCGCTGTACGAACTGATGCAGTGAACGGGACACTCAACGCCTTAGTCCACCATGAATACTCTGCGCATCCGCCCTACTCAACTGGCCGACTCGTTCGTCAGAGCAGACAGGGGCGCTCACATAATAAACATGCTGATTGATCACGTTCACGAAGCCGCCAGCCTGACCGGGCCCGCGACGTATTATGATATGGATGCTTCGTACTGCACTAACCCATTTTGGAGCAGCTATTAGCACCGGATGGCCTATATCGGCTGCAATTTCAACCTGTCTGAGGACAGCCCGCGCGGACTGATACAGGAAAGCATAAGCTAAAAATTAGCGCACTGATCGGCGCGAACACTACCCACCAAGCGCGTTCAGTATAGGGTAACCCCTCCGCCAGCAAACGGCCTCATTCCGGTGACGGCGGTGCTGCGCCAGGCCCAAAAATCCCAACGCTGATAAAGACAACGCAATACCCGGCACGCGCAGCATTGCATGCTTAACTAGTGGACGAGCCAATGCGGGTAGTGACGTGAACCGCACCATCAATACGGGTTTGGGCCGGTAACGTACCGGTGATGGCGCGCACGGTTAAGGATTTACAGCAGCCAGATGCGCCCAATAAGCAAACGCGCTCGCCACGTAGCAACGAAAAAGAGAGAGCGTGGACAATCGTTTTGCCATTCAAGGTAAGTGTCAGGTGCTCGGCTTCGAGAACCAGCACTGTTGTCAACATATAAGTATTCGACAATGACAGGTAAACTGGTATGTAATAACATATTAATATGATGCAGCTCACTGCAAAATATTTCTGCGCAACCCCCTCGCACGATGGCACGATGAATAGATGGACCTCTGGAAGAAACGCATGCACTACGGCGAGACGGGCACCAGCTTATTGCATTAAAAAGCGACGGATACACATCAATAGGCTCCTGTTAACACACGGAACTCCATTTTCTGAGAATGCACGCTGGGTTAAATAAGGAACCGTGATTACTTCTATAAAAGAATCGGTTGCACTGTTGATGCAGGAGTTACGCCAATGGAGGCATATGGAACCGAAAAACACTGCAGCAGAACCACTGGAATGACGGGGCTTAAGGCGACGCGCTGCACGCCGCTGGCTGACAGTGATGGATCAGATTACGGAAGATGCCAAATGCGAGGCCATTGCCCACCGCAGAGAGCGAAGTCTGGGTATGGCGGTCAATATCACGCCTAATGGTCGCAGAAGAGAAACACGGCTTCTGTATAAAATTCAGAGCCGTTTCAGTGATGTGTATAGATGCAGGGTAAATGGAGCTACCGTAAAAATAACAAAAGCCTTATCCGTACGGATAAGGCTTTTGTCCCGGCGTGAGAGGAATGATTGGACGGGTATACAGATCACACCAGGCAACTATTTAAATACAAAAACACGTTTGTGTTGTCAATAAAATAGCCTTGAAAAGGCTCAGCTCGAATGAGTCAAAATAATCGCCGGCTCTATGCCGCCCGCACCTGTAGCCTGCCTGTTTGTCAGGCAGCAGCTTAAGGCTGTCTAACAAACAGGCAGGGCCGTGTTAACTGAAAACCTCACCGTCTGTAACCCTGTCGATCTCCTTCAGCACCCAATACCTGTGGCATCCGGCACGCAGATGTTCCAGCAAAGACTGCCTTAGAACTCATCTTCACCAGGCCACAGCGTATTACCGCTCCGCAGCATTTGCAGAACGCTTTTGACGGTTTCCGGAGACTGAGTACCGAAGAAATTTAGGCAGAACATAAACATATAGAATTGTCTGTTGGGAGGGAGCTGAACAGACCCGCCAGAAAGAGGACAAATTCACTACTGGTTTCGGAGGCGGCAAAGCCTGCTGACTGAGAGTGTTTATCTTTCCGCACGTTGTCCGCACAGCCCATCGCCTCAGCGACCTCGAAGACAAGCCGGTGGGCCATATCCTGCAGATGCTTGATATCATCTTGGAGTGCCGGGATGTACCAGATGTCTCTGACGGGCTCAAGGCCGGTTGCAGCGGAGGAGACTGAGCTGACTGACGCCGCCAGAGGCGGCATTTTCCTCACCAAATGCTGATAACAGTGTACGCTAACTGAAATCAGGAAGATAAATGCTGTCCGTGTCAGCCGTTTCACCGGTAATGACCGGCCGGCCGGCGCACCGGCAAGAGGCTCAACCTGATGGGCATTTAAAACGCCCTACTGCTGGCGCGCGCACCCTGCCCTCATCCGAAAAAACTTCAGCGTAGTGATCGAACGCACCGTTCGCGAGCTCAACGGTGAATCGTGCATTCACCTCGAGGAGTTTTCGCCGGCGAAATAGCAGATCGTCTGCGGCCGGTCATTTGAGGAGCGCATCACGACAAAGGTGGTCACACAGGATACGCGGGACTTGATCGGGGGACGATATGATCGCTCGACCGAATCTGGCCTGACGGGCTATGCTTTATGAAGGCTGGCATTATACTCGATGACGTCACACCGAACGGCGTCAGTCAGCTGAACCTGTTTGATGAGGATAAGCCACGGGCAAACAGCGCGCAGCTGATGAAGGTGCTGGACGGCATTAATCAGTCCGGGCTGGGGCACATGTGGTTTGCCCGTCAGGGTGTCAGCAAAGAGTGGCAGATGAAACGTGAGATGCTTTCGCCGGCATGGACCATGCGCTGGGATGACATTCCAGTTGCCCGCATTTTATAGCCGGGCAAGCAAACGGAACATCGACTGTTTTTTTTCAGAGGGGTCTGTATGAAAAATTTTTTACCGGACAGGCCCCGAAGCCAGGCATCACACCCTTGTTTTGCGTTACTAACAGGGTCAGCGCTCACCGGCACTTGTCGAAAAAATGCGTCAGGCGCAATTCCGCTGACGCACCGGGATATCAGCATCACTCAGAGGGTAAAATCGACGTGCTCACCGCCCGGCATATTGACGCCAATTGTCAGCTGACCGCCAAGCGCCTCAACATAACGTTTGAGCGTGGCAATTTTCAGATCTTCACCGCGCCCTTCAATAGCCGCAACAGAAGGCTGTGCAATACCCATGGCTTCAGCCTGCTGCTTTTGGGTTTTCGACAGCGCCTCACGCAGTTTATACAGCTGAGAATCAAGTCGCATTGCCGCGACTTTTTCATGAACCTGCGTGAGTTCATCAGGTGTCAGATCAGCCATCAGTTCATCAAGCGTTTTCATTTCCCGCTCCGTTTCAGTTGGTCCAGATGTCGGTGGTACTCATTTTCCGCTGTTTTGATCATGGTCTTGTAGAAGCGCTTTTCATCTGCGCCTTCTTTATTACCCGCACACAGGACAATCGCTTTACGCATGGGGTCAAACACAAAGAACCCTCTTACGGGCCGCCCGTTGCTCTGCACCCTCAGTTCTTTCATGTTCGGGATTTTTGAGCCGTAAAGCGTATCCACATGCGGCCGGCCAAGATGCGGGCCTTCCTGCTTCAGGAGGTTCAGTGCGGCAAGCACATCCAGCTGCATCGCCCTGTCCTGCTCTCTGAGCCATTCCGCGAATAAATCCGTGGTTTCAACGATCCACACACGCCCACCTTTATATATTACAGTCTATACAGCATATATATCACAGTCTATTTTTTCAATACTGCGCTCTGTCTGCTATACCAACATCCTTTATCGCCAGGTTTTCATATCTGCGCAGGTGGCAGGCTGTATAAATGCAATATGCCCGACATCAGCCAGACTGAATACGCTCAGGGTAAGCGGCAGGCCCCGGCCTGCTAAACAGCGGGTCTGTCATGAACGCAGACCCTCAGATTAATTCTTTACCCTGCGGCGCGTCATTAAGTCCGTCGTGACTTTCTTCGTTGAGGTAGCTGATCTCATTCAGATCGATAACGGACAGCAGATGCGCCTGCGTTTTACGGCCGTGGGGCAGGCGTGAAGCCGGTGTCAGTGACACTGTCTCACCCTCAACGGTGACGTTAAGCCGGATGCCAGGCATCCAGCCGGCCCGGACAGCCACATCATCCGGAACCGTGATGACTAAAATACCGTTCTGCTGAAGTAATGTCAGGTCTGCCATATTTCTCCCCTTCTCCTCTCTGACAATGCGCACGGCGCCAGACAAACGATATCTGACTTTACTGTGAGGTTTGCTAAAGCCGGTTTTAGACAGTAACAAGACGCTGTCAGTAGCTGTATGCCTGCCCGTTAACGTGAACTGAGGCTACAGCGCAATTCTTTCCAATACCGAAAACATGCGGACTGGTTAAGTGAGTATCTCGTTAATCATTATGGAAGGGAATCTCATGTTTACGACACCATTCTGGCCTGCAGCTGATTCATATCACATCCATATGATGGATATTCCGCTGCCAGACTCACTTTCTCCGGCTGTGCTGGACCTTATTCATCAGGCTACCCGGCTTGCCGATGCAGCAAATCATATTCATCCGGTTGCCACGCGAACCGGTACCACTTTACTTCAGTCCGTCGAAGAAAAGCTCAGCATTATCTGTTTTAAGCTCGCCCGGGAATTTGCCGACCCGGACACCCGAAAAGCATTGCAACTGCGCGCTGATGTGCTTTCAGATCCCCGTACCGCAGGCGAACTGCTCCCGCAGATAGCCGGTCTTGATGAACAGGAACTGGTGCAGGGTATTGGCTATATGTCGACATGGGTGGGTAAATCCAGAGCACAGCATTACTCCGCATGGTTTGGATTACCTAATCGCGCCCTGCAGGAAGTTTCTGATGTGGTGGATGACCTTTTTTCAGATAACCTGACCTGGCTGCAGCGCCATATTGATGCACGGCTGATTGCCCTGCCCGGCTGCCGTTACAAAATCGTTGATCTGTTTGCGATTGCCGGCGAAGCCAACAGCTATCCCAAACACTTTGCTTATTTCTTCCCTGAAGACGAAGGCGTCAAGTACGCGCCTCAAAAATGCACCATCGTGTTTGCAAATACGTATCTTAACCTGTTCGAACGCTTCGCCCGAACCCAGGCCTCTCTGCTAGGCTGGCAACAAAACGTTATTCCGGAAAGCAGCATCTGTGCCCGTCACCTGATTACGTGGTTCAGAGGTCACGATTTGGGCCATTCCATTGTCATTGAAAAAATGAGGTTCGGCAGCCTGAGCAAGCTGGACCGATGGGGATCCATGGTCATCCAGGAGGCGCTGGCTGACGTGTTTGGTCTGCTGATGTGCCTCACAGAGGATACCCGTCAGGCACTGCAGCTGGATGAAACGCATCAGCTGAGGGTGTTTCTTCTAGAGATGCTTCGGTATCTGCGTCGTGGTCCTTGCGACTATCCCGATGCCGGGGCGGCGTATATTCAGCTTAAATGGCTGACGGAACATCAGTGCCTGTACTGGAATGGAACCCACTATGAAGTGGATCTCGCCGCGGTTAAACCGGCTTTAACCGCGCTGGCCAGTGCAATGACATTCTCCGTTCTTCAAGGTGATACCGGAAAAGCCGGGGAGTTCCTGCAACGTTATTCACCGCATCATCAGCGTGAAGAAGCTGCAATGCTGCTCAACCGGCTTGGCAAAACGGTCGACATGATTGAATACGACCAGAAGATAAAAGGTTTTCTATTATGATCGAATTCTCAAACGGCTTTTTACTGAGTTTATCGCTGTGTCTTGATATCGGCATTGCCAATATCGCCATGATCACCCTTGCCATGCAGCGCGGGTATTTCCATGGGTTCTGGCTGGGTATGGGCACCTGCGTCGGTGACCTGGCCTATGCATTACTGGCGCTGGCAGGCATGGCAGTGCTGCTTCAGTATGAAGTGGTCCGCTGGGTGCTGTGGATAGGCGGTGGAGCCCTGCTGTTATGGTTTGCCGGTAAAATGCTGGTGGCCGCATACCGAAAAGCAGCAGAACTTAATGTCAGCGAATCTCATCAGGCTCGCCCACTCCTGCGGGAGTTCGGACGGGGTGTTGTACTAGCCATGTCCTCGCCCACAGCCATCTTGTGGTTTGCCACCGTGGGCGGTGCGCTGATTTCGCGGATGGGTCATCATAGCCTGACTGGTACATCGTGGTTTCTGAGCGGGTTCTTTATAGCGGGTATGTTCTGGACATGCGTGCTTTGCCTTGTCGGGAGCTTCGGCGGCAGGATGCTGGGTCAGCGGCTGCTTAAATATTCCTACATCGCCTCGGCCCTTATCTTCAGCTATTTTGCGCTCTATGTCATTGTATCAGGATACCGGGAATTTATGGTGGCCTGAGCAGACCTGCGAAGCATAATGATGGGGCGTCGTCCCCATCACTTTTCGAAAGGCATTAATGAAATGACTCTGATCGTAAAAACCCAGCATTATTGCCGCATCAAGCGGATAAACGTTTCTGCGAAGTAAGTCTCGAGCGTGATGCAGGCGAAGCTGCATATGGTACTGCAGGGGCGGCATACCCGTATGCCGGGTAAAGAAGCGCACAAGATGATATTTACTCAGCCCCGCCATCTGCGCAAGCCTATCCAGCTGGGGTTTAACGCTGAGATTTTCTCTCAGGTATTCAATCACAATGTTGAGCCTCTGTTCGTCATTGCCCTGCAGAAATGCCGGGGTCGCCAGCAGTTCGCCGCACAGCAACATCAGCTCCTGCTCTTCATTTGCCCCTTCACCTTCGCGCGCGGAAGCCGCAAACCGGTACAGCGCATTAAACAGTCGTCTGTTTTCAATAATGCCTTCGCGCAGAACGGGCGCATGGCTGTCGCTGCGTATACTGTCCTCATCAGCCAGCAGTTTCATGACGCTCTGGGGCATGTGCACGCTGATAAAATCAACGGACTGACTGTCAAAACGCGACGCCTGAATGGTCCCCGGATTATATAAAGTCACCTGCCCACTCTTAACGTACGTGGTTTTACCTGCCAGCCAGATTTCCTCCACACCTGTTAGGTTGGCGCTAATGACGTACTCATCATGAAGATGTTTTGGAAAGCCAGCATTACAGGCACTGACGCGGGAGCATTCCACGCCATTGCGGCTAAACCACTCTGCAGACTGTAGCGACAAAATAATGGGCCTTATGCAGTAATAGTGAATGATTATTAACGTTTACTAAACCATTCCCCGCTACTTTTTTCAACTCTCCGCGGCAAAGCTTTCACGGTGCCTGAACGTCCAGGACACTGACCAGCATCCTTGCGGGGAATGCTGAGTCGGTATTTTACGTTCGGAATTTCTTCCCTTTAGTCTGTATAAAAGAGGGCAGGGCAATGCCCAGCTTTCAGCGATGAATTTGGCAAGCGAACAGGTGAATTCAAAAGGTGGTGTGCCCATACGTTCATCTGCAGCCTGACAGCAGGCATTCTCTCCCTGACTGCGTGAAGAGCTGACAGTCAATCCGATTACATGTGTTGCAATACAGTCAGCGGCCATAATGCCGGGGCGGTCGCCTTTGCGAAACTTCGTGTCTGGTCAGTATCCGTTGCTATGTTCATGAGTAGGACACACCTGCACGTTATCGTCGCAGCGGTTAAACAGGCCAGCGTGCTGAGCCATGACCTGATCAGCTTTCCACTTCTTCTATGGATTCAACAAGTCTGGGGCTGAATGCAGTATCTGTTGGCAGTGAATCAGCGCCCGGCTACTTTTCACTGCCCGTAATGCTTACTCATCGTGGCCTTATAACTGCGTGTGTCCATCCATCTGACAATCAGGTTAAAATTCTGTTCAAACCGTGAGTGAGCAGTAAACCACATGGGAATTTCACATTGAAATAAATCCATAAAAATATTTTAAATCAATTAGTTAAAATTGAAATTCGCATGGGAATTTCATTCTGCTTTCAGACCCAGATATGTGAGATGCAAAACAGGGAAAGGGCAGGGGCTTGCGGCATTTCACCCGCTGCCTTTTAGCTGATCCCCCGTAAAAGCAGAACAAGAGGCGACAAGTTCATACCACCTGCTCTGTACAACTTTTTATTGAATACAGAAAAATGTTGCACAAAGCATTCATAAATGTACACTGGCGAAATTAATTGTCAGTGGAGCGGATGATGAAAAGTAACTACGGTGGAGTGGATGAAACTGCGCGCAGAGCGAATGCTATGTTGCGCAGTATGAGTGATGACATTATCGATAAGCGCCAGGAATTCGGTCTCGATCAGTTCTATCAGACGTTCACACGTAATGCCGTGGCCAACCTGCCTAAGCTCAGCCGCCGTGCTGTTGAGCAGGCCATTGAAGAAATGGAATCCAAAGGGCATGTATTTGGCAAAAAGGATGCCGGTAATGCGAAACATTACGCGCTGACTGTTCAGGACGTTGTAGATATCTACGCTCACCGGAAGGTGCCAAAATACCGCGACATCCATAAGGGCGAAGGCCCGTTTGTGATCTTCGTCGTCAATCTCAAGGGTGGGGTGTCCAAAACGGTCAGTACCGTGACGCTTGCTCATGGATTACGCGTTCACCCTGACTTACTGCAGTATGATTTGCGCAATCTGGTTATCGACCTAGATCCGCAGGCATCCAGCACCATGTTCCTGAATCAGGCAAACAGCATCGGGTCGATTGTCGAAACCGCCGCTCAGGCCATGCTGAATGATCTTGATGCGCAACAGCTCAGAGAACAAATCATCAAGCCAACCATCATTCCGGGTGTGGATATTATTCCGGCTTCCATTGATGATGGGTTTGTGGCCAGCCAGTGGGATCGCCTGGTTCAGGAACACCTGCCCGGCGTACTGCCTTCTGAAGTTCTGCGCCGAAACATTATCGACAGGGTGGGAAGCGACTATGATTTCATCTTTGTCGACACCGGGCCTCATCTTGACGCATTCATGCTTAATGCCATTGCGGCAAGCGATCTGCTTCTCACGCCAACACCGCCCGCGCAGGTGGACTTCCACTCAACCCTGAAATATCTCACCCGCTTACCCGATATGCTGGAGCAACTGGAAGAGGAGGGGATTACACCGCGTATAAAAGGAAATATCGGCTTCATGTCCAAGATGACGTCCAAACGTGATCATGAGATGACTCACGGGCTGGCCCGGGACGTGTTTACGTCTTACATCCTGGACGCCACGCTGCCCCGACTGGATGGGTTTGAGCGCTGCGGGGAAACGTTCGACACCATCGTCAGTGCCGATCCACAGTCATATCCGGGCAGTTCAGAAGCGCTTAAAAATGCCAAACGTGAAGCCGAACGCTTTACACAGGCCGTGTTTAAACGGATTGAGTTCGTCAGAGGGATGCAATAATGAAAGAACTGAAGAAAATGGGACGCACCCTGGGTAACTCCAGCTTCAGCAAAATGCTGAGCGAAACGGAAAGTGCCCGTACTTTTACCCTTAAATCCGGTGCCACCGCACGGTTTACGCTTAGCAAGATTCTGCATGATGACATCGAAACGCAGACTTACGTGGATGCCACGATTAACGGCCGCGATCAGGCCTTTTTAACTGAAGAATCCGTCAGCGATATTTCACGCACCATTAAACTGCAGCAGTTCTTTCCGGCTATTGGCCGTGAGGTAGACGGGCATATTGAAGTCCTGGACGGTTCACGCCGCAGGGCCGCGTGCCTTTACAGCGGTATGCCATTTGAAGTGTTAGTGACGAAAGATGAGCTGTCGCTTTCAGACGCCCGGCAGCTGGCCATCGACATTCAGACGGCAAAAGAGCACACACTGCGTGAACTAGGTAATCGCCTTAAGCTGATGTACCCGGAGCATATGAATCAGTCTGACATTGCTGCTGCGGAAGGGCTGTCGCCGGCAAAAGTCACGCGTGCTTTTCAGGCGGCGTCGGTACCCGATGAAATGATTGCGGTCTTTCCCTCCGCCGGCGAGCTCTCTATTAACGACTATAAGACCTTACTGGATATTGCAGAAAAAGCGGCGAGCAGGCAAATCAGTGTCCAAGAACTGGCAGAGGGCGTGCGCGAACGTATTGCGCATGATGCGCTCACTGAGCTCGATGATCCGGCTGTTAAGGCAAAGATTATTGGTTACTTTCGTGCAGCCAGTGCTGAACCTAAGTCAGCGCGTGATGCGAAAAAAGTCGTGACCGAAAAAATAGCGGAATTCAGCGATAAAAAGCAGTTTGCGCGGAAAAAAACGGACGCCGAAAAGCGTCTTGTGACGTATGAGTTTTCGCGTCTTCCTGCGGCCTGGCAGGCAGAGCTGGATGATGCGGTGAAAGCCGTAATTGAAAAGATGCTCACAAAATAATTTTCAATCCAGTGTGCAAAAGAAGGGGAGTTACTCCAGTGAGTATCTCCCCTTTTTATTGGATACCCACCAAAAAACCGCTCTAACTTACTGTTATGTCTCGCCAATATGGGAAAATTTCAACCTGAAATTCCCATCATTGAATATCCTGATTCTGCACGGCTTAGTCTTCACAGTTGACTCAACTGCCCAATCTGCCTGGCCCTGAATCCCTAACGTTCAGCTTATAAGAATTATCGATCAAACATGCAGAAGTGATAGGGAAACTCATAATGACTACTTTCCACTTAAGACGCCACATGGTCTGTTAACTGGAACCGCTGTTCGTTGCCCACGTCTTGAATCATAGGAGGAGGTATATCTGTAGCGTCTCAACGTACAAATTAATGCGAAGAACTTGTCCGATAGTTGTGGTGGCTGTGCTGATAACGTTGCTTTCAATATCTTATAGGTCTGTGCAAAAAACACACAATCAAGCCTGATAAAATAAAAATATTATTTAATAACAGTTTCTTAAAAAATAAGTGGGAGCATTTTTAGCATACCTTTTAGCAGTCCTATACGACCAGGGTTTTTATATGCGAGCATAATGTTGGCTCCTCATCCTGTGACATTATTGCTGAGTAATCGCTTAAAAGGGAATGTATGACGAACTGGTAGTGAGCACAAAACACCTCAGACAATTTCAGAGAGGTCTCTCATCACATTTCTTTCATAGAGTGAGGGTGAGACCCCATAGCACCTCAAGGCTTTCACCAGCACATAAATGCAGGCTGGCTAAGAGTGGCTACAGCGACGGTTTATCTGCAGCAGAGATCGGCTGTAAATGACCCGTTGATGATGGCGCGAGTATGCCTGTTAAGCAGAAAGCCCTTAGAGTTATCCACTTATCCACGCGATAGATCCCAATAAATTGATCCTAATGAGATCCTTTATAGATCCCAAAGAGATCCCCGATCGCCGCAGGCCGCACCAGCTCTGGCCTGAAGAGGGGTCCGCATAAGCTATAACAAGTAAAATATAAGCTATACAGAGATCACAATAAGCTATAGAAAGTAAAATATAAGCTGTAATTAGGAAAAGACATAAGCTATAGTGAGTTTATCGCTCATTTCCCGTTTTGATTGTGGATAACTAATCTGATTGCTTGTCAGAGGGTTACTTCGATCATTGGCGAGTTGTTATCTAACAATTCACAATCCGGATCGGTTGATCATGCTCAACGATCCTCTGAAACGTGTGCAGGAACGCTTGTGGCCAGCGACAATCTTGACTTAACAAAGCTTTTTGAAGAAAAAGACACAAAATCCGGGGAAATCGTAACCCTGACGCCGAATGCCAATAATACCGTGCAGCCGGTGGCACTGATGCGCCTGGGCGTATTTGTCCCTACGCTTAAGTCGTTAAAAAACAGCAAGAAAAACACCTCTTCAACAACCGATGCCACCGAGGAGTTGACGCGCCTGTCTCTTGCGAAAGCAGAAGGTTATGAAAAGGTTGAGATAGTCGGCCCGCGCCTGGATATGGATAACGATTTCAAGACCTGGGTCGGGATCATCCATTCCTTTGCAAAGCACAAAGACAAGGTCATTGGCGACAAGGTACAGCTCTCATTTGTAGAGTTTGCCAAGCTCTGCGGCATTCCCTCAAGTCGCTCCTCAAAGCAGCTCAGAGAGCGTATCAGCCCGTCTTTGAAGCGTATTGCCAGCACTACCATCTCTTTCTCTTCAAAAAGCGGCGACGATGCAAAAGAATACATCACGCATCTGGTCCAGTCTGCTTTTTACGATACCAAAAAGGACATTGTTATCCTGCAGGCTGACCCGAAGCTTTTCGAGCTCTACGAGTTTGATCACAAGGTGTTACTGCAGCTCAAGGCGATCAACGCGCTTAAACGCCGTGAGTCCGCTCAGGCGCTCTATACCTACATTGAAAGCCTTCCCAAGAACCCGGCCCCTATCTCACTGGCGCGCCTTCGCGAAAGGCTGAATCTGCGCTCTCCTGTGTTTTCGCAGAACCAGACAGTGCGCCGTGCGATGGAGCAGCTCAAAGAGATTGGTTATCTGGACTATAGCGAAGTTCAGAAGGGACGCAGCGTCTACTTCCAGGTCCATAATCGCTATCCAAAGCTCAGAGCGCCCAACACGGAGCAGCTGGAAGTACCGAAGGCAACAACGAAAACAAAAGAGCCACTCGATCCGCAACTGCAGGAAAAGATTGAACTTCTGGATAAGCTCGGTATTTCACTTCAGGATCTGGAAAAGATTTTTAAGTCTCAGTAACAGATAAGCTGTGATGAGTGGTTCTCTTATCAGGAGAGCAAAGAATTAATGAGGCTGTAAGTACAGTCTTATAGTAACTCTCTGAATTTTATTAATTTTAGAAAAACTACTCACTACAGCTTAGCTCTGTGGTACAAAGGGCGCGTTTTACTCCTTATAGCTTATATCTATGCGCTGAGGAGTCGAGGTCACTCACTATAGTTTATATAACCTCTCCCCCTGAAGACTCTTACTCACTACAGTTTATAAAGAACGCAAATTGCCGCTTATTCCACTCACTATAGCTTATGCAGTGATGGCGAGTAGCTGATTACTCACTACAGCTTATGATTAACAAGTCAGAGTCTTTCTTACTTGAGATTATCCTGCTGATTTTTAATGGTTTATATGCATTTCCGGCTTCTCAGCTATAAAATAGCAGAACTCACATTACTTCCTATAGCTTATGTTTACTCACTACAGCTTATGATCAAGCCATAACATCCACTCCTTATAGCTTATATAAGCTGTAAGGAGTGATAGTTCTCACATATAACCACTCATGATAGGCGATGAACGTCATGGCAGACAATTACCTTGAATCTGCAAAGCCAGGAAATCGCAGAAACTGAGCTCGTGAGGAAATCAGTGTGCTGGCAGGTTTCTCTTTCAGGATACGCACGTGTCCGTGCCAGCCCGGCATGGCCTTAGTGCAGGCGTCTCGTTGAGAACAGAGTTTATTTATAGACAGGCAACAATCTTGCTTTCCGTCTGCCCCGTGACACTGGCAGACTCATGAAAGAGCTGGGGCTGGTCAGTTGTCAGCAGCCGACTCACCGGTATAAGCGTGGGGGGCATGAGCACGTTGCTATCCCGAATCATCTTGAGCGACAGTTCGCCGTAACAGAGCCAAACCAGGTGTGGTGCGGTGATGTGACCAATATCTGGACAGGTAAATGCTGGGCGTACCTCGCCGTTGTCCTCGACCTATTCGCAAGAAAACCAGTGGGCTGGGCAATGTCGTTCTCGCCGGACAGCAGGCTCACCATGAAAGCGCTGGAAATGGCATGGGAAACTCGCGGTAAGCCCATGGGGTTAATGTTCCACAGCGATCAGGGCAGTCATTATACGAGCAGGCAGTTCCGGCAGTTACTGTGGCGATACCGAATCAAGCAGAGTATGAGCCGGCGCGGAAACTGCTGGGATAATAGCCCAATGGAGCGCTTCTTCAGGAGCCTGAAGAACGAATGGGTGCCGATGACGGGCTACGTAAGCTTCAGCGAAGCAGCTCACGCTATAACGGACTATATCGTTGGGTATTACAGCGCGCTCAGGCCGCATGAATATAACTGTGGGTTACCACCAAACGAATCGGAAAACCGATACTGGAAAAACTCTAACGCGGTGGCCAGTTTTAGTTGACCACTTCAGTATACAGTTATCAATGCCATAACTTACGGGTAATGACTCCAACTTACTGATAATGTTTTATGTTCAGATAATGCCCGATAACTTTGTCATGCAACTCCTCCGATTTTGAGAATGACAGTGACTTCCTGCTCAGCCTTGCCAGATGCTGCCTCAGATTCAGGTTATGCTGCTCAATTCGCTGCGTATATTGCTTGCTTATAACGTGCAGCTTTCCCTTAAGGCGTGATTCATACAGCGGCTAGCCGTCCGTCATCCATATCACCACGTCAAAGGCCGACGGTAGGTTCATAAGACGTTCCAGCATGGCCATAGTGCGTTCTCCGAATACACGGGCCACAACTGTCCTGCGTATCCTGTCATACGTGTAAAACAGCCAGCGCTGGCGTGATTTCGCACTGACCTAGCCCCACTGTTCGTCCATTTCAGCGCAGACAATCACATCACCCCCGGTTGTATACCCGAGGTTACTGACTGTGGCCCGAGTTTTTCAAATGGCGGAAAATGGTGTTGAGGCCCACGTCCATAATGCGCTGAGGGCCGGCATCCGACGCCATTCATGACCATATCAATAATCTTCTGGTGTGTACCGAGCTGAGAAGCGGTGTAACTAAACTGCAGTTACCATGTTTTACAGCAGTGAGAGCAGAGATAGCGCTGATGTCCGGCAGTGCTTATACCGTTACGCACCACACCTTCAGTAGCTGAACGGGAGGGACAACTGATGGCAAGAGAAGCCACTGGAGCAATTCAAAAAACACCATCGTGCACTAAATCAGTAAGTTGGTAGCATTACCAGCTTTTGAGTGTAAAAGTTTGGACTTTAGGCTTGAAGCTGGTCACAAAGCTGATGTATCTCCTTTCAGCCTGAATATTCCTGACATGATGCTTACAAATATTTAACAACCTAATATATAAAATGATTTTCAGCTTCGGGTCTGTATTAATGCATGTAACGCATCAGTGCATGAGTTTATTGCGCTTATTAACTCTATTTTTCTGATCCAGTCTTTCGTGACAGGCGCAACGATAAAGCGCCCATGACAATTGGAGATTCTGATGCATTCCTTTACCTCACCCATGACCACCCGTTCGCGTATCAGTGCCATACTGCGCGTGACATCCGGTAACTTTCTGGAGCAGTTCGATTTTTTTCTCTTTGGCTTCTACGCCACCTATATCGCCCATACCTTTTTTCCGGCCAGCAGTGAGTTTGCCTCACTGATGATGACCTTTGCCGTCTTTGGCGCCGGTTTTCTGATGCGTCCTATCGGCGCCATTGTACTTGGCGCGTACATCGACAAAGTGGGCCGTCGTAAAGGGCTTATCGTCACGCTCTCTATCATGGCGGCGGGCACATTCCTGATTGTACTGATCCCCTCTTATCAGAGTATCGGCCTCTGGGCACCCCTGCTGGTGCTGACCGGCCGTCTGCTGCAGGGTTTTTCAGCAGGCGCTGAGCTGGGCGGTGTTTCGGTCTATCTTGCTGAAATTGCCACGCCGGGACGAAAAGGGTTTTACACCAGCTGGCAGTCTGGCAGTCAGCAGGTTGCCATTATGGTTGCAGCCGCAATGGGCTTTGCCCTGAACGCTGCGCTGGAGCCGGGTGAAATCAGCAGCTGGGGCTGGCGTATCCCGTTCCTGTTTGGCTGCCTGATCGTGCCGTTTATCTTTATTCTGCGTCGCAAGCTGGAAGAGACGCAGGAGTTTACCGCGCGCCGTAAACATCTGGCGATGGGTGAGGTATTTAAAACGCTGCTGAGCAACTGGCCGGTTGTGATTGCGGGCATGCTGATGGTGGCGATGACCACTACCGCGTTCTATCTGATCACGGTTTACGCGCCCACCTTCGGCAAAAAAGTATTGATGCTCAGCGCATCAGATAGTCTGCTGGTCACGCTGCTGGTGGCCATTTCTAACTTTCTCTGGCTGCCGGTGGGCGGTGCCCTGTCTGACCGCTTTGGCCGTAAGCCAGTGCTGGTCGCGATGACGCTGCTGGCGCTGGCAACCGCTTACCCGGCGCTGACCATGCTGGCGGCGGTACCAAGCTTCTCTATGATGCTGACGGTACTGCTGTGGCTTTCCTTCATTTACGGCCTCTATAACGGCGCTATGATCCCTGCTCTGACCGAGATCATGCCAGCTGAAGTGCGCGTGGCGGGCTTTTCACTGGCTTATAGCCTGGCGACCGCGGTCTTTGGCGGCTTTACGCCGGTTATCTCCACTGCGCTGATTGAGTATACCGGTGATAAAGCGTCGCCAGGCTACTGGATGAGCTTTGCCGCAATTTGCGCGCTGCTCGCCACGCTCTATCTCTATCGTCGTCGCGCACTGACGCTGCAAACCGCACGCTAACAGGGAATGAAATAATGTATAAACCGATTCTGAGCCTTACTGCAATCATGCTCGCTTCGTTCAGCACCAACGTGCTGGCGCAGGATGTCAGCGTGATGATCTCCGGCGGCTTTAAAGCTGCACTGGAAAAACTGGCACCCGTCTATGAAAAACAGAGCGGTAACCATCTGGTAGTTATCCCCGGCCCCTCTATGGGGAAGACGCCGCAGGCTATCCCTAACCGCCTGGCACGCGGTGAACAGGCTGATGTAGTAATTATGGTCGGTGATGCGCTGACGCATCTGCAGCAGGATAAGCGCATTGCCGCCGGCACCCGCCAGGAGCTGGCAGACTCGCCGATTGGTATCGTGGTAAAGCAGGGCGATCCGCTGCCGGCGATTAAAACCGATGCTGAGCTGCGTACGACACTGCTTAGCGCAAAGTCTGTCGCCTATTCAGACAGCGCCAGCGGCCGCTATGTCAGTAATGAGCTGTTTAAAAAGCTGGGGATCGATCGGGAGATGCAGACAAAAGCGCAGATGGTGGAGCGCATTCCGGTCGCCTCGCAGGTGGCGCAGGGACGTTACGCCATTGGCTTCCAGCAGGTCAGCGAGCTGCTGCCGGTGCCGGGTGTCAGTTTTGCCGGTGAGCTGCCGGCAAATGTGCAGTACATTACCCGCTTCGCCGGCGCGGTAACGGTAAACGCGCAGCATCCCGATGAAGGTAAAGCGCTTCTGAGTTTCCTGGCCTCTCCGCAGGCGCAGAAAATTGTGACCGCAACCGGTATGCACAGCGTAACCGCGACCGCTAAGCAGGGTGATACTGTTCAGTAATGAGCTTCTCCAGCTCGGCGGCAACGTATGACTGAATACGGCCACGACGGCGAATCAGACCCACGGATCGGGTCACCACCGGATGCGTCAGCGGTATCTGCGCCAGTAAGGAGTGTCCTGAGGAGGGCATCGACATCGCCGGCACTGCCGCAATACCAATGCCCGCCTCGACCATGCCTAACAGGGTAGTGACGTGGCGCGTTTCACAGATGCTGGGCCGGGCCGGAATGATATGCGCCAGCGCCTGGTCGAGCAGGGAGCGGTTACCTGATACCTTATCCAGCCCGATATACTCCTGCTGAAAATACTCCTCCCAGCTCAGTGATGATCGGCGCGTCAGCGGGTGTTCGTGCCGGCAGGCCGCAACATACACATCCTCTTCCAGCGGTAAAAATTCAATGGCTGGCGGCAGGCTTTTCGCAAAGCAAATCCCGAAATCCGCCTGGCCGCTGCTGACCGCCTCAATAACATTGCCCACGCTACTGTCGATAATTTTGACCCGCACCCGCGGATAGCGTGCGCGAAAGCGCCGGATCACTTCAGGCATAAAGTAGTACGCAGCCGAAGGCACTGTCGCGACCGTCACCAGACCGGTGCGCTCCTGGCTTACCTGATTGATGTCAGCCAGTACCGCTTCCACGTTTGCCAGCAGCTGTTCAGATCGCTCAGCAAAGCTCTGGCCATAGAGCGTCAGCATAACGCGACGCGTTGTGCGGTCAAAAAGCCGCGTGCCGAGCGCCGCTTCCAGTTTTTCAATCCGGCGGCTCAGCGCAGATTGCGACAGGCAGATCGACTCTGCTGCCAGGCGAAAGTTGCCATATTCCACCAGCGCGCGGAACGCATAGAGGTCATTAAGATCAAAATTCACGGGCATCAGGCAGCATCCTTTCAGGCAGTGCAGGGTAAGGTATCGGCCGGCACGGGCGTACCGGAAACGGATACAGCAATATGATTGCGCCCGGCTTACAGAGGCAGACGGCATACCTTACTGGTTTAGTACCGGGGACCCGCTGCTTTTAACGAATTATGTGATTCAGATCCCATTCCGAAAATCGCTCCTATACTCATACCTTTCTTTACACAGCAACGTGCTGTGTGTGCCATTTAAACAGGGATGCAGCTATGCAAAACTCTTCTCAAGACTCGCCGGACGACGGCGGCGCGCTTAATTTCACCGTTCAGCAACGACTGTTTTTTGTGGTGCTGGTGGCCACAATGGGAGCCCTCGCATACGGCTATGACACCGGAATTATTTCCGGCGCACTGCCCTATATGACACTACCTGCCGCACAGGGCGGGCTTAACCTTACGCCTTTTACCGAAGGGCTGGTGACATCCTCCCTGACGTTTGGCTCCGCGGTAGGTGCGTTTCTCAGCGGTTACGTTTCCGATCGCTTTGGCCGCCGTATTACGCTGCGCAGTCTGGCGCTGCTGTTTGTCGCCGGCGCCTTTGGTACCACGGTAGCCCCCGATATTGAAATCATGGTGGTAATGCGGTTTATACTCGGCATTGCCGTGGGCGGCGGTTCATCGACTGTGCCGGTGTTTATCGCTGAGATCGCAGGACCCAAGCGTCGTGCGCCGCTGGTAAGCCGCAATGAGCTGATGATTGTTTCAGGCCAGCTGCTGGCTTATATCGTCAGCGCGGCGATGAGTCTGCTGCTGCACGATCCGAAAATGTGGCGCTATATGCTGGCGCTGGCAATGGTACCGGGCGTACTGCTGTTTATCGGCACTTTCTTTGTCCCGGCGTCGCCGCACTGGATGGTCGCGGAGGGCCGCCTCAGTGAAGCGATGCGCATCATGCGTAAGCTGCGCGAAAACCCGCGCGAAATTAAAGCTGAAATGAAAGAGATGCGCGAAAACGCCCGTATGGCACGACAGGGGCCCGCGGCGCGTGAACTGCTGAAAGAGAAGTGGATTGTCCGTCTGCTGCTGATGGGCTGCGGCATGGGCATTGTGCTGCAGTTTACCGGCGTCAACGCCTTTATGTACTACACGCCGATTATCCTGAAGAGTACCGGCATGGGAACCAGCGCCTCGATTGCTGCGACCATCGGCAATGGTGTAGTTTCCGTACTGGCGACGTTTGCCGGTATCAAGGCAATCAGTCACTTTGGCCGACGCAAAATGCTGATGACAGGGTTATGTATTGTGATTGCAATGCAGCTGGCGCTGGGCGCGGTGCTGGTATTTATGCCGAACAGCATGACGCAGAGCCTGCTGGCGCTCGCCTGTATTCTGGTATTTCTGTTCTTTATGCAGATGTGCATTTCACCGGTATACTGGCTGCTGATGTCAGAACTCTTTCCAATGCAGGTACGCGGCGTACTGACCGGCTCGGCGGTGGCTTTTCAGTGGATCTGTAATGCGGCAGTGGCCTTTGCCTTTCCGCCTCTGCTGTCGCTAGTGGGTAACAACGCCTTCTTTATTTTTGCCGCTATCAATGTCGGATCGCTGATTTTTGTCGCGCTGGTGCTGCCGGAAACGCGTGGCAAGTCACTGGAGCAGATTGAAGCGCACATGCGGGAACGGTTTGGTGACAAGCGCCAAGAAACGGCGCCTGCAAACTAACCCCTTATGACTCTGCTGCTGTCCGTGCCGCTTTCGCGGCGCGGCGGCAGCGTTCAGAGCAGTACTGTACCTCGTCCCAGTTTTTCTCCCACTTTTTGCGCCACGTCATGGGTTTGTGACACTGTTTACAGTAGCGCACAGGCAGAGCCTGTTTGTTACCTTTAAAATCTTTCACGCGTGATCTCCCTGTAGTTACCCTTTACTGCGCTGGCGGATAGTAATCCGGTATTGATGCGTAGTTATTATTGATAGTATTTATAAATAACGCTTTGATACTCTTTTATATTTGGTTGGGGCAGTCGCTAAAGAATGGCTAAAAAATATTTGTCTGACAGAGTGCGCCGTCAATTTGAGAAATATATCAGGCTTCAGGAAGTCTGCTTTGATTCAAGCCTCGTTAATATCATAGAAGCTCAGGGAAAATGCTCAGGTGACGCAATGAAGAACAACAACACGCCTGCGCCGCATAATGCGGTCTTCAAAACATTTCTCTCTCACCAGCAGACTGCGCGGGACTTTATGAAGCTACATCTGCCGCCTGCGCTGTTCGCGATTTACGACCCCTCGACGCTCAGGCTGGAGTCCGGCAGTGATGCACGCACTGGTAATATATATGCTCCAGGCGGGTGCCCCCCCCCCCCGATGCAGGCGGCTTTATCCGCTAACTGGCGCAGCGGGTACCACAACATGCAGATGAACTGATGACGATTGCACAGCAGCTTGAGCAGAGAGGCCGTCAGGAAGGTCGTCTGGAGGAACGAGAAGAAGGTTTACGGGAGGGCGTGCAGGAAGACAGCCTCGAGATCGCCCACAATCTGTTAAAGAATGGTATGAATATTCAGTCTGTTATGAGTGCAACTGGTCTGACTGATGAGATGAAGAGCTGAAGCAGTCTTGTCACTAAATAGCTGGAAATGGTCAAAATTAGCCAAAGTGATTTAATATAAAAAACACCACCCAGTTCGTATAATGCTATTTATGTTAAATTATGGGGTTCATCCCTAACGTTGCAATGTCTTCAAACGTACTGCTGGCCCATCAGGCTCAACCTGCCAGTTGCTCACTGTCCTGCTTGTCGTTGATGCCTGTTTGTTAATTTCGATAGCTTCTTGTGGTTAGCTGCTTTTGGCCAGTAAAAATCATTACACACTCTCATTGATAACTTCACTGTGTAGGTATGCACCCAATAAAATGCTTTGAAGCGCCTAGTCAGGGCTGCATCGTTATGTATGAGTATTTCATTTCTGTGTCTCAGATATCCACTATAGGCAGCAAAATCCGTTTTAACGATAAGCTGAAAACAGCCTTTGCTGCGCTGTTATTCACTAACACAATGTTTTATATATTTTTTATCAGTGTACTCATAAGATCTACAAGGCTTACTAACGGCGGTCTTCCCTCCATAGTGGTTACCTGTCACCTACAGTGGTTAAAGCGGGTTTTCAGTGTAGTGACCGTCAGCTGCGGCCTGTCCGAAAGTCTGTTGCGTAATTGTGAAAGCAGTAACTCCGCAACAGTGTAAGGCATACTTGAAGCAGATTTGTACCTTGCAATGTCATATTTACACCCTCATGTCTCGGTCTGTACAGAAAGCTTCCACCTGAAAATGTATAAAAAACCTCCGCTTCAGCGATGAAGCAGAGGCCCAGGATTTAGCGTTTAGCGGCGCGCTTTTTTCTGAGCCAGAACAGGCCCAGAATCAGTACCCCACCTGCCGCCGCCATGCCGACACGGGCAATCACCATCAGCGGCGACGTGTCTCCGCCCTTGCGCAGCGCCTGAACGCGCGCCGCGCTGATCGTTACCTGGCTGTGCCCGATATCCTGCATCACATAATTGGTGACCGCGGCCACCTGCCCGTCGCTTAACGAATCGACGAACCCTATCATTCCCTGCCCGTTTTCCGGCCAGACGCCCTGCAATACCGCCATTGCCACGTTATCAGCGGTGGGCTTATCCAGAACAGGATGGTGCTGCAGCGCCGGCAGGCCATTTAACCCCTGACCTGAGAGGTTATGGCATGACGCACAGTTGTCCCGATAAACCTGCTCACCCTCACTGAGACCTGCCAGAGACTGCGGCATATCATCGCCCTGCACCGGTGTCAGCGTTTTTGCAGTTGCCGGCTCGCTCACTGCCTGGGTGGCGGGAAGCAGATAGGTTGCAATCGCGTTACGATCGTCTGGTGTCATGCGTGAAAAGCTCTTATCGATTGCTTCCAGCATTGGCCCGCCAGCCGTGGCGCCGTTCGCAGCATGACCAGTCGCCAGATAATCTGCCAGCATCTTACGCGTCCAGTGGGCTTTGCCCTGCAGTGTTGCCGGGGTAATATCCGGCGCGTACCAGGTGCCAAGTGACGCACCCTGCAGATTCTTGTCCTGCTGTTCCGCCATCAGAAAGTTTCGTGGCGTATGGCAGGTACTGCAGTGGGTTAACCCCTGCACCAAGTAAGCGCCACGATTCCACGCTTGCGACTGGGTTGCATCGGGCTGGTAGACCATGTTGTCCGCAAACAACCAGTTCCAGGCAGCCATGCTGAAGCGCAGGTTAAACGGAAACGGCAGCGCGGTAGCCTCCGGGCGGATATCGACGGGCTGTACGCCATGCATGAAGTAAGCATACAGCGCTGCAACATCTTCGTCGGTCAGACGGGCATAAGCGGTATAGGGCATCGCCGGATAAAGCTGGCTGCCATCTCCACGGATGCCCTTACGCAGCGCGGCCGCAAACTGCGCTTCACTGTAATCGCCAATACCGGCGGTTTTAGACGGTGTGATATTGGTGCTGAAGATGATGCCAAGCGGACTCGCAATGGCATGACCACCGCTGAACGGCGCTTTACCCTCTTCGGTGTGACAGGCACCGCAGTCGCCTGCTATCGCCAGATATTCCCCACGCTTGATTAACGTACTCTCATCCGCCGCATACAATTGTGTGCATACTGCCAACAGCACACCCGCCGCCAGTCGCGTTCTCCAGGACTTACCCATGTTGCGTCTCCTGCAGGATTTTATCCGCGGTACGCAGCGCCAGCGCCATCGCGGTAAGCGTAACATTACAGGTTCCCACCGTTGGCATCACGCCGGTGCCGACCATAAACAGGTTTTCATGATCATGGGCGCGTCCCCACGCATCGGTCACGCTGGTCGCGGGATCGAGTCCCATAGAGAGCGTGCCGGTAATGTGCTGGCGATTGGAGAATTTGCCGCTTTTGCTGTGTTTTATACGGGTGGCGCCGAGACGGGCCGCAATGGCGTCATAGCACTCACGCGTTTTCTCTGTGCCTTTTATCACGTAGTCGTCGACATCCCAGTAGAGAGAAGGTGTAGGCAGTCCAAGCGCATCTTTGTTGGCGCTCAGCATGACGCGGTTGTTGGGATCGGGCAGCTGTTCCAGCGCATTTTTGATGCTGAGACGGCGTGCCGCACGAAAGCGGATCTCCTCCTGCAGCTTTTTGCCGAAATACCCTTCCGCCAGCACTTCTTTGGTGACAGAAGCCACCTGCGAGGCGTTGGAAATATCAATGCGGAACGGCGCATGTTCACGGCGAAAATCGCCGTCGCGGAACTGGCCGATTGAACAGGGGCTCACCGGTCCGCGTCCTGGCCAGATCTCCTCATCCACGTCAGTCTTGAGGATGCGCTTTTTACGAACGGCTGCAGCGATGCGATTATCTGTGCCTATGGCAAATCGGTTTATCTGGAGTTTGACCGCGAGGCTGAATCACTGGACATCGCCATCGCGTCTGCCGTAGATCACATTGAATCAGCCCGGATCGGCGCTATAGTCAGTTCTGTTGATTCCGCTCTTGTCGGACTCAGTGACATAGCTGCCAGTACTGAAATGTCCCGCCAGGCAATCAGCCTTTTTAAAGACGGCGCGCGTGGTAAGGGCGGCTTTCCTTCTCCGGTACAGCGCATCAAAAATCAGTTGCCGCTGTGGGACTGGGCTGATGTGGCTGAATGGCTGGCGGATAACGGACGGATTAAGGCCGGAAGTGAGTTGGCTGTTAATGCCCGTATACTCAGCAAATGGAATCTGGCGCTAAGAGCCAGCGCCTCGAAAGACTTTGCGGATATCGTTTCTCTCTCGGTCGCGCTGATAGAACGTCGTCGCAGCGCCTCATAATCGGAAAGAAATAACATGAGGAAGAAAAGGTTATGCAATCAAAACAAGATACTTCTATTAAGAAAATGACCGTCGCTGAGCGTAAAGCGGAAGCCATGCGTCAGCTTAAAGAGTCTTTTGACCTTGCAGAGCGCACAGGCACTTTACGTTACCGCGAAGCAAAAGCTGGTTAATCGTTGGCCTCCTCCAAAACCCGCTAAGGCGGGTTTTTTGTCCCTGTAATTTAGTCCTATAGCCGCCCGGTCAGTAGTAATTGCCTGGCCTCACTTATAGTGTCCTCGGCCCAGTCCCGGCTAAACCCCGGCATCGCATCAAACGCGCTGGCTATATCCGCTGGTATCGCGTCGATATATTCCAGCCCTGCCCGTGATACCTCCACCAGCTCTGAGGCGGCATGACGCAGTGCCAGTAGCTCAGCGGCCATCTTCTGCGTCATGGCGTGATTAGGTAATGCTCCCAACTTACTGAAGTTGGGAGCATTACCACGTTTTGCTTCTTATTAATCTTTCAGGCGTTAATGACAGACACCGAGCCCGGCCACCCTCGGGCTGGATGTCTGAAAAACGTCTGCAGTGGTCAGCCAGAGAGTAAATGTTTAAATCTCATGCCAGACCTGACAGTTTCTTAAACATTGCCACTGCCTGCACCTGACCGAAAAGGTCCAAACAATAAGGCATTCTGCTTCAGGGGCACATATTGCGTAATATATGTTTTCCGTTAAGTTGATGCTTTAAAACAGCCAGAATATGTCCGGCGATTAGCAGTGCAAGCGTCATGCACGCGAGAACGTGTACTTGATTAAAAAACGTAATGGCACTCACGCTATGCAGGGGTTGCGGCACGTGAAACATATGGAAGACATCGATAGCATGATTCATCATCAGCACGCCCGTTATCAGCACTACACTGATATTTGCATACAAAGCCAGATGCCCCAGATGCGCAATACGCTGTTCTCCCGGCGTTAACAGACTTTCTGCCGGACTGCCATGTCTGAAGAGATACCACACTCGTAATATAAAAAACGGGATAAACAGGGTTGTCAGGGAAACGTTAAAAAAACCTATCCACTCTTTAACAGGCTGATCGGGATGACAAAACGCCACATAAAATCCGCTCAGGGTTGCCCAGATTATAATAATGGCTGAAAGCCAGTGTAAAATAATTTGCTGTGTACTGTATTTCATTTTAAAAATCCGTTCTGAATTTCAGGCTCACAAACCTCTACAGGTGCGCACGCGCCCCGGCGAAGCTTACGAGAAATAGTCGTAAAGAAATATACAATTAAAGATATGCTTTAAGCATGAACATCAGGGATAAATGGTTCCGCTTAGCGTCGGAAATCATATCCAGACATTTTTTAAATAACAGTAAGGAAATTCCTGATTATCAGCGCTTATCTGGAAACTCGCCCAAGGACTTATTTTTCATGGCATAAATAATCAGCATTTATTTAAATGTTGAATGCAAAATATTCAGCCGCTTCGGTAATGGGTGGCCTGCTCTTTTGTTGGGATCTCGACTGTTTCACGTCCTGTCATATCTTACATCATGCCCTGAGGCGTTATGTTAAACGCACAGCGCTCGTCAATGTCCGCCCGGTGGGGGCCACTTGAAATTGAGTGCTGATTAATGAGCTTGATAAAAGCGCTCGGGCGGAGTGCGCAATACTTTCAGATAAAGCTGACCTCTGCCGTCATCACAGTTTTGATGCGCTAAAGCGATCGATCAGAGCATGACTGAGATCGGGTCCGTTGACCTGGTAATCATGCCAAGCCAACAGATTTCTCCGTGTTATACCTGAACATCTCAAGATGGAGTTAAGCATCCTGTCGTACAGAACTTATACGGTGCAGCGGACAGCTTAACCTGTGTTAACCCGCGTTTGCAGGTTTTCAGGCTGAATGAAGGATAACTGAACAGGAAGTGGCTGTAACAAACCTGGCTGACAGGAAAACACCTGAATAACGTTTCAGAACCTGCTAACCCACGCGATTACGCATCAGTCGCTCCTCGCGCCTGTAGCTTGGCATCGAACATTCCACTTTCCGCGCCATCTATAATCACCCTTCCGCATGTCAGGCAGTGACTTCCTCTTACGGCGGGTACCACCTTTTCAGGATCGTTTATATCCATGCACACATCACGTGTACCGTATAAAAACGACTCTTTCTGACAGCCTGGACATCGTGTCTGTATGACAAGAATAGCTAAGGGCGTTATGAGTGTGTAACAGATTTCTCTTTTTTGCATGCGGAAACGGGTAATGCTCCCAACTTACTGATTTAGTGTATGATGGTGATTTTGAGGTGCTTGCGTGGCTTCCGTTTCCATCAGATGTCCTTCCTGCTCCGCTACTGAAGGCGTGGTGCGTAACGGCAAAAGCACTGCCGGACATCAGCGCTATCTCTGCTCTCATTGCCGTAAAACATGGCAACTACAGTTCACTTACACCGCCTCTCAGCCCGGTACGCACCAGAAAATCATTGATATGGCCATGAATGGCGTCGGATGTCGCGCCAGTGCACGCATTATGGGCGTTGGCCTCAACACGGTTTTACGCCACTTAAAAAACTCAGGCCGCAGTCGGTAACCTCGCGCATACAACCGGGCAGTGATGTCATTATCTGCGCTGAAATGGACGAACAGGGGGCTACGTCGATGCTAAATCACGTCAGCGCGGGCTGTTTTACGCGTATGACAGGATACGGAGGACGGTTGTGGCGCACGTCTTCGGTGAACGCACTCTGGCCACACTGGAGCGTCTTCTGAGCCTGCTGTCGGCCTTTGAGGTCGTGATATGGATGACGGATGGCTGGCCGCTGTACGAATCACGCCTGAAGGGAAAGCTGCACGTTATCAGCAGGCGTTACACTCAGCGCATTGAGCGACATAACCTGAACCTGAAACAACATCTGGCAAGGCTGGGACGGAAGTCACTGTCGTTCTCAAAATCGGTGGAGCTGCATGACAAGGTCATCGGACATTATCTGAACATAAAACACTATCAGTAAGTTGGGAGCATTACCCACCTTCAGTACCTACGTTGTTACCTGTAGCGTCTTTAACAGAAACTTTCCCGTTAGTATCCCATGATCTGGCTATTTCAGGAGGAACATCAGGACAGTACATTAATCCAGATTTTTTGGATAAAATAATCCCGTTCCTTTGTGAACCATCACTTTGAACAATACTGACTGCTGACTTATCATCAATGCTCTTAGTTTGAATGCAACCTAATAAAATACTGCGACTGAGGGTTAGAATGATAGGTTTCATTTTAAATTCTCATATTGTAATTTCTGTTGTCAATGGCAGTTTTAAGTTGAATTTTTTGGCGCTATTTTTTCACATCATGCATGTTAGAATGTTTTCTTTTCCTCCAATATTCTCGACATGGCTGTCTGCAATCTTTTTCAATTCATCATACGAAAGTGGCCATGATGGGGACTTTCTTGATCCTGGGAATACTATAAAAACCACATCTCCCTTCGGTAATCCACTGCCGATACGTGCATTAGGATTTTGGCCTCCAAGTGATGATGCTAAAAACAAAGATATTTCTCCAAGACTAGCATTTTTAGGGCCAATGTCAGCTAAAATGAAAGGTGACGACTTACCAGTTTTAATATTAATCGCGTAACCAACGTCACCAAGTTTCCCCGTTCCTTTTCTCTTATAGAATTCACCGGGGATAGCAACGTATGGTATTTCTATAGGATTGACGTACTTACTTATGTCAGTGTCACGTTTTTTATTATCTTTAAGTGAAGTTTGGGATATAAAAAAGCCTTCGTAAATCCCGTCAGGTTGCACATAGCCTTCATCAGGTTTTTTCGGGTCTGGCAAAATTATTGACTTCCAATCCCCCCCTTTATATCCAGCATTTTGTAAGCAATCAACACCTATAAAATTTTTGTTAGTCCTACAGTTTTTGCCTTTGTCTTGGGGGTGATAGGCATTTGGTGCGCCATCAACATCTAATGAAAAACTGTTTATCTTAAATAGATATGAATCATTTTTTTTATGTTTTAATAGCGTGGTTTTATTGTATTTTGTCCATTCAATAAAGTCACACTCAGCGTTAGAATAAAATGGCATTGTTAGCATGCTAATGAGTAACGTGCGAATGAATTTGTATTTTGATGATGTAAGCATAATTTAAACCTCTCACCAAACAGCCTAAGGAACGTTTAAATTTATATAACCTACTTTAATATTCTTTGCCACTTGGTATTTTGTTTTTAGTTAACGGCAAAAGGAATTGATGTTGTTTTTTATGCATAAATAAACTGACTTACCATGACACTCGTAAGTTTCACCACCTTCTGAAAAATAGTGTTTTTGATCACATATTTTTTAACCCTCTCATGGTTCCATGTAACTTAAAGGATTAAGTCGTAATGCTTCAAACAAATGATCAGGCGCCAAGTGTGCGTATCGCATGGTCGGTAATGCTCCCAACTTACTGATTTAGTGTATGATGGTGATTTTGAGGTGCTTGCGTGGCTTCCGTTTCCATCAGATGTTCTTCCTGCTCCGCTACTGAAGGCGTGGTGCGTAACGGCAAAAGCACTGCCGGACATCAGCGCTATCTCTGCTCTCATTGCCGTAAAATATGGCAACTACAGTTCACTTACACCGCCTCTCAGCCCGGTACGCACCAGAAAATCATTGATATGGCCATGAATGGCGTCGGATGTCGCGCCAGTGCACGCATTATGGGCGTTGGCCTCAACACGGTTTTACGTCACTTAAAAAACTCAGGCCGCAGTCGGTAACCTCGCGCATACAACCGGGCAGTGATGTGATTGTCTGCGCTGAAATGGACGAACAGGGGGGCTACGTCGGTGCTAAGTCACGTCAGCGCTGGCTGTTTTACGCGTATGACAGGATACGGAGGACGATTGTGGCGCACGTCTTCGGTGAACGCACTCTGGCCACACTGGAGCGTCTTCTGAGCCTGCTGTCGGCCTTTGAGGTCGTGGTATGGATGACGGATGGCTGGCCGCTGTACGAATCACGCCTGAAGGGAAAGCTGCACGTTATCAGCAGGCGTTACACTCAGCGCATTGAGCGACATAACCTGAA
>NZ_VEIP01000008.1:0-148624 GCF_007680655.1 Pantoea sp. PSNIH1
AGGTCGATAGCACGAACCGGATCCGGGATGTAGCTGTCCAGGTAGCCAGCCAGCTCGATGATTTTGCCTTCCCACTCTGCGTCGCCTTCCAGCGCTTTCAGCGCTGAACCGCGTACGATTGGCGTATCGTCGCCCGGGAAGTCGTACTGTGACAGCAGGTCACGTACTTCCATCTCAACCAGCTCCAGCAGCTCTTCATCATCAACCATGTCGCACTTGTTCAGGAACACGATGATGTAAGGAACGCCAACCTGACGACCCAGCAGGATGTGCTCACGGGTCTGTGGCATCGGGCCATCAGTCGCAGCAACAACCAGGATTGCACCGTCCATCTGCGCAGCACCGGTGATCATGTTTTTCACGTAGTCGGCGTGTCCCGGGCAGTCAACGTGTGCATAGTGACGGCTTGCGGTTTCGTACTCTACGTGTGCAGTGTTGATGGTGATACCACGCGCTTTTTCTTCAGGGGTGCTGTCGATCTGGTCGAATGCACGCGCCTGGCCGCCGTTGGTTTTAGCCAGAACGGTGGTGATTGCTGCAGTCAGGGTGGTTTTACCGTGGTCAACGTGACCGATGGTGCCCACGTTTACGTGCAGTTTGTTACGCTGAAATTGCTCTTTCGCCATGGCGATAATCCTTACGTTATGCCTTCATCATTGATGAAGGCATCAGTTAACAATTTTTAAACCGTAGCCTTATTTGCCACGAGCTTCAATAACGGCCTGAGCGACGTTGTTCGGCGCATCATCGTACTTCAGGAACTCCATGGAGTAAGAAGCACGGCCTTTTGTCAGTGAACGCAGCTGAGTTGCATAACCGAACATTTCGGAAAGCGGGACTTCAGCGTGAATCTGAACGCCGGTAGCGTTAGATTCCTGACCTTTAAGCATACCACGACGGCGGCTCAGGTCACCGATAACGTCACCGGTGTTCTCTTCTGGCGTTTCTACTTCAACCTTCATGATTGGCTCAAGCAGAACCGGGGTTGCTTTCTTAAAGCCGTCTTTAAACGCAAGAGAAGCAGCCAGTTTAAACGCCAGCTCTGAGGAGTCAACGTCATGGTAAGAACCGAAGTGCAGACGCACGCCCAGATCAACTACCGGGTAACCCGCCAGTGGACCAGACTTCAGCTGCTCCTGGATACCTTTATCAACGGCAGGGATGTATTCGCCAGGAATCACACCACCTTTAATGTCGTTAACAAATTCGTAGCCTTTCGGGTTTGAACCCGGCTCCAGTGGGTACATGTCGATAACAACATGACCATACTGACCACGACCACCAGACTGCTTGGCGTGTTTACCTTCAATACCGGTAACTTTAGAGCGGATCGCTTCGCGATACGCAACCTGAGGTTTACCGATGTTCGCTTCAACGTTGAATTCACGCTTCATGCGGTCAACGATGATGTCGAGGTGCAGCTCACCCATACCAGCGATGATGGTCTGGTTAGACTCTTCATCAGTCCATACGCGGAATGATGGGTCTTCTTTCGCCAGACGACCCAGAGCCAGACCCATTTTTTCCTGGTCAGCTTTGGTTTTCGGCTCAACGGCGATAGAGATTACCGGCTCCGGGAACTCCATGCGCTCAAGGATGATGACGTTATCCGGGTCACACAGGGTGTCACCGGTGGTCACATCTTTCAGGCCGATCGCAGCAGCGATGTCGCCCGCACGAACTTCTTTGATCTCTTCACGCTTGTTAGCGTGCATCTGAACGATACGGCCCAGACGCTCACGGTTTGACTTGACCGGGTTGAACACGGTATCACCGGTGTTAACCACGCCAGAGTAAACGCGGAAGAAGGTCAGGTTACCAACAAACGGGTCGGTTGCGATTTTGAACGCCAGCGCAGCAAACGGCTCGTTGTCGTCAGAGTGACGCTCAGCCGGTGTGTCTTTACCGTCGTCCAGCATACCGTTGATCGCGGTAACGTCAGTCGGTGCTGGCAGGTATTCAACTACCGCATCCAGCATCGCCTGAACACCTTTGTTCTTAAATGCAGAACCACAGGTTACCAGGATGATTTCGTTGTTCAGAACGCGCTTACGCAGAGACGTTTTGATCTCTTCTTCAGTCAGCTCTTCGCCGCCGAAGAATTTCTCCATCAGCTCGTCAGAACCTTCAGCTGCAGATTCAACCAGCTTCGCACGCCATTCATCAGCCAGATCCTGCATATCAGCCGGGATATCTTCGTAAACGAAGGTAACGCCCTGATCTTCATCGTTCCAGTTGATGGCTTTCATTTTCACCAGGTCAACAACACCGGTGAATTTCTCTTCTGCGCCGATTGCCAGCTGAAGTGGAACCGGGTTTGCACCCAGACGCACTTTCATCTGATCAACAACTTTCAGGAAGTTAGCACCCATGCGGTCCATTTTGTTAACGAACGCGATGCGTGGAACTTTATATTTGTTAGCCTGACGCCATACGGTTTCAGACTGTGGCTGAACACCACCAACCGCACAGTAAACCATAACTGCGCCATCAAGCACACGCATAGAGCGCTCTACTTCGATGGTGAAGTCAACGTGTCCCGGGGTGTCGATGATGTTGACGTGGTGTGGCTCAAACTGCTTAGCCATACCAGACCAGTAACAGGTGGTCGCAGCGGAAGTGATGGTAATACCACGTTCCTGTTCCTGCTCCATCCAGTCCATGGTTGCGGCGCCGTCATGTACTTCACCGATTTTATGGTTTACACCGGTGTAGAACAGAACACGTTCGGTAGTGGTAGTTTTACCGGCGTCGATGTGAGCACTGATACCGATGTTACGATAGCGCTCAATGGGTGTTTTACGAGCCATTTGATTCCTCTGATTCTGAGACGTTCATAGTTAAAAAAGCCCAGCAGGTAAGCCACTGGGACGCCCGCTGGGTTAATAACAACTACCTTGCTGTTACCAGCGGTAGTGTGCGAACGCCTTGTTGGCTTCAGCCATACGGTGAACGTCTTCACGTTTCTTAACTGCAGTACCTTTGTTCTCTGCAGCGTCAGAAAGTTCGTTCGCCAGGCGAAGAGCCATTGATTTATCACCGCGTTTACGAGCAGCTTCAACGATCCAACGCATTGCCAGAGCATTACGACGAACCGGACGGACTTCAACTGGAACCTGGTAAGTTGAACCACCAACGCGACGTGACTTCACTTCGACAGTCGGACGTACGTTTTCGAGTGCAACTTCGAAAGCTTCCAGACCGTCTTTACCAGCACGTTGAGCCAGGGTATCAAGTGCGGTATAGACGATTGATTCAGCAGTAGATTTTTTACCATCTACCATCAGGATATTTACAAATTTAGCCAGCAGCTCTGATCCGAACTTAGGATCCGGCAGAATTTTACGCTGACCAATGACGCGACGACGTGGCATGGAAATACTCCGTTGTTAATTCAGGATTGTCCAAAACTCTACGAGTTTATTTTGACATTAAAGTTAAAACGTTTGGCCTTACTTAACGGAGAACCATTAAGCCTTTGGCTTCTTCACGCCATACTTGGAGCGAGCCTGCTTACGGTCTTTAACACCTGAGCAGTCCAGCGCGCCACGAACGGTGTGGTAACGCACACCTGGCAGGTCTTTAACACGACCGCCACGGATCAGGATCACGGAGTGTTCCTGCAGGTTATGACCTTCACCACCGATGTAGGAGGTAACTTCAAAACCGTTAGTCAAACGCACACGGCAAACTTTACGCAGTGCTGAGTTTGGTTTTTTCGGGGTAGTGGTGTAGACACGAGTACAAACACCACGTTTTTGCGGGCAAGCTTCCAGCGCTGGCACGTTGCTTTTAGCAACCTGACGAACGCGTGGTTTGCGAACCAGCTGGTTAACTGTTGCCATTAAATAGCTCCTGGATTTAGCTTTTGCTTCGTAAACACGTAATAAATCACCTCGCATTTCTACGAGGAGGCAGAATTTTAGGGCTGTGCCTATAGGGTGTCAAGAAATAACCAGGTTTTCGCGTTTACCAGGCCACTTGCTGTTGATGCTTTATCGTCAGCGCAACGAATCCAGTATAGTCCAGACGGGCAACACTGGTCGAAATTTGAGCAGATAATCCGCGTGCGACAACATCCTCTTCCAGCACCCATAGCGTAGCCGGTGCCGCGCTGAGCCGGGCCAGCATTGTGCTGCCCTGCAGCGCGCCGGTGACCCCATCCTGCAGCAGCAGCAGGTCATCCTCCGGGCGCAGCAGCAGCAGCAGCGTTTCGATGTCGCACTGCCAGGGGGAGTTCATCAGCGTATAAAGCATGGCAGTTTCTCAAAAACAGATAATGCGATCGAAGGAGGCAAGCGTCTGGCGTAATGCGTCACTCTCCAGCACCTGGGCTGTTAACACGCGCTCTGCGCTCAGGCTCACTCCGCGCGCCAGTAGCGAATGCTGACAGATATAGCACTGCTCAATATCATAAAGCGCCAGCACACCAAAGGTGGCGATATAGTCGCGCGCCAGTATAGTTTTCGGCTGCTGCTGCTCAGTCAGCTGCAGCACACCGTCACCGATAAAAAAGAGGCCAACATCTTCGCTCAGGGCGCCGGTAGCCAGAACGGCATCCAGCCCTTCCCTGCCGGCACTGCTGCCGTGTGGCGCGCGGGTAAAGAGGAACGCAACGCGGTTCATCAGAATTGCACCAGACGATCGCAGCTGAGCGCCGCTTCAGCCAGTGCACCCAGACCGCTGAGTTCAAAACCCGGCTGCAGATTGCTGCCCGCCAGCTGCAAACGCGCGGCCTCCTGCCGATCGGTAATGCCACGCCGCAGCGCGGCAGCCACGCAGACGTTAAGCGCGACACCGCAGGCGTCGTGCAGCTGCTGCCAGCTGCGCACAATGTCAGCTTCGTCACTGGCAGGTGCGCTCAGCTCACTGGCGTTCAGCACACCTTCACGGTAAAAAAATATGCTCTCCAGCACGTGGCCTGCAGCAATCAGCGCGCGGGCAAACAGCAGCGCGCTGGTCGCGTTCTGGGTGCCGTAAGCCGGCCCGGTCACCAGCAGGGTATAGCGCATCAGCGATCCTGTCCCTGAAAATCGCCGTTCTTAAACTGACGTATGTAGAGATAGACCGTATGCCTCGAGATATTCAGACGGGCGGCAACCTGATTGATGGCATCCTTGATGTCAAAAATGCCTTTCTCATACAGATTAAGCACGATCTGCCGGTTCTTGGCGTTGTTAGAGACGTTGCGATCCGCGCTGACCTCTTCAATGGTGAACTCCAGCGTCTGCATCACCAGATCTTCTACCGAACTGGCAAAGTTTACGCTTGAGTCGACCTGCTGCATCTCTGGCGGCATAAAGGTTGACATGATTTGCGAGAACGGTACATCCAGATTCATATTGATGCAGAGCAAACCAATGACGCGCTGCTGGCGATTACGAATAGCAATGGTGACCGATTTCATCAGGACACCGCTTTTGGCGCGCGTAAAGTAGGCGCGGGAGACATTGCTGTCAGCGCCATGCATATCATGCAGCATGCGCAGCGCCAGATCGGTAATCGGCGATCCGACTTTGCGCCCCGTATGTTCGCCGTTAGCAATACGCACAGCTGAACATTTCAGATCTTCCAGCGAGTGCAGCACGATTTCGCAGTGCGAGCCAATCAGCATCGCCAGACCGTCGACCACTGCCTCGTAAGATTTGAGAATATCGTAATCTGCTTGCTCAAAAGGGCGCTGCTCCAGTAAATCGAAGTCAGTCAGTTCACCGGGATTAAATGGATTAGACATCGAAGACATTACCCTACGTGGCTGGAGCCTGTCGCGACAGCATTGGGGCAGACTCATCTTATGATCATTATGCAGGCGTTAGTCTGGCAAATGTCGTCCGCTTTAGCCAGAGCTTTGCACATATGCAGCAGGAATTGAACGTGCGGGGGAATGCAGAGGGAACTGCCGCCCGAAGGCGGCAGAACAGAGCGATTACTGTGCTTTTTTCTCAGCAGCGGCCGGAGCCTGTGCTTTTTCATCCGCTTTTGGTGCTGCTTTGATATCCAGCAGTTCAACATCAAACACCAGCGTGGAGTTAGCCGGAATACCCGGTACGCCATTTTTGCCGTAGGCGAGGTTCGGCGGGATCACCAGTTTGATCTTGCCACCTTTTTTCACGTGCTTCAGGCCTTCAGTCCAGCCCGGAATGACGCCATCCAGACGGAAAGAGAGCGGTTCGCCACGGGTGTAAGAGTTATCAAACTCGGTGCCGTCGATCAGCGTACCTTTGTAATTGACCACAACAGTGTCGCTATCTTTAGGTGCGGCGCCGCTGCCCTCTTTCTCAACCTGATAGAGCAGACCAGATTCGGTCTTCTTCACGCCCTTCTCTTTCGCGAATTTTTCAGCAAAAGCGCTGCCTTTGTCAGCATTCTCTTTTGCATCTTTTTCCAGCTTCGCCTGAGCAGCACCCTTCACGCGACCTTCAAAGGCCTGCAGAGTCTGTTCGATCTCCTGGTCAGAGAGTTTGCTTTTACCGCCAAACGCGTCCTGAACACCAGCAATCAGCTGATCTTTGTCCAGTTTGATGCCCAGTTTCTCCTGTTCCTTCAGAGAGTTGTCCATGTAGCGACCCAGCGAAGCACCCAGTGCATAGGCAGATTGCTGATCTTCGTTTTTGAAAGCAGCATTTTTTGGTGCCTGTGGCGCAGCCTGCGCCGCGTCAGCCGGAGCTGCAGCGGTTTCTGCTGCCATCGCCAGCGGTGCATTAAGTGCGACAGCCATAGTGGTAGCTAACAATGTGACTTTAAACAGTGATTTCATCCTTTCTCCAAAACCGAAGCTTCAAACCTCGGGAATCATTGCGGACAGTGGTCCACACTATAACTTTACGCGGCAGTAACGAACACTCCCGCAGTGTAATTACCCGGTTAACCTCCGACCTTTTTTGCTTCAGGAAGTTTCATCTGAGATGTAGGCGCTGCGGGTAAATTCAATGGCAGGAGATAAACGCCGGGTAAATATCAGGTGATTCTGACCGTAAAGGCCGTAGAATCACGCCGGTTCATATCAATGCGCAGTACGATGACAGGAGGAGTAACGATGCAACAGACAGACTGGGATCGGCGCCTTGAAGCGCTGGAGAGCAAGCTGGCTTTTCAGGAAGACACCATTGAGCAGCTTAATCAGACGGTGGTCGAACATGAACTGGAGATGAGCAGGCTGCGGGAACATGTTCGCTTGCTGGTCGACAAAGTTAAAGCGGCAGCGCCCTCGATGGTTGCTTCGCCGTCGGAAGAGACACCTCCGCCGCATTATTAATACCTGCCGGCAGCAGAAAACAGAAAGGCCACCCGCAGGTGGCCTTTTTGTACCGGCAACGCTTAGTGGTTGCAGCCGCAACCGCCGCCGTGACCATGGTCGTGGTCGTGGTCGTGGTCGTGGTCGTGATGATGACCATCTGCGCCATGCACGTGACCGTGCGCCAGCTCTTCTTCCGTGGCTTCGCGGATAGCAACCACTTCCACGTTGAAGTTCAGGTTCTGACCAGCCAGCATATGGTTACCATCAACCACAACGTGCTCATCTTCTACTTCAGTGATTTCAACCGGCACCGGGCCCTGGTCGGTTTCTGCCAGGAAGCGCATGCCAACCTGCAGCTCATCCACACCCATGAAGACATCTTTAGGTACGCGCTGTACCAGATTGTCATCATACTGGCCATAAGCGTCATTTGCCGGGATATGCACGTCAAACTTGTCGCCGACCGCGTGATTTTCCAGCGCTTTTTCCAGACCAGAAATCAGGGAACCATGACCGTGCAGATAGTCTAACGGTGCACTTACCGGTGACTCGTCAACCAACACGCCATCTTCGGTACGAACCTGATACGCCAGGCTCACCACCAGGTCTTTTGCTACTTTCATGATATCTCCTAACCGTTGAGAACTAAGGATCCCGTCTCATTGGTCTATTTTTGCGTGCAATAACCAACCAGAAAGGTTTAAAGCTGAACAGATTTTATCCTGCAGAATATGCAGACCATTCAGCATTAGTGGCGCCGATTGTAACGGAATTCAACACCACTGTAAGTCTAAGCGTAAAAAAAGCTGTGCCGGCACGCTACTCGGGATGAAAAATGCCGATCACCTGCTCATTACTGCGGATCTGATCGCGCGCCTGCTTATCGGCCTCGCGCATCTGATGTCCGCATTTTACGCATTCCACCACATCGACACTGTTTTCGCGCCACATGGCCAGGGTGTCTTTTTCCTGACAGTGCGGACAGACCGCACCGGCGATAAAACGTTTACGCATTTTTTCCTGCCCGCCTGTTGTTCACGGAAACCTTAAGTGTATACCCTGCACACCGCAAATTGCAGCGATGGCCCTGAATAGCCCAGGCTGCCGGCTTACTCATCATCCCAGCCATTTATCTGCCGCTTTTCATGCTGCATCTCGCGCTGGAAGATATCCTCCAGTTCGCGTCGCGCTTCACGCACGCGGGAGACCTGCACGCTGTCATCATGGCCTGGCATCAGCTCACGCAGCATGCGCATATCCAGCCGGCGGAAATGCTGCTGCGCACGCTGCGCCTGATGAGGATGCATGCCAAGAGAGATCAGCGCCTTGCGACCAAGCTCCAGCGCACTGGAGAACGTTTCACGGGAGAATAGCGTGACGCCTGCCTGCAGCAGTTCGTGCGCCTCGACGCGCCCGCGCGCCCGCGCCAGAATCTCCAGCTGCGGAAAATGGTGCTGGCAGAGGTGCACAATGGTCATGGCATCTTCGGGATCGCTGCAGGTAATAACAATAGATTGCGCATTCTCTGCGCCTGCGGCCCGCAACAGCTCCAGCTCGGTGGCGTCACCGTAGTAAACTTTATAGCCATACTTGCGCATCAGGCTGACCGCAGAGATATCCCGCTCCAGCACCGTAATGCGCTTGTTGTTAGCCATCAGCAGACGCCCTACCACCTGCCCAAAGCGGCCAAAACCCACCACAATAACCTGCGGCTGATCGTCCTCAACAAAGGGCTTCTCATCACTGTCGTCTTTGTCATTAAAGCGACGAGCCAGAATCTTATCCACGCCCTGCATCAGCAGCGGGGTTGTCATCATCGAGAGGGTCACCGTGACCAGCAGCAGCGGCAGCTGATCGCCGCTGAACAGATGGGCGGATGACGCGGCGGAGAACAGGACAAACGCAAATTCGCCGCCCTGGCTGAGCACACCGGCAAACTGCAGACGCTCTGAACTGCGCAGACCGTAAATGCGCGCCAGCACGTAGAGCACCAGCGCTTTTATCGCCACCAGCGCCAGTACGCCGATCAAAATAGCCACGATATGCGTATAGAGCACGCCAAGGTTCAGCGCCATACCAACAGAGATAAAGAACAGGCCCAGCAGCAACCCTTTGAACGGCTCGATAGCCACTTCAAGTTCGTGCCGGTACTCGCTCTCCGCCAGCAGGATCCCGGCGATAAAGGTGCCCAGCGCCATCGACAGGCCCAGCGCATCCATAAATAGCGCCGAGCCCAGTACCAGCAGCAGCGAGGCGGCGGTAAACACTTCTCTGACGCCGGAAGCGGCAATAAAGCGCAAAATAGGGCGCAGTAAATAACGGCCGCCCACCAGCATGCCGGCAAAGGCCAGCACTTTCATCGCAACTTTAAGCCAGTCAACGTGTCCGCTGTCGCCGCCGGAGAGTAACGGCACCAGCGCGAGCGCCGGGATCACCGCCAGATCCTGAAACAGCAGCACCGAAAAGCCCAGCTGTCCTGATTCGCTGCGGTTCATTCCTTTATCGCGCATCAGCTGCAGCGCCATAGCCGTAGAGGACATAGCCAGACCGATACCGCCTATCACGGCCGCCTGCCAGCTGAAGTCACTTAGCCAGAGCAGCACACCGAGGATCGCCGCAGAAAATATCACCTGCGCCGCGCCGACGCCGAAAATTGAGCGTCGCAGTGACCAAAGTTTGGCTGGATTCAGCTCCAGGCCAATGATAAACATCAGAAACACGACGCCCAGCTCGGAGAAGTGCAGGATCTCATCCACATCGCTGATAAAGCCCAGCCCCCACGGGCCGATCGCAATACCTGCGAGCAGATAACCCAGCACGGCACCAATTCCCAGCCGGGCAGCAACAGGCACCACCAGCACCGCCGCCACCAGATAGATGACGCCCGCTGTCAGTAACGTTTCACCTTGCATTACACTCCTCCCTGCGGCAGTGGTGACGCGAGCCAGTCGCCGTAGGCGCGGGCAAAATGACGCAGCGTTTCAGGCGTCTGCCGCCGCGCCCAGTGAATCACCATCGGTGTCATCCAGTGCATACGGCACATCTGCGCCGTCAGCTCAAATGGCCGCATAATATCGCTCATCGGATAGCGGTTCAGGCCGTCGTGATGGTAGGCCGCTTCAGGCTCACCGGTGGTCACTACGCTGCGCCAGTATTTCCCCTCCAGCGCGTTCCCATCCACGCCGCTGGCAAAACCACGCGACAGTACGCGATCCAGCCACTCTTTCAGCAGGGCAGGACAGCTGTAGGTATAGAGCGGATGCTGAAATACGACGATCTCATGGTCACGCAGCAGCTGCTGTTCATAGTGAATATCTATAAAAAAATCCGGATAGTGCGCATATAAATCGTGCACGGTGACGTGTTCAAGTTCCCTGGCCGACTGCAGCAAAACCCGATTGGCGATCGAATCCTGTGACTCCGGATGGGCGTAAAGCAGCAAAACTTTTGGTGGCTGCGACATCCTTCCCCTCCAAAGCGTCGTCACCGCAGCGGAATTCCGCTACCATGCTCAACGCAACTAAACATTATCGAATTATGTTGCCGATAAATTACCATATTCTGACGACACGGCGCCTATGATTGTCTTTTCCGCACTACAGATACGACGCGGCACCACTGTGCTGCTGGACAACGCAACCGCAACCATTAACCCCGGCCAGAAAGTGGGCCTGGTGGGTAAAAACGGCTGCGGCAAATCCACCCTGCTGTCGCTGCTTAAAGGTGAAATCAGCAGCGATGCCGGCAGCGTCACCTTCCCCGGCAGCTGGGCGCTGGCGTGGGTCAACCAGGAGACGCCAGCGCTGAGTAAAGCCGCGCTGGAATATGTTATCGACGGCGACCGCGAATATCGTCAGCTTGAATCTGAATTAGCGGATGCCAACGCGCGCGATGATGGCAACGCGATTGCGCTGCTGCACGGCAAGCTGGATGCGATTCAGGCGTGGAGTATACACGCGCGCGCGGCCAGTCTGCTGCACGGTCTGGGCTTTAGTCAGGAGCAGCTGATGCGGCCGGTCAGCGACTTCTCCGGCGGCTGGCGCATGCGTCTCAACCTGGCGCAGGCGCTGGTGTGCCGCTCCGATTTACTGCTGCTGGATGAGCCGACTAACCACCTCGATCTTGACGCCGTGATCTGGCTGGAGCGCTGGCTGAAAAGCTATGAAGGCACGCTGATTCTGATCTCACACGACCGCGACTTTCTCGATCCGGTGGTGGATAAAATTATTCATATTGAGCAGCAGACGCTGATTGAATATACCGGCAACTACAGCTCTTTTGAGCGGCAGCGCGTCGCTAAACTGGCGCAGCAGCAGGCGCTCTATCAAAGCCAGCAGGAAAAAGTGGCGCACCTGCAGAAGTATATTGATCGCTTCCGCGCCCAGGCGACCAAAGCCAAACAGGCGCAGAGCCGCATTAAGATGCTGGAGCGCATGGAGCTGATTGCGCCAGCGCACGTGGATAACCCGTTCAGCTTCAGCTTCCGCGCGCCGGAAAGCCTGCCCAACCCGCTGCTGAAAATGGAAAAGGTCACGGCAGGTTATGGCGATCGCATTATTCTTGACGCGATCAAGCTCAATCTGGTGCCGGGATCCCGTATTGGTCTGCTGGGCCGAAACGGTGCGGGTAAATCTACGCTAATCAAGCTGCTGGCGGGAGAAATCGATCCGCTGGAGGGCAAAGTGGGTCTGGCGAAAGGCATTAAGCTCGGCTATTTCGCGCAGCACCAGCTTGAGTATCTGCGCGCTGAGGAGTCACCGCTGCAGCATCTGGCGCGTATCGCGCCAGCCGTACTGGAGCAGCAGCTGCGCGATTACCTGGGCGGTTTTGGCTTTCAGGGCGATAAAGTCAGCGAAGCCACCGCGCGTTTTTCCGGCGGCGAAAAAGCGCGCCTGGTGCTGGCGCTCATCGTCTGGCAGCGCCCCAACCTGCTGCTGCTGGATGAGCCAACTAACCATCTCGATCTCGACATGCGTCAGGCGCTGACCGAAGCGCTTATCGACTTTGAAGGCGCGCTGGTGGTGGTGTCGCATGACCGGCATCTGCTGCGCTCCACCACTGACGATCTCTATCTGGTCCACGACCGCAAAGTGGACGTGTTTGCCGGCGATCTGGATGATTATCAGCAGTGGCTGAGCGACCTGCAAAAGCAGCAGGCGCAGCAGGATGCCGCACCAAAGCAGGATAATGCCAATAGCGCTCAGTCGCGCAAAGATCAGAAGCGTCGTGATGCTGAGCTGCGCGCGCAGACGCAGCCGCTGCGCAAAGAGATTGAGAAGCTGGAGAAGCAGATGGCTAAGTGGCAGAGTCAGCTGAGCGAGGCTGAAGCCCTGCTGGCCGACAGCGCGATTTACGATCAAAGCCGCAAAGCCGATTTAACCGCCGCCCTGCAGCGCCAGGCGGAGAGCAAATCGGCGCTGGAAGACGTCGAAATGGCGTGGCTGGATGCGCAGGAGCAGCTGGAACAGATGCTGGCGAATTAGCGGCCAGCATCTATGCCGACCCTGCAGCTTTTCTCTCTTCTGCAGGGTTGGCATTCATGCCGTCCAGCCCATCACCGCAATGAACGTCTCCATGACGGATCTGTCTCTTTTGTAGGGGCGGCATTTATGCCGACCTGGCTCATCACCGCAACGGGTTAAAACGGCACATCCCCCAGCACCGTCGCGCGATGCATAATCCTGCGCGCCGGATAGTAATCGGCATTAGCGTAATGCTGCGTCATGCGGTTATCCCAGATAGCGATATCGTTCTCCTGCCAGCGCCAGCGCACCTGAAACTCCGGCTTCGTGGCGTGCGCAAACAGATAGTTCAGCAGCGCGTCGCTCTCTTTTTCACTGACGCCCAGCAGACGCGTGGTAAACCCCTCGTTCACAAACAGCGCCTTACGCCCGCTGACCGGATGGGTGCGGATCGCCGGATGCCGGACCGGGGGATGCTTAGCCACCGCCTGCTGCCAGCGCTGATGCTCCTCCGGCGTGCGGCGATATTTATACTCCTGAAACGACTTCTTAAAATCGTGCTCCGCCTGTAACCCGCTCAGCAGCTGCTTAACCGGCTCAGAAAGGGTTTCATAAGCGGCAATTCCGCTGCTCCAGAGCGTATCGCCCCCGCTTTCCGGCAGCAGTTTCGCGGCCAGCAGAGCAATGGCCGGCGGCGTTTCAATAAAGGTGACATCGGTATGCCAGTTGTCGTTATCCGGCGGATTATCCTGATGGGTATCCAGCTCGATGATCTCTTCCACGCCAGCCGCATGCGGATAGACCGGATGAATATGCAGATCGCCAAAACGCACCGCCAGCGCCCGCTGCTGCTGCGGCGTAATCACCTGGTTGCGTAAAAACAGCACCTGATGGCGCAGCAGGCCGTGATAGAGCTGTTCAAACTGCGCATCGCTCAGCGGACGGCTGAGATCGACATCGCTGACCTGCGCACCGATCCAGGGGCCCAGCGCGGTAAAAGTAAGACGTTCGTTCATTGCTGCTCTCCATACCAGGGCGTCAGGCGGCGTTGCAGCGCGCGCAGACCCACTTCTAAACTAAATGCGATAACGGCAATGACGCCGATACCCGCCAGTACCACATCCGTAGCAAGAAACTCTCCTGCCGACTGCACCATAAACCCCAGGCCCCGCGTGGCAGCGATAAGCTCTGCAGCCACCAGCGTTGACCAGCCGACGCCCAGCCCGATACGCAGACCGGTCAGGATCTCCGGCAGCGCGCCCGGCAGGATCACAAAGCGCAGCAATTGCCAGCGGGATGCGCCAAGCGCCTGTGCCGCGCGCACGCGGACCTGCCGGCAGTTTTTCACGCCAGCCAGCGTGGCCAGCGTCACCGGCGCAAAAATCGCCAGATAGATAAGTAAAATCTTTGAGGTTTCACCAATACCAAACCAGATCACCATCAGCGGCAGGTAGGCCAGCGGCGGCACCGGCCGGTAAAGCTCAATCAGCGGATCGAGCAGCCCGCGCAGCGCCGGGCTCAGTCCCATCGCAATGCCGGTCGGGATACCAATCAGCGCGGCAAAAAACAGCGCCACCAACATGCGCGTCAGGCTTGCGGCCAGATGCTGCCACAGCGTGGCGTCCATAAAGCCCTGCGCACTGGCAATCAGCAGCAGTTTCTGCAGCACCTGCTGCGGCGCGGGCAGAAACAGCGGCGCAATCAGCCCCAGCGCCGTCACGCCCCACCACACCAGCAGTAGCAGCGCGATGCTCAGCAGGCTAAGCGACAGCTGGCGTGACAGCGGCCAGCGCAGGCCGCGGGTGCGCGCTGCACCGCGTTTCTCATCAATAACTGCACTCATACAAACGCCTCCCGCCGGGCAAACACCTGATTCAGCACATATTCACGACGTTCGATAAACGCCGGATCGGATTTGATGCTGCGGCACGGTTCGCCATCCGCGAAGCGCTGACCAAAATTGAGCCTGAGCCGTTCCACTATGCGCCCCGGTCCGGGCGACAGCAGCACCAGTTCGCTGGCCAGAAACACCGCTTCTTCTATGTCATGGGTAATCAGCAGGATCTGCTTGCCGGTGTCGCGCCACAGCGTCAGCAACAGGGTTTGCATCTGCTCGCGGGTAAACGCATCCAGCGCGCCAAAGGGCTCATCTAACAGCAGCAGCTGCGGATCGGCCGCCAGCGCACGCGCAATCCCCACGCGCTGACGCTGCCCCCCGGAGAGCTGCCAGATAAAACGCTTTTCTGCCCCCTCCAGTCCGACGTTGCGAATCAGCCGGCGGGCAACGGCATGGCGCTCCGCTTTTGCCATACCGGCCAGCTGCAGGCCAAATGCCACGTTATCGATCACATTGCGCCACGGCAGCAGCCCTTCGTTCTGAAACACCACGCCGCGGCTGGCGTCTGGCCCGGTCACCGCTTTGCCATCGAGCGTAATGCTGCCGGACTCCAGCGGCAGAAAACCGGCAATCAGGTTCAGCAGCGTGGTTTTGCCACAGCCGGATGGACCCAGCACCACCAGCAATTCACGGCTATCCAGCTGCAGGTTGATATCCTGCAGCGCGGGCTGACCGGCGTAACGTGCGTTGAGATGCGTGATGCTGAGCATATGGCCTCCGTTATTTCGCTAAAGGTGCAACAAAGCGGGTGGTCACAAAGCTGCTGTAGTCGCTGGCCGCTTCCGGCACCCGCCCCTGCTCTTTCAGGAAGTGCGCGGTATCAACAATGGCTTTATTCACCGGCTTGCCGAGTTGCTCAACCTGCTGTTGCGCCGTCAGATAGGTATTGCCTTTAACCAGACCCGGCACATCCCCTTCCGGTACGCCGCTCAGGCGCGACAGCTTGCTCAGGTTATCCGGCTGCTTCAGCCACTGTTCGGGCTGGGCGAGATAGGCCTGCTGTGCATCAATGGCGCTGCGGGCAAACGCAGTAACCACCTCCGGATGCTGCTGCGCAAAATCTTTACGCACCACCCAGACATCGAGCGTTGGTGAGCCCCACTGTCCCACCTGCGAGGAGTCGGTCAGCACGTGGCCCTCTTTTTCCAGCTCATTAACGGCCGGGGCCCAGACGTACGCGCCGTCAATATCGCCACGCTGCCAGGCGGCAACAATCGCAGGCGGTTGCAGGTTCACTAACTGCACCTGTGAGGGCTTAATGCCCCAGTGCTTCAGCGCCGCCAGCAGGCTGTAATGCGTGGTGGAGATGAAAGGTACGGCAATACGTTTGCCGATGAGCTGTTTCGGATCGCTGATCCCTTTTTTCACGACCAGCGCCTCGGAGTTACCCAGCTGTGATGCAAGCAGAAACGCTTCAATCGGCAGCTGCTGTGTGGCAGCGACCGCCAGCGGACTGGAGCCAATATTGCCAATCTGCACATCGCCGGACGCCAGCGCACGCAGCACGCTGGCGCCGCTGTCAAATTTGCGCCAGTCCACGGTTGCTCCGCTCTCACGGGCAAAGGTGTTATCCGCCTGAGCGACTTTGGCAGGCTCTGCGGAGGTCTGGTACGCCACGGTGACGTTGACTGCCCGTGCCTGAAACGCTATCAGTCCCAGTACTGCTGCCAGCGAGATTATTGTTTTTTGCATTGCCATCATCCTGTTCCCCGAAGTGAAGTTATGACGGCAGTGTCGCCAGCGGTGAAAGTTTCATAAAGGAATTAAAAATTATCCCTCATGCCAATCAGTTCTTAGATCAACATCAGGCAAGGCTATGCAAAAAAAGCAAATAGGCCGGACAGAAACGGTGACAAATTTGTCAGGCGCTCACATCGCTACTGTGTTATTGATCTCTACCTGATTTCATCACCTGAATAGCGGTTGTTATCTCCATGTCCATCGAAAAAGTCGCGCACCTGGCGGGCGTATCAAAAGCTACCGTTTCCCGGGTTCTGAACCAGCATCCCGGCGTGCGTCCCGATACGCGCAGTAAAGTGCTGGCAGCGATCAGCGCGTGTGACTACCAGCCTAATTTGCTGGCGCGCCAGCTGCGCACGGCGCAAAGCAACATGCTGCTGGTGCTGATTTCAGATATTACCAACCCCTTCTGTTCGCGCGTGGTGCAGGGGATTGAAGCGGAGGCGGAGGCGCAGGGCTATCACATTTTGCTCTGCAACAGCGCCTCTCAGCTGCGGCGCGAAACCGCCTATCTGGCGCTGCTGGCTGGCAAGGTCGTCGATGGCGTGATCACAATGGATGCCGCCGCCTGTCTGCAGGGGCTGAAAGATTTGATTGGTGATGCGCCGTGGGTGCAGTGTGCTGAATACGATCCCTCTATTAATGCATCCAGCGTGACTATTGATAACCGGCAGGCGGCCTTTGAGACGGTCCGCTACCTGGCCGGAAAGGGCCGAAAACAGATTGCGCTGGTCAACTGCGACATGCGCTATCTCTATTCACATCAGCGTGAGAGCGGCTACCGCGAGGCGCTGAAGGCGCTGAATATGACGTGGGATCGCGTGGCGTATGCGGAGAATATCTCCTGCGAAGCGGGCAGCGCCGCGCTGCATGCGCTGCTGGCACAGCCCTCTCCGCCCGATGCCATTTTTACCGTGTCAGATGTGCTGGCCGTTGGCGTTATTCACGCCGCGCTGGAAGCGGGACTGCGCGTTCCGGAGGATCTGGCCGTGGTAGGTTTTGACGGTATTCCGTTTACCAGCAGCCTGAATCCGCCGCTGACCACCATTGCGCAGCCGATGAATCAGATGGGCGCCCGCAGCGTACAGCTGCTGCTGAACCGCATTCGCCAGCCGCATGCTGCCATTGTGCATGAAGTCCTGCCCTGGCAGCGTCTGGAGCGCGCATCCAGCTAATCTAGCGCCAGATCAGCAGCACACAGGCAGCGGTCAGTGCGCCCATCGCGAGGTTGAACAGCTTCCAGGCACGCGGGCTATGCAGCAGGCGGCCAATCAGTGAACCAAATCCCATCCAGATCAGGCCGGATACCAGATTCACCAGCGCCATGCCCATGCTGATCGCAACCACAGAGTGCTGATAGGCAGCTCCTGCCAGGCTGAAACTCGCTATCGCCCCCAGCGCCATCAGCCAGGCTTTAGGATTGATCAGTTGCAGCAGTCCGCCCTGCCAGAACGGCATCTGCTTTACCGAACGGTCTTCGGTTTCCAGCGTCTCATAGGCGGCCGTCGCGATTTTCCACGCCAGCCAGAGCAGATAGAGACTGCCGGCAATCTTCAGTACCAGATGCAGCGACGGATAGAGCAGGATCAGTCCGCCAATGCCAAATGCCACCATCAGCAACATCACCTGCATACCCAGCATGATACCAATAAGCAGCGGTAGCGTGCGCAGAAAGCCAAAATTAGCACCTGAGGCCGTAAGTAACATATTATTGGGCCCCGGCGTGATGGCCGCGACCCAGAGAAACCCTAACATCGACAAAAAAAGACTGAGTTCCATGAGTATCCGGATGCTCCTCATCCTTAAAAGCAGACAACCCATCGAAGCTATCAGCGAGTTATGCATCAGACAAGCACTATCCCTGGTTATTTAGATTGCCCCACCGGCAATCCCTTTATTCCGCTGCGCGGCTTCGGCAATGCGCATTTGCAGACCCTGCTGCCGCGCCTGCTACGGCGTCGCGTCACGCTTAAACCACACTGGCAGCGGCTGGAGCTGCCGGATGGCGACTTTGTCGATCTCGCCTGGAGCGAAGATCCGGCCGGCGCGCGACACAAACCGCGCATGGTGATGTTCCACGGGCTCGAAGGCCATTTTCGCAGCCCTTATGCACACGGCCTGATGCAGGCGTGCAAAGCGCGCGGCTGGCTTGGCGTGGTGATGCACTTTCGCGGCTGCAGCGGCGAACCTAACCGGCTGCAGCGCATCTATCACTCCGGTGAAACGGAAGACGCGACCTATTTCCTGCACTGGCTGCGGCGTGAATGGGGCAGCGTGCCGACAGCTGCGGTAGGGGTGTCGCTGGGCGGTAACATGCTCGCCTGTTTACTGGGCCTGCAGGGCAATGAGGCACCGCTGGATGCGGCCGTGGCGATATCAGCGCCGCTGGCGCTCGCCCCCTGCAGTGAAAAGCTCGATATCGGCTTCTCCCGCTTCTACCAGCACTATCTGCTGACGCAGCTGAAAAAGAATGCGCTGCGCAAACTGCGCGCCTGGCCCGGCACGCTGCCGGTTGATGTACTGCAGCTGCGCGCGTTTCGCCGCCTGCGCGAGTTTGACGATGCGATCACCGCCCGGGCGCACGGCTTTCTTGACGCCAGCGATTATTATCAGCGCGCCAGCGCCCTGCCGCTGTTAACCGGCGTGCGCAAGCCGATGCTGATCATCCACGCCAAAGACGATCCCTTTATGACAGATGCGGTGATCCCGCAGCCGCAGCAATTGTCTGCCACAATTGAGTATCAGCTGACGCAGCAGGGTGGACACGTTGGCTTTGTCGGCGGCAGCCTGCTTCAACCGCATATGTGGCTGGAGCAGCGCGTGCCGGAGTGGCTCTCAACTTATCTGGATGGGCAATTGTGATTATTCCGTGGCAGGAACTGGATGTAACAACGCTGGAAAACCTGATTGAAAGTTTTGTTCTGCGCGAAGGCACTGACTACGGTGAGCAGGAGCGCAGCCTGGCGCAGAAGGTAGCCGACGTGCGCCGCCAGCTGCAGCAGGGCGAGGTGGTGCTGGTCTGGTCTGAGCTGCATGAAACGGTCAATATTATGCCGCGGCGCGAGTTTCGCGGCTGATGCACTGCCGGATAATTCATGGTAACAATGCTCATCGCCCGACCTCACAGGGAGCACCCGTATGTCAGCCAGACACCCCGTTATCGCCGTTACCGGCTCCAGCGGAGCCGGTACCACGACAACCAGCCTTGCGTTCCGTAAAATTTTTCAGCAGCTGGGGCTGCATGCAGCCGAAGTAGAAGGCGACAGTTTTCATCGCTATACCCGGCCGGAAATGGATATGGCGATCCGCAAAGCACGCGATCTGGGTCGTCACATCAGCTATTTTGGTCCGGACGCCAATGACTTTGGCCTGCTGGAGCAGACGTTCCGGCGCTATGGCGAAAGCGGCATCGGAGAGTCGCGCAAATATCTGCACACCTATGATGAGGCCGTGCCGTGGAATCAGGTGCCGGGCACCTTTACTCCCTGGCAGCCGCTGCCGGAGAATACTGATGTGCTGTTTTACGAGGGTCTGCACGGCGGAGTGGTTACGCAGCAGCATAACGTGGCGGAGCATGTTGATCTGCTGGTGGGCGTGGTGCCGATCGTCAATCTTGAGTGGATACAGAAACTGGTACGCGATACCAGCGAACGGGGCCATTCGCGCGAAGCGGTGATGGACTCCGTGGTACGGTCGATGGAAGATTATATCAACTACATCACGCCGCAGTTTTCGCGCACGCACATTAACTTTCAGCGGGTACCGACAGTTGATACCTCTAACCCGTTCGCGGCGCGCGAGATCCCCTCACTGGATGAGAGTTTTGTCGTGATCCATTTTCGCGGCCTGGAAGGTATCGCTTTCCCCTATCTGCTGGCGATGATTCAGGGATCGTTTATTTCGCATATGAATACGCTGGTGGTACCGGGCGGCAAAATGGGACTGGCGATGGAGCTGATCATGATGCCACTGGTGCAGCGGCTGATTGAAGGAAAACGGATAGAGTAGAGGCCATATCTGCCAGACTATGTGGCATCGGTCGCCATAAATGGCGACCCTGCAGGGTATAGTGCCATGTTTCACAAATGACAGCACCAGCCATCGTAGGGTGCGCATTTATGCGCACCGGCACCGATTACTGCGCGACCACTTCATAACTGTGGGTGATCTCCACCCCTTTGCCAAGCATGATTGCCACTGAGCAATATTTTTCTGCCGACAGATCAACCGCCCGTGCCACCGCTTTCTCGCTCAGCGCTTTGCCGCTGACGATAAAATGCAGGTTAATCTGTGTAAAAATACGTGGTGCTTCTTCGCGCCGCTCTGAAGTCAGTTTGACCTCACAGTCAGCCACGTCATTACGCCCTTTTTGCAGAATCGAGACCACATCAATCGCGCTGCAGCCGCCGGCGGCCATCAGTACCATCTCCATCGGACTTGGCGCTTTATCGCCTGAATTCCCGTCCATTAATAACTGATGTCCTGATGAGGATTCTCCGAGAAAGGTCAGCCCTTCCACCCATTTCACACGTGCCTGCATTATTCTTTCTCCTGAAGCGGCGTTTTGCGCCAGAGTACGCGTTCATCCGGCAAACAGCAATCGCCCGCCTGCTGAAGCGAGACAACACAAGACAGCCTGCAAAAGCTGTGCTACAAACAGAGCTGAAAATTTCTTCGTCGTGGCTGATGAGGACGGGCAGAATCAAAAGCAGAGCTTACACATCCGCCCGGATAATTTTTATTAACAGGACGCGCTGGACGATTTCATCGCCTGACAGGGAATGAATGCCCCTGTGTTTTGGGCACGATTACAATAGAGGATAATAGCGAATGGTTCTCGGCAAACCGCAAACAGACCCTACACTCGAATGGTTCCTGTCCCATTGCCATATTCACAAATATCCATCCAAAAGCACGCTGATCCATCAGGGTGAAAAAGCAGAAACGCTCTACTACATCGTTAAAGGTTCCGTTGCGGTACTGATTAAAGATGAAGAAGGCAAAGAGATGATCCTCTCCTATCTGAATCAGGGAGATTTCATCGGCGAACTCGGCCTGTTTGAAGAGGGCCAGGAGCGCAGTGCCTGGGTGCGTGCGAAAACAGCCTGTGAAGTTGCTGAAATTTCCTACAAAAAATTTCGTCAGCTGATTCAGGTTAACCCGGATATTTTGATGCGCCTGTCGGCGCAGATGGCACGTCGCCTGCAGGTGACATCAGAAAAGGTGGGTAACCTGGCTTTCCTGGATGTTACCGGCCGTATTGCGCAGACGCTGCTTAATCTGGCTAAACAGCCGGATGCCATGACCCACCCCGACGGTATGCAGATTAAAATTACCCGTCAGGAGATTGGTCAGATCGTGGGTTGCTCACGGGAAACCGTTGGTCGCATCCTGAAAATGCTGGAGGATCAGAACCTGATCTCCGCACACGGTAAAACCATCGTCGTTTACGGCACCCGCTAAGCTGTTTCACCCCCCACGGCGTGATGGCACCATCACGCCGTTTCTGTTTGCGATAAGCTGATGTGGCGCCGAATCATCTATCATCCCGAAGTCAATTACGCTCTGCGTCAGACGCTGGTATTGTGCCTGCCTGTCGCGCTGGGATGGCTGTGTGGCGATCTGCAAAAAGGCCTGCTGTTCTCGCTGGTCCCCGCATGCTGCAATATTGCCGGCCTTGATACGCCGCATAAACGCTTTTTCAAACGCCTGATCGTGGGCGGTACGCTTTTCGCCACCGGCAGTTTTCTGATCCAGTACCTCACCAACGCCGCGGTTCCGCTGCCGCTTATTATGCTGGCGCTGCCGCTGCTGATTGGCGTGACGGGCGAAATCAGTCCGCTGCACGGGCGTCTGCTGCCCGGCACGCTGATTGCAGCGATCTTTACGCTGAGTCTGGTAGGGCGCATGCCGATCTGGGTGCCGCCGCTGCTCTATATCGGCGGCACGTTCTGGTATGGCCTGTTTAACTGGTTCTGGTACTGGCTGTGGAAAGAGCAGCCCATGCGTGAAACGCTGAGCCTGCTCTATCGTGAGCTGGCTGACTACTGCGATGCCAAATATACCCTGCTGACGCAGCTGACCGATCCGGAAAAAGCGCTGCCGCCGCTGCTGGCGCGCCAGCAGAAAGCGGTTGACCTGATCACCACCTGCTATCAGCAGATGCATATGCTTTCTGCCAGCCGCGATAACAGCCATAAGCGGCTGACGCGCGCTTTTCAGGTGGCGCTGGATCTGCAGGAGCATATCGCTGTCAGCCTGCATCAGCCGGAGAAAGTGCAAAAGCTGGTAGAACAGAGTCATGCGGAAGCGGTTATCCGCTGGAATGCAAAAACCATTTCGGCACAGCTCAGGCTGCTGGCCGATGCCATTCTCTATCACCAGCTGCCCGCCCGCTTTCAGATGGAAAAGCCGCTCGGCGCGCTGGAAAAAATTGCGCGGCAGCATCCGGATAATCCGGTTGGCCACTTCTGCCTTTACCATTTCAGCCGCATCGCCCGCGTGCTGCGCACCCAGAAACCGCTCTATACGCGCGACCTGATGGCCGATCGCCAGCGGCGCCTGCCGCTGCTGCCCGCTCTGCGCAGCTATCTGTCCTTCAGGTCCGGCGCGCTGCGCAGCGCGGCCCGCTTTGCCGTTATGCTGATGTTTGGCAGCTCGGTTGCGCTGTTTTTTAATATTCCCAAGCCCTACTGGATCCTGATGACCATTATGTTTGTCAGCCAGAACGGCTACAGCGCCACGCGCGTGCGCATTCAGCACCGGGCGCTCGGCACCTTTGCCGGGCTGCTGATTGCCGCCGCATCGCTGCGCTTCGCCGTACCGGAATCGATCGCGCTGCTGTTTATGCTGGCAATCACGCTGGCCAGTTATCTGGTGACGCGCAAATATTATGGCTGGTCGATGATTGGCTTCACCGTGACGGCGGTCTACTCGCTGCAGCTGCTGTCGCTGAATGGTGCTCAGTTCCTGCTGCCGCGGATGATGGATACGCTGATGGGCTGTCTGATCGCCTTCGCCGGTATGATCTGGCTATGGCCGCAGTGGCAGAGTGGTCTGCTGCGCCAGAATGCGCACGATGCGCTGGAAGCGTATCAGGAGGCGCTGCGCATGCTGCTGGGGCCGGATCACGCGCCGGAAAAACTGGCTTACCAGCGGGTAAAGGTTAACCAGGCGCATAACGCGCTGTTTAATGCGCTGAATCAGGCGACCAGCGAGCCCGGTTTTAACGCGCAGTATCTGAAGGATATGCGGCTGTGGGTCACGCACAGTCAGTTTATCGTAGAGCATATTAACGCCATGACTATTCTGGCGCGTGAGCACACCATGCTGACCCCGGCTCTGGCAGAGCGCTATCTGCAGTCGTGCGAAATTGCCCTGCAGCGCTGTCAGCAGCGGCTGACCTACGACGGACCGGGCAGTGAGAGCAACGTTATGGAGGCGCCGGAAAACCTGCATGAGGGGCCGGTGACGATTGTCGAGCAGCATGTTAAACGCATTTTGCAGCATCTCAGCGTCATGCACACCATCTCGTCTCTGGCGTGGAGCCAGCGACCGCATCATGGCCGCTGGCTGCGGGCTATTCGTCCGAAAGGATAGTCAGGCGGCAATAACCCTGCGCAGCGCGGCCGCAAAGCGCGTCATTCCGGCGTCGATCTCCTCCGGAGTGATAACCAGCGACGGCACAAAGCGGATCACATCGCTGCCGGCGGTCAGAATCATTACGCCTTCTGCCGCTGCCGCATTGAGAATATCGCGGGCTTTACTGGCATGTTCCGGTTTCAGTACCGCGCCCATCAGCAGACCCTTTCCGCGAATTTCGCTAAAGATATCCAGCTCACTATCCAGCGCCCTCAGCGCGTCGGTAAACTGCTGCCGCCGCGCCTCCACCCCAGCCAGCACCGCCGGCGTGTTAATGATATCCAGCGCGGTTTCTGCAATCGCGCAGGCGAGCGGATTGCCGCCGTAGGTAGTGCCATGTACGCCGGGCGCCATGACGGAAGCGATCTCATGCGTGGTCAGCATCGCGCTCACCGGGAAGCCGCCGCCCAGCGCTTTCGCCGTCGTAAGAATGTCAGGCTGAATACCGTAGTGTTCATAGCTGAACAGCTTGCCGCTGCGCCCCATGCCGCTCTGTACTTCATCCAGCACCAGCAGCGCGTTATGCTCATCGCACAGCGCACGCAGTCCCTGCATAAATTCCGGCGTTGCCGGCATCACGCCGCCCTCACCCTGAATCGGTTCAACAACGATCGCGCAGGTATGATCATCAATCACGGCTTTTACCGCCGCCAGATCGTTAAACGGGACGTGGACGATATCGGCCGGTTTGGGGCCGAAGCCGTCAGAGTATTTAGGCTGTCCGCCAACGGAGACGGTAAACAGCGTGCGGCCGTGGAAAGCGTTGTGAAACGCGATGATCTTACTTTTGAACGGCGAGTGCTTTTTACAGGCGTAGTAGCGCGCCAGCTTGAACGCCGCTTCGTTAGCTTCTGCACCGGAATTGCCAAAAAATACGCGGTCGGCGAAGGTAGCAGCAATCAGCTTCGTCGCCAGACGCAGCGCCGGCTCGTTGGTAAAAACATTACTGGTGTGCCACAGCGTTTCGCCCTGGCGCTTCAGCGTCTCAACCAGCGCCGGATGGCAGTGACCCAGCGCGGTGACCGCTATACCGCCGGAGAAGTCGATATACTCTTTACCCTGCTGATCCCAGACGCGGCTGCCTTTGCCCTTTACGGGCACAAACTGCGCAGGTGCATAAACAGGCAAAATGACGTTATCAAACGTCTCCCGGGTTACCGCTATGTTTTCCGCTGCCATTGCTGACCTCATCCGGCTATTGAGTGATCTTAAATGAAATTATAATCACGGAATATGCATAAAAAATCACGGAATGGCAAACGGAAGTTAGCGTTCAAGGAAATTTTTCAGCAGCTGATGGCCCTGCTCGCTGAGCACGCTTTCGGGGTGAAACTGCACGCCTTCCAGCGGCAGCGTGCGGTGACGAAAGCCCATGATTTCATCGGGCTGATTATCACGCAGGCTCCAGGCGGTGATCTCAAACGCGTCAGGCAGCGATCCATCCGCCACAATCAGTGAGTGATAGCGCGTTACAGTGAGTGGATTAGCGAGGTTGCGAAACACGCCTTCGCCAGTGTGGCGTACCGGCGAGGTTTTCCCGTGCATGACCTGACGCGCACGTACCACCTTTCCGCCAAAGGCCTGAGCGATGGCCTGATGTCCGAGGCACACCCCCAGCACCGGCAGCCGCCCGGCAAAATAGCGAATGGCATCCAGAGAAATACCCGCCTGGTCGGGCGTGCAGGGCCCAGGGGAGATAACCAGATGGCTTAGCGGCAATGCCGCCATCTCAGCCAGCGAGATAGCGTCATTACGCACCACGCGCACCTGCGCGCCCAGCTCGCAAAAATACTGGTAAAGGTTCCAGGTAAAAGAGTCGTAGTTATCAAGCAGCAGCAGCATCATGACCTCAGGTCGATCAAACCGCCGCTATTCTACGCACTTTATCGCGCCGGGCTTACCACTTTTGTCAGCTGCGCGGTCAGCGCGGCGAGATCGCCCGCGACCGCTTCGCGAATTGCCTTCTGCCACGGCTCCGGCTCCAGCCGATCCCACTCCAGCAGATAGCCGGCGTGCAGCGCCAGCTGCTCAAAAAAGATGCGCTGAGCGCGTCCGTTGCCCGCCCGGAACGGATGCAGTACATAGAGTTCACAGTAGTAATGTGCCAGACGGGCCACAAAGGCGTCTGTATCAAGTTCGGTCAGCCCCTGCTCCTCCTCCAGCGCGCTCATCAGCGCATTGCCCTCTTTCTCAATGTATTCGCAGTGGCAGTAAGGGGTCTCGTCGCGCCAGATATCGATGGTGCGGAGTTCGCCCGCCCAGCTGTAGAGATCCTGAAACAGCGTGCGATGAATATGGCGTAAACGCGGCAGACCCGGTGTACGCGGACCTGGATCCAGCGTCGCCAGCCGCGCGGCACTGAACGCCAGCTCCGCCTTGCGCAGCTGCGCGGCATCATGAATTTCCAGCCGGTTTTTCAGCACATCATCGTTGTGCCACAGGTAGGGATCGCGTACCGCCAGTGAATTATCCGCCATACTGCCTCCTCAGCGAAGCAAGCCGATCTTCCGCCTGCTCAGCGGTGACCGCAGGCTCAGTCAGGGTATAACCAGACAGCCTGCAGCTGGCCTGATAGCTGGCAGCACGACGCTGCAGCCACAAAGTGGCTTTCTGTTTTTCAGTGAGTTTTTGCGGCATAGCGCCTCCGGCTGACAAGATTTGCCCTAAGTATAAGAGCAAATTCTGGCTTTGCCGGAGCGCGGTCAGCGACGTCACGCTACAGGTGACGCGGAAACAGATTAAGGCAGGATTTTCGCGGAGGTAATAACAACCGGTTTTGCCGGGACATTCTGGTACGGGCCCACATCTTTAGTCGGGACCTGGGCGATTTTGTCGATCACATCCATCCCTTTCACAACTTTACCAAATACCGCATAACCGAAGTCGCGCTGTCCGTGATCCAGGAAAGCGTTATCTGCCACATTCAGGAAGAACTGGCTGGTTGCGCTGTCTTTCTCAGCGGTACGCGCCATAGAGATGGTACCGCGCAGATTACGCAGTCCGTTGTCAGCTTCGTTTTTGACTGGCGCGCTGGTCTGCTTCTGCTGCATATCCGTGGTAAAACCGCCGCCCTGGATCATAAAACCCGGGATCACGCGATGAAAAATGGTGTTGTTGTAAAAGCCGTTATTAACGTAATCCACAAAGTTTTTTACTGAAACCGGCGCTTTCTGGTTATCCAGTTCAAGTTCAATGTTGCCTGCTGACGTGGTGAGCAGGACATGTGTATCACCTTTTGCAGCCAGTGCAGAAGCAGATACGGAAGAGAGTGCTAACAGGGCGATCGCCGCTGTCAAAGTACGTTTAAGCATGAAAGAGTCCTTACCCTGGAGATCGGCTTAAAAAACAGAATTGATTGTAAAGAGCATGTAATACAAGAGCCAGCGTTTTACCTATATTTACCGGAATGTTGCAAACGTCATACTTTTGCCGCCGCGCAATCATTTGCGTGACTGAAATCACACATATCATGAAATTTGCGTAGCTTATTTCACTGCTTGTTTATTAAGATCACAGTTCCATTTACAATTCATGACACTTTTGCCTCATCGTCCCCCCACAGGTTATGAACATGACAAACCGTAATCGCATCGGCCTTACCTGGATCAGCTTTTTCTCTTATGCGCTCACTGGCGCACTGGTGATTGTGACCGGTATGGTGCTGGATAATATCGCGCAATATTTCCAGCTACCCATCTCAGAGATGAGTAACACTTTTACTTTCCTTAACGCCGGCATTCTGGTTGCCGTTTTCCTGAACGCCTGGCTGATGGTGATTGTGCCGCTGAAACGCCAGCTGATTTTCGGCTTTGTGCTGATGATTCTGGCGGTAGCGGGCCTGATGACCAGCCATAACCTGCAGGTCTTTTCACTCTGCATGTTTATTCTGGGCGTGGTCAGCGGCATTACCATGTCAATTGGTACCTTCCTGATCACCCATATCTATGACGGTCGCCAGCGCGGTTCGCGCCTGCTGTTTACTGATTCATTTTTCAGCATGGCCGGCACGATTTTCCCGATTATTGCTGGCGTACTGCTGGCGCGTGCGCTGCCGTGGTACTGGGTATATGCCTGCATCGGCGTTATCTACCTGGCTATTTTTGTTCTGACGCTGATGGTGGAGTTTCCGGTTCTCAAAAGTGAAGCGGCCGTTCAGGGTGGAGAAAAAGAGAAATGGGGCGTGGGGGTGCTGTTCCTCTCCATCGCTGCGCTCTGTTATATCCTGGGCCAGCTGGGCTTTATCTCCTGGGTGCCGGAGTATGCAACCAAATCGATGGGCATGGATATCGCCTCTGCCGGGCAGCTGGTCGGCAACTTCTGGACCGCTTACATGGTCGGTATGTGGGCGTTTAGCTTCCTGCTGCGCTTCTTTGACCTGCAGCGCATCCTGATGGTGCTGGCTGCGCTGGCCACCGGCCTGATGTACTGGTTTGTCTCCTCTCAGGAGGCGGGCATACTGCACTGGATCATTATGGCACTGGGCTTCTTCTCCAGCGCGATTTATACCACCATCATTACGCTGGGATCGCTGCAGACCAAAGCGGCCTCGCCTAAGCTGGTTAACTTTATTCTGACCTGCGGCACCGTGGGCACCATGCTGACCTTTGTGGTTACCGGACCGATAGTGGCTAAAGGTGGCGCGCATGCGGCGCTCTCTACTGCCAACGGCCTTTATGCCGTGGTGTTTATCATGTGCGTGCTGCTCGGCTTTGTCACTAAGCACCGTCAGCACGGTCATGTGACCCACTGATGATACCGGCACTGCCGCCTTGCGCGGCAGATGCGACCCAATAAAAAGGCGAGCCGGAAGGCTCGCCTTTTTTTACGTCATCCGCGCCGGTTTACGGCTGTGCGACGAACCCGACGGCGTCGTACACTTTCTTCAGCGTTTCCTGCGCGTGCGCGCGCGCTTTAGCTGCGCCGTCACGCATTACCTGGTTGAGCAGCGCTTCATCATTGCGGAAGTGGTGATAGCGCGCCTGCAGCTCGGTCAGCATGCCGGATACCGCCTCGGCAACGTCGCCCTTGAGGTGCCCGTACATTTTGCCCTCAAACTGCTGTTCAAGCTCCGGAATCGATTTGCCGGTAACGCCTGAGAGAATATCCAGCAGGTTGGAGACGCCCGCCTTCTCTTTGACATCATAGCGCACCACCGGCGGCTCTTCGGAGTCAGTAACCGCACGCTTGATCTTCTTCACGACCGATTTGGTATCTTCCAGCAGGCCGATAACGTTGTTGCGGTTGTCATCCGACTTGGACATCTTTTTCGTCGGCTCCAGCAGCGACATTACGCGCGCGCCCGATTTCGGAATAAACGGCTCCGGAACCTTAAACACGTCACCATAAAGCGCGTTGAAACGGGCAGCGATATCGCGGCTCAGCTCCAGATGCTGCTTCTGATCTTCGCCTACCGGAACCTGATTGGTCTGATACAGCAGAATATCGGCCGCCATCAGCACCGGGTAGTCAAACAGACCGGCGTTGATATTCTCTTCATAGCGGGCAGATTTATCCTTGAACTGTGTCATACGGCTCAGCTCGCCAAAGTAGGCGTAGCAGTTCAGGATCCAGCTCAGCTGCGTATGCTCCGGCACGTGCGACTGAACAAAAATGGTGCTTTTTTCCGGGTCAATGCCGCAGGCCAGATAGAGCGCCAGCGTATCCAGCGTCGCTTTACGCAGCGTGGCCGGGTCCTGACGCACGGTGATCGCGTGCAGATCGACGATGCAGTAAATGCAGTGATAGTCATCCTGCATCTGCACCCACTGACGCAGCGCACCCATATAGTTGCCAATGGTCAGTTCACCTGAAGGCTGGGCGCCGCTGAAAACGATGGGTTTGCTCATGTTATATCCTGATAATCACAGCCCGAGTGCGGGCAGAAGTTCGCCAAAAGTGTCGAGAGTTAAATCGGGCCGGCTGGTGGTAATAGACTCACCGTAGTTGTAGCCAAACGTCATACCGACATTCGGTACACCGGCAGCCTGTGCCGCGAGGATATCATTGCGTGAATCCCCGACAAACAGCAATTGTTCCGGCAGTACGCCGAAATGGCCCAGCACCAGGAAGATGCCGGCCGGATGCGGTTTTTTCACCGCTACGTCATCGCCGCCGATAATCAGTGAAAAAGAGTCGCTGATGCCGAGAGAGGCCAGCAGCGGAGCGACAAACGGCGTTGGTTTATTGGTAACGATAGCGAGAGGTAATCCCTGGTCGCGCAGCGCGAGCAGCGTCTCTTTTACCTGCGGAAACAGCGTGCTGCCTGACTCAACCGTGTCAGCGTAGTGCCGGTCAAAACAGGCGCGTGCGTCACGCTGCTCTTCCGCATGAGGCTCGCGGCCCAGCGCCCAGGTCAGGGCGCGCGCCATCATAATATCGGCACCGTTACCTATCCAGGTTGATGCCCGCTCAATGCCCGGCGCCGGCAGCTGCAGATCGCCCAGCGCCCGATCGATCGCCTGTGACAGGCCCGGTGCGCTATGCACCAGCGTTCCGTCAAGGTCAAAGGCCAGCGCGCGGATATCAGTGAAATGAGCCATTAACTTTCTCCAGTTCCGTGCGCATTTCATCGATAACTTTTTTGTAATCGGGATGACCGAAGATGGCCGAACCGGCGACAAACATATCTGCGCCGGCGGCAGCAATCTGTCCGATATTGTCGATTTTTACACCGCCATCCACTTCGAGCCGGATGTCATAGCCGCTCTGATCGATCAGCCGGCGCGCTTCGCGCAGTTTATCCAGCGTGCCCGGTATGAATGACTGGCCGCCAAAGCCGGGATTGACCGACATCAGCAGAATGATATCCAGCTTATCCATCACGTAATCAAGGTAGCTCAGCGGCGTTGCCGGATTAAACACCAGGCCCGCCTTACAGCCATGCTCTTTGATGAGCTGCAGCGTGCGATCCACGTGGTCACTGGCTTCCGGGTGGAATGTGATATAGCTGGCACCCGCTTTCGCAAACTCCGGGATAAGCGCATCCACTGGCTTGACCATCAGGTGCACATCAATCGGTGCCGTAATGCCGTAGTCACGCAGCGCTTTCAGCACCATAGGTCCCATCGTCAGATTGGGCACATAGTGATTATCCATCACATCGAAATGCACGACATCGCCGCCTGCCGCCAGTGCTTTGGCGGTATCTTCACCCAGACGGGCAAAGTCAGCGGCAAGAATTGAAGGGGCCAGTAAAAATTGTTTCATCCGATTCTCCCAATGTTGTGCGCCAGTCTCAGCTGACGTAATGCGTTGGTCGCGGACGAAACAGGCTAGCGGAAAAGCGCCAGCAGTTCGTCCACCTGCGTACGACCACTTATGCTTCGGCTGATAGAACGCCGGGCTTTTACTACATGTAAATCCGCGTTCTGATACCACTCCCGGGTCAGCAGCGTATCGTGATTGGAAATCAGGACCGGTATCTGGCTCTTAGCCAGCTTCCCGGCCAGCTCCGCGAGATGCTGCTGCTCGCGCAGGCTGAAACTGTTGGTGTGATAGGCCGTGAAGTTGGCCGTTGCCGACAGCGGTGCATAGGGCGGATCGCAATAGACCACCGAGCCTGCAGCAGCGCTGTTCAGGGTAACATCGTACGATTCGCAGACAAAGGTCGCTTTCTGCGCGCGCTCTGCAAACCAGAGTAGTTCAGCTTCCGGAAAGTAGGGTTTGCGGTAGCGGCCAAAAGGCACGTTAAATTCACCGCGCAGGTTGTAGCGACACAGGCCGTTATAGCCGTGACGATTCAGATAGAGGAACAGCACGGCGCGCTGGTAGGGATCGCGGCTGGCGTTAAATGCCAGCCGCTGCGCATAATAGTGCTCAGCGCTGTTTCCTTCCGGCGTAAACAGCTGACGCGCATCCGCAATAAATGTCTGCGTACGCGTTTTGACAATGTTGTAGAGGTTAATGAGATCGCCGTTGATGTCCGCCAGATGGTAGCGGTCATAATCGGTATTGAGAAATACGGAACCGGCGCCCACAAAAGGCTCAACTAAGCAGTCGCCTTGTGGCAGGTGACGACGAATATCGTCAAGCAGTGGGTATTTCCCACCGGCCCATTTCAGGAAAGCGCGATTTTTTTTCATGCTGTCGTGGTTATTACATCTTCATTGTAGCTGTGGTGAAACCGACAGCAGATCTGCGCTTAAACGGGGCCGCAGCAGCCGGCCCCACATCAATTTACTGACTCTCTTTCTTAACCTGGCTCAGCGGTTTTACCCACGGATTAACCGCACGTACTTCTGCAGGCAGCGCAGCCGCAGCCCGTTTCGCTTCGGCAGGCGTCGCGTAAGCGCCACTGACCAGCACGTACCAGGGCTGACCGTTACGTGTGGTTTTATACACGTGATAGCCGCTCAGATTCTGTTTTTTTGCCCACGCCGTCAGGCTCTCCTGCTTCGACGCTCCGCTCAGCTGCAGCGTATAGTTACCCCCTGAAGGCAGAGACTTGCTGGCGCTGCTGGCAGGCGGGTTGTGCGCCGCCGTGGTGTGGGTCTGGCTCTCGCGGGTCGCAGACGGTTTTGCCGCAGCCGCTGGTTTATGGCTGGTCCCGGATGCGGTGGAGCGTGAATTATTGCTGCTGGCACGCGGCGCATTATCCGCCCGCACAGCTGGCGGCGTAACCGCTTTTCCTGCTGTGCTGCCAGCATTACCGCTTACGGTAGCGGGCGCGGTGGGCAGAGAAGAGCCGCCCTGCGCACCCTGTGCGGCAGCATCTACCGAGCCCTGCTGATTACTCAGCGCACTGTTGAGATCGCCTGGCAGCGTGACGCGCTGCTGATTCGCAGGCGCCTCTGTTACCTGCGCCTGCGTTGGCGTGGATGAGACGGAAGGCATTGAGATCGCCTGCCCTTCACTGCCGGCTGCCGGCTGCGTCGTATCCTGTGGCGCGCTGCCTTCAGCCGTTGGGGCCGCTGCCTGCTGGCCGCTCATGGAGGTGGAGTCAGAGAGATCGATATGTTTTTCACTGCCGCCAGATGTCGACGCACTGCCGCTGCTGCGGTTAGCCGCGGGTTTATCATCCGGCCCGGTCAGCGCTGAACCAATGCCCAGCACCAGAACCAGCAACACCAGAATGCCAATCCCCATCATCATATGCTGACGGGAGACCGGCGCTTTGGCCTTTGGCGCAGAAGACGCTTTACGGGATCGCGCGGGACGGCGATCGCTGGCATCAGGTTTTAACTCATCTTCCGGTTTGAACTCATCCATCTCGCCTCCTCCGTAAAACGGTGCGTCTCCGACACACCGTATCACAACGTTCTTCTTCAGCCTGAACTTGCCTGCCGCAGCGTTATATGACGGTCTGCTGTCAGAACGCTACATTCGCGCTCAGTTACTGCGACAATCGTTAATTGCAGCCAGCACCATATCATGTGCAACACCGGCACGCACTTCAGAGCGACCAATAGCGAGAGGCAGCACCAGACGCAGCTCGCCCCCGATCACTTTTTTGTCGCGCATCATGTGCGGCAGATACGCTTCAGCTGTCATCTCAGCGGGACCGGTTACCGGCAAGCCAGCACGCTGCAGCAGCGCAATCACGCGTTCGCTCTCTGCTGCGGTAAATTGCCCCAGCCGTTGCGCCGTACGCGCGGCCATCACCATACCTGCGGCCACGGCTTCGCCATGCAGCCAGTTGCCATAGCCCATATGCGCTTCAATCGCATGACCAAACGTATGGCCCAGATTGAGCAGCGCACGCTGGCCGTTTTCACGCTCGTCGGCAGCAACCACTTCCGCTTTCAGCTCGCAGCAGCGGCGAATACACCAGGCGATTGCGCGCGCATCCAGCGCCAGCAGCGCATCAAGATTTTGCTCCAGCCAGTGGAAGAATTCACCGTCCAGAATAATGCCGTATTTGATCACCTCTGCCAGGCCAGACGCCAGTTCGCGCGGCGGTAGCGTGGAGAGGCAATCCGTGTCAATGACCACCGAGGCGGGCTGATAAAACGCGCCAATCATGTTTTTACCGAGCGGATGATTGACGGCGGTTTTTCCGCCTACTGACGAGTCAACCTGCGCCAGCAGCGTGGTGGGCACCTGAATAAATCGGACGCCGCGCTGATAGCTGGCAGCGGCAAATCCGGTGAGATCGCCAATCACGCCGCCACCCAGCGCAATCAGCGTGGTGTCGCGGCCATGCGGCTTCTGCAGCAGCGCGGTAAAGACCTCATCCATGACGGTCAGCGTTTTATACTGCTCACCGTCAGGCAAAATCACCTGATCAACATGGATGCCCGCCTGGGTCAGCAGCGTTGCGACTTTCCCGAGATAGAGCGGGGCCAGCGTCTGGTTGGTTACCAGCATGGCGCGATCGCCTGCCTTCAGCGGCCAAAAAGAAGCCGGATCCTTAAACAATCCGGCAGCAATGGTAATGGGGTAACTACGATCCCCCAGTGAGACAGTGATCTTCTCCATGATGACCGATACCTGTTGCTGAGCCCTCAGGATGCTGGATTAATTTTTTTCCAGCATGTTGATGATCTGATTGGCGACCACTTTGGCACTTTGATCATCAGTGCGAATAGTGACGTCAGCGATCTCTTCATAAAGCGGATTGCGTTCATCTGCCAGTGCTTCGAGCACTTCACGAGGCGGTTCATCAACCTGCAGCAGCGGGCGCTTTTTATCGCGCTGCGTGCGGGCAAGCTGCTTTTCGATGGTGGTTTCCAGATAGACAACCACGCCGCGGGCGGAGAGACGATTGCGCGTTTCACGGGATTTGACGGAACCGCCGCCGGTCGCCAGTACGATGCCTTGTTTCTCGGTCAGCTCGTTAATGATTTTTTCTTCGCGATCGCGGAAACCAGCTTCGCCTTCCACATCAAATACCCAGCCTACATCCGCTCCGGTACGTCGCTCAATTTCCTGATCGGAATCGAAAAATTCCATATTGAGTTGCTGAGCTAACTGACGACCAATAGTGCTTTTGCCGGCACCCATCGGCCCAACCAGAAAGATATTGCGTTTCTCTGCCATTTTGTCGGTATTACTAAGAATTCGTTGATGATACCCCGCGTTCAGCGCGTTGCTGGCGGGACAGGAACTGAGACCTCATAAGCATTAGCAAGAGTCAGATAGAAAATTATCTCAACACTCATGGCCGTTTGGCAACCGAATAAATCGCCTCCGGCAACCTGCACACAGGTATGGTCTTTGGTTCGCGAGACGGTAACGCTCTTCCTTACGTGCCTTCATTAAACGGGCTACAGCTGCGCAGGCCGGGGGTTGCCGGTGCTTATCATCGGCTGATATTAGCGCTGAAAACGGCCCTTTATCTGCTTGCTGCTGCCCACTTTATGCTGGCATATTTCTTTTTTGACGCCAGTATCGCTTGTGACTGACGCCCGTCGGAAGATTATCCTGCCGCGTACCGCTACACCGTTTTAAAATCGCTAAACCTTGTAAGCTAATTCCTCTCTGGCGTCAACGCGCACGGCACTACAGAACGAATTTTCCGCTTTATCCGGCAGAAAGCGCTGCTTCCCTGACCAGTCTGGGGGTAATAAAGATAACCAGCTCACGTTTTTTCTGCTCGTGCAGCTGCTGCCGGAACAGCGCGCCCAGCAGGGGCACTTCTCCCAGCCACGGCACGCGCTTTTCACTCTGCGTGCGCTGCTGCTGAAAAATGCCGCCCAGCGCCAGCGTTTCGCCATCACGCAGCGTCACCTGCGTCTCAATTTCCTGCTTTTCAATGCTCAGCACCTGGTTCTCTCCCAGCGTCAGGCTGCGGCCAGGCATGTTCTGGCTCAGCCGCAGCCGCAGCTGAATGCGACCGTTGCCCAGAACCGTGGGAGTGACCTCCATACCCAGCACCGCCTCTTTGAACTCGATTGCCGTCGCACCGCTGTTGCCTGACTTCACCTCGTACGGAATTTCGGTGCCCTGTTTGATGGTGGCCGTCTGCTGATGCGCAGTAAAGAGCCGCGGGCTGGCGATGATATCGATCTGATTCTCCTGCTCCAGCGCGCTCAGCTCAAGATTCAGCAATTCACCGCTCATTTTACCCAGCGTCACCCCGGCGCGCAGTGCTGGCGTACTGACCGCCAGCGGCAGGCTAAGCTGCGGATTGCGCAGCGTCGCCGCTACCGCATCTGCCGGAGAGAGCTGCCAGCTGACGCCCAGTTCACGCAGATGCTCTTCGTTAAGCGTCACGATATGCGCCTGCAGCTCCACCTGCTCCAGCGGCCGGTCGAGGGCTTTGATCCAGCGCGTCGTGCTTTCCAGAGCCGGTGCCGTGTCGCGCAGCAGCAGTGAGTTAGTACGGCTATCGACCGTGACGCTCCCGCGTGCTGACATCAGTGAAGGCTCTCCCTGCAGGCTGCGGTGAATATCGCTGGCGCTGGCATAATGAAGCGTAACGGTGCGCTGCTCCAGCGTCCGCTGCGCCTGTTTATCTTCCTGCTCCTGCCGGACCCGCTGCATCTGACGCTGCTGCCAGCTTTGCGGATAGACCAGCAGCACCCCCTCCTCTTCTATCAGAACAAGATCGGTCAGGCGGGAAATCAGCGACAGGGCATGCTCTGCGCTTACCTTCTCCAGGCGCAGCGACAGTCGTCCCTCAACCCCGGGCGCAATCAGCAGATTAGTCTGCTGATAATCCGCCAGCGCCTGCAGAATGCGCTCTACCGGCGCATCGTCAAATACCAGGCTCAGCGTGCTGGTCTGCGCCTGCAGCGGGGTGCTTAACATAAGCCCCAGCAGCATCACGATCCGTTTCATAAAAGCCTCCTTTAATTACCCAAACGATCTGTTGCTTCACACAGCGGCGTGGCGCGGTTAACGTCAGCGTGCGCGCGGTTATCCCCGCGACCTGCCAGGGATAAACCGGAAAAGGAATGGATGGCTCCAGCCGGTAGCTTTTCCCCTCGGGCGATATTACCCAGGCGACAAAGTGGGGTGCGCGACCTGCCACGCCCTGCAGACGCCAGTTCTGCGGCGTGGCGGCAGGCGGTTCGCAGGCGCGGGTGGTCAGAGGGACGAAAGGATTGCGTGCTGCGACGGCACCGACCCAGAGCAGCAGGCACAGCAGCGCGCTACTCCGCATCGGATTGCTCCAGCCACAGCTCTGCCGTCAGCAGACGCGCGCCGGACCGCAGTGAAAAACGCTGCGGTACCGGCTGAGCGGTTCCGGCCAGCTCACTGAACAGCGGCATAAATTCACGCCACTCCAGCTGCAGCACCAGTTCTGATGGCTGAGCCTGCGGCTGCCAGTTTTGCAGCTGCGCGCCACGCGTGTTCACCAGCTGCTCCAGCGATGCGCTGGCCGCGCTGCCGCGCTGCGGCATCTGTAACATAGCGATCTCCAGCGAAAGCATGGCGACTGACGGCTGCAGCGCCTGCTGCAGCTGGCTTTGCTGCGCGGTAAGCGCTGTCAGCGCTGTCCGCTGCTGTGCCAGCGCCTGCTGCTGGGGTTGCAGCAGCAGCAGCCAGAGCAGCAGCAGCACGGCTGCGGCAACCAGCGTGCTGCAACCGGCACGCCAGGCAAAAGGCCACAGCGCATAGCGCCACATCAGCTCATTCATTGCGCGGCTCCCGCATCCGCGCCTGCAGCGTGAAGCGGTATCGGCCATCGGACTGCCGGGTTATCGCCCTCTGCCTGACGGCGGCAAACAGCGGCTGTGCCAGCAACCGATGGCGCAGCTCGCTCACCGCAGCCACACTTTCACTCCACCCTTCGACGCGCAGCAGCTGCTGCTGACGATCGATACGCTCCAGCCACAATGCATCCGGCAGCAGCCCCGGCAGCTGCTGCCAGAAACGTTGCCAGTGCTGATACTGCAGCGCCACCTGCTGACGCTGCTGCTGTAAGTCCAGCAGCCTGTCGCGCGCCTGCAGCAGTGATTGCTGTTGCGTGCGCAGGTGCCGCAGCGCGAGCAGTCGCTGCCGGGCCTGTTCTGTCGCGCTTTCAGCCTGAGTCAGCTGCTGTCTGCTATATCCTCCCAGCACCAGCGCAACGAGCAGCGGCAGTGTTAACGCGGTAATCAGCAGATATTTCGTCTGCCGGCAGCACTTCTGCCACTGCCGCTCACGCCACGGCAGCAGATTAACCCTTAGCATGAGCTGTCTCCGGGACGCAGCGCCAGTCCCAGCGCCAGCGTAAAGTCGCCCTGCTGTGCGGGCAGAGGCGGCTGCTGGTAGCGTAATAATGAGAGCGGCAGGCACAGCTTCGCCTGTAGTGTGGTCAGGGCTGACGAAGAGGTACAAAGCGAGTCCGATACCTGCGGAAAGAGCTGTGTAACAGTGTCTGCATCGAGCGCGCCTGTGACGCTCCCGCAGCGCAGCGCGCCATCATTAAACACCCAGAACCCGTGCTCGCCTGCCGGGTGGATCAGTAGCGTATGGGGGGCAAGCGGCAGCTGCTGTGCGACCTGCATCAGGGCCTGCGTGCTCAGTTCAAAGATGTCAGGCTCCAGACCCGCCTGCTGCAGCGGCTGCAGCCATTGCGCCATTACGTCCCGCCGTGCCGCCGTAACCTGCAGCCTGTTTTCAGCCGCGTCACACTGATAGTCAAACGCCAGCAGCGCGGTTTCCACCGGAAAGAGGGTACGGGCGGCGGCAGTGACATAACGATTTAAAGCGGGTTCGCGCAGCGAGGTGTCGGGCAGCGGCAAGGTCCGCTGCAGAACCAGCTGTGGCGGCAGGCCAACGCGCAGGGAAAACTGCGCCGGCAGCTGCCGCCGCCACGACGCTAACATCTCCTGTAACAGCGGCGAGCTTTGCAACACGCCGTTGCGTAACGTATCGTGCGGCAGCGCTTGCTGCCACCAGTGTCGCAGCTGCCAGCCATGACGACGGCGTTCAATACCCAGCGCACACAGGTGCCTGTTCTGAATATCCAGTCCAATTTGCCAGCGCTGAAAAGCCATACGCGCGATCTCCTTATCATCAAAGGTAAACGCTAAACCCGGCTATGCTGAATGACAGGCAAATGACGGGTATATCAAAGCGTCAGGCTTGCCTTTATACTACCGCGCGATTGTTTATAAACTGCCCAAACGCCAACAGATGGGAATTCTCAGGTGAAGTTCGTAAAGTATTTATTGATTCTTGCAGTGTGTTGCATTTTGCTGGGAGCCGGTACGGTTTATGGCTTGTACAAGTATATAGAGCCGCAGCTGCCCGATGTGAACACATTGAAAGATGTGCGTTTGCAGACGCCGATGCAGGTTTACAGCGCCGATGGCGAGCTGATCGCCCAGTATGGTGAAAAACGCCGCGTACCGCTGACGCTGAAGCAGATGCCGCCAGAGCTGATCAAAGCATTTATCGCGACCGAAGATAGCCGCTTTTATGAGCATCACGGCGTCGATCCGGTGGGGATTTTCCGTGCCGCCAGCATCGCGCTGATGTCAGGCCATGCGTCGCAGGGTGCCAGTACGATTACTCAGCAGCTGGCGCGCAACTTCTTTCTGAGCCCTGAACGTACGCTGATGCGTAAAATCAAGGAAGCGTTCCTGGCCATCCGCATTGAGCAGCTGCTGAGCAAAGATGAGATCCTTGAGCTTTACCTCAATAAAATCTATCTCGGCTATCGCGCGTATGGCGTTGGCGCGGCGGCGCAGGTCTATTTCGGTAAAACGGTCGATCAGCTGTCGCTGAGTGAAATGGCGATGATCGCTGGCCTGCCGAAAGCGCCCTCAACCTTCAACCCGCTCTATTCGCACAGCCGGGCGCTGGCGCGTCGTAATGTGGTGCTGGCGCGCATGCTGGATCAGAACGACATCACACAGCAGCAGTATGAAGAGGCCCGTAATACGCCGCTGACCGCCAGCTATCACGGTCCTGAGATCGCCTTTTCTGCCCCTTATCTCAGTGAAATGGTGCGTCAGGAGATGGTGAAACGTTACGGCGATCGCGCCTATGACGACGGCTACAAGGTGTATACCACCGTAACCCGTCGCCTGCAGGAGGCGGCGCAGCAGGCGGTGCGTAATAACGTTATGGCTTATGATATGCGCCACGGCTATCGCGGCCCGACCGCCGTGTTATGGAAAGTGGGCGAGACCAGCTGGGATCAGCTGCGTATTCTTAAAACGCTGAAAACACTGCCCGCCTACGGACCGCTGAATGCCGCAGTGGTGACCAGCGCCAGCGCTCAGGAGGCCACGGCCTTACTGAAAGATGGCAGCACGGTCGCGCTGAAACTCTCCGGCGTGCGCTGGGCGCGCCCTTATAAATCAGACACGCTGCAGGGCCCGACGCCGCGCAGTATCACGCAGGTGCTGCAGGCTGGTCAGCAGATCTGGGTACGTAAAGTGGGCGATGAGTGGTGGCTGGGTCAGGTACCGCTGGTGAACTCTGCGCTGGTGTCGCTGAATCCGGAAGATGGCGCAGTGCGCGCGCTGGTGGGCGGATTCGATTTCAATCAGAGCATGTTTAACCGTGCCACCCAGGCGCTGCGCCAGGTGGGATCGAACATCAAGCCTTTCCTCTATACCGCCGCTATGGATCGTGGTCTGACGCTGGCTTCTATCCTCAACGATGTGCCGATTTCCCGCTGGGACGCCGGCGCAGGCGCAGACTGGCGGCCTAAAAACTCGCCGCCAACCTATGCTGGTCCTATCCGTTTACGGCAGGGGCTGGGAGAGTCTAAAAACGTGGTGATGGTACGCGCCATGCGCGCGATGGGCGTCGATTATGCTGCGGAATATCTGCAGCGCTTTGGCTTCCCGGCGCAAAATATTATTCATACCGAGTCGCTGGCGCTGGGTGCGGCTTCATTCACCCCACTGCAAGTGGCGCGTGGCTATGCGGTCATGGCAAACGGCGGTTTCCTGGTTGACCCCTATTTCATCACCCGCATTGAGGATGAGCAGGGAGGCGTGATTTTTGAAACAAAGCCTAAGATTGCCTGTCCGCAGTGTAATCTGCCGGTGATCTATGGTGATACGAAGAAGTCAGTTGCCCTGAATGAAGAGAGCGTGGAGAACGTCGCCACCTCTGATGAGTCGAAGAATCAGACGGTGCCACAGCCAGCGCTGGAGCAGGTTCCGGCACAGCCGCAGCCAGCAGGCGATCAGCAGTATGCGCCGCACGTGATTAATACCCCGCTCTCTTTCCTGATCAAAAGCGCGCTTAACTCCAATATCTTTGGCGAGCCGGGCTGGATGGGTACCGGCTGGCGTGCCGGACGCGATCTGAAGCGAAATGATATTGGCGGAAAAACCGGTACGACAAACAGCTCTAAAGATGCCTGGTTCTCCGGCTATGGCCCGGGTGTGGTGACGTCGGTCTGGATTGGCTTTGATGATTCACGCGCGCTGGGACGTTCAACCGTATCAGGTGCGATTCCGGATCAGATTTCCGGTTACGAGGGCGGAGCCAAGAGCGCGCAGCCGGCGTGGGATGACTATATGAAATCTGCGCTGGAGGGCGTACCGGTGCAGCCGCTGACGCCGCCGGAAGGCGTGGTCACCGTGACTATTGACCGGGCAACCGGCAAACTGGCTAACGGTGGTGGCAATACGCGTCAGGAGTATTTCATTGACGGCACGCAGCCGGTGGAATATAGCGTGCACGACGTCGGCACAACCATTATGGACAATGGCGAAAGCCACGAACTGTTCTGATAAACAGGCGCCTGCGGGCGCCTTTTTTATTCAGTAATCAAGCCGGCCCTGTTTTACCAGCCATTCGCGCACCAGAAACAGCGCACTGACGTTACGCGCTTCGCTGAAGTCGGGTTCTTCCAGCAGCGCCAGCAAATTCTTCAGCGGCCAGCGTCGTACCACCAGCGGTTCCGGCTCATCCCCTTCCAGCTTCTCTTCATAGAGGCCTTCAGCCACAACGATATTCATTTTGCTGGAGAAGTAAGAGGGTGCCATGGTGAGCTTGCCGAGGGCTTCAAGACGCGTCGCGCCGTAGCCAGCCTCTTCTTTGAGTTCCCGGTCAGCCGCTTCAAAGGCGCTTTCGCCCGGATCGATTAGCCCTTTTGGAAAACCAAGCTCATAGCTTTCCAGCCCCACCCCATATTCCTGAATCAGGATAACGTCGTCGCCGAGAATCGGCACAATCATTACCGCTTCGCGTTCAGAAGGCTTCATGCGCTCATAAACGCGGCGTGCACCATTGCTGAAAGCGAGATCGACGGCTTCAATGGTAAACAGGCGGGAGCGGGCCACCGCTTCTACCTTGAGGATGTCAGGTTTTTTCAATGGAGTGGTCATATCAGCCTCAGACGTTGCACAACCTTGTGAAATGCGATAGCGCCAGCATACCGAAGGCCGCGCAAATGTGCGACAGGCAACGCAGGCTAAGCCGCTGCCGGATTGCGCGGCACGCCGTATGGCGCGCTATGCGCTCGCTCGCTTTAAGCATAAGTCAACGCCTCAGCGCGAAATTCAGAAAATACCGATATTTAATTGAGTATTGCCTGGTTAACATCCTATTAGGGATTAATCTAATAATTTATAATCCGATGATTTAGCGCATTATTTTATCTGTGTTTCTTCTTGTCAGAACCTCTTCTGCTCGCCAGAATTGACACATCTTACGATTTTCGCCGGGAGTAGAACGTTAACGTGAAGGCATTTCGTTGGCTGGAATGAGCTGAGCATGAGCACTTTTATTGTCATCCTGACAGTGATGCTGATCGGCTCATCATTAGCAGGTATCACTTACTGGTACGCTATGCGGCATCGTCCGCCGTTAGCGCGACCTCTGCCGTTTATCAGTCCGCCCTGCCGCAAACTCTCTGATGATGAGCGCATCGCAGTAGAAAAGTATCTGGCTGCGCTGGCAAAACGTCAGCCGCCGCGCACCCGCGCCCGCTTTGCTACGGAAGCGGAAGCGCTGACGCTGACGGCTCAGAGCAATCATGTCTACCCGGTTACCCGTTCCATCACCCGCTACGGTCTCTCAACCGACGATCCGCACAAATGGCGCTACTATCTCGATGAAGTGGAAGTGCATCTGCCACCGCTCTGGGAACAGTATATTGCCGATGAAAATTACGTTGAGCTGATCCGCACGCAGACGCTGCCGCTGGTCATCTCTCTGAATGGTCACTCGCTGGTTAACTACGCCATTGAGCAACCCGCCCTGCCGCCGCTGATCCAGCCTGCCAGTACCAACGCCTCTATCCGTAAAGCAGAGAGTGAAAACGTTGAGTTACTGCGGGTGCGCAAAGAGTCGCACGAGGAGTACCAGCTTTCGCGGCCTGACGGTACGCGTGAAGCGGTCGTTATCAGCTGCGCTTTTTTGCTGTTTTTTCTCGGTCTGGTGCTGCCGGGCAATCTCCTGCTCTGGCTGGTGGTGCCTGGCTGCGTAATGATCGCCGTCAGCCTCTGGTTCCTCTGTCGTTTTCCCGGTGAGAAAAGACTGCGTGATATTCACTGCCTGCGCGGTGCGCCGAAACGCTGGGGCCTGTTTGGTGAATCGAACCAGGAGCAGAGCAACATTTCGCTGGGCATTATCGATCTCATCTACCCGCCGCACTGGCAGCCTTATATCGCTCACGATCTGGGACAGATCACCGAAGTGGATATCTATCTGAACCGCCAGGTTGTGCGTCAGGGGCGTTTTTTGTCGCTGCAGGATGAAGTCAGGAATTTCCCGGTCCAGCGGTGGCGCAAGAATCTGGTACTGGCCTGCGGTTCACTGCTGGTACTGGCAATGCTGCTGACCTGGATCCCGCTCAGTATGCCGCTCAAGCTGAGCCTGGCCTGGGTCAAAGGCACGGAAAGTCTTGAGGTCGACAGCGTGGATAAGCTCTCTGCCCTGCCGCTGCACGTCGGCGATGTGCTCAGGGTGACGGGAACCGGTATGTGCTCGGTGCCAGGCAATTACCAGAGCAATCGCACCTACGCTTACATGCCTTTTGACTGCTCTGCTATCTACTGGAACAAAGCTGCTCCGCTGCCTCAGCCGCAGTCTGACATTATTGACAAGGCCGCTGCGCTGCTGGATACCACCCTGCGCCAGCTGCATCCGGAAACCAGTACCGATCCCAAGCTTAATCCGCAGCTCGCCTCAGCAATTCAGAAGTCAGGCATGATTTTGCTGGATGATTTTTCCGAGCTGGTGCTAAGGACGCAGGATCTCTGCAGCCAGCAGCAGGATTGCGTCCGGCTGAAAAATGCGCTGGTTAACCTGGGCAATGCAAAAGACTGGGATTCGCTGATCCACCGCGCGGACACCGGCAAACTCAGCGGCATGAATGTGCTGTTAAGGCCTGTCAGTGCCGAAGCGCTGGAGAATCTGGTGAATACCGCGACGTCAACCTTCTTTTCCCGTGAAACCCGTCGTGCGGCGGAAACGCTTAACAGCCCGCCGCCGGGCGGCTTTCTTATCATCAGCGATGAAGGCCGGCAGCTGGTGACGCAGCCGCAGCCTGCCGTCTCCCTGTTTGATCTGGACGCGCCTTCACAGTGGCGCGAGCTGCAGCGTATCGCGGGCATGCTGCTGCATACGCCGTTCAGCGCCAGCGGCATCATTACCAGTATGAGTACCGACGCTAACGGGACACGCCATATCATGCTGCATAACGAACCGGATGCCATGGCGCAATGGCGCTACATCGGCAGCGTTGTGCTGATGCTGATACTGCTGATTTCCGCGCTGGTGAACGGGTTACTGACGCTGCGTCGCATCCATCGTAACCGGCTGCGCATGGCTGAAATTCAGCAATATTACGATAAATGCTTTAACCACAATCTCAGCACTATGCAGAGTGTGCGCTCGCTGTTCTGACCCTCCGCCCTTCTGTGCTACCCTGACGCGCATTTTTTTGCGACGGCTGTCGGGGCCGGCATTTACGCTAAACTGATAGGGTGCGGCATCGCGTCGCACCTTGATTTATCACTTTCTGCCCATATCTCCGGGTATCTGCAGCTTTTCCTCTGCGAAGTTCGCGTCAGAGCCGGTTGCATATAGCGCGACGCGGTGATGAGAGCCCGGCCAGCGTCTGGTGCAGAGGCCCGGGCGTCAGCCGCTTCCGACGCCGACTGGCCGCCACCCTTTTTCAGCGCCGCCCTGCCGGACCCGTTTACCGGTAAAGGTGAAACGCTGCGTTAAAGCAGGAGCCACAATGAAAGAGAAAATCAGCGACGGCGTACGCCTTGATAAATGGCTGTGGGCCGCGCGCTTCTATAAAACCCGCGCGCTGGCACGTGAAATGATCGAAGGCGGCAAGGTTCACTATAACGGTCAGCGCAGCAAACCCAGCAAGCTGGTTGAATCCGGCGCGGAGTTAACGCTGCGACAGGGAAACGATGAGCGGACGGTGATCGTTAACGCCATCAGCGATCAGCGCCGCCCCGCCAGCGAAGCGCAACTGATGTATAGCGAAACCGCCGCCAGCGTGGAAAAACGGGAAAAAACGGCGCTGGCGCGCAAACTGAACGCGCTGACTATGCCACATCCGGATCGCCGGCCTGATAAAAAAGAGCGCCGCGATCTGATGAAATTTAAACTGTCGGGTGATGAATAGTTTCCACCCCTGCGAGAGAAAACTTATGTCTGTTCAAGATCAATTACACCGTTACCTGTTCGAAAACGTTGCCGTGCGCGGCGAGCTGGTCAATGTCTCCCATACCTGGCAGGACATTATCCGCAATCATGACTACGCAGAGCCGGTAAAAACGCTGCTGGGCGAGCTGCTGGTTGCGACCAGTCTGCTGACCGCCACGCTGAAATTTGACGGTGATATCACGGTGCAGCTGCAGGGTGACGGTCCGCTGACGCTGGCAGTGATCAACGGTAATAACCGTCAGGAGCTGCGTGGCGTGGCGCGCGTGAAAGAAGGTGCAGAGATTGCGCCCGGCAGCACGCTGAAAGAGATGACAGGTAACGGCTATCTGGTTATCACCATTACACCAGAAAAAGGCGAACGTTATCAGGGCGTGGTGGGTCTTGAGGCGGATACGCTGGCAGGCTGTCTGGAAGACTATTTCATGCGTTCTGAGCAGCTGCCTACCCGCCTGTTTATCCGTACTACTGAGCAGGGCGCAGCCGGTATTTTACTGCAGGTGCTGCCCGCGCAGGAGACCAGTCAGGATGATTTCAATCATCTGGCTATGCTGACGGAAACGGTGAAAGCGGAAGAGCTGATCACGCTGCCGGCAAACGATGTGCTGTGGCGTCTCTACCATCAGGAAGAAGCCACCGTTTACGATCCGCTGCCCGTTATGTTTAAGTGCACCTGCTCGCGCCAGCGCTGCGGTGAAGTGCTTAAAACGCTGCCAGAGAGCGAAGTGGATGAGATCCTCGAAGAAGATGGCAAAATCGATATGCACTGCGACTATTGCGGCACGCACTATGTCTATGACGCAGTTGATATTGCTGCCATCCGGAACGAATCTGTCAGCGACAGCGACCAGCTGCACTGATTCCGCTGCGGGCGGCCACGCCGCCCGTTTCGCGTAAAACTATACCCCCATGTTTTTTCACGGAAATTAACTAATTTTCACTAACTTTACTTTTATAAGTAGCCGATTTCTCCGCTTGTCACGTTCCAGTTCGCATTTTTAACTATCTTCACTTTCCGCTTCTGCTCAGATGTGTACACTGCGCGCGATCTGTCCTGCGCAACCGAGTGCGCCACGCGGCAGACACCCCCTAAAAATGCAATGAAGTACCGATTTAAGGAGCAGTCACATGCGCGTTAACGGCCTGACATCGCAAGACCTCGCCGACCTGGGCATCAGCGGCACTACCGAAGTGGTGTATAACCCTGACTATGACACGCTGTTTCAGGAAGAAACCCGCCCGGAGCTGGAGGGTTATGCGCGAGGCACCCTGACGCAGAGCGGCGCAATCGCCGTGGATACCGGCATTTTTACCGGCCGCTCACCGAAAGATAAATATATTGTCCGCGATGACACGACGCGCGATACGCTGTGGTGGAATGGCACCGGCAACGGTAAAAACGATAATCAGCCGCTTTCGCAGGAGACCTGGCAGGCGCTGAAGGATCGCTGTACCCAGCAGCTTTCAGGCAAACGCCTGTTTGTGGTGGATGCCTTTTGCGGTGCCAATCCTGACTCCCGCCTGAGCGTACGCTTTGTGATGGAAGTGGCCTGGCAGGCACACTTTGTGAAAAACATGTTTATCCGCCCGAGCGATGAAGAGCTGGCCAGCTTCACGCCTGATTTTGTGGTGATGAACGCGGCGCAGTGTACCAATCCGGACTGGCAGGCGCAGGGGCTGAACTCAGAAAATTTTGTTGCATTTAACCTGACAGAACGCATGCAGCTGATTGGCGGTACCTGGTACGGCGGCGAAATGAAGAAGGGCCTCTTCGCCATCATGAACTATCTGCTGCCGCTGAAAGGCATCGCCTCCATGCACTGCTCCGCGAACGTGGGTAAAGCGGGCGACGTGGCCGTGTTCTTTGGCCTCTCCGGCACCGGTAAGACCACGCTCTCCACCGATCCTGAGCGGCAGCTGATTGGCGATGATGAGCACGGCTGGGATGATGACGGCGTCTTCAATTTTGAAGGCGGCTGCTATGCAAAAACCATCAACCTGTCTGAACAGGCAGAGCCGGAAATCTATCGCGCTATCCGCCGCGATGCGCTGCTGGAAAACGTGGTGGTGCGTGCTGACGGCAGCGTGGATTACGCCGATGGCAGCAAAACAGAAAACACCCGCGTCTCCTATCCGATCAATCACATTGAAAACATTGTGCAGCCGGTTTCCAAAGCGGGTCACGCGAAAAAGGTCATTTTCCTTACGGCGGATGCGTTTGGCGTGCTGCCGCCGGTTTCACGGCTGACGCCAGAACAGACGCAGTATCACTTCCTTTCCGGCTTCACGGCCAAGCTGGCCGGCACTGAACGCGGCGTCACGCAGCCAACGCCAACCTTCTCTGCCTGCTTTGGCGCCGCATTTCTGACCCTGCATCCGACGCAATATGCTGAAGTGCTGGTTAAGCGCATGGAAGCGGCGGGCGCGCAGGCTTATCTGGTTAACACTGGCTGGAACGGCAGCGGCAAGCGCAACTCACTGAAAGATACGCGGGCGATTATCAACGCGATTCTGGCAGGCGAGCTGGATAACGCCGCGACCGAGACCCTGCCGGTGTTCAATCTGCAGATCCCGACGCAGCTGGCCGGGGTGGACGCCGCCACGCTGGATCCGCGCCGCAGCTGGCAGAGCGAAGCGGAGTGGCAGCAGGCCGCGCAGGATCTGGCACAGCGTTTTATCACTAACTTTGAGAAGTATACCGACAACGACGCGGGTAAAGCGCTGGTACAGGCGGGTCCGCAGCTGTAAGCACGGCTGAACCACTGCAGCGGGCGGCACTACTGCCGCCCTTTTTTCTGTCTGCTCAGGTGCTGTGCGCGACGCTGACCAGCGCGGTGCTGTTTTCCGGCATCGGCAGCCAGGCGCGGATACGTAATCCGCCACGTTCGCTGGCACCAATCTCCAGCGAGCCTTCATGCGCATCGATTATGCGCTGCACAATCGCCAGCCCCAGCCCGGTGCCGCTGGTACTGCGGGCGCTGTCGCCGCGCACAAACGGCTGAAACAGATGCTGCAGCTGATCGGGTTTAATACCGGGACCATCATCATCAACCTGGAACCAGGCGCGGTTAAGCTCCTGGCCGCTGCTGACTTTGATCCAGCCGTTACCATATCGCGCAGCGTTGACCACCAGATTTGCTACCGCGCGTTTAATCGAGAGCGGATTGATATTCAGCATCAGCTCATCGGTCATCACCGCATTCTCAATCTCGCGTTCATAGCCGCTCTCAGCCGCGACCACTTCTCCCAGCACGCTATTGAGATCGGCCCGCTCGGTCTGCATCTCCTGACCCGTACGCAGATAATCGATGAACTGCTCGATGATGGCGTTGCACTCTTCGATATCTTTATTAATCGACTCCGCCAGGTAGCCATCCTGCTCACCCATCATCTCGGTCGCCAGACGGATGCGCGTCAGCGGCGTGCGCAGATCGTGACTGACGCCCGCCATCAGCAGGGTGCGATCGTCAGCCAGCTGCTTGACGCCAGCCGCCATCTGATTGAAGGCGCGCGTCACCGAACGCACTTCAGAGGCTCCATATTCACGCAGCGGCGGCGGAATAATGCCTTTGCCCACCTGCAGTGCCGCGTGCTCCAGATCCACCAGCGGCCGGTTTTGCATCCGGATAAACAGCCAGGCTCCGCCAATCGCCAGCAGCATAATCGCCAGCGTGTAGCGGAACAGCGGCGAGAAGTCACCCTGATGAATTTCCGTCAGCGGCACCCGCACCCAGATATCGGGCGAAAGCCAGGTTTTCAGCCAGACAACCGGCGAGTTTTTGTTGACCTCGACGCGCACATCGGTCGGGCCGCCCAGCTGCTGCGCCATCTGCTCACTCAGAAACTCATAGTGCTGCGCCCAGCGCAGCCCGCTCTCTTCTGCCGCCGCGTTGGTATAAAGCGAAATCCCCAGCTCGCGGTAAATTTCGCGCCGGAAGGCGGGTGGCACTTCCAGCTGTGTCCCATCTTCCAGCTGCAGCCGATCGGTCATCAGCATACGCACTTCGTAGGCCAGCACCTTATTAAACTGCTGCAGGCTGGGAAGAATAGCGAAGTTCAGCACCACCAGATACGTCGTTACCAGGCTGACAAACAGCAGGGTAACGATCAGCAACAGGGTGCGGGCAAAGGAGCTGCGGGGCGAGAAGCGCAGTCGCCTCATGCTTTACTGCCGTCCGGCACAAAAACGTAGCCCAGACCCCAGACGGTCTGGATATAGCGCGGATGCGCAGGATCTTCTTCCACCATGCGGCGCAGGCGCGAAATCTGCACGTCGATTGAGCGTTCCATGGCGCTGTATTCACGCCCGCGCGCCAGGTTCATCAGCTTGTCACGCGAAAGCGGCTCACGCGGATGACTTACCAGCGCTTTCAGCACGGCAAATTCACCGCTGGTGAGCGGCATAGGCTCATCTTCACGGAACATTTCACGCGTGCCGAGGTTCAGTTTGAATTTGCCGAAGGCGATAACCGCTTCTTCCTGTGAAGGCGCACCCGGCAGCTCGTTGGCCTGACGACGCAGCACCGCGCGGATCCGCGCCAGCAGTTCACGCGGGTTAAACGGCTTGGGAATATAGTCATCCGCCCCGATTTCCAGCCCGACAATGCGGTCAACCTCTTCACCCTTAGCTGTCACCATGATAATCGGCATCGGGTTACTCTGGCTGCGCAGACGGCGACAGATAGAGAGGCCATCTTCGCCTGGCAGCATTAAATCCAGCACCATCAGATGAAACGATTCACGCGTCAGCAGGCGATCCATCTGTTCAGCATTAGCGACACTGCGCACCTGAAAGCCCTGTTCGGTGAGATAGCGTTCCAGCAGCGCGCGCAGACGCATATCGTCATCAACGACCAGAATTTTGTAGTTCTCTTGCATGTTCAACTCCCAAAGGCGCCATTGCCTGAAGCAATATTGTGAGGATAAGGGACCTGTCTGTGACAGATATTTATGGTTTATATTCTAAGCGAAATTGTTACAAAGCATATTAAACAGGAGCTTATATTTAATTTCTTGCCTGAAATGCGGCTCCGCTCCCGCTTTTGCCACTCGATTTTACCCCGATTAGCGCTTGTCTGAAAAAACGGCACTTTTTCTCACTGCGCGTGGCTCGACCGCACTTTTCCCGCTCTGCCAGAGCCTGCCCTGCGCTTTCACATCAATTCAGCGGGATAGCAGACCACCGGCAGCACAAAACTGCGCAGATTCTGGTTAGCGCCTGATAACGCTCTCGGAAGAGTGCCAGCGGCGGCACAATCCAAGACCATTCATAAATAAAGACAGTTAAATCAGCGAGTAAACACCACTTTCGCCCGGCCCGATGATCTCCGACACTTCTGCTGTATCGACCCGATCGGTGTCATGTGGAGAAGAAAAATGAAAAAAGTTGTTCTGCTGAGCGCGCTGGTTCTTTCCAGCCTTACCCAGGTTCAGGCGGCAACGTCAGTCGGTGAAGCCGCCGGTGCGCAGGCGTCAACGACGGCAAAAGGCAACTCGGATGCGATTGGCGTGGGCGCAGTAGCAGCACTGCTGGGCGTGGCGCTGGCTACCATGGGCGGTGGCGGTGGCGATGGTAATGGCAGCAGCACCTCAACCACTACCGCAACGGTGCCGGGCAAGTAAGCGCTATACCGGGACTGCGCTGCCTGTGGCTCACCACGCGCAGTGCAGTTCACTTACGCCTTGTCGTGATAGGTAATCTGATTCACAAACCAGATCTTTTGTCCTTCAGGCGTGTTAACGGTGACCTCATCATCGACCTCTTTTTTGATCAGCGCCCGCGCCATAGGTGAATCGATCGAAATGTACTCTTTCACATTATCGCCATAGATTTCATCCGGTCCGACGATGCGAAAACGCTTTTGTTCCCCCTGCTCATTCTCCACCTCTACCCACGCACCGAAAAAGACTTTGCCCTCCTGCTGCGGAGCGTAATCAACAATTTTCAGCTCAGCGAGGCATTTGCGCAGGTAGCGTACCCGCCGGTCAATCTGCCGCAGCAGCCGTTTGTTGTAGGTATAGTCCGCGTTTTCTGACCGATCGCCGAGGCTGGCGGCCCAGGAGACGATACGGGTGATCTCCGGACGCTTCTCATTCCACAGATGATCGTGCTCGGCACGCAGCTTGTTGTAGCCTTCGCGGGTAATCAGTTGAGTTTTCATTACATCGGCTCATTTATGTCAGTTTTGCAGGTCGCCAGCTGCGTACATTGACTGCTCCCCGCCCTAAAGGGCGAGGATTCCCACTTCAACGCAACCTGCCTAAGCCGCATTACGCGGCTTCAGGGTTTACAGTCGCTCCGTGGGCTAACGCGGTCAGCCCGACCGCTTTTATATTCTTCGCGGCGTTTACGTCACGATCATGGTTAGCCCCGCACTCAGGGCAGATCCACGAACGAACGTTAAGCGCCATCTCTGGCATGGTATAGCCGCAACCGCTACAGCGTTTTGAGGACGGGAAAAACTGGTCAATGGCGACCACGGATCGCCCCGACCATTCGCCCTTATATTCAAGCTGGCGCACTAATTCACCCCAGCCCGCGTCTGCTATCGCTCTGGATAGTTTCGGGTTGCGGATCATATTCTTCACTTTCAGGGATTCAACGCAAACAACTTGATTCTCGTTAATGAGTTTGCGGGATAGCTTGTGCAGGTTATCCAGGCGGCAATCAGCAATTTTCGCGTGAATGCGGGCGACTCTGGCGCGGGCTTTGGCGCGGTTCTTTGAGCCTTTTTGTTTCCTGCTCAGACGTCGCTGTAGCAGGGCTAATCGCTTCGCATATTTAGCGGTATGGCGGGGATTGCCGGTTTTAAATCCGGTATCGGTGACGAACAAATCTTTTAAACCAACATCAATGCCGACCGTTTTAGCGGTGATCGGCAGTGATACAGGTTCAAACCTGCAGAGGCACGAAACAAAGTAGCGTCCCGCTGAATCTTTGGACACGGTAACGGTAGACGGCACGGACGGCAAAGGGCGACTCCAGCGCACGTCTAATGGCGCTTTGCTCTTTGCCATGTACAACCTGCCGTCGCGGTATTTAAACGCGGCATCCGTCAGCGTAGCGGCCTGTTTATGGCGCTTGCTTTTGAATGTCGGATACTTTGCCCGACCTGCAAAGAAGTTAGAAAAGGCGGCTTGTTGGTGGCGCAGGGCTTGCTGTAGTGGCACGCTGGAAACGTCATTGAGCCAGGCAAAATCTGGCTCTTTTTTCAGTGCGGTTAATCGTGCGCTGGCTTGTGTATAGCCGATCTTCTCTTGCCGTTCGTAATAAGCATCGGTGCGCCAGCGAAGAATGCTGTTATAGACAAAACGCACACAACCGAACGTTTGAGCCAGTAACTCAACCTGATCGGGTGTTGGGTAGAATCTGTAGTTATATGCGCGCTTCATGCTTTACATATTACGGCGCATTATGTAAGAAAATCAAGGAGTGTTACGCAGTTACCGCGCTTATATCCCCGCCCGATTGGGCGAGGTCTTACGCGCAAATTGATGAGCGACGCTGCCGCAGGCAGCAAGATGCGGGCGCGATTCAGAAAAAGATGGATTGCCGCCCGGCTGGCTGGCAATTTACGCCCTCAGTCCGTATAACTGTCCCCTGTTTTTAACCCCGGATAAGCAAGATCGTTACTGATGATGAAAGATTCGCTGAGCCAGATTATCGCAGGTGAGCTGCAGGCACGCGCCGAACAGGTTGATGCCGCCGTACGCCTGCTGGATGAAGGGAATACCGTCCCCTTTATTGCACGTTACCGTAAGGAAGTCACCGGCGGGCTGGATGATACCCAGCTGCGCGCGCTGGAGAGCCGCCTGAGCTATCTGCGCGAGCTGGACGATCGCCGCCAGTCGATTCTGAAATCGATTGACGATCAGGGCAAACTCTCGCCGGAACTGGCGCAGGCTATCAACAGCACGCTGAGTAAAACCGAGCTGGAAGATCTCTATCTGCCTTACAAGCAGAAGCGCCGTACGCGTGGCCAGATCGCCATTGAAGCGGGCCTCGAACCGCTGGCTGACACATTGTGGAACGATCCCTCGCAGCAGCCGGAAGCGGTAGCTGCAGGCTTTGTGGATGCGGATAAAGGCGTGGCGGATACGCGCGCCGCGCTCGATGGCGCACGCTATATCCTGATGGAGCGGTTTGCCGAAGACGCCGCGCTGCTGGCAAAAGTGCGCGACTATCTGTGGAAAAACGCCCATCTGGTAGCACGTGTCGTTGAGGGCAAAGAAGAGGCGGGCGCTAAATTCCGCGACTATTTTGATCATCACGAAGCGCTGAGCAGCGTGCCTTCGCACCGCGCACTGGCGATGTTTCGCGGCCGCAACGAAGGCGTACTGCAGCTGTCGCTGAATGCCGATCCGCAGTCTGAAGAGGCGCCGCGTGAAAGCTATGGCGAAACGCTGATTGCCGATCACCTGGGTCTGCGCCTGAATAATGCGCCGGCTGACAGCTGGCGTAAAGCGGTGGTGAGCTGGACATGGCGCATCAAGGTGTTGCTGCATCTCGAAACCGAACTGATGGGCACCATCCGTGAACGGGCCGAAGATGAAGCGATCAACGTCTTTGCCCGCAATCTGCACGATCTGCTGATGGCCGCTCCGGCCGGTATGCGCGCCACAATGGGGCTTGACCCTGGCCTGCGCACCGGTGTGAAGGTTGCCGTAGTCGATGCGACCGGCAAACTGGTGGCCACCGATACAGTCTACCCGCACACCGGTCAGGCGGCGAAAGCGGCGGCGGCCGTCGCGGCGCTCTGTATAAAGCATCAGGTTGAGCTGGTGGCGATTGGTAACGGCACCGCCTCGCGCGAAACCGAGCGCTTTTTCCTCGATGTGCAGAAACAGTTTCCGCAGGTCAGCGCACAAAAAGTGATCGTCAGTGAAGCGGGCGCCTCCGTCTACTCCGCTTCGGAACTGGCGGCGCTGGAGTTTCCTGACCTCGACGTATCGTTGCGCGGTGCGGTCTCTATTGCCCGTCGCCTGCAGGATCCGCTGGCCGAGCTGGTCAAAATTGACCCTAAATCGATTGGTGTGGGCCAGTATCAGCATGATGTCAGTCAGAGTCAGCTGGCGAAAAAGCTGGATGCCGTGGTTGAAGATTGCGTTAACGCCGTTGGCGTCGATCTCAACACCGCCTCGGTCGCCCTGCTTACGCGCGTAGCGGGTCTGACGCGCATGATGGCGCAGAATATTGTGGGCTGGCGTGATGAAAACGGACGTTTTCAGAACCGTCAGCAGCTGCTGAAAGTGAGCCGCCTCGGACCAAAAGCGTTTGAACAGTGCGCCGGCTTTCTGCGCATCAATCACGGTGACAATCCGCTGGATGCCTCTACGGTGCATCCGGAAGCGTATCCGCTGGTGGAGCGTATTCTCTCTGCCACTGAGCAGGCGCTGGATGCGCTGATGGGAAATCCCGGCAGCCTGCGCAATCTGAACGCGCGCGACTTTACCGATGAACGCTTTGGTCTGCCTACCGTGACCGATATCATCAAAGAGCTGGAAAAGCCGGGCCGCGATCCGCGTCCTGAGTTCAAAACCGCGCAGTTTGCCGAAGGCGTGGAAACCATGAACGATCTGCTGCCCGGCATGATTCTGGAAGGCGCCGTGACCAACGTGACTAACTTTGGTGCCTTTGTGGATATCGGCGTGCATCAGGATGGGCTGGTGCATATCTCCTCTCTCTCCGATCGCTTCGTGGAAGATCCGCATCAGGTGGTGAAAGCAGGCGATATCGTGAAGGTCAAAGTCATGGAAGTGGATCTGCAGCGTAAACGTATTGCGCTCACTATGCGTCTGGATGAACAGCCGGGTGAGAGCAATGCACGCAGCGGTAGCCGACCTGCTGCCAGAGAACCGGCGCGCGCCGCAAATCCGGCCAAAGGGCGCGGCAAGCCTGCGCCTGCAGGCAACAGTGCCATGGGTGATGCGCTGGCTGCGGCTTTTGGTAAAAAGCGCTGATTTTAGCCTGCTAATCTGCCTGCAGCCGGCAAATGGCTGCAGGTAACAGGTTGCGAAATTGTCCCGTCAGGCTACGCTGAAAAAATCTGTGTGATCCACTGACCTTCCGCGTGGCCTGACAATCTGATGGATAAAATCAACGCCCTGCTCGATGAGATCTATGAAGGAGACCTGCCCGCCATCGCGCGCGAGCGTCTGCTGTCACATATTCGCGCCGCGCGCGACAGCGTGAAAATGCCACGCAAAGCGCACTGGGATGAGAAAGATGTGGTGCTCATCACCTACGCCGATCAGTTTCGTGAGCCGGAGCAGCCCACCCTCGCCAGCTTTACACGCTTTTATCAGCAGCACCTGCAGTCTGCTTTTAACCTGGTGCACCTGCTGCCATTCTTTCCCTACTCGTCCGATGATGGCTTTTCGGTTATCGACTACCACAAAGTCAATCCGATCTGCGGTGACTGGCAGCAGATTGCGGCGCTGCACAGCCAGACGCGGCTGATGTTCGACTTTGTCTGCAACCATATCTCGGCGCACAGCGCCTGGTTTCGTCACTATCTGGCGCAGGACCCGGGCTGGGATGATTTTTTTATCAGTATGCCGCCGGCCACCGATCTCAGCGCCGTGACCCGCCCGCGCACTTCGCCGCTGCTTACGCCTTTTACCCTGGCCGACGGCAGCACGCGCTATATCTGGACCACCTTCAGCGCCGATCAGATCGATCTTAACTTCGCCAGCCCGGATGTGCTGATCCGTATGATCGGCGTGCTGCTCGACTACCTGAAAAAAGGTGCGGATTATGTGCGGCTGGATGCGGTTGGCTATATGTGGAAAACGCCGGGCACGCGCTGCATTCACCTGCATAAAACCCATTTGCTGGTGAAGCTGTTCCGCGCCGTCGCCGATGTTGTTGCGCCGGGCACGGTGATCATCACGGAAACCAACGTGCCGCACCAGGATAACATCAGCTATTTTGGCCGCGGGGATGATGAAGCGCAGATGGTATATCAGTTTTCTCTGCCGCCGCTGGTGCTGCAGGCGATCCATGCCGGTTCAGCGCGCGCGCTGCGTCAGTGGGCCGCCTCGCTGACGCCCGGCAGCGGCAGCACCACCTTTTTTAACTTTCTCGCCTCGCATGACGGTATCGGCCTGAATCCGGCGCGTGGCATTCTGTCAGAGCCTGAAATTGTTGCCCTGGTGCGTGAGCTGGCGCTGGAAGGCGCGCTGGTGTCATATAAAAACAACCCCGACGGCACCACCAGCCCCTATGAAATCAACGTTACCTATCTCGATGCGCTTAACCATCAGACCGATGATGATGAGACGCGCCTGCGCCGTTTCCTGCTGGCGCACGCCATTCTGCTGGCGTTTCCGGGCGTGCCCGCGATTTATATTCAGAGCATCCTCGGCTCGCGTAACGATAACGAAGGGGTGCGCGCTGCCGGCCACAACCGCGCCATCAATCGCGAAAAATATAGCCTGCGTGAAATGGAGCAGTGGATCAGCGGCGGCGACTGGCTGCGTCAGCAGGTGTTTGAACGGCTGAGTGCGCTGATCCAGCTGCGCACCCGCCAGCCCGCTTTTCATCCCGATAACGCCATGACTCTGCTGGAGAGCGACAATGCAGTCCTGCTGTTTCGCCGCCACGCGCCAGATGAAGAAGGGCTGCTGTGCCTGTTTAACCTGAGCAGCCGTGAAATTACCGCCACGCTGCCGCAGGCGCGCCACTACCAGGATATCGTCAGCGGGCAAAAGGTGGACGGCAGCGCGCCGGTGACGCTCGCTGCCTGGCAGTTTATGTGGCTGCGTGGATAAACTGCGTCACGTGCCCGCAGAACGCCTCAGGATGTGAGATAAACGGCGCATGCGCTGCCTTTTCCATGACCACTGACGGGGAGCCGGGCCAGCGCGCATCCAGCTCGGCGGCAATACGTCGCGGTACCAGCCCATCCAGCGCCCCATAGAGGCGCAGAAACGGCACGCTAAGAGTGTCCAGCGTCGGGCGCAAATCGCTCTGCCGCAGAATCTCCAGCCCGCTCTGCAGCGCCGCAACTGACGGCATCGGCTGCGACAGCACCACCTCTTTCAGCTGACGCGCATCCTGACGCGCATTTTCTGTCCCCATGGTCTGTAATGCCAGAAAGCGCTCAACAGTGCGCCGGAAATCGTCACTGAGCTGCTGCTGAAAACCGGTCAGGGTGTCGGGCTTAATCCCCGGCCACTCCGCCTGCGCGGTAAAACAGGGCGAGGAGGCTACGCTGATCAATGCAGAAACGCGCGCCGGCTGCAGCAGCGCCAGCTGGCTGGCAACCAGCCCGCCCAGTGACCAGCCCAGCAGCGTGGCGCGTTCAGGCAGCTGCGGCAGCAGCTGTTGCGCCATCTGTATCAGCGTCAGCGGACCGGCCGCTGCGCTGCGGCCAAATCCGGGCAGATCCACCAGATGCAGGCGAAAATGGGGACTGAGTCGCGGAACAATGTGTTGCCACACTTCGGCATTCAGTCCCCAGCCGTGCAGCAGCACAAGATCGCGATCGCCCGCGCCCGTGGTGTGCCAGTAAAGCGAACTCATCGGTTACACTCCCGAAAAGTGAAAAAGAGGTCGCTATGCTATCAACCCCGGCCCGCTGCTGGCTATGCCATCTTCCGCTGCAGATTGCACACCACGGCTTGTGCACTCTCTGTCTGCATCAGCTGCCGCTCCTGCCGGCGCTCTGCCCCTGCTGCGGCCTGCCAGCCACTGCAGCGCAGCGCTGCGGTCGCTGCCTGCGTCAGCCGCCGCCGTGGCATCGCTTAACCTGCGTCAGCGATTACACTCCGCCGCTGAGTGACTGGGTACAGCAGCTGAAATTTTCCGGCGCGATCGCACTCAGGGTGATGCTGGCGCGGCTGCTTTTGTTAAAATTGTTAACAACGCGCCGGAATGAACCCGCTACAGCGTTCGATCTGGTGCTGAGCGTGCCGCTGCATCATCAGCGCGCCTGGCAGCGCGGCTTTAATCAGTCAGCGCTGCTTGCGCAGCCGCTCGCACGCTGGCTGAGGTGTGAGTATCGTGAAGGTGTCAGCCGGATACGTCGCGGCAGCACCCAGCATCAGCTTAATGCCCGCGCGCGCCGTCATAATCTGCGCAGCGCGTTCCGCCTTGAAATGCCGGTGCAGGATCGCCATATCCTGCTGATTGATGATGTGGTCACCACCGGCAGCACCGTAGCGGAGATCAGCCGCCTGCTGCAGGCTGAGGGCGCCGCCAGCATCCATATTGGCTGCCTGTGCCGTACCTTGTAGAGCGTCGGTGTTGGGCGTATTATAACCAGGTAATTTAGTCAACTATTGAGCAATCGCCATGATCCGTATTACTGATACTGCGCAAGAGCATTTCGCAAAACTGCTGTCAAAACAGGAAGATGGCACCCAGATCCGCGTATTCGTTATTAACCCGGGTACGCCAACCGCCGAGTGCGGCGTCTCCTACTGCCCGCCTGACGCGGTAGAAGCAACGGATACCGAACTGAAGTTTGATAAACTCTCTGCCTATGTGGATGAGCTGAGCGCACCCTATCTTGAAGATGCAGAGATTGACTTCGTTACGGATAATCTCGGCTCTCAGCTGACCCTGAAAGCGCCAAACGCGAAAATGCGTAAAGTTTCTGACGATGCGCCGATGGCAGAGCGGGTCGAATATCTGCTGCAGGCGCAGATCAATCCGCAGCTGGCCAGCCACGGCGGCCGCGTGTCGCTGATGGAGATCACCGATGACGGCATCGCCGTGCTGCAGTTTGGCGGCGGCTGTAACGGCTGCTCGATGATTGATGTCACGCTGAAAGATGGCATTGAGAAAGAGCTGCTGGCTGCCTTCCCGGAGCTGAAAGGGGTTCGCGATCTCACTGAACACCAGCGCGGCGAACACTCCTACTACTGATAGTTTATGCGGCAGCGCCCTGCGCTGCCGCGGTTTTACTACGCTTTACGCGCCTCGCTTACCGTTTTCAGCAGTTTCTTCACGCCCTTATCCGCAAACGCCTCTTCCAGCGTAAAGCTCCACTTGCGTCGCCAGTTAGGATACTCATCTGTTGTGCCCGGCACGTTAACCGGCGTTGTCATGCCCATCCAGTCCTCCGGCTGCAGGCCCAGCAGCGTGCTGCGGGTAAGCGCCAGAAAGCGATGGATAGCCTGATTAAAGGCTGGCGTCAGCGCCTGTTTTTCCGCCTGCTTTGCACTGCGCGCCGGCATGGCCCCGGCCTGATGCAGCGCATCCAGCAGCGCCTGTTTCTGTTCCACGCGCTGCGCCTGCAGCGACTGCAGCGTACTGCCTTTATACATACCCAGCTTCTCGCCCAGTGCCAGATCCTCCGCCTGCCAGAAGCCGCTCAGCGTCGGCAGATCGTGCGTGCTGGCACTGGCGATGGACTGCGGCGGATAGCTGTCGGGCAGGCGATAGCGCCCCTCTTTTTCCTGCTCGAAGAACAGTACTTTCCAGGAGAAAACCCCGCTGTCGCGCAGCAGTTTGACAATTTCCTGCGGCACGGTGCCGAGATCTTCGCCAATCACCATGCAGCGCATCCGCTGGCTCTCCAGCGCCAGAACCGCCAGCAGATCCTCTACCGGATAGGAGACGTAGGCGCCTTTATCCGCACCTTCCCCATGCGGGATCCACCACAGTCGCAGCAGCGACATCACATGGTCGATGCGCAGCGCGCCGCAGTCGCGCATATTCGCGCGCAGCAGGTCGATAAACGGCTGATAGCCACGCGCGCGCAGCACGTGCGGATCGAGCGGCGGCAGCCCCCAGTTTTGTCCCAGCGGTCCCAGCGGATCGGGCGGCGCGCCGACCGAAGCGCCAAGTTTATATAGCTGCGGATCCTGCCAGGTTTCGGCACTATGTTCAGCCACACCTACCGCCAGGTCGCGGTAAAGCCCCACCGCCATACCCAGCTCCTGACTGCGCTGCCAGCAGTCACTGAACTGCTGATGCGCCAGCCACTGCAGCCAGCTCCAGAAGCCAATCTCCTCTTCATGCTGCGCGCACCAGGCCTGGACTTCCGGCTGCGCGGCACTGCGTAAACCCTCCGGCCAGGTTTCCCAGCCCCACCCCTGCTCATCCTGCCCGCTGCGCTCAGCCAGAATGCCATCAAACGCGGCCTGATAACGCAACGCGTCGCCGCCCGCCGTCAGAAACGCCTGGTAATCCGCTTCCTCTGCCGCCTGCGGCTGATACTGCTGCCAGGCCAGACGCAGCGCCTCCAGCTTGAGTGCCGCCACTGCCGCATAGTCAACTGCCTCCACCGCGCGCGCCTTCTCCAGCGCCTTGCGGGTTTTCGCACTCTTCCACCAGCGCTGTGCCGCGGCGCTCTGCTGAAATGCTGCCACCTGGCTGACGTCAATATAGAGAATATTCAGCCAGCGGCGCGACGCCGGGCTGTAGGGGCTGGCGAGATCGGGCTGAGCCGGATAGAGCGCATGCAGCGGGTTAAGGCCAATAAAGTCGCCGCCGTGCGCCGCTACCTGCTCCAGCATCCGTTTTAAATCGCCAAAGTCACCGATACCCCAGTTCTGCTCTGAGCGCAGCGTATAGAGCTGCACCAGCGCACCCCAGCGTTTTTCTCCCTGTGCCAGCGGTTCAGGCAGGTAGCAGCGACGCGGCGCAATAATCAGGCGCGACTGCCACTCCTGACGCCCTTTACGCAGGCTGAGCTGATGATAGCCCTGCGTCAGACGCGGCGGCAGCGTCAGCATCTCGCCACCCTGTACCGTGCCGCTGTGGCTTTTGCCCTGCTCAGTGGTCAGCTGCCAGGTAAATTCACCTTTGCCACCCACCGCAAGCTCGCGCCGGGCGCGTGCCACAAAGACCTGCACCGGCGGCACCGGCGGCGCTTTACCTGCCGGCGCCTCCATTACCGCCAGCAGCGCCTCTTTGGTCTCATCGCTGATGGTTTCCTTTTCCCCTCTGGCATTCACAAAACGCAAGGCAATTCCCGCCGCTTCTGCGGCCTGATCCAGTTTATTGAGAGACATCAACGCTCCTTTCGCGTCCGGGCTGGCGGATAGAGATCAAAAGGATAAGTAAAGTCGCGCCTGGTGAAAAAAGCGACCGGATCGGAAGGGAGAGGGAAAAAATAGCTGCCGGGCGCGTGGCCCGGCGCAGGATCAGCAGAGTTCGAGATGGACCTCATGCTGCTCAATTACTTTAAGCACGCTGGCGGGAGGCTTCTGATCGGTAAACATGTAATCAATCAGTCCCATATTGCCCAGATTGACCATAGCGTTACGCCCGAACTTTGAGTGATCCACAACCAGCATTACGCAGCGCGAATTGTCGATGATGGCTCGTTTGGTCCGGACTTCATGGTAGTCAAACTCCAGCAGCGAGCCATCCATATCGATGCCGCTGATACCGAGAATGCCGTAGTCGAGGCGGAACTGCGAGATAAAGTCGAGCGTGGCTTCGCCCATGATCCCGCCGTCACGCGTGCGCACTTCTCCGCCGGCGATGATCACCCGGAAATCGGGCTTGCCCATCAGCAGAATGGCAACGTTAAGGTTGTTCGTGACAATCCGCAGATCGTTATGGTTCAGCAGCGCATGGGCAACCGCTTCGGGTGTAGTACCGATATCAATAAACAGCGTTGCGCCATCCGGGATCTGACTGGCCACGCGCGCGGCGATGCGTGCCTTTTCTGCCGACCACATCATTTTACGATCCTGCCAGGCGGTATTTTCCGAACTGGAGGGCAGCGCCGCGCCGCCGTGATGGCGCTGAATTTTATTCTGATCGGCCAGATCGTTTAAATCCCGGCGGATGGTCTGCGGACTGACCGCAAAATGCTCAACCAGCTCTTCCGTACTGACATACCCCTGACGCCGGACCAGATCGATAATGGCGTCATGACGTTGCGTCTGCTTCACATCTCTCTCCTCGGCTTGCAGCCGTGTTCTTTTTATCTCTGATGACGGGCAGCGTGGCGCGTATCCACAAACGCCATAGCCAGCCCGACCAGCAGGCCGGTCACGTGCGCGGCATTAGCAATTGCCAGACCAAATGCGCCGTACCAGCCAATCACCAGCCATACAATAGCGAAACCAATCAGTCCGCGCTCCAGATAAATACCGCTTTCGGGATCGCGCTCGCCGCGCAGCCAGCAATAACCCATCAGCGCATAGACCACACCCGAGAGACCGCCAAACAGCACGCCGCTGAATTTGGCCTGCATCCAGCCGCTGAGCAGCGCAGAGATCAGCATAATCACAAACAGCTTGCCGCTGCCGAGTCGCTTCTCGACCGCTCCGCCGAGATACCACCACCACATCAGATTAAACAGGATATGCAGCAGCGAAAAGTGCAGCAGCGCATGGCTGAACCAGCGCCAGACCTGAAAATATTGCGAGGCGTCAGCCGGCCAGCCCAGCCAGGCCAGCGCGACATCATCACCCGCAATCTGCATCAGAATAAACACCGCGACGCAGAGCGCCATCACCGAAAGCGTCAGCGGTCCGGCGCGTTCGCGAATCGTGGCCCAGACGTTGCTGCGCTCATAGTGCAGCCCGCTGCGGGTACTGCCGCTGCGCCAGCTGGCCGCCTGATAGCGCGGGTGATTAGGGTCGCGAACGAATTGCGCAAGTTCGTTTTCGACCATCTGCAGCTGGCTCTCATCATCCAGCACGATCACGAAGTGACTTTCCTGCTCTATGCGCAGCGTCACACCGCGCGTCGCCATATAATCCACAAACGCCTGCGCGGTGCGGGCGTGGCTGAACCGGGTAATACGCATCATGCTGCGCTCTCCTTAAGGTGGCGGGTCAGAGACTACCGGTCGCGGTCTGCGCAGGAAACGCTGCACGCCAGGCGTCAAACCCGCCATCAATGCTGTACACCTCACTGAAACCCTGCCCCAGCAGAAACTGCGCGGCGCCTTTGCTGCTGTTGCCGTGATAACACATCACCAGCACCGGCAGATCGCGGCGCGCCTGCGCGATAAAGTCCGCCAGGTTGTCATTGGAGAGATGCTGCGCGCCAGCGGCATGTCCCAGGGCGAAACTCTGTGGATCGCGAATATCGACTAACTGCGCGCCCTGCGCCAGCTGCGTGTTTGCCTGCTGAACGTTAATACACTCGAAGGTTTCCATCGTTATCTCTCATTTCGCTGTTCTGTTTGCGCCTAGTTTACCCTGAGAAACAGGTGCCATAACCTGATAAAGAAAAGGGTTATCTGTTTTTTTTCCTGCCGGAATGTTAGCTGCATCACGCAGGAATGTTTTTATTGCGTTAAAGACTGGCGAAAATGTTGGTTTCCGATTATTATTACGCTCGAAAACGAACATTTTAGAACTATTCCGAACATCGGAGGAGATGACGTGGAAACCAAAGACCTGATCGTGATCGGCGGCGGCATCAACGGAGCCGGCATTGCAGTGGACGCTGCAGGACGCGGACTGTCTGTGCTGATGCTGGAGGCGCGGGATCTGGCGTGTGCCACCTCCTCCGCCAGTTCCAAACTGATTCACGGCGGCCTGCGCTACCTTGAACACTACGAGTTTCGTCTGGTTGGCGAAGCGCTGGCCGAGCGTGAAGTGCTGTTAAAAATGGCGCCGCATATCGCTTTCCCGATGCGCTTCCGCCTGCCGCACCGCCCGCACCTGCGTCCGGCGTGGATGATCCGTATGGGTCTGTTTATGTATGACCGCCTCGGCAAGCGCACTACGCTGCCGGGCAGTAAAGGTCTGCGCTTTGGCGCGGAGTCGGCGCTGAAGCCGGAAATTACGCGCGGTTTTGAATATTCCGACTGCTGGGTGGATGATGCCCGCATGGTGGTGCTGAACGCGCAGGAAGTTGAGCGTAAAGGTGGCGAAGTGCGCACCCGCACCCGCGTTAACCGCGCATGGCGTGAAGGCGGCATGTGGATGGTTGAGGCAGAAGAGGTCGATACCGGCAAAATCCTGACCTGGCGCGCTAAAGGCCTGGTTAATGCGGCCGGCCCGTGGGTTAAACAGCTGTTTGACGACGGCCTGAAGCTGAAATCCCCTTATGGCATTCGCCTTATTAAAGGCAGCCATATCGTGGTGCCGCGCGTGCACACTGAAAAGCAGGCTTATATTCTGCAGAACGAAGATAACCGTATCGTGTTTGTTATTCCGTGGATGGATGAGTTCTCTATCATCGGTACCACCGACGTTGAGTACAAAGGCGATCCGAAAAACGTTAAAATTGATGAGGAAGAGACGCGCTATCTGCTGAAGGTGTTTAACGCGCACTTCAAAAAGCAGCTGACCTCAGATGATATCGTCTGGAGCTACTCCGGCGTGCGTCCGCTGTGTGATGATGAGTCAGATTCACCGCAGGCGATCACCCGTGACTATACGCTGGACGTGCGTGATGATAACGGCGGGGCGCCGCTGCTGTCGGTGTTTGGCGGCAAGCTGACTACCTATCGCAAGCTGGCAGAGCATGCGATGGAGAAACTGGCGAAGTACTACCCGAACGCCGGCCCGGCCTGGACAAAAAATGCCGTGCTGCCGGGTGGTGATTTCTCCGGTACGCGTGAGGACTACGCTGCCGGTCTGCGTCGCCGCTATCCCTTTATCAGCGAAAACATGGCGCGGCACTATGCCCGCACCTACGGCAGTCGCACCGAAATGCTGCTTGAGGGTGCCACCAGCCTGACCGATCTGGGCGAGAATTTTGGTCATGAGTTCTATGAAGCTGAACTGCGTTATCTGGTCAAAAACGAGTGGGTACGTGAACTGGATGATGCTATCTGGCGCCGTACCAAGCAGGGTATGTGGCTGAACACGGCCCAGCAGGCGCGCATCAGCGAGTGGCTGGCGCGCAACAGCCAGAAGCCGGCGCTTTCGCTCGCATCGTAAGGCCTGTTATCCGCTTTACCGACCCCGCACCCGCTGCGGGGTTTTTTATGTCGCCGGATAACCGATTCAGGAAGAGCGTGCAGGGATAACAGAACAGCGCCGCTGCCCCACAGAAGCGGCAGCGGCGCTGGCACAGAGCAGCAATCAGAGTCCGGCGTGTTCGCGGATATATTTGCGCGCTTTTACCGCATATTCAAACGGGTTGGCGATAGCCGGATCCTGCTCCGCCTCTACCACCATCCAGCCTTTATAGCCTGCCTCGTCGAGAATTTTAAACACCGGCGCGAAATCGATCGCACCATCTCCCGGCACGGTGAAGGTGCCTTTCTTCACGCCATCAAGAAACGACAGGGATTTCCCGCGCACTTCAGCCACCACTTCGTCGCGCACATCTTTCAGATGCACGTGGAAAATACGCGGCAGATGCGTGGTCAGTACGTCCAGCATCGCCTGCTGCGATCCTTCAGAGTAGTAAATATGGCCGGTATCATAGAGCAGGCCTACGCTGTCGTGGGTCAGCGCCATAAAACGGTCAATCTCTTCCGGCGTCTGGATCCCGGTTCCCATATGGTGGTGCAGCGTCACGCGCATGCCCTTTTCTGCGGCAAGCTGCGCCAGTTCGTTATAGCCTTCCGCCGTCAGGCGCCACTCTTCGTCACTGAACACCGGTTTCTGCTCAAACACGGCCAGCGTGGTACCCTGAATACTTTTGCTCTGCTCTGAACAGCCGATAACGCGCGCGCCCATCGCATGCAGGAAGTTCATATGGTTGATGAACTCATCGATGGTCTTCGCCTTATCGCCGTTAGCAAAAAAGGTGCTGAACCACGCGTTGCAGATCTCAATGCCGCGGATATCGAGCATCGGTTTCAGAATCGCCGGATCGCGCGGGTATTTACTGCCGACTTCGCTGCCGGTAAAACCGGCCAGCGCCATTTCACTGACCGTCTGCTGGAATGTGTTCTCTTTGCCCAGATCGGGCATGTCGTCATTGGTCCAGCCGATCGGCGCTATCGCCAGCTTTACATTCTCTTTGTTCATCTTCAGATCCCGGAATCAGGGCGGCGGAGCAGCCGCGCCGCCGCAAAAAAAGTAGCAGGTTATTTGCTGTAGAATGCCGGACGCGGTGGCATTTCAACCGGCTCAATCGCGCCGCTGTTCTGCGCCTTCAGGCAGGCGTCAGCTGCTACTGAAGCGGCAAAGCCATCCCATGCGGAAGGTCCGGTAAGCTCACCGGCTTTAACATCGTTGATAAACGCCTGCAGCTCGACGTCATAGGCGTCGATAAAGCGATCTTTCCAGTCGGTCAGCAGCGGCGTACCGAGGCGCGCATTTTTACGCGTCTGGATCGCCGACGGTTCTGGCAGACGGGCGATGCCCTCTTCTCCCACCACTTCACACTGGATATCGTAGCCATAGGCGCAGTTCACGAAGATCTCCACATCGATGCGGATCCCTTTCTGCGTTTCAAACAGCACAATCTGCGGATCTTTCAGCTGCGCATGCGATTTTGACGTGACGCGCGGAAAGACCACCTGCACCGATTTATAGTCATCCTCCGTCAGCCAGCGCAGCACATCCAGCTCGTGGATCAGCGTGTTGGTGATGGCCATGTCGGTGGTGTAGTTCTCACCCACGCTCTGATTACGGTGCGCACAGTGCAGCATCAGCGGTTCGCCAATTTCACCTTCAGTAATCACTTTTTTCAGGGCGCGGTAGCCCGCGTCATACGGGCGCATAAAGCCCACCTGCACCAGCCGTTTGCCATGCTGAATTTCCGCATCCACAATACGGCGGCAGCCTTCCGCACTCATCGCCAGCGGCTTTTCACAGAATACCGGCTTGCCGGCAGCGATAGCCGCCAGGGTAAACTCTTCATGCGTCGGGTCCCAGGAGGTCACCAGAATGGCGTCAACCTCCGGCGAGGCGATCACCTGATGACCATCCTGATAAACCTCCGCGCTGATATTCAGCCGCTGCAGCGCCGCCCGGGCCCCCTCAACGTTGATGTCGGAAACCGCCACCACTTTTGCGCCCTGCAGTACGTTGTTACAGCGACGGATATGCTCCTGACCAATTGCACCGGTCCCGATTACCCCGAGTTTGAGCGTCATGATTACACCTGTAGAGTCAGATAAGAGATAAGACGGCCGATCTGCGCCGGCCAGAAGCGTTAATATTTACGTGCCTGCTGAATGTGCTGATTCAGCTTGTCAGCGACCTGCTGCGTACGCTCAGATTCAGAGGTTTGCGCCACGCCAACGTTCCACCAGCTGAAATATTTGTGCACCATGGTTTTTGGCAGCACTTTGATATCAATCAGGGTGGAGACGCTTTGCTGCTGTGCGTCGGCCAGCGCCGCCTTCAGCTGCTCAAGCGTGGTGACGCGGTAGGTTTTGCAGCCGTACCCGGCGGCAATGGCCGCAAAGTCCACCGGCACAAAGCCGCCATCGAGCCGCCCCCCTTCCGGATTACGGAAGCGGAATTCGGTCGTAAAGCTGTCCATACCGTGTTCCATCTGCAGGTTGTTAATGCAGCCGTTGGTCATGTTATCCAGCAGGATGACGTTGATCTTCGCGCCCTCCTGAATCGACGTCACCAGCTCTGAGTGCAGCATCATGAAAGAGCCATCACCGACCATGGCATAGACCTCACGCTGCGGCTGGGCCAGCTTTGCCCCCAGCGCGGCGTTGACTTCATAACCCATGCAGGAGTAGCCATACTCCACGTGATAGTCGTTGTAACTGCGGGTGCGCCAGACGCGCTGCAGGTCGCCCGGCAGGCTGCCCGCTGCGGCCACAATGACCGCGTCATCCGGCAGCTGCTCGTTCAGCGTGCCGAGCACGCTACTCTGCGTCAGCACGGATTGAGTAAGACGCTGAAATTCGGCAAACAGCGCGTCGCGATCGATATGGTCAGCAATTTCCGGAACGAAATCATCGCTGTTCCAGGTAGCAGCATAGACGCGCTGCGTCTCCTGCCGCAGCTGACGCTGCGCCTCTTCTATCTGATCGCCCCAGTGGCTTTCAAAGCCCTGCAGCTGCTGCGCCAGCGCGGTCAGCCCTTCGCGCGCATCGGCGAGCAGCTGCACGCCATCGAGCTTGTAGCTGTCGAAGTTGCTGACGTTAAGATTAAGGAAGCTGACCTCCGGATGGCGGAAAATCCATTTTGACGCGGTGGTGAAGTCGGTATAGCGGGTGCCGATACCGATAACCAGATCGGCCTCTTTCGCCAGCAGGTTAGCGGCCAGAGAGCCGGTTTCCCCCACGCCCCCCAGGTTCAGCGGATGTTCGGAACTCAGCGTGCCTTTGCCCGCCTGCGTTTCCGCGAACGGAATCGCGAAGCGCTCAGCAAATTTCAGCAGCGCCTCGCCCGCTCCGGAGTATTTGACGCCACCGCCCACGACAATCAGCGGCTTGTGCTTGCGCGCAATCAGCGCCAGCGCAGCCTCAAGCTGCGCAGGAGAAGGAAGGCGGCGATCGAGCCGATGCACGCGCTTCTGAAAGAAGTAGTCCGGGAAATCCCACGCTTCGCCCTGTACATCCTGCGGCAGGGCGAGCGTCACTGCACCGGTTTCGGCGGGATCGGTCAGCACGCGCATGGCGTTAATACAGGCGGACATCAGCTGCTCCGGGCGGCTGATGCGATCCCAGTATTTGCTGACGGCGCGGAAAGCATCATTGGTACTGATACTTAAATCGTGGCTCTGCTCAATCTGCTGCAGCACCGGATCGGGCTGACGGGTCGCAAACACATCGCCGGGGAGCAGCAGCAGCGGAATACGGTTGGCCGTGGCGGTTGCCGCAGCGGTAATCATGTTGGCCGCGCCCGGGCCTACCGACGAGGTACAGGCGATAATCTGACGGCGCAGCGACTGTTTGGCAAAGCCGGTCGCAGCATGCGCCATACCCTGCTCGTTGCGTCCCTGATACACAATCAGATCGCCGCTATCCTGCTCCAGCGCCTGACCCATACCGAGTACGTTACCGTGGCCGAAAATGGCGAACACGCCTTTCACAAACTTGCTCTCTGCGCCATCGACATTCAGATATTGATTATCGAGAAACTTCACCAGCGCCTGTGCCGTTGTCAGTCTGATCGTGCCCATATCTCTTTTCCTTTACTTGCCGGCATCCGCAGAGGAGCCTCGCGACCCGGAGCAGGCTGTCTGGCTGCCCCGCGCATAAGTGAAACATGCGGCGATTATAAACAAATATTTTTTCCATAAAATACAATTACAGAAGAAACATTTCATTTTGCGATGGAGATCAAATTCAGCACAGTAAAGTGGCTGAGCAGCCGTTTCTGCGTGGCTAAAGTGGAACGAAGCCAGAAAGCGTGGCGCGGTTGTGAACTTTTGTTTCACCCAAAGAGCTTCTGCTATTTACCTGATATTTCCTGCGATCGGCTTCACAGCCCGGAGATGCCGCGCCTGTTTACGACGTTACCCCTGCTCTGTTGCGCAGAGCGGTAATTTTACCTGGCTCACAAAATAAAGATGTATGTTTCATTTTATGTTGTTTATGAAATATTCATTCCTCATACTGATTTTCCAGCCAGTCAGGCATTCTGAGAACCCGACAGCAGCGCACCCGACACGGGTGATGATGTTCGTGCCTGCTTATCACAGAAGGAAACTATAGGTATGAGTACACAACAGAAGCGGCTTGATGTGATTTGTATCGGACGCATCGCCGTTGATCTCTATGGTCAGCAAATCGGTTCGCGCTTAGAGGATATGACCAGCTTTAATAAATATCTGGGTGGATCCTCAGGCAACGTGGCGTATGGCACAGCCATCCAGGGGCTGAAATCTGCGATGCTGGCGCGCGTCGGCGATGAACATAACGGCCGTTTTTTACGTGAAGAGCTGCAGCGCGTCGGCTGTAACACTGACGGCCTGATCACCGATAAAACGCGTCTGACCGGACTGGTGATCCTCGGCATTAAAGATGAAGAGACCTTTCCGCTGATCTTCTATCGCGATAACTGCGCGGATATGGGACTGGTGCCGGATGATATTGAGGAGGCGTTCATTACCTCTTCACGCGCGGTCGCGATTACCGGCACGCACCTTTCCCATCCGGATACCCGCGCCGCCGTGCTGAAAGCGCTGGATATTGCCCGCCGCAACGGGCTGCGTACCGCGCTGGATATCGACTATCGGCCGGTATTGTGGGGCCTGACCTCACTGGGCGACGGTGAGACGCGCTTTATTGAATCGGGCCAGGTAACCCGCCAGCTGCAGGAAGTGCTGCACTATTTTGATCTTATCGTCGGCACCGAAGAGGAGTTTCACATTGCCGGCGGCAGTACCGATACGCTGACGGCGCTGAAAAATGTGCGCCAGGCAAGCCAGGCCACGCTGGTGTGCAAGCGCGGGCCGCTGGGCTGCGTGGTGTTTGAGGGCGATATTCCGGACAGCTGGGAACAGACCCGGCTGCAGAGCGGCGTGCAGGTTGAAGTGCTGAACGTACTGGGTGCGGGCGATGCATTTATGTCCGGTCTGCTGCGCGGCTGGCTGAACGATGAGAGCTGGGAGCAGGCGTGTCGCTACGCGAATGCCTGTGGTGCGCTGGTGGTGTCGCGGCACGGCTGCGCGCCGGCAATGCCTACTAAAGCGGAGCTGGATGATTTCCTCAGCCGCGACCGTGAGGTTAAACGACCAGATCGCGATACGCGCCTTACTCACCTGCACCGGGTCACCACGCGCCGGCAGCAGTGGCCGGAGCTGAATGTGTTCGCCTTTGACCACCGTAAACAGCTGGCCGATATGGCGCAGGAAGCAGGCGTCAGCGAGACGCGCATTCCGCAGTTGAAACTGCTGCTGCTGCAGGCGGCGCAGGAGGCGGCGGCAGAAGCAGGCCTGAATGAAAAGAGCGGCATTCTGGCCGATACCACCTACGGGCAGAAAGCGCTGAACGCCATCACCGGCAAAAAGTGGTGGATTGGTCGTCCGATTGAGCAGCCCGGATCGCGGCCGCTGCGCCTGGAGCATGGCAATATCGGCTCGCAGCTGATCGACTGGCCGGCGGAGCACGTGGTGAAGTGCCTGGTGTTTTACCATCCGCACGACAGCGCTGAGCTGCGCGATGAGCAGGATGCGCTGCTGCTGGATGTCTGGCGCGGTTGTAACAAGAGCGGGCATGAGCTGCTGGTAGAGGTGATCCTGCCGGAGAGCAATCCGGATCACAACGAGTCTTACTATCATGAGATGCTGAGCCACTTCTACAGCCTCGGCATTCAGCCCGACTGGTGGAAACTGCCGCCGCTCTCTGCAGAGAGCTGGCAGGCGATAGGTGCGCTGATTGAACAGCAGGATCCGTACTGTCGCGGCATACTGCTGCTTGGCCTGGACGCGCCGGAAGATAAGCTCAAGGCGGGCTTTGCCGCGGCGGCGCAGGCGGAGTGGGTAAAAGGATTTGCCGTCGGGCGCACCATCTTTGGTCAGCCTTCACGTCAGTGGCTGAAAGGCGAGCTGGATGACCAGACGCTGATTGAGACGGTAAAAGGCAACTATCTGCGCCTGATTGGCTACTGGCGCGCGGCGCGCGGTTAGGTCCGGCGGGCATTGTTTCCGCACACCCTCTCCCCTGGCGGAGAGGGTGCAACCCTCTGCTTTAGCTCTTTCCCCTGCCTCTCTCTTTCCGGCCTCCGATAACTTCACCGCAAACCGTACTGCCGCCACGCGGTTTTGTGAGGTATTGCATAATCCAATGAAATAGATGCGCTGCTGATGACAATTGAATGAAATTTTCCATCCATCTGGTACTATAGCGCTCATTATCCAGCCATTTTTCTTTTGTTAACGGGCCGAAGCAATGACCAATAATCCAACCCAGCTCACTCTGCTACAGGACGATATCCGTCGTCGCTACGAGACGCTGAGCAAGCGTCTGAAGCAGGTGGCTCGTTATATTCTCGATAACAGCAACAGCATCGCTTTTGATACCGTCGCCTCTATCGCTCAGCAGGCTGATGTACCGCCCTCCACGCTGATCCGTTTTGCCAACGCTTTTGGCTTCAGCGGCTTCAATGAAATGAAACAGGTGTTTCGTCAGCATCTGATGGAAGAGACCGTTAATTATACCGAGCGCGCGCGCCTGTTTCGCCAGACGGCCACCGATGACAGCGCCAGCTCGCCGGAAAGCCCGATGGAGATCCTCAACGTCTTCACCATGGTTAACAGTCAGGCGCTGCAGCAGCTGGCGATGCAGATAAACCCTGAACAGCTCAACAAAGCGGTACAGATGCTGAATGAGGCGGAGAATATCTACATTATTGGCCTGCGCCGCTCCTTCAGTGTGGCTTCTTATCTGGTGTATGCGCTGCGTCACCTTGAGCGCCGCGCGTTCCTGATTGACGGTCTCGGCGGCATGTTTGCCGAGCAGCTGAGCATGGTGAATCCCAAAGATGTGGTGATCGCTATCAGCTACTCGCCCTACGCCCGCGAAGCCGTTGAGCTGGTCGAGCTGGGCGCCCGACGCGGCGCGCATCAGATCGCTATCACCGACAGTCAGGTCAGCCCGCTGGCCGCCTTCAGCGACGTCTGTTTTGTGGTTCGTGAAGCGCAGGTCGATGGATTCCGTTCTCAGGTTGCTTCACTCTGCCTGGCGCAGACGCTGGCCGTGTCGCTGGCGCTGACTAACAGCAGCGAGCCGGAATAACTGCACCCATAAAAAAGGGCAGCGCACTGGCTGCCCTTTTACCCTCCATACCGCGACTCAGCGGCTGCGTGGATAGCTATCGCTGTTTACCCAGGCGTGATCTTTCTCCCAGGTAAATTTCCACTGCCGTACCGGTCCCGCCATCACGTTGAGATAGTAGTTGTCATAGCCCGCCAGCGTGGCGACCGGGTGGTAACCGCGTGGCACCATGACCACATCGCGATTGCCGGGCGCCATACAAACATCCAGCGAGCGATCGTCGGTATAGACCCGCTGCATAGCAAAACCGGGTTCCGGATCAAAGCGATGGTAATAGGTCTCCTCCAGATAGGTCTCATCCGGGCTCGCTTTATCATCATGCTTATGGCTTGGCCAGGAGCTGGTCGCTCCTTCACCGGTATAAACCTCCACCACCAGCAGGCTGTCCGCCGCTTTGTTATCCGGCAGAATATTATGCACCAGACGCTGGTTACGTCCTTTGCCGCGATGCTCAATGCCCACGTCTTCCGGCGGGATGAGCCGGGCCGGCAGGTCGCCATGTCCCGGCGCGCTGCATACGGCCAGCTCAAGATCGGTTTCTGCGGTGATCTCCGCCTGATCGTGGTGCGGCACATAGACTGACCACGGGGGAGTCCGCTCAAACGGCGACATGCGCTTGCCAATACCGGCAAAGGCAGCGTGACGGGTTTTAACCGACGCCCGCCCGGCGACCAGCACCAGGCAGAGCTCTTTCTCACCGCTCTGCAGCGTCAGCGTCTCGCCCTGCTTTAGCAGGTAAGCCGCAAAGCCAACATATTCCCAGCCTGCGCTCTGCGGCGTGACGTGCTGAATACGACCGCTGCTGTCAGGCTGCTGTGCTTTTGAAATCAGGGACATGCTTTCCTCCTGTGACCGCCTCAACCCAGCGTAGGCATACTGAATTCCGATACGGTCTGCTGGCCGCTGGGCCAGCGTACGGTGGCAGTTTTCATCCGCGTATAGAAACGTACGCCATCCGGGCCGTGCACATTCAGCGCACCAAACACGGAACGTTTCCAGCCGCCAAAGCTGTGGAACGCCATAGGAACCGGCACCGGAACGTTTACGCCCACCATGCCCGCCTCGACGTTCTGAATAAACTCGCGCGCGGTGTGGCCATTGCTGGTAAAGATGGCGCTGCCGTTACCAAACTCATGGCTGTTAACCAGCTGCAGCGCGCTGCTGAAGTCGCTGGCGCGCATAATGCTCAGCACCGGGCCAAAGATCTCCTCACGCCAGATCACCATATCGGAGGTGACATTATCGAACAGCGTGCCGCCTACATAGTAGCCCTCTTCATGGCCCGCGACCCGGATAGTGCGGCCATCGACCACCAGCTTCGCTCCCTCCTGCTCACCTTTATCGATGTAGCCGAGCACTTTTTTCTGATGAGCGGCAGAGACCACCGGACCCATCTCATTCTCTTCCGCGCCCTGCTGCATGCCTGGCCCCACGCGCAGCGCTTTGATCAGCGGCGTCAGGCGGGCGATCAGTTTGTCCGCAGTATCATCGCCGACGGCAACCACTACCGGCAGCGCCATGCAGCGCTCGCCCGCTGAGCCAAACGCACCACCCATGATAGCATTGACGGTGGCATCCAGATCGGCATCCGGCATGACGATAGCGTGGTTTTTCGCCGCGCCAAACGCCTGTACGCGTTTGCCGTGCGCGCTGGCCGTTTTATAGATGTGCTCCGCAACGCCGGACGAGCCGACAAAGCTGACGGCCGCGATGCGCGGATCTTTATACAGCTGTTCTGCATCATCATTAGATGAGTGCACAACGTTAAATACGCCATCCGGCAGGCCCGCTTCTTTCAGCAGCTCCGCCATACGCACCGATGCGGACGGATCCAGAGCCGGTGGTTTGAGAATAAAGGTATTTCCGCACGCCAGTGCGATCGGGAACATCCAGAGCGGCACCATCGCCGGGAAGTTAAATGGCGTAATGCCTGCCACCACGCCCACCGGTTGCATCAATGAGTAGCTGTCAACGCCGGTGCCTACGCCCGGCGAGTTTTCGCCTTTCAGCAGGTGCGGAATGCCGCAGGCAAACTCAATCACCTCAATACCGCGCGTCAGCTCACCGAGCGCATCTGACCAGACCTTGCCATGTTCTGAGACGATCAGGGCTGCCAGCTCATCACGGTGCTTTTCCATCAGCGCTTTGAAATTAAACATGACGCGCGCACGACGCAGCGGCGCGGTTTTCGACCATTCCGGAAAGGCAGCGTGCGCTACCGCAATCGCCTGCTCTACTTCTGCAGCGGTGCTTTGCGTCAGCTCACGCACCACTTTGCCGGTTGCCGGATCGTAAACCGGAATGGTTTCATTACTGGCGCTGTGCGTGATGCTGCCACCGATAAAGTTTCCAATAATAGTCATGTCGATGCCTCATTGATGTAAAGGGCCCTGCAGGCAGCAAAGGGTTAGCGTCAGGCTACCCGGGCAGGTGAGATGAAAAGCGTGCTATGAAGCTATTACAATGAAATAAATTTTTCAAATAATCTTTTTTGGAAGATTTTCTTTTAGCGGGCTGGATCGCATTTTTTCTGGCTGACGGGGCGCTGATCACTCTCATCAGCCAACGTTTTGGTTACTGCAGATAATGTTAACGGCGCATTTTTGCGAAGCGGATCTACTGTTTTACATTTCATTATTTACTTATTTTGAAACAAATGTTCTCCTGCTTTCCATCAGTATCTCTGCCTGCACGAGGTGCTCAGCGATCCTTATCTGTGTCCCTCAGGGATACTTTTGCCGTTGCTGGCCCCGGTCGGGGCCTTTTTTTTATGGCGTCTCCGCGCTGTCCGGCTGGCGGGATTTCAGCATATAGAGCGTGCAGCCCAGCGCGACGCAGACCAGCAGCGCCGTCAGCAGATAGACCTGCGACACGCCGGCATAGCTCATGATCAGGCCAGCAAGGGGTCCCGTAATGCCCAGCGCCAGATCCATAAAAGCGGTATAGGTTGCCAGCGCACTGCCCTGATTCTGCTGCGGCACCGCTTTGACCGCGACGACGCCGATAGCCGGAAATACCAGAGAAAAGCCGGCGCCGGTCAGAAAAGCCCCCAGCTTCGCCATCCACGGATCGGCCGCACCTGCGACCAGAAACAGGCCCGCTGCCTCAATGGCAAAGCAGACGCTGGCGACGCGCAGCCCGCCCCATTTGTTAATCGCATCCGGAAACAGCAGGCGCATGCCCACGAACGCACTGCTGAACAGCGTCAGGGCAAACGCCGCCCCTTCCCAGCCACGTTCGCGGTAGAACAGGGTAATAAAGGTCGCAATCACGCCAAATCCGGCCGACCCCATCGCCAGCAGCACGCCATAGCCATATATTTTTCCCAGGACCGCACGGAACGGCAGCGGGCGCGCTTTACTGCCTTTAACCGCCGCACGCGGCAGCGCCAGCACCATCGCCAGCAGGCTGATGGCCACAATTACCCCTGAGAGCTGCAGCAGCCCGCCGCTGCGAAACAGCGCAACGCCCAGCGGCGCACCCAGCGCCATGGCGCCGTAGGTGACAATGCCGTTCCAGGAGATAACGCGCCCGATATGCAGAGAACCCGCTTTCGCCACGCCCCACAGCGACGTCCCGGTGCCGCAAAAGCTCTGACCGACGCCGAGAATAATGCGCCCCAGGCAGAGCAGCGTCAGGCTGAGTAGCGCCTGCTGCTGTGTCAGGGCGGAGAAGAGCATACAGAGTCCGCTCAGCAGGCTGCCTGCCAGCCCCAGCACCACCACGCGCTTGGGTCCCCAGCTATCGGCAAAGCGTCCGGCATAGGGCCGGCTGAGAAGCGTAGCGATATACTGCAGGCTGATCACCACCCCGGCCCAGAACGCGCTATACCCCAGATTGTCATGGACGAACCCCGGCAGCACCGCCAGCGGCAGCCCGATAGTCAGATAGGTGGCGAAATTAAACTTCACAATAGAGAGAATCTGCAGATTCAGCCGGAGACGGCTCTGTTCCGCAGCAGCAGGCAGGTCAGGCATAGATAAACGCGCTCACGACAGGCATTTGATAACAGAAAATTAACTATACGCCTTTTCAGAGGGTATGCATCTGCTGAACGCCCTGGATCGCGCTCCTGTTTCTGGCGCTGTGCCCTGGCGTCTGCCCTGCCTGCGCGTGTATAAACAATCTCTTACCCGCCTTCAGCTACACTTGGATCAGAAAAATTCCCCGCAGGAGCAGCAATGAACGAAAAGCCACAGGAGAGAATTGGCCAGAACATTCTGGTCAAGCTGGCGATGTTAGTCATTATTCTGGCAGGCATCCGCGCCGCGTCAGACATACTCGTCCCCTTTCTGCTCGCCAGTTTTCTGGCCATCGTGCTGAACCCGCTGGTCAGCACGCTGATGCGTCGCGGGCTACGCCGCGGCGTCGCTATCTCACTGGTGATTACCGTGATCTTTATTATGATGCTGCTGCTGGTCGCCGTGCTGGCAAGCTCAGTCGGTGAATTCAGCGATACCTATCCGCAGATCCGCACCATGCTGGAGCAGAAGCTGATGGTCATCCAGCATCTGGCGGCGGGTTTTCATATTAATATTTCAACCGAAACGCTGGCGCAGCACTTTGACCCGAATCTGATCATGAACATGGCAACCACGGTACTGGCGCAGTTTTCCGGCGCGATGACCAATATTGTGCTGCTGATCCTGACGGTGGTGTTTATGCTGTTTGAAGTGCACCACCTGCCTTATAAAATGCGCAACGCCCTGACAAACCCGCAGATCCGTATTGCGGGCCTGCATAAAGCGCTAAAAGGCGTCACCCACTATCTGGCTCTGAAAACGCTGGTAAGCCTGATAACCGGATTTTCTGTATGGCTGGTTCTGCTGCTGCTGGACGTGAAGTTTGCGCTCTTCTGGGGCGTGGTGGCGTTTATACTCAATTTTATCCCTAATATCGGCCCGATTATCGCCGGTATCCCGCCGTTTATTCAGGCGCTGGTGCTGAATGATATTTACGATGCGATGCTGGTCGCGTTTTTGTTCAGCGCAATCCATATGGTATTTGGCAATATGCTGGAACCGCGTCTTATGGGCCGCGGGCTGGGCCTCTCTACGCTGGTGGTTTTTCTGTCGCTGATTTTCTGGGGCTGGCTGCTGGGGCCGGTCGGCATGCTGCTGTCGGTGCCGCTGACCAGCGTCACAAAAATTCTGATGGAAACCACGCCGGGCGGCAGCCGGCTGGCGATCATGCTTGGCACCGGCAGGCCGCGCCTGAAGCGACGCGAGCCGCAGCGGCAGATCAAATAGCATCCGGCCTCGTCACCGTTTTGCTTTTAGCGATTAATACCTCTTTATCGCTGCTTTTAACCGCAAAACCACGATTTATCCGCTGGATAAACGCAAATTGAGCGGGAAAAAGCGGGCGATAAGCGCAACGGGCAGCGATCGTTAACGCCAGCGGGTGGCATCGCAGACGATTCACAGCCCTGCAGAGCGTAAAGAAGATGCTATGCTGCTGGCGCGGCTGATGAATGCCTAACCCCACCGAGGAGAGTCTGGTGCCTCTGCGTAAAAAACGTCGTGATTTTGGCTGGCTCTATATTGTCTGCGCCGGACTGCTGCCGCTGGTGCTGGGCATCGTCTGTACGGCGATTGAAGCGCGCCATATGGTCAGGCAGCAGCAGGTGGCAACAGCTAATATTCTGCTGGCTCAGGCGGAGAAAATGAGCGACAACGCCTGGGGTATGATCGCCGAACTGCAGCAATACCAGCATCAGACCTGCAGCGATATCGAAAAGCATCTGCAGCGCATCGGCACGCTTAACGCCTACTTTCGTTCGGTGGGGATGCTGCAGGGCGATAACATCACCTGCTCCTCCGCTTACGGCGTTAATCACGGCGCGCTTGAATCGATGATAATGCGTCCGCTGCCGGTGACGGATAAAGCCGTCTGGAGCCTCTCACTGCCCGGCACCTCGGGCGTACCGCATCGTCCGGCGGTGATTTTCGTGCGTCAGCTACCGGACAGCAGCGGCTTCTGGGCCGTTATTGATGGCCAGTATCTGATGGACTTTATGCATGCCATGGGAGAGTCCCGCGGCTATCAGATGAGCCTGCAGTTCAGCGAAGGCGCAATTATCGCCAGCGGCAACTCTAAAACGCCAGCTGAACACTATATGCAGAGCACTCTGTTTCAGAGTGAATCGCCGCGTTACCCTATTCGCGTCAGCGTAACCGTGCCGCCGGCAGAGCTGATCGCCGCCTGGCGACAGGCGCTGTTTATCTTCCTGCCGATGGCCTCAATCTTCTCAATCATGCTGATGATACTGACGGCAAACTGGCTGCGCCGGCGTATCTCCTGGGCCGATGAAATCCGCCGCGCCATGCGTAATCGTCAGTTCTCGGTTCACTATCAGCCGGTGTACAGCAACACCCTGGCGCGCTGCTCAGGCGCAGAAGCGCTGCTGCGCTGGCAGCTCCCCGATGGGGAGATGGTACGACCCGATATTTTTATTACGCATGCGGAGTCAGAGGGGATGATTGTCGATCTCACCCGCCATCTGCTGGAACTGATGAGTGAAGATATCGCCCGCTGGCCGGTGATGCCAGGTTTTCACCTCGGGTTTAATCTGGCGGCAGATCATCTGCAACATGCAGAATTTACTGAGGATATCATGCAATTTGCGCACGCTATCCGCGACAAGCAGATGCTGCTCACGCTTGAACTTACCGAGCGCAGCCTGATTCAGGATGGCGAAGCGGTGGCGCGCAAGCTGCGCTTTCTGCAGGCGCAGGGCATGAAAGTCGCCATCGACGATTTCGGCACCGGCCACTGCTCCCTCTCCTATTTGATGACCTTCCCGCTCGACTACCTGAAGATCGATCGCGGCTTTATCAACGCTATTGAGGGGCTGGAGATCGAAACGCCGGTGCTGGATGCGATTATCACTCTCTGCCATAAGCTGAAGCTGGAGGTGCTGGGCGAAGGGGTGGAAACCGCGCTGCAGCTCGCCTATCTGCAGCAGCGTCAGGTCACGTTTATTCAGGGCTATTATTATGCCCGTCCTGTCGCCAGTCAGACCTTTCTGCGCTGGCTGGAAGAGCATGGCAGCCAGCCGCTGAGCGGTATTGTCTCTGCATCGCACTGACCTCATCACAGCCCGCATGACATGCGGGTTATGTCAAAAAAGTAAAATATTTTTACCCCTCTGACACCGCTTTACGACCATATAATTAGCTAAAAAGTAACCACTTACTGGCTAAAACATGACAAATATCACATAAAAACGGTATACTCTGTCGCGGTTCGCAATAATTACCCGGGTAATAATTGCTATGGCTGGCCAGGGAAAAACCCGTTTTCACGGCTATGCTTTAATTTTCTCAACGCCGCGGACTGAGTTGATAGCAGACAGCCGGCGGCGTTGAGGATTTTTCGAATTCCAATACAGGGTAACATCATGAAATTACGTAGGAAGCGTGTAAAACCTATCGGGCTGGATGACGTCACCATTATCGATGACGCCCGCTTACGCAAGGCTATTACTGCGGCATCGCTGGGTAATGCGATGGAGTGGTTCGACTTTGGTGTCTATGGCTTTGTTGCCTATGCGCTGGGTAAAGTCTTTTTCCCGGATGCATCTCCAGGCGTACAGATGATCGCGGCGCTGGGTACCTTTTCGGTTCCGTTCCTGATCCGTCCGCTGGGTGGTCTGTTCTTCGGCATGCTGGGCGATAAGTATGGCCGCCAGAAAATTCTCTCTATCACCATTGTTATTATGTCGGTCAGTACCTTCTGTATCGGCCTGATCCCCTCTTACGCCTCTATCGGCATCTGGGCACCGATTCTGCTGCTGCTGGCCAAAATGGCCCAGGGCTTCTCGGTCGGCGGTGAGTATACCGGCGCATCGATTTTTGTCGCAGAGTACTCCCCGGACCGTAAACGCGGCTTTATGGGCAGCTGGCTCGACTTTGGTTCTATTGCCGGCTTTGTGCTGGGTGCAGGCGTTGTGGTGCTGCTCTCGACCATCGTCGGGGAAGATAACTTCCTTGAGTGGGGCTGGCGCGTGCCGTTCTTCCTGGCGCTGCCGCTGGGCCTGATTGGCCTCTATCTGCGCCATGCGCTGGAAGAGACCCCGGCTTTCCAGCAGCACGTTGATGGTCTGGAGCAGGGCGATCGTGACGGCCTGCGCGATGGCCCGAAAGTGTCGTTTAAAGAGATCGCCACCAAACACTGGAAAAGCCTGCTGGCCTGTATCGGTCTGGTGCTTGCCACCAACGTGACCTACTACATGCTGCTGACTTACATGCCGAGCTACCTGTCGCACAACCTGCACTACTCAGAAGATCATGGGGTGCTGATTATCATCGCCATCATGATGGGTATGCTGTTTGTACAGCCGATCATGGGCATGCTGAGCGACCGCTTCGGCCGTCGTCCGTTTGTTATCCTCGGCAGTATTGCGCTGTTCTTCTGTGCGATCCCGGCGTTTACGCTGATTAACAGTAACGTGCTGGGCCTGATTTTTGCCGGCCTGCTGCTGCTGGCGGTGATCCTCAACGCCTTTACCGGCGTGATGGCCTCGTCGCTGCCCGCGATGTTCCCGACGCATATTCGCTACAGCGCGCTGGCCAGCGCATTCAACATCTCGATTCTGGTTGCCGGTCTGACGCCGACCGTGACCGCCTGGGCAGTAGAAGCCAGCAATAACCTCTATATGCCTGCCTACTATCTGATGGTGGTTGCTGTCGTGGGTCTGATCACCGGTCTCTATATGAAAGAGACGGCGAACAAACCGCTGCGTGGCGCCACGCCTGCGGCATCTGACCTGGATGAAGCCCGTGAGATCCTGCAGGAGCATCACGACAACATCGAACAGAAGATTGAAGATATTGATGCCGAGATCGCACGCCTTGAGGCTAAACGCCGCAACCTGGTCGATCAGCATCCGGTTATTAAAGAGTAATATTCACCAGTCCCGCCGCCCGGCGGGACTTTTTTATCTCCCGTCTCCGCCTCTCAGCAGCACACATTCTTCATTACCCGACGTGAAAAAGAGTAAACTGTAGTCACTATTTTCATCCAAAAAAGTTGTGTGAACATGTCTGAATTTAATCTGATCCAGCGCCCGAGAAGGCTGCGTAAAAGCGCCTCTATGCGCGCAATGTTCCAGGAATCCGGCCTTAGCATCAACGATCTGGCGCTGCCGATCTTTGTTGAAGAAGAGGTGGATGACTATGTGCCGATCAACGCTATGCCAGGCGTGATGCGAATTCCGGAAAAACGTCTCGCGTATGAAATTGAGCGTATTGCCAAAGCGGGTATCCGCTCGGTAATGACCTTCGGTATTTCGCATCATACCGACGCCACCGGCAGCGATGCATGGCAGGAGAATGGCCTGGTCGCGCGTATGGCGCGTATCTGTAAAGATACCGTGCCGGAGATGATCGTGATGTCCGACACCTGCTTCTGTGAATACACCAGCCACGGCCACTGCGGTGTGCTGTGCGATCACGGCGTGGATAATGACCAGACGCTGATCAATCTGGGCAGGCAGGCGGTAGTAGCCGCGCAGGCGGGTGCTGACTTCATTGCCCCTTCAGCGGCAATGGATGGTCAGGTTAAGGCGATTCGTCAGGCGCTGGATGGGTCGGGCTTTACGGATACGGCGATTATGTCCTACTCCACTAAGTTTGCCTCTTCGTTCTACGGCCCGTTCCGTGAGGCCGCTGGCACGGCGCTGAAAGGCGATCGCAAGACCTATCAGATGAACCCGATGAACCGGCGTGAAGCGATCCGCGAATCCCTGCTGGATGAAGCCGAAGGGGCGGATTCGCTGATGGTTAAACCTGCCGGCGCCTATCTCGACATTCTGCGTGATATTCGCGAACGCACCACGCTGCCGCTGGCTGCCTACCAGGTGAGCGGTGAATATGCGATGATCAAGTTCGCCGCGCAGGCGGGTGCAATTGACGAGCGTAATGTCGTACTGGAAAGCCTGGGCGCCATTAAGCGTGCCGGTGCCGACCTGATATTCAGCTACTTTGCGCTGGATCTCGCCGAGCAGAAAGTGCTCTGATAAGCACTCTTCAGCCTGGCGGTCGCTATCGCCGGGCTGCTGATTTACACAATAATCGTGAGCACGTGAACCGCTTTTTCTGATCGAAATTTAAATAAATAACGCTGCTTTTATTCTGTTATTTCCAGAAATAACGGTAAAGTATTTATATAAAAACAAGACCATTCTTGATATGAGAATATATTAATCAAAAGCAGAAAAATAATTTAGCATGCCGCTATTTTATGCCGTTTAATTAACCTTCATAATAACGAGTGAAGGGAAAACATCGGCATGAAGCAGAAATATAATCAGCAAGTTATCGCCATAATAAAAGAGTGGATCACCGATAATCTGGAGCAGCGCCTGAGCATCGACGATATTGCACAGAAATCAGGATATTCGAAATGGTATCTGCAGAAATTATTTGCCCGCTATTATAGTGAAACGCTGGCGCGTTATATTCGCCGGAAAAAACTGACCCACTGTATTGCGGATCTTAAATACAGCGACACGCCGATTATTCGCCTGGCGCTGAAATACCATTTTGAAAGCCAGCAGTCGCTGACCCGTTCGTTTAAGCAGACGCTGGGTTGCACGCCGCTGCAGTGCCGCAGGCGCAGGTTGAGTCACGAAGCGGAAGCGCATATCCGCAACAGTGACGACCCCTGTGCGATTTGCCGGCGTATGGAGGGTAAACCGGGCTCTCCGGATGAAGACCCGCTGTGATCGGCCGGCAACACGCTTCGCGCCGGCCGCAGAGAAGCGCAATCGCTTTTATGCCACTGGCTTACCCGGCAGCATCACGGCTGACATGATCTGCCGGCAGCGCAGCGCCTCCTGACGCGCCTGCTGCTGCTGCGGCAAGGCCAGATCCTGCCACACCTGCTGCAGATGGGTTGCCAGGCCAGGCTGGAAGCGGATTTTCTGCAGCGCGTAATCGGAGTTACCGCCTTCAATAATCTGTTGCATCGCCTGCGGGCTGTTATCGCGCCCGTCGTGGGTCAGCGTACAGAATACAGCAATATAATAAGCTTTATCTTCATCATCATAATGTGGCATCAGCCACCATACGGTTGCGCTCAGCAAAATCAGCACCGGCAGCAGAAATTTCATTTTTAACATAGTGTCACAGGATCGGCGGAGTAAAAAACCTGGCGATAATAGCAGATTAGCGGCCCGGCTACCCGCCCGCGTGAGCCATCCGCGCCGGTTTCTGCGGATTCTCTTAAAGTTGTTGTTTTACGGTTTATTGATTGAGCAACTTCCCGCCCTTTGTTAATTTTAAAACTTCATTTCGCGCCGCTCAGGGTGCATTCAGGACGTTGCCACAGGGCCAGTTTTTTTGCCTGCATAAAAACTGCGATAGCTGACGGCCTGCGACAGGAAAAAGCATGAACAAAAATAACGTTAAAACGCATCTGGTCTCGCTGGGTCTGCGGGCAGAGAAGATGCTGACGCGGCGTAAACAGCTGGCAAGCTATAATCCGCGCGATGAGCAGGATATCGATATGTGCAGCCAGCCCGCCACCGGCACGCCGATCCCGCAGCAGATCTGGATGTACTGGGAGAGCGAAACGCTGCCCGCTGAAGTGCAGATTTTTGTGGATAAAATCGTCCGGGAAAACCCGGGTTACCAGATGACGGTGATTAACAATCGCAATCTCGCCCACTATCTGCCGGACCTGCAGTTTACGCATCCCGATATGCGTCCGTCGCACAAAAGCGATGTTATCCGCCTGGAGCTGCTTTACCGCTATGGCGGCATCTGGATGGATGCCACCATTATCCTCAACCGTACGCTGGATACGCTGCTGGCCGTTAACGCCGATGCGCGTTACGACCTGATTGCGTTTTATCGTGCCGGTTCAACGCACGATATGGCTTATCCGGTGATTGAGTCGTGGTTTCTTGCGGCTCCGGCGAACAATGCCTTTATTGGCCGCTGGCTGCACTATTTCCGCCCGATTGTGACGCTGGGGGCGGAGGCTTTCTTCCGGCAGCTGCTGGCGCAGCCTGACTATGACACCCTGGTGCAGGGGATTACGCCACCCGACTATCTGGTAGTCTATCTGGCGCAGCAGCAGGCGCTGCGCGAAAGCAATCATTACAATCTTTATCTGCGCAAGTGCGAAGCCAGCGCGCTGCTTTATCAAAGCCTGAGCGAGTGGCGTCCGGTCCGGCTGAGCCGCATGCTGATGGTCGATCGTCTGCCTGAGGTGCTGCCGCCGTTAACCAAACTCACCGGCTTCGATCGCAAATATCTCGCCACCAACCTGAAATATGGCGTGGTCAACCGCGACAGCCTGCTGGGACAGCTGCTGCTGAGCCGCCGGTAATGCTCAGAGCGCCTGGGCGCAGGCCCAGGCGGAACTCCACGCCCACTGGAAATTGTAGCCCCCCAGCCAGCCGGTCACGTCCGCAACTTCACCAATGAAATAGAGGCCCGGCACATCGCGCGCCTCCATGGTTTTTGAAGAGAGCTGGGTGGTATCGACGCCTCCCAGCGTGACCTCTGCGGTGCGATAACCTTCGGTGCCGTTTGGCTGTACCCGCCACTGGTGCAGTAACTGCGCCAGTTCAGCCTGCTGTTTGCTGTTGAGCTGCTTCAGGGTGACATCCGGAATCGAATTCATCGCCTGCAGAACCTCCACCAGCCGCTTCGGCAGGATCTTCGCCAGGCTGTTTTTCAGGCTGAGATTGGGATGTGCGCTGCGCTGCTCATCAAGGTAGTCGTTCAGCGCCAGCGCCGGCAGCAGGTTGACGCTGATAAACTCGCCTGGCTGCCAGTAGCTGGAGATCTGCAGCACTGCCGGACCAGAGAGACCGCGATGGGTAAACAGCATCGCCTCCTTAAACAGCGTGCCATCCTGCGCTTCGATGGTGGCCGGCAGCGCAACGCCCGACAGGGTGCTGAGCTGCTCCAGCAGCGGCTTATGCAGCGTAAACGGCACCAGTCCGGCGCGGGTCGGATAGACGCGCAGACCAAACTGCTCCGCCACTTTGTAACCAAACGGCGACGCGCCCAGTCCCGGCATCGACAGCCCGCCGCTGGCGATCACCAGCTTCTCTGCCCATACCTCTGCGCCATTAAGCTGCAGCCGGTATCCCCCGTTGTCACGCTCCGTGCTCAGCACTTCGCTGCGCAGCCGCAGCGTCACCGCACCCGCTTCACACTCTTTCAGCAGCATATCGACAATCTGCTGCGCGGAGTCATCACAGAACAGCTGACCCAGCGTTTTTTCATGCCAGGCGATGCCGTACCGGCTGACCAGATCGATAAAATCCCACTGGGTGTAACGCGCCAGTGCAGATTTGCAGAAGTGCGGATTGTGCGACAGGTAGGCCGCCGGCTCGGTATACAGATTGGTAAAGTTGCAGCGGCCGCCGCCTGACATCAGAATCTTACGGCCCGCTTTTTTGCCGTTATCCAGCAGCAGTACGCGGCGCCCGCGCTGTCCCGCCTGCGCTGCACAGAACATCCCGGCAGCACCTGCCCCTATTACGATAACGTCAAACTTTTCCACTGCGATGTCCACCTGATTACGAAAGGCGCTGATTGTAGTGATCTGCGGCTTTTTGCGCCACCTTCAAAAAAATGCCGTAAATATGTCATAATGTAACTGTTTCATTTTTCGGCTCTTTTACCTTGTTTTGTCCTCTGAGTTACCAATTTAAGACAAAAAAAGGCTATATTTCTCTTTCCCATACAGTGCGTTGTCGCAGATAATGCGCCGCGTTCATGTCCTCCAAAATGGCGTAACGTTTATGCTACATCTGTTTGCTGGTCTTGACCTGAGTACCGGCCTGTTATTGGTTCTTGCCCTGCTGTTTGTATTGTTTTATGAGGCAATCAACGGCTTCCACGACACCGCCAACGCGGTCGCTACCGTCATCTACACCCGTGCGATGCGGGCGCAGCTGGCAGTGGTGATGGCAGGTGTGTTCAACTTTTTTGGCGTGCTACTCGGCGGTCTGAGCGTGGCCTACGCCATCGTACATATGCTTCCTACCGACCTGCTCCTGAATGTCGGTTCGGCGCACGGCCTCGCCATGGTCTTTTCCATGCTGCTGGCTGCCATTATCTGGAACCTCGGCACCTGGTATCTGGGCCTGCCGGCCTCCAGCTCCCATACGCTGATTGGCGCCATTATCGGTATTGGTCTCACCAATGCGCTGATGACCGGCACCTCTGTAGTGGATGCGCTTAATCTGCCAAAAGTGATCAATATCTTTCTGTCGCTGATCCTGTCACCGATTATCGGATTGATCATCGCCGGCGGCCTGATTTTCCTGCTGCGCCGCTACTGGAGCAGTACGAAGAAACGTGCGCGTATTCATATGACCCCCGCTGACCGTGAAAAGATCGATGGCAAGAAAAAGCCGCCGTTCTGGACGCGCATCGCGCTGATTGTTTCGGCCATCGGTGTCAGCTATTCACACGGCGCTAACGACGGACAGAAAGGCATTGGTCTGATCATGCTGGTGCTGATTGGCGTGGCTCCGGCAGGTTTTGTCGTGAATATGAACGCTTCCGGTTATGACATCACCCGCACGCGCGATGCGGTTAATCATCTGGAGCAGTATTACCGCCAGCACGGCGATTCGCTGACGCACATTGTGCAGATGGCACCGCCTGCGCTGCCGACGCCGGAAGAAGTTCCGAGCGGCCCGCAGGAGTTCCACTGTGACAGCGCCCGTGCGCTGCAGGCTATCGGCCGGGCCCAGGGCCTGCTGAACAATCTGCAGAGCTACGATCAGCTCTCTGTCGATCAGCGCAGCCAGATGCGTCGTCTGCTGCTGTGCATCTCTGACACTGCAGATAAGGCGGCCAAGCTGCCGGAAACCGGTGCGGATGATAAGCGCTTCCTCAGCAAGCTGAAGGGCGATCTGCTTGGCACCATCGAGTATGCTCCGGTCTGGATTATCGTGGCCGTGGCGCTGGCGCTGGGTATCGGTACCATGATTGGCTGGCGACGTGTGGCAACCACCATCGGTGAAAAAATCGGTAAGAAAGGCATGACCTATGCGCAGGGTATGTCAGCGCAGGTGACCGCCGCCGTATCGATTGGCGTGGCAAGCTATACCGGTATGCCGGTTTCAACCACGCATATCCTCTCCTCCTCTGTGGCCGGCACCATGCTGGTTGACGGTGGCGGACTGCAGAGTCGCACCATTAAAAATATCGCCATGGCGTGGATCTTCACGCTGCCGGTCTGTATTTTGCTCTCGGGCGGACTCTACTGGATTGCGCTGCATCTGATTTGATACCGCACTATTCCGGTAAAAGGGCGACAGCAGTGTCGCCCTTTTTTATTGCCTGCGCGCGGAATAACGGTGTCGCTTTACTGCCAGATCGCCATCGCCACCAAACTCACCACGACCAGAAAACAGAGTCCGCTGGTCAGTACAAACTGACTGCGCACCCGTTCACAGCGGCGGATAAACTCATCGTCATGATGGTCAAGATAGCGCTTTAACCAGATATAGCGCACCAGCCGCACCTGTTTACCCGGCTGGCCGTGAGACGTAAAAAAGCCGGCACCATCAACATACTGGTACAACAGCGGATCGCAGCCGCGCAATACGTAGAGCAGCGCACGCAGGGAAGAGAAGTAGCGCGCCATATTCACCAGACAAACCACACAAAGAGCCCAAAAAAGCGCGATAGTGCTGATCATATTTCCCCCTTCTGGCTGGTACCGCAATGACGTGATATGCAGCGGGGAAGTGCTGCAGACGCCCTGTGGAAAATAAGCCAGCCATCGATAAGCAGATTGGCGTTGTTGTTTTACAGATCTGCGCCTCGCCACCAGAGAAAAGTGGCACGCAATTTCAGTGTAGAATATCTGCTCAAACTTTTTCCAGCGACGCGCTTCGTCAATATATGCATAACCTCCTGCTCAGTGGATCGTTATCACGCTCAGGCGCAGCGGTGCAGCATTTGCCGGTGACACTGGCTATACTCAGCAGATAACAACAGATCCTGCAGTTTCATTGAGTCACCGGCGCATCATCGCCGCTTCGCGCTAAGGAAAACGCCCGCCCTGGTTTGCGGGAGGGTAGCCCCCCAGAATATTGAGAAAGGAGTTTTATCATGGCCTATAAACATATCCTGATTGCAGTCGATCTCTCTCCGGAAAGCCAGCTGCTGGTGGATAAAGCGGTATCGCTGGCGCGTCCTTATGATGCCAAAATCTCGCTGATCCACGTTGACGTTAACTATTCCGATCTCTATACCGGCCTGATTGACGTAAATCTCGGCGATATGCAGAAGCGCATTTCAGAGGAGACGCACAGCGCCCTGAAAGCTCTCTCCGTCAGCGCAGGCTATCCGGTTGGCGAAACGCTGAGCGGCAGCGGCGATCTGGGCCAGGTGCTGGTGGATGCTATCCGGAAATATGATGTGGATCTGGTGGTCTGCGGACATCACCAGGATTTCTGGAGCAAGCTGATGTCATCCGCGCGTCAGCTGATCAATACCGTGCATATCGATATGCTGATTGTGCCGCTGCGCGACGCAGAAGAAGAATAAAAAAACAGGCCGGGATAACCGGCCTGTTTTATATCTGACGCCCTGCTCTGCCGCTTCAGGTTAGCGGCGGATAGATATCAAAACGGTGACTTTTTGTCACCACGGCAGACTGTGTCACCACGCCTGCCAGCGGCGGTGCGTAATCAGGACGCTTGACCACGATACGCTTTTTCGCCAGACGCCGCGCAGGCTCCAGCAGCGCATCGGCATCCTCATCAGCCCCCACCAGCGACTGAAATACGCGCATCTCTTTTTTTACCATCGCACTTTTCTGCCGGTGCGGATACATGGGGTCGAGATAGACCACATCCGGCGCGGGCGCGATATCGCTCAGCGCCTGCTGGCTCGCCACGTGCAGCAGCGTCAGCCGCTCGCGCAGCCAGCCGCCGATTTCGCTGTCGGCGTAGCCACGCTGCAGGCCATCCTCAAGCAGCGCGGCGACCACCGGGTGGCGCTCCAGCATCCGCACCCGGCACCCCAGCGCGGCAAGCACAAACGCATCGCGTCCGAGACCGGCCGTTGCGTCGACCACATCCGGCAGATAGCCGCCTTTGATGCCCACGGCTTTGGCCACCGCTTCGCCGCGTCCGCCGCCAAATTTGCGCCGGTGCGCCATGGCACCGGAGACAAAATCGACAAAAATACCGCCCAGCTTAGGCTCATCGCGCTTGCGCAGCTCAAGATGCGCAGACGTGAGCACCAGCGCCAGCGGCGCGTTCTCATCCTGCTCAAGGCCCCAGCGCGTTGTCAGCTGTAATAAGGCGCCGTCTCCGGCGCCTGTTTCATCCACTAAACCGATTTTCACAAGCCGGTTTATCCCTGGATGCCGTAGCTTTTCAGCATGGCATCAAGCTGCGGCTCGCGGCCGCGGAAGCGTTTGAACAGCTCCATTGGCTCTTCAGCACCGCCGCGCGTCAGGATATTGTCAAGGAAAGCCTGGCCGGTTTCGCGATTGAAAATGCCCTCATCGCTGAGGCGCGCCCACGCATCTGCTGCCAGCACATCGGCCCATAAATAGCTGTAGTAACCGGCGGCATATCCGCCTGCAAAGATATGGCTGAACGCATGCGGGAAGCGTCCCCACTGCGGCGATTCCACAACGGCAACCTGCTTCTTGACGGCATGCAGGGTATCCATAACCTTCGGCCCCTGCTGCGGGTCAAAACCTGTGTGAAGCTGCAGATCGAACAGGCCGAATTCAAGCTGACGCAGGATAAACAGCGCCGCATGGTAATTCTTCGCTTTCAGCATTTTTTCCAGCAGCTCGTCCGGCAGGGATGAACCGGTTTGGTAGTGACCGGAGATAAAATCCAGCGCATCCGGTTCCCAGCACCAGTTTTCCATAAACTGGCTCGGCAGTTCGACCGCATCCCACGGTACGCCGTTGATACCCGATATTCCCGGGACTTCAACCTGCGTCAGCATGTGGTGCAGACCATGGCCAAATTCGTGGAACAGCGTGATAACTTCGTCGTGCGTAAACAGGGCAGGCTTATCCGACAGCGGCTGGCTGAAATTACAGGTCAGATAGGCGATAGGCTTCTGCAGGCTGCCGTCCGCCTTGCGCATTTTATCAACGCAATTATCCATCCAGGCACCACCGCGCTTATGCTCGCGCGCGTAGAGATCGAGATAGAAACTGCCGCGCAGTTCGCCGCTTTCATCAAACAGGTCGAAGAAGCGGACATCATGATGGTAGATCTCAACGCCCTTGCGCTCTTTAACGTTGATGCCGTAGATACGTTTTACGACTTCAAACAGGCCTTTTAATACGCGGGCTTCCGGAAAATAGGGACGCAGCTGTTCATCACTGATCGCGAAGAGATGCTGCTTCTGCTTTTCACTAAAATAGGTGATATCCCAGGGCTGCATGTTATCAACCCCGTACACCTCTTTAGCGAACTCACGCAGCTGCGCCAGCTCCTGCTCAGCCTGTGGACGGGCGCGTTTTGCCAGATCGCCCAGGAAGTCGATGACCTGAGACGGGCTGTCGGCCATTTTGGTTACCAGCGACTTATCCGCGTAGGAGTCGTAGCCAAGCAGCTGGGCCAGCTCGTGGCGCAGCGCCAGCTGCTCTTCCATTATCGGGCCATTATCCCATTTGCCTGCGTTGGGTCCCTGATCGGAAGCGCGCGTAGCGTACGCGCGGTACATCTCTTCACGCAGGGCGGCGTTGTCGCAATAGGTGATAATTGGCAGATAGCTCGGGATATCCAGCGTCAGCAGCCAGCCTTCCTGCTTGCGTAGCTTAGCCTGCGCCTCGGCAGCGGCAAGCGCATCTTCAGGTACACCCGCCAGCTCCGCTTTATCGGTGACAAGTTTGGTCCAGCCCATGGTCGCATCCAGCACATTGTTGCTGTAGGCTGAGCCCAGCTCTGACAGGCGCGCCATAATTTTGCCATAGCGCCGCTGTTTGTCTCTTTCCAGCCCGATGCCTGACAGCTCGAAATCACGCAGGCTGTTATCAATAGCACGCTGCTGCTCCGGGCTGAGTGCAGCAAAGCCTTCGCTTTGCTTCAGGCTGCGATACGCCTTGTAGAGGCCCTCATGCTGTCCAACCCAGGTAGAATATTCAGAAAGCAGCGGCAGCACTTTGTCGAAGGCGTCGCGCAGATCGGGGTTATTTTTTACCGCATTCAGATGGCTGACAGGTGAAAATACGCGGCTCAGACGATCGTCTGCTTCTGCAATAGGCTGAACCAGGCTCTCCCAAGTGTAAGGCGCTCCCCGCGTTACCGCACGATCTACCGTATCACGGCACTCTTCAAGAACCTGAGTCACGGCAGGCACCACATGCTCGGGTTTAATGGCGGTAAAAGGGGGCAGGGTAAAAGGGGTAAGTAATGGGTTAGTCATAAGCGCGATCCTTTCATCATGGAATTATGGGCGCGAATACTCGCGCTACGCAATTTTACTAAAATGCGGGCGCCGGACATTAAAATCAATGCCGTAAAATGGAATAGAAGTAGGAAAAAACGCTCAAAATTGCATTTCCAGGCGCGATCTGGCAGCAAATTAAGCGTGAGCCTGAATCGGCCTGTCACTATTTTGCCGTGCCCTGCCCGCTTTCCCGCGGCTGGCCCGATGCGTACTGCGCTGCCGCAGCGCCGGGGCGGAGGCCGCAAAAGCCCAGCAATTTCTGTACGGTCCGGCTATAATCGCGCCATATTCAATCGTCAACTCCTTTGATCCAACTGCGGACCCCCATCTTTTATGCTGAGTTATCGCCACAGTTTTCACGCCGGCAACCACGCCGACGTGCTGAAACACACCGTTGAAAGCCTGATCCTCACCGCGCTCATGGAGAAGGATAAGCCCTTTCTCTATCTGGATACGCACGCGGGTGCCGGACGCTACCAGCTGAGCAGCGCGCACGCCGAGCGCACGGGTGAATATCTGGAAGGCATCGCCCGCATCTGGCAGCAGCCTGACGCGCCTGCGCTGCTGAAACCCTATCTAAACGCGGTGCGTAACCTGAATCCCGGTGGCACCCTGCGCTACTATCCAGGTTCACCGCTGATCGCCCGTTACCTGCTGCGCGAAGAGGATAAGCTGCAGCTGACCGAACTGCACCCCAGCGACTATCCGCTACTACGCACCGAGTTCAGCAAAGATGCGCGCGCGCGCGTGGAACGCGGCGATGGCTATCAGCAGCTGAAGGCGAAACTGCCACCGCCGGCGCGGCGCGGCCTGATCCTGATCGATCCCCCTTATGAGATGAAAAGCGACTACCAGGATGTGGTGAAAGGGATTCAGGAAGGCTATAAGCGCTTTGCTACCGGTATCTATGCGCTCTGGTATCCGGTGGTAATGCGCCAGCAAATCAAACATATGCTGCGCGATATGGAAGCTACCGGTATCCGCAATATTCTGCAGATTGAGCTGGCGGTGCGTCCGGACAGCGACCAGCGCGGCATGACCGCTTCCGGCATGATCGTCATTAATCCGCCGTGGAAACTCAAAGCGCAGATGGAAGAGCTGCTGCCGTGGCTGCATAAAACGCTGGTCCCTGCCGGCACCGGGCACTATAGCGTGACGCAGGTAGTACCAGAGTAACCGTCCGGCGCGTTAAATCTCCACAACAGCAAAATCGTGTGCCAGTTCGGTTGCCGCAAACACCGACTGGCACTCCGCCAGCAGCTTGTCCCGATCTGCAGAGAGATAGCGCGAGCTGAAGTGCGTCGCGATCATACGCTTAACCCCCGCCTGCTGCGCCACGGCTGCCGCCTGCACCGTCGTTGAGTGACCGCGCCCGTTGGCCTTCTCCGCCATTGCTGCCTCAAGCGTGGTTTCATGCACCATGACATCGGCGTTGGCCGCCAGCGCCAGCGCGGCGTCGGTCGGCGCGGTATCGCCAAATATTGCCAGCACCTTACCTGGCGTCGCGGGCCCCAGATAGTCTGCGCCGTTAATTTCGCGCCCATCCTCCAGCCGGATAACTTTTCCCTGCTTTAGATCCTGATACCAGGGGCCGCGCGGCACGCCCTCTGCTTTAAGCCGTGCGGCATCCAGAAATCCGGGCTTATCATGCTGCTCAATGCGGTAGCCGTAGCACTCTACGACATGATTCATCGGATAAGCGGTCACCCGGAACTCGCCGTTATCCAGTACCAGACCCGCCTCAATCTCCACGATTTCCAGCGGATAAGTGGTCCATGAACTGCTCAGGCTCAGCGCGTTTTCAACAAATGCCTTCAGCCCCTCAGGGCCATACAGCGTCAGCGGATCGAGCATGCCCGCCATCGAGCGGCTGGTAAGCAGGCCCGGCAGGCCAAAAATGTGATCGCCATGCAGGTGCGTAATGAAAATCTTCTCCAGTTTGCCAGGGCGAAGCGCCGAGCGCATAAACTGATGCTGCGTCGCCTCACCGCAGTCAAACAGCCAGGTGTCGCCACGCTTTGAGAGCGTCAGGGCGATCGCGCTGACATTGCGCTGTAAACTGGGCGCGCCCGCGCCGGTGCCTAAAAAAGTCAGATGCATAATAGCCTTACCTGTAAGCGAAACCTGGATTTCACTCTATCATAATCATAGGCGGAACCTTTGCGCCGCTCCGCCAGGTAGCGGTAAACTTTACGCCATATTTTCTCAACAGACGGAAACAACGGATGACCAGACATTTTGACTACCTCGCTATCGGCGGCGGCAGCGGCGGCATCGCCTCCATTAATCGTGCAGCCATGCACGGCCAGACGTGTGCGCTGATCGAAGCGAAAGAGCTGGGTGGCACCTGCGTTAACGTCGGTTGCGTGCCCAAAAAAGTGATGTGGCATGCGGCACAGATCGCCGAAGCCATTCATCTGTATGGACCCGATTACGGCTTTGATACTACGGTGAACCGCTTTGACTGGGCCACGCTGGTAAAGAACCGCAGCGCCTATATCGATCGCATTCACACCTCTTATGACAACGTGCTGGGCAAAAACAAAGTCGAAGTCATCAAAGGCTTTGCCCGCTTTGTGGATGCGCACACGGTGGAAGTTAATGGTGAAACGATCACCGCCGATCATATTCTGATCGCCACCGGCGGACGCCCGGTGCGCCCTGCTGTGCCAGGTGCCGAATATGGTATCGATTCTGACGGTTTCTTTGAGCTGGGATCCCTGCCGCGGCGCGTGGCCGTAGTGGGTGCAGGCTATATCGCCGTCGAGCTGGCAGGCGTGGTCAACGCGCTGGGCGCGGAAACGCATCTGTTCGTGCGTAAACACGCTCCGCTGCGCAGTTTTGATCCGCTCCTGAGCGAAACGCTGGTGGAGGTGATGCAGGCGGAAGGCCCGCAGCTGCATACCGAAGCGACGCCAAAAGCCGTGGTTAAAAATGCTGACGGCAGCCTGACGCTGCAGCTGGAAAATGGCAGCGAACAGACGGTGGATTGCCTGGTCTGGGCTGTGGGTCGCGAACCGGCAACCGATAATCTTAACCTTGACGTGACCGGCGTTGCGCTCGATGAGAAAGGCTATATCCGCGTCGATAAGTTTCAGAATACCAGCGTCGCAGGTATTTATGCGGTAGGAGATAACACCGGTGCCGTCGAGCTGACGCCGGTAGCGGTGGCGGCAGGCCGTCGTCTCTCTGAGCGTCTGTTTAACAACAAACCGGATGAGCATCTCGACTACAGCAATATTCCGACAGTGGTGTTCAGCCATCCGCCGATTGGCACGGTGGGCCTGACCGAACCGCAGGCGCGCGAGCAGTATGGTGATGACCAGGTGAAAGTCTATAAATCCTCTTTTACCGCCATGTACACCGCGGTCACGCAGCATCGCCAGCCGTGCCGCATGAAGCTGGTCTGCGTCGGCCCGGAAGAGAAGATTGTCGGTATTCACGGCATTGGCAGCGGCATGGATGAGATGCTGCAGGGCTTTGCCGTGGCGCTGAAGATGGGTGCCACGAAAAAAGATTTCGACAATACCGTGGCGATTCACCCCACCGCAGCGGAAGAGTTTGTGACGATGCGTTAACAAAAAGGCGCCCGGACGGGCGCCTTTTTTGATCGCCGTAGCCGGTTACCAGGAGACGGTAATTTTGCCAAAGTGGCTGGCGCCCTGCTGATGGCGGAACGCCGCCGGCAGATCGTCAAGCGCCGCAAAATGCTCACCAATCACCGGCCGCACCGCAATCTGCTCCAGCGCCCGCACAAACTCCTGCTGCTGCCGGCGATGGCCCACTATCAGCCCCTGGATCCGCGCCTGCTTCGCCATCAACAGCGAGGTCGGGATCACGCCTTCATGGCCGGTCAGTACGCCAATCAGCGCGATATGTCCGCCGATACGCACCGCTTTGATCGACTCTGCCATGGTGCCCGGTCCGCCCAGCTCAATCACCACGTCCGCACCGATCCCATCCGTCAGCTGCTGTACTTCGCTGCCCCACCCGGGCGTGGTGCGGTAGTTAATGCCGGCATCGGCGCCCAGCTCGCGCGCACGCGCCAGCTTCTCATCAGAGGATGAGGTGACAATCACCCGCGCGCCCATCGCTTTAGCGATCTGCAGTGCGGTAATGGAGACGCCGCCGGTGCCGATCGTAACGATAGTATCGCCCGCCTTGATCTGCGCATCGCCTGCCAGCGCCCGCCACGCCGTCAGCCCGGAGGTGGTGATAGTGGCCGCTTCAGCATGGCTCCAGCCGCGCGGCGCCAGGGTGAAGTGATGCGCCGGGCGCACCACGCTTTCCGCGGCAAAGCCCTGCGCGCCATCTCCCGGCGTGCGGGTGAAGTCGCCCACGCGGGCGTAAGGCAGGCCATCCTGCCACTGCGGGAAAAAGCAGGAAACCACGTGGTCGCCGGGGCGGAATTCGCTGACGCTGCTGCCCACCGCCTCCACGACGCCGGCGCCGTCCGCCATCATAATGCGCCCCGCTTCGGTCGGGATCGATCCGTCGGCAACCAGCAGATCGTGATAATTAAGTGAGGTGGCGTGGATACGGACGCGGATCTCGTCAGCGGCGGGCTTGCCGGGATCGGGCAGATCCACCAGCCGCAGATTATCCAGCCCGCCGGGCTGGTTAAGAATCATCGCTTTCATTCGCTTTTCTCCTGTCAGGACACAATAACGCGTTATCGGTTACTGAGTGTGGCAGTGCAACAGCATTTCCGCCTGGTAGGGTGTGCGGCAGGGGCGCCGCAGCGATCAGCTCAGTTTATCGAGCCAGCGCACATACGCCTGGTCCCAGAGCGCAGCAGGCGTGCCCGCTTTACCCAGGCCAAATCCGTGCCCGCCGCTGCTGAGCTCAATCAGCTCAACCGGTACGCGCATGCGCCGGCAGACGTCGCGCATCAGTTCGGTGTTGTAAGGATTAGAGGTGCGATCGTCCTCTGCCTGGGCGAGAAACGTCGGCGGATAGGCGCGGGTAACATAGTTTTGCACGGACCAGTTCGCCGCCTGGGTCGCGGTGGCGTGCGCCCCCACCATCATCAGGCGGGTCTGCGTATGCTGAAACGGCGCTTCCAGCGTGATCACCGGGTAGATAAGCCCCACGCTGCTGGCTGAAGGCACGATCTCATCCAGCGCGTCCTGCTGCGGATAAGTGCGAAAGTCAGGTCGCGCGGCGGCCATGCCCAGCAGATGGCCGCCGGCCGAAAAGCCGAGCAGGTGCACTTTCGACTCCATCGCGCGCGCCATGCGAATGGCGCGCTGTGCATCCTGCAGCGGTGCCAGATTGCCCGCCTGCCACTTTTCACCGGGCAGGCGATAGCTCAGCACATAGGCGGTATAGCCATTGGCATTCAGCCAGCGCGCCACCGGCCACGCCTCCCGGCCCATGCCGATGAAGCGATAGCCACCGCCCGCGGCAATCAGTACCGCCTCGCCGTTGGGGTTTTCCGGACGAAAGCGCTGGATAGCGGGTGAAACGATATTGGTCCATGAGCCTTTGGTATTGACCCTTAACAGGCCCGACGGGCCGCCTCCACCCGGCGGCTCATCCGGCCAGAGCGGAATGATGTCATCACGGGCAAACAGCTTGCCGGTGGTCATCGCGAGAACGGTTGCCCCGCTCGCCTGTAAAAAACGACGACGTGTCATCATGTTGCGTGCCAGCCACTCTCAGGAAACACCCGGCCACGGGTCAGATTATTGGTGTGACGAAAGTCTGATTTCTGTCCGGCGATAATGTACGCATTCCGCACCAAAAAGCCATAAAAAAACGCGCCATAAAAGGCGCGTATAAAACGTGATGGCTGCCGCTGCCGCGGCGACACACGCCGCAAAGCGGCGGCTTAATCCTGCTGCTGAAACTGTGTCATGACGGTCTGCTCGCACTGCTGCTGATCGTGGCGCAGCTTACCGCGCTCCTCTTCGCCGAGTTCCAGCCAGCCGTTGATCACTTCCTGCGCGATCTCTTCATCAAATTCAGTCTTGTTCATGGCAGAAGGTGACTGGCTGGCGGCCATTTGCGCTTTCAGCTTCGCGGTATAGCTCTCCATATCACCGGTTTTCTGTTCGCTGCTGACCAGATGGCAGAGCTGGCCGGCGTAGACATTTTCCTGCGCATCCGCATCTGCCGCCAGCGCGCTGGCGGAAAGGGTTAAGCCCGTCAGGGCAATCAATAAGCGTTTCATAAAGGCTCCTGTTGTTTCCGGAAACTCAGGTTTCATCCTGTTGCGTGCGTGCCGCCTGGCGGGCAGCACGCCAGTTTAAAAGCGGTGTCACCGTAATACCGTGCAGCACCACGCTGCATACTACAATGGTCAGGGCCATATCCACCATCTGCTGCGCTTCAGCGCCCTGCAGGCCGTGCACCCAGGCAAAAGCGATATAGTTGATACTGCCAATTCCGCGAATGCCGAGCCAGCCAATCAGCAGCCGGCGTGCGCGCGGCATTTCGCAGCGCCAGGTGGTGAGCCAGACCGCCAGCGGTCGCACCACGACAAACAGCAACAGCGCCAGGCCGATGCCCATCGGATTCCAGTGGTGCGCCAGCGTAATGCCCAGCACCACCATCAGCGCGGCGGCCAGCAGGCGCTCTACCGTATCGCCAAATGAGAGCGCATCGCCAATGACCAGACCCACAGACTTAACCATGCCGCCGCCGCTCTGCCGTACGCGCTGGTTAGGATTCACCATGACTTCAGCCGGCAGATGCTGCTTCTCTTCCGGCAGATCTTCCAGCGGAAAACAGCGCGTGACGCGCAGTTCAGCGCGCCGCAGGCCGACGCCTGCCGCAAACGTTGCCAGGAAGCCGGAGGCATCCAGCGCCTGCGAGGCGGCATAGCTGAACGCAATAAGCGCCAGCGCGAGAAAATCGTTTGGCGCCACATCGTCGTGCGCGCTGCGCAGCCGCGCCGCGAGCTGGCCGATAACGCGCCCCAGCAGATAGCCAATTGCAATACCCCCGCCAATAGACCAGAGCACATCCAGCGTCACCCACTCCCCCAGGCTGGCGAGATCGAAGCCTTCCGGGCGCATCAGCAGCAGCGCCAGGATCAGCAGCGGCAGCGCCGAGCCATCGTTCATCCCCGCCTCGCTGGAGAGCGCAACGCGCAGCGCATCATCATCGCGCGCATCGTTGACTGAAATCAGGCTGGCCAGCACCGGATCGGTTGGCGCAACAATGGCGCCAAACGCCAGCGACAGCGGCCAGTTAAAGCCGGTGATCCAGTGCACCAGACACGCCATGCCGCCTACCGTCAGCAGCATCGCCGGAAACGCCAGCCGCAGTCCGACCCGCCACGCGTGCGCTTTCAGCGGCAGGCGCAGCTTCAGGCCGGTGATAAACAGCGACGCGGCCATGGTGATTTCGGTGATATGCGCCACCAGCTCAGAGTGGCCAACAATATCGATACGCAGCAGATCCAGCACCCAGGGACCGCAGATAATCCCGGCGATAAGATAGAGGCCAAATGAAGTCACCGGCCCGCGGTGGATCCAGCCGGAGGCCAGTGACATGATCAGTAACAGACCGCCGACAACGGCGGTCCAGGCAAGGAAATTCATAACGCTCCGCTTTTCAAAAACATAACTCCCTTAAGCCTGGCACAGGATTGGAGATTAGTGTCTGAGATGCGCACTGCCCAGGCGTACCAGCAGCGCCAGCAGCGCCGCCGTCGTTGCCAGCGTGACCACGCCGTTCCAGCCAAAATGCGCCAGCGCCAGGCTGCCGAGGGCCGCGCCGGCGGCCATGCCGACAAATATCACGGTAAACATCAGGGCATTCAGGCGGCTGCGCGCCTCAGGTGCCAGGCTGTAGACCAGCGTCTGATGCGCCACCAGCGTCGCCTGCACCCCCAGATCAAATCCCACCGTACTCAGGATAATCACGCCCGGCTGCGCCGGCAGCGGCAGCAGCGGCAGCAGAAACATCAGCGCGAATGACACCATTACCAGCGCAGAGCCATACTGTGTCACCCGCGCCGGACCGATGCGATCGGCTACGCCGCCGGCCAGCGGAGCAGCCAGCGCCCCTGCCGCGCCCGCCAGGCCAAACGCACCCGCGATGGCACTGTCGAAATGAAAGCGCTCGCTCAGCATCAGCGCCAGCGTTGACCAGAAGGCGCTGAATCCCACCGATAGCAGCCCCTGTGCCAGCGCGGCGCGGCGCAGCGTCTGATGCTGACGCCACAGCTGCGCCAGCGACAGCAGCAGGCGCGGATAGCTGACGGCGGTACCGGGTGTGAAGCGCGGCAGCACGCGCCAGAGCGCCAGCGTCATCAGCAGCATGGCACCCGCAGCGATAAAATAGAGCGTACGCCAGCCGGCATACTCCGCCACCAGGCCGCTGATCACGCGCGACAGCAGAATGCCCGCCAGCAGCCCGGTCATTACCACGCCAACCGTCTTGCCCCGGCGATGCTCCGGTGCCAGCGCGGCAGAGGCGGGCACAATATCCTGCGCGACGGTAGCGGTCAGCCCGGTGACAAAGCTGGCGATCAGCAGCGCGCCGATTCCGCCGGCAAAGCCACACAGCAGCAGCGAGGCCACCAGCAGAAGCCCCTTAATCAGAATAATGGTCCGCCGGTCGTGGCGATCGCCCAGCGGGGCCAGCAGCAGGATCCCCAGCGCATAGCCCGCCTGCGTCAGCATCGGCACCATACCGGTGCTGCTGATGCCGGTATTAAACGTTTTACTGATGATATCCAGCATGGGCTGACTGTAGTAGATAGAGGCGACGCTCAGGCCGGCACCGGCGGCAAGCGTAAACAGCAGCGGAGCGGGAAGCGTTTCTGCGCGACGGGCAGATGACAATAAAACAGACATAGGTGGCTCTCCTGAAAAGTTGCGCCTATTAAAGCGCGCGGCAGCCATACGCGGTAGAGTGTGACAGGACACAACCGTTATGCGTGGTACGTATGAATAACCTGACCAGCACCGATCGTATTGCCCTGATGCAGACCTTTATCCGTATCGTTGAGAGTGGCTCCCTCTCCGCCGCCGCGCGGCAGCTTAATACCACCCAGCCTACCGTCAGCCGCCGGCTGCAGGCGCTGGAGCACTATCTCGGCCTGAAGCTGATACTGCGCACCACCCATGCGCTCAAGCTGACCGATGACGGAGAGCGCTGCTATACGCAGGCGCGCCAGCTGCTGGCAACGTGGTATGCGCTGGAGGATGAACTGACCGGCTCACATGACGAACCAGCGGGCACGCTGCGGGTGCGCGCACCGCACGCTTTCGGGCAGGATCAGCTGATTACGCCGCTGGTCGCCTGGCTGGAGCGCTATCCGCGTCTGAATGTAGAGTGGATGCTTAACGATCGCACGCCGGACTTTATCAGTGAAAACGTGGACTGTGCGATTCAGGTTGGTGCGCCGGACGATCCGGGCATTGTGGCCGTGCTGCTGGCGGAAGTGCCGCGTATTGTAGTGGCGGCGCCGGCGCTGCTGGCCGCCCATCCGCCCGTGACGCAGGCAGAAGAACTGACACAGCTGCCGTGGCTGGCGCTGACCAGCTTTTATCGCAATGAGATTGCGCTGCAGCGCGTCAGCGATAGCGCAATGGTGAACCTGGCGATCGCGCCGCGGCTCGCCAGCGACAGCCTTTATGCGGTGCGCAAGGCCGCGCTGGCCGGAATGGGCGTGGCGCTGGTTTCATCGTGGGTGGTACAGGACGATCTGGAGAGCGGCGCGCTGGTGCAGCTGCTGCCGGCGTGGCAGGCGCCGCCGCTGCCGGTCTGGCTGACCTACCCGTGGGCCAGCTACTATCCGGCAAGGCTGCGCCATTTTTTTACGCTGATTAAAACGGTCATGCCGCAGCTGCTCGGCACCCGCCCCCCGGCACGCTGAGCAGATCAGCCAGCGTGCTTTTTCTCCATTTTTGACATGTTATCCAGCCAGCCCATAACAAACGCGGAGAGCACAAAGGTCAGATGGATGATCACGTACCACATCAGCTTGTCGTTGGCGACGTTGCGCGCATCCATAAAGATACGCAGCAGATGGATAGAGGAGATCGCCACAATGGAGGCGGCGACTTTATTCTTAAGCGAGCCGGAGTCCATCTTGCCCAGCCAGCTCAGCTTCTCTTTGTGTTCGGCGATATCGAGCTTCGAGACAAAGTTTTCATAGCCTGAGAGCATCACCATCACCAGCAGCCCTCCGACCAGTGTCATGTCAACCAGCGACAGCAGCAGCAGGATCAGATCGTTTTCCGCAATGCTGAGGATGTTCGGCAGCAGATGGAAAATTTCCTGAAAAAATTTAACGGTCAGCGCCAGCAGGCCCAGCGAAAGTCCAATGTAAACCGGTGCCAGCAGCCAGCGGGATGAATACATCAGGTTTTCGGTAAAACGTTCCATAAGTTTCCATAAGTTAGCAGCGAAGCTGCCGAGTATACCCGAACTTGTGTGAAGTTATTTAAGTGCGGCCTCGGAAATTTCCGGCGGCGCCGGGAGCGGGAGCGACAGACGAAACTCAGCGCCGCCGCTGGCACGGTTTTCCGCCCAGATGCGTCCGCGATGCGCTTCAGTGATGGTCTTGCTGATCGCCAGCCCCAGTCCGACCCCCGGTACGGCAGACTCTTTATCACCCCGGGCAAACTTTTCAAAAATCTGCGTCAGGCTGTCGCCCGCGATGCCCGGCCCGCTGTCCCAGACGCCAATCTCCAGCCTGCTGCCGTCGCGCCAGGCGCGAATACCGTGCTGCGCCGCGTTACCGGCATACTTCAGGCTGTTCTCAATCAGATTGGAAAATACCCGCTCCAGCATCGCGCTGTCGCCTTTAATCAGTACCAGCTCGGACGGCAGCGCCAGCTCAAACGCGTGACCTTTAAGCATCGGCCCCATGCTGCGCAGCGCGCCATCGATCACCTCATCCAGCGCCACCCACTCTTCGCGCAGCTGCAGGCCGCCGGACTGAATGCGCGCCATATCCAGCATATTGCTGACCAGACGAATCGTGCTCAGCGTCTGTTCACGGATCTGGCCGGCCTGCGCGACAAACGGCGACTGCGCATGCGCCAGATCGAGCATCAGCATCTCTGCCTGACCAAAAAGCACCGTCAGCGGCGTGCGTAAATCGTGTGACAGTGCCGATAGCAGCGCATTGCGCAGCTGCTCGCGCTCTGCTGCGAGGCGCGAAGCCGCTTCGCTCTGCGTCAGCGCCATGCGCTCCAGCGCGTTGGCGATCAGCACGGTAAACGTCTCCACCAGCCGCTGCTGCTCCGGGATCATCAGCTGGCGCAGGTTCTCCGGCTCAACCACCAGCAGACCCCGGCACTGCTGGCCGCTCTTCAGCGGAACAATCTGGTAGGGCACGGCCGGCAGCGTATCGGTGCCGGCGCCGGCAGGCTGACCTTTGCTGTAGCTCCATTTTGCGATTCCGGCATCGGGCGGCGTGCCGCGTAAGTCCGGTCCGGTTGCCTGCAGCTCCCCCTGCTCATCGGGCAGCAGCAGCTGACTGCGCGCCTGCAGCGTCACCTCAATCACTCGCTGTGCGGTAGCGGCAATATCCTGCGGCGTCAGCGCGCTGCCGAGCGATTTCGCCATTTCATAGAGATAGCGGGCGCGCTGCTCGCGATAGCGCGCCACCCTGGCCTGGTAGCGCACGCCGGCGGTGAGATTTCCTACGATCACGCCGACCGCCAGCATCACGCCAAAGGTGACCAGATACTGCAGGTCAGAGACGGCGACGGTGCCGGTGGGCGCGACAAACATCAGATCAAACGCGACGATATTGATCACGGTGGCAAACACCGAGGGCCAGCGCCCGTAGCGCAGTGCCACCAGCACGACCGACAGCAGATAGATCATGACGGCGTTGGCGCTATCGAACTCTGCAAGCAGGCCGCGTCCGATAAACGTCACCGCAAGGCAGAGCAGCAGCGCCATGATGCAGCCGCGCAGCCGCAGCCGCCACTTATCGCTGCTGACCGGTTTGCTGCTGGCCGCATGCAGCGCCGGGCGCAGCGGCTCATCCAGCGCCACGACCAGCAGATCGAGATCCGGCCCCAGCTCGCCGAGACGCTGGGCGAAGCTGTCGCGGCGGAAGCGCCGGTGCGGCTGGCGTCCGGCGACAATTTTGCCCAGATTATGCTCCCGCGCGTAGCGCAGCACCGCGCGCACCTCATCGGGATCGGCGAGCGTGGCCGTTTCCGCGCCCAGCTCCTGCGCCAGCTGCAGCGTACGCAGGATCGCGCGCCGCTGCGCCTCCGGCAGGCGATGCAGGCGCGGGGTTTCCACATAAACGGCGTGCCAGACGCTGCCGAGCCGCGCGGCCAGACGTGCGGCGGTTCGCACCAGCTTCTCGCTGCCGGTATCATCACCAATACAGAGCAGAATCGCATCCCGCGTATGCCAGACCCGATCGCGTCCCTGCTGGTCACGCCAGGCGCGCATCTGATCGTCCACGCGATCGGCGGTGCGGCGCAGCGCCAGTTCACGCAGCGCAAAGAGATTGCCTTTGCGGAAAAAGTTTTCAATCGCGCGCTCGGCCCGGTCGCCGACGTAGACTTTGCCCTCTTTCAGCCGCTGACGCAGATCGTCCGGCGGCAGGTCCACCAGCACCACCTCATCTGCGCTGTCAAAAAAGGGATCGGGCACGGTTTCGCGCACCTGAATTCCGGTGATACCGGCTACTACGTCGTTAAGGCTTTCGAGGTGCTGCACGTTTACCGTGGTGATGACATCGATGCCGGCATCAAGCAGCTCGTCAATATCCTGCCAGCGTTTGGGATGGCGCGCGCCCTGAACGTTGGTATGCGCCAGCTCATCCATCAGGATCACCGCCGGATGACGCGCCAGCGCCGCATCCAGATCGAACTCCGTGTGGTGCGAGCGACCGGTGGTGCGACGCGGTAGCAGCGTCAGGCCATTCAGCAGCGCGGCCGTTTCTGCGCGATTATGGGTTTCCACGATACCGGCCAGCACATCCAGCCCCTGCGCACGCAGCCGCTGCGCCTCCTGCAGCATCGCAAAGGTTTTGCCCACGCCGGCACAGGCGCCAAAATAGATTTTCAGCTTGCCGCGATGGCTGTCGCTATGGCTGAGCAGCAGCGCATCGGGGTCCGGACGAGGCAGTTCATCATTCATGTCGTTCAAATAGTGAATTCCGTACGATCGGTGAAAGGGTCGCCATACATGGCGTTACGCTGTGATCCGCGCATCGAAACGGTCGCCATTAATGGCGACCCTACAATGTAGGGTGCGCATTTATGCGCACCGGATGCACCTCATCACTACAAATTATCCAGCGCCATATTGAGCCGTGGCCCGCACATCAAAACGGTCGCCATAAATGGCGACCCTACGTTGTAGGGTGCGCATTTATGCGCACCGGATGCACCTCATCCCTGCAAATCATCCAGCGCCATATTGAGCCGCAGCACGTGCATCAAAACGGTCGCCATAAATGGCGACCCTACGTTGTAGGGGCGCATTTATGCGCACCGGATGCACCACATCACTACAAATTATCCAGCGCCATATTGAGCCGCAGCACGTGCATCGAAACGGTCGCCATTAATGGCGACCCTACAACGTAGGGGGCGCATTTATGCGCACCGGATGCACCTTATCCCTGCTAATCATCCAGCGCCATATTGAGCCGTGGCCCGCGCATCAAAACGGTCGCCATTAATGGCGACCCTACAACGTAGGGGGCGCATTTATGCGCACCGAATGTGCCTCATCCCTGCAAATTATCCAGCGCCATATTGAGCCGCAGCACGTTCACCGTCTCTTCGCCGATAAACGGCAGCAGCGGACGCCCGGTGTTACGCGCAATCAGCGCCTCAACGTCTTTCAGCGTCATATTGCGCGCTGCCGCAATGCGCGGTGCCTGCCACAGCGCGGCTTCAGGAGAGATATCCGGATCCAGGCCGCTGCCTGAAGCGGTGACCAGCTCCACCGGCACCGCTGACGGCGCCTGCGGATTCGCCGCCCGCAGCGCGGCCACGCGCGCGGCGACGGCGCTGTCCAGCGCCGGGTTACTCCCGGCCAGGTTGCTGCCACCGGAAGCCTGCGCGTTATAAGGCCGCTCCGCCGTGGCCGATGGCCGACCCTGGAAATAGCCGGGCTGAGTGAACTGCTGCCCAATCAGCGCTGAGCCGCGCACGCTGCCCGCCTGCCTCAGCAGCGAACCGCTCGCCTGCTGCGGAAACCACCACTGTGCCAGCCCGGTGGTCAGCAGCGGATAGAGAACACCGGTAAACAGCATCAGCACCATAAACAATACAACAGCCGGACGTAACTGACTCATCTCTCTTCTCCTTACACCAGGCCTGACAGCGTGAGCAGCAGGTCAATCGCTTTAATACCGATAAAAGGCACCACCAGCCCGCCCGCACCGTAAATCCACAGATTGCGTCGCAGCAGCGCTGCCGCGCTCACCGGCCGGTAATTCACCCCTTTCAGCGCCAGCGGAATAAGAAACACAATCACCAGTGCGTTGAAGATCACCGCCGACAGGATCGCGGAGGCGGGAGAGTGCAGCGCCATGATATTGAGCATGCTGAGCTGCGGGTAGGTCACGGCAAACGCCGCCGGAATGATGGCAAAATATTTCGCCACGTCGTTGGCGATGCTAAAGGTGGTCAGCGACCCCCGCGTCATCAGCATCTGCTTACCGATATGCACCACCTCCAGCAGCTTGGTCGGATTCGAGTCGAGATCGACCATGTTCCCCGCCTCTTTCGCCGCCTGGGTGCCGGAGTTCATCGCCACCGCGACATCCGCCTGCGCCAGCGCAGGCGCATCGTTGGTGCCGTCGCCGGTCATCGCGACCAGCCGTCCTTCTGACTGATACTGACGGATCAGCGCCAGTTTAGCCTCCGGCGTCGCTTCTGACAGAAAGTCATCCACGCCCGCCTCTGCGGCGATAGCCGCTGCGGTCAGCGGGTTGTCGCCGGTGATCATCACGGTTTTAATGCCCATCCGGCGCAGTTCAGCAAAACGCTCTTTGATGCCGCCTTTGACAATGTCTTTCAACGCCACCACGCCCAGAACCTGCGCGCCTTCGGCTACCACCAGCGGCGTGCCGCCCGCGCGCGCGACCTCCTCAACCCGGGCGTTGACCTCCGCCGGAAAGCGTCCATTGCCGGCGTCGATATAGCGGCGCACGGCGTCCACGGCGCCTTTACGGATCAGCCGATCCTGCACGTTCACGCCGCTCATGCGGGTCTGAGCGGAAAAAGGGATAAAGCTGGCGCCCATTGCGCTGAGATCGCGTTCGCGCAGGTTAAACCGCTGCTTCGCCAGCACCACAATGCTGCGTCCTTCCGGCGTTTCATCTGCCAGAGAGGCGAGCTGTGCCGCATCCGCCAGCTGCTCTTCGCTGACGCCTGGCGCGGGCAGAAACTGCGTCGCCTGGCGATTACCGAGCGTGATGGTGCCGGTTTTATCCAGCAGCAGCACGTCAACGTCCCCTGCCGCCTCCACCGCGCGTCCGCTGGTGGCGATCACGTTTGCCCCCAGCATGCGGCTCATGCCCGCCACGCCAATGGCCGACAGCAGGCCACCAATCGTGGTGGGAATAAGACAGACCAGCAGCGCCACCAGTACCGTGACGCTGACCGGTGTACCGCCGTACGCGGAAAATGGCCACAGCGTGGCGGTCACCAGCAGAAATACGATGGTCAGTGAAACCAGCAGAATGGTCAGCGCGACCTCATTCGGGGTTTTACGACGTTTTGCGCCCTCCACCATGGCGATCATCCGATCGAGAAAGGTTTCGCCCGGATTGACGCTGCACCGGATCACCAGCCAGTCAGACAGAATGCGCGTGCCGCCGGTAACGGAAGCAAAATCACCGCCGGACTCGCGTATCACCGGCGCTGATTCGCCGGTAATGGCGCTCTCATCTACCGACGCGCCGCCCTCCAGTACATCGCCGTCGCACGGGATCACATCGCCCGCCTCAACCAGGACCACGTCACCTTTGCGCAGCGTATCCGCAGAGACTGGCTGCCATGCAGCACCATAGTGCGCTGCCGCAAGCTTCTTCGCCTCGCTGGTTTTCTTAATGCCTTTCAGGCTGTTGGCCTGCGCCTTGCTGCGCCCTTCCGCCAGCGCTTCTGCAAAGCTGGCGAACAGCACGGTTATCCAGAGCCAGAAGGCAATGGCGCCGGTAAAGCCGGCGCTGCCGCTCAGCCAGCCCGCCAGCATGCCGCCGGCCAGCAGCGACGTCAGCACGCTGCCCAGCCATACCAGAAACATCACCGGGTTCCGAAACTGCACGCGCGGATCGAGTTTTTTTACCGCATCCAGCAGCGCGGTGCGGGTCAGCTGCGCATCAAACAGCGCCAGTTGTTGACGACTCATGATTGCGTTATTCCTGAATCAGTTGCAGATGTTCCGCGACCGGCCCAAGCGCCAGCGCGGGAATAAAGGTCAGCGCACCCACCAGCAGCACGGTGCCTGTGAGCAGGCCGATAAACAGCGGGCCGTGCGTCGGCAGCGTACCGTTACCCGCGGGCTGAACGTTTTTCGCCGCCAGCGATCCGGCAATCGCCATGACCGGAACAATGATGCCGAAGCGGCCAGCCAGCATGCAGACGCCGAGCAGCAGGTTCCAGAACGGCGTGTTGGCGCTGAGTCCGGCAAAAGCGCTGCCGTTGTTATTTGCCGCAGATGAGACCGCATAGAGTATTTCGCTGAATCCGTGAATGCCGGGGTTGGCCATCGCCGCGCGACCGGCATCGGTCATCAGCGCCAGTGCGGTACCCAGCAGCACCAGCGCGGGCGTGACCAGAATCGCCAGCGCGGTCATTTTCATCTCCCACACGTCGATTTTTTTACCGCGATACTCCGGCGTGCGCCCGATCATCAGCCCGGCGATAAACACCGCCAGCAGAACGAACAGCAGCATGCCGTACAGCCCTGCGCCCACGCCGCCGAATACCACTTCGCCCAGCTGCATCAGCCACATCGGCACCATACCGCCCAGCGCGGTAAAGGAGTCATGCATTGCATTAACCGCGCCGCAGGAGGCTGCCGTGGTAATTACCGCGAACAGGCCCGAGTTGAGTATGCCGAAGCGCGTCTCTTTGCCCTCCATGTTGAGCGCGCTGTCAGCGCCCAGCGCCAGGAAATGCGGGTTGCCCCGTACCTCTGCCCACATCACCGCCGAGGCCGCGAGGACAAACAGAATACTCATGCTCCACAGCAGCATATGGCCCTGCCGGCGATCGTTTAGGTGCTGCCCGAACGTAAAGCAGAGCGACGCCGGGATCAGGAAAATGCTCAGCATCTGAACAAAGTTGGTCAGGGCGGTCGGATTCTCAAACGGGTGGGCAGAGTTCGCGTTAAAGAACCCACCGCCGTTGGTGCCGAGCATCTTGATGGCTTCCTGTGAGGCTACCGGACCGAGCGGCAGCGTCTGCTGTGCGCCCTCCAGCGTGGTGAGGGTATGATACGCCGCAAAGCTCTGGATGGTGCCCTGGCTGACATAAAACAGCGCAATCACCAGGCTGAGCGGCAGCAGGACGTAGAGCGTGATGCGCGTCAGGTCACGCCAGGCGTTGCCGAGCGTCGCCAGCGAGCGGTTAGCAAACCCGCGCATCAGGGCAAACGCTACGGCGATACCGGTTGCCGCAGAGAGAAAGTTTTGTACCGTCAGCCCCGCCATCTGGCTGAAGTAGCTCAGGCTGCTCTCACCGCCATACGCCTGCCAGTTGGTATTGGTGACAAAGCTTACCGCAGTGTTAAACGCCAGATCCCAGCTCAGGCCCGGCATCTGCTGCGGATTAAGCGGCAGCGCCCCCTGCAGCATCAGTATCGCCAGCAGCACCACGAAGCCCACGGCGTTAAACAGCAGCAGCGCCAGCAGATAGTGCTGCCAGCGCATCGCCGCTGTGCCGCTGCCCGTCAGCTGCCACAGCAGGTGCTCGGTGCGCGGCAGCAGCGGTTTATCCGCCACCAGCCGCGCCAGAAACCGACCCAGCGGCTGCGCCAGCGCCATCAGCACCAGCAGAAACAGCGCGATCAGTAAGAATGCATTCGCCGCCATCAGAATGCCTCCGCATTAAGCAGGGCATAAACCAGATAGCCCAGTAACAAAATCAGCAGCACAATGCCCGCTATTACGCCCACGCTCACAGCAACCTCCGGAGTAGTCAGTAGTGTGACAAGCATGCGCGGCGCGGCATAAAGAAGGGATAAAAAGGCGGAGGACGGGCGTAAAGAAAGTATAAATATGGCGTAAAATTAAGCGCTTTCCAGCGCCCAGACGCGGTTAAGGTCGATGTTCTGCCACAGCGCCCCCTCTTCAGCACCGGTAATGCTATCGGTACAGAAGCTGTCGCCTAAATCGACAATTTCCGGTTTCACTTCGCGCCGGGCATGCAGCGACCAGAAGACGTGCAGTTTAGGCTTCAGCAGCGATTTTTCACCCGCCTGCACCACCAGCGCGACCCGTCCCGACGCCAGACGTACCAGCGATCCGACCGGATAGATGCCAATCGACCGTACAAAACTGTGCAGCAGCGCGGGATCGAAATGGCCGCGCCAGCTCAGCATATTGTGCATCGCTTCTGCAGGCGTCCAGCCTTTACGGTAGGGACGATGTGAGGTGAGCGCGTCATAGACATCACAGACGGAGGCCATGCGGGCATAGAGCGTGATCTCCTCGCCGCGCAGGCCGTGCGGGTAGCCGCTGCCGTCAAATTTTTCGTGATGATGCAGCGCCACATCCAGCAGATCGTAGCCCGCATCCGCCTCCATCAGCATCTGCGCGCCAACAATCGGGTGTTCACGCATGACCGCGAACTCATCGTCGCTCAGCTTGCCGGGCTTATTGAGGATCGCCAGCGGCACGGCCGCTTTGCCGACGTCGTGCAGCAGGCCAGCCATGCCTGCGCGACGCAGCCGGTCGGCCTCCAGCCCCAGTTTCTTCCCGAGCGAGATCATCAGCCCGCACACCGCCATGGAGTGCAGATAGGTGTAGTCATCGTGATTTTTCAGGCGCGCCACGCTGAGCAGCGCTGAAGGCTCACGCGCAATCGATCCCGCTATCTGATCAACCAGATCGAGCGTGAAGCTGAGATCGAGGCGCTGCCCCATACGGGCCTCATTAAACATCGCCAGCACGCGCGGCTTGCCCTGGGCGAAAATCTGCTGCGCCTGATCCAGCTCGCGGAAAAAGGCACTCTCCGCAACCGGCGCTCTGACGGGCTGGCTGTGCGGGATCGGCACCGACTTATCGAGATCGATCCAGACCTGGCGGATCCCTTCACTGCGGATCATGGCGATCTGGCGGCGGTCAGTGATCAGCATAAGGTTGCGAATGCGCCGATCTTTCAGCCACCAGACCTCAAGTTTGTGGATAAACATGCCCTCTTGCAGTTCGTCCACGGAAATCAGCTTTATCACACGTACTCTCCTGACTCGCTGTGGATGGTCAGGAGGGGTATCGGCAGCTGATCAAAAAATCTTCAGAGGCGTTTTGTGCGGCTGTGAGCCCGCCGGTAAAGCGCACATTTTCCCGCGGGTGCCCTTTACCGGTGGCGGTGAACAGACTACCGGCTCAGAGCGCCTTCGCCCTGCTCACGGCGCGGCGTGCGCGTCTGGCCCGCAGGCGTCTGGCTCTCTGCGCGCTGAATCGGCCCCATCACCAGCAGAAACAGCAGGGCCGCGATAATACAGTGCGCGCCAACAAACAGCAGGCCGACGCTGTAGCTGCCGGTCAGGCCGACGATAATGCCAAACAGCAGCGGCGTGATGAAGCCAGCCATATTGCCGATACCGTTGAAGATGGCACCCGCCAGCCCTACCGCCTCTTTTGGCGCGGTATCGCTGACAATGGTCCAGGTGCCCGCCCCCGCCGCCACGCCCTTGCCGAAGAACGCGAAAGACATGATAGCGATAATACCGGCGTTGCTCGGGATCACCGCGGCCAGCGTCAGCGAAGCCGCCATCACCATACCGGCGATAAACGGCCCCTTGCGCGCCCAGGAGAGGCTCCAGCCGCGCGCCAGCAGCCTGTCAGAGAGGAAACCGCCGCTGATGCCGCCAAGAAATCCAAACAGCGCCGGCGCAATGGTGGCAAAACCGGCATCCATGATATTCATGCCGCGCGCCTGAACCAGATAGATAGGGAACCAGGTAATGAAGAAGTAGCTGAGTGCAATCGTGCAGTACTGCCCCAGATAGGCGCACCACAGCATGCGGCTGCTGAGCAGCAGTTTAAACATGCGTTTATCGACCGGAGGACGGGCTTTCAGCGTCTCTGCGGCATCAATATCCACCAGCGCACCGCCCTGCTCAATGTACTCCAGCTCGCTTTTTGTCACGCGCGGATGCTGACGCGGCGTGTGCATCCACGCCATCCAGCCAAACACGGCCAGAATGCCGATGGTGCCCAGCACGAAGAACGGCCACTCCCAGCCAAACCGCATGACCAGCCAGCCTGAGATGGGCGAAAAAATGGCGACGGCAAAATATTGCGCCGAGGCAAACAGCGATGAGGCGCGGCCGCGTTCGGCTCCGGGAAACCACATAATGACCGCGCGGGCGTTGGCGGGAAAGCTCGGCGCTTCTATCAGCCCCAGCGCAAAACGCAGCGCAAACATCAGCGTCAGCGTCATGGTTACGCCGGCGGAGAACTCACCGACAAAGCCCATCAGCAGCGTGGAGACCGACCAGAGCACCAGCGTCGCGCCGTAGACTTTTTTGGTGCCAAAGCGGTCGAGCAGCAGGCCGCCGGGGATCTGACCAATCACGTAAGCCCAGCTGAAGGCGGAGAGGATCAGGCCAAGCTGGATCGCTGAAAGACCAAACTCCTCTTTGATTGCGGAACCGGAGATCGACAGGATCGAACGGTCAGCATAGGCCACCACCGACAGAAACAGGATCAGACACAGGATCCAGAGGCGCACACGGCTGGTTTCACTGCGGGTTTGACGTTGCAACATAGGCTCAGTTCCTTGAAAGGGGAAGCGTCCTGTCGCGATGCGACAGGGATCAGCAATACCGCGCAATCTTTACTGTTCAGCAACTATAGAAAGCGGGCTGGTGCGCGGTCATTGTGCGGTTGCAGGGATCGGCAGGTTAAAAACGGTCCCGCTTTCAGCGTTTGGCACAATGCCGCGTGCTGTGCCGCACAGATTGTCGATCTTTCTCCGGTGACCGCCGCAGAGTGTGCGCCAGGCGAAAGAAAAGGCGGCTGGCGCTGGCTATGTGGGAGCCGATCTGTGCTCCCGGCAGCAAAACGCGCACCGGCAGATTGTCAGGCTTGCGCGCCGATCGTAGTCTCAAATGGTTGCAAAAGGTCATTTTTAATTTTACTGAAACATTTGTTCCACCCTCTCTTCTCTCATGCTCTGGAGTACGCAATGAAAACAGTAAAAGCGGTGCTGCTGGTGGGATTGCTTTCGGCTTCTGCGTCGTCGCTGGCGGATAAAATCGGCGTGTCGATGGCCTACTTTGATCAGAACTTTTTAACCATCATCCGCCAGTCGATCGATAAAGAGGCGAAAGCGCGCGGGCTGGCGGTGCAGTTTGAAGATGCACGCGGCGATGTCGGCCGTCAGACCGATCAGGTACAGAGTTTTATCGGCGCGGGCGTGGATGCCATCATTGTCGATCCGGTGGACTCGGCCAGCACGCCGCAGCTGACCCGTCTGGCACAGCAGGCAAAAATTCCGCTGGTGTATGTGAACCGTACGCCGGGCGATAAAACGCTGCCGCCGGGAGTGGTGTTCGTGGGCTCGGATGAGCGTGAGTCGGGCACGCTGCAGATGGAAGCGCTGGCTAAAATAGCTGATTACAAAGGCAATGTGGCGATTATGATCGGCAATCTCACTGATGCCGGTGCCCTGCAGCGCACGAAAGATGTGGAGCAGGTGGTAGCAAAATATCCCGGCATGAAAGTGGTGCAGAAACAGCCGGCTAACTATGCGCGCAACGAAGGCATGGATTTAATGCTTAACTGGCTTGGCAACGGCGAGGCGATTGATATTGTCGCGGCGAACAACGATGAGATGGCGATTGGCGCAGCCATGGCGCTGGCAAAAAGCAACAAAAAGCTGCTGATTGGCGGCATTGACGCCACGCCGGATGGTCTGCAGGCGCTGGCGCAGGATAAAATTCAGGTCACCGTATTTCAGGACGCCATCGGCCAGGGCAAAACGTCCGTTGAGGTCGCGCAAAAGCTGATTGCCGGTGAAAAAGTCGCTTCTCACGTCTGGATCCCGTTTGAGCTGGTCACCAAAGAGAATATGCAGAACTACGTTAAAAAGAGCCAGTAGCCCCGCCTGAGAACGCAGCAGAGCCGCACGGTGCGGCGGCTCTGCTGTCAGCTCTTCTTTTCGTGCGCTTCAGAAGGCACGCGCAGCGTCACTGAGGGTCGCGCAGTTTCGCCATCACCACAATATCGTGATAGTCGCCATCGCGCAGGCACGCTTTGCGCTTTACGCCCTCATGCTCAAAGCCCAGACGCGTATAGAGGCGCAGCGCGCGCGCGTTGTCATGAAACGCTTCCAGCTCCACGCGGATAATCCCCATCCAGTTAAAGGCGTAGTCGAGCCCGGTGCGGATTAGCTGCTCACCGATGCCGCGTCCGGCAAACGCCGGATCAACGCTGATGCCAAAGCTCAGGCTGTGGCGGGTGCGCAGCCGCTGTTCGGTAAACAGCGTCAGTTCGCCCACCAGCTGCCCCTCCAGCTCAGCGACAAACGCGATATAGCCTTCAGCGTCCATGCGCTCAAATTTTTTCTCCCACGTGGCCACGCTGGGAAAGGGCAGCTGCGTGGTCCAGCGATATACCTCTGGCTGACTGTAGAGACGCTGGTAAGCCGCGGCGTCGCGCGGTTCGCGGCCGCGAATCTTTATCTCCATATCCGTGATCTCCGTCTGATTGCACTAAGCTGTTAACTCTGACCTTCCGGAAAGAGTGACCCTATGTTGTTTCGCCGTTTTGAACGTTTTATCAATATTTTTCAGGATGCACCAACGGATTCTCCCCCCGCCACCCTCGGCGCGTTCTATCGCTACTATCTGCGTCAGGTATGGCCAGGTTTCGCCGCGCTGCTGGTAGTGGGCCTGGCGCAGGCGCTGATTGAAGTGGCGCTGTTCAGCTATCTCAGCCGCATTATCGACCTCGTCAGCCATGCCACGCCGGCGACGCTCTTCAGTGAACACTGGCCGACTCTGCTCTGGATGGCGGCGGTGGCGCTGATCCTGCGGCCGGTGGTGATCGCCCTGCACGACCTGCTGGTTCACCAGAGCATCAACCCCGGCATGACCAGCATGATCCGCTGGCAGCATCATAACTATGTACTGCGCCAGAGCCTGAACTTCTTTCAGAATGATTTTGCCGGCCGCATCGCCCAGCGCATCATGCAGACCGGCAACGCGCTGCGCGATTCAGCGGTACAGCTGGTGGACGCCATCTGGCATGTGGTGATTTACGCCGGTACCTCGCTGGTGCTGTTTGCAGAAGCGGACTGGCGGCTGATGATCCCGCTGGTAATCTGGCTGATCGCTTACAGCCTGTCACTGCGCTTTTTTGTCCCGCGCGTGAAGCAGCGGTCGGTGGTCTCTTCAGAGGCGCGATCACGCCTGATGGGCACCATTGTGGATGGTTACACAAACATTGCCACCATCAAGCTGTTTGCGCATACCGATCTGGAGAAGCGCTACGCGCGCGAGGCGATTCAGGACCAGACCGACAAAACCCGCCACGCCAGCCGCATGGTGACCAGCATGGACATCACGCTCTCTGCGCTCAATGGCCTGCTGATTGTCAGCACCTCCGGGCTGGCGCTGTGGCTCTGGAGCCAGTCGCTGATCAGCGTCGGCGCCATTGCACTGGCGACCGGGCTGGTGATCCGGCTGGTGAATATGTCAGGCTGGATCATGTGGGTGGTGAACGGTATTTTTGAAAATATCGGCATGGTGCAGGATGGGCTGGGTACTATTGCGCAGCCGCTCAGCGTCCAGGATGCGCCGGCGGCGCCACCGCTGCGGGTGACGCGCGGCCAGATCCGCTTTGAAGATGTGCGCTTTGATTATGGCACTCACCGTCAGGTGATTAACCGGCTGAATCTGACGATTAAACCGGGTGAAAAAATCGGCCTGATTGGCCCTTCCGGTGCCGGTAAATCCACGCTGGTGAATCTGCTGCTGCGCCTGTATGACCTCAACGGCGGCCGCATTGCGATTGACGATCAAAACATTGCGGATGTGACTCAGGCGAGCCTGCGCGGGCAGATTGGTATGATCACGCAGGATACCTCACTGCTGCACCGTTCCATCCGCGACAATCTGCTCTATGGTCGTCCCGACGCCACGGAAGCGGAGCTGCAGGCGGCCATCACGCAGGCGCGTGCCGATGAGTTTATTCCGCTGCTCTCTGATTCTCAGGGGCGCACCGGGCTGGAGGCGCACGTCGGCGAGCGCGGCGTCAAGCTCTCCGGCGGTCAGCGACAGCGTATCGCTATCGCCCGCGTGCTGCTCAAAGATGCGCCGGTTCTGATTATGGATGAAGCCACCTCGGCGCTGGACTCTGAAGTGGAAGCGGCCATTCAGGAGAGCCTGGAGAGCCTGATGCAGGGCAAAACGGTGATCGCTATCGCCCATCGTCTGTCGACCATCGCGAAGATGGACCGGCTGGTGGTGCTGGAGCAGGGGGAGATCGTGGAGATGGGCAATCATCACGAGCTGCTGGCGCAGAACGGTCTCTATGCCCGCCTGTGGCAGCATCAGACCGGCGGTTTTGTCGGCACCGATTAATCGCCGCGCCGAAACGGCAGGGCTGCACGCGCCTCATCGGCCCAGTCGTGCACCCCTGCCCGTTCCTGCTGCAGAAAATCCTCCACCGCCGCGCGCAGTCCCGGATGCGCCAGATAGTGCCACGAGTGCGTTATCACCGGCTCAAAACCGCGCACCAGTTTGTGCTCACCCTGCGCTCCCGCATCAAAGCGCTGCAGCCCTTCTGCGATAGCAAACTCCATGCCCTGATAGAAACAGGTTTCAAAATGCAGGCGGTCAAACTCTGCCAGACAGCCCCAGTAGCGGCCATAAAGCGTGGTGCTGTCGCACAGGTAAAAGGCCATCGCGGCAGGCCGCTCATCCAGCGTGGCGATAACCACGCGAATCGCCTGCGGCATACGCTCTGCCAGCAGACTGAAAAACGCGCGCGTCAGATAAGGACGCTGGCCGCGTACCGCATAGGTGCTGACGTAGCAGGTGTAGACAAAATCCCACTGATCCTCCCGCAGTTCATCACCGCGATACCAGCTAAAGACAAAGCCGCTCTGCTGCACCAGCTCCCGCTCTTTGCGCAGCTGCTTGCGTTTACGCGACATCAGCGTATCAAGGAAGTCGGCAAAGTCGCGGTAGTGACGGTTGTGCCAGTGATACTGCAGGCCGAGGCGCATCAGCCAGTCGGACTGCTCTGCGATCAGGGCATTGGCGGGCGGCGTGGTGAAGTTGATATGCGCCCCGCTTATCTGTCGCGCCAGCAGCGCGTCCGGCAGCGCGGTCAGCAGCTGAGTGATGGCGGACGCTTCGCCCAGCAGACGCTGCCCCGTTACCGGACTGAACGGAACGGCACCGAGCCATTTGGGGTAGTAGCGGATCCCCGCGCGCTGGCACGCCTCGGCCCAGGCCTGATCGAAGACATATTCTCCGCGCGAGTGGGATTTAACATAGCCCGGTAGCGCAGCGACGGTTTTGCCCTGCTCCCGCCAGAGCAGGTGTGCCGGCTGCCAGCCCGTTTCAGCGCGCACGCTGCCGCTCTCCTCAAGGGTGGTCAGAAAGGCGTGGCGTAAAAAGGGCTGATCGTCAGGCAGCAGCGCGTCCCATTCAGCAGCCGCGATATCCGTCAGTGATGATAGAAAATGCAGTGACATGCAGCTCTCCCGGCCAGGGGCGCCCTTTATGACGCCCGGATGAATGCGTATACGATACGTTACGGCGCCCTTTCCCGCCATGATGCAATGCAGGGGCGGTGCGAGCTGCGGCCAGGGGCGCATTAATGCACCCCCTGCGATGCCCCCGCAGGGGCGCCATTAATGGCGCCATGGGTTAATGCGCGGGCGGAACGTAATGACGCCATTCATGGCGCCCGGGGTTAATGCGCGTGCGAAACGCGATGACGCCGGCGCAGTGCGCGATGCGGGCAGGGGCGCATTAATGCGCCCCCTGCGATGCCCCGTAGGGGCGCCATTAATGGCGCCCTGGGTTAATGCGCGGGCGGAACGTGATGACGCCATTCATGGCGCCCGGGGTTAATCCGCGTGCGAAACGCGATGACGCCGGCGCGGTGCGGGCTGCGGCCAGGGACGCATTAATGCGCTCCCTACAATACCCCGTAGGGGCGCCATTAATGGCGCCCGGGGTTGGTACGCGTGCGGGACGTGATGACGCCATTCATGGCGCCTGAGTTGATGCGCGGGCGGAACGTGATGATGCCATTTATGGCGCCTGAGTTGATGCGCGGGCGGAACGTGATGATGCCATTTATGGTCAGGCGCGGTGCGCGATGCGGCCAGGGGCGCATTAATGCGCCCCCTGCGATGCCCCGTAGGGGCGCCATTAATGGCGCCCTGGGTTAATGCGCGGGCGAAACGTGATGACGCCATTTATGGCGCCCGGGTTAATCCGCGTGCGAAACGCGATGACGCCGGCGCGGTGCGGGCTGCGGCCAGGGACGCATTAATGCGCTCCCTGCGACGGAATTCCCGCCCGGGGGCGCCGGTTGATGCGTATACTCTGGCTTTGGCCTGCCTGGAGAGAAGATGGATCGACTTGATTGTGACCGGATGTTTGTCGCTGTACTGGAGACGGGCAGCTTTGCCGCTGCGGCGATGCGCCTTGGCGCCAGCAGCGGGCAGGCGTCAAAGCTGGTGTCGCGGCTTGAGCAGCTGCTGGGCGTTCAGCTGCTCAAACGTACCACGCGGGCGCTCTCTCCGACCGATGCGGGCCGCGCTTACTATGAACGCATTAAAACGCTGCTGGATGCGTTTGATGCGCTGGATGACGCTATGCGCGAAAATGCCAGCCTGCCCTCTGGCCGGCTGCGTATCAGCGCGCCTGGCACCTTTGGAACGGCGGTACTGGCACCGGTGCTGGTCGCGTTTGCCCGTCACTATCCGCTAATCGAGCTGGACGTCAGCTTTTCCGATCGCGCTGTCAATATCGTGGATGAAGGGTTCGATCTGGCGGTGCGCATCGGCCGCCTCGATGACAGCAGCCTGATCGCCCGGCGACTGGGCGACGTGCCGGTGTATATTGCCGCATCGCCGGCCTACCTGCTCCAGCATGGCACGCCACAGCACTGGCGCGATCTCGCCCGACACCAGTGCATCAGTGATACCAACTTTCGCGATCCGTGGAACTGGCCTTTTGTCACGGCTGCAGGCGACAGCGCCACGGTACCGATCCGCGGCCGCCTCTGTTTTTCCAACACCGAAGCGTGCCTGCACGCCGCCGTCGCCGGGCTCGGTATCGCCCGCCTGCCCGGCTTTATCGCCACGCCCGCTCTGCAGCGTCAGGAGATTGTTACGCTGCTGGCGGAGTTTGCGCCGCCGCCCATGGGGCTGTTTGCACTTTACCCCTCTGCCCGTTTTCTGGCGCAAAAAACCCGGCTGCTGATCGACTTTCTGGCCAGCCACTTCCTCCATCAGCCGCCCGCCTGATTACTTCCATTTCGGAAAGAATGAAAGCCGTTTTGCCTGGATTATCACCAGGCCTGCGGCGCGCTACTCTCTGCGCCCTGATTACACAGGAGCAGCGTTATGTTAGTGAATGGCAAATGGAGTGAAGCCTGGCATCCGGTACAGGCCACCGATCGGCAGGGTGGATTTGTACGACAGACCTCGCAGTTTCGTCACTGGATCAGTGCTGATGGCACAACCGAATTTGCCGCAGAGCCGGATCGCTACCATCTCTACGTGGCGCTGATCTGCCCGTGGGCATCGCGTACGCTGATTGCGCGCAGCCTGAAAGGTCTGGAACAGGTGATTACTGTTTCCGTGGTTGAACCGCAGCTGGGCAGCGCCGGCTGGCGCTTTGGCGATTATCCGGGGGCGCAGCGCGACACGCTGAACCAGGCTGAGTATCTGCATGAACTCTATACCCGCGCCGATGCCGCTTTTACCGGACGCGCCACCGTCCCGGTGCTGTGGGATAAAAAGACGCAGACTATCGTCAATAACGAGTCGGCCGATATTCTGCGCATGCTGAACAGCGGCTTTGGCGATCTGGCTGACGATCGCCTGGATCTCTATCCTGCCGATCTGCGCACGGAGATCGATGCGCTGAATGAAACGATCTACACCCGGTTAAATAATGGCGTTTATCGTACCGGCTTTGCCACTACCCAGGTAAGTTATCAGCAGGCTTTCAGCGACGTTTTTGCGCAGCTGGACGAGCTGGAAGCGCTGCTGAAAGATGGCCGTACCTTTGTGCTGGGCGAACGCCTGACTGAAACCGACATCCGGCTGTTTGTCACGCTGATTCGTTTTGACGCCGCCTACTATGGCCTGTTCAAATGCAACCTGCGTCGTCTGTGCGACTATCCGCTGCTGGATCGCTATCTGAAAAGCGTTCTGGCGGTCTCGGGCATACGACAGACGGTGAACATGGACCATATCAAACAGGGCTACTATTCGATTAACGCTCTGAATCCCAACGGCATCGTGCCCGCCGGGCCGGATATGGCAGCGTACGGTTTTTAAGGAGCAGGCATGGCAAAAGCACTGGTTATTTTTCTGCATGGCGTTGGCAGCAGCGGTGACGATCTGGCGGTGCTCGGGGAGCACTGGAGCGGGCTGCTGCCCGACGTGGCGTTTGCTTCCCCCGACGCGCCCTGGCCATTTGAGCATGCGATGGGCTATCAGTGGTTCAGCCTGACCGGCGTTACGCCGGAGAATCGTCCGGCGCGCGTGCGTGCGGCGCGCGATGCATTTGATGATACGCTGCAGCGCCTGATGGCGCAGCACGGCATGCCGGATGCCTGGGAAAACGTTATTCTGGTCGGCTTCTCGCAGGGATCGATCATGGCGCTGGATGCACTGGCTTCAGGACGCTACCCGCTGGCCGGCGTGGTGGCATTTTCCGGCCGGCTGGCATTCGACGAACCGCTAACCCCGCAGCCCTGCGCTTCCGCGCTGCTGATCCACGGCAAAGCGGATGAGGTGATCCCCTTCAGCGAAACAGCGTCCGCCGTCAGCCGGTTACAGGCGGCAGGCGTTAACGTAACGGCCGCTTTCGAAGCCACCACCGGCCACACCATCTCGCCGCAGGGCGCAAGAGAGGCGGTAACCTATATTGCGCAGTGCCTGCAGGATTAGCGCCAGCAGCGATTCAGCGCCTGCCAGGCGCGCCGTGCGCTCTCTGCCGCCGGCTGCGCTTTCAGCTGGTCATTGAATACTTCAATGCCAACCGGACCAGCATAACCGGCTCGCTGCAGGCGACTGACAAAGCTGGCCACATCAATAATGCCGTCGCCCGGCAGCAGCCGCTGGTGACGCGCATAGTCGCTCAGCGCCTGATTATTCTGCGGCGGCTGTTCAGCCATATCGCACAGCTGGACTTCATAGATACGGCTGGCCGGGATGCCCTCAAGGTGCGACGCGTCACCACCCAGCGCGCAGATATGAAACAGATCCACCACCAGGCCAACATTAGGCAGATCAAGACGCTGCAGGCGCTGCCAGGCAAGCGGCAGCGTATTGTCCACGCTACTCCACGCCATAGGCTCATACATGATGCGCATCTCATGGCGCGCCGCTTCCGCCGCCAGCCAGCGCAGATCGTCATCAATGCGTTCCGGGATGCAATCCTGTCGCGTGGTGGCAGGCGCCTGGATGGTGTCGCAGCCAATCGCACGCGCCAGCCGGATAAACTGCTGCAGCTCCTCACGCTTTTGCTGGCGCTCGCTGTCCGGCGCGCCGGTAAAATCGCGCAGCACCTGCAGATTAGTGAAACGGATCGCGGAGTGCGCTAAGTGCGCCGTCTCCATCTTTTCTACATCCTCGCGCCAGATTTCAGCCTGATCAAACCCTGCATCCTGCGCCGCGCGCAGCTTTGCTGCAGGCTCGCCCTGCAGCAGGACCAGATTAAGAAAAAGTGGATTGCCCGGCATGGTTACGCTCCTTTGCGTCTGAACAGAATCCTCCCTGACGGGCCGCTGGCGGGCGCTCAGCCGAGCAGGTTAACCACTGCAAAGCCCGCAAAGGTCATCAGCAGCGAACCCACGACATGCACCATCACGCTCGACATTGCCCACAGGTATTTACCTGATTGTAGCAGGCTGACAATTTCTGCTGAGAAGGTAGAAAACGTGGTCAGTCCGCCACACAGACCGGTGACGATCAGCAGTTTCCATGCCGGATCGAGCTGTGGGTAACGCATAAACCACGCCAGAGCGGCGCCAATAATGAAACCGCCCACCAGGTTGACGATCAGCGTGCCTGGCGGCAAATCAGGAAACAGCGCGTTAAAACGTAGCGAGATAAGCCAGCGCAGGGTGCAGCCAGCAGCTCCGCCGACGATTACGGCACACAGCGACTTCAGCATAATTTGATCTCCGGAATGAAGCGCGCGTAACGGCAGCAGGAAACGAAAAACGCCTGACCCGCCGCCCTCTCCGCGCAGGGATAAGCGTATAGTCAGGCGTCATCAGCCATCTGAAAACAGCGGCGGTTGGATCGGGTGGTACGCCATCACCCGTGCTGAGATAATACGCTATCGCCGGTAAACGATCACCCTGCCGGCAGCAGCGCCGGGTTACGGTCAGACCACCCGGTGACGCAGACGACCGATTTTTTCAATCTCCACTTCAATCTCATCACCCGGGAACATAAACAGCGGTGGCGTACGCTTTTTGCCGACGCCGCCGGGCGATCCGGTAATAATAACGTCTCCCGGCGAGAGCGGGCTAAACGCAGAGATATACTCAATAATTTTCGCCACCGGATGCACCATACTGGCCGTGGTGTCGTTCTGCACTTCGCGCTGGTTAAGCCAGGTTTTGATCGCCAGCTGCTGCGGATCGGGGATCTCATCAGCCGTGGTCATCCACGGGCCAAAGCCGCCGGTCTGCTGCCAGTTTTTTCCGGCGGTAAACCAGGTAAACTGCATATCGCGGACAGTGGCATCCATAAAGCAGCTATAGCCCGCCACATACGCCAGCGCGTCGCTTGCCGACACCTGCGAGGCGGCTTTGCCGATAATCACAGCCAGCTCGCCCTCGTAGTCAAATTCTGCGGTAGTCGCAGGCTTCAGCAGCGGCTGTTCGTGCGCCGCCAGTGAGTCAGCGAAACGGACAAACAGCGTGGGCGCTTCCAGCGTTTCCGCAAACTCTTTACGTTTATCGGCATAGTTCATGCCGACGCAGAAAACTTTTCCCGGCTGCTCAATGACCGGCAGAAAACGAATGGCACTAAACGCATGATCCGCTGGCAGATGCTCAAATGCGGCCAGATCGCTGATACCACCGCGCGCCAGCAGGGTTTTCAGGTCGGGACAGACGTCACCGAAGCGCAGCCCCAGATCGACCACACCCTCTTTCTGCACGATGCCATAGCTTTTGCGTGCACAATCAATCAGATAAAAACTGCAAAGCTGCATAACCGCCTCGTTATAATAAGAAATGGCGCGCAGCGTATCAAAAGCCAGCCAGAAATGCGGTATGACCTGCAAAGAAAGTGGTGAAGGTTTGTGTCAGTCTGCGTGCGGGAAAGGACAAAGATGAGAGGTGATAATCATCCTTCGATCCCTGAAGGCGATTATCGAGGGTAACTCTGGACGCTTAAGAAAGCGCGCCCGGCGGTACGTGTTTAAAGGTTGCGACATAGGCGCGAAACACATAACGGAAAAAAGCTTTCATGAAACACCTGACTCAAATATTGTTGAAAAATTACGCGCAAATTATAGCGGCAGCGCGTTTTTCATGCAATTTTATTTGAGCCAGATCACAAAATTAACGTTCAGCTCATCAATCCCAGATGCTCGATCAGAATCGTGCTGCCGATACAGATCAGGACCACACCTCCCAGCACTTCTGCCCACTTGCCCAGCACCGGGCCGATAAAGCGTCCCACCAGCACACCGGTTGTCGCCATCAGCGTGGTTGCAGCACCAATGGTCAGCGCGGTGAACAGGATATTAACCTGCAGGAAAGCGAGACCGACGCCGACGGCCAGCGCATCAAGGCTGGTGGCAACCGCCGTCAGCGCCAGCACCATAAAGCCGTGCTGCTGCGGCGCTTCGCAGGGCTCATCTGCTGTCTGGCGGAAACCTTCCATAATCATACGGCCGCCCAGTACGCTAAGCAGACCAAAGGCCACCCAGTGATCCCACGCCATGATGTAGTGACTGGCCGCCAGGCCGATTGCCCAGCCGATCAGCGGCGTCAGCATTTCGATGGCACCAAAAATCAGGCCAGTGCGTAAGGCTTCTTTTATTCCCGGACGGTGCAACGACGCACCTTTACCCAGTGCAGCGGCAAAGGCGTCCATTGACATGCCAAAAGCCAGGATCAGGGTTGCGATGAATGTCATGGGTTTTTAGCCAGTTAGCGAACAAATGCGTAAATCCTCTGCTTTGTTCGTATTAATAAGTCAGTCATAAAAAAGTGCGCGCAGTCTAGCATGCAAATACCCCAAAAAAAAGACAACAAAATCAGGGGTTTAAGTATAGCAAAGGCTATAACTCTTAACTGCCGCTATTTTTAACGCTAAGTTGATGGAATCGCAGAAATTTCCTGGCGTCATCTGATTCACAGATTGCACTGCCCGTCCCTTTTATGCGCTAATGCACGCGCAATATTGACAGGAAAAGAGCGATGAAAAACCCTTTCGAAACACTGATTATTCCAGGCGGGATCCTGCTGCTGGGCTTTCTTTCGGCGCTTCTGCTGCCCGCCCCCTCTTTTGGTCTGATATGGGCGCAGCGACTGCAGCAGAGCTTACACCTCCAGGATCTCAACCAGCTCTATACGCTGGTATTTTGCCTGTGGTTTTTGCTGCTTGGCACGCTGGAGTTTTTTGTTATCCGTTTTATCTGGCGTCGCTGGTTTCAGATGCGCTGACCCTTCTCTCAAACGCTTCGCCCGTTAAAATCAGAATCACAGAAATGTAACACTATTTTTACACAAACGGGCGACATATCACGCAACAAAAAATCCCCGTTTCCAGCTCACCATAAATATTTCTTATTATTCAGAATGTTATTTTGTGATACCTGTCACTGTTCAACTTTCAACCTCTGCGACCTCGTCACAATTACATAACATTGATATCTGCATAACCTGCTGATTAGCGGATAAAAATATCTTATAAGCTGCCGCTCAGGCTGATTAATTCTTATGCTGAATCATTTCGGCATTTAAAAAATAAACAAACGTTTAATTCCAATACGAGAATGTTATATTCAGAAGCATATGCATAACGTGTAGTTAACCGTTATCGCCCCATTGGCTTAACCTGAGTCTTAACCCTTTGAGATAGCGCAGCGCGCGTAAGCCGCGCGGCTATTTTGCCTGCCAACCTGTTGAGCTTCAGGTCAACAGAAGAGGAGATGTCGCCTCATGAGCAACACTGCGGTAAACCTGGCGCTGAGCAGCGCTGCAATGGATGGTGCAAAACGTCAGGAACGGAAAGAAGTTGATGTCCTGCTGATTGGCGCAGGCGTCATGAGCGCTACGCTCGGCACCTGGCTGCAGGAGCTGGAGCCAGACTGGTCCATTGAAATGGTTGAGCGTCTGAATGACGTCGCAGTGGAATCCTCTAACGGCTGGAATAATGCCGGTACCGGTCACGCCGCGCTGGCGGAGCTTAACTACACGCCGCAAAAGGCGGATGGTTCGATCGATATCGCTAAAGCAGTAGCCATCAACGAATCTTTCCAGATGTCGCGTCAGTTCTGGGCGCATCATGTGCAGAAAGGCAACCTGCAGGATCCCAAAAGCTTTATCCATACCACGCCACACATGAGTTTTGTCTGGGGTGACGCTAACGTCGACTTCCTGCGCAAGCGTTTCCAGGCGCTGCAGAAGAGCACGCTGTTCCGCGGTATGCACTATTCCGAAGATCGCGATCAGATTGCGCAGTGGATCCCGCTGGTGATGAAAGGACGCGATCCGCAGCAGAAGGTAGCCGCCACCTGGACCGATATGGGTACAGACGTCAACTTTGGTGAAGTGACGCGTCAGCTGATCGCCGCCCTGGAGAAAAAAACGCATTTCCGCCTGCGTATGCGGCAGGAAGTGCGTGACCTGGTGCGCCTGAACGATGGCCGCTGGCAGGTTACGCTGATGAACCTGGATACCAGTGAACAGCGCACCCTGATTACCCGCCAGCTGTTTATCGGTGCCGGCGGTGCGGCGCTGCCGCTGCTGCAGAAGTCAGGCATTCCTGAGGTCAAAGGTTACGCCGGCTTCCCGGTAGGCGGCTCTTTCCTTGTCACTGAAAATCCGGATGTGGTCGCGCAGCATATGGCCAAGGTCTACGGCAAAGCCAGCGTCGGCGCACCGCCTATGTCAGTGCCGCACGTTGATACGCGCGTGCTGGATGGCAAACAGGTGCTGCTGTTTGGCCCGTTCGCCACCTTCTCCACTAAGTTCCTGAAACAGGGTTCGCTGCTGGATATGTTTGGCGCGATGAACACCAGCAACCTGCTGCCGATGATGCAGGTCGGCCTGAAGAGTTTTGACCTGGTGAAATATCTGGTTGATCAGGTGCTGCAGAGCGATGCCGATCGCATGGAGGCGCTGCGCGCCTATGTGCCGCAGGCGAAACAGGAAGACTGGCGCCTGGTCACGGCGGGCCAGCGCGTGCAGATCATCAAAAATGATGAGCTGGAAGGCGGCGTGCTGCGCCTCGGCACTGAAGTGGTGACGTCTGCTGATGGCTCTATTTCTGCGCTGCTGGGCGCCTCACCAGGCGCATCGACCGCGCCACCGATTATGCTGGAGCTGATGGCAAAAGCTTTCCCTGAGCAGATGCGCTCACCGGAGTGGCAGACTAAAATCCGGGCCGTTATTCCGTCCTGGGGCCGCAAGCTCAATGGTGACGTGGCGCTGACTGAGAAAGTACTGGCCGATACCAGTCGCATACTGCAGCTGGAATATGAGCCGGTGATCACCTCGCACGCGGCAAACGACGAAGCGCGGATCACCGCTCACGTGGTCGGCAAATAGCTGACTGCTCAGGTGCGCCGCCCGGCGCACCTGCTCTATATTGCGCTCAGCGCGTCATACCCCATCCAGCCGGTCGTTGCCAGCAGCGATAGCGCCATCAGCGTGTTAAACAGGCGCCGCTTCCAGTGCGTCTGCAGGTACGTCCGCAGCCGATCGCCCAGCGCTGCCCAGAGCAGAATGCAGGGCAGATTGAGCGCGGCAAAACCGGTCAGCACCAGCCAGACGTTGCTGCTGCTGGCGTAAAGCAGCGCAACGTTTGTGACCATCAGCCAGGCCTTGGGATTAACCGCCTGAAAAGCCACGCCGCCCAGCAGCGTCATCGGACGCGGACGGGCGCTGGCCTGCGGCGCACCGGCGCGAAAAATTTTCCATGACAGCCACAGCAGATAGCCGCAGCCCGCCAGCGTCAGCGGCAGGCGTACGGCTGCCATCCACGTCAGCAGCAGCTCCAGCGCCACGCTTGCCAGCAGCATCTGCAGCGCGCAGCCGAGCAGTATACCGCCCAGCACTGGCAGCGTGCGACGAAAGCCGAAATTGACCCCTGATGTGGCCAGCAGCAGATTGTTCGGGCCGGGCGTAATAGACATGATGGTGACATAACTGAAAAAGGCGGGATCGAGCATAGACGTTCTCCGGACTGAATAAGCTGACTCCATCGTAATGCCGTCACCGCAATGGCAACAGAGACAGTAACTCAGTATTGTAATGGGTACAGTCATACTTTCTCTGCTTTGTACCTGTCACTTCCGGAGGCCATTGTGTCCCTCGCGTTTACTGACGATCAACCGCGCTACCAGCAGCTGGCAGCAAAATTTGCCGACGCTATTCATCAGGGTTCGCTGCGGCCGGGTGCCCGCCTGCCCGCTATCCGGCGAGTGGCGCAGTCGCACCAGCTCAGCGTAAATACCGTGATCAGCGCCTGGCAACTGTTGGAAGATCGCGGCCTGATTGAGGCGCGGCCGCAGTCAGGTTATTACGTTCGCGGCGTATTGCCTGCCGTTACGCTGCAGCCGCAGCCGCCCACCGCAGAGAGTGGCGATCCGGATGCACAGAAGCTGGCGCTGATTGAACAGGTTTTTGCCGCGCAGAATAATCCCGACTACACCAATATTTCGCTGGCCTGTCCGCAGGACAGTGAGCTTTTTCCTTCAGCGAAGCTGGGCCGTATCACCGCCGCGCTGATCCGGCGCCAGGGCGACATTATCGGTCGTTATGCGCTGCCTCCCGGCAGCGAGCGGCTGCGCGAGGAGATCGCCCGGCGCAGCGTGCATACCGGACTGAACCTTACCGCTCAGGCGATTACCCTGACCCACGGCTGCATGGAGGCGCTGCAGCTGGCGCTGCGCGCTGTCACGCAGCCCGGCGACTGTATCGGACTGGAATCCCCCACCTATTTTTTCCTGTTTCCGCTGCTCGCCTCGCTCGGACTGAAAGCGCTGGAGATCCCCACCGATCCGCAGCGCGGTCTTTCGCTGGACGCGCTGGAGATGCTGCTGCAGGAACAGCGCATTCAGGCGCTGATCGCTATGCCGGGCGCGCAAAACCCGCTGGGCTACGTGATGCCGCTGGAGAACAAAAAACGGCTCGCTGCGCTGATGAATCACTATCGCATTCCGCTGATTGAAGACGGGCTCTACGATGAATTGCAGTTTGACTGGCCGCTGTCACCGCCGGTTAAGGCGTTCGATCGCGATGGCTGGGTGATTTACTGCACCAGCTTTACCAAAACCGTGGCGCCTGATTTTCGTATCGGCTGGACCGCCGCGGGCCGGTTTCATGCCAGCATTGCGCGGCTGAAAGCGGTCTCGTCGATGACTGAATCGCGGCTGCTGAGCGAGACGCTGGCAGAGTTCCTCGCCAGCGGGGGGTACGATCATCATTTGCGCTCGCTGCGCCGGCGCTATGCGGCAAATCTGGATGCGGCGCGGGGCATTCTGGCGCGCCATTTTCCGCAGGGAACACGCGCCACGCTGCCGCGCGGTGGCTTTGTCTTCTGGGTCGAGCTGCCGGGTAAGATTGATACCGTGCTGCTGTTTAATCGTCTGCTGCAGGAGCAGATCTGCGTCACGCCAGGCGCGCTCTACACGCTGAGCGAACGCTACCGGCATGCGCTGCGCCTCTCCTGCTGTTATCCGTTCGACGCGCGTTACACCCGTGCCTTAGCGCGCACGGGTGTTCTGGCGTGCGAAATGAGCGGCATTGCCCCTGCTGCGTCTTAAGGCGTGCCGTTGCGTCCCCAGGTGGTAAATCCGGGGCGCTCGGTCAGCCGCTCATAGTAGGTCTGTATTGCCGGAAAATCGGGGTGATCCAGCGGCGTTTCAAACCAGCGGTTTACGGCCAGTCCAATGGGAATATCCGCCAGGCTAAAGTGACGCCCGGCCACATAGCGGCCCGATTTTTCCAGCTGCTGATTGAGTATCCCCATGGTGTGCGTCCAGCCTTTCACCGCTGCTGCGAGCAGACGGGGATCCTGATGCGCCGGTGAATTTCGTACCAGCGACATAAAGGCGTAGCGCCAGGAGGTGTTAAGCTCGGTAGCCTGCCAGTCGATCCACTGATCCACCGGCGCGCGTAAGCGCGGCTCCTCCGGATAGAGCCATGCACCACCGTAGCTGTTGGCCAGGTAGCGCAGAATAGCGTTGGATTCCCATATCACCAGCCCGTCGTCGATGATGACCGGCACCAGGGCGTTGGGGTTCAGCGCCATAAACTGCGGTGCATGCAGCGACAGACCCTCGTCGCCCCAGGCTTCATGCTTATAGGTGATATTCAGCTCAGCGCAGAGCCACAGCACCTTGCGCACGTTGATTGACGTTTTACGGCCTAAAATTTTTAACATCGCGGACTCCGCCTGCAGAATTATTAATCTATTCATAGCCCTGTTAGCGCGCTTTTACCATGCGCAGGGTATCATTCCACATATTGGCTGACAGAAAAGGAATTGTTATGAGAGTGGCGTTTAAACAGGTGGATGTCTTTACCGCAACGGCATTTCGGGGAAATCCGCTGGCCGTGATTATGGATGCACAGGGATTAGCTGACGAACAGATGGCAGCGATTGCGCGCTGGACCAATCTGTCAGAGACCACGTTTGTGCTACCGCCAGAGAGCAGCGCGGCGGACTATCGCATCCGCATTTTTACCCCTTCGGGTGAGCTGCCGTTTGCCGGTCACCCGACGCTGGGTACAGCCCATGCGCTGCTGGAAGCGGGCTGGCCGCGGAAAAACGCCGGCTGTATTGTTCAGGAGTGCGGCGTCGGACTGGTTGAGGTGCGTATCGCCGCCGATGGCGCACTGGCATTCGCTGCCCCTGCGGCAACCCTGACGCCGTTCAGCGATGCGCTGATGAGCCGCGCGCTTAACAGCGAGGCCTTTGATCTGACGCAGTCGCCTGCCGTAGCGGATATGGGTATTCGCTGGCTGCTGATCCCGCTCAGCAGCGCGCAGGCGGTCGTCGACGTCACGGCTTCCGTGGCCGATCTGCAGCAGCTGCAGCAGCGGGCGGGCGTCAGCGGCGCGCTGATTTTCGGCGCGCTGCCGCCGGGGGAACCGGAGCAGTATGAGGTCCGCGCGCTGCTTGTGGAGAATGGCAGCCTGACTGAAGATCCGGTCACCGGCAGCGCCAACGCCTGTCTGGCTCGCTACCTGGCGGCCCAGGGCCAGACGCGCAGCTACCGGGCGCGCCAGGGCAGCGCGATCCAGCGCAACGGCCGTATTGACGTTACCTATACGGAAGAGGCGATCTGGATCGGCGGCCAGACGGTAACGGTTATCGACGGTACCATCACGCTCTGACGCGCCGCTCTTACGTCAGCAGGCGATCACAACGCCTGACCGCCCGATGCTTCAATGCGCTGGGCGGTGATCCAGCCGCTCTCCTCGCTCAGCAGCATGCAGATAGCGTCCCCGATGTCGTCCGGCAGCCCGACCCGCCCCAGCGCGGTGACGGACGCAATCTGCGCGTTAAGTTCACGCGTATCGCGCACCCGTCCGCCGCCAAAGTCAGTCTCAATGGCGCCCGGTGCCAGAATATTGACGCGAATGCGGCGCGCGCCCAGCTCTTTCGCCTGATAGCGCGTCAGCACCTCCATGGCGCCTTTCATTGCGGCATAGGTTCCGGAGCCAGGCTGCGTGATACGGGTCAGCCCGCTGGAGATATTCAGAATACGGCCGCCGTCGTTCAGCAGCGGCAGCAGCGCCTGGGTCAGAAAAAACGGGCCTTTCAGGTGCACATTGACCAGCGCATCAAACTCCGCCTCGGTGGTATCGGTCAGCAGCTGATAGTGACCATGACCGGCGTTATTCACCAGAAAATCGAACCGGTCGCGCTGCCAGACGCGCTGCAGCGTCTGCGTAAGCTGTTGTGCAAAGGCAGCGAACTGGCTGCTGTCGCCAACGTCCAGCGGCAGCGCAGCCGCCTGCACGCCCAGCGCTTCGATCGCCTCTGCCACTTTCTGCGCTTCATCAGCGTGACTTCGGTAAGTAAACACAATATGCGTGCCGCGTGCGGCCAGTTTCAGGGCTGCATTACGTCCCAGGCCGCGGTTTCCGCCGGTAATCAGCGCTATTTTGTGACTCATAACTCTCTCCTGCTGAAAAAGTGAACTCCTGATAAAGATATTCAAACCGAAGTGATCTATAAACGCAGATAACTGCGCAGCACTGTTTCAATAACAACAACAATCGGTGAACAATATGGATAAAATTCATGCAATGCAGGTTTTTGTACGCGTTGCGGAGATGGGCAGTTTTACCCGCGCCGCTGAAAGTCTGGGTTTACCAAAAGGCAGCGTGTCGCGTCAGCTGCAGGCGCTGGAGAACCAGATGGGCACGCGCCTGCTGCATCGCACTACCCGGCGCGTGCACCTCACCCAGGATGGACTGGTCTATTACGATCGCTGCCTCGATCTGCTGTCGATGATGGAGGATATGGACAGTCTGTTTCAGCATGACCCGGCGACGCTGAGCGGCAAGCTGCGGGTCGATATGTCGGTGGCGATGGCCACCAGCTTTATTCTGCCGCGCCTGCCGGAGTTTCTGCAGCACTATCCCGGCGTTGAGATTGAGCTGAGCAGCAGCGATCGCCAGGTGGATGTGATTCGGGAGGGATTTGACTGCGTGGTGCGCGTGGGCGAGCTGAAAGATTCCGGTCTGATTGCACGAAAAATTGGCACCTATGCCTTGATCAACTGCGCCAGTCCCGACTACCTTTCCCGCTTTGGCCGTCCGATACGGCTGGAGGAGCTGTCGCAGCACGCCATGGTGCACTATACCCAGCAGCTGGGTCAGCCTGCGCCGGGATTTGAATATTTCGATGGCCGCCAGTGTCACTATGTGCAGACCGGCGGCGTGGTGACGGTAAACAGTACTGAAACCTACCGTGCCGCCTGCCTCGCCGGACTGGGCATTATTCAGGTGCCGGCAATGGGCGTTCAGCCGCTGCTGGAGTCGGGTCAGCTGGTGGAGGTGCTGCACGCTTTTCCGGCAAAACCGATGCCGATTACGCTGCTCTATCCGCACCGCCGCAACGTGGCGCGCCGCGTGCGGGTGTTTATGGAGTGGCTGAGCCAGGTGCTGCAGGAGTATGTCACCTGACACATCCGCCGCCGCCGTTATTTACGGTATATAATTTCAGTTTCGCAGTGAACAGGATGCCTATCGTCTATGACAGACAAAACAACCCAGGAGTCAGCCGCCGATTCAAAGCCGCTGATCGATATCCACACCGGTAACAAAACCGTGGATGGCTCAATTCGTCGCGTGTCGCGCTTCGCCACGTGGTTTCAGTCTATTCCGGCCGTCGCGCACTTTATCCGGGCGCTGGATCGCTTTAATGACCGGCTGGGCAGCCAGTTTGGCGCGGCGATCACCTACTTCTCCTTTTTATCGCTGATCCCGATTCTGATGGTGTCGTTTGCCGCCGTGGGGTTTGTGCTGGCCTCTAATCAGGATCTGCTGTCAGAGCTGATTAACAAAATTGTCAGCAGCATCAGCGATCCTACGCTCGCCACCACGTTAAAAAATACCGTGAACACTGCGATTCAGCAGCGCGCTACCGTGGGTCTGACCGGTCTGCTGCTGGCTCTCTATTCCGGTATCAACTGGATGGGCAACCTGCGCGAAGCGGTCCGCGCGCAGTCGCGCGATGTCTGGGAGCGGACGCCGGATGATAAAGAGGTGTTCTGGAAGAAATATCTGCGCGATCTCTTCTCACTCCTGGGGCTGATGCTGGCGCTGGTGATCACCCTTTCGCTGACGTCCATTGCCGGTGCGGCTCAGGCAGCGATCGTCAGCGCGCTGGGGCTGGATGGCATCGACTGGCTGCGTCCGGTGATGACAATTATTGCCCTCTCCATCTCCGTGCTGGCGAACTATCTGCTGTTCCTGTGGATTTTCTGGATCCTGCCGCGCCATAAGCCGCGTAAAAGAGCGCTGCTGCGCGGCACGCTGCTGGCAGCTATCGGCTTTGAGGTGATTAAATTTGTTATGACGCTGACGCTGCCGAAGCTGGCGACCTCTCCTTCAGGCGCTGCCTTTGGTTCAGTACTCGGCCTGATGGCATTTTTCTACTTCTTTGCCCGCCTGACGCTGTTTTGCGCCGCGTGGATCGCCACGGCGAAATATAAAGGTGATACGGAGATGCCGCAGCCGCGCCAGCCCTCCTGACAACGGGCACAGGGCAACCACCTGAACAGTAAAACCTGTTTCCTGCTGGCGAATTTTAGCGCTCCCGCCAGCAGGAAACGCCAGCCAGTCACTTTTATTTAGCGGTTTAGCAGCGATTCACGCCAGAAAAACGTTTCCTGCCGCTGCCATTCGCCACCATTCCGCTTAACTCAGACATTATCCTCTTTTTCGCCGAAAATCGTCGTTTTGCGACGCTTTTTGCTCATTGAATGCCGCATACCAGGTGCGTAATATTTCTGGTTTACATTTACAATTAAGAAACATTTATGCAAGCCTCCATCACAGAAACACCTGACGCGCTGCACGACCAAGCGCCGGTCAATTCACGCGGTAAAGTTGTCGTAGCTTCTCTGGTCGGTACGGCTATCGAGTTCTTCGATTTCTATATTTACGCCACCGCAGCGGTTATCGTCTTTCCGCATATTTTCTTTCCTCAGGGGGACGCCACGGTTGCGACGCTGCAGTCGCTGGCAACCTTTGCCATCGCCTTTGTCGCGCGGCCAATCGGCTCAGCGGTGTTTGGCCACTTTGGCGACCGCGTTGGTCGTAAAGCGACGCTGGTCGCTTCACTGCTGACGATGGGCGTCTCAACGGTGCTGATCGGCCTGCTGCCTGGCTATGAAACCATTGGCGTTGCCGCGCCACTGCTGCTGGCGCTGGCGCGCTTCGGTCAGGGGCTGGGACTGGGCGGCGAATGGGGCGGTGCCGCGCTGCTGGCAACGGAGAATGCGCCGGCGAAAAAGCGCGCGCTGTATGGATCGTTCCCCCAGCTGGGCGCGCCGATTGGCTTTTTCTTTGCCAATGGTACGTTCCTGCTGCTCTCCTGGCTGCTGACCGACGAGCAGTTTATGCAGTGGGGCTGGCGCGTGCCGTTTATCCTTTCTGCAGTACTGGTGCTAATCGGCCTCTACGTGCGCGTCTCGCTGCATGAGAGTCCGGTTTTTGCCAAAGTGCAGAAGGAGCAGAAGCAGGTGCGTATGCCTATTGGCACGCTGCTGAGCAAACATATGACGGCGACCATACTCGGCACCTTTATCATGCTGGCGACCTACACGCTGTTCTATATCATGACCGTCTATTCGATGAGCTACGGCACCGCCCCGGCGCCGGTCGGACTGGGCTACTCGCGCAACAGTTTCCTGTGGATGCTGATGGTGGCGGTAATCGGATTTGGCGTGATGGTGCCCATTGCCGGTCTGCTGGCCGATCGTTTTGGTCGCCGCAGAACGATGATCACTATTACGCTGATGATTATCGCTTTTGCGCTGATGTTCCCGCTGCTGCTCGGCTCCGGCTCGCAGATTCTGGTGATGGGCTTTCTGCTGCTGGGCCTGAGCATTATGGGCCTGACGTTTGGCCCGATGGGTGCGCTGCTGCCGGAGCTGTTCCCGACCGAAGTGCGCTATACCGGTGCCTCTTTCTCTTATAATTTGTCATCCATTCTGGGAGCGTCCGTAGCACCCTATATCGCCACCTGGCTCAATGCAAACTATGGCCTGCAGGCAGTGGGTTTCTATCTTGCCGCCATGGCGGTGCTGACGCTGATTGCCCTGATCGCCTGTAAAGAGACGCGGCACCAGACGCTGTATGATGCGGCGTAAACGCGTATCCTGATGCAGCATAAAAACCCGGCCAGTCCGGGTTTTTTATTGCGTAATGCCGCGGGACGGTGCGGCGCGTGGTATATCGTACAGGGGCCGCATTTATGCGGCCCTTTGTACCAGGGCGCCATTAATGGCGCCCCTACAGGATATATCTCGTAGGGGCCGCATTTATGCGGCCCGTTGTGCCGGGACGGTGCGGCGTTGGGCGCCATTAATGGCGCCCCTACGGGAGGTGTGGCGCAATAAAAAACCCCGGCAGGCCGGGGTTTGATAAGGCTGAAAATTGTCGGTGGGAACTTAGCCAGCTACCGCGATACGTTTCATATCGGTCATGTAGCCACGCAGCTTGCGACCAACGGTTTCAATCGGATGCTGACGAATCGCTTCGTTAACGTCGCGCAGCTGTGCGTTATCAACCTGAGTGCCTTCTGTCGCTTTGCCCAGATCGCCCGGCTGCAGCGTGGTCATAAACTCCTCCAGCAGCGGTACAGCGGCGAATGAGAACAGGTAGTTGCCATACTCAGCGGTATCGGAGATCACCACGTTCATCTCATACAGGCGCTTACGTGCGATGGTGTTAGCAATCAGCGGCAGCTCATGCAGCGACTCATAGTATGCAGACTCTTCAATGATGCCGGCATCTACCATGGTTTCAAACGCCAGCTCAACGCCCGCTTTTACCATCGCGACCATCACCACGCCTTTGTCGTAGTACTCCTGCTCTTCGATTTTGCCCTCAAACTGTGGCGCATTTTCAAACGCCGTTTTACCGGTCTCTTCACGCCAGGTCAGCAGGTTTTTATCATCGTTCGCCCAGTCAGCCATCATACCGGAGGAGAATTCACCCGAGATGATATCATCCATATGCTTCTGGAACAGCGGAGCCATGATCGTTTTCAGCTGCTCAGAAAGCGCCCAGGCACGGATTTTTGCCGGATTAGACAGGCGATCCATCATCAGCGTAATACCGCCAAACTTCAGTGATTCAGTGATGGTTTCCCAGCCGAACTGGATCAGTTTTTCGGTATAGGCGACATCGTGCCCTTCAGCCACCAGCTTGTCGAAGCAGAGCAGCGAACCCGCCTGCAGCATACCGCACAGAATGGTCTGCTCACCCATCAGATCCGATTTTACTTCCGCTACAAAGGAGGATTCCAGCACGCCTGCGCGGTCACCGCCGGTAGCCGCAGCCCAGGCTTTCGCGATAGCCATGCCTTCGCCTTTCGGATCGTTTTCCGGGTGCACGGCGATAAGCGTCGGAACACCAAAACCGCGTTTATACTCTTCACGCACTTCTGTACCCGGGCACTTCGGTGCCACCATCACTACGGTGATGTCTTTGCGGATGGTTTCGCCCACTTCAACAATGTTAAAGCCGTGCGAGTAGCCCAGCGCAGCGCCATCTTTCATCAGGGGCTGAACCGCCTTCACAACAGAAGAGTGCTGTTTGTCTGGCGTCAGGTTAACCACCAGATCCGCCTGCGGGATCAGCTCTTCATAGGTACCGACTTTAAAACCGTTTTCTGTTGCTTTGCGGAACGAGGCGCGCTTCTCTGCAATCGCTTCTGCACGCAGCGCATAGGCTACATCCAGCCCGGAGTCGCGCATATTGAGCCCCTGGTTCAGGCCCTGTGCGCCGCAGCCCACGATCACTACTTTTTTACCTTTCAGGAAGCTGGCGCCATCGGCGAACTCATCGCGCGCCATAAAGCGACATTTGCCCAGCTGCGCTAACTGATTGCGCAGGTTTAATGTGTTGAAGTAGTTAGCCATGGGGTACTCCGCATCAATGTTGTGTTTGCATTATTGTCTGATAGCGGCGCCTGTTTCAGCGCTGCGAATGACCCCATCATATGACAGGAAATCCATTGCTTAAATTGATATATTAACAACGTTACGTTGCAATTTTTGCAATACGAAATGTCAGGAGATCCCGGATGGATTTACGCGATTTAAAACTCTTTCTTCATCTGGCAGAAAGCTGCCATTTTGGCCGTACGGCACGCGCCATGCACGTCAGCCCCTCTACGCTGTCGCGCCAGATCCAGCGGCTGGAAGAGGATGTCGGCCATGCGCTGTTTCTGCGTGATAACCGCACCGTGACGCTGACGGAAGCGGGTGAGCGGCTGCGCCAGTTTGCCCAGCAGACGCTGCTGCAGTATCAGCAGCTGCGTCACGTCATGGATCTCAACGGCCCCTCGCTAAGCGGTGAGCTGCGTCTGTTCTGCTCGGTGACTGCCGCTTACAGCCATCTGCCGCCGATTCTCGATCGCTTTCGCGCTGAACATCCGCAGGTGGAGATCAAGCTCACGACCGGCGACGCGGCGGACGCCATTGAGATGGTGCAGTCTGGCGAGGCGGATCTGGCCATCGCCGGCCGGCCGGAGTCGCTGCCCGCCAGCATCGGCTTTACACCGCTGGGGCTGATCCCGCTGGTGCTGATTGCACCGGCGCTGCCCTGCCCGGTACGCAGCCAGGCCACGCAGACGGAGCCCGACTGGTCGCAGATCCCGTTTATTATTCCGGATCAGGGACCGGCGCGGCGCGGCATCGATCTCTGGTTCCGGCGCTATCGTCTCGCTAATCCGCAGATCTACGCTACGGTGGCGGGCCATGAGGCGATTATCTCTATGGTGGCGCTGGGCTGCGGAATTGCGCTGGTGCCGGATGTGGTGCTGGAGAACAGCCCTGAGCCGGTGCGAAACCGGGTTATGACGCTGGAGAACGTGGAGTCAGTGGCGCCACTGCAGCTGGGCGTTTGCGTACAAAAAAAGCGGCTCGGGGAGCCGCTGATTCACGCGTTCTGGCACCTGCTCTGATTACTGGCCGGCGAGAAAGAAACGGAACGCCGGATTATTCGCCTCATCGTGCCACTCGTAACCCAGTGCCGTCAGGTGAGTTTCAAAATCGGGTTCTTTATCATTCACTTCAAATGCCGCCAGCACGCGACCAAAATCGGTGCCGTGGCTGCGGTAGTGGAACAGTGAGATATTCCAGTGCGCGCCCAGCGTCTGCAGAAACTTCAGCAGCGCGCCCGGCGCCTCCGGGAACTCAAAGCTGAACAGCCGCTCGCGCAGCGGTTTTGACGGACGCCCGCCGACCATATAACGCACATGCAGCTTGGCCATCTCATCATCAGAGAGATCCACCACCTGGTAGCCCCCTTCAGTAAGCTGACTGATGATCTCGCTGCGCTCTTCAAGGCCGCGCGTCAGACGCACGCCGACAAAGATGCAGGCGCTGTCCGCATCCGCATAGCGGTAGTTGAATTCCGTGACCGATCGGCCGCCCAGCGTCTGACAGAACGTCAGAAAGCTGCCCTGCTGTTCAGGAATGATCACCGCCAGCAGCGCTTCCCGCTGCTCTCCCAGCTCGCAGCGTTCGGAAACATAGCGCAGGCCGTGGAAGTTGACGTTGGCGCCCGACAGCACGTGTGCCAGGCGCTCGCCTTTGATGTCGTGCTGCTGGATATACTTTTTCATTCCCGCCAGCGCCAGCGCACCTGAGGGTTCCGCCACGGCCCGCACATCCTCAAACAGATCTTTCATCGCCGCACAGATGGCATCGCTGTCAACGGTGATGATGTCGTCGAGATACTCCTGGCAGAGCCGGAAAGTTTCGCTGCCGATACGTTTCACCGCCACGCCCTCGGCAAACAGCCCGACGCGCGGCAGATCCACCGGCTCGCCCGCCGTCAGCGCAGCTTTCAGGCAGGCGGAGTCTTCAGACTCCACCGCGATGACTTTGATCTGCGGCATCAGCTGTTTAATCAGCACCGCCACGCCGGCTGCCAGCCCGCCGCCGCCAACCGGAACAAATACGCGATCAAGATGCGCATCCTGCTGCAGCAGCTCCATCGCCAGCGTGCCCTGCCCGGCAATCACCGCCGGATGGTCAAACGGCGGCACAAAGGTGTACCCCTGCTGCTGCGCCAGCTCAATCGCTTTGGCTTTCGCCTCATCGAAATTTGCGCCAAACAGAAAGGCTTCGCCGCCAAACGCCCGCACCGCATCGACTTTGATATCCGCCGTGGTGACCGGCATGACAATCAGCGATTTAATTCCCAGCGTGCTGGCTGAGAGTGCAACCCCCTGCGCGTGGTTACCGGCAGAAGCGGTCACCACGCCGCGCGCTTTCTGCTCTTCGTTTAATCCGGCGATCATCGCATAGGCACCGCGCAGCTTGAAGCTGTGCACCGGCTGCCGATCTTCACGTTTCACCAGAACGGTGTTGCCGAGCCTTGATGAGAGTTTCTCCATCTTCTGCAGCGGCGTTACCTGCGCAATTTCATAAACCGGCGCACGCAGAATGGCACGCAGGTATTCCGCGCCGCCAGGCGACGCAGACAGGGGTTGAGACTCAGCCATACCATCAGCCTCCCAGCTTCGACTTGTCGCGCACTGCGCCTTTATCCGCGCTGGTCGCCAGTGAGGCGTAAGCACGCAGCGCAAAAGAGACCTGACGTTCGCGATTATGCGGCGTCCAGGCGGCTTCTCCGCGCGCAGCTTCTTCTTCACGACGGGCGTGCAGCTCATTATCCGGTACCGCCAGCTTAATGCCGCGATTCGGGATATCGATCTCAATCAGATCGCCATCTTTTACCAGCGCAATGGTGCCGCCGCTTGCCGCTTCCGGCGAGGCGTGGCCGATAGAGAGGCCGGATGTGCCGCCAGAGAAGCGCCCATCGGTGATCAGCGCGCAGCTTTTGCCAAGGCCCATCGACTTCAGATAGGTCGTCGGATAAAGCATCTCCTGCATGCCCGGCCCCCCTTTTGGCCCTTCGTAGCGAATGACGACGACATCACCGGCCACCACTTTACCGCCCAGGATCGCTTCAACGGCATCATCCTGGCTTTCATAGACTTTAGCCGGCCCTTTAAAGGTCAGGATCTCTTTATCGACGCCCGCCGTTTTAACGATACAGCCATCTTCTGCCAGGTTACCGTACAGAACCGCCAGGCCGCCATCCTGTGAGTAGGCGTGTTCGCGCGTACGGATACAGCCCTCAGCGCGATCGTCATCCAGCGTGTCCCAGCGACAGCTTTGCGAGAAAGCCTGCGTGGTGCGGATGCCCGCCGGACCGGCGCGGAACATATCTTTTACGGCCTGGTCCTGCGTCAGCATGATGTCGTACTGATCCAGCGTTTCACGCATCGTCTGCTGCAGAATATTGCGCGCGCTGGTGTCAATCAGGCCAGCCCGATCCAGCTCGCCAAGAATACCGATTACGCCGCCGGCGCGGTGCACATCTTCCATATGATATTTCGGAGTGCTGGGCGCCACTTTACACAGCTGCGGTACTTTACGTGACAGGCGGTCGATATCGGAGATATTGAAGTCGATCTCGCCCTCCTGCGCCGCCGCCAGCAGATGCAGTACGGTATTGGTGGAGCCGCCCATGGCGATATCCAGCGTCATGGCGTTCTCAAATGCTGCTTTGGTCGCGATATTACGCGGCAGCATATTGGCGTCATCCTGCTCGTAGTAGCGTTTGGTCAGGCTCACAATGCGTTTACCGGCATTGATGAACAGCGCTTTACGATCGGCGTGGGTGGCCAGCAGCGAGCCGTTGCCCGGCTGTGACAGGCCCAGCGCTTCTGTCAGGCAGTTCATGGAGTTAGCGGTAAACATTCCGGAGCAGGAGCCGCAGGTTGGGCAGGCTGAGCGCTCAATCTGCTCACTGTCGGCGTCGCTGACGTTGGGGTTCGCCCCCTGAATCATCGCATCTACCAGATCCAGCTTGATGATCTGGTCGGAGAGTTTGGTTTTCCCCGCTTCCATCGGGCCGCCGGAGACAAAGATCACCGGAATGTTGAGGCGCAGTGCCGCCATCAGCATGCCCGGGGTGATTTTGTCGCAGTTGGAGATACAGACCATCGCATCCGCGCAGTGGGCGTTGACCATATACTCTACGGAGTCGGCGATCAGCTCACGTGACGGAAGTGAATACAGCATGCCGCCATGTCCCATGGCGATACCATCATCTACCGCGATGGTGTTGAACTCTTTTGCCACACCGCCCGCTGCTTCAATCTGCTCTGCAACCAGCTTGCCGAGGTCGCGCAGGTGCACGTGCCCTGGTACAAACTGTGTGAATGAGTTCACTACCGCAATAATCGGCTTGCCGAAATCATCATCGGTCATTCCGGTGGCGCGCCACAGGGCACGGGCACCCGCCATATTACGGCCGTGGGTGGTGGTGGCTGAACGGTACTTAGGCATGCTCTATTTACTCCAGTCTGAAAAATGACGCGGGCGCTGCTGCCCCCGCGCTGATCTCTTGTTACGGATTAACCTGATCCAGCCAGCCATATTTATCTTCGGTTTCGCCGGTAAACAGGCCAAAGAACGCTTTCTGAATTCGGGTGGTCACCGGACCACGCTTGCCTTCGCCGACCTGAATGCCGTCAACGCTGCGCACCGGGGTGATTTCAGCAGCGGTGCCTGACATGAAGATCTCATCGGCCAGATAGAGCGACTCGCGTGACAGCACCTGCTCGCGCACTTCAATACCGAGATCGTGCGCCAGCTTGATAATTGCATCACGGGTGATGCCTGGCAGAGCGGAAGAGGTAAACGGCGGCGTAAACAGGATGCCATCTTTGACTTCAAACAGGTTTTCGCCTGCGCCTTCAGAGATGTAGCCCTGCGTATCCAGCGCGATCCCTTCCTGATAGCCGTGGCGGCGTGCTTCGCTGCCCACCAGCAGGGAGGAGAGATAGTTACCGCCCGCTTTGGCTGCGGTAGGCAGTGTGTTAGGCGCCACGCGATTCCACGAAGAGACCATGGCGTTGATACCCTGCTCCAGCGCTTCCGGACCGAGGTAGGCTCCCCACGGGAAAGCCGCAATAATCACGTCAGTGGTAAAACCGTCCGGCGGGTTAACGCCCAGGCCTACATCGCCGACAAACGCCAGCGGGCGGATATAGGCACTCTTCAGATTGTTAACGCGGATCACTTCGCGGCAGGCTTCCATCAGCTCATCGACGCTGGCTTTGATGGGAAAACGATAGATTTTTGCGGAGTCGTGCAGACGCTGCATATGTTCACGGTGACGGAACACTACCGGGCCTTTGTGCGAGTCGTAGCAGCGTACGCCTTCAAACACGGAAGTGCCGTAATGCAGTGCGTGAGACATAACGCTGACCTTGGCGTCTTCCCACTTAACCATCTCTCCGTTGAACCAAATAAAGTCTGCTTTCTTCGTACTCATCGTTATGTCCTTTGGCGACTAAGCGCGGATTTGTTGTGTTGTCTGCTGCTGGATCTCGACACAGGCGACATCCAAAAGTTTGCGTAACTGAGAAGACAGTAAATCGACTGAGCGCTGGCTGGCAACGGTCATTTCGATATTAATATTGTCTGCGTTGCTGGCGGAGCCCATATTCATCGCGCAGACCTGAAAGCCGCGGTGGCGAACAACGCGTAAAATGCGCTCCAGCACTTCCGGGCGAAAACGGGCTTCAATTGATAACTGATGCTGATTCATATGCTCTTCTCCATCATGTTTGCGTTGCTTGCACCCGGCGGGACCAGTGGCCAGACGTTTTCATGCTCATCAATCGAAACATGCAGGAAATAAGGTCCTTCGCTGTTCAGCAGAGCATCAATCGCGGCGTCAACTTCATCTTTACGGCTGATACGCTGGCCTGGAATATCAAACGCGCGGGCCAGCATCAGAAAATCGGGGTTATCGGTCAGGATGGTCTCGCTATAGCGGCCATCGAAAAACAGCTGCTGCCACTGGCGCACCATGCCCAGCCGCTGGTTATCCAGCAGCAGAATTTTTACCGGCAGCTGTTTGCGTTTAATCGTGCCCAGCTCCTGAATGTTCATCATGATGGAACCATCACCGGAGACGCAGATTACCGTATCATCAGGGCGGGCAATCTGCGCCCCCACGGCTGCCGGCAGACCAAATCCCATGGTGCCGAGACCGCTGGAGGTGATGAAATTTTCCGGCGCGCTGAACTGCATATGCTGCGCGGTCCACATCTGATGCTGACCCACATCGGTGGTCACAACCGTACTGTCCGGTTTGCGATCGGAAACCTGCTTCAGCAGCAGCGGTGCGTAAATAGCGTCACCGGGATGATCGTAGCGCCAGCTAAACTCCGCTTTCATCGCGCGGACTTCCTGACGCCATGCATCGATCTGCAGAGGCATACTCAGCGCGGGCAGTATCTGCCGGAGGTCGCCTGGCAGCGAAACATGAGCACGGCGCAGTTTGTTCAGCTCCGCCGGATCGATATCGATATGAATAACGCTGGCATGCGGGGCGAAGGTATCCAGCTTGCCGGTCACGCGGTCATCAAAGCGGGCGCCTACTGCAATCAGCAAATCGCACGACTGTACGGCAAGGTTTGCCGCTTTAGTGCCGTGCATGCCCAGCATCCCGAGATAAAGCTCGCTGCTGCTCTCTGCACAGCCAAGGCCTTTCAGGGTTGAGACGACCGGGATGCCGCTTTCTTTTGCCAGCGCACGCAGTGCCGGTACCGCCTGCGCCATACCCACGCCACCCCCTACATAGAGGATGGGTTTTGCCGCACGTGCCATTAAGGCGCGCGCGTCATCAATGTGCTGCGGCGAATGGGAAAGGGTCTCCTCAACCGGCAGCAGATGGGGCGTCAGTTCCGCGCTGGCAATCTGGATATCTTTTGGGATATCAACCAGTACCGGCCCCGGGCGTCCCGACTGCGCGATAGCAAAGGCTTCGGCCATCACTGAAGGCAGATCGTCAAGCGATTCAACCAGAAAACTGTGTTTGGTGCAGGCCAGCGACAGCCCAAGGACGTCAATCTCCTGAAAAGCGTCGGTTCCCATCACAGCGGATGAAACCTGTCCGGTGATGGCTACTACGGGAACAGAATCCATCATCGCATCCGCCAGGCCAGTGATCAGGTTAGTGGCTCCCGGACCAGAGGTTGCGATGCAGACGCCGGTTTTACCCGTAGCACGGGCATAGCCGATAGCCGCTATCACCGCGCCCTGCTCATGACGGCACAACAGATGTTCTACGCCGCCATCATATAGCGCATCGTACACGGGCATGATAGCGCCGCCAGGATAACCGAACACGGTATCAACGCCCTGCGCGCGTAATGCCTGAACTACCCATTGTGCACCTGTCATGGTTATTCTCCTGCAATCCTGTGAGAACAACAGAATTTTATGCTACTGCTCATAATCTGCTCCTCGTTAATCAGCTGATAGTTTGTCTGGTCAAAAAAAAACCCCCGGACCTTTCGGTGCGGGGGTTTTTGGGATTTCAGACTTGATTTTTAAGCCTTTCTTTCTCCAGACGCAGCCCCGCACGGTGGGTTAATAATCACCACCACGCTAATCACGACTAGGCTAATCACGGATAGAAGGGCTTTCATACGTTGTCTTTTTTTCACTTGTTCGAAGTAATGCCTACAGAGTTATCATAGTTACCGGGTCATTTACAATAATTTTCATCAGCCAATTTTTCGCGGTTCTGATGCAATCATCGTTATCACCTTGTAAAAACTAGGTTATTCAGATTTGTGATAAATATTCATCACGCCCGGCGCGTAATTGCATAATGCTTAGCGGAAGAGATCGCTCATTTTTGGCGAAAACAGTGAAACAATAGAGAAAAATATGGAATAAGGCGGGCAAAATGGCACAACCGGGATCGCAGATAGCGCGCTGAGGAGCAAGGATAGAGGCAACAAGGAGGGGTGATGTCTTTATCTAAAGTTCTGACCCGTGCGGCACTGGGAATCGAAGCGCCGCTGGTAACCGTCGAGGTTCATATCAGTAATGGATTGCCTGCGCTGACGCTGGTCGGCCTGCCTGAAACCACGGTTAAGGAGGCTCGCGAACGGGTACGCAGCGCTATTATTAATAGCGGATTCAGCTTTCCGGCCAAACGTATCACCATCAATCTGGCGCCTGCTGACCTGCCTAAGGAGGGTGGTCGCTACGATCTGCCGATTGCTATCGCGCTTCTCGCAGCCTCAGAACAGCTGCCAGGGGATAAACTTACGCGCTATGAGTTCCTGGGTGAGCTGGCGCTTAACGGCGCGCTCTGTGGCGTGCAGGCCGCAATTCCGGCCGCTATGGCAGCGCTCAGAGCCGGCCGCCAGATGATTGTTGCTGAACAGAATCAGCAGGATGTGGGATTAATCCAGCAGGGCGAAACGCTGACCGGCGTGCATCTTAGTGAAATATGCGCTTTTCTGCACAATCAGACCACGCTCAGAGTGGCGCAGACCGTTGCCGAAGAGGCCACGGACTCACCGCAGGATCTGCGTGACGTTATTGGTCAGCAGCAGGGACGACGCGCGCTGGAGATTGCAGCAGCAGGCGGACATAATCTGCTGCTGCTCGGACCACCCGGTACAGGCAAAACGATGCTGGCGACGCGTCTGCCGGGCATTATGCCACCGCTGGACGACGGTGAAGCGCTGGAGTGTGCGGCAATTGCCAGCCTGGTCAGCAATGGTGAACAGCGCGCTCAGTGGCGTAAGCGCCCTTTCAGGGCGCCTCATCACAGCGCCTCACTCTATGCGCTGGTTGGCGGAGGCTCTATACCCCGCCCGGGTGAAATATCACTGGCACACAATGGCGTACTGTTTCTGGATGAGTTACCGGAATTTGATCGCCGCGTCCTTGATGCGCTGCGTGAACCTATTGAATCAGGCGAAATTGCGCTCTCCCGTACGCGGGCTAAAGTGACTTATCCTGCGCGCTTTCAGCTGATAGGCGCAATGAACCCCAGCCCCACCGGGCATTACCAGGGCAATCACAACCGCTGTTCACCACAGCAGGTACTGCGTTATCTCAGCCGGTTGTCAGGGCCCTTTCTGGACCGCTTTGATTTATCGCTTGAGATCCCGCTGCTGCCAGGCGGAACCCTGAGTCAGCAGGCTGTCACCGGCGAGAGCACTGCACAGGTCAGGGAACGGGTGCTGGCAGCCAGAGCACGACAGCAGGCGCGCGCCGGCAAAATTAATGCCCATCTTACTAATGCGGAGATCGCACGCGACTGTGCGTTGTTACAGGCTGATGCAGAGTGGCTGGAAGGAATACTTAATACGCTGGGTTTGTCGGTGCGTGCATGGCAGCGCATCCTGAAAGTGGCCAGAACCATCACCGATCTTGCCGGGGAAACACAGATAGTACGGCCACATCTGCAGGAAGCGGTGAGCTACCGCAGTATCGATCGTTTAATGATTTATCTGCATAAGACGCTGGAATAAAAACGGGGCCGTTCATAGCCCCGTTTTATCAGTCATCACTGTCGCTGAAATCTTCAACCGTATCCATCTGCGGCTTGCCACCCGAGAGGGTGTGAAAGCGCTTAGGACGCTTGATGCGGGCGATATACTTAGACCAGACGCGCTCTGCTTCGGTCAGCGGCTCACGTTGTCCGCGGCACACTTCAAGAAACGACCGCTCTTCTTCTGTTACCGGTTCGCGTTTTGCCAGATCAAGCTCATTAAAAGCGTATCCGTGACGCTCCAGAAGCTGGGCTTCTTTAATGGTGAAATCACCGTGACGTGAAAATCCACGTGGATAATGTTTGTTATCGAAGAAACGATTTGTTGTTGCGAAGCTTTCCGCCATTTTACACGCTCCTGATTCTCATATGGCCGTGCTATTTATGGCGCGGAGTATTAGATAGGCTTGACAGAGTGTAAAACAAAACATTTAAATCAGTACGACAAACAAATTTTGGGAGAATAGTGTGGATACGGAATTACTGAAAACTTTTCTGGAGGTGAGCAGAACGCGTCATTTTGGACGTGCTGCGGAGGCGCTGTACCTTACGCAATCTGCTGTCAGTTTTCGCATCCGTCAATTGGAAAACCAGCTGGGCGTAAATCTCTTTACCCGCCATCGTAATAACATCCGCCTGACTTCAGCAGGTGAGCGGTTATTACCTTATGCGGAAAGCCTGATGAGTACCTGGCTGATGGCAAAGAAAGAGGTTTCGCATACGCAGCAGCATCATGAGCTCTCAATCGGTGCCAGCGCTTCCCTGTGGGAGGCTTATCTCACGCCCTGGCTTCAGACGCTCTATGAGAACCGTGAGAGCCTGCATATGGAAGCCCGTATTGCCCAGCGTCATCTGCTGGTTAAACAGCTGCATGAGCGGCAGCTTGATCTGCTAATCACCACGGAAGCGCCAAAAATGGATGAGCTGACCAGCCAGCAGATTGGTCATATTTCACTTGCTCTGTTCCGGGCGCGTAAAACGGAAAAACGCGAGAAGTATGATTATATCAAACTGGAATGGGGCGCAGATTTTCATCAGCATGAGAGCTATTTGTCGAGTGATGATGTTCCGGTGTTAACCACGACATCGGCACATGTAACGCGGGAACTGTTACACACTACCGGGGCCTGTGCTTTCTTACCCGATTCCTGGCAGGGGATATATAACGATATTGTGCCGATCCCCGATACACCGGTAGCGGTGCGCCCGCTATATGCCGTCTGGCTGCAGAATAGCGATCAGCAAACGCATATTCGTCAGCTGCTTAAATTTCCGGTTCTGACGCATTGAGATAGCAGATTGAGAAGGGTCTGAAGCTGTGAAAGCGGGCGCAGACTCTTTATTTTTTGAAAGGATACAAAAAGATCCTGAATTTCAGGCAAAAAAAATCCTTTGCCGAAGCAAAGGATTGTTTTCTGGCAGGGGCGGAGGGACTCGAACCCCCAACACCCGGTTTTGGAGACCGGTGCTCTACCAATTGAACTACGCCCCTAAATAGGGTGGCGGAACGGACGGGGCTCGAACCCGCGACCCCCTGCGTGACAGGCAGGTATTCTAACCAACTGAACTACCGCTC
>NZ_VEIP01000009.1:0-112327 GCF_007680655.1 Pantoea sp. PSNIH1
CCATGCGAGAGTAGGGAACTGCCAGGCATCCATCAAGTAAAAAAGCCCTGAACACGCGTTCAGGGCTTTTTTACGTCCGCAGAAAGCTCAGAAATGCGTAAAAGCTAACCTTTTTTCAGCCAGCTGACGATAAAGTCTGCGACGTGATCAGGCTGGTTGATATCCAGCAGCGGCAGATCCAGCGCCAGTGCTTCATCGCTGGCTACGGCAATAACATATTCATCCAGCAACTCTTCTGCCTCACCTTTTACACCACGCCGCCACAGTGCAATTTTTGTCACTTTCTCATCCCTGAATCCTTCAACCAGTATCAGATCCAGCGCTGCGCTGTTCATCTGTGCTGCCAGATGTTGCAGAGAGGCGGGTTCATCAGGCGTTTCACACATCAGCGCCCAGCGCCGCTCGCTGGCAACCATCACCTGATCGGCGCCCGCTTTACGTAAAACGTAGCTGTCCTTGCCTGGCGTATCGATCTCCAGCTGATGATGAGAATGTTTGATCAAACCGGTCCGCACACCGCGCTGTTTTAACAGCGGTATCAGTGATTTAAGCAGTGTGGTCTTGCCGGTACCGCTCCACGCGGCAATGGCGAGTAAAGGTACGTCCATTATTCTCCCTGCTCCTGTGCCAGATCGTCTGCGGTATTAATATTGCGAAATACCCTCTCATCCTCCTCAAACAGCACTGCGTGACCGCCGCTGGCGCGCAAAAACTGCATCAGACGCCGTTCGCCGCGTGCGAGATACACGGCGAGTTCATCAGCCAGCGCCCGGTTAAGCAGAGCCAGCACCGGATGATCGCGCATGGCTGACCTGACCCAGACCGCCGGCGCTTCTGCGCGCTGTTGCCACAGCCGCAGAACGAAATCCTGAGGTATATAGGGTGTATCACAGGCGCAGAAAACGACCCACTCACTCTGGCTATGGCGTAACCCGCTCAGCATACCTGCCAGCGGTCCGGGCCAGTCAGGTAATGTGTCGGTTATCACCTTACAGCCGCTTAACTGATATTGATCAAGGTGCCGGTTAGCGCTGATCAGCACACTATCTACCTGTGGCTGCAGTCGCTGCAGAACATGCTGATAAAGAGGCTGATTGTGCAGCTGCACCAGCCCCTTATCACGGCCTCCCATACGACTACCCTGGCCGCCTGCCAGAATAACGCCGGTAAATACGGGCATGGTTGTCTCCTTTAATGAACCCGTGCAGTGTAAAGCAGTGTGATGAGGGATCCGCTATGAAAAACCATCGTCTTAACGAACTGATTGCGCTTCTGCAGCCTGCCTGGCAGCAGGAGCCAGAATGTCACCTGCTGGCCTTTTTACACAAGCTGGCGCAGGAGGCGGGCTTTCATGGCCCGTTAAGTGAATTACGCGACGACATATTGATTTACCATCTCAAAATGCGTGATGCCGACAGCACGACAGAAATACCCGGTATCAGAAAAGATTACGAAGCAGACTTTAAAACGGCACTGTTACGCGCACGCGGTGTGATCAAGGCTGACGAGTAGTGCTATCCTTGCGCATCTACTGCAAAGGTAACATACAGGGCCGAAAATGAACGACGCTGCCTTTAATTTTCATACGCTGGATCCGGATGCCATCCTCGATGCTTTATGGGATACCGGGCTGCGGGTGGAGTCAGGCTTAACGGCACTGAACAGCTACGAAAACCGCGTTTACCAGTTCAGCGATGATGAAAACCGGCGCTACGTCGCTAAGTTCTATCGTCCGCAGCGCTGGAGCCGGGAACAGATCCTTGAAGAGCATGCGCTGTCGCTGGATCTGCTGAATGACGACGTGCCGGTAGCGGCACCGCTTACGCTACAGGGCAGCACGCTTAACCAGCATGCCGGATTTATGTTTGCCGTGTTTCCCAGCGTTGGCGGTCGTCAGTATGAAACGGATAACGAAGAACAGATGGAGTGGACAGGACGTTTCCTCGGCCGCATGCATCAGACCCGCTGCCGTAAACCTTTTGTCCGGCGTCCGACGCTGGGTCTTGAGGAGTATATCCTGCAGCCACAGCAGACGCTGGCGCACAGCGAGCTGGTGCCAGCAAGGCTTAAAGAGAGCTTACTGAAGGCGCTGGATAGCCTTTTTATCACGCTGCAGCAGAGCTGGCATACAAAGTGGCAGCCGCTGCGCCTGCACGGTGACTGTCATCCGGGCAATATTTTGTGGCGCGACGGCCCGATGTTTGTTGATCTGGATGACGCGCGCACCGGTCCGGCCGTGCAGGATCTCTGGATGCTGATAAACGGCGACCGGCAGGAGCAGCGCATTCAGTGGGATATCCTGATAGAGGCGTATAACGAGTTCGGTGATTTCGATTTACATGAATTGACACTGATTGAGTCTTTACGCGCCATGCGCATGGTTTATTATCTGGCCTGGGTCGTACGCCGCTGGCAGGATCCCGCTTTTCCGCGTGCGTTTCCCTGGATGACTGACGAGGATTTCTGGCGCCGGCAGATTGCCCTCCTGATTGAGCAGGAGCGACTGTTGCACGAACCCCCATTACGGCTTGGTCCGCAATTTTAATAACGTACTCAGGAGATAGGTTAACAATGAAAAAAATCTGGCTTGCGCTGGCGGGAATGCTGCTGGCATTTAGCGTATCAGCGGCGCAGTTCACCGACGGTAAACAGTATGTCACGCTGCAGAAACCGGTGGCAGGTGAACCGCAGGTCATGGAGTTCTTCTCCTTTTTCTGCCCGCACTGCTATCAGTTTGAACGTGTTTATCACGTCAGCGACGCAGTAAAGAAGAACCTGCCGGCTGAGACCAAAGTAACAAAATATCACGTCGATTTTCTCGGCGGTGATTTAGGCCCGGTGGTCACGCATGCCTGGGCAGTGGCCATGGCGCTGGGCGTGGAAAGCAAAGTTACCGCACCGATTTTTGATGGCATTCAGAAAACGCAAACCATCACCGATCCGGCCAGCCTGAAAGAAACCTTTATTAAAGCAGCAGGGATCTCAGCTGGCGATTATGACGCTGCCTGGAACAGCTTTGCGGTGAAAGCGCTGGTTGCGCAGCAGCAGAAAGCGGCTTCTGATGTCAATCTGCAGGGCGTTCCGGCTATTTTCGTCAACGGCAAATATATGGTCAATAACGGCGGTCTCGACACCAGCTCTATGGAGAATTTTGTCGCCGATTATGCCAACGTGGTTAAGTTCCTGGCTGAAAAGCAGTAACGCGCCACCCTTAAACGCTGGCAACGCCAGCGTTTTTTATTTCTTCACTCTCATTTATTCTTTTTCCTGTCTGCACTCTGTAGTGATATCCACATGGACGATCGCGTTTTCAAAATCGCGTTCTGCGTCACGGCAACTTATTAACCTCTTGTAAATAAATAGTTATTATCTGCTTATTATTTTTCTCATGCTAAAAAAATAGCGCCTTATGAAATTTGCGCACAAAGTTATCCACAGAAAGATCGTTGCGATCCACGTTTGATAACCGTGAAAAAAAGCCCCTCTCTCCCGTGTTCATTCAACATTTTTCTCAGGTTGTGGCATCCTTATAAGCCTGAATCTCGCAACGAAGAAACCTTAACACTATGGCGAAAATCGCAGAAAATCCCCTGATTCTGGTAGACGGATCCTCTTATCTCTACCGTGCATATCATGCCTTTCCGCCACTGACCAACAGCGCGGGCGAACCTACCGGCGCGATGTATGGTGTGCTCAACATGCTGAAAAGTCTGTTGATGCAGTATCAGCCCAGCCATGTGGCTGTGGTCTTCGATGCGAAAGGAAAAACCTTCCGCGACGAACTGTTTGAACACTACAAATCTCATCGTCCGCCGATGCCTGACGATCTGCGTGCGCAGATAGCACCGCTGCATGAGATGGTAAAAGCGATGGGGCTGCCGCTGCTGGCTGTATCGGGCGTGGAGGCAGACGATGTTATCGGTACGCTGGCACTGGAAGCGGGCAAACAGGGGCGCAGCGTACTGATCAGTACCGGTGATAAAGATATGGCGCAGCTGGTCACGCCAGAGATCACACTGATCAATACCATGAGCAATACCGTACTGGGACCGGAAGAGGTTGAAGAGAAATATGGTGTGCCGCCGGCACTGATCATCGATTTTCTGGCGATGATGGGCGACAGCTCCGATAACATTCCCGGCGTACCCGGCGTGGGAGAGAAGACCGCACAGGCGCTGCTGCAGGGGCTGGGTGGTATACACGCCATTTATGACAATCTCGATAAAGTGTCCGGTCTGTCATTCCGCGGCGCGAAAACCATGGCGGCTAAACTCGAACAGAACCGCGATGTGGCCTTTCTCTCTTACCAGCTGGCGACCATTAAAACCGATGTGCCACTGGAGGTCAGTTACGATCAACTGACGGTAAACCAGCCTGACGTTGAGACGCTGCAGACGCTGTTTGCCCGCTTTGAATTCCGGCGCTGGCAGGCCGATCTGCAGGAAGGTAAGTGGCTGCAGGGTAAAAAGAGTAATGTGCAGGCGCAGAGCGCTCTGGCTGATGAGCCTGAGGCTGCGGAAGCTACCAGCGTGCTCTCCGCGGACGGGTATGTCACTATCCTTGATGAGGCAACCTTTAGCACCTGGCTCGATAAGCTGAAGCAGGCTGAAGTGTTTGCATTCGATCTCGAAACGGATTCACTCGATACGCTTAGCGCCACCATTGTCGGTATCGCGTTTGCTGTCGCCCCAGGGGAGGCTGCCTACCTGCCGGTTGCGCATGACTATCTGGACGCACCCGATCAGCTCGATCGCACTGACGTGCTGACGAAATTAAAGCCGTTGCTGGAGGATGAACGCGCGGCGAAAGTGGGGCAGAACCTGAAATACGATCGCGGCGTGCTGAAAAATTACGGTATTGAGCTGCGCGGCATCCGGTTTGACACCATGCTGGAGTCCTACTGCCTGAACAGCGTTGGCGGCAAGCATGATATGGATAGCCTCTCTGCGCGCTGGCTGAATCACAAGACGGTCACGTTCACAGAGATCGCCGGCAAAGGTAAAAATCAGCTCACGTTTAACCAAATCGCGCTGGAACAGGCGGCACACTATGCGGCAGAAGATGCCGATGTGACGCTGCAGCTGCATCAGCAGATGTGGCCAAAACTGGAGCAGGAAGCGGGCCCGAAACAGGTCTTTACCGATATCGAAATGCCTCTGGTTACGGTGATTTCGCGCATTGAGCGTAACGGCGTGCTTATCGATCAGAACATCCTCGCCAGACATTCGCAGGAGCTGACAACCCGCCTCTCTGAGCTGGAACTGAAGGCGCATGAACTGGCGGGAGAGCCGTTTAATCTCTCCTCCACCAAACAGCTGCAAACCATCCTGTTTGAAAAGCAGGGCATTAAGCCTACGAAAAAGACACCGGGCGGCGCGCCGTCAACCAGTGAAGAAGTACTGGCCGAGCTGGCGCTTGATTATCCGCTGCCAAAAGTCATCCTGGAACATCGCGGGCTGTCGAAGCTGAAATCTACTTACACTGATAAACTGCCGCAGATGATTAATCCGGTCTCAGGACGCGTTCACACCTCTTATCATCAGGCGGTCACGGCGACCGGCCGGCTATCCTCGACCGATCCGAACCTGCAGAACATTCCGGTTCGCAACGAAGAAGGGCGCCGGATCCGTCAGGCCTTTATCGCCGGTGCAGATAAACGCATTGTTGCTGCGGACTATTCTCAGATTGAGCTGCGCATCATGGCGCATCTGTCGCAGGATAAAGGTCTGCTGGAGGCCTTTGCGCAGGGAGAAGATATTCACCGCGCTACGGCAGCGGAAGTGTTTGGTTCCCCGCTGGAAAAGGTCTCAGCTGAGCAGCGCCGCAGTGCCAAAGCGATTAACTTCGGCCTGATTTACGGCATGAGTGCGTTTGGCCTCTCGCGTCAGCTGAACATCGGTGCCGGTGAAGCGAAGAAATATATGGATCTCTACTTCGAACGCTATCCGGGCGTACTGCGCTATATGGAAAAGACCCGCGATCAGGCGGCGTCTAAAGGTTACGTAGAGACGCTGGACGGGCGTCGTCTGTGGCTGCCGGATATCAAATCCAGCAACGCTATCCGCCGCAAAGCCGCTGAGCGGGCGGCCATTAATGCGCCGATGCAGGGCACTGCAGCGGATATCATCAAGCGGGCGATGATTGCCGTGGATGGCTGGCTGCAGCAGCAGAACAGTGATGATGTGAAGATGATCATGCAGGTACACGATGAACTGGTATTTGAGATCCACAAAGACGCGGTAGAGAGCGCCAGCGAGAAAATCCGTCAGCTGATGGAGAGCAGTATGTCGCTGGATGTACCGTTGCTGGTGGAAGTGGGTGTCGGTGATAACTGGGATCAGGCGCACTGATCTAACTCGCTGCCTGTTAAACATTTTTTTGGAAATTAAACTACAGCCGCTGTGCGAAAGTGTGACGGAGCTGGTAAAAATTATGTCAAAAGCTGAAATTGGATCACAAAAAATCCTTTGTCGGTCAGAAAAAATCAGGTAAAGTTCGTCGCGTAGGGTACAGAGGTAAGATGTTCTATCTTTCAGACCTTTTACTTCACGTAATCGGATTTGGCTGAATATTTAGCCGCCCCAGTCAGTTATGACTGGGGCGTTTTTTATTGGGCTTTTTTCACCCGGCAACGCTGCCGTTACTCAGCCGGCTGGTTATCTGCGTCACCTTCACGGGCCGGCTCAAGTTCGCTGAACCAGGTATCCAGTTTCTGACGCACCTTGTCCACGCCCAGCTTTTTCAGCGAAGAGAACATCTCAACCTGCACGTCGCCCATAAAGCCCAGCGCGGCTTCGCGCACCATGTTGAGCTGCGCTTTACGTGCGCCAGAGGCGAGCTTGTCCGCTTTGGTCAGCAGCACCAGTACCGGAATATTGCTGCTTACGGCCCACTCAATCATCTGCTGATCGAGATCTTTAAGCGGATGGCGAATATCCATCAGCACCACCAGCCCTTTCAGCGCCTGCCGCTTCTGCAGATACTCTGCCAGCGCACGCTGCCATTTACGTTTCATCTCCTCAGGCACTTCGGCATAGCCGTAGCCGGGCAGATCCACCAGACGTTTGCCTTCAACCACTTCAAACAGGTTGATAAGCTGAGTGCGCCCCGGCGTTTTACTGGTGCGCGCCAGACTTTTCTGGTTGGTCAGGGTATTAAGCGCACTGGATTTGCCTGCATTTGAGCGCCCGGCAAAGGCTACTTCAATACCCGTGTCGGCCGGCAGATGACGGATATCTGGCGCACTGAGCATGAAGTGAGTGATGTGATAATTCAAAGCAGACAAAATAGACTCCAGCTGATAGATACGGACTAATGGCGCTGATTATACCTGTTATGGCGCAAAAGTACCCGACAGCCGTAGCCCTGACAAATCGTGTAAGAGATCGCCGATTTTTGCTGCCAGTTTTAGCTTAAAAATAAAAAGTTCAATATTTTTTTATTATTATAATACAATGAATTGCGCATTATTTTGCTCTTTTCCCTTTAAAAAAGAGCGAGATCTTACTTGTTGATTTGGCACTTTCGTCTACATTTGGTGTCAGTGCAAGGCAGCACCCATCAGGATGATGCGCTCAGGAGTGTCCGGAAGACCAGGAGCATGGCAGGAGTACGATTCAGGCAGGAATCGGGAATGGACAGGGATTACTCGCAGGAGCGATATGGCGACGGAGCGACCGGGACGTTGAGAGCCGTAAAGGATTTATTCAGAGTTTCCTTCGTACGAAGGTGCGAAATAAGGCGATAGCAAAAGCTATCGCCTTTTTTCTTTGTCTGCTTTCTGCTAGATTTCGCCGCAATTCTATACTGAACTCACCAGGCATCACTGAGACCGGACATCATGAAGCAACCTGCACCCGCCCAGCGTGGCAAACCCGCTGCTAAAGCCAAACGTAAATCGCGTGAAGAACTGAATCAGGAAGCGCGCGATCGTAAACGCGATAAAAAGCATAGCGGCCATAAATCGGGCAGCCGCACCAGCCCGACGGCGCAGAGCAGCGGCAGCGCACAGACTAAAAAAAGCAGCGATGCCCGCATTGGCAGCAAAAAACCGGTGGCGCTGGTGGCTGACGGCAAAACGCAGCCCGTGACAAAAGCGGCACCTCAGCCCAAAGCGAAAGCGCAGAAAGTACGCCTGACGCCTGAAGAGGAGCTGGCGAAGCTGGAGAACGATGAACGTCTCGACACGCTGCTCGATCGCCTGGAAAAAGGCGAGACGCTGAGCGGTGAAGACCAGGCGTGGCTGGATGAGACGCTGGACCGCATCGATGAGCTGATGGAAACGCTGGGGATCGCGCTGGATGATGACGCCGAAGATGAACAGGCTGAAGAAGATATGATGCGCCTGCTGAAAGGGCAGTAATCCCGTTACCGGACGGCATGCGCCGTATCGCATGCCGCGCTGAACAGGTATTCGACAATGTTTTGGCCTGGATCAATTTTAGCGCTGCTGCTCACATGTTATATCCTCTGGTTATTGTTTAAACTACGCCGCCTGTCGCGCCTGAAGTCGCGTTTACGGCGGCGTTCTCTTCACCGCTTCACTGACCCTTCTGCGCGACCTTTCCGGACCACACGCCACCGAAAGAGGTAAGCATGACCGCGCAGCAGATAGAATGGGATCAGCAGCTGGTGGAGAAATACAGCGGCTCAGGCCCGCGTTATACCTCCTATCCTACCGCGCCGGAATTCAGCGAAACTTTTCGCGCCGCAGATTTTGAGCAGGCTGCTACCCGTTATCCTCACCGGCCGCTCTCTCTTTACGTGCATATCCCGTTCTGCCACAAACTGTGTTACTTCTGCGGCTGCAATAAAATAGTGACGCGCCAGCGGCAAAAAGCTGATCGCTATCTGAATGCGCTGGCGCAGGAGATTGCCTGTCGTGCTCCGCTGTTTGCCGGTCGCCGGGTGACACAGCTGCACTGGGGCGGTGGCACGCCGACCTTTCTTGACGGAGCGCAGATAAGCCGGCTGATGGCGCTGCTGCGGCATCACTTCGCGATAACGGATGATGCTGAAATGTCGATCGAAATCGATCCGCGTGAGATCGCGCCAGCCACGATCGATCATCTGCGGACGGAAGGATTCAACCGTCTGAGCATCGGGATCCAGGATTTTGATCGGGCGGTGCAGGCGCGCATTAACCGGATACAGGATGAAGCGGCCATTGGTGCGCTGGTAAAGCGCGCGCGCGAACAGGGTTTTCGTTCGGTCAGTTTCGATCTGATCTACGGTCTGCCGCTGCAGAGTGCGGAACGGTTTGCGCTGACGCTGCAGCGGGTGATCGCGCTCGCTCCCGACCGTCTGAGCCTGTTCAGCTATGCGCATATGCCGGCGCTGTTTGCGGCACAGCGCAAAATCAAAGCAGCAGACCTGCCCGACGGCGCGCAAAAGCTGCTGATCCTGCAGCAGAGCATTGCCACACTGACCGCCGCAGGTTACCGGTTTATCGGGATGGACCACTTCGCCCGGCCGGATGATGACCTGGCGATCGCACAGCGCAGCGGTCTGCTGCACCGCAATTTTCAGGGCTACACCACGCACGGTGAGAGCGATCTGCTGGGGCTGGGCGTATCTGCCATCAGCATGCTGGGCGACAGCTATGCGCAGAACCGGAAAGCGCTGAATGAGTGGTATGCAGGGGTGGAACAGCAGGGTAGCGCGCTGTGGCGCGGATTAACGCTGACGGAGGACGATCGTCTGCGGCGTGAGGTGATTAAACAGCTTATCTGCAACTTCACGCTCGATTTTGCCGCCGTGGAGGCGCAGTGGCCGATCGTGTTTGAGGACTATTTTGCCTACGATCTGGCACAGCTGGCTCCGCTGGTGGCGGAGGGGCTGGTTTGCTATGAGAGGCGGCGTATAACGGCGACCGGTCGCGGTCGTCTGCTGATCCGCTCTGTCTGCATGTGTTTCGATCGCTACCTGCGGCAGAAAAGCCGCCAGCAGCACTATTCCCGGATCATCTGAATAACAAAGGGAGCATACGCTCCCTTGCTATTAACTGAACAGGCTCGCCGTAATGGCGCATACCACAGCAGCCAGCGCAGTCTGCGGCGAATGGGCCACCGCGCTGCCAATGGCTGCCAGATTATGCGCTATTGTCAGCATGACAGATTGCAGCATGATACTTCTCTCCCGATTACCGCGAATATCATACTCACCGGTAACGGTCTGTACAGCCTGTGCGTGCAAAAAATCAGCAGAAGCGCCGCTGATGTCGCAGCGTTACTCCATGCCCAGCTCTTTAAGTTTGCGCGTCAGCGTATTGCGCCCCCAGCCAAGCAGGCGTGCCGCTTCCTGTTTATGCCCCTGGGTGTGACGCAGCGCCGTGGTCAGCAGCGTACGCTCCATCTCCGGCTGCGCTTCAGATAACAGGTTCTGATGACCGGAACGCAGCGCGCGATCGGCCCACTGCGCCAGCAGCGTGGCCCAGCTGTCCGGCAGCGACTGCACCGGACTGTCAGGCGTGGCGGATTCAAACAGCTCCGGCGGCAGATCCTGAATCAGCACTTCCTGACCGGCGGCCATGACCGTCAGCCAGCGGCAGGTGTTCTCCAGCTGGCGCACGTTGCCCGACCAGTGCAGGCGGGTCAGCGCCGTTTCCGTTTCCGGATGCAGGATTTTAGCCTCAACGCCCAGTTCGCGTGCGGCAACCTGCAGGAAGTAGCGTGCCAGACGCGGAATATCTTCGCGGCGCTCACGCAGCGGCGGAAGATGTACCCGAATGACATTGAGGCGGTGGAACAGATCCTCACGGAATTTGCCTTCCTGCACGCGCAGCTCAAGGTTCTGATGCGTGGCGGCAATAATGCGCACGTCCACTTTTACCGGCGCGTAGCCGCCCACGCGATAGAACTGACCGTCTGCCAGCACGCGCAGCAGACGCGTCTGCACATCCAGCGGCATATCGCCAATCTCATCAAGAAACAGTGTGCCGCCATCAGCCTGTTCAAAGCGCCCCTGACGGATCTGATTGGCGCCGGTAAACGCGCCTTTTTCATGCCCGAACAGTTCAGATTCAATCAGGTCTTTCGGGATCGCCGCCATATTCAGCGCGATAAAAGGCGCCTTGGCGCGCGGGCTGTGGCGGTGCAGCGCATGCGCGACCAGCTCTTTACCGGTTCCCGACTCACCGTTAATCAGCACGCTGATGGAGGAGCGTGACAGACGGCCAATAATACGGAACACATCCTGCATCGCCGGCGCTTCGCCGATGATGTCGGTTGTCGGGCCGCTGACGGGCTGATTGCGCGGCTGCTGCTGCTCCTGATAGTGGCTGATGGCGCGCTCGACCAGCGCTACCGCCTCATCGATATCAAACGGCTTGGGCAGATAATCAAATGCGCCCTGCTGATAGGCACTGACGGCGGCATCAAGATCGGAGTGCGCCGTCATAATGATGACCGGCAGCATCGGATGACGCTGCTTGATCTGCTTCAGTAGCGCCAGGCCATCCATGCCCGGCATGCGAATATCTGACAATAGTACGTCCGGGGTTTTGCTGGCGAGTGCATCCAGCACCTCACTGGCGCTGTCAAACGTCGCGCAGCTTAAACCGGCTCCAGTGAGCGCGCGTTCAAGCACCCAGCGGATGGAGCTATCGTCATCGACGATCCAGACTATCCCTCGTTGCATAGAAACCTCACTGGCGAATGGGCAGGTAGACCGAAAACTCGGTGTGACCTGGCCAACTGTTAAATTCAATTTTTCCGGAGTGCTGATCGATCAGGCTGCGGGCGATAGAGAGTCCGAGACCGGTACCCCCTTCGCGTCCGCTGACCATGGGATAGAACAGCGTATCCTGCAGCTGTGCCGGTATGCCCGGCCCGTTATCTTCCACATCAATACGTGCCACCAGCCGGTAGCGCGTGCCGTGCAGCGTCAGCTGAAAAGCGGTACGCGTACGCAGCACGATGGTACCGCCCTCTGCGCCGAGCGCCTGCAGCGCATTGCGTACGACGTTAAGCAGCACCTGTTCAATCTGGTCAGGATCGTGCGGCAGCTCCGGCAGGCTGGGATCGTAGTCGCGTACCAGCGTTATGTTGTCCGGCAGCTCCATCGAGACCAGCTTGACCACGCGCTCCGCCACCTGATGAATGCTCTGCGTAACGTGCAGCCCCGGCTGCTGCGGGCCCAGCAGACGATCGACCAGGTTGCGCAGCCGGTCTGCCTGCTCGATGATAACGTTGGTGTATTCGTTCAGCGACGGGTCAGGTAGCGCGCGCGACAGCAGCTGTGCCGCGCCGCGCAGGCCGCCAAGCGGGTTTTTAATCTCATGCGCCAGGCCGCGCACTAAATCGCGTGCGGCAACCTGCTGAGCATGCTGGATCTGCTCCTGGCTGAGCCGGCGCTGATTGTCCATCGGCGCCATCTCCAGCAGGATCAGGCCGTCCGGCAGACGCTGCGCGGTCAGCGACATGATGTGCGCGCGTCCATCGACCACCAGCGTGACTTCGCTGTCGGTAAAGCCCTGGCCTGCGGCCAGGCTCTCGCGCAGCACGTCAAGATTGAGCGAAAAGTAGCCGGTCAGCTCCGGCAGCGGCGTACCGAACAGCTTACGCGAACTCTGCGCCAGCAGCTGCTGCGCAGCCGGATTGGCATAGTGGATCACCAGCCCGTCATCGACCAGCAGAATACTGTTTATCAGGGAGTTGAGAATCTGCCCTGCGTCGGGCAGTGAGCCAGCAACCATACCACGATCCTCTGCACCAAATGGGTGCACTATAGCGTTTTGGGATGGAAAACTCCCCGATAACGGCAATTTTGCGGTGAAAAAAACCCATCCGGAGATGGGCTAAAGTTTCCACGGCAACAAAAAAACGTTGTCCTCTTTTGCCCGGCCTGGCGGACAAAAGAGGTGAATGGCCATTTAAACGCTGTAGTAGAGTTCAAATTCAACCGGGTGTGGCGTCATGCGAACGCGATCAACATCTGGCTTGCGCAGTTCGATATAAGCATCGATAGCGTCATCAGTGAATACGCCGCCGCGGGTCAGGAACTCGCGATCTTCATTCAGCGCGTTCAGTGCTTCTTCCAGAGAACCGGCTACTTTCGGGATCTCCGCTTCTTCTTCCGGCGGCAGATCGTAGAGGTTTTTGTCCATCGCATCGCCAGGATGGATTTTATTGATGATACCGTCGAGGCCAGCCATCAGCAGCGCAGTAAACGCCAGGTATGGGTTAGCCGCTGGATCCGGGAAGCGCGCTTCAATACGGCGGGCTTTCGGGCTGGCAACCACCGGAATACGGATGGAGGCTGAGCGGTTACGCGCGGAGTAAGCGAGCATAACCGGCGCTTCATAACCCGGCACCAGACGCTTGTAGGAGTTGGTGGTTGGGTTAGCCAGGGCGTTAATCGCTTTAGCGTGCTTGATCACACCGCCGATGTAGAACAGCGCGGTTTCAGAGAGGCCGCCGTACTTATCGCCAGAGAACAGGTTTACGCCACCTTTAGAGAGTGACATATGGCAGTGCATACCGGATCCGTTGTCACCAAACATCGGTTTTGGCATAAAGGTTGCGGTCTTGCCGTAGGCGTGCGCAACGTTGTGCACGACATACTTATAAATCTGAATTTCATCCGCTTTTTTGGTCATGGTGTTGAAGCGGGTTGCCACTTCGTTCTGACCAGCGGTTGCCACTTCGTGGTGATGTGCTTCTACAACCAGACCCATCTGCTCCATGGTCAGACACATGGCAGAACGGATATCCTGAGAGGAGTCAACCGGTGGTACCGGGAAGTAGCCGCCTTTCAGACCCGGACGGTGGCCTTTGTTGCCGCCTTCGTACGCTTTGCCAGTGTTCCAGCACGCTTCAATATCATCGATAGCGACGTGTGAACCTGAAGTCGATGAACCGAAACGGATATCGTCAAACAGGAAAAACTCTGGCTCAGGTCCGAACAGCACGGTGTCAGCAATACCGGAAGCGCGCAGGTACTCTTCAGCGCGCTTGGCGATGGAGCGCGGATCGCGATCGTAACCCTGCAGCGTGCCTGGCTCGAGGATGTCACACCGGATGATGAGGGTCGGGTCTTCGAAGAACGGGTCCATCACCGCAGTGGTGGCATCCGGCATCAGCACCATGTCTGATTCGTTAATGCCTTTCCAGCCACCGATGGATGAACCATCGAACATTTTGCCTTCTTCAAAGAAGTCTGCGTTAACCTGATGAGCAGGAATGGTGACGTGCTGTTCTTTACCTTTAGTATCGGTAAAACGCAGATCGACGAACTTAACTTCATGCTCGTTCATCATCGAGAGAACGTGTTCAGCGGACATACTCAACTCTCCTGGAAATGGTCATCTGTTGTCGTGGTGAGAGAACTCAAAATGCCTGGAATGTGTCACGACTACTGACCACCCCTGACTAAGATCCCGGCAAGCTATTCAGCCATCAGGCCACTGTCGTTTGCACTTAAAAAAGATAAAGCGAATTCTGTGCCAACTTTTTTTAAGCGCAATAAATAGCGCTGTGCGGCGCGCTGCGGTGCATCAGCAGCTGCACCAGAACAGACGCATTGCTTTATTATGGTGCAAAACGGTGCGCTGATGGCACTAAAATGGTGCATAAAGCCAGCAGAGTGCAGATATTTGCACCGCTAATGGTGCTAAAAACCAGCAGCGTGAGAATATTGTCGGGAAAACTGTGATCATGTTCAGTATTCCGCTTAATCCGTGTACAATACCGCGTTATTTCTATAATGCCTGAGGCAAAGCTGTGATCGAAAATTTGCGTAACATCGCCATCATCGCGCACGTTGACCATGGAAAAACCACCCTGGTCGACAAACTGCTGCAACAGTCTGGTACTTTTGACGCTCGTACCGAAGCGACTGAACGTGTGATGGATTCCAATGATTTGGAAAAAGAGCGTGGAATTACCATCCTCGCAAAAAACACCGCCATCAAATGGAACGACTACCGTATCAACATCGTTGATACCCCGGGACACGCCGACTTCGGTGGTGAAGTAGAGCGCGTCATGTCCATGGTGGATTCGGTGCTGCTGGTTGTTGATGCGATGGATGGCCCTATGCCGCAAACCCGCTTCGTAACCAAGAAAGCCTTTGCTCACGGTCTGAAACCTATTGTTGTTATCAACAAAATTGACCGTCCAGGCGCGCGTCCTGACTGGGTTGTAGACCAGGTATTCGACCTGTTCGTTAACCTCGACGCGACTGACGAGCAGCTGGACTTCCCTATCATTTATGCGTCAGCGCTGAATGGTATTGCAGGTCTGGAACACACTGATATGGCTGAGGACATGACTCCGCTGTATCAGGCAATCGTCGATCACGTTTCTCCGCCGCAGGTTGAAGCTGATGCGCCGCTGCAGATGCAGATCTCTCAGCTGGACTACAACAACTACCTGGGCGTTATCGGTATTGGCCGCATCAAGCGCGGTAAAATCAAGCCGAACCAGCAGGTTACTGTGATTGATAGCGAAGGCAAAACCCGCAACGCGAAAGTGGGTAAAGTGCTGACGCATCTGGGTCTGGAGCGTATTGACAGCGATCTGGCAGAAGCGGGCGACATCATTGCCGTTACCGGTCTGGGTGAACTGAACATCTCCGATACCATCTGCGACACGCAGAATGTAGAGGCGCTGCCGGCGCTGAGCGTAGATGAGCCTACCGTAACCATGTTCTTTAACGTCAATACCTCACCGTTCTGCGGTAAAGAAGGTAAATACGTTACTTCACGTCAGATCCTGGATCGCCTGAACAAAGAGCTGGTACACAACGTTGCACTGCGCGTTGAAGAGACCGAAGATGCTGATGCATTCCGCGTATCAGGTCGTGGTGAGCTGCACCTTTCCGTTCTGATCGAAAACATGCGTCGTGAAGGCTTTGAGCTGGCGGTATCCCGTCCGAAAGTTATCTTCCGTGAGCATGAAGGCCGCAAGCAGGAGCCGTTTGAGAACGTTACCCTCGATATCGAAGAGACCCACCAGGGCTCAGTGATGCAGGCGATGGGTGAGCGTAAAGGCGACATGAAAAACATGGATCCGGATGGCAAAGGCCGCGTACGTCTCGACTACGTGATCCCAAGCCGTGGTCTGATCGGCTTCCGTAACGAATTCATGACCATGACCTCCGGTACCGGTCTGCTCTACTCGACTTTCAGCCACTACGACGACGTGCGTCCGGGCGAAGTTGGTCAGCGTCAGAACGGCGTTCTGATCTCTAACGGTCAGGGTAAAGCCGTTGCGTTTGCTCTGTTTGGTCTGCAGGATCGCGGTAAGCTGTTCCTGGGTCACGGTGCAGAGGTTTATGAAGGCCAGATCATCGGTATTCACAGCCGCTCTAACGACCTGACCGTAAACTGTCTGACCGGTAAGAAACTGACCAACATGCGTGCGTCAGGTACCGATGAGGCGACGACGCTGGTTCCGCCACAGAAAATGACGCTGGAGCAGGCGATCGAGTTCATCGATGATGACGAACTGGTTGAAGTTACGCCACAGTCAGTCCGTATCCGTAAACGTCACCTGACCGAGAACGATCGCAAACGCGCGTCTCGCGGCGGTAAAGAGTAAACGATACGTTCTGTTATCAGGCCCCGCACTGCGGGGCTTTTTTGTTTCTGTTGCCCGCCTTTTTCCCCGAATGCTCCCTGTTCAGCTACGCTTTTTGCCGCTAGAGTGAATGATCCCGGAAGCACAGAGGAGAGGCGTCATGCTGTACATCTTTGATTTGGGTAACGTGATTGTTGATATCGACTTCAATCGCGTACTGGGCGTCTGGAGTGATTTAGGCCGTGTGCCGCTGGCCACGCTGCAGAGTCGCTTCAGCATGGATGAAGCGTTTGAACAACATGAACGGGGCGAGATCAGCGACCCGGAATTTGCCGAGCGCCTTTGCGAGCAGCTCGATATTGCCCTGAGCTATGAGCAGTTTACCGCCGGCTGGCAGGCCGTGTTTGTCGGCGTTCGCCCGGAGACGCTGGCGATCATGAACCAGCTTCGCGCCCGCGGCGAACGCGTGGTGATCCTTTCCAACACCAACCAGCTGCATTTTGAATTCTGGCCGACGCACTATCCGGAAGTTCAGCAGGCTGCCGATCGCGTCTATATGTCGCAGGAGCTCGGCATGCGTAAACCGGAAGCGCGGATTTTCAGCCATGTGCTGGCGCAGGAGGGTTACACGGCGGACCAGGCCATCTTCTTTGATGACAATCAGGCGAATATCGATGCGGCGCGCGCGCTGGGAATCGAAAGCGTGCTGGTGGAAGATCACAAAACCCTGCCCGCCTGGTTCGCAGCGCGTGGGTAAATGTGATGGCTAACACTCTGCGCCACCGGGCGCATGCGTTCTTTTTGTGGCTGAAACTGCTGTGGCGGCGCATCGACGAAGATAACATGACCACGCAGGCGGGGAATCTTGCCTACGTTTCCCTGCTGGCGCTGGTGCCGCTGGTGGCGGTGATCTTCGCGCTGTTCGCCGCGTTCCCGGTTTTTTCCGACATCAGCGTACAGCTCAAGAATTTTATCTTTACCAACTTTATGCCGGCAGCTGGCGACGTGATCCAGCGCTACCTTGACCAGTTTGTCGCTAACGTAAATAAAATGACGGCGGTAGGCGCGGTAGGGCTGATTGTCACGGCGCTGCTGCTGATGCACTCCGTTGACAGCGCGCTGAACGCCATCTGGCGCAGCAATTCGCCGCGTCCGATGATCTATTCGTTTGCCGTTTACTGGATGATCCTGACGCTCGGCCCGCTGCTGGCTGGCGCCAGCCTGGCGATTAGCTCCTATCTGCTGTCGCTGCGCTGGGTCAATGTCACCGGCGTTACCAGCCTGATCGACCAGGCGCTGCGTATCTTCCCGCTGGTGCTCTCCATTCTGGCGTTCTGGCTGCTTTACAGCGTGGTGCCAACGCGGCGCGTGCCGGGGCGCGATGCGCTCACCGGGGCGGTGGTGGCAGGCCTGCTGTTTGAGCTGGGTAAAAAAGGCTTTGCGCTCTATGTTACGATGTTTCCCTCGTATCAGTTAATTTATGGCGTACTGGCCGTTATCCCGATTCTGTTTCTGTGGGTCTACTGGACGTGGTGTATTGTTTTGCTGGGAGCGGAAGTCACCGTCACCCTGAATGACTATCGCCAGCTAAAGCTGCAGGAACATGAACCATCCCGTGAGGAAACATGATTGCATTAATTCAGCGCGTCAGTGCCGCCAGCGTGGCGGTCGACAACCAGATCATTGGTGAGATTGGCGCCGGACTGCTGGTGCTGCTGGGCGTGGAAAAAGAGGATGATGATCAAAAAGCCCGGCGGCTCTGCGATAAAGTGCTCGGCTACCGTGTTTTCGGTGACGAGAATGACAAAATGAATCTGAATGTGCACCAGGCTGGCGGCAGCGTGCTGGTGGTTTCGCAGTTTACGCTGGCGGCAGATACCCGTAAGGGCATGCGTCCCTCCTTTTCCGGCGGTGCCGTACCGGCAGAAGCGGAGCGGCTCTATAACGTCTTCAGCGACTGCTGCCGGGCCAGCGGTATCACAACCGCCAGCGGTCGCTTTGCGGCCGATATGCAGGTTTCACTGGTTAACGACGGTCCGGTCACTTTCTGGTTGCAGGTGTGAGATCGGCAGCCTGGCGGCAGGCAATCGGCCACGCTGGCTCCGAACGGGAGAATCATTTTATGTATCATCTTCGAGTGCCTCAGACGGCCGAAGAGCTGGACATGTATTACCAGTTCCGCTGGGAAATGCTGCGCAAGCCGCTGCGCCAGCCGCAGGGCTCAGAGCGGGATGCCTGGGACGCGCTGGCGCACCATCAGATGGTGGTGGATGAGCAGGGCAAGCCGGTTGCCGCAGGCCGCCTCTATATCAACGCAGAGAATGAAGCAGCTATTCGCTTTCTTGCCGTGCACCCGTCGGTACAGGGCAAGGGGCTCGGGACGCTGGTGGCGATGACGCTGGAATCCGTGGCGCGACAGGAAGGCGCCAAGCGCGTAACCTGCAGCGCGCGCGAAGATGCCGTGGAGTTTTTTGCCAAGCTGGGTTTTATCAATCAGGGTGAAATCACCGCACCGCAGACCACGCCGGTGCGCCATTTTCTGATGATCAAACCGGTGGTGACGCTGGATGATATTCTGCATCGCGCCGACTGGTGCGGCCAGCTCCAGCAGGCGTGGTATGAGCATATTCCCCTGAGTGAGAAGATGGGCGTGCGCATCCTGCAATATACCGGGCAGAAATTTGTCACCACCATGCCGGAGACCGGCAATCAGAATCCGCACCATACGCTGTTTGCCGGCAGTCTTTTCTCGCTGGCCACGCTGACCGGCTGGGGGCTGATCTGGCTGCTGCTGCGCGAACGTCATCTGGGCGGAACCATCATTCTGGCGGATGCGCATATCCGCTACAGCAAACCGATCAGCGGACGGCCCGGCGCCACTGCCGATCTCGGCTCGCTGAGCGGCGATCTCGACCGCCTCGCGCGCGGGCGCAAGGCGCGCGTGCAGCTGGAGGTTGAGCTGTACGGAAATGAAGAGCCGGGCGCAGTATTTGAGGGCGTCTATATTGTGCTGCCTGCGGACCAGCATGGTCCACTCGAAGCGGGTGGCTCCGGCGCGCTGATAAACTGAGGATGGTGCAGCCGATCGCGCGGCAACAACGCGATCGGCCTGCCGTTCTTAATCTGTCTGCCCGTTACGCATGCTCTGCTGCAGCGAGCCGGCGTCGGTGGTAACGGAAAGGTCTGCCGAAATGCCCGGACGCAGCGGCGTACCGGCGCGCAGTGACCCCTTAAGCTGCAGCTGCAGATTACTGTCACCGCTCTGCGTCAGCGCTGGCCAGCCCCAGTTTTCCAGTACGTTGACCGGCACCGCCTGGCCCTTCAGGCTCAGCGTCAGCGGACGTTCGGCGCTCTGGCCTACCGTTGCCGTCGCCTCCAGCAGTCCATTGCCGTTAAAAGCGCTCATTTCTGTTATCTGGATTTGCTGCTCATCTGCCGTCAGCGCTATTGAGGGATGACGCAGATCGGTACGGTTAAAGGTCGCTTCTGCCGCGTTAAGACTCGCTTTGCCCGACCAGATCCCCCACTGATGCGCGCGCGCCAGCAGCAGATTATCCGCAGAGCCGTCCAGCGCCGTCATCTGGAAAGGAAACGCCGGGTTGATATCGATGATCAGGTTACGATTGGCGGTGGCGTGCTTCACCAGCACGCTGTCAAGCCAGGCGGGCAGGGCGGCCTGCCAGCGCTCGCGCCAGTTCTGCGGCAGCGTATACTCCAGTCCGGCCACGGCCAGATCGTCCAGCGTCAGCTGCCGGTTGCTGCGCGTCCAGCTGCCGCTGGCGCGCAGAATACCGTTAACCCAGCGGGAGCTGAACTGCGTAAGTCTGACGCCTTCAGGCGAGAACTCTGCATTAACGATAGGATCATCCAGCGCCAGGCTGCCATTGATAAAGTTGCCGGCATTCATCGCCAGATAGCCTTCGTTACTCTGCCAGTCGCCGTTGCGCAGGGTAATGTCCCGCAGCGTAAGATCGAGGTCGGTGACCGCCCAGTCCGGTCCCTGCAGCCGGGCGTCGGTGACATCCAGACGGTTAATTGTGACCGCAGGGGCCGTCAGCAGCGGGCGCAGGAAATCATTCAGCGATTGGCTGGTCTGCAGACGGATATCATTCAGGCGCAGCTGATCAATGCTCCAGTTGCCCTGGTCGTCACGCTCTGCCCGACCGGTCACCGATCCCCGGGCGATATCCGCACCTATCGTGGTGAGCTGCAGGCGGCGCTGCGCCACGTTGCCCTGTAGCAGCACGTTATCACCGGCCAGCCCGTTCAGCGTCAGCTGCGCGGCGCTTATCTGAAACTGTGCGTCACTGCCCAGCATATCGGCGGATACAGGTTTCCATGGAACAATACCGCCATTGACGCCGCGGGCAGAGAGCGGCAGCGCCGTGCGCGGGCTTTCCAGGCGCACATTGCGCAGCTGCAGGCGGTTGGCCTGAACGGGCAGCGTGGTGGATGGCGTCTGATTAGCGAGATTGATCTCCCCTTCATGAATTTCAATGCTGTCAAAATGAAGCCAGTCGCTGAACTGCACCATCGCCAGGCCCAGATCGATGCGTTTAGCCACGACAACCGCAGGCTGGCCATCGTGACCAAAACTGAAATTATCCAGCACGATATGCGAAGGGGAAGAGAAGTTGTGCTCAATTTTACTGACGGAGAGATGCCACGCAGTTTTATCACTTACCCAGCGGCTAAACCAGCCGGCGCCCCACTGTGTCTGCACCAGTACATAACCGATCACCAGCAGCAGCAGAATCAGCAGTAATAGAGTAAGGAAAAACTTGCCCAGGAATTTCATTGCATTCATCCATCGCGATCGTTGTCCGGTCAGTGGTTGTTATGCCTGAATTACCGTTACAGCTCAACCGTCTGGCGAAAAATGCGGATAAATAGCAGGCAGGCGGGCGCCTGCCTGCTGCGCTATTTTTCCTGCGGGAAAATAAGATTAAGCACGATCGCCGTAATACCGCCGGCAGCAATACCGGAAGAGAGCAGCGTTTTCAGCCACTCTGGCGCAAACTGCAGGATCAGCGGCTGCTGAGAGACACCGAGTCCGACCGCCAGCGATAGCGCAATAATCATGATAGCGCGGCGGTTAAGCGGCTCGCGGGATACAATGCGCACGCCGGAAGCGGCAATGGTGCCGAACATCACGATAGTGGCCCCGCCCAGCACCGGTTCCGGAATATGCTGAACAAAGCCGCTGACCGCCGGAAACAGCCCGAGAACCACCAGCATCAGCGCCACCACAAAGCCTACATAGCGGCTGGCCACGCCGGTCAGCTGGATCACGCCGTTGTTCTGACCAAAACAGGAGTTGGGGAAGGTGTTAAACAGGGCAGAGACGCAGGAGTTCAGGCCGTTTGCCAGTACGCCCCCTTTCAGGCGCTTCATATAGAGCGGGCCGCTGACCGGCTGTTCTGAAACGTCAGAGGTGGCGGTGATATCACCGATGGTTTCCAGCGAAGTAACCATAAAGACCAGCATCAGCGGGATCAGCAGATTCCAGTCAAAACCCAGCCCGTAATAGAGCGGTGAAGGCACAGCCAGCAGCGGCTGCTCTACCGGTGCCGCGCTCTCCGGCAGCATATCCAGTCCCCACGCCAGTGCATAACCCACCGCCATCGCGATCACCAGCGATGCCACACGCAGATAGGGGTTGCGCTGACGGTTAAGCAGAATAATCACCAGCAGCACGGCACCTGCCAGCAGCAGATTTCCAGGCGCGCCAAAGCTGTGATCGTTCATAGCAGCAAAGCCGCCGCCAATTGAGGTCAGCCCGACCTGAATCAGTGAGAGACCGATAATCATCACTACGATGCCCGACACCAGCGGCGTAATAATCCGGCGTGCAAGATGCAGCACGCGCGACAGCAGCATTTCGGTACAGGAGGCGACCATCAGCGTGCCAAACAGCGCTGCCATCATGGTGGGCACATCCGCGCCACCATTCTTCAGCGCCATACCGCCCATAATCAGCGGCGTAACAAAGTTAAAGCTGGTGCCCTGAATCGACAGCAGCCCGGAGCCCACCGGTCCCCAGGTTTTGATCTGCAGCAGCGACGCTACGCCGGAGGCAAACAGCGACATACTGATGATGTGCTGCGTATCCTGTGCCGGCAGCCCCAGCGCCTGGCAGATCAGCAGTGCCGGGGTGATCACGGCAACGAACATCGCCAGCAGGTGCTGACAGGCGGCAAACAGCGTCTGCGGCAGCGGCGGGCGATCCTCAAGACGATAAATCAGTTCGCTTTTTGTCGTGGCAGACGCACTGGCGGGCGAAAGGGGTTCGGCACGATTAACAGACATGACAGGCTCTCAGTAACAGCAAAGTGGCGATTTTAAACGGTTGCCCGCTGAAAGCAATCGTTTGCATCGCTGCGGCTGATTACCGGCTGGACAATTTTTCAGCGGGCGCGCAGGGCGCGCCTGAAACCGGCCTCTATGCGTGGCTGTAGCGTTCAGTTTCCGGCAGCCAGCGCTCAATCAGCGCCTGTGCCTGTTCGGGGTAATATTGATGGATATGGCGCGCCACGCGCTGCACTTCGGGGATCATGGCCTGATCGCGCAGCAGGTCAGCGACCCTGAATTCAGCGTTGCCGGTCTGCCGCGTGCCCAGCAGCTCGCCGGGGCCGCGAATTTCAAGATCGTGCTGCGCAATCACAAAGCCGTCGTTGCTGTCGCGCAGTACCTGCAGGCGACGCTGAGCGGTTTTGCTCAGCGGGGCTTTATAAAGCAGCACGCAGTGTGAGGCGACAGCGCCGCGTCCGACGCGTCCACGCAGCTGATGCAGCTGTGCCAGACCGAGCCGCTCCGGGTTTTCGATGATCATCAGGCTGGCGTTAGGGACATCCACGCCAACCTCAATAACGGTAGTGGCGATAAGCAGCTGGATCTCGTTCGCTTTGAACGCGGCCATTACCGCCTGCTTCTCTGCGGGCTTCATCCGACCGTGCACCAGGCCGGTGCGCAGATCGGGTAATGCCACGCTCAGCTCCTGCCAGGTCGCTTCAGCGGCCTGCGCTTCCAGCACGTCCGATTCATCAATCAGGGTGCAGACCCAGTAGGCCTGACGTCCCTCCAGGCAGGCGCTTTTTACGCGTTCAATAATCTCGCTGCGGCGCGTGTCCGGAATGGCAACCGTTGTGACCGGCGTGCGGCCCGGCGGCAGCTCATCGATTGTCGAGGTGTCGAGATCGGCGTAGGCGGTCATCGCCAGCGTGCGCGGAATGGGTGTCGCGGTCATAATGAGCTGATGCGGATGAAAACCCTGCTCTTCGCCTTTTTCCCACAGCGCCAGCCGCTGATGCACACCAAAGCGGTGCTGCTCATCAATAATCACCAGCGCCATGCCGCTGAACTTCACCTGCTCCTGAAACAGCGCGTGCGTGCCCACCACCATCGCCACCTGACCACTGGCGATCGCCGCCTGCTGCGCTTCGCGCGCTTTGCCTTTCTGCTTGCCGGCGAGCCAGCCAACCTCGATGCCGAGCGGCGCAAACCACTGACGGAAATTTGCAGCGTGCTGCTCGGCCAGCAGTTCAGTCGGCGCCATCAGCGCCACCTGTTTGCCGTGGGCAATGACGTTCAGCGCTGCCAGAGCCGCCACCAGCGTTTTACCGGAGCCGACATCGCCCTGTACCAGGCGCAGCATCGGATAGTCATTAGCCAGATCGCGCTCAATCTCTTTTACCACGCGCTGCTGCGCGCCGGTCGGAGAGAAAGGCAGCGCGGCCAGCAGCCTGTCCACCAGCGTATGGCAGGGGGTCAGCGGCAGCGCATGATGACGCTGTGCGCCCGCGCGCACGGCCAGCATGCTGAGATTATGCGCCAGCAGCTCTTCAAGAATTAATCGCTTCTGTGCCGGATGGCGGCCGGTTTCCAGTTCGCTGAGCCGGAGATCGGGCGGCGGCCGGTGCAGCGTGCGCAGCGCATCAGGCAAGCTGATCAGCCCGCCGCTCAGCTCTGACGGCAGCAGCTCAGCGATCGCACAGCTCTCCAGGAGAGTCAGCGCCTGGTCGGTAAGATTGCGCAGCGTGGCCTGACGTATCCCCTCCGTGGTGGGATAGACCGGCGTCAGGGTTTCCTGCAGCTCAACGCCGCCCTGCTCACCCTGAACGCGGTATTCAGGATGGATAATTTCGGCGCCGCGCTGTCCGCGCTTGATCTCACCATAAGCGGCGACCCGGCGACCCGGCGCCAGGCTGTTTTTCATGCCGGCGGTGAAGTTAAAAAAGCGCAGAGTGGCAATCCCGCTGCCGTCACCAATCTGGCATACCAGCATGCGGCGGCGACCAAAGGTGACTTCGCTGTTCAGCACTTCGCCTTCGATGGTGGCCCAGATACCAGGCAGCAGATCGTTAATTTTGTAGAGCTGGGTGCGATCTTCATAGCGCAGGGGCAGGTGCAGCAGCAGATCCTGGATAGTAAACAGGCCGAGTCTGGCCAGCTTAGCGGCCTGGCTGGCGCCGACGCCGGTCAGGGTACTGAGCGGTATGGCATCCAGCAGCCGGCCTTTCATTTCCGACCCGTGGCTTGCATGGCGGACCACCAGCTGGCATCAGCATCGATGCCACCCTGCATGTTGATCTGCGGATAGGGCAGGCCTTTCTGCTTCGCCACGCGGGCGAGAACCGGATAGCCGCCTTCAAACAGCAGACGCTGCTGCTCTTCTTCATCCAGCAGGCTGTGCTTACGCTGATACATGCCGGCATTCTGTCGCTGGCGCTGTGCTTCATACAGAATCAGCGCCGAGGCCACAGAGACATTCAGCGACTGCACCATACCCACCATCGGAATAATAATATCCTGGTCAGCCAGCGCCAGCGCGTCGGCGGTGATGCCGGTTTTTTCCTGACCCATCAGAATGCAGGTCGGGCGGGTGTAATCGATAGCGCGAAAGTCGACCGCCTTGTCTGAAAGATGGGTGGCGAGCACCTGCATGCCGCGATCTTTCAGATGGCGTACCGCTTCCGTAATGTGCGTATGGGTTTTAACTTTTACCCAGCTGTTGCTGCCTGCGGAGGCCGAAACCATCGTGCGCATCCGCACGCTGGGCCAGACGGCGTGAACCTCATGAATGCCCACTGCGTCTGCCGTGCGGATCACCGCAGAGACATTGTGCGGCTTGTGCACCTGCTCCATGCAGACGGTGAGATCGTGCTGACGCAGCGCCAGCATTTCCTGAATTCGGGCAAAACGTTGAGCATTCATGCATTAATTACGGTTACGGTGGACTTTAATCACATCCGGCATCACGCGAATTTTGCGCATGATGTTTGCCAGATGGACGCGATCGTTAGCAGTCAGACGGATAAAGGCGCTGTAGACGCGGCCATCGCGCTCTTCGGTATTCAGGCTCTGAATATTCGATCCCGCCGTGTTAATGGCGGCGGTCAGGTTCGCCAGCGCACCCTGGTGGTTAAACATATCCACCTTAATCTCCGCCACGAATTCCTGATCGGTTACCTTATCCCACTCTACAGCCATAAACTTCTCGGGCTCTTTCTGGTAGCCACGGATATTACGGCACGATTCATGGTGTACGACCAGACCCTTGCCAGGGCTGACGTGTGCGACAATCGGGTCGCCGGGAATAGGACGGCAGCACTTGGCGAAAGTGATCAGTACGCCATCCGCGCCTTTAATCGGCAGTTTTTTGCTGCGCTTGCTGCTCTGCGCCGCATCCGCAGCGGACTGCAGCAGGTTTTTCGCTACGACCACGCTCATGGCGTTGCCCAGACCAATTTCAGCCAGCAGATCGTCCATGCTGGCGAGCTTCATACGCTCCAGCTCCAGCTGCACGTTTTCTGCCGGTATCTCAGCCAGCTTTTTACTGCCGCCCAGCGCATGGCTCAGCAGACGACGCCCGAGGTTAACGGAATCTTCACGCTTGAGGTTTTTCAGCAGCTGACGGATCTTGGCGCGCGCTTTTGAGCTGACCACAAAGTTGAGCCAGGCAGCGTTCGGGCGTGCGCCAGGCGCGGTGATAATCTCGATTGTCTGTCCGCTGGTCAGCGGCTGTGACAGCGGATAGGGCTGGCGATCGACGCGCGCGCCGACACAGGCGTGGCCAATGTCGGTATGTACCGCGTAGGCGAAATCGACCGGCGTCGCACCAGCAGGCAGCTCAACGATGCGGCCTTCCGGCGTAAATACGTAGATCTCATCCGGAAACAGATCGGATTTAACACTTTCGATAAATTCAAACGAGCTGCCAGCGCTTTGCTGCAGCTCCAGCAGGCTCTGCAGCCATCGCTGAGCGCGGATCTGTGCGGTCGTGCCGCTTTCGCCCGCTTCTTTATAGGCCCAGTGGGCTGCCACCCCCATCTCTGCCATTTGATCCATATCTTCGGTACGGATCTGCACTTCAACCGGCACGCCGTGCGGGCCAATCATGGAAGTGTGCAGGGATTGATAGCCGTTGGCTTTGGGAATAGCGATATAATCTTTGACGCGGCCGGGACGCGGCTTATACAGGCTGTGCATCTGACCCAGCACGCGATAGCAGGTGTCGAGATCTTTCACCACCACGCGGAATGCGTAGATATCCATGATCGAGTGAAAACGCTGCTCTTTGAGGTGCATTTTGCGGTAGATCGAGTAAAGATGCTTTTCGCGTCCGCTGACGCGGCAGGGAATGCCCGCCTCCAGCAGACGCCCGTCAATTTCTGACAGGATCTTCTGAATCATCTCTTTACGATTACCGCGCGCCGCTTTGACCACCTCTTTGATCACCCGAAAACGATTAGGGTAGAGCGCTTCAAATCCCAGCTCTTCCAGCTCTGTTTTCAGATGATGAATACCAAGACGGTGCGCCAGCGGGCTGTAAATCTCCAGCGTCTCCAGCGCAATGCGGCGTTTTTTATCCGGACGCAGGGCGCCCAGCGTGCGCATATTGTGCGTGCGGTCAGCCAGCTTGATCAGAATGACGCGGATATCCTGCACCATCGCCATGATCATTTTGCGGAAGTTTTCAGCCTGCGCTTCTTTCTTGTCGCGGAACTTCAGCTTGTCGAGCTTGGATACGCCTTCCACCAGTTCAGCCACGCTCTTGCCAAACAGCTGTTCCATGTCCTGATAGGTGGCAGGTGTATCTTCGATCACATCATGAAGCAGCGCGGCCATCAGCGTTTCATGGTCGAGTTTCATCTCGGCCAGAATGCAGGCCACGGCAACAGGATGGGTGATGTAGGGCTCACCGCTGGAGCGAGTCTGTCCCTCGTGAGCATCACGTGCGACAAGGTAGGCTTGCTTGAGGCGCTTGATTTGCTCCTCAGGCAAGTATTTTTCAATCAGCTGATTGAGGCTTTCAAACAGATACAAGGTTGACCTGCAGAGTGCGGTTAACGACGACCTTCAGCGATAGCGGTAACGGCTTGCAACTCAGCGGCTTCCTGCTCTTGCTGTTCCTGACGATCACGCACATCCAGAATCTGGTTGGTGATCAGGCCTTCTTCGATTTCGCGCAGGGCGATAACGGTGGCTTTATCGTTCTCTTCCGGAACCAGCGGGTCTTTGCCGCCTACCTGCATCTGACGTGCACGACGTGCAGCGACCAACACCAGGTCAAAACGGTTACCAATTTTCTCTACTGCGTCCTGAACGGTTACGCGTGCCATAGGTGTGCTACTCCACAGATGATGAAGAAATGACTGGGCATAATACTGAAACTGAATTCAGACTGCCAATAGTTTGCTGATTAAAGCATCATGACGCGCTTTCTGGCGTCCCATACGCAGACGTTCTGCGCGAATAATGGTTTTCAGATCGGACAGCGCCAGATCGAAATCATCATTAACAATCAGGTAATCGTATTCAGCATAGTGGCTCATTTCCGCCACGGCCTGCGCCATGCGGCGGGCGATAACCTCTTCGCTATCCTGACCACGGCCGCGCAGGCGGCGATCCAGCTCTTCGGTTGACGGCGGCAGGACAAAAATACTGCGTGCTGCAGGCATTCTGCTGCGGATCTGCTGCGCGCCCTGCCAGTCGATATCCAGAAAGACATCCACGCCGGTGGCCAGAACCTGCTCAATCGCGGCACGGGATGTACCGTAATAGTTGCCAAACACTTCGGCATGCTCGAGGAACGCATCCTCAGCAATCATGCTTTTGAATTCAGCTTTGGAAACAAAAAAGTAGTGCTCACCATGCGCTTCGCCAGGCCGCATGTCGCGGGTGGTATGCGATACCGACACCTGCGTGTCGTAGAGCGGTTGTGTCTTTAACAGCGCCTGAATCAGGCTGGATTTACCCGCGCCGCTGGGGGCGGAAACAATATAAAGCGTGCCTTGAGCCATGGTTATCTTGAATTGAGTAAAGAGCGGAGTCGATTTCCTGCACAGTATACACGGGTTAGGGCCGCCACGCAGCGTTTGCCGCGCAGGTAAGGCAATTCTTTTCTGCGAACAGGCGCAAACCACGCGGTAACAGAGAGTAAAACGTCAGATTTGTGCGCGAGCGCGATTCCATACTCTGCGCAGGCTACTGGCTATGACCACCGCCGCACGCTTCAATCAGCAAAAAGGAGAGCGGCAATGAAACGATGGCTGTGGTTAGGTCTCTGCCTGCTGAATGCAGAAAGTCGGGGAAAAGCGCTGTGCCCCGTCTGGTCGCCGGTGCGGGCGCAGCAGGAGATAACGCGCCTGCAGGAGCAGCTGCGTCACTGGGACAACGTTTACTACCAGCAGGGGGCGTCGCCGGTCAGCGATGATGACTATGACAGTCTGCTTTCCCGGCTGCAGCAGTGGCAGCGCTGCTTTGTACCCGGCGAACCGGTACATGAAACCGCGCTGCCAGCCAGCCGTGGCGCGCCACATCCGGTTGCGCATACCGGGGTGCGCAAGCTGCGCGACAGGCTGGCGGTTGCTTACTGGATGCAGCATAAATCCACGCTCTGGGTTCAGCCTAAAGTCGATGGCGTGGCCGTCACGCTGCTCTATCGTCACGGCAGGCTGACGTCGCTTATCAGCCGTGGCGATGGCGTGCGCGGTGAGGAGTGGCGCGACAAAGCCGCACATATTCCGGCTATTCCGCAGCGGATTGAGACTTCGCTGGCGGAGGTTGTCCTGCAGGGAGAGCTGTTTCTGCAGATGACCGGTCACCAGCAGGCGCGCGATGGCGGAGCCAATGCGCGGGCGCAGGTGGCCGGCGCGATGATGCGGCGCGAGATCGGTCCGCTGCTGAAACGCACCGGGCTGTTTATCTGGGCGTGGCCGGACGGCCCCCCGGACATGACGGAAAAACTTACGCAGCTGTCGCGCTGGGGCTTTGATCTTGCCCGGCAGTGGAGCCAGCCGGTCAGTGATGAAGAACAGGTTGCCGCGTGGCGCGAGCGCTGGTTTCGCGCCGCGCTGCCGTTTGCCACCGATGGCGTGGTGATCCACGCTGCGCCTTCTGCTGCCGGGCGGGACTGGCAGCCAGGACAGGGAAGCTGGTCCGCCGCATGGAAATATCAGCCTGCCGAAGTCAGCAGCGAAGTGCGTGCCGTTACGTTTTCCATTGGCCGCACCGGGAAAGTTGCGGTGGTGCTGAACCTGCAGCCGGTGCAGGCAGAGGATAAAACCATCCGGCGTATCAGCATCGGCTCTGTTGCACGCTGGCGCGCGCTGGATGTGATAGCCGGCGATCAGGTCACGCTGACGCTGGCCGGGCTGGGGATCCCACGTCTGGAGCGGGTGATCTGGCGGGTGGCGGAACGCCACTATCCGGAACCGCCCGCCAGTGATGATTTTCACGCTACCAGCTGTCTGCATATTACGCCTGCCTGTCGTGCGCAGTTTCTTTCCCGCCTGAGCGGGCTGAGCCAGAAAACCGTACTCGATATTGCCGGTATGCAGCGCAGCAGCTGGCAGCGCCTGGTACAGCACGGTGCGCTGACGCACCTGTTTTCATGGCTGACGCTGACGCCAGAGCAGATTGCCGCAGCGGAAGGCATATCGCCGGCGCGGGCGCAGCGTATCTGGCTCAGTTTCAGGCTGACGCGTCAGCAGCCGCTGCGACGCTGGATCGCGGCGCTGGGCCTGCCGCTGCCGCGTCAGGCGCTTGCGTCCCTGCCGGATACGCAGTGGGAAGCGCTGCTGGCACGCACCGGGGCGGACTGGCAGCAGCTGCCGGGGGTTGGCGACGTGCTGGCGCAGCGGCTGGTCACCATGCTGCAGACGCCTCAGCTGCGTGAGCTAATCGCGTTTCTGCAGCAGCAGGGCATTCCGGCCGCTCCCTCAGTGTTCAGGATGGGGATAGTTGAAGACCGGCAGGCCGAGACGGAAACGCAGGGCGAGCAGGCGGGCAGCAAAACCGAACAGCAGGGTGATAATGACCACCGCTTCATGCGCCAGAGAGGTTTTCAGCAGCAGGATATAGATCCAGCCAGATGCGAAGGCGATACCGGCATACAGCTCTTTCTGGAACACCAGCGGAATGCGGTTGCAGAACATATCGCGCAGCACGCCGCCAAATACGCCGGTGATGACCGCAGCAATTGCGGCGATGATCGCTGCGTGGCCGGAATCCAGCGCGACCTGCGCACCAATAATCGAGAACACCACCAGGCCCAGCGCATCAAGTACCAGAAACACTTTGCGCAGGTGATTCATCAGCGGTGCAACAAAAGTGGTGACCACCGCTGCCGCCGCAACAATCATGATGTACTCCGGATGCTTTACCCAGCCGAGCGGGTAGTGACCCAGCAGAATATCGCGCACCGAGCCGCCTCCGATTGCGGTGACAGAAGCGATGATAATAACGCCAAACAGATCCATTTTGCGCCGGCCTGCAGCCAGCGCGCCGGTCATCGCTTCAGCGGTAATGCCGATAAGGTAGAGAACAGTTAATAGCATGGGGGGCTCCAGCAGTCTGGCCGGCAAGGCTAAAGCCTCCGCGGCGCAGAGACTATTGAGATTTTTTCAACTGAACGGCGTCAGATTAGAATAGATAATGTGATGATTAAGAAAAGGCAGGCAGGGAAGGGGATAAACAAAATGCGTCAATATTTGTGATAAAAAAATATGATGCGGGGAAGCCTGTTTTCAGACGAGGATCGATTAAATCGCCTGCAGCGCAGAAAAGAAAAAAGCGTGCTGTTAACCAGCACGCGAACGCATCGGACAGATGCCCAGAGCCCACCATACAGACTTGTTGTTATTATCCGTTTCTTGCTCGCACGCTGGCGAATTCTTTCAGGCTAAAACGGTACGCAGGCTGGAACCAGGCGCGACCGTAGTAGCAACAGAGCAGCATTCTGACGGAGACCAGCGCAAGGTATCCCCAGACCGCGCATAGCGCCGACGGCATCAGCCACACCGTAAAGAGTGTTGCCGCCAGGCCCGCTGCTACCGAGGTGATCTCAATAAAAGCGATACGCGTAAACTGCTTTTCCCGCTGCAGGATAGCCCGGTAGTGCTGCCCCTGCGGGATAATAATAAATATTACCGACATCATCTCCAGCATAACCGCAAGATGCGGCTGCTGCGCTATTATAGCGCTATAAATGTCACTGCCAATAAACAATGCTGCAAAAATAAATAAGCCGGTAAAAATACTTCCCCAGTAAAGAACGGACATTTCGCTATTATTAAAGCTTATTTTGCGAATTATTTTATTATTAAAGCCGCGATCGGCAAGTGTATCGATAACCAGCAGAGCCAGTATGGCGATAACCAGCAGGTTTAATTCATTCGCCTGCAAAGTCTGCGCCAGCAGCGTCAATTGTAAAACGCCAATGCCAATAATTTTTGCTGAAGAGAGAAGCGACCATTTGGCGCTGGACAGCTCTCTTTCACGTATCGCCACAGTATGCTCATTATGGTACATGTACCATCACAGTTAAGGAGTTGTACAGAGCAGAAGCGGCACGCCCTGCACCTTAGTGCAGCACATCCTGACGCAATCCTGAGATACCTTTCAGGTTTTGCCATTTATAAATACACTGCAGCAAATGGTGTTCTGAAAATAGCGCAATACCGCAGGCGTTTATTATTTCTTTTGTCTGCACGGTATCTCCTCCGGTACGGAGGAAATCCGTGAGATCGTTATAAAATCCTTTTGTATTATTATAATCCCCGGCCAGCATCCGTCTGGCAATCTCAACGAATTCTTTTTCTGACAACAAAGGATAAGTTGAGCGATCCATGTTTTTCCCTGTTTTTATTATTAAGTCTTGCTGTGTGTGAATACGTTATACAGTTTTTTATTTAATTTAACACCATGAGAAAATTCCTATAAACAAACTTTAGAAATTAATGGTTTCAGACTATGCATTAAAATAGTTAAGCAGCGATGTTTCTGACTAATTAATATTTTCAGGAAACTGTCTTATTTCTCTCAGCGCCTGACCTCCAAATGATATGAATATCTTTTTATATCAATACCTTTACAGGATTACGTCATGCGGTCAGCCAGGAATTTTCCTGTTAACAACGCTTTAGCCTGGCTGGGGATACGGTGCTGAAATCGGAGAAAAAACCACGAAACAGTTAAGGAGTACTGCGCAAAAAAAATGCAGTTTTTTTTGTAATTGCGCCCAGCAATGGCTGGGAAATCAGGATTTATGTAAGCGTTTGATTCTAGTGAGTTAAAAGATAAAGTAATCTTTCCATGTCGGCGCGCAGGGCCGCCACTTCCTGCACGAAGTGCGCATCGGAAGTAAAAGGCTGACAGTAGAGCACGGCCACAAGTTCAGCTCCCTGGCCATTAGCAATCACGCGCATCGGCATGTAGCGCTCTTTACCGCTGCCGTTATCTGTCCAGTAGTCCATAACGCCAAACGGATTATGCGGGGTAAAACGCAGTTTCAGCGAATTCTCTCCGCGCTTTGCCCGCCAGTATTGTCCCTCCTGCACCAGTGTTGCGCCGTTCAGGTCGCTTACCCATTTTGCAAAACAGGTGGGTTGCCAGATGGTTTCATACAGATCCAGCCAGTTACGCGGCACGGTAAGCGTGAGAGTCTGTGAGGGCAGCATAATGCCTCCTGAGGCAGTGTCATTCATAATGAACTCACCCTATCGGAAGCTGACCGGGCTGCCTATGACGCAACAGAAAAAGTGTGGTGCAGCAGAGGTTTTTTGCGCTATGGCCGGTGAAGCCGCGCCGCCGGCAGGAGGATGGCTGTTACGTGAGGGGGCAGGGCAGCCGGCAGCGGATGCTGCCAGCGGGTGGATCCTGATTACCGGAGCGGCAGTCCGCACGAAAGAGGAAATGCATGCGGACCGTTATTGCGCAGATCAGACGTAAAGAGAGGCTTCACCTGGCGGACGCGTTTTGAAACGACGATGCAGCCACAGGTACTGCTCCGGCGCACGCAGGATCTCTTTTTCAATCACTCTGTTCATATAGGCAGCGGCAGCGGCTTCATCTTCATGCGGATAGCCTTCCAGTTCCGGCTGAATGATGAGCTGGTATCCGGTTTTATCCGGATTGCGGATCAGGACAATCGTCAGCATTGCGGGCCGCGCAAGACGCGACAGAACAAAAGTACCGTTCGTGGTAGCGGCTTTCTCTACTGCAAACAGCGGTGCAAATACGCTGCCTTTCGGACCGTAATCCTGATCGGGGGCAAACCAGACGGCTTCGCCCTGCTTCAGCGCCTGCACCATGCCGCGTAGATCGCGACGGTCAATCATCGCTTTATTGGAACGCATACGGCCTCTGGTCTGCGCCCACTCCATCGCCTGATTGTTATGCGGACGATACATGGCCATCATTGGCTGACAGAGACCGGTAATGCGGCCGCCCAGCTCCAGCGACATAAAGTGCACGCCGATAACCATCACGCCGCGCTGCTGATTCTGCGCATTCTGCAGGTTAGCAATGCCGCTGACGTCAAACAGACGACGAACCCGCGCATCTGACCAGAACCATGCGATACCGGTTTCCGCCAGCGCCATGCCGAGCGACTCAAAGTTGCCGGCAATCATGACCTCTTTCTCTTCTTCATTAATATGCGGGAAGCAGAGTTCAATATTGCGACGGGTGATGCGTTCGCGCCGCTTGAGGAAATGGCGCGAGAGTTTACCCGCCGTTGCCCCGAGACGGATCAGAACGGGATAGGGAAGCTGCACCAGCAGCCAGAGCACGGCCAGACCGAACCAGGTAAACCAGTAACGGGGATGCAGCAGTGTGGAGCGAAACTGTCCGGTTTTCTTCATAGCACCTTCATAGGTAGAGTAAATGTAACGCGCTAAGAAGTCGGTCCATGGTTCCTGGTGCGGTACAACTGTAGTAATTACGACCGGCACTTTAGCAAATAGTGCCTTAGGAATTCTGCTAACTTTAGTATCTTTAGGATTGATGGAATTTATGGAACCCGGGACATTACCGGCTGCAGGAAGGATGAGTTTTCTATTAATTGAGTAAAATCAATCAGATAAAATAGCAGTATTAATGCTGAAGATACCGCAGATATGTCAGGACAGGTCAGCAGCAGACACAGCTGTACATCATTGCACGCACAATGCTTACATTGCAAAAGATAAAAAATAGTCTAGCGAAAGGGTTGCTGCCTGAACCTGCTGCTGCGGGCTCAGGCAGAGATGCTGCTGAGGCTGGCAGATGAAACGTTATTCGATGTTCTGAATCTGCTCGCGCATCTGCTCAATCAGCACCTTCAGCTCAATGGCTGAAGCGGTGATATCTGCATTGATCGATTTAGAGGCTAAGGTGTTCGACTCGCGGTTAAACTCCTGCATCATAAAGTCGAGGCGACGGCCGACCGCTTCCTTCTTCTTCAGGATGTTGTAGGTCTCTTTAACATGCGCGTCGAGGCGATCCAGCTCCTCCGCCACGTCAACGCGCTGGGCCATCATGACCAGTTCCTGCTCCAGACGATTATTCTCCAGCTGAACTTCTGCCTCTTCCAGCCGGGTCACCAGGCGTTCGCGCTGCCATTTCAGCACGTCCGGCATCTGCGCACGTACTTTGCTGACTTCCTGCGATACGCCCGCAAGACGCTGCTCAATCAGACTCTTCAGCGCGTTACCTTCACTTTCACGCGCTTCGATAAAGTCATCCAGCGCGCCATCCAGCGCCGTCAGCAACTCAGCATTAATGGCGTCCAGATCCTGCTCCGGTGCTGACATTACACCCGGCCAGCGCAGAATATCCAGCGGATTAATGGCACCCTCATCGCTCTGCATTTTTACCCAGTTGGCAGCCTGCACCAGCTGTTTTGCCAGCGCTTCGTTCAGTTGCAGCTCGCCCTGTGCGCCCGGATCGGCATCAAAACGCAGATGGCACTCAATTTTGCCGCGCGTCAGGCGGGTGCGGATGCGCTCGCGGATCACCGGCTCCAGGCCGCGGAACTGTTCCGGCAGGCGAATATAGGTTTCCAGATAGCGCTGGTTCACCGAGCGCAGTTCCCAGGTCGCGCTGCCCCAGCTGCCTTTGGCTTCGCGACGGGCGTAAGCGGTCATACTGCGGATCATAAGCTTGTACTCTTTCAGGGAATGTTCTGCGCATTATAGCGGCGTGCGGTGCGGCGGGATAGGGATAGCAAAACGCTGCTATGTTTAGAGCAGGCCTACTGATCCTGAGCGAGCATATTACCCGGCGATGATGATGTCCGATCTGTTTCGTACTCCGTATAAGTCTTTTTGCAGCCTGGTGGCACTGCTGCTGCTGGCCGGATGTCAGACTGCACCCGCGCGCCTGCAGCCGATCCCGCAGCACAACGCACCGGTGGCGCTGTGTGGTGCCGGAGAGATGATGATGCAGACCACGCTGTGGCTGAGTGCAGTGCCGGAGCGGGAATGGCAGCCGTTTCTGCGTGAGGAGCTGATGCCGCACTTTGGCGATACGCTGACAAGCTATGACGCCGCAGGAAAGGGAGAAGCGCGCCGGGTTGTAGTGCTGCTCTATCCGCCGGATGTCGCCTTTTCTGCCGTGATTGAGCGCGCGCGCGACCGGTATCGTACGCGCTTTAACGCCAAAACCACTACCCGCATCGATACGCTGGTCTGCGCCGCGGTCCGCTGAGCAGAAAGAGAATCGTCGATCTGCTCCACGCGCGCGGGACAGCTGCGGCTGAAGTCCGTATAATGCGCAGCCAAACTCAAGCAAGCCGGAGAGAACCTATGCGTCCTGCAGGCCGTAGCACTTCTGAAGTGCGCCCCGTTACCCTTACCCGTCACTACACCAGACACGCCGAAGGCTCGGTTCTGGTTGAATTTGGTGAAACCAAAGTGCTCTGCACCGCGACCGTCGAGGAAGGCGTGCCGCGTTTTCTTAAGGGTAAAGGTCAGGGCTGGGTAACCGCAGAATATGGCATGCTGCCGCGTTCAACCCACAGCCGCATGGCGCGCGAAGCGGCCAAAGGCAAGCAGGGTGGCCGTACGCTGGAGATCCAGCGTCTGATTGCCCGCTCGCTGCGTGCTGCGGTTGACCTCGCCGCGCTGGGTGAATACACCATCACGCTGGATTGCGATGTAATTCAGGCGGACGGCGGCACGCGTACCGCGTCAATTACCGGCGCCTGCGTGGCGCTGGCGGATGCGCTGAATGCGCTGGTTGCCGCAGGTAAACTGAAGAGCAGCCCGCTGAAAGGCATGGTAGCCGCTATCTCCGTCGGTATCGTTGGCAGCGAGGCGCTGTGCGATCTGGAGTATGTTGAAGATTCCGCAGCGGAAACGGATATGAACGTGGTGATGATGGAAGATGGCCGCATGATTGAGGTGCAGGGCACCGCAGAAGGCGAGCCGTTCAGCCACGAGGAGCTATTAACACTGCTGGCGCTGGCGCGAGGCGGGATTGAACAGTTGATTCAGGCGCAGAAGGCTGCGCTATCCAGTTGATGTACTAAGGCGACTCCCGGGTCGCCTTTTCTTTATTTGAGGAGTGAGAGATGAAAGCCTGGCAGCGTCAGTTTATTGAATTTGCCCTGAATAAAGGGGTGCTGAAATTTGGTGAGTTTACCCTGAAGTCGGGGCGAAAAAGCCCCTACTTTTTTAATGCCGGCCTGTTTAACAGCGGACGCGATCTGGCCCTGCTGGGGCGTTTCTATGCGCAGGCGCTGGTTGACGGCGGTGTCAGTTTCGACCTGCTGTTTGGCCCGGCGTATAAAGGTATTCCCATCGCCACGACCACCGCCGTGGCGCTGGCCGACCATCACGATCGCGACGTGCCCTACTGCTTTAACCGTAAAGAAGCAAAAGATCACGGTGAAGGCGGTTTGCTGGTGGGCAGCCCGCTGGAAGGCAAAGTGATGCTGGTTGATGATGTGATCACCGCCGGTACGGCGATTCGCGAATCGATGGACATTATCAGCGCGCATCATGCCACGCTGGCTGGCGTCCTGATTTCACTCGATCGCCAGGAGCGCGGGCGCGGGGAGATATCAGCGATTCAGGAAGTCGAGCGCGACTATCACTGTACGGTTACCGCCATTATTACCCTGAGCGATCTGATTGATTATCTGGCTGAGAAGCCGGAGATGGCAGACCATCTGGCGAAGGTACGCGCTTACCGTAACGAATACGGTATCTGAAACCGCGCTGCGGCCGCCATCAGTGACGGCCGCAGCATGCGCGCTGATGCACGCCTGGCCCGGCAGGCAAGAGGTTAAATCAGCTGCGCGGCTATCAGCGGCCAGCGGCTGTCAAACTCCGCGGTCGGACTGTAGCGAAACTCAGAACGGACAAAGCGCGACAGCAGGCCTTCACAAAACGCCAGCAGCTGGCTGGCCAGCAGGGCCTCATCTGTCCGGAACCCCTCTCCGTCGCGGATTTTCTTTTCGCGCATTACCTGACGCATCTGCGTTTCAATGCGCTCAAACAGCTGGTTGATACGTCCCTGCAGGCGATCCTGTTCAAACATCAGCGCGTGGCCGGTCAGAATACGCGTCAGCCCCGGATTACGCTCACCAAATCCCAGGATCAGCTGCACAATCAGACGCAATCGTGTCGTGGTCTCTTTTTCGTCATTCAGGATCAGATTGATGCGGGTAATCAGACTCTCTTCGATAAACTCAATCAGACTGTCAAACATCCGTGTTTTACTGGGGAAGTGGCGGTAGAGGGCCGCCTCGGAAACGCCTACGTTAGCGGCCAGCCGGGCGGTGGTAATTCGCTGGGTGCCATCCCCTGACTCCAGCATCTGCGCCAGCGTCTGCAAAATCTCTTCGCGACGATTCCTTTTCGCGACTTTTTTCTCTGCCATGACCTTCAACACCCCTGAAATTCATTAAATACAGGCAATACCTGCCTGTCTGCCACAGGTAATTACCTGCAGCGACATGCGTTAACAAGATGGCTAAATGAAGAGTGGTAACTTACTGACGGCCAGAGTGGCCAAACCCGCCTGCACCGCGATCGCTGGTGTCAAAATCTTCGACCAGGTTAAATTCCGCCTGTACCACCGGCACAAACACCAGCTGCGCCAGACGATCGCCCGGCTGCAGGGTAAAGTGCTCCTGACCGCGGTTCCAGACTGAAACCATAAGCTGTCCCTGGTAGTCAGAATCGATCAGGCCGACCAGATTACCGAGCACGATACCGTGCTTGTGGCCCAGGCCGGAGCGCGGCAGGATCACCGCGGCCAGCGTCGGGTCAGCGATGTGGATGGCGAGGCCGGTTGGTACCAGGGTAGTCATGCCTGGCGCGATCTCCAGCGCCTCATCAAGGCAGGCGCGTAAGTCGAGACCTGCAGAACCAGAGGTGGCGTAAGCGGGCAGCGGAAAGTCGCTGCCAACGCGCGCATCAAGAATTTTAACGTCTATTTTTTTCATCATAACGGCTGACTATCTCGTCTATTAACTGTTGGCCAAGGAGCGACTTATCGCTGAGCGGTAAACGTTTTTCTCCCTCCTGCCAGAAAAGGTGAAGCGCATTGGTGTCGCTGTTAAAACCCTGACCCGCCTGCGCGACATCGTTAGCGCAAATCAGATCCAGATTTTTCCGTACGCGTTTTTGCCGCGCGTATTCTTCCACATTCCGGGTTTCGGCGGCAAATCCCACCACGTAGGGACGATTCTCCTGCAGTGCCGCCACGCCGGCGACAATGTCCGGATTCTTCACCAGCTGCAGCGTGACGTTATCGTCGTCACCCTGTTTTTTCATTTTTTCAGCTGCAACGGTTGCCGCGCGATAGTCCGCCACGGCGGCACTGGCAATAAAGATATGCTGCTGGCCGATTTGCGCCATGACCGCCGCCTGCATCTCCAGCGCGGTCGTCACGTCGATACGCTGCACGCCGGCGGGGGCGGCCAGCGTGACCGGACCGGAGACCAGCGTGACGCGCGCACCGCGCCGGGCCGCGGCGGCGGCTATCGCGTAGCCCATTTTGCCTGAGCTGTGGTTGCTGATATAGCGCACCGGATCCAGCGCTTCGCGGGTCGGACCCGCGGTAATCATGATACTGAGATGCTGCAGATCGCGGACTGGCTCGGCCCACTCAAGCGCATGCGCCACAATCGCCAGCGGATCGAGCATACGGCCTGGTCCTGTGTCACCGCACGCCTGGCTGCCGCTATCCGGTCCCCAGATCATGACGCCGCGCTGCTGCAGGCGCTGCAGGTTCTCCTGCGTAATGGCGGCACGGTACATCTGCTGATTCATCGCCGGTACCAGCGCCAGCGGCGCGTCGCTGGCGAGACAGGCGGTAGTCACCAGATCGTTAGCCATCCCGGCAGTTATACGGGCGATTAAATCAGCCGAGGCGGGAGCCAGTACAATCAGGTCAGCCCATTTCGCCAGCTCAATATGGCCCATCGCGGCTTCGGCAGCGGGATCGAGCAGGTCATCAAACACCGGGTAGCCGGAGACCGCCTGCAGACTGAGCGGGGTAATAAAGGCGCGGGCTGCGGAGGTCATCATTACGCGCACCTCGGCGCCGCGATCGCGCAGACGTCGCACCAGCTCCGGCGCTTTATAGGCAGCGATACCGCCGCTGACGCCCAGCAGAATTTTTTTCCCGGCTAATCCAGTCATGTTGTTTGCCTCAACTTAACGCATGATGCCGCGCCCGGCGCAGCAGACAGGCCAACTTTATCATAAAACCGCCCGGCCGCCTGTTCACCGACCGTGCCCTTTGCGAGGCATCTCTGAAAAGAGAAATGCAGCACTGGCATCGCTGACCGCCAGCGCGCATCCTGACGCTCCGCCACAGGGAGTAGCGCAATGAAGAAACTGGCACCACGGGAAAAACTGATACAGGCGGGCGCAGAGTCGCTGGATGATGCCGAGCTGCTGGCGATTTTTCTGCGCACCGGTACGCGCGGCATCAGCGTTATGACGCTGGCGCGGCAGATGCTCAATGAGTTTGGCTCACTGTATCGCATCATGACCGCCAGCGAGCGAGAACTGAGCCTGATTAAAGGCGTTGGCCGGGCAAAGCTGACCCAGCTGCACGCGATAGCCGAGCTGGGACGGCGTTTTTTTGCCAGCCAGCTGGCGCGTGAAAATGTGATGGAGAATCCGCAGGTCACACGTCACTATCTGCAAAGCGTACTGGCCCATGAGAAGCGGGAGATTTTCATGGTGCTGTTTCTTGATAACCAGCATCGCGTATTGCAGGCGCAGAAGATGTTTTCCGGCTCAATCAGCAGCGTGGAGGTTCATCCGCGCGAAATTGTGCGGGAAGCGCTGAAAATTAACGCTGCAGCGGTGATTCTGGCGCACAATCACCCTTCGGGACACGCCGATCCGAGCCGTGCCGATCGGGAAATTACCACCAAAATTGCCCAGGCCTGCGCGCTGCTGAGTATTCGCCTGCTGGACCATCTGGTGATCGGTCACGGCGAGTTTACCTCATTCGCTGAGCGCGGCTGGCTATAGTTTTACGCCTCAATCGGGCAGAAATGCGGCGTTTTTGCGCGATCCGGAGGGATCTTTATCTGTTCGGGACTTGAGCACTTGAGCTGAGCGGCGTATACTACGCCACCTTTGAGAATCTCGGGTTTGGCGTTTGGGCCAGCTTAGCGGGTTCACATGGAACTCGCCTGGCGGGCTAAGGCCTGACGAGGCGGCCAAAACCTATGTTTTTAAAGCTCGAGCTGATTTGATTTTTGGAGAATAGAAATGTCACGAGTCTGCCAGGTAACTGGAAAGCGTCCGGTGACCGGTAACAACCGTTCCCACGCAATGAACGCGACGAAACGCCGTTTCCTGCCGAACCTGCACTCTCACCGTTTCTGGGTTGAGAGCGAGAAGCGCTTCGTTACTCTGCGTGTATCTGCTAAAGGTATGCGTGTTATTGATAAAAAGGGCATCGATACGGTTCTGGCCGAAATCCGCGCCCGTGGTGAGAAGTACTAAGGAACTGAATCATGGCTAAAGGTATTCGTGAGAAGATCAAGCTGGTTTCCTCTGCTGGTACAGGTCACTTCTATACCACCACGAAGAACAAGCGTACTAAACCTGAGAAACTGGAACTGAAAAAGTTCGATCCGGTTGTACGCCAGCACGTGATCTACAAAGAAGCCAAAATTAAGTAATTTTGGTGTTCTTGCGAAAAACCCGGCTCCGGCCGGGTTTTTTGTTTGTGCGCTATGTCAACACGTTGAGGAGATGCGATGCCTGAATTACCTGAGGTAGAAACCAGCCGACGCGGTATTGAGCCTCACCTGGTGGGGGAAACCATTCTGCACGCTATTGTGCGCAATGGGCGCCTGCGCTGGCCGGTTTCCAGTGAAATACACGCGCTGAGCGATCAGCCGGTACTGAGCGTGCAGCGGCGGGCAAAGTATCTGCTGCTGGAGCTGCCCCATGGCTGGATCATCATTCATCTCGGCATGTCCGGCAGCCTGCGCATTCTGCCCGGTGAACAGCCGGCAGAAAAGCATGACCATGTCGATCTGGTCATGAGTAACGGCAAAGTGCTGCGCTATACCGATCCGCGACGTTTTGGCGCGTGGCTCTGGAGCGCCGATCCGGCGGGCAGCAGCGTGCTGGCCCATCTTGGACCGGAGCCGCTGAGCGACGCCTTCAGCAGTGACTATCTGTTTACCCGCTCGCGCGGCAAGCGTACCGCCATCAAGCAGTGGCTGATGGACAATAAAATTGTGGTCGGGGTGGGCAATATTTACGCCAGTGAGTCGCTGTTCACCGCCGGTATACTGCCGGATCGGGCGGCGGGAAGCCTGAGCGAGGCGGAAGCGACGCTGCTGGTGGACACGATAAAAGCGGTGCTGCTGCGCTCCATTGAGCAGGGAGGCACCACGCTGCGCGATTTTTTACAGACCGACGGAAAGCCTGGCTATTTTGCTCAGCAGCTGCAGGTTTACGGCCGCGCTGGCGAACCCTGCCGCGCCTGCGGCACGCCGATCCTCAGCGGCCGGCATGGACAGCGCAGCACCTTCTGGTGTCCGCACTGCCAGCACTGATCACGGCTGCTGCAGTCTGGCCAGCAGCGCCTGATGAATGACGGCAGGCAGGAATGCCTGTACGTCACCGCCGTGACGCGCCACCTCTTTAACCAGCGATGACGACACAAATGAGAAGCCCTGCGACGGCAGCAGAAACACCGTTTCCAGCGCGGGCAGCAGATGGCGGTTCATCTGTGCCAGCTGTGATTCGTACTCAAAATCAGCCACCGCCCGCACGCCGCGGACCAGTACGTTCGCCTGCTGCGTCCGGGCAAAATCAGCCATCAGCTCATTAAAGCCCACGACCTCAACGTTAGTCAGGTGCGCTGTGGCCTGACGCGCTAAATCGACGCGTTCGTCCAGCGTAAACAGCGGTTTCTTACCGGGGCTGGCAGCAATCGCCACGACCAGGCGATCAAACATGCGGGCCGCGCGCGTGACAATATCAAGGTGTCCGAGCGTCATCGGGTCAAACGTGCCGGGATATATCGCTTTCGTACTCATACGCGGCCTTGTGCAGAAGTATGGTGCAGCGCCCAGAGCGCGGCATATTTATTGAACGTGTACTGTGCGTTAACCACTGCCAGGATCCAGCCCTGCTTCCCGTCAAGAAAGCCGGCGCGCAGCAGCAGCGTTTTAGCAAACGCCCCCAGCGTATGGGAGAAAATAGCGAACAGGCCGCAGCGCTTGCCGCGCTGAAAGCGCTCCTGCGCCCAGGCTTCGGCATAGTTCATCTGCTTACGCTGAAACGTTATCAGATCGCGGCAGGTGAGGTGCGCCAGATCGCCAGGCAGCGCCACCACGGGCGCGCCCTGCGTCTCCAGCGACTCATGCACCAGATTGTCGTTATAGCTGAGATGGCGCGGATAGAGACGCATCACGCGATCCGGATACCAGCCGCTGTGACGCATAAAACGGCCGAGGAAAAAATTGCTGCGGCTAAGGCTATAAACCGTGGCAGAAGGCGGCTGGCACAGCACCTGCTCAATTGAGCGGCGCAGCGCCGGAGTCACGCGCTCGTCAGCATCCAGCATCAGGATCATCTCTCCGGTAGCGAATGCCTGCGCGCGCTGGCGCTGCTTGCCATAGCCTGCCCACGGCAGCGCTTCATACACCTGCGCGCCCTGCGCCCGGGCAATCTCTGCAGTGGCGTCACTGCTGCCCGAATCGAGCAGGATAATTTCATCGGCCCAGGCAACAGATGCCAGCGCGTCAGGCAGAAGTTCAGCTTCATTCCGGGCGATCATCACGACCGAAAGACGTTGGCGTTGTGACATAAATTAGTGTGCTCGCGGTGGCAGATGAGGCTCCAGCAGCTGCAGCAGGCGCTGCAGCGCGCCCTGATTCTGATGCAAAACCTCAACGGCGTGACGGCCATAATAGCGACGATAGTCATCATCCTGCAGCAGATTGGCGACCTCTTTCTCCAGCGCAGCGGCGTCGCTGACCGTGATCAGCCCCTCTGCCTGCTGCAATTTGGCGCAGATATCTTTGAAGTTCCAGGTGTGCGGCCCCATCAACACCGGGATGGCATGAGCAGCAGGTTCGAGCGGGTTATGACCGCCGCGTTCAACCAGACTGCCGCCGACAAAAGCGAGGTCGGCAATGCCATACAGCAGCATCAGCTCGCCCATGGTGTCGCCAATCACGACCTGTGTGGCGGCGGAAGGAACCGCACCGCTGCTGCGCAGCATAAACGTAAAGCCGCGCTTTTGCGTCAGATGGCACGCATCCTTAAAGCGTTCCGGATGACGCGGCACCAGGATCAGCAGCAGATCGGGAAACTGCAGCAGCAGCTGGCGGTGGGCATCCAGCACGATGGCCTCTTCACCTTCGTGAGTGCTGGTGGCAATCCACACCGGACGGCGCGATGCCCACTGACGCCGCAGCGTAACGGCTCTGGCCGCCAGCTCTGGCGTAACGGAGATATCAAATTTCAGGCTGCCGGTGACCGCCAGGTGCGACCGTTTCAGGCCCAGGCTGAGAAAGCGGTCGCCATCTTCGCTGTTCTGCGCCGCGATAAGCGTGATGCTCTGCAGCAGATCGCGCATAAAGCCACCCAGCTTTTTATAGCCGCGGGCGGAACGCTCAGAGAGACGGGCGTTGGCGATGACCAGCGGAATCTCGCGCTGGTGCAGGATGCGAATGATATTTGGCCACAGCTCGGTTTCCATGATGATCACCAGACGCGGATCAACCGTATCCAGAAACCGGTTAATGGCACCGGGCAGATCGTACGGCAGGTAAACATGGTGCACATCTTTACCAAATGCCGACTGCGCGCGCTCTGAGCCGGTGGGCGTCATGGTGGTCACGGTGATGGGCAGTGACGGATAGCGATGGCGCAGCGCCCGCACCAGCGGTACTGCAGCCAGCGTTTCACCTACCGATACTGAATGCAGCACGATACCGTGCGGCTCAACCTTGCCGGTGCAGTAGCCATATCGCTCAGCCCAGCGTTTACGGTAGGCCGGCGCTTTGCGACCGCGCAGCCACAGGCGCAGCCAGATAAATGGCTGAATCAGATAGAGCAGGGCGGTATACAGGGTCGTCATAGTTATCGTTACGACATATTCGCGTCAAAAAACCGGAGAAAGGCGGCATACTATCAGAAATTCACCGCCTGCTCACATCACTTCGTCAGCGCTGGCTCAGCACGCGCTGGTAGAGCGAGGTCAGCGCATCTGCCAGCCGCTCAGGCCCGTAAGGTTCCACCCGGCGGCGGGCGGCGGCGCCCATACGGTTGTCATCTGACAGGGCAGGCACCGCCAGCACGGCCTCTTTTAACGCGCGAATATCCAGCGCGTCGCAGACAAAGCCCTCTTCACCCTGGCGGATAAACTCGGCTCCGCCGCAGCCAGTGCTGGTGATCACCGCCAGTCCGCAGGCCATGGCTTCCAGAACCACATTCGGAAACGGATCGTACAGCGTTGGCAGCAGCAGCGCATCGGCGGCGTGATAGAACGGCTGCACATCCTGCTGAACGCCGGCAAAGCGCAGGCGGTCAAGACAGTTAAGCTGGTTTGCCAGCTGCTGATAGCGCGACAGCTGTTTATCCTGACCGACCACAATCAGATAGCGATCGGTTTGCGCCACCGCTTCAATTGCTGCTTTCAGCCCCTTGCGCTCAAACCCGGAGCCGACGTAGATCATCACGTGCGCGTCCTGCGGCAGCCGCAGCTGATGGCGCGCCGCATGGCGCAGGCTGGATGTCGCGGGCTGAAAGCGTTTGCTGTCAATGGCATTGTGGATCACGTGAATATTGCCGGCATCCAGCGTGAAATGGCGCAGGATATCCCGCTTCACCATCTCAGAGTTGCAGATCACCGCTTTGAGTGACGGGTCGTTAAACATCTCCGCTTCAGCCTGCAGCACATAGCGATGGTACGGGCTGAGCGCTGCGCTCAGACGCTGCCACGGGGAAACAATGCGCGCCCGCTGCTCTAACCAGACCCGATGCACGCCGTCGCCGGCACGAAAAATATCGCACCCGGCGATGCGCTCGTGACTCTGAACAAGGTCAAACTGCTCCCGCTCCCAGCAGGCGCGCGCTGCACGTGCAAAACCGCGTTCGCGGGAGATACGGCCAAACTTTGCCGGGTTGCAGATATGCAGATGCCAGGCGGGATTGGGCGCGCCCTGCCAGCTGCGGGTAATGATATTGAGATCCAGCTGCTCGCTATCCAGCGCTTCCAGCGCGCGTGAAATAAAGCGTTCGGCCCCGCCGTCCGGGCGATATTTCTGCCGGACGATAGCCAGACGTATTTTATTCATGCAAATAGCTCCTTGCGGCGGTCAGCACATCGGCGACCGGAATCGCGGAAAGATAGCGCTGCTCCGTGCGGGTGTCGATCGAGTCGGGCGACGGCAGCGGTGCATAATCACCTGCCCAGATCACCCGGTTATTATTGCCCCACGGGCGCCAGTGCTGCAGCTTTGTCGGTCCGAACAGCGCCAGGCAGGGCGTATCCAGCGCCGCGGCCATATGCATCGGCGCAGAGTCGACACCAATAAAGAGCTGCGCCGCGTCGATTAGCGCGGCCAGCTGCGGCAGCGACAGCTGGCCGGCAAGGGATACCACGCGTGAGGCGGAGCAGAGCGACTGAATATGCGCTATCATCGCCAGCTCTTTTTTATCCGGCGCTGCCGTCAGCACCAGGGTATGCCCTTCATCAGAGAGCGCCGTGATCAGCTGCGCCATCTTTTCATCGTCCCAGCATTTAAATACCCAGCGCGACGTAGGCTGCAGCACAATAAACGGCCCGGCGATCTGCTGCTGCGCCAGCAAAACATCTACTTTCTGCCGATCGGCTTCGCTGAAATGCATCGACGCGACTGCATTTGTTACGTCGATTCCGAGCGGAGCCAGCGCGCTCATATTCTGTTCAACCGTATGCAGCTGATGATGCCGGGTGGTAGGGACGCGCTGATTGTGGCACCAGCGCCAGAGGGCGTTGTCGCGTTTGCGATAGGCAAAGCCGATGCGCACCGCAGCACCTGACAGGCCGGTAATAATGGCGCTGCGCCACTGGTCGGCGAGGTTGATCACCAGATCGTAGCGGCAGGCGCGAACGGCGGAGAGCAGCGCCAGTTCATGGCGCAGTTTCTGCAGGCTGCCCTCTTTTTTCCAGCTGCGATCGATAATATGCAGCTGGCGAATTGCCGGATGCGCTTCCAGCATCGGCCGGGTTTCTTTATAGAGCAGCACATCGATATGTGCATCAGGATAACGCGCGCGCAGCGCATTGATGACAGGCGTTGTCAGCAGCATGTCACCATGATGGCGCAGTTTGATCACTAAAATAGATTGTGGTGTGAACCGGGCTGGAATCGGGCTTGCCATACTTATTGATCTCAGGATTCAGTGAGCCGATTGTAGGGCAAACCCGAAAGGGGTTAAAGCGAGCAGTGGTGCTTATTTCTGGCGCCAGCGATAAATGCGGCTCAGCCACAGCAGCAGCTGATACCACTGTTTCAGGCCGCGCGCATTGCGCAGCATACGTTTATGCGTCCCTGTACTGAACAGATCCGCCAGCATCGCCTGCCGTGCTTCCGCTTCAGGCTCGCGCCGGATAGCGTGACAGACGCTGAGCGCTTCATGCGTGATCTGGTAGTGAAATGCCGGATAAATGCGGATATGACGGCGATAACGCTGGTTCAGCTCTTCCAGCATCCGGGCAATTTTCAGATAGTGACGCTGATACTCTACGTTGCGCTGGCCGGTGCGTTTACGGTTGCTGATGGAAGCGTCATGCATGTAGTAGCGATAGAGCACGCGATCGGTATAGCGCACGCGCGTGGCGTTAAACATAAATTCCGTGGTCCAGGGAATATCCTGATGATGCAGTCCCGGCTCAAACAGCAGATTGCAGCGCGTAATCAGCTCACGGCGATAAATGCCCAGCCAGACTACATGCATGTAACGCCGCGTTCTGAGCGCGGTGTTCAGCCACTCAGGTCCGCTCAGCACAGCGGTGCTGGTGAGACGATCGTGAGGAATAAGCGGTCTGGTACGCTGGCTCGCTTTGAAATACCACTCGGCGTTGCACTGTGCTGCATCGAGTCCATCACGCTCTGCCATCTCCGTCAGCGTCTGATACATCGCCGCATCCATGGTGTCATCGGCGTCGGGAAAGCTGACGTACTTACCACGTGCGATCGCCAGGCCGGCATTTCGCGCCCGTGACACGCCGCCGTTGGCCTGATGGATCACACGGATATGCGGATAGCGTGCAGCGTAAGCGTCTGCCTGCTCGCCGGAGCCGTCAGTTGAGCCATCATCGACGATGATGATCTCAAGGTCGGTCAGCGTCTGCGCTAACAGCGCCTGGAGGCAGGCAGCAAACTCAGTGCCGGCATTAAACATCGGGATGATAAGGCTGAGTAATGGTGTGGAATGTTCTGGCTGGACTGTCATGAGGTCATTTCATTGTTTCGGCGCGCCAGACGCTGCTGCTGTCGGGTGCGAATAAAATCGTGGATATCACTCAGCTTACGCTGATCCAGGTTGAAAAGCTGTTCAACCGGATGCGCGAATTTATATTGCGCATCAAATACAAAAGAAGAGGGCGCGATATGGTCAGGACCAATCAGCAGTACATCGCCCAGCGGCCTCTGCTCTTCTACGCAGCAGGGACCATAAATCAGAATCACCGGTACCTGCTGTGCATCAGCGATGTACACATTGCCGGAATCGGAGGCGATATAAAAATCCATTTCGCCGATAACGGCCGGCAGCGCTTCCAGCGACACTTTCCCCACCAGACTGATCAGGTTGTCGCGATGCCCGGCTGTTTTGAATAGCTCCTGAACGCGCGATTGTTCATTTGGCGCACCAAAAGCAAAAAAGGTGCAGTGAAGATCGCTCAGGTGGTCAAACAAACGCTGCCAGATAGCTGGCGGAATGGTTTTAGCCTGATTACCGGCGGTCACACTGATACCGATACGCGTTCCCGCGCACGCTGTGATCTCTGCGGGCAGGGAAGCAGGCTGCCATAGCGGCAGCGTCGCGTGTTTGGGGTAGCTCTCTTTGGTGAAAGAGCGATCGGCCAGCTTCAGATAGTTTTCCAGCGTCAGCGTATTTTTTTCATGCTGCACTTCGCCGCTTGCGGTGTAATAGAAGAGGTTCTGATATCCCTTGCGGCGATAGCTGGACAGAAACTGCTTATTATCCGCATTGCAGCAGGCGGCAATAAACAGATTCAGGTTGGTCGGGTGCAGCAGATAAACGTTGTCGTAGCGATTGAGCAGATGCCAGACTAACCTGAGCTTTTTCAGCAGGCCAGAACGATACTCTTCGATATACCAGATGTGTTCAAGGGTAGCGTCATTGCTGGCGAGCGGCGCAACGCTTCTGCTCAGCAGCGCATCGCTTTTCCCGAGGTGCGTGAGCAGCGGAGTGATATTAATAAAATCGCCAATTTTGGCGGTCTGAATGACCAGGTTTTTTCCGCTACGCGTCCGGAACAGCTTCATTACCCATTTAATCGGGCAAAAAATGATAAATATAATAATGTAGGTCAAGCAATTATCCCCATATTCTGGCCGCATCCCACCGGGGATTTATTAATTCGAAACATGGCGTGCCGTTGAAAATGATGTTTCTGTTACAGGATCCAGCTGCAGATATTGCTGACAAATAGTAGCCAGACTATAAATGCTCAAATCGAGGTGCTGCAAATCGGGGGGGCTGGCATACACATCGCGCATTTTTTCTGCCAGCGACGCGGCGTTCAGATCGGCCAGACAGCGGGAGAGCGGGCCAGTCAGAATCTCAGCCGGGCCACCGGGGCAGCGTGTACTGACCACCGCCGTGCCGCAGTGTAAAGCCTCAACCAGCACATTGCCAAACCCTTCGCTATCTGAACTCATAACCAGCATCTGAGCATGGCGGATCCACGGATAGGGGTTTTGCTGAAAGCCTTCGAAGCAGACGCGCTCTGAAATTCCCAGGTCCCGTGCCTGCTGGCGTAACGCCTCCAGGAGTTTCGCGCTGCCCTGACCCAGCAACACCAGGGGAGCCATTATGCCGCTGCGTGCATAGGCCTCAAGCAAGCGGTCCTGACGTTTCGCCTCATGAATGCGTCCTACGTGGACAAGGTAATTCTGGCCGGCCAGCGGGCAGGGCCCGGCCGCCAGCTCGTCAAGCCGATCGAAGTCGAAAGGATTGAAAATAACGCGGGTCAGGCGTGGCCTGACGCCGACATTCTTTATCAGATCATCGATAACATATTGCGACACGCTGACCAGCTGACGCCCCTGATAGACATAACGTATTTTTAGCTGCTTTAACCAGCGGGAAAAACCTGTTTTACGTCCCAGATAGGAGGCAGAAAAGACGCCGTGCAGGCAGTACCAGGTTTTAGCTGAATCAAGCGATCGGGCTCGCCTGACAATGCGATCGGTTTTGTGCAAGTGGGAAAAGATTAAACTGAACTTGCCGTTCAGCGCTTCACTCTGGCGTACCGCCTCATCCAGCAAGCGCGCACGGCGTACGGTTTCTGTCATTTTTCGCCACGGGCGGACGCTGTGATCGCACACCACCTGATAATCCACGCCTGCAGGGATAGGGTAATCGCATATTTTTCGCAGAGAGAAAATCGAGACACGATGTCCCAGGGAAATAAAACCCTCAGCCAGCGTTAAGACGACTTTTTCGGCGCCGCCGCCGGGCAAACCATCGATCACCATTAAAATGCGTTTCGACAAATTATCTACCTCTGCCTGCCTGTCAGCCTGGTGGTGAAACTGATCTATTATCTTTCCGATATGAGTACGTTTATCGGCAAATGAACGAATGCTGTAAAAAGTCTGCCATAACTGCGCGCGGTAAGCAGCTAAAGATAAATCCGCCCTGCTTTTTATTCACGCTATTCTGGTTTAATCAGAGCGCTGCTCCCTGACCCGGCCAGCGGCGCTGGAAAAGTTTGCGCCTGCCACAGGCGGTGCGTACCATAGTGACGATAACAGTGAAATATACCGGACAAGTTATGGAAAAGCCTGCCTTTTTGATTACCCTGGATACGGAAGGCGATAACCTGTGGCGCAACCGCAGCGGAAAGGTGACAACGCATAATGTCAGCTTCCTGCCCCGCTTTCAGATGCTGTGCGAAAAGTATGGCTTCAAACCCACCTGGCTGACGAATTACGAGATGGCGAGCGATCCTGCCTATGTAGAGTTCGGACAGGATCTACTGGCCCGCGGACAGGGGGAGATCGGTATGCATCTTCACGCCTGGTATAGCCCGCCGGAATATAAACTGACGCAGGATGACTGGCGTTATCAACCCTATCTGATTGAGTATCCTGAGTCCGTTTTACGCGATAAGGTCGCCTTTATGACGGCGTTGCTGGAGGATGCATTTCAGCAAAAAATGACCAGTCATCGCGCCGGTCGCTGGGCCTTTAACGAAGTTTATGCGCAGGCTTTAATCGATAACGGTTATCTGGTTGACTGCTCCGTGACGCCCCGGGTCAGCTGGCGTAATTCATCCGGCGCCCCGCAGGGGAGCGGAGGAACCGACTATAGTCATTTCCCCGATCGCGCTTACTATATAGACACCAGCGATATCTCAAAGCCGGGTAACAGTTCGCTGCTGGAGTTGCCCATGAGCATTCAGTATCGCTATGGCGCGATGACCAACCAGTTTAAAAAGGCGTGGAATCAGCTGCGTGGCAAGCCGCGTGGTCCCTCAGTTAACTGGCTGCGCCCGACCGGCGGCAACCTGAATGAAATGAAAAAGGTTGCTGCGCAGACGCTCGATCAGGGCAGTGATTACATCGAGTTTATGCTGCACTCCTCTGAATTCATGCCAGACGGCAGCCCCACGTTTAAAACGGAGGCGGACATCGACAGGCTGTACGACGATCTGGAGCAGCTGTTTATCTGGCTTCAGCCGCGTGTACAGGGAATGACGCTGACAGAGTATGCCTTGCATAAAAAAGCTCATGCACGCTGATGCGTTTCAGATTTGCGCTTTCTGAACCGGCTCTTCAGGTATAGATTACTAATGCTATTGAGAAGGTGTGGCTGGCAGAAATAGCTTTCTGCCAGCCATATTTTATTTTTCTTGCTTAGTAAGCACTACTGCTAGCGGTATCCAGAAAAGAATCCACATTTCTGCTGGTCCGCTGATAACAAACATTCCCTGAGTCGAGATAAACACCAGTGAAAATATATAGAGTGCAGCCTCAAGCTCTTTGCCATGACGAAATTTCTTATATGCCTGCAATAGAGCGCTGGCAATAACGACAAACAGGAGCGCTAATCCTGCTAAGCCACCCTTAAGGAAAGCAGCAACATAAACACTATGTGTAGTGGTTACAGGCTGCCTGATGCTATTTATAAAGCGTAGTTCTTTATCAAACCCCCACCCAAAAAATGGATGGGTCAGACCTTCTTTAATACCATGCTCCCAAATACCAAAGCGGATGAAGCTTTGTTTATAAGATGCAATTATTCTCAGCCAAAACTGATGGCCATAATCACTAACAAAAAAGAAAATGCCAATTATAACTATGGCTAACATTATGTATGTAATGCTTTTGATATGATATTTTTTATAATTAGTAAGGGTGATAGCAAGAGCTATTAATAGCGATAAAAGCGGTCCGCGACTTTGTGTCAAAAGCAGTCCGATAAAAAGTAAGGCACAAAGAAAATAAATCCAGTGCCTTCCTGACTCACGGGCTACAATGAGACCGCTCAAAATTCCAATAGCAAAGTATCCGCCTAAATCAATAACGTTAGGAGGTGCTGCAAAAAAAGCATGCCCAAGTCGGCCTGATAATAAATGACTTTTATTAACCATGAACATAGTTAACGCCAAAAGAATAAGGCTTGCGGAAAAAATTACGGAAAAAAAAGCCACTGATCCATATCTGTTAATTATATGATTGCAGATGTACAGGACAAAAAGCAGATAACAAGAGTGTTTTAATGCAGAGAAAAAATTTGAAGGATTATCAGACCACACATTAGACAGACTATAGTAGAAAAGGAAAAAACCTACAAGAATATAGGGGCGCCAGTTGATAGGTTCTGCCATTATTTTCCTTTTTTTAAAGGAAAAAATACATAAAACCATCGAAATGAAGGATATATAGAATAAATTGTTTATTTTTCCGATGTCAGTAAAAATGACAAGCAAGAAAATAAAAGACATAAAAGAGAAAGAAGCGATTCTCTCTGATAAGTTATTTTTTAGGGAAAAGTTCATTTAGTCTTGCCTTTTTAAAAATTGAATCGCTCAATCCGCTTTCCATTGATAGGTTATATACTGTTATGCCCTTTTTCTGCAGACCCTTACTGGCCTTACAAAAAGCAGGTTTTATTAATTTTTCAAAGTTCAGCTGCAGGAAGCTTGGCTGCTTATCATTTTCGTTTTCGTAGAATCTGGGCAGAGAAAAATTATTCATATCTACACCCGCTAAAAATATCCGTGTAGCTCCCAGCCACACCGCTACCTGCAATGCCCAATAGGCTACTGTCCCGGCATCGAATATTCCTTTTCTGATATCCCATGAAAAACCAGTTTGCGGGCTTGCAGGATAGATATCGAACTCTGGATATTTTCCATAAACGGTAGTGTAATCTTCTGGGTTAACCTTTTCCTGATAAATTTTATAGCTAACATCTTCAATGATCGTTAAACCGCAGCGTATATCTCCACTGCTTTTTTTGAGGAGTAAATCATTCAGGCAGTGCAGTGTTATTAACAATGTTAACTGAGTGTCGTTAATTATCTTCTCGATAATATCGAACCTGTTCTTTATGAAATCCCTGTCCACAATAATATAAAAACTAAAGCTTATCGCTTTTCGCAATTCATAAGCCCCATTTACCCCAATAAACGTCGTGTTGCTTAATAATGTAAAATCTGTATCTCTGACCGATGGACCGGTGGCAACGATTGTTACATCCGTTGTTGCAGCTTTTAGTGCAGAGTCCAGTGGTTTTATATTAATTTCTCTTTTTTTCCAAAAGAGCTGACTAATGTGCCCTTCCGGAGCACGTTTGATGGAGAAATGTGGCCACAAATTTTCGTTATGCCTCAGGCCTCTGCTGTGCGTATAGCGATATAATTGTTTAAAAAAAGATCGCATCTACAAAATTTCCTTCAGCTTATCAATAACCTGACTTGCTGCGATATCCTGCATAGAACCATTCTTACCGATCAGCGCATGCTGGTTTCTGCCGTAACCGCCAATCAGACCCGGATCGGTGGGACCGAACAGCGTAATATTGGGTCTGTCCAGCGCGGCGGTCAGATGGCTGAGCCCGGTGTCGACGGAGACCACTGCGCGCGCGCCTGCCAGCTGCTGCGCCACCTGCTCCAGCGTCAGTTTCGGCAGGACTTCCACATGGGAAAAGCCCTCTGCCAGCCGCTGTGCACGCTGCTGTTCATGTATCGCACCCCACGGCAGCCTGATTTGCAGGCCGGTGGGCTGCAGCAGCCTGATCAGCTCACGCCAGTGCGCTTCCGGCCAGTGTTTATTGTCGCGGGTTGTGGCGTGCAGAAACACCAGCCACGAGGGGGCTGCTTCGGTCCGGGGAGTCAGAAAATGTGCCGCGATGGCGTAATCGCCTTGGGTGGCAGGCTTTTCATAGCCCAGACTTTTCGCAAACAGCTCACGCGTGCGCTCAACGGCATGCTGCTGCTTGCTGACCTCATGGCGCCTGTCGTACCACCAGCTCGCAAAAGGCTCACGCGCGCTGCGGCTGTCCAGACCATGCTTCGTGCCGGTTGCCAGACGCGTCACCAGGGCTGCGCTTTTAATCAGGCCCTGTGCGTCAATAACCACATCATACTGTCGCGACTGCAAATTGCGCTTAAACGCGACGCGCTCTTCGCGCTGCTGACTGCCAAACCAGTGTTTGCGCCAGCGACGGATCGCAACCGGCAGGACTTTATCTACGGCAGGATGCCAGCCGGGGATCTGAGCAAAATTCTCTTCTACTACCCAGTCAAAGCGGATACCTGGCAGCGCCTGCATCGCGTCAGTAAGCGCGGGTAGCGTATGGAGAACATCTCCCATCGAAGAGGTTTTAACGATTAAAACGTGCATGTCTGCTCCTGCGCCGGCTGTAGCAGCGCGCTCAGGGTCTGATGCACGCGCGCAGGGGTAATGTCGATCAGGCTCTGATGATAACCCTCAGCGGCATCGCCTTTACGCACTTTGTGATAGCCGCTGATTAGCCGGATAACGCGGGCCTGACGGGAAAGCGGCGGCGTGAAATCCGGGCTGCTCGGGCCATACAGCGCGACCAGCGGCCGGTTGAGCGCTGCCGCAATGTGCATCAGACCGGAATCGTTGCTGACCACGGCGCGACAGTGGGCGAGCAGGATCACGGCCTGCTCCAGCTGCGTCTCACCCGCCAGATTTTTGCCGTGCGCACGCAACGGCTCAGGCAGCGCCTGCAGAATCGACTCGCCGGTGTCGCGATCTTTGGCTGAGCCAAACAGCACGACCTGGTAGCCTTCTGCGATCAGCTGTTCCGCCAGGGCAGCATAGTGATAATGCGGCCAGCGTTTCGCCGGTCCAAACTCTGCTCCCGGACAAAAGCCGATAACCGGACGATCGGCGGAGAGGCCAAACTGCGCGGCCGTCATGCGCTTTTCGTCGTCCTCTACGCGCAGCTGCGGCCATAGCAGCGGCTGTGGCAGCTGCTGAGCGGAGGTTACCGGCGTGTCATACGCCAGGGCAACATAGCGCTCTACCATTAGCGGAAACGCCGCTTTGTCCAGTACCCGCACATCATTGAGCACGCCGTAACGCATTTCACCGCGCCAGCCGGTGCGGCGCGGTATGCCGGCGAAAAAGGGGACCAGCGCCGATTTAAACGAGTTCGGCAATACGTAAGCGCGATCGTAACCGCTGGCCTGCAGGGTTTTGCCGAGACGACGGCGTTCGCCCAGCGCCAGCGCGCCGTGCCCCAGCGGCATCGCCAGCGCCTGATTCACTTCCGGCATGCGTGACAGCAGCGGGCGGCACCACGCGGGTGCCATCACATCAATGACCGCATCAGGATGCGCCACCTTGAGAGTGCGATAGAGACTTTGCGACATCATCATATCGCCGACCCAGGAAGGGCCAATAACCAGAATTTTCATCGCTGATGCGGGTGTCCTTATGCGTTGCGATTCAGCCAGGCCATGTACTCGCCCACGCCCTGTGCGACAGTCTTAAATGGCTTGTCATAGCCCGCTTCACGCAGTTTTGTCAGATCGGCCTGGGTAAATGCCTGATAGCGTCCTTTGAGTTTATCCGGGAAAGGAATGTACTCAATCTGGCCCTGCTGATGGAATTTAAGCACGGCATCAGCCACTTCCTGGAACGATTCCGCGCGTCCGGTGCCGCAGTTATAGATACCGGATACGCCGTTCTCCCAGCACCACAGGTTTACAGCCACAACATCATCTACATGGATAAAATCACGGCGGAAGCTGTCGCTGCCTTCAAACAGCTTAGGGTTCTCGCCGTTGCTGATTTGCGTATTCAGATGAAACGCCACGCTGGCCATACTGCCTTTGTGCCCTTCGCGCGGACCATACACATTGAAATAGCGGAAACCGCACACCGGCGAATCCGCTTCAGGCAGAATCTGACGCACGTAGTGATCGAACAGCATTTTTGAATAGCCGTAGACGTTCAGCGGCTCTTCATACTGACGTTCTTCGATAAAGTTCTCATTGCGGCCACCATAGGTCGCGGCAGAGGAGGCGTAGAGAAACGGGATCTCGCGCTCAAGGCAGAAATGCAGCAGATCTTTAGAGTACTGATAGTTGTTATCCATCATGTACTTGCCATCCCACTCGGTGGTGGCGGAACAGGCACCTTGATGGAATACCGCTTCAATCGGCCCCAGATCTTCGCCTGACATGATGTAAGAGAGAAACTCCTCTTTATCCATATAATCAGCGATATCCAGATCCGCCAGATTGACGAATTTGGTGCCATCTTTCAGGTTATCCACGACCAGAATGTCGCTATGACCGCGATCGTTAAGCGCTTTAACGATGTTGCTGCCAATCATGCCAGCGCCGCCGGTAACGATAATCATATGCTTAGCCTTTAATCAGTTAGGGTGAAACAGAAGGTTTCACGCACGAATACTCATCATCATAACATTTCAGCCCTTTCCGGACAGCCAGATGCGTGAGGCGTATCGCACAAACGCTGACTACGGCGTGAACTATGCTGCAAAACGAACATTTAACTGGCTGAAATATCGTCTGCCTGCTATTTGCTCAGTAAGATGCTCCGGTAATTTGCGATCTAAGGAGCAGAATCATGTCCAATCAGTTTTATTCGCAAATCCGTCAGCAGCTTGAGACAACGCGTCAGGACGGATTGTTCAAACAGGAACGTCGTATTACGTCAGCCCAGCAGGCGGAGATCAGCGTTGATCACGGCACGCCGGTCATTAACTTTTGTGCCAATAACTATCTCGGTCTGGCGAATCATCCGGCGCTGATTCAGGCAGCGAAAGAGGGTATGGATTCCCACGGCTTTGGTATGGCGTCGGTGCGCTTTATCTGCGGTACGCAGGATACGCATCAGCAGCTGGAGCGTAAGCTGGCTGACTTTCTTGGTATGGAAGCGTCTATTCTTTTCTCCTCCTGTTTTGACGCTAACGGCGGCCTGTTTGAGGCGCTGCTGGGTCCGGAGGATGCCATTATTTCCGATGCGCTGAATCACGCCTCCATCATTGATGGCATACGCCTGTGTAAGGCGCAGCGCTATCGCTACGCCAATAACGATATGCAGGCGCTGCGTACCTGTCTGCAGGAGGCGCGTGATAAAGGTGCCCGGCATATCGCGATCGCTACCGATGGCGTGTTCTCTATGGATGGTGTGATTGCCAATCTGCAGGGGATTTGCGACCTGGCGGAGGAGTTTGATGCGCTGGTCATTGTCGATGACTCTCATGCGGTGGGCGTTATCGGCGCAGCAGGGCGCGGCACGCATGAATACTGCGACGTGATGGATCGCGTTGATATCCTCACGGGAACGTTAGGTAAAGCGCTGGGCGGTGCCTCCGGCGGCTATGTAGCCGCGAAAAAAGAGGTCGTGGAGTGGCTGCGTCAGCGTGCTCGTCCCTATCTGTTTTCTAACTCGCTGGCTCCGGCAATTGTCGCGGCCTCGCTGCGGGTGCTGGATCTGCTGAGTGAGGGTGACGGTCTGCGCCAGCGGCTATGGGATAACGCGCGCTTTTTCCGGGAGAAGATGACCGCGGCAGGCTTCACGCTGGCCGGCGCCGATCACGCCATTATTCCGGTGATGCTGGGTGAGGCTAACGTGGCGCAGCAATTTGCCACGCTGCTGCAGCAGGAAGGCATTTACGTCACCGGCTTTTTCTATCCGGTGGTGCCGCAGGGTCAGGCGCGCATCCGCACGCAGATGTCTGCCGCTCACACGCAGGCGCAGCTGGAACAGGCTATCGCCGCTTTTATCCGCGTCGGCCAGCGGCTGGGCGTGATTGCTGCAGGAGCAGAAAAATGAAAGCACTTGCCAAACTGAAAGCTGAAGAGGGGATCTGGATGGTGCAGGATGCACCGGTGCCGGAACCGGGTCATAACGATCTGCTGATTAAGATCCGTAAAACCGCTATTTGCGGTACGGATATCCACATCTACAACTGGGATGAGTGGTCGCGTAAAACCATTCCGGTCCCGATGATCACCGGACATGAGTATGTCGGTGAAGTGGTTAGCATGGGACAGGAGGTGAAAGGCTTCGCCATTGGCGATCGCGTTTCCGGAGAGGGGCATATTACCTGCGGCCACTGCCGTAACTGCCGGGCAGGGCGAACGCACCTGTGCCGCAATACGGTGGGCGTGGGGGTCAATCGCCAGGGCTGCTTCGCGGAGTATCTGGTTATCCCGGCATACAACGCGTTTAAAATTCCCGATAACATTTCTGACGAACTGGCAGCCATCTTCGATCCGTTTGGCAACGCCGTACATACCGCGCTGTCATTTGATCTGCCCGGTGAAGATGTCCTGATCTGCGGCGCCGGGCCAATTGGTATTATGGCTGCCGCCGTCTGCAGGCACGTAGGTGCCCGTCACGTTGTGATCACTGACGTGAATGAATACCGTCTGAGTCTGGCTCGCGAGATGGGCGTGACCCGTGCGGTTAACGTGGCGCAGGAAAATCTGCGCGACGTGATGCAGGATCTCGGTATGACCGAAGGATTTGATGTCGGACTGGAGATGTCAGGCGCACCGGCAGCTTTCCGCACGATGCTGGAAACCATGAACCACGGCGGACGCATTGCGCTGCTGGGCATTCCACCCGGCGATATGTCGATCGACTGGAATCTGGTCATCTTCAAAGGCCTGTTTATCAAAGGTATCTATGGCCGTGAGATGTTTGAAACCTGGTACAAGATGGCGGCGTTAATCCAGTCCGGACTGGATCTTACGCCGGTGATCACCCACCGCTATCACATCGACGCGTTTCAGCAGGGGTTCGATGACATGCGCTCCGGACGGTCAGGGAAAGTGGTGCTGAGCTGGGATTAAACGGACTCCGGCCCGCAGGCCGGAGTAGTATCAGCCGCGTTTTTTCTCTTCATCCGTCAGGTAGCGTACTTTGCGCGTATAGTCCTGACCTTTAAACTGCAGCGGCTGCGCCGGGTCCTGCAGATACTTCTGCCATTCGCTTAACGGAAAACCGCCGTGTGCGCCAATGACCTCAGGCGGAATTACCGCTGCCGTTCCGCCGATGCGCTTGGAAACCGGCCAGTTTGCCCACTCGCCCAGGTTAACCGTAACCAGATCGAGCATATCCAGCAGCGCAGAGAGCGGCAGCTGATCGGTGGGGGGCTGATTATCATTCATCAGCTCCCAGGTATCCTGAAACAGCGTCAGCCACAGCGGGCAGATACGCTTCCAGGTCTGACGCGTGGCGGCCAGATAAGCGCCGTTGACATGGTCAACCAGATAGGGCCGGATGGCGGGTTTATAGTAAGCCGGGATCTGCTCCTCAGCCGCGTTTTCAAGTTTGGCAATCATTCTGCCTTCTCTGAAGCTGGAGTAAAGATGGCCTTCACGCAGGCTGAGGGCAGGATCTTTAAGCAGGTTGAGGTCAGAGTCGATCATCAGAACCGCGTCACCGCTGGCCTGCAAAGGCGCCTGCAGTTTGATCAGCCGGCTGCGGTAAATCTGTTTATAACGGTAGCTCTCTTCACGGTGCGGAATGGTCAGCGTGGCAACGCGGGTCTTTGCCGGCAGCTCACCAAATTGTGTCGCGGGCTGGTCGCTGACGATAACAATCTCCGTGACGCTGGTGGCAAAACGGCTGGCAAAGCAGGCGCTGAGCAGCGCTTCTTCAATATAGTCCTCACCCGCACACGGGATCACCACGGAGGTGACAGGAGTCTTGCCCTGCACGCGACTCTGGCTGTAGGGAATATTGTGCCGCGCGCGAATATGGCGGAAACGTTTATTAAAAAAATTAAGCATGACTCTTTTCCTGAATAACATTAGCCAGAACCGTTTCTACGCCCTGAATATAGTTTTCAATAGCGTAATGTTCGCGTACCTTTCCGGCAGCCGTGTCGGTTAATTTCTGACGTAATTCTCTGTTCTCCCACAGAGCGATCAGCTGCTGTGTCAGCTCTGCAATATCACCATATTCAAACAGCAGACCGGTCTGGTTGTGTTCAATCAGCTCAGCTGTCCCGGTTACCCGCGATCCGATAACGGCAGTATTGACCAGCATCGCTTCAAGCACCACGCGGGGTAAGCCTTCACTTTGCGAGGCCAGTATGAACGTGTCGAACGCGGCCAGAAAATCCAGCGCATTATTTTTAAAACCGGTGAAAACGATGCGGTCAGCAATCTGCTCTTTTTCTGCCAGCTGTGCAAGGTTAGCCTGTTCCGGACCGGTACCGACAATCAGCATTTTCCAGTCAGCGTGAGGGTAAAGGCGGTGAAACCGGCCCAGTGCGCTCAGCGTATGGTGATTGGCTTTACGCGCTATCAGTGACCCAATAGAGCCAAACACAAAGGTTTCCGGGGCAATCTGCAGCGCCTGACGAACCGCGGTACGATCGGGTAACGGCTGGTGGATATCGATGGCATTGCTGACGGTATGACAGAGATGCTGATGGACACCATGACGCTGCAGCGTATGACTGACACCGTGCGAAACGCAGATAATCGCCTCACAGTCCCGGTTCAGCATCGCGACCAGCTGGCGATTCAGTACCGGGTCAATACGGCAGTGCTGAACCACCGGAATATTAAGCGGGCGGGCTGCCAGATAGCCTTCAGTGTTGGTACTGGGCTGATTATTCATATAAAGCAGGTCAAACTGCCCGGCTTGCAGAAGCGCGCCAATCTTGTGCGCGTTCGGGATAATACGCCATCGGCGATCCACAAAATGAATCGCTTTTTTTCTGCTCTCTTTGCTGAAAAAAAGCAGCGTGCGGACTATTTCTTTGCTGATTTTTGCCCAGAGAGGTTGTCTGCGCTGCGGAATAAACGTCACCGGAATCGTTAACGATCCAAGAATTTGCTCAATGGTTTCGTTATTGCCGCGCGAATAATTATGATAAAAGCAGCAGGTAATATCGAACTGGTTACGATCGATCCGCTTCAGTAATTCCAGCATGCTATTCGTGCCGCCGCCCCACTCGCGACCATTATCAAGCAGTAGAATTTTTCGTTTATGCGGCGTCATTCCTGCTGATGTCCTTGTTCTGTGCCGTGAGTTTTCCGGCAAGAGTATAAACTTTCTGGCTGCAATGTGAATGTCAGCGGTGCGGTGGCCCACACCGCTGCTTTAAAACAGCGCTTTCAGTTTGAGCATGAAAGGGTTCTGCATCAGGCCTTCGCCGATAATTTCCACTGCCCGCTGCTGCGGCACTGGCGCGGCACTGACTTTACAGATGGCAGGCGCGCGGAAGCGCACGCTGGCGGGTTTAGCCGGAGAGGCTGCAGCAGGTTTTGCGCTGTGACGCAGCGGCTCATTCAGCAGCTGTCCTGGCGTAACCAGCGTAATATCAGCCGGAAGGGAAGGCAGCATCTGCTGCAGCACGCGCACTGTTGTCGGGTGCGGATGGCCGATAGCGATAGCAAACCCGTCCCGCTGTGCCAGCTTAACCGCCCGGGTAAACTGCTGTCGTACCATCGCTTCATTTTGATTATCATCAAGAAACACGCGGCGTTTCACGACTTTGACCTGCGTGCCCTGCGCCGCTGTAACGGCCTGACTATTGCCGATGGTCATGCTGTCGAGAAAATAGTAGTTGTAGTGATTCAGCACCTGCATCACTTTCTGCATGCCGGGCAGGCTGGAGGTCATTTTACTGCCCATATGATTGTTCAGGCCAACCGCGTAGGGAACTTTACCGCTGGCTTCACGGATAATGCGGGCGATTTCATCGCTGCTCATCTCCGGCGTCAGGGTATCTTTTTCCAGCGGCTGTTTGCTGAGCGGCGCCATCGGCAGGTGAATCAATACTTCATGACCGCGCTGATGGGCTTTGGTTGCCATCTCACGCGCATGCGGGGCGTTGGGCAGTACGGCAACAGAGATGGCTGCCGGCATCGCCAGCACTTTGTTCTCTTCGGTGGGACGGTAGCCAAAATCATCAATGACAATCGCTAATTTTGCCGCCTGCACGCTGAAACTCAGAAGCGAGCCGCATAGCAGAGCGGGTAACGTTCGGGATAAAAACAGCACTTATCTTCCTAACCACGGTAGTGGGTTAACAGCTTTGCCCTGACGGCGGATCTCAAAATAGAGCGACGGCGTACCGCGGCCGCCACTGGTGCCTACCAGCGCCACCGGCTGACCAGCTTTGACCTGTGCACCGACGCTTACCAGTGCGCTCTGGTTATAGCCGTACAGGCTCATATCGCCTTTACCGTGCTCCAGTACCACAACCAGCCCGTAGCCCTGCAGCCAGTCGGCCATCAGTACCCGTCCATCCGCAATCGCTTTCACTTCGGTGCCTTCCGGTGCGTCGATTACCAGTCCTTTCCAGCGTAGCTCACCCTGCATCGCCTCACCGAAGCGGTGTTCAATTCTGCCGCGTACCGGCCAGAAAGCCTGGCCGCCTGCGCGCCCCAGTCCGCCGGTACGCGCCATCAGCTCACGCTCGCTCTGCGTGGGGGCATAGCTGGAGCCTTTCGCTTTGGCCTGCGCCTGACGCTGGCGCACCTTCTCGGCTTCACGCGCCTCGCGCTCGGCCCGCTGACGCGCTTCGCGCTCTGCTTTGGCAATTTTATCCTGCAGACGGCTTTCGTTCTGACGCATTTCAACCAGGTCTGCCTGATCTTTTTCCAGCGCGTTCTCCAGCGCGGAGAGGGTCTTTTTGCGGGCGGCGCTGGCGTTTTCCAGTTTGCTTTGCTGCGCCTGCTGCTGAACGAGCAGATTTTTTTGCTGCTGCTGTTTGCTCTGCATGGTCAGACGCTGCTCAGCCAGCTGCTGCCGGGTCTGCCGCAGCTCATCGATATTTTTTTGCCGCGCGGCGTTGAGGTAACCAAAATAGGCCAGGATGCGTTCACTGCGCTGCGCTTCTGCGCCGCCCAGCAGCAGCTGTACACCATTATGCTGCCCCTGGCGAAAAGCGGCGTCGAGCTGCTGCGCCAGCAGGCTTTCCTGCTGCGTCTGCTGCTTTTCAAGGCGAGAGATAGAGGCGGTAAGCTGAGCAACCTCTTTGTCGAGCGTGCTTAAGCTATTGCGCGTTTCGCGTAGCTGACGGCTCGCCTGGGCAATAATCTTCTCCTGACTCCGGAGCTGATCGAGCAGTTTACTGCGCTCAACTTTCTGAGCTTTAACGCTCTTCTCTTTTTCCGCGATACTTTGCTGAATGGTTTTTAGCTGCGCTTTATTGTCGTCAGCGCTGTAACCCGTAACAGGCAGCAAAAAAATACCCGCACACAGCAGGCTGAGGGAGAGGGGGGACCAGCGGAATACCAGCTGAGAAGCCGGGCCGTTGTAATGAGTCCTTGTAGGTGTAATGCGCGCTTTTCCCTTCATAGTTGATAATTATTCCACGATGAACAGCCGCTTACCAGTTATCCCGGCCAGCTTTTAGATTACGAAACGTGTCGCTTTAAAGCTTAGCGCGATAAACATTGTCTGAATTTTGCGATTAAAACATTTTTTTTGGAAAATGACGCACAAATCGTATCTCTGCCCGCATCGCGACTGTACATGCGAAGTGGCGCAGGTATACTCAGAACCCTTGTTTTAGCTTATAAGCCCGGTCTGGAGTCGTTACCTCTCATGCAAGAAATCATGCAGTTTGCAAGCAATCACCCCATCCTTAGTCTGGCATGGGTCGTTTTACTTATTCTGGTGATTGTGACCACCGTTAAAGGGATGTTCTCTAAGGTAAAAACCATCAGCCGTGGCGAAGCGACCCATCTGATTAATAAAGAGAACGCGGTGGTAGTAGACGTGCGTTCACGCGACGATTATCGCAAGGGACATATTTCCGGCGCGGTTAACGTAGCAGCAGCAGATATTAAAAAAGGCAGCTTCGGCGAGCTGGAAAAGCACAAGTCGCAGCCCATAATTGTGGTATGTGCCACCGGTCAGAGCGCGGGCGATTCAGCAGCAACGCTGAGCGCAGCAGGCTTTGAACATGTCGCTGTCCTGAAAGATGGCGTCAGCGGCTGGAGTGGCGAAAACCTGCCGCTGGTTCGCGGTAAATAATCATCTGAGGTATTCCGCATGGCTAATGTTGAGATTTACACCAAAGTAACCTGCCCATACTGCCATCGTGCAAAGGCGTTACTGGATCAGAAAGGCGTTTCTTATCAGGAGATCCCTATCGATGGGGACGCAATGAAACGTGAAGAGATGATCCGGCGCAGTGGCCGCACCACGGTGCCGCAGGTTTTTATCGACGCTCAGCACATCGGTGGTTGTGACGATCTCTACGCGCTGGACGGGCGTCAGGGACTCGATCCTCTGCTTCAGGCTTAACTCTTCTGCACTGATAATTATCACTTAAGGACTTAGTAACATGTCAGAACAAAGCACCAACGAAATGCAGTTCCAGATCCAGCGCGTTTATACCAAAGATGTCTCTTTTGAAGCGCCAAACGCACCACAGGTTTTTCAGAAAGAGTGGGAGCCGGAAGTCAAACTGGATCTGGATACCGCCTCTTCTCAGCTGGCTGATGAAGTGTATGAAGTGGTGCTGCGCGTGACGGTAACCGCAACCGTAGGCGAAGAGACCGCATTCCTGTGCGAAGTACAGCAGGCGGGTATCTTTACCATCAGCGGTATTGATGGCACGCAGATGGCGCACTGCCTTGGCGCATACTGCCCGAACATTCTGTTCCCTTACGCACGTGAGTGCGTGACCAGCCTGGTTTCACGCGGTACGTTCCCGCAGCTCAATCTGGCTCCGGTTAACTTCGATGCGCTGTTCATGAACTACCTGCAGCAGCAAGGTGAAGGCGAAGCGCCACGTCAGGATGCCTGATGACAACAGATAACGCGTCTATCAGCGTACTCGGTGCCGGCTCGTACGGCACCGCTCTCGCTATCACGCTGGCTCGCAACGGGCATCCGGTTCTGCTCTGGGGCCACAATCCGCAAAGCGTCGCCCGCCTGCAGGCTGACCGCTGTAACACCGCTTTCCTGCCCGATGTTCCTTTTCCCGATAATCTGATCCCTGAAGCCGATCTCGCCCAGGTGGTTCGCGCGAGCCGCGATCTGCTGGTAGTAGTACCGAGCCATGTTTTTGGCGACGTGCTGCAGCAGATTAAACCTTACCTGCGTATCGATTCCCGTGTTGTCTGGGCTACCAAAGGCCTGGAAAAAGAGACCGGCCGTTTGCTGCAGGACGTTGCGCGGGAGATCCTGGGCGACGCTATTCCGCTGGCGGTAATTTCCGGGCCTACTTTTGCCAAAGAGCTGGCCGCCGGTTTACCTACCGCTATCGCACTTGCGGCGACCGATGCGGAGTTTGCTGACGATCTGCAGCAGAAGCTGCACTGCGGCAAAAGCTTCCGCGTTTATAACAACGCCGATTTTACCGGTGTTCAGCTGGGCGGGGCCGTTAAAAACGTTATTGCTATCGGTGCCGGCATCTCAGACGGTATCGGCTTCGGCGCTAACGCACGTACCGCACTGATCACCCGTGGCCTGGCAGAGATGAGCCGTCTGGGCGCGGCGCTGGGTGCCGATCCGGTAACGTTTATGGGCATGGCAGGACTGGGCGATCTGGTGCTGACCTGCACCGATAACCAGTCACGCAATCGCCGTTTTGGCATGATGCTGGGTCAGGGCGAGAGCGTTGAAGAGGCGCAACGCATTATCGGACAAGTTGTAGAAGGCTACAGAAATACCAAAGAAGTCAAAGCCCTGGCAGCGAGAATGGGCGTTGAAATGCCGATAACCGAGCAGATTTATCAGGTACTGTATTGCGAAAAAACGGCGCGAGAGGCAGCATTAAGCTTACTGGGTCGTGCGAGGAAGGACGAAAACAGCCCGGGCTAGAGCAGGATGCTCAGCACACCAACCTGTAGCGCCTCTGCGGCGCTTTTTTATGGGAGTAAACAGCAATGTCGTCTGAAGAGTTAGAACTGGTCTGGAACCATATCAAAGCAGAAGCCAGAGCGCTGGCAGATTGCGAACCGATGCTGGCCAGCTTTTATCACGCGACTTTGCTGAAACATGAAAATCTCGGCAGCGCGCTCAGCTACATGCTGGCGAACAAGCTGGCGAATCCGATTATGCCTGCTATCGCTGTGCGTGAAATTGTTGAAGAAGCGTATCGTCAGGATCCGGAGATGATTGTCTCAGCGGCCTATGATATTCAGGCCGTACGCCAGCGCGATCCGGCAGTAGACAAATACTCTACGCCGCTGCTCTACCTGAAAGGCTTCCATGCGCTGCAGGCCTATCGTATTGGCCACTGGCTGTGGAAAGAGGGTCGCCGCGCGCTGGCTGTCTATCTGCAAAATGAGATCTCCGTTTCCTTCGCCGTTGATATTCACCCGGCGGCCCGTATCGGGCGCGGGATCATGCTGGATCACGCTACGGGTATTGTGATCGGCGAAACGGCCGTAGTAGAAAATGATGTCTCTATCCTGCAATCCGTTACACTGGGCGGGACCGGCAAAACCAGCGGCGATCGCCATCCTAAAATTCGCGAAGGCGTTATGATTGGTGCCGGCGCTAAAATCCTCGGCAACATAGACGTAGGTCGCGGAGCAAAAATCGGTGCCGGCTCGGTGGTACTGCAGCCTGTTCCCCCGCATACCACCGCCGCTGGCGTTCCGGCGCGCATTGTGGGCAAACCCGCCAGCGATAAACCCTCAATGGATATGGATCAGCATTTTACCGGCGCCGGTTTTGAATACGGTGACGGGATTTAATCTCTGATCAGCGCGCCGGCGAAATCGAGCTGGCGCCACGCTTCATACACCACCACTGATACGGCATTGGAGAGATTCATGCTGCGGCTTTCGGCGCGCATCGGGATGCGTATCTTCTGTCCGGCAGGCAGGGCGTCAAGGATTTCCGCGGGCAGGCCCCGGCTTTCCGGGCCAAACAGCAGGTAGTCCCCGGCCTGATAGCTGACGGCGCTGTGTGCTGGCGTACCTTTCGTGGTCAGGGCAAACAGACGCTGCGGCGCCTCAGACGCGAGGAAAGCGCTGTAGCTGGCGTGTTTTTTCAGCGCGGTATATTCATGATAATCAAGTCCGGCGCGGCGCAGCCGTTTGTCATCCCACGCAAAGCCAAGCGGCTCAATCAGATGCAGCTGAAAGCCGGTGTTAGCGCACAGGCGGATGATATTACCGGTGTTGGGTGGTATTTCAGGTTCGAATAAAACAATGTTCAGCATAAGGCCCCCGCAATCAGGGGCCGAAGCATAACAAATTACTGGCGGGCAGAGTATAGCGGGAGCCAGAGCGTCAGGCGCAGCCCGCCCAGCGGGCTGTTATCTGCTTTGACCCAGCCGCGGTGCTGCTGTACGGCCGTCTCCACAATTGCCAGCCCAAGCCCGGTGCCGCCAGACTCGCGATCGCGCGCTTCATCAGTGCGATAAAACGGGCGGAAAATCTGCTCGCGATCTTCTTCGCTTACGCCCGGACCGTCATCATCCACGTGAACGGTAATGCCCTGAATATCCACCGAGAAGCTCACGCTGATGTGTGAATCAGAATAGCGCAGCGCATTGCGCACGATGTTCTCCAGAGCGCTCTCCAGCGCATGCGGGTTGCCATACAGCGGCCACGGGCCAGGCGGATAGGGCACTTCCATGGTTTTACCCATCTGTTCCGCTTCAAAGCGCGCATCCTCCAGCACGCCGTTCCATAGCTGGTTTGCTTTCATCGCCTCGCTGACCAGGGCGTTTTTATGCTGGGTACGTGACAGCACCAGCAGATCGTTGATCATGCCATCCAGCCGCTGCGCTTCGGTCTCAATGCGCTGCAGCTCTTTCCCTTCGCCATGACGACGACGCAGCAGAGCCGTAGCCAGCTGGAGGCGCGTCAGCGGAGTGCGCAGCTCATGGCTGATGTCGGACAACAGGCGCTGCTGGGCAGTCATCATGCGCTCAAGCGCGCTGACCATCTGATTAAAACTGGATCCGGCCGCCAGAAACTCCTGCGGACCTGACTCCAGTTCAGGATGCTGACGCAGATTGCCGCTGGCCACTTCATCCGCCGCGTATTTCAGCTTGCGCGCTGGTCGAGCCAGGCTCCATGCCAGCCAGAGCAGCAGCGGAGAGCTAATCAGCATCGTGACAATCAGCAGCAGCAGCGGCCGGTCGAATAACAGGTTGATAAAATCGAGCTGAGAACTGGTGGCTGGTCGGATCAGATAGAGCTGATAGTTATCTTCACCGTCGCGTACGGCAAAGGGACCAACCATCTCAACGCGGCCATATTTTTTCTTCTGCGGGTGATCGGCGTTATCTGACTGACCGATAAAGTTGCGGATCACCTGCATTTCATTGTGCTGTGCGCCGATGACCCGGCCTTCACTGGTGACCAGCAGCAGGCGCTGACCCGGCGGCGCCCATTTGTCGATAGCGCGAAACAGCCGGCGCCACCACATCAGGTCATTAGGCGGATCCTGAGAGAGTTCCGCTTCCACATGCTGCTCAATCATGGTGCCCTGCCGCTGTTCGCTTTCCATCAGAGCGGTCATCTGACGCGAATCGAGCTTGGGCACCATCAGGACCAGCATCAACACCAGCGCCAGCGTAAGCCAGAAGATGGCGAAGATGCGGGTCGTCAGACTGCCTATCATGATGCAGAAACCATCAGATAGCCGCGTCCGCGCAGCGTTTTGAACCATGGATGGCCATCACGACGCTCAGGGAGTTTGCGGCGCAGGTTGGAGATATGCATATCGATGGCACGGTCAAAGGGCGTCAGGCGTTTGCCAAGCACTTCCTGACTGAGATGCTCGCGCGATACCACCTGGCCAAGATGCTGCGCCAGCAGGTAAAGCAGCGTGAACTCGGTGCCGGTGAGCTCGAGCGTTTCGTTATCGAAGCTCGCCTCCTGGCGCCCCGGATTCAGACGCAGGCAGTCGACTTCAAGCGTCGGCGAACTGGTATCGTGCTGCTGTTGCTGCTGCTCGCTCCAGTTTGAACGACGCAGGATCGCACGAATACGCGCCACCAGTTCACGGTCGTTGAACGGTTTAGGCAGGTAGTCATCCGCCCCCAGCTCCAGCCCCAGAACGCGATCCAGTTCGCTGCCGCGCGCGGTCAGCATAATGACCGGCGTCTGATGCTGCTGACGCAGCTCTTTCAACGTATCGATACCGTTTTTCTTCGGCATCATGACATCCAGCAACAGCAGGTCAACAGAGCTGTCCAGCAGAGTAAGTGCCTGCTCTCCATCGCTGGCTACAATGACTTCAAACCCTTCCATTTCGAGTAATTCTTTAAGCAGCGAAGTTAATTCGCGGTCGTCATCTACCAACAGGATTTTATTCATTTTTTATTGCCCTCCGCAGGCAAAATACCGTGTTCCCACACTGGCAATCCAACGCTTTACGTAGTTTTACACCCCCTGACGGTTGTTTGCAGCTGCCGCCGTAAACTGGGTCTCGTTGAATCGCAAAACAGAGCAAACCGGGAGTAAACGATGCGCAACTTAACCGTCATCGTCATTGCTTCAGCGATGGTTCTTAGTCACGCCAGCGCAGTTGCAGCAGAGACGACAGCGATTGAAGAGATGCATCAAAACGGCGGCTTGACGACAGGCAGTATGACGCAAAATCCGCAAAGTCACATGTTCGATGGTATTGAGCTTACCGAACAGCAGCGGCAGCAAATGCGGGACCTGATGCAGCAAGCACGTCATGAGCGCCCGGTGTTAAGCGTTCAGGATATTGAAACTATGCATGACCTTGTCACTGCAGACAAATTTAATGAATCGGCGATCCGCCAGCTGGCTGAAAAACAGGCCCGCGCGCAGGTTGACCTGCAGGTTGAGATGGCCCGGGTTCGTAATCAGATGTATCACCTGCTGACGCCTGTGCAGCAGGCAGCGTTAAAAAAGAATCATGAACGCCGGCTGAATGATGTTCGTCGGTTCTCAGGATTGCAGTCGTCGTCATCGCTGCAAGCAGTGAGTAGCACCAGTAGTAACCAGTAACATAGTATCCCTGTTTTTCCTTGCCATAGACACCATCCCTGTCTTCCCCCGCCATGATGGCGGGGTTTTTTTTGCCCGCCGTATGCCGTTGCCGGTGAATAGCGCATCGCAGACGCAGCTCTGCCGGACTGATGATAAACTTGTTTTCAGTTAAGGCGGGCACGCGCATCTGTTTAATAGGGCGAAACATGGATTCTGAGTACGCAACACTGGTCCGGCGCGCTGCGCTGGCCGCTACCTCACTGGCGCTGGCGCTGCTGCTGGTCAAGATTTTTGCCTGGTGGTACACCGGATCGGTCAGCGTGCTGGCGGCACTGGTGGATTCGCTGGTCGACATCGCCGCCTCGCTGACCAATCTGCTGGTGGTGCGTTATGCGCTGCAGCCCGCCGACGATGATCACACTTTCGGCCATGGCAAAGCAGAATCGCTGGCGGCGCTGGCGCAGAGCATGTTTATCTCCGGCTCCGCGCTCTTTCTGTTTCTGACCGGCATTCAGCACCTGGCAAAACCGGAAACGCTGCGCGCGCCGCTGGTCGGCGTTGTCGTAACCATTGTTGCCCTCTTTTCCACGCTGGCGCTGGTGGCTTTCCAGCGCTGGGTTGTACGGCGCACCCGCAGTCAGGCGATTCGCGCCGATATGCTGCACTATCAGTCAGATATCGTTATGAATGGCGCGATTCTGGTGGCGCTGGGTCTGAGCAGCTACGGTTTTGCGCGTGCTGATGCGCTGTTTGCGCTGGGGATCGGCGTCTATATCCTCTATAACGCGCTGCGTATGGGATATGAAGCCGTGCAGGCGCTGCTGGATCGCGCGCTGCCGGAGCAGGAGAAGCAGCAGATTATTGCACTGGTGACACAGTGGCCTGGCGTATGCGGCGCGCATGCATTGCGTACCAGGCAGTCAGGGCCGACGCGGTTTATTCAGCTGCATCTGGAAATGGAAGATGCGCTGCCGCTGGTTCAGGCGCATCACGTTGCTGATGAGATTGAACAGGCGCTGCGCCGGAAATTTCCAGGTTCTGACATCATTATTCACCAGGATCCCTGCTCGGTCGTACCGGAACATCAGCAGGGCTTTTTCCGCTTTTAGCTTTTCTAATTCAGGCGCTTATATGTTAAAAATGACAAAACGCTAACAACTCTTTAAAAAATTAGCGAAAACTTGTCTGACCTGAATCAATTCAGCATTGAGCCTTTGATATACTATCTGCAACTATTAAGCCCCACGTTCGGGAGCAGGCATGACCCGGTCGATCGGCGGGAATAATCCTTAGTTTTGAACAATCCAGAGGTTGTCATGATCAAAAAAATCGGAGTACTGACCAGTGGCGGCGACGCCCCGGGCATGAACGCAGCCATTCGCGGAGTTGTCCGTTCCGCCCTGAGTGAAGGCCTGGAAGTTTTTGGTATCTATGACGGCTATCTGGGTCTGTATGAAGATCGCATGATCAATCTCGACCGCTACAGCGTTTCTGACATGATTAACCGCGGCGGCACTTTTCTTGGCTCGGCGCGCTTTCCTGAGTTCCGTAATGAAGAGGTACGCCAGGCAGCGATCGAAAACATGAAGAAGCGGGGTATCGACGCGCTGGTGGTGATTGGTGGTGACGGCTCCTACATGGGCGCCAAACGGCTGACTGAGATGGGGTTCCCCTGCATCGGTCTGCCAGGCACCATCGATAACGATGTGGCCGGGACTGACTACACCATCGGTTATTTCACCGCGCTGGAAACGGTGGTGGAAGCGATTGACCGCCTGCGCGATACCTCCTCATCGCATCAGCGTATCTCAATTGTGGAAGTGATGGGCCGCTACTGTGGCGATCTGACGCTGGCCGCGGCGATTGCCGGCGGCTGCGAATTTATTGTGCTGCCGGAAATCCCGTATACCCGCGAAGAGCTGGTTGAAGAGATTAAGGCGGGCATTGCAAAAGGGAAAAAGCACGCCATCGTGGCGATTACCGAGCACATCTGCGATATCGACGATCTGGCGCGCTTCATCGAAGAAGAGACAAAGCGTGAAACCCGCGCCACCGTGCTCGGACATATCCAGCGCGGCGGCGCGCCCTGTGCTTACGACCGCATTCTGGCGTCGCGTATGGGCGCTTACTCGATTGAGCTGCTGCTGCAGGGCTATGGCGGCCGCTGTGTCGGGATCCAGAATGAGAAGATGGTGCACCACGATATCATCGACGCGATTGAGAACATGAAGCGTCCGTTCAAGCGCGACTGGCTCGATACGGCGAAAAAGCTCTACTGATCTGCATGCAGGCGCGATCCCGTTCGCGCCTTTTCCTCTTTTTTATATTCCTGCAAGTTATAACTGCTTATTTTTAATTCTTTAATCCACTGTTCGCTTTGTGTCACTCTTGCGGCATAACCTACGCGGGAGAGCAGGAAATGAATAAGTGGAGTATCGGTATCACCTTGTTACTGGCATCGTCTGGTGCGCTGGCAAAGGATTATCAGCTGTTAAACGTCTCATACGATCCGACCCGCGAACTGTACGAACAATATAACAAGGCCTTCAGCGCCCATTACAAGCAGGAAACCGGTGATAACGTGGTGATCCGTCAGTCGCACGGCGGTTCCGGCAAGCAGGCGACCTCCGTCATCAACGGTATTCGTGCCGATGTGGTTACGCTGGCGCTGCAGTCCGATGTGGATGCGATTGCTGAGCGCGGCCGTATCGACAAAAACTGGATCAAACGCCTGCCGGATAACTCTGCGCCCTATACCTCCACCATTGTGTTTCTGGTACGCAAAGGCAATCCCAAAAATATTCATGACTGGTCAGATCTGACTAAGCCTGGCGTATCCGTGATCACGCCAAATCCGAAAACTTCCGGCGGTGCCCGCTGGAACTATCTGGCGGCATGGGGCTGGGCGCTTGATCAGAATCAGGGCGACCAGGCTAAAGCGCTCGCTTATGTGAAAGCGCTGTTTAAAAATGTTGAGGTGCAGGATTCCGGTGCGCGCGGCGCAACCAATACGTTTGTAGAGCGCGGAATAGGCGACGTACTGATCGCCTGGGAAAACGAAGCGTATCTGGCGGTAGAAAAACTGGGTAAAAATAAGTTTGAAATCGTGACGCCAGGCGAGTCTATTCTTGCAGAGCCAACGGTTTCTGTAGTGGATAAAGTGGTTGACGCGCAGGGTACACGCAGCGTGGCGGAAGCTTACCTGAAATATCTCTACTCGCCGGAAGGCCAGACTATCGCGGCGCAGAACTTCTATCGTCCGCGTGATGCAGAGGTCGCGAAGAAGTTCGCCAGTACCTTTGCACCAGTAAAACTCTTCACCGTAGATGAGAAATTTGGCGGCTGGAGTAAAGCGCAGAAAGATCACTTCGCCGACGGTGGCAGCTACGATCAGGTTATGAAGCCCTGATTACCCACTATGAGCGATAAAAAAGGTCAGCTTTTAGCTGACCTTTTTTTGTATAAAAATCGATATATGATAGTCATCACGCTGTGTAACTGATTAAAATAAGACCATTTCATCAGTAGCTAAGGGATTGATTATGAAAGAAAGGAATCGGTTTTTATCAGGCCTGGTGTGGAGTCTGGTTATCATTATTGTCATGCTGAGCATAGCCATTTTTTATTACTACCGGAATGGCGAGGCGCTGTGGCGGATTGTAAGCGAACAGTGTGTGCCCGCTATGGCGCAACACAGCAAACCAGCCCCTTGCAAAGAAGTTAATCTCCGGCAGGGTCATGTTATCTACAAAGATATTAAAGGCCCGCATCATTATCTGTTGATGCCCATCGAAAAAATATCTGGTATGGAAAGTCCGGTGTTGCTGGACCCGGACACGCCCAACTTTTTCGCGGCTGCCTGGCAGCATCGCGATCTGCTGGTTCAGGGCAGTCAGCCAGTCAGCGATAGCGCATTTTCTCTGGCGATCAATGCGCAGTATGGACGCTCTCAAAATCAGCTGCATATCCATCTCTCCTGTCTGCGTCCGGAGGTGCGTCAGCAGCTCGATAGTCAGGCATCTCACCTGCATGACGCGTGGCAGCCTGTGACAATAAACCGGCATCGCTATCTGGTTCGCGCAATCTCTGAAGCACACTTGTTCAATCAAAGTGCGTTTATCCGTCTGGCGAAAGAAGTGGCAGGGGCGCGCGAAAAAATGGGGCACTATGGGATGGCATTGACAGCATTACCGGATGGCCGATTAGCGTTGCTGGCGCTGGAGCGTAACTGGCTGATGCTGAATGGTGGATCGGCAGGCGAACTCCAGGATTATCAGTGTCAGCTGCTCAATAAGTAAATGTACAAAAAAGGCGGCCGTAAGGCCGCCCTGAAACAGGTTATAAAAAAGCTTATGCTTTTTTCGCTGCTGCTGCCGCTTTTACGATTACGGCAAAGGCGTCTGCTTTCAGCGATGCGCCGCCTACCAGCGCCCCGTCGATATCGGGCTGGGTAAAGAGTTCAGCCGCATTTTTATCGTTTACTGAGCCGCCATACTGAATAATGACCTGCTGTGCGACAGCGGCATCTTTCTTCGCAATATGATCGCGAATAAATTTGTGCACCGCCTGCGCCTGCGCTGGCGTGGCCGACTTGCCGGTGCCGATAGCCCAGACGGGTTCATAGGCGATGACTGCACCTTCAAACGCTGCTGCGCCCTGAGTTTCCAGCACGGCATCCAGCTGACGCGCGCACACTTCTTCGGTTTTGCCTGCTTCATTTTCCGCTTCGGTTTCGCCGATGCAGAGTACCGGTACCAGACCTGCCTCTTTCAGCACCGCAAACTTCTTCGCGATAAATTCGTCGCTCTCTTTGTGATAAGTGCGACGCTCAGAGTGACCGATGATGATGTACTTTGCGCCGATATCTTTCAGCATCTCTGCGGAGGTTTCACCGGTGAATGCACCTGAAAGGTTAACATCGACATTCTGCGCGCCCAGCGCAATGTGGCTACCGGAAATCGCATGTTTTGCCTGATCCAGATAAATTGCCGGTGGAGCAATCGCTACACCACAGCCGTCCACGCCTGACAGCGCGGTACGCAGACCTTCAATCAGCTCGCCGGTCATCTGCTTGCTGCCATTCAGTTTCCAGTTACCCATAACCAGTGGATGTCGCATTCGTTCCTCCGCATTACGCGATTCATGAAATAGCGCTGCCGTCATGGCAGCGATGTCTGCCAGACAGTATAGAGATCAAAAGGGGCGCTGGCTTTGCTTTTCGTCACTTCTGCCTGCGATATCAGGGAGTAGCCAGCGTGAGCTTAATCGGCTCTACGGCAAACGTCAGGCCCTTGTCGCCATTGTCAGCCACCACAAAGCGCAGTGCGCCCTCCGTGCGGCTGAAATAGCGAACGCCTTTGCCGGCGCTCAGTAACGCGTCCAGCTTCTGGCGTCCCTCTTCGGGCGAGAGTCCCGGCACGAAATAGCGCAGCAGAGCGCTCATATAATTCATCGCCTGCAGCTGAGCCTGCTTCATCTCCGGACCCGGCACCGGCAGCCAGGTGATCTGCAGCGTTTTAATCTTTCCGGTGCCCTGTTCCAGCGCGGTGGAAGAGTAAAGCGTTTCGCTGATTTTGCTGGCTGCGCGCGTCAGATGGCTCTTGTCATCACGATTGTCTATTGCACGATATTCCAGCAGCGGCAGTGCAGGATTAGCCGCGTTATAGCTTTCACGAAACTGCGCGATCGTCATATCAAACGCAGGCGCGCCCGTCAGCAGATAAGGCGCCACCGGCAGATGCGCACTGCGATCGGGTGGCGGCTCGTCTGCCCGGGCGGGAGATGACAGCGCGCAGCTAAGCAGCAGCGCGGCTGACAGTTTCTTCATTGCATCGGCCCTGAATCATTCACTTATGGCAGATTAAAACGGGTTTTACCGCCGAAAGTCAAAATCCGCGCGGTGAAAAGCGTGGCGGGATGTTACGGCATCCTTACCAGTAGTGTTCGCTGGTCATGTGGCCCGGCTTGCGTTTGAAATGTTTGCGCATATCGCGGCTCTCTTTCAGCAGCTGCTGGGTATCGCGCACCATCTGTGGATTACCACACAGCATAACGTGGCTGCTCTCTGCGTCGAGCGACAGACCCACGGCACGCTCCAGCTCACCGCTCTCAATCAGCTGCGGTACCCGGCCCTGCAGCGAACCCGGGCTGTTTTCACGGCTGACCACGGTCTGAATCTGCAGCTTGCCCGCATACCGCTGCTGCAGCGTCTGCATCAGCGGCAGAAAGCTAAGGTCGCTGGCATAGCGCGCAGCGTGAATCAGGACAATATGGTCAAAGCGATCCAGACCTTCGCCCTGCTGTAAAATTGAAAGGTAGGGGCCGATGGCGGTGCCGGTCGCCAGCATCCACAGGGTGCGGCAGTCAGGGATTTCATCCAGGGTGAAAAAGCCGGCTGCCTCTTTGGTCAGCATGACGTGATCACCCGGCTGCAGCGCCTGCAGGCGCGGACTGAGTTTACCCTCCGGTACGGTGACCAGATAAAACTCCAGCAGCGGATCGTCGGGGGCGTTAACGTAGGAGTAAGCGCGCTGCACGCGCTCACCCTCTATTTCCAGCGCCAGTTTGGCAAACTGCCCGGCGATAAACCGATCGATAGGGGCAGTAACGCGCAGGCTGAACAGCGCGTCGGTCCAGTTTTTCACCTCTTTAACTTCTGCATTAATCCACTCGGCCATAGGTGCTCCTGTTGAATTCTCCCGGTTATCGCTATCTTTACCAGCCCGCTCTGCGCTTGTCAGCCCGGCGGCGGCGAAAGCGCTCTTTGCGACAAATCCGCCGCACAGATCACTACCTGTAGCAACCTGTTTACAGTCTGGTACAGGAGGTTGACGGCTGGCAACCTGGCTTCCTGCAGCTCAGCTCTCGATTTGCCACGTAATCCTGATATTTTTGCCGCCATTACTGCCGGCGAACCCTGAGTGCTGCCGGCGCGTTCTTTTTTCAGGCTGATATTTTGTTCCATGCAGATCGATAAAACTCAAAACCGTTTTCTGTTATTCATGCTGATTGTGCTGGTGGCCGTGGGTCAGATGGCACAAACCATTTATGTGCCCGCTATGGCAGTGATGGCAGAAGCGCTCAACGTGCGCAGCGGCGCAATGCAGCAGGTCATGGCGGCCTATCTGATCACCTATGGCGGATCGCAGCTGATCTACGGCCCGCTCTCGGACAGCATCGGACGTCGCCCGGTGATCCTTACCGGCATGACGATCTTTGCCTGTGGTGCGCTGATCGCGCTGTTCGCCTCATCGCTGCAGATGCTGGTGCTGGGCAGCGCTATCCAGGGGCTCGGCACCGGCGTTGCCGGCGTTATGGCGCGCACGATGCCGCGCGATCTGTATGCCGGAACCGCGCTGCGGCGGGCCAACAGCCTGCTGAATATGGGCATTCTGGTGAGTCCGCTGCTGGCACCGGTAATAGGTGCGCTGCTGACCCGGCTGATTGGCTGGCACGCCTGCTTCGCCTTTCTGCTGCTGCTGTGCCTGGGCGTTACGGCATCTATGGCGCGCTGGCTGCCGGAAACCCGGCCGGGCGATGCACCGGCTACGCCTTTTCTGCGCCGCTACGCCACGCTGCTGAGCGACGGCAATTTTATCCGTTATCTGCTGCTGCTGGTGGGCGCGCTGGCGGGCATCGCCGTCTTTGAAGCGAGCTGCGGTGTGCTGATGGGCGGCGTACTGGGACTGGATGGCCTGACCGTCAGCATTCTGTTTATTCTGCCTATTCCGGCCGCCTTTTTTGGTGCCTGGTTTGCCGGCCGGGAAGAGACCTCCTGGCATACGCTGATGTGGTATGGGGTAAACAGCTGCCTGCTGGCTGGCCTGCTGATGTGGATCCCGTCATGGTTTGGCGTAATGAATATCTGGACGCTGCTGGTGCCGGCGGCGCTGTTTTTCTTCGGTGCCGGCATGCTGTTCCCGCTGGCAACATCGGGTGCCATGGAGCCTTACGCCTGGCTGGCGGGCAGCGCCGGAGCGCTGATTGGCGGCCTGCAGAACCTGGGCTCAGGAGTGGTCGCGTGGCTCTCTGCCCTGCTACCGCAGCACGATCAGTCCAGCCTTGGCCTGCTGATGTTTGTCACGTCGCTGGTGATGCTGCTGTGCTGGTGGCCGCTCTCACGTCATCCCGAGAGCGGCAAGCAGACGGTTACAGGATAAACGGGTGCAGCGCCGTATCCTTGCGATCCAGATAGTGGATCGACTGGATGCGGCGAATGGTACGCGACTTGCCGCGTACCAGCAGCGTCTCGCTGGTGGCGATATTGCCGTTACAGGTAATGCCCTTCAGCAGATCGCCGCTGGTGATGCCGGTGGCCGCAAAAATCACGTTGTCGTTGCGCGCCATCTCATTCAGCGTTAACACGCTGCCCACCGCAATCCCCATTTCCGCGCAGCGCAGCAGCTCCTGTTCGCCCAGCCGGCGATTCTCTTCGCTCTCTCCTTTAACCTGATGCCGCGCCAGCAGGCGTGCCTGCATGTCACCATCCATGGCGCGGATCACGGCTGCCGAGACGACGCCTTCAGGCGCGCCGCCGATGCCATACAGCACATCGACTTCACTGTCAGGCATACAGGTGAGGATCGACGCGGCCACATCGCCATCGGGAAAAGCAAACACGCGCACGCCGAGCGCCTGCAGCTGGGCAATAACTGCGTCATGGCGTGGCTTCGCCAGAATGGATACCGTCAGCTGCGCGAGCGGCTTACCGAGCGCAATGGCGATATTTTTAAGATTGGTTTCCAGCGGCAGACTGAGGTCGATAGCGCCGCGCGCTCCCGGTCCGACGATCAGCTTCTCCATGTACATATCTGGTGCGTGCAGAAAGCTGCCTTTATCGCCGACTGCCAGCACCGCCAGCGCGTTAGCCTGGCCCAGAGCGGTCATGCGCGTGCCTTCAATCGGATCGACCGCAATGTCCACGGCATCACCCTGACCGGTGCCGACCTGCTCGCCGATATAGAGCATCGGCGCCTCATCAATTTCGCCTTCACCGATAACGATGCGGCCATCAATGTTGATGGTGTTGAGCATAATGCGCATGGCGTTAACGGCGGCACCGTCGGCCGCATTTTTATCGCCACGCCCTAACCAGCGATAGCCAGCCAGCGCTGCCGCTTCAGTGACACGGGAAAATTCAATTGCGAGTTCGCGTTTCATGGTTTGCACCTGACAGAAAAACAGGCGGGCAGTGTAGCACAGCGGTAAAAGCGGGAGAGGGGGAAACCCGCGGCACGGACCGCGGGCAGGGGGTTACTTACGCTTCATCTTCCCAGGCTTTGGCACGGGCAACCGCTTTCTGCCAGCCCGCGTAGCGCAGGTTGCGTTCAGTGGTTTCGATGCCAGGGCGGAATTCGCGCTCCACGACGGCTTTAGCACGCACCTCGTCCAGATCGTTCCAGAAGCCGACGGCCAGGCCTGCCAGATAGGCTGCGCCCAGCGCCGTGACCTCACGCACTTCCGGACGTTCAACGCGGGTGCCGAGAATGTCAGACTGGAACTGCATCAGGAAGTTGTTCGCGACAGCGCCGCCGTCAACGCGCAGCGACTGCAGGCGGGTGCCGGCGTCGTTCTGCATCGCTTCCAGTACATCGCGCGTCTGATAGGCGATCGACTCCAGCGTCGCGCGGATAATGTGGTTGGCATTGGCACCGCGCGTCAGGCCGAAGATAGCACCACGGGCATAGGGGTCCCAGTAAGGCGCGCCCAGGCCGGTAAATGCCGGCACCATATAGACGCCGTTCGTATCTTTAACTTTCAGCGCAAAATATTCTGAATCGGTGGAGTCGTTGATCAGCTTCATTTCGTCGCGCAGCCACTGAATCGAGGCGCCGCCGATAAATACGGCACCTTCCAGCGCATAGTTCACTTCGCCACGCGGGCCGCAGGCGATAGTGGTCAGCAGGCCATGGGTAGAGGTTACCGCTTCAGTACCGGTATTCATCAGCATAAAGCAGCCGGTACCGTAGGTATTTTTCGCCATGCCAGGCTGTACGCAGAGCTGGCCATACAGGGCCGCCTGCTGATCACCCGCAATCCCGGCGATCGGAATACGCGTGCCGCCTTTACCGCCAATGTTGGTCTGACCATAAATTTCAGAAGAGCCTTTAACTTCCGGCAGCATTTCGCGCGGAATGTCGAGGATCTCCAGCATGCGTGCATCCCACTCCAGCTTGTGGATGTTATACATCATGGTACGCGAGGCGTTGGTATGGTCAGTGATATGCACACGGCCCTGCGTCATCTTCCAGACCAGCCAGGTATCCACGGTACCAAACAGCAGCTCGCCGCGTTTCGCACGCTCGCGTGCGCCTTCGACGTGATCGAGGATCCATTTCACTTTGGTGCCGGAAAAGTAAGGGTTAATCACCAGACCCGTGGTGTGCTGGATATACTCTTCCAGTCCCTCTTTCTTCAGCTTATTACAGTAGTCAGCGGTGCGCGGATCCTGCCAGACAATGGCATTGTAGATAGGTTTGCCGGTCTCTTTATCCCAGACGATGGCGGTTTCACGCTGGTTAGTGATACCGATAGCGGCGATCTGATCGGAGTTAATGTCAGCGTGTGCCAGCACTTCCACCAGCGTTGAGCTCTGTGAAGCCCAGATATCCATCGGATCATGCTCAACCCAGCCCGCTTTCGGGTAGATCTGCGTAAACTCACGCTGTGAAACGGCAACGATGTTGGCGTCATGGTCGAGTACGACGGCACGGGAGCTGGTAGTACCCTGATCGAGCGCGACGATATATTTTTTATCTGGCGTAGTCATAATAATGTCCTGATGATTAAGAGTGAAACTTACGCTTTACGCTGTTCAGCGCGCGCTACAGGTTTTTCTGTTTTGCTGGTTTCTGCGATGTTTACCGGCAGGTGGCGACCAATCAGCGCACGATAGCTAAAGGCACCCAGACATGCACCCACCAGCGGACCAAACACAGGCACCAGGAAGTAAGGAATATCTTTGGCGCCGGTGAAGGCTACGTCACCCCAGCCAGCGATAAAGGCAAACAGTTTCGGTCCAAAGTCACGTGCCGGGTTGAGCGCAAAGCCGGTCAGGGGACCCATTGAACCACCGATAATAGCAACCAGCAGACCAATCAGCAGCGGCGCCAGCGGGCCGCGCGGTACGCCATTGCCATCGTCAGTCAGCGCCATGATAACCGCCATCAGTACGGCTGTGATGACCATCTCTACCAGAAACGCCTGACCGACCGTGATGTGCGGATTAGGATAAGTAGAGAAGATACCCGCCAGGTCGAGGCTCTGCACGCTGCCACGCACCATTTGATGGCTCGCTTCATAATCGAAAAACAGATTGTAATAAAGGCCGTATACCAGTGCAGCGGCACAGAAGGCGCCGGCAACCTGCGCCAGAATGTAAGGTAAAACTTTACGCCCTTCAAAATTAGCAAACAGGCAGAGCGCCACGGTGACCGCCGGATTGAGATGCGCGCCGGAGACGCCCGCACTCAGATAGACCGCCATCGAAACAGCCAGACCCCAGATGATGCAGATTTCCCACTGACCGAATGCCGCACCGGCCAGCTTCAGCGCAGCCACACAGCCCGCGCCAAAAAAGATAATCAAACCGGTGCCGAGAAACTCGGCGATACATTGACCTTTGAGTGTGTTCGTTGTCTGACTCATAATGGAATTCCTGAAGCGAGGTTAAATGTTATCAGTTTTTGTTCTCAATCCCTGAGTCGCCCAGCGCTAATGTAGGGTTGATGTGAATTTATCGTTAACGAACATAAACGAGAAATAGCGAAATTGAATTCTGTGTACTGCGTCATAAAAATGCGCGTTTTCGCGTCTTTTACCTTTCTTTAAGGCCAATTAATCTGCCTCTTAACGCACTTAGCGCATCATGACTGGCAACGGGTTTATTTTTTAAGCATTAGCTGAAAAGTGTTACAGACTGGCCGCCAATGCCCCGTGCCGCTGGACTTGCCGGGTTTGGCTACATACAATCGGGACAACATGGCTGTATGCGTCTTTATTGAGGCAGCTACAGCTTCATCAACGCCTTGCGAGTTTTAGGAGAGGTCAGAACGATGTCATTTGAAGTATTTGAGAAACTGGAAGCGAAAGTACAGCAGGCGATTGATACCATCACGCTGCTGCAAATGGAAATTGAAGAGCTGAAAGAGCAGAACAATACGCTGAAAAACGAAGTGAGCCAGGCTTCCGGCAATCAGGACGCGCTGGCGCGTGAAAATCAGCATCTGAAGGAAGAGCAGCATGTCTGGCAGGAACGTCTGCGGGCACTGCTGGGAAAAATGGAAGAGGTTTAAGCACCTGCGCTTAAACCTGCGGGTGCTCAGGCACCCGTTTTTGTTTGCGGTTTACTCAATATCAAGCGCATCTTCTGACAGAATGATGCCCGTGTTATCCGCATAGAGATGATCGCCGGAGAAAAAGGTTACGCCGCCAAAGTTTACGCGTACGTCGCTCTCACCAATGCCTTCACCGGCCGCCCCAGCGGGGATAGCGGCAATCGCCTGGATGCCAATTTCCAGCTCTTCCAGTTCATCAACCTGCCGCACCGAGCCGTAAACGACCAGACCTTCCCACTCATTTTGCGCCGCAAGCCGCGCCAGCTGGGCATCCACCAGCGCACGACGTACCGAGCCACCGCCATCTACCAGCAGCACTCGTCCACGCCCGTTCTCTTCCAGCAGGTCGTAAAGCAGGCCGTTGTCTTCAAAACATTTGACTGTGGTAATCTGCCCACCGAATGAGGTGCGTCCACCGAAGTTGGAAAAAAGTGGTTCAACCACATTCACTTCTTCATGGTAGATGTCACAGAGTTCAGATGTATCGTATTTCATAAGGATGCCGTCTGTTTGCCACAGGAAAGATAAGTATATCGCTATCTGAAGAGTGTTGGCAAAATCATCACCGGCAAAAAGCAGCGCCGCATCAATATGCTGCGCAAAAAAATGCCCGGCGCAGTGGCCGGGCAGCAGAAACGATCAGAAGGGTGTTACAGGATGAAGCGGCTGAGATCTTCGTCTGCGACCAGTACATCCAGATGCTTGCCGACATACTCAGCGTCGATGGTAATGGACTCACCGTGGCGATCGCTGGCGTCATAGGAGATATCTTCCATCAGACGCTCCAGTACAGTATGCAGGCGGCGTGCACCGATATTTTCAGTGGTCTCATTAACCTGCCAGGCTGCTTCAGCAATCCGGCGGATACCATCCTCGGTGAAGTCCACATTAACGCCTTCCGTACCCATCAGCGCTTTGTACTGCACGGTGACGGAAGCGTTAGGCTCAGTAAGGATGCGCTCGAAGTCGTTCACGGTCAGCGCCTGCAGCTCAACGCGAATCGGCAGACGACCCTGCAGTTCCGGGATCAGATCGGACGGGCTGGCTACCTGGAATGCGCCGGAGGCGATAAACAGGATATGGTCGGTTTTAACCATGCCGTGCTTGGTCGAAACGGTACAGCCCTCAACCAGCGGCAGCAGATCGCGCTGCACGCCTTCGCGTGAAACGTCCGGACCAGAAGACTGGCCGCCGCGCTTACAGATTTTGTCGATCTCATCGATAAACACGATACCGTGCTGCTCTACCGCGTCGATAGCGTCCTGCTTCAGCTCTTCCGGGTTAACCAGTTTTGCCGCTTCTTCTTCAATCAGCAGCTTCATGGCATCTTTGATCTTGAGCTTGCGCGGCTTCTGTTTCTGACCGCCCAGGTTCTGGAACATGGACTGCAGCTGGCTGGTCATCTCTTCCATGCCCGGAGGTGCCATGATCTCTACGCCAGCAGGCGCGGCGGCAAGGTCGATCTCAATCTCTTTATCATCCAGCTGGCCTTCGCGCAGTTTTTTGCGGAAAGACTGACGCGCAGCTGATGGCTCGGCGTTCTGCTCTGGCTGGCCCCAGTTGTTTTTAGCCGGTGGGATCAGCACGTCGAGAATGCGCTCCTCGGCCATCTCTTCAGCACGATATTTATTCTTTTCAATCGCCTGGCTGCGCACCATTTTGATGGCGGAGTCGGTCAGATCGCGGATAATCGAATCGACCTCTTTACCGACATAGCCAACTTCGGTGAATTTTGTCGCTTCAACTTTAATGAACGGGGCGTTGGCCAGCTTCGCCAGACGACGGGCAATTTCGGTTTTACCGACGCCGGTCGGGCCAATCATCAGGATATTTTTCGGGGTCACTTCGTGACGCAGCTCTTCGTCAAGCTGCATGCGGCGCCAGCGGTTACGCAGCGCAATGGCAACCGCTTTTTTAGCGCCGTCCTGGCCGATGATAAAGCGATTAAGCTCGCTGACAATCTCGCGTGGAGTCATCTCAGACATGATTCAGGTCCTTACGCCTTAGACGGTAATTCTTCGTAGTTAATATTATGGTTGGTGTAGATACAGATATCGCCGGCGATGTTCAGCGCTTTCTCAACAATATCGTGTGCACCAATGTCGGTATTTTCCAGCAGCGCGCGTGCCGCTGCCTGGGCGTAGGGGCCGCCGGAGCCGATCGCTATCAGGTCGTTTTCCGGCTGAATAACATCGCCGTTACCGCTGATGATCAGCGAAGAGTTCTCATCCGCTACCGCCAGCAGCGCTTCAAGACGGCGCAGCATGCGATCGGTCCGCCAGTCTTTTGCCAGCTCAACCGCGGCTTTAACCAGATGACCCTGATGCATTTCCAGCTTACGCTCAAACAGTTCAAACAGGGTAAAGGCGTCGGCAGTGCCGCCCGCAAAGCCCGCAATCACTTTATCGTTGTAAAGACGACGCACTTTTTTGACGTTGCCTTTCATTACGGTGTTGCCAAGCGTTGCCTGGCCATCACCACCAATAACGACCCGGCCGTTGCGTCGTACACTTACTATTGTTGTCACGGGCAGACCCCTTGTTGCAGTTGAAAAAAGACACCGCGCACCCGGCGCGGCGTATCATGCAAACAGATATGGGGTGGGTTAAGAAGGTTTCAACCCCTCAGGGCGATGGGGTTTGTCTTAATTCGGCTACGCCTGCTCCCGGCGGTAGAGTGAGGCCGGGAGCAGGGCTCAGGCTATCAGGGCAGGGCGAGCGGAATACAGCTGCCGTGACCGGAACTGTGCAGCCGCTTCACGGTACTGTCAGCTTTACTCCGATCTTTAAACGGACCAATCACCACGCGATTCCAGCCGCCGCCGGTCGTGATACGGCTTTCAAAACCTTCAAAAGCGAGACCGGCGCGCACAGATTCCGCCTGATCGCTGCCTTTAAAGGAGCCACACTGCACCATCCAGCGCTGTGTGGAGGCTTTCTCTTCCGGCTTCACTTTGGTGGTTTCTGGTTTTGCCTGCTGTACCGGTGCCGGTCGTTCAGCCTGCTGCTGCTGCTGGCGCTGCTGAGCCTGCAACTGCTGCTGACGCTGCTGCTGTGCCTGTATCTGCTGCTGACGTTGCTGTTGCTGCTGTTGTCGTTGCTGAGTCTGCTGCTGCAGCAACTGCTGCTGCTGTGCCTGTATCTGCTGCTGACGTTGCTGCTGCTGTACCTGCTGACGCTGTAATGTCTGCTGACGCTGAGCCGGCGTCTGCTCGTTCCACGGCACTTCGTTCAGCTGCGTAGGCTGCTGGCGCATATCCGCCTGCATCTGCTCCAGCAGCTGGCGCTGTTCATCGGTCAGCTGCGTCTGCGACTGCACTTCGCCGCCGGCTGAAGGCTCAGTCGGTGAGGGAACCGTAATTTGCCGGTTTTCCAGCTCTTTGATGTATTTCCAGCGCTCTTCCGGCTTGGGCGGCAGGCCATTACCGCTAACTTTATGATTCGGGATAACCGGCGTCTCTTCTTTTTTATGGTGCGCGATGAACCATAAACCACCGGCAAAAGTGACCAGTACTGCGGCAGCGAGCACTACCATCAGTTTCGATATACCCGATCCGCCTTTGCTTTTTTTGCTGCTGCTGCGACCGGCGGGTTTTTTGCGACGCGTCCCTGTTGAACGCCCGCGGCCTACATAATCTCTCTGTGCCACTTTCGTCCTGATACCTTCAAAATGCCTGCGGGCGTAGACCCTGAACAGTGTGAGTTGCAGCCAGCCTGGCTACAGCTTGAAAAATGACGGGTATAAATGAGGTGTAAACCGCCCGGCAATGAATGCGCCATGTTACTCAAGGGTGCGAACTTTGACCAGCAGAGTCTGCCTTCAGAATCTGCTGAAAATGTGCAGTGCGGCACGTGTGACCTAACGCTTTTTAGCCGGTGCTGTACTGCCGCGCACGCGCAGTTCTGCATCCAGCAGGCGCGAACCATTATTTACCCGCTTGCCCTGCAGCTCATCCAGCAGCAGCAGCATCGCTTCGCGGCCAATATCAAAGCGCGGCTGCGCCACGGTAGTCAGGGGCGGTTCGTAATAGCGCGCCAGCTCAATATCATCAAAGCCAACGATGGAGAGATCCTGCGGAATGCGCATCCCCAGTTTGCGCGCCTGATTCATGGCGCCCAGCGCCATCAGATCGCTGTGACAGAATAGCGCTTCCGGGGGCTGCGGCAGACTCATCAGCTGTTTCAGGGCGCGGGCACCGGCTTCAAACGAGAAATCACCGCGTACGATAAACATCGGTTCAACGGGGATGCTGCTGCGGCGCAGCGCCTGAATATAACCCTGCAGCCGATACTGGCTGAGCGGAACCGCTTCAGGCCCGGTAATACAGGCGATACGACGATGCCCGAGCTGCAGCAAATGGTTAACGGCTTCAAACGCCGCGGTCAGGTTGTCAATGTGCACGGTGGGCAGCGCCATCTCCGGCGCGAATTCATTTCCCATAACCATGGGCGGCAGGCTGCGCAGCGCTTCAGGATCGGCGTCAAACGGCAGCTGTGAACCCAGCAGCACCATGCCGTCAATCTGTCGCGTCAGCATCAGATCAAGAAAGGTTTTTTCCTGATGATCCTGATGCGCGCAGTCGCCAATCAGCACCAGGTACCCCTGCTGCGCGGCGGTGACCTCAATGCCGCGGATAATTTCGCTAAAAAAGGGATCGCAGATATCGGGCACAATCACCAGGATAGTCCGGGTTTCATTGCGTCTGGCATTGCGCGACAGGCCATGCGATGCATAGCCTGTCGCAATGACCGCCTGCTCGACTTTTTGCCGGGTTGCGGCTGACACTTTCTCCGGATTCATCAGCGCCCGGGAAACGGTCGCCGTAGAGACGCCTGCGTGCTCAGCCACATCTTTCATCGTGGCAGCAGATGAAGTTTGCTTCGGGTCCAACGTGTTACTCCTGGCGTGATACAGCGTACAGTTTGTCTGCAAGGGCCGGTCCTGGCCGGGTGATCCTATTGATAACGCATTGGCGGGCAGGGCTGTTACTTAATTTGCATAAAAACTGTGACTTGTTCGACTTTTTTCGATCTGGCTCGCAGATGCGGATGCCATCAGCTCTCGCCGGGATCGATATCCAGCGTCCATTTTACTTTGCGTGCAGCGGGCAATGTGCTCAGCAGCGGCAGCGAACTGCTTAATAACTGCTGCAGGCGTTTGCGTGACGGATGCTGCAGCAGCAGCTGCCAGCGCCACCGACCGCTGCGTTTTGGCGCCAGCGCCGGCACCGGGCCCATCAGCCAGGTGGCTTCATCTTTCAGCGGGCTCGCCTCCAGCAGATTACGCAGCTGGACGAGAAAAGCGGCAGCCTGCTGATTATCCATATCTTCGGCACGAAATAGCGCGTGGCTGGTCCAGGGCGGCAGCTGCACCGACTGGCGTTCAAGCAGCGCCTGGTCAGCAAAGGCGAAGTAGCCGCGATGCAGCAGCGTCTGCAGCAACGGATGCTCCGGATGGTGCGTCTGCAGCAGTACTTCACCCTGTTTGCCGGCGCGTCCGGCGCGACCTGCAACCTGGGTATAGAGCTGCGCGAAACGTTCTGCGGCACGAAAATCAGCCGAGAAGAGCGCGCCGTCAACGTCCAGCAGCGACACCAGCGTAACATCAGGAAAATGATGGCCTTTTGCCAGCATCTGCGTGCCCACCAGAATACGCGCGCCGCCGCGATGCACATCCGCCAGATGCTGCTCCAGCGCACCTTTACGGCTGGTAGTATCACGATCGATGCGCGAAACCGGCACGTCCGGAAACAGCGTGCCCAGCTGCTGCTCCAGCTGTTCTGTGCCTACGCCAACCGGTATCAGATGGGTTGAACCGCAGCCGGGACACTGCAGCGGCAGCGGACGCTGGCTGTCGCAATGGTGGCAGCGCAGCTGGCGGTGATGCTGGTGCAGCGTGTAGTAGCTGTCGCAGCGCTGGCATTCCGCCAGCCAGCCGCAGTCATGGCACATCAGCGCCGGTGAAAAGCCGCGCCGGTTCAGAAACAGCAGCACCTGATTATCCGCCTGCAGGTGCTGGCGCATTTTACTGAGCAGCGCCGGCGCCAGACCACCCTTAAGCGGCTGTCCTTTCAGATCGATCAGCTGCTGCAAAGCGGGCTTTGCATTACCGGCGCGCTGGGTGAGATTAAGCTGCCGGTATTTGCCGACGCGCACGTTATGCAGCGTCTCCAGCGCGGGCGTGGCCGAACCCATGACAATCGGGATGTTCTCTTCATGTGCACGAAACACCGCCAGATCGCGGGCCTGATAACGCCAGCCCTCCTGCTGTTTATAGGAGCTGTCATGCTCTTCATCGATAATGATTACGCCAGGCCGCGCCAGCGGGGTGAACAGCGCAGAGCGCGTACCAATAATAATCGCGCTTTCGCCGCGCCGGGCGCGCAGCCAGACCGCCAGCCTTTCGCTGTCATTCAGCGCAGAGTGCAGCACATCAATCGGGGCATCAAAACGTTCCCGGAAGCGCGCAATGGTCTGCGGCGTGAGGCCAATCTCCGGCACCAGCACCAGTGCCTGCATGCCGCGTGACAGAATGTTTTCCAGGATAGTGAGATAGACCTCGGTTTTACCGGAGCCGGTGATCCCGGCCAGCAGCCACGGAACGTAGCGATCGTCTTCCGCCCGGATAGCCCCGACGGCCATGGCCTGATCGGTATTGAGCCGCAGACGCTCGCCTTTAATGGCAAAATGCGTCCGCCAGTCCGCGGCAGATGGCGCATGCTCGCGCAGCTCGCACAGCCCTTTGGCTCTGAGCGCCTGCAGAGCGGCGTCGTTAAAGCTCTGTTCGTTTACCTGATGACGATAGAGCGGTTGCTGACGCAGCGCGGCCAGCGCCTGCTGCTGCTTTGGTGCACGCTTCAGACTTTCCGGCGCCACTTCCCGTCCGGCCTCCGTGATCGCCCACTGCCACAGCGGCGCTTCCTGTGCCGGTTTCCCCTGGCGGAGCAGAACCGGTAACGCATGACTCAGCACTTCCCCGACGGGTGAATGATAGTAACCGGCCGCCCAGTTGAGGATGCGCCACAGCGCGGGCGAAAACAGACTGCTGTCATCCAGCACGGCTTCTATCGGTTTCAGCTGCTTCAGCGGCAGATCGCTGCTTTCGGTCACGCCGGTCACAATGCCAGTCAGCTTACGGTTGCCAAAAGGCACGCTGACGCGACTGCCGGTTGCCGGCTGCGCAGCGTCAGCAGGGAGCAGATAATCAAACAGGCGCGGTAGCGGGACGGGCAGGGCAACCTTTACGACGGACATTGCGATCTCTATCCAGTTCTGTAATCAGGGACGGTAGTGTACACGCTGGGGCCGCAGGCGTGTATGGCTGAGCAATGTTTGCCTCGGGCGGTTAAATTCTGTATAGTATGCCGCCTCTGGTGAGATAGCTCGTCAGAGATACATATAATGTTCAACCGCGTGTGGTGCTGTGCAGGTTCGCCTGGCATGGAGAGCGACACGGCCTTTTATGAGGTTTTCCCATGAAACAAGGTATTCACCCGAAGTACGAAGCAGTGACCATCACTTGCTCTTGCGGTAACGTGATCAACACCCGTTCTACCATGAACCACGACCTGAACCTGGACGTGTGCGGCAAATGCCACCCGTTCTATACTGGTAAGCAGCGTGTTGTTGACACCGGCGGCCGCGTTGATCGCTTCAACAAGCGTTTCAGCATTCCGGGCAGCAAAAAATAAGATTTGTTTGCCGCCGGGTTATCCCGGATGCAAAAGAAAACCCAGCCTCGGCTGGGTTTTTTTATACCAGAATTTAATATTCCCAGCTATCCGGGTCGATGCCCATCTCGCGCATAATCTGCTTCGCTTCTTCCGGGATCTCATCGCTGCGCTCTTTGCGCAGGTCAACGTCGTCGGGCAGAGGCTGACCGGTAAACGCGTGCAAAAAAGCTTCACACAGCAGCTCACTGTTCGTGGCGTGACGCAGATTGTTCACCTGACGACGTGTACGCTCATCGGTTAAAATTTTAAGCACTTTCAGCGGGATAGAAACCGTTATTTTTTTAACCTGCTCGCTTTTTTTACCGTGCTCAGCGTACGGGCTGATATATTCGCCGTTCCATTCAGCCATGAGTTACCTTAATTAATAAAAGTGTTATAGGGGATGATCCGTGGATTATGCCCGATTTTTGCGTGCCTGACCGCCTGCGCCGTGGATTTTGTGCTTCAGCGCCGCGTTAACGAAGCGCATGCGCTGCTCAGCAGGCAATAACTTATAATTTTAGCGGTTATTCGCTCTGCGCTCAATCTATACGCAAAGACATTTAGATGTCCAGATGTATTGACGTCTGTTAGCGGAATGTTATCCTGTGGGCACTTTACCCCTCTTCAGGAACAGCAGAGCCCATGACGCGCAAACAGGCAACCATCGCAGTACGCAGCGGTTTGAATGATGACGAGCAGTATGGCTGCGTAGTCCCGCCGATTCATCTCTCCAGCACCTATAATTTTCTCGACTTTAATGAGCCGCGTGCCCACGACTATTCGCGCCGTGGCAATCCGACGCGCGATGTGGTGCAGCGCGCGCTGGCCGAGCTGGAGGGCGGGGCGGGTGCCGTACTGACAAATACCGGCATGTCTGCGATTCACCTGGTGACCACTGTATTCCTGAAGCCCGGCGATCTGCTGATCGCACCCCACGACTGCTATGGCGGCAGCTACCGCCTGTTTGACAGCCTCAGCAAGCGCGGTGCTTACCGTGTGAAGTTTGTCGACCAGGGTGACAGCGCAGCGCTGGCCGCAGCGCTGGCCGAAAAGCCAAAACTGGTGCTGGTGGAAAGCCCGAGCAATCCTCTGCTGCGCGTAGTGGATATTGCGGCAATCTGTCAGGCGGCGCGCGCGGCGGGTGCCGTCAGCGTGGTGGATAACACCTTCCTGAGCCCGGCGCTGCAAAATCCGCTCGCCCTCGGGGCCGACCTGGTGATCCACTCCTGTACAAAATATCTCAACGGCCACTCTGACGTGGTGGCCGGGACGGTGATTGCAAAAGATCCGGCCGTTGCCACCGAGCTTGCCTGGTGGGCCAATAACATCGGCGTGACCGGCGCGGCGTTTGACAGCTATCTGCTGCTGCGCGGTCTGCGGACGCTGGCACCCCGCATGGCAGCGGCCCAGCGTAACGCGCTGGCGATAGTGGACTATCTGAAGCAGCAGCCGCTGGTGAAGAAGCTGTATCATCCTTCTCTGCCGGAAAATGCCGGTCATGAATATGCGCAACGTCAGCAACGCGGCTTTGGCGCCATGTTAAGCTTTGAGCTGGATGCAGATGAAGCGCGGCTGCGTCGTTTTCTGAAAGCGCTGCAGCTGTTTACGCTGGCGGAGTCGCTGGGCGGAGTAGAGAGCCTGATTTCACATACGGCCACCATGACACATGCCGGCATGTCTGCGGAAGCACGCGCAGCCGCCGGCATCTCTGAAACACTGCTGCGGGTCTCCGTCGGCATTGAAGATCACGAAGATTTAATTGCCGATTTGGATAACGCCTTCCGAATCGCAGCCGGGGAGTAATCATGACCAGTACAGCAGGCGCGGGAACGCCGACGAAGCAGCTGCATAAATTTGGTGGCAGCAGCCTGGCGGATGCCAGCTGCTACCAGCGCGTAGCGGCCATTATGGCTGATTACAGTCAGCCAGGCGATCTCATGGTGGTCTCTGCCGCAGGCAGCACCACGAATCAGCTGATCGGCTGGCTGAAGCTGAGCCAGAGCGATCGCCTCTCGGCGCACCAGGTGCAGCAGACGCTTCGCCGATACCACAGCGAGCTGATTGCTGCGCTGCTGCCAGCGGAGGCGGCCGACCGGCTGACTACCCTTTTTATCCGCGATCTGGAGCGCCTGGCGGCGCTACTGGATGGCGCGATAACTGAAGCGGTATATGCAGAAGTGGTCGGGCATGGCGAAATCTGGTCGGCGCGGCTGATGGCTGCGGTACTGAGTCAGCGCGATGTTGACGCCGCCTGGCTGGACGCACGTGATTTTCTGCGGGCGGAGCGCGCGGCTCAGCCGCAGGTGGATGAGGGAAAATCCTGGCCGCTGCTGCAGGCGCTGCTGGCGCAGCATCCGCATAAGCGTCTGGTCGTCACCGGTTTTATCAGTCGTAATGAGGCAGGTGAAACCGTGCTGCTGGGGCGCAACGGTTCTGACTATTCCGCTACCCAGATCGGGGCGCTCGCGGGTGCGGGGCGCGTGACCATCTGGAGCGATGTGGCTGGCGTCTATAGCGCCGATCCACGCAAAGTTTCCGATGCCTGCCTGCTGCCGCTGCTGCGGCTGGATGAAGCCAGCGAGCTGGCGCGACTGGCGGCGCCGGTACTCCATACCCGTACGCTGCAGCCGGTCTCCAGCAGCGATATCGATTTACAGCTGCGCTGCAGCTATCAGCCTGAGCAGGGTTCAACCCGTATTGAGCGCGTGCTGGCCTCCGGCACCGGCGCGCGTATTGTCACCAGTCACGACGATGTCTGTCTGGTGGAGATCCAGCTTGCTGAAGGTCACGATTTTGCTACGCAGCAAAAAGAGATCGATCAGCTGCTGAAGCGCGCCCAGCTGCGTCCGCTGGCAAGCGGCCTGCATCCCGATCGTCGCCTGCTGCAGCTCTGCTATACCGCGGAAGTGGTTAACAGTGCCTTTACGCTGCTGCAGGATGCGGCGCTGCCGGGCCATCTGCAGCTGCGCGATGGCATGGCGCTGGTGGCGCTGGTGGGAGCTGGCGTAACGCGCAATCCGCTGCACAGCCACCGTTTCTGGCAGCAGATTAAAGATCAGCCGGTTGAGTTTGTCTGGCAGTCAGAAGAGCATATCAGCCTGGTCGCGGTGCTGCGCACAGGACCGACCCGCCATCTGATTCAGGGACTGCATCAGTCGCTGTTTCGCGCAGAAAAACGTATCGGCCTGATGCTGTTCGGAAAGGGCAATATCGGCGCGCGCTGGCTGGAGCTGTTCGCCCGCGAGCAGGAAACGCTCTCCGCCCGTACCGGCTTTGAGTTTGTGCTGGCTGGCGTGGCTGACAGTCGTCGCAGCCTGCTGAGTTACGAAGGGCTGGATGCCAGCCGCACGCTGGCTTTTTTCGACGATGAAGCGCAGGCGCTGGATGAGGAGTCGCTGTTTCTGTGGATGCGCGCGCATCCGTTTGATGACCTGGTGGTGCTTGACGTAACCGCCAGCGCGCCGCTGGCGCAGCAGTATCTCGATTTTGCCAGTCACGGTTTTCACGTGATCAGCGCAAATAAAGTGGCTGGCGCATCAGACAGCCAGAGCTGGCGTCAGATCCGCGATGCCTTCGCCAAAACCGGGCGCCACTGGCTTTATAACGCGACGGTCGGTGCCGGTTTGCCGGTTAACCACACGGTACGCGACCTGCGCGAAAGTGGCGACTCAATACTCTCCATCAGCGGAATTTTCTCCGGCACGCTGTCGTGGCTGTTTTTGCAGTTTGACGGCAGCGTTCCCTTCAGCGAGCTGGTGGATCAGGCGTGGCAGCAGGGGCTGACCGAACCCGATCCGCGCGTCGATCTCTCCGGGCAGGATGTGAAGCGCAAGCTGGTGATCCTGGCGCGTGAGGCGGGCTACGATATCGAGCCGGATCAGGTGCGGGTAGAGTCGCTGGTACCAGTCGACTGTGAGGCGGAATCGGTTGATCACTTTTTTGAAAACGCAGACGAGCTGAATAACCAGATGCTGCAGCGCTACGAAGCGGCGCAGGAGCTGGGCCTGGTGCTGCGTTATGTGGCGCGCTTTGATGCCAGCGGTAAAGCCCGCGTCGGCGTGGAAGCGGTGCGGCCTGAACATCCGCTGGCAGCGCTGCTGCCGTGCGATAACGTCTTTGCCATTGAGAGCCGCTGGTACCGCGATAATCCGCTGGTGATCCGCGGACCCGGTGCCGGACGTGATGTTACCGCGGGTGCGCTGCAGTCGGATCTGAACCGTCTCGCCCAGCTGCTTTAATCCGGACTGCTGCAGAGAGAATAAAAAAGGAGCCTGAGGCTCCTTTTTTTGTATCGGCTAACCGGTGTTGCGCATGCCGGCGGCCACGCCGGCGATGGTTACCATCAGCGCCTGCTCAACCCGCGCGTCCGGTTCGTCACCGCGTACTTCCTGCGCACGGGCGCGCAGCAGCAGCTCTGCCTGCAGCACGTTCAGGGGATCGGTATACACGTTGCGCAGCGCAATGGATTCGGCAATCCACGGCTGATCCGCCATCAGATGCGCATCATTTGCAATGGTCAGCACCGCTTTAATATCCGCTTCCAGCTGGTCGCGCAGCTGTTTACCCAGCGGCCAGAGCGCTTTATCAACCAGGCGCTGATCGTAATACTCTGCCAGCCACAGGTCAGCTTTGGAGAAGACCATCTCCAGCATCCCGAGGCGGGTTGAGAAGAACGGCCAGTCGCGGCACATCGTTTCCAGCTGATCCTGATGACCTTCATCCATCGCTTTCTGCAGCGCCGCACCGGCGCCGAGCCAGGCTGGCAGCATCAGACGGTTTTGCGTCCAGGCAAAAATCCACGGAATGGCGCGCAGGGATTCAACGCCACCGGTCGGACGACGTTTAGCCGGACGTGAGCCCAGCGGCAGTTTGCCCAGCTCCTGCTCCGGTGTGGCAGAGCGGAAGTAGGGAACAAAGTCAGCATTTTCACGGACGTAGCCGCGATACATGGCGCAGGAGTGCGCAGAAAGGCCGTTCATGATCTCCCGCCACTCCTGTTCAGGCTCCGGCGGCGGCATCAGGTTCGCTTCCAGAATGGCCCCGGTATAGAGCGAGAGGCTGGCGATGGTGACTTCCGGCAAGCCATATTTAAAGCGGATCATTTCGCCCTGTTCTGTCACGCGCAGGCCACCTTTAAGACTGCCCGGCGGCTGAGAGAGCAGTGCAGCGTGCGCAGGCGCGCCGCCACGGCCAATGGAGCCGCCTCGCCCGTGGAACAGCGTCAGGGTAATGCCCGCTTTTTCACAGGTTTTAATCAGCGCGTCCTGCGCCTGATACTGTGCCCAGCTGGCCGCCATCACGCCGGCATCTTTTGCCGAGTCGGAATAGCCAATCATTACCATCTGTTTGCCGTTGATAAAGCCGCGATACCAGTCGATATTCAGCAGCTGCGTCATAACATCATTGGCGTTGTTCAGGTCATCCAGCGTTTCAAACAGTGGCGCGACCGGCATAGCGTACGGAATGCCCGCCTCTTTCAGCAGCAGATGAACCGCCAGCACGTCAGAAGGCGTTTTCGCCATAGAGATCACGTAGGCCGCGATGGAACCCTGCGGCGCTTCGGCGGCGACTTTACAGGTTTCCAGCACTTCGCGCGTGTTGTCGCCCGGCTCCCACTGGCGCGGCAGCAGCGGACGTTTTGAATTGAGTTCGCGGATCAGAAACGCCTGTTTGTCCGCTTCTGACCAGCTTTCGTAGTCGCCGAGGCCGAGATAGCGCGTAACTTCCGCAATCGCTTCGGTATGACGGGTGCTCTCCTGGCGGATGTCGATGCGCACCAGCGGAACGCCAAAGCATTTTACCCGGCGCAGCGTGTCCAGCAGCTGGCCATTAGCGATAATGCTCATACCACACTGCTGCAGCGACTGATAAATAGCAAACAGCGGCTGCCAGAGCTGCTCATTGGAGACCAGCAGATCGGTCGGGCGCGGCAGACGTTCGCCTTTCAGGCGCTGCTCCAGATATGCCTGCGTGTTCATCAGCTGGCTGCGCATGCGTTTCAGGATCATGCGGTAAGGTTCAATTGCGTCCGGATCGCCGCACATTACGCGCACTTCGTCGCTGCACTCCGACATCGACAGCTCAGAGATCAGCACCCCTACATCGCGCAGGAAGAGGTCGGCTGCTTTCCAGCGGCTCAGCTGCATGACGTGGCGGGTAATAGGTGCGGTCACGTTCGGGTTGCCGTCACGATCGCCGCCCATCCACGACGTGAATTTAATCGGCACAAAATCCACCGGCAGCTGAATGCCAAACGTCTCTTCAACCTGCTCATTCAGTTCACGCAGAAACGCGGGAACGCCCTCCCACAGGCTATTTTCCACGACGGCGAAGCCCCATTTCGCTTCATCGACCGGGGTAGGGCGATATTTACGGATCTCATCCGTATGCCACGCCTGCGCTACCAGCTGGCGCAGACGGCGCATCACCTGATTGCGCTCATAATCGGTGATATCAGCGTGATCGAGCTGCTCCAGGCAGCTGTTCACTTCGCCGAGCTTGTGGATCAGGGTGCGGCGGGTAATTTCAGTCGGGTGTGCGGTCAGGACCAGCTCCAGCGACAGCTCTTCAATCGCCTGACGGATAGCCATTTCGCTGAGATCGTTATGCTGCTTCAGGCGCTCAAACGTCTTTTTCAGCAGCTCCGGATGGTTAGCGCCATCGCCGCTGCGTGAAATGGTCTGATACTGTTCAGCCACGTTAGTAAGGTTAAGAAACTGACTAAAGGCGCGGGCCACCGGCAGCAGCTCATCGTTCGACAGGTTCTGCAGCGTTGACAGCAGCTCCCGACGATGAGAGTCATTGCCTGCACGGGATGACTTAGAGAGTTTGCGGATGGTTTCCACCCGATCGAGAATGTTCTCTCCCAGTGCATCCTTTATCGTATCCCCGAGCAGTTTGCCGAGCATACTGACATTACTTCGCATTGCGGAATATTGTTCGTTCATTTGACCCTGACACCCTTATCGTCTTTTAACCCCTCTGGACCCAACCAGCGGGTATAACATCATCTTTTATCTAGCCACGATTTGTGAACTCCGTCAATTAGCCTGAACTGACGAAAACAGGCAGCTAACGTGCGGAAAGTGATAAGTTTTATTGGGGATAGAGAGAGATAAGTTATTCTTATCAGCAAACACCGGATAATGACGGGGCATTTTGCTGATTAAACAGTGAAATGCCCCGCAGATTATCTATCAGTGACAAAAATGCTGCACAACCTGCGTGATCAGGGCGTGAGTTGGCTTAATAAATGCGGTATCGATAAATTCATCCGGCTGATGCGCCTGCTCGATTGAACCTGGTCCCAGCACCAGCGTCGGGCAGATCTGCTGAATAAACGGCGCTTCGGTACAGTAGTTGACCACTTCCGTCGGCACGCCCAGCAGCTTCTCCACCACCGTAACCAGTTCATGATCGGCCGGACACTCATAACCCGGAATAGGCGGATGCAGTTCGCCTACGGTCAGGCGGCCAGGCCAGCGGGCGCTCACCGGTGCCAGCGCTTCATTCAGCAAGCCATCCAGATCGTTCAGGCTCAGGCCCGGCAGCGGCCGGATATCCATATGCAGTTCGCAACAGGCGCAGATGCGGTTAGCCGCGTCACCACCATGAATATGACCAAAGTTCATAGTCGGATAAGGAATGGCAAAGCCATCATGGTGATAGCGCTCTTTCAGGGTATGGCGCAGCTTCATCAGTTCTGTAATAGAGGCGTGCATCAGCTCAATCGCATTCACGCCGCGCGCCGGATCGCTGGAGTGGCCTGACTGGCCCTCAATGCGGATAGCGTGTGAAAGGTGGCCTTTGTGGGCGCGCACCGGTTTGAGCGAGGTAGGCTCACCGATAATGGCGCAGTCGGGGCGCAGCCGGGCTGACTCAGAGAAATATTTGGCACCTGCCATCGTGGTCTCTTCGTCAGCGGTCGCCAGCACATAGAGCGGTTTTTTAAGCGTAGTGACGTCAACATCGCGCAGCGCATCGAGAATAAAGGCGAAGAAGCCTTTCATATCTGCCGTGCCCAGCCCGTAAAGTTTATTGTCATGTTCAGTCAGGACAAACGGATCGCGTGTCCAGCGTCCGTCATCAAAGGGTACGGTGTCAGTATGACCCGCCAGCAGCAGTCCGCCTGCGCCTTCACCGCTGCGCGCCAGCAGGTTGAACTTATGTCGCGTGCCCGGCACCGGCTGAACTTCAACGCTGAAGCCCAGATCGCGGAACCAGCCCGCCAGCAAATTGATTAAACTTTCGTTGCTCTGGTCAAGCGCGCTGTCGGTTGCGCTGATTGACGGTGAGGCGATCAACTGGCGGTAGAGTTCGATAAAAGGTGGAATTTTTGACTTCACTGTTGACGGTCCTTAGGTTAGGATGTATCAATATTCATGCACTAATAGTGAATAAAAATACATTAACGTCGTCTGCATGTGAACTGAAAAAGTGCAAACGGCATCGTGGGCAACGGGGCACGGCCGCGACCCGATACGTTGACTGTAAAAAGGTATACAGCCTGATGTTGAATACGCTGATCGTTGGTGCCAGTGGTTATGCTGGCGTAGAGCTTGCCACTTACCTGAATCGCCATCCGCATATGAACATAACCGCTTTAGCGGTTTCAGCGCAAAGCCCGGATGCCGGAAAATTGCTCTCCGATCTCCATCCGCAGCTGAAAGGTATCGTGGATCTGCCGCTGCAGCCGCTGAGCGATCCGGCGGCGTGGGCAGAGAAAGTCGATGTGGTGTTCCTCGCGACGGCGCATGAAGTCAGCCACGATCTGGCACCTGAATTTCTGAAAGCAGGCTGCGTGGTCTTCGATCTCTCAGGCGCCTTCCGGGTCAACGATGAGGCGTTCTACACCCGCTATTATGGCTTCAGTCATCAGCATCAGGCGTGGCTGGATAACGCGGTATATGGTCTGGCCGAATGGAATCACGAACGTATTAAAGAGGCCCAGCTGGTGGCCGTGCCTGGGTGCTATCCCACCGCAGCGCAGCTGGCGCTGAAGCCGCTGCTCAAAGCGGATCTGCTGAATGACGCGCAGTGGCCGGTAATCAATGCCACCAGCGGCGTCAGCGGAGCCGGGCGTAAAGCCAGCGTCGCGACCAGCTTTTGCGAAGTGAGCCTGCAGCCCTACGGCCTGTTTAACCACCGTCATCATCCGGAAATAGTTGCCCATCTTGGCGCGCCGGTTATTTTTACCCCGCATCTGGGTAATTTTCCCCGCGGTATTCTCGCAACCATCACCTGCCGTCTGAAAGCGGGCATTACGCAGCAGGATGTGACCGATGCGTTTTATGCGGCCTATCACGACAAGCCGCTGGTGCGCCTCTATGACAACGGCGTACCGGCGCTGAAAGCGGTAGTGGGCCTGCCGTTCTGCGATATCGGTTTTGCCGTACAGGATGAGCATCTGATTGTGGTTGCGGCAGAAGATAATCTGCTGAAGGGTGCGTCATCACAGGCGATTCAGTGTCTGAATATTCGTTTCGGTTTCCCTGAAACGCTCTCTCTGATTTAACGGACGGATAACGTAACCATGAGCAATCCACTGATCATTAAACTGGGCGGCGTACTGCTGGATAGCGAAGAAGCACTGGCCCGGCTGTTTGATGCGCTGCTGGCGTACCGTAATGAACATCAGCGTCCGCTGGTGATTGTGCACGGCGGCGGCTGTCTGGTCGACGAACTGATGAAAAAGCTCGCGCTGCCGGTGAAAAAGAAAGATGGCCTGCGCGTTACACCCGCCGATCAAATCGACATTATTACCGGCGCGCTGGCGGGCACTGCGAATAAAACGCTGCTGGCGTGGGCAACCCGTTACGGCATTAATGCTGTCGGGCTGTGTCTGGGCGATGCCGGACTGGTCAGCGTCGCGCAGTTTGATGAAGAGCTGGGGCATGTCGGGCAGGCCACGCCGGGCAACCCTGCGCTGCTGAATACGCTGCTTAATGCAGGCTATATGCCGGTTATCAGCTCAATTGGCATCACTGCCGGCGGAGCGCTGATGAATGTGAATGCCGATCAGGCAGCGACGGCGCTGGCAGCCACTATCGGAGCCGATCTGGTGCTGCTCTCTGACGTCAGCGGCATTCTCGACGGCAAAGGCCAGCGCATCGCTGAAATGACCGCAGCGAAAGCGGAACAGCTGATTGCGCAGGGCATTATTACCGACGGTATGATTGTTAAAGTCAATGCTGCGCTGGATGCGGCACGCACGCTGGGCCGTCCGGTCGATATCGCCAGCTGGCGCCATGCTGAGCAGCTGCCCGACCTTTTCAACGGCGTGTCGATTGGCACCCGGATTCTCGCATAATCAAGGATTAAGACATGAGCACGCAAAACATTAAAAAAATCGTTCTGGCCTACTCAGGCGGCCTCGATACCTCAGCCATCATTCCATGGCTGAAAGAGAACTACGGCGGCTGCGAAGTTGTGGCGTTTGTCGCCAATATTGGTCAGGACCCGGCCGACCTGGAAGGCGTTGAGAAAAAAGCGCTGCAGTCGGGCGCATCTGAATGTCACGTAGTAGATCTGCGTGAAGAGTTCATCAGCGATTACGTCTATCCGGTGCTGCAGACCGGTGCCCTGTATGAAGGCACCTATCTGCTGGGCACGTCAATGGCGCGTCCTATCATTGCTAAAGCGCAGGTTGAACTGGCGCTGAAAGTGGGTGCTGACGCGCTGTGCCACGGCGCAACCGGTAAAGGCAACGACCAGGTGCGTTTCGAAACCACCTATACCGCGCTGGCACCACAGCTTAAAGTTGTTGCGCCATGGCGCGAGTGGGATCTGCGTTCGCGTGAGGCGCTGCTCGACTATCTGAAAGAGCGCAATATCCCGACGACCGCGTCGCTGGAGAAGATCTACAGCCGCGATGAGAACGCGTGGCATATCTCCACCGAAGGTGGCGTGCTGGAAAGTCCGTGGAATGCACCGAATAAAGATTGCTGGGTATGGACCGTGGATCCGCTTGAAGCGCCGGACCAGCCGGAAAATGTCACCGTGACCGTTGAAAAAGGCTGCGTGGTTGCCGTAAACGGCGAGCAGCTGAGCCCGTTCCAGTGCCTGGAAAAACTCAACGTACTGGGTGCTAAACATGGCGTTGGCCGGATCGATATCGTGGAAAACCGTCTGGTTGGCATCAAATCACGCGGCTGCTATGAAACCCCTGGCGGTACCATCATGGTAAATGCGCTGCGTGCGGTTGAGCAGCTGGTTCTGGATCGCGACAGCTTCAAATGGCGTGAGCAGCTGGGCCAGGAGATGTCTTACGTGGTTTACGATGGTCGCTGGTTCGCGCCGCTGCGCCAGTCTATTCAGGCGGCGGCGGCATCGCTGGCTGAAGAGGTCAACGGCGAAGTGGTTCTGCAGCTTTACAAAGGTCAGGCTACGGCGATTCAGAAGAAATCGGCTAACAGCCTCTACTCAGAAGAGTTCGCCACCTTTGGTGAAGATGAGGTGTATGACCATCGTCACGCGGGCGGCTTTATTCGCCTGTTCTCCCTCTCTTCGCGCATTCGTGCGCTGAACGAGCAGAAGAAGTAAGCACGCGGCAGCAGTTATATAAGGGCGGCTCAGGCCGCCTTTTTCAACACGATTTCAGGAGCAAGCAGATGGCACTTTGGGGCGGACGGTTCTCGCAGGCAGCAGACCAGCGGTTTAAACAGTTTAATGATTCACTGCGTTTTGATTACCGCCTGGCGGAGCAGGACATTACCGGCTCTGTGGCGTGGTCAAAAGCGCTGGTAACCGTGAACGTTTTAACCTCAACGGAACAGCAGCAGCTTGAAGCGGCGCTGAACGAGCTGCTGGCGGACGTACGCGCGAATCCGTCACAGATCCTGGAAAGCGATGCAGAAGATATTCACAGCTGGGTCGAGGGCAAGCTGATCGATAAGGTCGGGGCGCTGGGTAAAAAGCTGCATACCGGACGCAGCCGTAACGATCAGGTTGCCACCGATCTGAAGCTCTGGTGCAAAGAGCAGGTTGCCCTGCTGCTGGACGCGACGCGTCAGCTGCAGAGCGCGCTGGTGGCGACGGCAGAAGCGAATCAGGATGCCGTCATGCCGGGCTATACGCATCTGCAGCGCGCGCAGCCGGTTACATTCGCCCACTGGTGTCTGGCGTATACCGAAATGCTGGCGCGCGATGAGAGCCGTCTGCAGGATACGCTGAAGCGGCTGGATGTCAGCCCGCTGGGCTGTGGTGCGCTGGCCGGTACCGCTTATGAGATTGACCGCGAGCAGCTGGCAGGCTGGCTCGGTTTTGCTTCGGCAACGCGTAACAGCCTGGATACCGTATCCGATCGCGATCATGTGCTGGAGCTGCTCTCCGACGCGTCAATTGGCATGGTGCATCTGTCGCGCTTTGCAGAAGACCTGATTTTCTTTAACACGGGCGAGGCGGGCTTCGTCGAGCTGTCTGATAAAGTCACCTCAGGTTCATCGCTGATGCCGCAGAAGAAAAACCCGGATGCGCTGGAGCTGATTCGCGGTAAATGCGGCCGTGTCCAGGGCGCACTGACCGGCATGATGATGACGCTGAAAGGCCTGCCGCTGGCCTACAACAAAGATATGCAGGAAGATAAAGAAGGGCTGTTTGACGCGCTGGATACCTGGCTCGACTGTCTGCATATGTCAGTGCTGGTTCTGGATGGTATTCAGGTTAAACGTCCGCGTTGTCAGGAAGCGGCTGAACAGGGCTACGCCAATGCCACTGAGCTGGCAGACTATCTGGTCGCGAAAGGCGTGCCGTTCCGCGAGGCGCATCATATTGTGGGAGAAGCGGTCGTCGCGGCTATCCAGCAGGGTGTGGCGCTGGAAGCGCTGAGTCTGGCTCAGCTGAAGCAGTTCAGTGACGTCATCGAAGAGGATGTCTATCCGGTGCTTTCGCTGCAGTCCTGCCTCGACAAGCGTAACGCGCGCGGTGGTGTTGCGCCGCAGCAGGTAGCCCAGGCGATTCGCGAAGCACAGGCGCGTCTGCAATAGCCGCTCCCGGACGCTGGCCGGTTTGATACGCCATAAAAAAAGCGGGCTTTATAAAAAGCCCGCCAACCTCTGGCTTCGGAATTGCATATTTTTATAGGCACATCATCAGCGTACCGGCACTCCCCGCCAGCACAGTGATTGGGTTCAGCAAAACAGATTTGCTGCGTAAAAAGCGTTTTTCATAAAAGCGTTCAGCCCCGGCACATGTTCAGCAAATAAATAAATTTCTCTACAAATGCATGGGCTTAAATCAGTGAGCGCTATTATTCCCGTGCATAGCTTGATAGGGCCAATCGTTCGTTGCTATTCTATCTATCGCCACGGGCTATCGTGGTTTGGAGGATATTAATGAACATTCGCGATCTCGAGTATCTGGTTTCACTTGCGGAACACCGCCATTTCCGTCGCGCTGCTGATGCCTGTCATGTCAGTCAGCCGACCCTGAGCGGACAGATCCGCAAGCTGGAAGATGAACTGGGCGTCATGCTGCTGGAACGTACCAGCCGTAAAGTGCTGTTCACCCAGGCAGGATTACTGCTGGTTGATCAGGCGCGAACCGTACTGCGTGAGGTTAAGGTGCTGAAAGAGATGGCCAGCCAGCAGGGTGAAGCGATGTCCGGACCGCTGCATATCGGACTGATCCCCACGACCGGCCCCTATCTGCTGCCCAATATTATTCCTATGCTGCATCAGACTTTCCCGAAGCTGGAGATGTATCTGCATGAAGCACAGACTCAGCAGCTGCTGGCACAGCTCGACAGCGGGAAACTTGACTGCGCTATTCTGGCGCTGGTTAAAGAGAGTGAAGCCTTTATTGAAGTGCCGCTGTTTGATGAGCCCATGAAGCTGGCGATCTACAAAGATCACCCGTGGCACGATCGCGATCGCGTGCCGATGTCCGATCTGGCGGGTGAAAAACTGCTGATGCTGGAAGATGGTCACTGCCTGCGCGACCAGGCGATGGGCTTCTGCTTTGAGGCGGGTGCGGACGAAGATACCCATTTTCGCGCCACCAGCCTGGAAACGCTGCGTAATATGGTGGCGGCCGGCAGCGGCATTACGCTACTGCCTTCACTGGCGGTGCCTAAAGAGCGCGTGCGCGATGGTGTCTGCTATCTGCCCTGTTATAAACCGGTACCGCAGCGCACTATCGCGCTGGTTTACCGGCCAGGTTCGCCTCTGCGCAGCCGCTATGAGCAGCTGGCAGAAGCAATCAAAACCCATATGCAGGGCCATTTTGACGCCGCGTTAAAACAGGCGGTTTAATCCGTTCAGCGCGGCTACACGATAGGCTTCAGCCATGGTGGGGTAGTTAAAGGTGGTATTCACGAAGTACTCAATCGTGTTACCGCCGTTTTTCTGCTCCATAATGGCCTGCCCGATGTGAATAATCTCCGCCGCGCGCTCACCAAAGCAGTGGATCCCCAGAATCTCTTTTGTCTCGCGGTGAAACAGGATTTTCAGGCTGCCGACGTGCATGCCAACAATCTGCGCGCGTGCCAGATGCTTAAACTGCGCACGGCCCACTTCATAAGGCACTTTCATCGCGGTCAGCTGCTGCTCTGTTTTTCCTACCGAGCTGATTTCAGGAATGGTGTAGATACCGGTCGGAATATCTTCGATCAGATGCGCACTCGCTTCACCTTTGATGATCGCCTGAGCGGCAATACGCCCCTGATCGTAGGCGGCGGAAGCCAGGCTTGGATAGCCAATCACATCACCCACGGCATAAATGTGCGGCTGCGCGGTCTGATACATACTGTTGACTTTGAGCAGGCCGCGTCCATCCGCTTCCAGACCTACATTCTCCAGCGAAAGCGAGTCGGTGTTTCCGGTGCGGCCGTTCGCATACAGCAGACAATCCGCTTTGACCTTTTTGCCTGACTTCAGGTGCATGATCACGCCATCGCTGACGCCTTCAATCTTCTCAAACTCTTCGTTGTGACGGATCACTACACCGCTGTTCCAGAAGTGGTAAGAGAGGGAATCGGACATCTCCTGATCGAGAAACGCCAGCAGGCGATCGCGGGTGTTGATGAGATCGACCTTGACGTTAAGACCGCGGAAGATAGAGGCGTATTCGCAACCAATCACGCCGGCACCATAGATAATCACATGACCCGGTTCATGATGCAGGTTCAGGATAGAGTCGGAATCGTAGATGCGCGGGTGTGTAAAGTCGACGTCGGCCGGGTGATAGGGACGTGAGCCGCAGGCAATGACAAATTTTTCTGCCGTAAGCTGCTCGCGGGTGCCATCAGGCTGCTCCACCTCTATCGTGTTGGCATCAACAAAATGCGCGTCGCCCTGATAGAGTTCACAGCGGTTACGCTCATAAAAGCCCTGGCGCATGGCAGTCTGCTGACTGATAACATTTTCGGTGTGGTTAAGGATGTCAGCGAACGAGGAGCGGAGAAGACGGGTATGATCGCTGTAGAGCGGGTTCTGATTGAATTCAATGATGCGGCTGACGGCATGACGCAGCGCTTTGGAAGGGATGGTTCCCCAGTGTGTACAACCGCCGCCAATGTTGTGGTAGCGTTCGATCACTGCGATGCGCGCTCCCTGCTTGACCAGCCCCATCGCCGCACCTTCGCCGCCCGGACCGGAGCCAATTACAATGGCATCGTAATCGTAAGACTTTTGCATACCAGTACGTCCTATTCTTCTATACATTTTTACAACGAGATTCTAACATCTCGCCGCGCACATCTGAATTCTAACAGTGAAAAATGCAGAAGTTTGACATTCAGTGAGGTTAACAGGCGGTGACAAAGTTTGCCCGGCTGTACGCTGAAAAGTTTGTTATAGTGAGCGCCTGATTACTCACAAGGCCGCAAAAATGGGCGTTCGGGCGCAACAAAAAGAACGTACAAGACGTTCGCTGATTGAAGCTGCATTCAGTCAGCTTAGTGCAGAAAGGAGTTTTGCCAGCCTGAGTTTACGCGAAGTGGCACGTGAAGCCGGCATTGCCCCAACCTCATTCTATCGTCACTTTCGCGATGTGGATGAGCTTGGACTGACCATGGTTGATGAGAGCGGGCTGATGCTGCGCCAGCTGATGCGCCAGGCGCGCCAGCGTATCGCGAAAGGCGGCAGCATCATTAAAACGTCGGTGGCAACCTTTATGGAGTTCATCGGCAACAACCCGAATGCGTTTCGGCTTCTGCTGCGCGAACGTTCCGGCACGTCAGCCGCCTTCCGCGCTGCTGTTGCACGTGAGATCCAGCATTTTATCGCAGAACTGGCTGACTACCTTGAGCTGGAAAGCCGTATGCCGCGCAGCTTTACCGAAGCACAGGCTGAGGCGATGGTGACCATTGTTTTTAGCGCCGGCGCTGAAGCGCTGGATGTCGACTCTGACCAGCGGCGTAAGCTGGAAGAGCGGCTGGTACTGCAGCTGCGTATGATCGCCAAAGGCGCCTACTACTGGTATCGCCGGGAACAAGAGCGGCTGGCCGTGACCCTGGAAATCCCTGAAAAATAACGTGATAAGGATAATGAAATGATTGAGCAGCATCCTCGTGATAAAGGAACGTTATTACTCTCTTTTATCACTGGTTTAGCAATCAACGGCTCCTTTTCGGCGCTGTTCAGTAGCTTTGTGCCGTTTTCCATTTTTCCGCTGATAGCGCTTGGGCTGTCAGCATGGTGCCTGCACCAGCGTTATCTCAATCGCAATATGCCGGACGGCATGCCGTCACTGGCCGCGGCATTTTTTCTGCTGGGCATTCTGGTTTATAGCGCCATGGTGCGCGCAGAATATCCGGATATCGGCTCGAACTTCATTCCTGTCATTCTGATGACGGGACTGGTGTTCTGGATTGGCACGCGCTTCCGCCGCGCCAGAAGCCGGCAGTAAAAAAAACGGGAACCTGCGGGTTCCCGTTTTTTTATGCTTTGCGCGTCAGCAATACGCCGCATTCCATATGGTGGGTGTACGGGAACTGATCGAACAGCGCCAGTCGCTCAATCTGATGCGTGCCTGACAGCGCGGCCAGATTGTCGCACAGAGTCTGCGGGTTACAGGAGATATACAGAATACGCGGATACGCCTGCACCATTTTTACCGTTTCATCATCCAGCCCGCTGCGTGGCGGATCGACAAAAATGGTCTCGCACTGATAGCTGCTGAGATCGATGCCTTCCAGCCGGTTAAAGCTGCGCACGCCGTTCATGGCCTGGGTAAACTCTTCCGCTGCCATACGAATAATCTGTACGTTATCGATCTGATTCACAGTGATATTGTACTGAGCCGACGCCACCGAGGGCTTGGCTATCTCTGTGGCCAGTACGCGGCGGAAATTGCGCGCCAGCGCCAGCGAAAAGTTACCGTTACCGCAGTAAAGCTCCAGCAGGTCGCCACGCGACTGCTGCGTAACATCCAGCGCCCACTCCAGCATCTGAATGTTCATGGCGGCATTAGGCTGGGTAAAGCTGTTTTCCACCTGGCGGTAAATCAGCTCTTTGCCCGCCACCGGCAGACGCTCATCCACGTAGTCGCGATCCAGACAGATTTTGGTTTTGGTCGCGCGTCCAATCAGCTGCACATCAAATCCTTCAGCGCGCAGCTGGTCACGCAGCGTGCTGGCGGCGGCATGCCACTCTTCTTCCAGTTTGCGATGATAAAGCAGGGAGATCACAATCTGGTTGCTCAGCGTGGAGAGATAATCGATCTGGAACAGCTTAAAGCGCAGCACCTGATTATCACGTATCGCTGCCATCAGTCTGGGCATCATCTGATTAATCAGCTCGCTGGCGGCTGGAAAGCTGTCCACGCGAATGCGCTGTTTGGTCGTCTGGTCGAAGATGATGTGATAGAGGTCGTCACCGTCGTGCCAGATGCGAAACTCTGCGCGCATACGGTAGTGACTGACCGGCGATCGGAACACCTCCACGTCAGGCGCGGTGAAAGGGGTCATCATCGTCTGTAAACGGCTGACTTTTTCAGCGAGTTGCGCGTCATACTGGTCAATCGGGAGCTGTTCGGGTGTCATCTTCAATCCTGGTAATAAGCCTGCTTGCCGGGCGATTGTAGGCATTCAACTGCTGATGTCCAGCCCAACCGAACGTCAGAAAGCGGGAGGGGTGGATCGGCGGCGGGCTTAACCGTAGACTGCGGCCGCCGGCCTCATTGAGTTAAAAGGGAATCCAGTGCAAATCTGGAGCTGACGCGCAGCGGTAAAAGAATGTCGTGGTGATCGCCCAGGCAGACACTGTCCTGACGGATGGGAAGTCTTCACCATTTATGGTTCTCAGCCCGAAGACCTGCCGGTGTATCGTCGCAAACGCTGAGATCATCGCGTGCTATCGATCTCAGGCCTGCGGCATCCGGCTCGATCCTTTGGATGCTATAACAATGAAAATAACGTCTGCTTCGCTGTTCGCCCTGAGTGCAACAGCGCTGTCGCTCTGGGCGCCCTCTGGCTATGCCCGGCAAAATGATAATACGCAACTTGTCACCGCTAACCGTTTTCAGCAGCCGGTCAGCAGCGTGCTGGCACCAGGTGAGGTGATCACGCGGGAAGATATCGATCGCTGGCAGGCAAAATCGCTGACGGATGTCATGCGGCGCCTGCCGGGCGTGGATATTGCGCAAAACGGTGGTCCGGGCCAGACCAGTTACATCTATATCCGCGGTGCGGAAGCGCGTCATACGCTGGTGCTGATTGACGGGATCCCGCTGGCGAAGTCGGGGATCACCGGGATCGCTGACTTTAGCCAGATTCCGCTGGCGTTGATTCAGCGTATTGAGCTGATCCGCGGACCACGCTCCGCCGTTTACGGCGCCGATGCCATTGGCGGCGTGGTGAACATCATTACTGAGAACAGCGAGCCAGGCGGGCAGATAACGGCGGGCCTCGGGTCGAATCGCTATCAGGAGTATGATGCGGCGCTGCGACACAAGGTGGACGAGGATACGCTGGTAACCGTAGCGGGAGCCTTTCAGTCGACGCGCGGCTATAACATTCAGCCGCAGTCAGCGTACGCGGTTGATGGCGATCGCGACGGCTTTCGCAGTAAAACATTCTGGGCCGGTGTGAATCACCGTTTCAGCGACAGTTTATCCGCCTTCTTTCGCGGCTACGGCTACGGCAATAATAGTGCGTATGATGCAGGCTATCAGGACGGCAGTGATAAACGGCAGATTTATAATCATACCTATGAAGGCGGTATGAAGTTCAGTGAAGAGCGCTACTCTTCGGAACTGAGCTACAGCTACCAGCGCTATAAAGATTACAACTATGCCAGTACGCTCGGCCTCTATCGTCCGGGCACGTCGCTGGATGATATGAGCCAGCGCAATCTGCAGTGGGGTAACAGTGTTGCCATGGCGCATGGCACACTCAGCGCCGGCATCGACTGGCAGCAGCAGAAACTGGCGTCCAGCGATCGGTTCAGCGCTGACAACTACACGCGTAACAGCACCGGTTACTATCTGACTACGCAGCAGCAGTTCAATACGCTTACGCTGGAAGGTGCGCTGCGCGGTGACAATAACAACCAGTTTGGCTGGAACGGTACGTGGCAGGCAGCGGCGGGATGGGCGTTTATGCCCGATTATCGCCTGATCTTTTCGTATGGCACCGCTTTCCAGGCACCTACACTGGGGCAGATGTATGGGCAGAGCCGTCTGTTTATTGCATCCAATCCCGATCTCCGGGCTGAGAGGTCACATCAGATTGAAACCGGTCTCGAAGGACTCAGCGGTCCGGTCGAATGGCACTTCTACCTTTACCAGAATAAAATCAATAACCTGATCGACTACAGAGCTGACGATAACTTTACTGGCACCTACTACAACGTACAGTCAGCGACGATTAAAGGCGTGGAGTGGAGCGGCAGTGCAGATACCGGTATTTTTACCCACCGTATCACGCTGCAATATATCGATCCGCGCCGCGATGACGATAATGAGGTGCTGGCACACCGTTCCCGCCAGCAATATAAGTATCAGCTGGACTGGACCGCACTGGATATCGACTTTGATCTCGCCTGGCAATATTTTGGTAAAAGCTACAACAACAATACCAACCAGTACGCAGCAACACAGCGTCGCATGCCGGGTTATAGCCTGGTTGATTTCTCAGCTGCGTATCCGGTCACGTCTCATCTGACAGTTCGTGGTAAAATTGCCAATCTGTTGGATAAGGATTATGAGACGGTTTATGGCTATCGCACCCCTGGACGAGAATACTACCTTAGCGCCAGCTACAGCTTCTGATCTCCGTCCCACCGTGCTGGTGTTTGATTCCGGCGTAGGTGGGCTTTCCGTCTATGATGAAGTCCGGCAGCTGCTGCCGGACCTGCACTATCTCTACGCTTTCGATAATGAAGGGTTTCCCTATGGCGAGAAAACGGAAACGTACATTGTTGAACGCGTAGTGGCAGTGGTTACGGCCATTACGCAGCGTTTTCCGCTCGCATTAGTCATCATTGCCTGTAACTCGGCCAGTACCGTCTCTTTACCTGCACTGCGCGAACGCTTTGCGTTTCCGGTCGTCGGCGTGGTGCCGGCAATTAAACCGGCGGCTCGCCTGACACGTAACGGAGTCGTCGGGCTGCTGGCAACGCGGGGAACGGTAAAGCGTCCTTATACCCATGAACTGGTGAAACAGTTTGCCCGGGAGTGCACCATTGAGATGCTGGGGTCTGCTGAGCTGGTGGAACTGGCAGAGGCGAAGCTGCATGGTGAACCGGTATCACTGAATGATGTTCGCCGGGCAGTGCAACCCTGGTTACGTATGAAAGAGCCGCCGGATACGGTCGTGCTGGGCTGCACGCACTTTCCACTGCTGCGCGATGAACTGCAGCAGGTTCTGCCGGATGGAACCCGGCTGGTTGATTCCGGTGCTGCTATAGCCAGGCGTACCGTCTGGCTGCTTGAGCACGAGGCGCCTGATGCGGCTTCTGCTGACAGCAACATCGCGTTTTGCACATCTATAGATGAAGAAGCGGTACAGTTATCCGGCGTTTTACAGCGTTATGGCTTTCCGCTGCTCGAAAAACTGGCAGTTTGAGGCGGTTTCGCTGAAAAAAACAACACTCAGAAAATAATTCAAAATTAGCACTTGTCAGCCCGGAAGAACTCCCTATAATGCGCCTCCACTGACACGGCACAACGGCTTACGAAGCGTCGCGTTAAGCAGGTGGCTTTTACAGCAACCTTCAGAAAAGCAAAAATAAATGCTTGACTGAAAATGCGGAAAGCGTAATATACGCATCCCGCGCCGCTTGAGAAATCGCGGCACTGCTCTTTAACAATTTATCAGACAATCTGTGTGGGCACTCGCAGGATTGATATCAGCGTCTCCGGACGTAAAAAATATCAAGTCTTTGCTGAGTGAACACGTAATTCATTACGAAGTTTAATTCACAGAGCACCGCTTAACGTGT